>NZ_MSFI01000030.1 GCF_001975785.1 Domibacillus epiphyticus | reverse complement strand
CTGCCTAATGAAATAACCGTGTCTAACTTTTAGGGGTCACTCCAGAACCAGCGGGTTTTTTGTTATTCATATATAGACTCTTCGTCTGTACTGTAAGTGGCTTCCTCTTCGGAATCGCTGCTTTCATCCTCTTCAAGCCGGGAATATGATGGTTCCATATCAAGGTGTCGCTGTAATTTGCCTTTTACGACTTCTAGATCTGTTTCATCAATTCGGTAAATATAAGCACCAGAGCTCATAAAGTCATCTGTCCCGGAAAGTGTGAGGGATTCAAAGTCAATGCGGCCGTCTTTTCCGTATTCAATAAGTGATTTCATTTCACTGAATGTCAGGTTTGTCCGCATATTTGACCCGACTGCTTCTAAAATTTCATCGTATTTTGTAATGGAATTTAAAGATATTGCTTTTTTCGTAATCGCCTGCAAAATTTGCTGCTGGCGCTTGCCACGCTCAATATCATTGTCATATTTACGTGTCCGGGCTAGGGCAAGTGCTTCTTCACCATTTAAATTTTGCTTTCCTGGCTCAAGTTCAACGGCACCGTGTATATCATTAGAATTTTTTTCATTCATTTCAAATGGTACATCAAATTCAATGCCATTTAATGCATCGACGACATCAACAAAGGCATAAAAATTTAATCTAACGTAATAATCGACCGGCACCTCAAGCAGCTCTTCAACCGTTTCGATTGTCGAAATCGGTCCGCCGGTTGCATGTGCATGGTTAATTTTATTGTACTCATCAAGTTCAGGGATATATGCGTATGAATCCCGTGGAATGCTCAACATCTTAATGGTTTTATTTTCGACATTCAACGTCGCGAGAACAAGTGCATCAGTGCGTGTGTTAAGGCCATATTGCCGATTTTCGTTATCATCAATACCCATAAATAAAATGGAAATGTTGTCTTCGAGCGGGTGCACGTCTGCATCACGCAATTCAGACTTAGCTCTTCCGTCATCTTCATACGAGTCGGTAAAGACCGTTTCTGCTTTTTTATGCAAGTTCGCCGCATAGCCGATTAATGTCGAGGCGATAAGCAGAACAGGTATAAAAAGTGTGAAAAAGACGATCCGGCGTTTTTGTGTCTTCCTGCGCCGCCGTCCTGTTCGCTGATTTTCTGAAGCCATGTTTCTTTCTCCTTTAAAATGGTGATTTTCGTGCGGTTTCGACAGAAATGCTACCTTTCATTTTACTATGAAACGAGAGTTACGTAAAATTTTTTTTATTCAGCAGCATCTTTTTCCATATAGAGCACGTCACCTTCAGTATAGACCGCCTGTCCATTCGTCATTTCTGTCATCCATCCACAAAAAACAGGAACGTCCTTCTCTTCAACGAAGACATCGACCTCCACATTTTCCGCATAACGAATATTCTTTATGTCATAAATAGAGGAATGAAGTTCATTTTCAATTTTCCCGAGCCAAGAGTAATCAATGGAGGCAGTGACGACTTTCAACAGCCGGCGCTCAACAATTCCCGTCGCATTCAAACCTTCCGAAGCGGATTTTCCATAAGCACGAATTAAGCCGCCGGCTCCGAGTTTGATGCCGCCGAAATAACGGGTAACCACGATTGCCGTGTCTTTCAACCCGCGCTTTTTGATTACTTCCAAAATGGGTACACCAGCAGTTCCAGAAGGTTCACCGTCGTCATTTGCTTTTTGAATTTGATCGTTTTCGCCGATCATGTAAGCAGAACAGTTATGCGTTGCATCCCGGTTTTGCTTTTTTATACGCTCAATAAATGCCTGCGCTTCCTCAACCGATTCAACTCTATCTACATAAGCAATGAAACGGGATTTTTGAATAACAATTTCATATTCCCCATAGCCTTTAACGGTTTTATAAAAAGATAACAATTATTTTTCCTCCAGTTGGTTTAAGAATGAAGAAATGGGGTATTAACTACTGTTAACCATCGTAAAGGAAAAAAGTCGGAATGAAAAGAGACATGCTCCGAAATACTTTTAAAGGAAACGTAAATAAACTTTAATGTTCAATATTTAATCTAATTGATATAATAATATTGTCCTTTCCGTGTGAGGTTTTCACCGGGTCTTTTTTTAGTCAATTAAAAAGAACTACGTATTTTTTCCGCCTTCAAAAGTTGCAGTGGCATGAAAAATGGGCTGTGTCTTTTTAAACAGGTATTTAAAAACGGGGAAGGGATCTTTCATGTCCATACGAAATTCTGATACGAAACTGCTTGATACGATACTTGATAAGATGGTTGAAACGGTCGATCAAAGTAAAGACCAGATTTTCTCGATTGCTGAACAGAGCAGGGTTGATTATGAAACGCTGATGACAGAGCTGGAGCTTGTTAAAAGCCATATTCATTTTGCGATTATTGAGCAGGAAGACCTGGAACGAAAAGTGAAAATGGCTCGCCGGCGATTATCAGAAGTGAGTAAAGATTTCTCTGTATACTCTGAAGAGGTCGTGCGGGAAGCGTATGAAAAAGCGCATGAATTGCAAATGAAACTTCTTGTCCTGCGTCAAAATGAAAAGCAGCTTATGGAACGGCGCAACGACCTTGACCGCCGTCTTCTTTCTGTCAACAAAACGATTGAACGGGCGGAGCACCTCGTCTCGCAAACTGCGGTTGTTTTAAATTATTTAACGCAGGATATGAAACAATTTGGACAGGCGCTTGAAGATGCCCGTCTTAAACAGGCATTTGGTCTGAGGGTAATGGAAGCGCAGGAAGAAGAGCGAAAACGGCTATCACGGGAAATTCATGATGGACCAGCACAGATGATGGCAAATGTACTCATGCGTTCTGACCTAATTGAAAAACTGTACCGTGAACGAAATGTGGAAGACGCATTTAAAGAAATACGCGATTTAAAAAAAATGGTTCGATCTGCCTTGTATGAAGTGCGTCGGATTATTTACGATCTTCGCCCAATGGCACTTGATGATTTAGGATTGATCCCAACATTAAAAAAATATTTAGCGACCGTTAGTGATTACAACAGGTCCAAGTCGGCGGAGCCGGATATTGAATTTGTGAATATCGGGATGGACAAACGTCTTCCGTCAAAACTTGAAGTGGCCTTGTTTCGACTTATTCAAGAATCTGTTCAGAATGCATTAAAACATGCAGATGCATCAAGCATTATGGTGAAACTAGAAATTAAAAGAGATCAAGTACTTGCTGTCGTAAAAGATAACGGCAAAGGGTTTCTTGTAAATGAAAAAAAATCCGGTTCATTTGGCATAATGGGAATGAAAGAACGGGTGGAGCTTCTTGAAGGTGACATTACGCTTCACTCCAAGCCGGGAGAAGGCACAGCTGTTTTAATTAGCGTGCCTGTGTTGGAGCAGACATTGAATTAGAGGAGGATATAGGGATGGCAACGAAAATTATTATTATTGATGATCACCAATTATTCCGTGAAGGAGTAAAGCGCATTCTTGATTTTGAGGAATCATTTGAAGTACTGGCTGAAGGGGACGATGGTGCTGAAGCACTCGCACTTGTCGGACAGCACAAACCGGACGTAGTCATTATGGATATTAACATGCCGGAAGTAAATGGTGTAGAAGCAACCCGTACATTAATTGAACAGTATCCAGATACGAAAGTCATCATTTTATCCATTCATGACGATGAAAACTATGTTACACACGCACTTCAATCAGGAGCGCTTGGCTACTTGCTGAAAGAAATGGATGCGGAAGAACTTGTCGAAGCCGTAAAAGTGGTTGCCGCGGGAGGTTCATACTTGCATCCGCGTGTCACACACAACCTGATCGCCGATTACCGCCGCCTGTCAAATGATGATGGGAAAGGGAAAGGTTTCCAGCAAACGGAAGTCGTCCGGCCACTGCACTTATTGACACGCCGCGAATGTGAAGTGCTACAGCTTCTTGCTGACGGAAAGAGCAACCGTGGCATTGGAGAAGCGCTGTACATCAGTGAAAAAACAGTTAAAAACCATGTCAGTAACATTCTTCAAAAAATGAACGTAAATGACCGTACACAGGCAGTCGTTACAGCCATTAAAAAAGGATGGGTGGAAGTACGCTAAGCCCAATTTTTATGATGTGTTGATTGCATGAAAAAGGACTCTTTCACCTTGTTTCCTCCGGATGCATATGATGGATGGATGGAATTTTAAAAAGGGGATGAGTAATGAGCCCGTATTACTACCGTCCGATTAACTGGCAGTTTGCTTACACCGATTATTTTCGGTCGTCCGCCATATTACCGCTATTACTGAAAAAACGGTCTGCGCTAGTTGAGCGCGGACCGTTTTTCTTTTACAATAAAAGCAGACGAAGAAAGGACGTGCCATGACGTTGACATATAAATGGATAACAGCGCTGATGATTGCAGGTGTATTGCTTGCCGGTTGTGGAGATGAAACAAAAAACGAATCGGCTAACTCGACAAGTGACAGTGAACCAGCTGACACAATGAAACAAGATACACATACTGCTTCAGATGTTTCTAAAGAAACAGCTGATGCGGAAAAATCCAGCTTAATCGAAGGGGAAAATACGCAAACTGGCAAGGTCCCGATCGAAGAAGCTGAAAATGTACCCGCTGAAGAAAAAAAAGCGATTTTAACTGTTCTGGACAAGCAGGTAAAATCATTTAATAATAAAGATGCAGACGCGTACATGTCCACCATTTCAAAAACGCCGGAATCCTTTGACTATACAGAAGAAAAGCAGTATGTTCAAAAAGTGTTTGATACATTCGATGCATCCATGACACCGCTTAATCCGATGATTATTAAATACGACGATGAAACGAAAACGGCTAACGTCTTTATGAATATGGAATCGACATCAAAAGATTTAAGCACCGGCAAGGAAGTAAGCCAGACAACGCGTCAAATTATGGTCTTTAAAAAAGAAGACGCCGGCTGGAAGCAAATTTCTCTATTCGGCATGGAATGATCCTATAATTTAAGATGAAATGAGGCAGTTGATTATGACAAAAGAAATGAATGTAGAAAGCTTTAACTTGGACCACACAAAAGTAAAAGCACCGTACGTGCGACTTGCTGGTGTAAAAGAAGGACAAAATGGCGACAAAATTTTGAAGTATGATATCCGTTTTTGCCAGCCGAATAAAGAGCATATGGACATGCCGTCGCTTCATTCACTCGAGCATATGATGGCGGAATTCAGCCGCAATCATTCCGATAAAATCGTTGATATTAGCCCCATGGGCTGCCAGACTGGCTACTACATTGCAGTAATTAACCATGACGATTACAATGACATTTTGAACATAATCGAAAAAACACTTAAAGATGTGCTAGATGCAACAGAAGTGCCGGCTTGCAACGAAGTCCAATGCGGCTGGGCAGCAAGTCACAGCTTAGAGGGTGCAAAAGAGATTGCCAAAGGCATGCTCGCAAAACGAAATGAATGGACAGAAGTATTTGCCGGTTAAGCTATGTCGGTAATCCGTTTACTTTCGGCTGAATACACGAGAAACCCCGCTCATTTGAGCGGGGTTTTATTCGTTTTAAAGCTTGCTGTTTACTGCACTTTAGACATGGGCTTTTTTGATGCAAGCTGATTTTTTCTATCGATCGTAAACAACACAGCAGTGAGAATGCATACAATCCCCGCAATCTGCCATGCTGTTAATGCATCTTTAAAGACAATGACACCAATCATTATAGCGACAGCAGGTTCTGCTGTTGCGACAATGGCTGCCCGGCCGGATTCCATTTTGGCAAGCCCCGCTGTATAAAAAGCATATGCGAGAATCGTTGAGAAAAGGACAAGTCCGGCTCCATTCCGCCAAACAGCAGGCTCCAGGAAAACCCCCGCATGTTCAAAGATTCCGGAAAATGGCACGATGCATAACGACCCAAATAGCATTGAATAAGCTGTAATCGTAAGTGGATGATACCGTTTTGATACAAACTTTCCAAAAATCGAATAAAGTGCGTAAAAAAATCCAGATGACAGTCCGATTAAAATGGTCAAAACAGACAAGGCGGCATCACCGGAAGGAATGAGCCCGACGACAAACATACACCCGGTAATCGTCATAAAGAGGGCCGCTCCTTTTCCTCGTGTGAGCGGTTCTTTAAAAAATAGCCGCGACAGCAGGACGACAAAAATCGGTCCTGTATAAAGAAGAGCCACCGCAAGAGAGTTTGATGAGCGATCAATGACGGTGAAAAAACATAAATTAAAAAACGCAATACTGACAATTCCGCAGCCTGCAAAATACGGCAAATCCCGAACATTGACCATCAGCCATTTGCGCTGAAACACCGCAAACACTGGAAAAAGGATCAGTGCTGCACCAAGAACACGTAACGCTACAACATCGATTGGTGTAAAGCCATATGTATATAAACCTTGCACAAATAAACCAATTACTCCCCACAGAGAGGCTCCGATTAAAACAAGCGATATTCCTTTCAAAAGATCCCTCCTCGCAGCTGCGTGATATGTGTTAAAAGTTGCGCAGGATGACACGTTCTTACCCTTTATCTTAATCGAAAAGGGATGCAAAAAGACAGGGATTCAGATAAAATAAGGAAAGTATAAATAAAAATAAGGCAGGTATATGAAGATGAAGACGGCAATTTTGACTGACAGTACGGCTTATCTTCCGAAAGAGCTTCGCGATGAATTGAACATATTTATGATTCCGCTCAGTGTAATTTTTGGCGATGATGCTTACCGAGAAGAAATGGATATAACGACAGATGAATTTTATGAGAAGGTTCGTGGCAGCGAAAAATTACCGACAACGTCACAGCCGGTAATCGGCCATTTTGTCGAAATGTATGAGCGGATTGCCAAGGATTACGATGCGGTGATCGGCATTTATTTATCCAGTGGAATCAGCGGCACATACCAGTCGTCAATGACCGCAGCGGACATGGTCGATGGTCTTAACGTATATTCATTTGATACAGAGTTGAGCTGCGCGCCGCAAGGGTTTTATGTACTGCGTGCGGCAGAAATGGTTAAGCAGGGAAACACACCGGAAGAAATTATAGCTGAACTTGCCGAAATGAAACAGTGGACACGTGCCTATTTTATGGTGGATGATTTAAATCATTTGAAACGCGGAGGCAGGCTGAATGGAGCGCAGGCATTGATCGGTGGACTGCTTCAAGTGAAACCGATTCTTCATTTTGAAGATAAAGTCATTGTCCCATTTGAAAAAATTCGTACAAGCAAAAAAGCACTGAAACGAATCGGTGACCTATTTGAAGAGGTCTACAACGAAGGGGACAAAATGCAGGCTGTTATCATTCACGCTAATCGGGAGGATGATGCGCGCGACTGGATGATCGATTTGAAAAAACGATTCCCGAACGCTGAATTTGGCATCAGCCATTTTGGTCCTGTCATCGGCACTCATCTTGGCGAAGGAGCACTCGCGATGGGATGGACGAAAAAAGGGACGTATTGACCCCCGCAGGAAAAATCGAATAAAAAAAGCGTTCCGAACGTCGGAACGCTTTTTTGTTTATTGGGCAAGCAAATCTAGAGTATCTTTCGGAAGATCATCAGGATTAAATTGATTGGAAGTTGAACTTGCGGCTGATGTTCCCTTTATAAGGTTTCCAAATCCCTGTTCTTGTAGCAGCAAAGAAATTTGTGCGGAAATTTTGACTTTGTTTTTAACGGCATATTTTGTTTTCGAAACAATCATCTTATCAAAAATTTCACTTCTTGGAATGCCGTTTTCCGCAAATGCATTTTGGCTCATCAGTAAATCCGCCAGCGTGAGCGTATCATAGTCATCTCCAGCAAATACAAGGCTTCCGTTTACTTGATACCATAGATCACCGTTCGGGCGCACCCATTTTGGATATAGCTTTTCAATGCCGGCTTTCAATTCACGGGCGGTTTTCAAATACTTTGTCTCGCCAGTCTGCTTGTACGTTTCAAGCAGGAATCTCATTTCACCAAGTGCATGATTTAATGAAACATGCGTCTTTTTACTGCCCGGAGCGTAATAATCAGCGATTAAATAGCTTGTAGCAGTGATCGGAATAATATTGCCGGTCGTTTTTTGCTGGACAAGGAAATCCGCATAACGTAAATTTGCTGTCGCCAGTTCCGGAATAGAAAGTGATTCTGATGCATTTTTCAAAAAGAGGGCTGCATTTTCATTGAGACGCGTATCGATGTAAGGAGCCGTTGTGCCATATGATTTTTTCAGCCCTGCGCTCGTGTATTCCGTTTTGAAAACAGGCGTCTGCCCTTTAGCGATTGCTCCATTAGAAAAAACATTCAGATCCGCTAACGCATTCACAACAAGATCGCGGTAATACCTTTCTTTATTGCCGTTATAGGCACTTAAATAGACACCGCCCTGCAGCCTTGTAATGTTTCGTCCATACCCCATTTTGTAGCCAGGCTCAATGGACCATGGCAGCTTCGTGTATGCACCATCCGCTGTCAGCCAGTTATTAATGAATCCGTATTCCTTAATTGTCCGCTCAAACCATCTATTGCGATTATCCACGCTTTCAAATAGTTTCTTTTCAGAGACGAGGGCCCACGATTCAGAAATAGCCTTTCCGCGTACGGATACATTCATTTTCGCGGTAACTGTCTTTTTTGATGGATCTGTCGTGACATTGTAGCTTTCGAGTTCCTTTATAAACTCGCGCAAAACAGATTTCTGTCCGTTTGAATATGTCGTCTGACGGTTAACAGAAATATAGTTTTTCCCCATCATCATTTCATTCGTTACGGTCGATCCACGTTTCACAGACAAAATGCCTGTCGGGTGCGTGGTTTTGTCATACCCATATGTGCTGCTGAACGTCTGCTTAACGGTTCCGAACGCATTATATTTTGCCAATGAGTAGGAAGTAGACTGTTCAAATGGAAGACTGACAGACGCTGAATACGTATTATCACCGTTATGTACAAACTTTGTGAAGACAAATGTATCGCCGTTGTCCAGTTTTCGAAGTGTCACCCGCATGTAGCCAAATGGTTTTGACGCACGTCCCATATGGTAGTAGTAATGATGATCAGTAGATAAAGGGTTTTTACTTGATGTTTGTTTCATGTATGAGAGTGGGACGCCTCTAGTATTCATTCGGACTTTTACATATTGATAATCGTTGATTCGAAGTACGACTTCTTGATTGCTCGCCGGCTTTGGCAGTGTCACCGGATTTTTCGTAAAGCCAAGCAAATCAAGCTTTGTCATCAATCTATGCACGAAGACGGCTGATTCACCCCTCGTCGCAATTTTTGTTGGTTGAAATGTATTGTCTGCTGTTCCGTTGATTAATCCATAATGGGTCATCCGTTCCACAGCACGATAAGCATACTTGCCAATTGTTAATGAATCTGTATAAGTGAGCGATGAACGCTCCATATACTCGCCTTTTAGCTGCATGGCGCGGTCAAGCATAACCGCTACATCTGCGCGAGTTATCGGTTCGCTGATCAAAGACAATCCGTCTGAATTTCCAAGAATAAGCCCGGCTTTTTTTGCAGCAGCGATCTCGCTGTATAAGAGGCTGCCCCTCGGTACGTCTGGAAATGCTGAAGTGCCTGCTGGTAAATCAAGAGCGCGTACAAGATAAGCCAAGAACTGTCCTCTCGTTACCTGTGCATTCGGACGAAATGTGCCGTCATTAAATCCTTGAATCACACCTTCTTCTATTAACTCTTCAATTTCAGTTTTAGCCCAATGGTTTGAAATATCTCTGAAAGTCTGTGCCGATACTTGGAAGACAAACGTAAAGATAAGCAAGAAAGCAACGAGACTTCCTATTATTTTTCGCATAGTTTCCCCTTTCTTTCTTTATAAATATTACGAAATAATTATATCATATGTAAAAAAAGGCTCTATGTTAAATTACCATGACAAAATGACAGCAATTGTCATAAATATCAAATAAACAGTATACTAGACACGAAAGGAAGTGTTATATGACAAAGGTATCGTTTTTGACTGGCAGAGAACTTATTGATGAAGAAATGATCTACGTCCCGGACGAACACACCTCCACCCGGCCTGCTATCTATTTGGACAATGGAAGACTCCGTTGCAATCGATGCAACAACACCAAGAATTTTTCATCCCACCGCTGTGCCCGATGCGGAAAAGTATGCACATACTGCCGCAACTGTATTGAAATGGGCAAAATATCATCTTGCACCACACTTTACCGCTGGAACGGCCCGGCGCCAAAACATCCAGATCACGCTGGAACATTGCACTGGACAGGTACTCTTTCTGAAGGTCAAAGGGCTGCATCTGTTAACGTCAAACAAGCTATAATCCATTCAAGTGAGCACCTCGTTTGGGCAGTAACGGGAGCCGGCAAAACAGAAGTCTTGTTTCAAGGGATTGCAGCCGCTCTCTCTGATGGCAAACGGGTCTGTATAGCAGCGCCCAGATCCGATGTCGTGAGAGAGCTTGCGCCCCGCCTTGCAGCTGCTTTCCCTGACACACCGCCAATTGCTCTCTATGGCGGCAGCCCCGATCGCAGCTCGTACAGCCCGCTCGTCGTTACAACGACACACCAACTTTATCGTTTTTATCAAGCGTTCGATGTGATGATTGTCGATGAAGTTGACGCCTTCCCTTATACATTTGATCCATCACTTCAATTTGCCGTTCAAAAAGCACGGAAGGAATCGTCCTCGCTCATTTATTTGACAGCTACACCGAACACGGAATGGCAGTCGGAAGTAAAATCAGGAAAACGGGACGCTACACTTATTCCGGCGCGTTATCATCGGCACCCGCTTCCAGTGCCAGCGACACGATGGTGCGGCAACTGGAAAAAAACAATTTTACCGGTGTCTGTTCAATTATGGGTAAAAGAAAAGCTGAATGAGGGAAGCCGGCTGCTTCTCTTTTATCCACACATCGAAACGATGGACAAAGCATTGCCGCTATTTAAGGAAATAGACCCGCGTATCGAGAGTGTGCATGCGGCGGACCCTCTCCGGAAAGAAAAAGTTGAATTGATGCGCCGTGGGAAAATTCCTGCACTGCTGTCGACAACCATTCTGGAGCGGGGTGTAACCTTTCAGGGGATAGATGTCGCTGTAATCGGCGCGGAAGATGCGGTATTTGCCGAAAGTGCGCTTGTTCAAATAGCCGGACGTGCAGGAAGAAGTGCTGAATGTCCAACCGGTGAAGTTGTTTTTTTTCATTACGGCAAAACAGAAGCCATGAGGAAAGCGATCAGGCAGATCAATGAGATGAATAAACTTGGAGTTGAAAGGGGGCTAATTGACGAATGAAGCAGTGTCTGCTTTGCGAAAACAATACGGAAATGGAAACATGGCTCTTGTTTTTCGGAGCGAAATCTTCATCCTTGTGCCCGAATTGTCTCGGCAAATTAGAGAAAATAACGGGTCCGTTATGTCGGATTTGCTCCCGGCCAATGAAGGAAGAGGGGATTTGTTCGGACTGTCATTCATGGGGCGAGAGTATATATGCGGGCAACAGGTCACTGTACTTGTATAACAGCGCCATGCAATCGCTCCTCGCCCGTTTTAAATACAGGGGGGATTATGCGCTGGCCGCTGTTTTTGCAGATGATGTGCGGCGTGAGGCGAAAGAAGCGGAATGCGATGTCATTTGTGCTGTGCCGCTGTCGCCATCAAGGCTGCTGGAACGGCGGTTTAACCAGTCAGAAGCGTTAATTGAATCAGCTGGTCTTACACATACGCGCCTGATCGGCCGGTATGAATCGGATAAACAGGCAAAAAAGTCGCGAGCAGAACGATTGAGTGCAGAGCAGACTTTCTATCCATTAGGCCAGGCAGAGGGGAAATCGGTGCTTGTCATCGATGATATTTATACGACGGGTACAACGGTCAGGCGTGTGGCGGAAGCGCTGAAAGAAGCGGGGGCCTGTACCGTGAAATCTGTCACAATTGCTCGAAGCGGTTCTTGACATTTCAGCCGTTCCCTATGACAATAGGACTAACAGAAACTGACATGAGGTGAATGGCATGAATGAAGTTGTTGATTGCCCGCGTTGCGGAGAATTGTATATGAGAAATGCGTTTCGTGAAGTATGTCCGAAATGCTCACGTGTTGAAGAGGAATTGTACCAAAAAGCATATAATTTTTTAAGAAAACGCGAAAATCGTGCGGCCACGCTTGAACGTATCGTTGAATATAGCGGTGCGACGGAAGAAATGATTTATGGATGGGTGAAAAAAGGCCGTCTGCAAGCCGCTCAGTTTCCGAATCTTGGTTATCCGTGCGACAGATGCGGGAACATTATCCAAAAAGGAAAAGTGTGTAACAGCTGCCTCGATGACATTGAAAACGGCCTAGAACTGCATGAGCGTGAGCAGGAATTTGAACGTCTTCGAAGCGAACAGAACCAACAAACATTCCATGGAAAAAAACGTGACTAAAAACCCGCCGGATGGCGGGTTTTCTCATTTTTCCTAGAATGGATCCTTCTAAAACCACGAAATATTTCACACTAAACATTTTCAGTATTGTGCCGATATTAAAAGCACAACATAAAACTAGGGAAGCGAGGGGTACGGATATGAAAATTAATCACACACCTGGATTGACCGGGGTCAATCCGTATCAGAAGCAGCTGAAAAAAGCGGACGCGGCGAAAAACGCCAGCGCAGCGGCGAGTGACAAACTTGAGATTTCAAACGCCGCAAAAGGGATGCAGGATGCAACACGACTACTAGCTGAACGCCGTGAAAAAATCGCGCTTCTGAAAGAGCAAGTCGCAGCAGGCACGTACAAAACAGATGCCAGAGCAACTGCGAAAGCAATGCTTGATTTTTATGGACAGCAGTAACCGGATCGCCCACGACACCACTCCGGGCGATCTTTTTTTATGAACAGGATCAGGAAAGGAGACCAACCGATGAAAATTCAGTCAGACCGCGCCGCCATGCCAGCAGCGACTGTGCCAATTCAATCAGCGCCTTCTCCAGTGCAAACAGAAAGTGCCAGGATGACAACGCAAGAGGGCAATTCAACGACAGCAAACACAGCGAAACCGGCACCTGAAGTGGCCGCATTTACAGAACGGGGTATGTCGCTCACTAAAGAAGCAGCGCAAGCCGTTAAAACGTTCATGGAAACAGCGCCGGGCACCGAAGCTGAAAAATTGGACACCTTAAAAGCGCTCGCTCAAAAAGGCATCATGCCTGATGAATCAAAATTAAAAGCCATTCATGCGGCGCTCACCGGTGTTCCGTTTGGCAAAGAGGCAGCGGAATGGCTGAAACAATCCGGTATTCCTTTTCCGGAAAATACGCGTGCCGCGATTGAAAAAGCACTTCAGCTTGGACGGATGGAAGACGCAATAAATGCCATGAAATCAAGGGAACTCCCCGCTGACGTGATCAAACAAATAGAAGCGGTTTTAAAGCAGCATGGTACGGCAGAACAAACAGCAGCCGCGCTTAAACAAATAGCGGAAGCAAAAAACATCCCTGTCACAAAACTTCTTGAAAGAGCCGCAGCTGGCGAAGCAGAGCTTTTAAACAATGCAGCGAGGCAAAAACTATCGGAAGCCATTCAAATACTTTTAAAGCAGCATCCAGGAAGTTCACTTTTAACGGAGCTGGCAAAAAAGCTAGATCAAAACGCGCCTGTGCAGGACATTATTAAAGCATTGCGTACATTGTTTGACGGCGACAGAACAGGTGTGATGAGACAGCTTAGCGAGGCATTTCAGCTCAGCGGTATGGCGTCGACGAAATTAACAGCGGCACTGCCTGAATCAGGAATCGTCATCCCCGAGGCAGAACAGATTGAACCGGCTCCTGCTCAAAAAGCCGCACAAATGATTCAAAAAGAACCGGCATTTGAGCGTGTTCTGTCTTTTATAAAGGAAGCGATGCCTGAATTGGAGAAAGCGGCAGCCGATTTAAAAGAGGCAATGCCTCAATTGAAGCAATCGCTTGAAAAAGCGGAACTGCTTTTTGCGTCAGGGAAAGAAATGGCGGCACGGGGAGAGCTTATGAAAGCAGTCGAACCGCTCGTCCCCCCGCCCGCAGTACAAAGCGCACCGATCATCCCAGATGAACTATTCGCCAATGTGCCGATCACGGCAAAAGACGTACTCATGACGCGCATTACAGAAAAAATGTCTCAGTCGGCCATTGATTTCAAGATCTTCAAGCGGGATATGACTCGCAATTTGCAGACAACAGAACTTCTGATTGCACAAAAAGCGCCGCAACAGGCGAAACCATTGATTGAAAGAGCGATTAAAACACTGGACAACACGATATTAAAAGGTGACTTCATGTTGTACACCGACATGAAAACAGAAAAGGAGCTTATGCAGGCGTCTGGACAGCTCGCGGAAGCACGGAAACTGCTCGCAAAAGGCGACACGCAGATGGCGGGGCGCATTGTTGCGGAAGTAAAAGCGCTCATTGAAAAAATAACGTTCAAGCCGACGGATGCGCGCGTAATGCATATGATTACGCAGGAAACGGCTGAGACAGCACCACGGGTTCTAGCGGGCGCAATGGCGGGTTTATACGATACCCCGACCGCTCGAAATGCTTTTGAACTCGTCCGGGCTGCAGGCCTCAATTATGAGCACGAGCAGGCGGCGGCATTGCTGAAAGGGAAAGCAGAGATCCCAAACGCGGTAAAACAGGCACTGCTTGCCACAATGAGCCAGCAGTCAGGTGAGCAAATGTCCGCTAATATAACCGGGCAGCAGCTCCTGAGTAAACCAGAACCAGGCCTTCAGTCTATGATGATGTCACTGCCATTTTTACTAGGCGGCCAGGCAGATAATGTGAACGTCTTTATCCGCTCAAAAAACGGAGGTAATCAAGTCGATTGGGAAAACTGCTCCGTTCACTTTTTGTTTGAAACGAAAAAACTTGGCCCGGTTGGCATCACCATTTCATCCGCGGACAAACACTTATCCGTTAAAGTGCAAAATGATAGGGAAGACTTTCAAAAAAAAATGGAGCCGCTCACGGTCGTGTTAAAAGATCGATTATCCGATATCGGTTACCGCGTCGGCGCCGTGCAGTTCGGCACTTTCCCAAATCCTGAGCAGCAGAAAACCGAAGCGAAAAAGACGGAAAAAAATGGAGCCGCGAAAGGATTTGATTTCACGATATGAGCTACTACAATCAGATCAACCGCCGGAAAATGAATGGTCCTTCCGCCGCAGTCATCCGTTACGAAGAAGGAAGCGCACCAACCGTCGTTGCTCAGGGAAAAGGCGCGCTTGCGGCGAAAATATTAGAACTTGCTGGCCAGCACGGCATTCCGATGGAACAGGATTCGTCACTTTTATCTGAACTTCTTGACATCGATCTCGGTGATTCCATTCCGCCCCAGCTTTACTCGGTGATCGCCGAAATGTTAATTTTAATTGAAGAAATGGAATCCACGTATTAAAATTCGGCAAATTTTGCCGATACATATAAACGAGGTGGAAACACGATGGATTTTATTACAAAAGAAATGATTTACCAGAAAACGCCGCAGCAAATTACGGCTTTACTATATGAGGCAGGTCTCGAACAATTCTCTAAAGCAAGTGCCTGCCTGCAAGAAGGAAAACTCGTTGAAGCGAACCTTGCCATGCAAAGAATTAACGACATTGTGGAACGGCTTGGCGCCGGAATTAACTACGAAGCCGGTATTATCGCCGACCAGCTCGACCAGGTATATAACTTTATCGCTGACACCGTTATACAAGCCAATCTGAACAAGGACAACGTAAAACTTTCTGATGCTCAGCGCTTATTTGAAACGCTGGCTGAGGCTTGGAATGAAGCAATGAAAACGGCTCCTGCAAAAGTGCCGGTCAAACGAAAACAAAACGCCTATGAACAAAATATCTTCGTCGAAGATCTACCAACAAATTCACTAGAAACGGGGAAATAATCGATGAGAATTAACCATAACATTCAAGCATTAAACGCATACCGCAACTTAAACAACACAAACAATGCCACAGCAAAAAGCTTAGAGAAACTATCTTCCGGCCTCAGAATTAACCGCGCCGCAGATGACGCGGCAGGTTTAGCGATATCTGAAAAAATGCGTTCGCAAATCCGCGGACTCGATATGGCGGAACGCAACTCGCTTGATGCGATCTCATTGATTCAAACAGCGGAAGGTGCACTAGCATCAACGCATGATATTTTACAGCGTATGCGTGAATTGTCTGTACAGGGAGCAAATGGGACGCTTGTTACGGCAGACCGTCAATCCATCCAGGATGAAATAGATGCATTAACAAAAGAGATTGAACGGATTGCCGATACAACTCAGTTTAACAATAAAGATCTGCTTGATGGTAGTATTTCTTCAGGGATCATTTTTCAAATTGGTGCAAATGCTCAAGAAACACTCTCACTGACAATAAACAAGATGGATGCTTCCACTTCGGGTCTAGCAATAAGTGGGGTTGATGTTTTAACTGCTTCGGGGGCTGCTACTGCTATAACTACGATTGAAAAGGCGATTTCAAAAGTATCTGAACAACGGAGCAAGCTAGGTGCAGTGCAAAACCGTTTGGAACATACGATCTCTAATTTGCAGACAGCGAACGAAAATTTAACAGCATCTGAATCCCGCATCCGTGACCTAGATATGGCCGAAGAGATGACTAAATTTACACGAAATAACATTTTGAATCAAGCAGGACAGGCGATGCTGGCGCAGGCGAATCAGCTTCCGCAAGGCGTTCTTCAGCTTCTTCAATAATAAATGGGGTGACCATCAATGGAAATACAGCGCGTGAATAAAGCAGCACCATCCCGAACAGAGCGTAAAGAAGAAGTCGCGAAAGCATCGGTGTCATTCACGGATGTAATTGCGAATAAACGTCAAAATGCCGCATTAGAAAAATTAAACGGCATGATGAAAGACATTGAAACGCAAGGCGAAAAGCTATCCGAGCACCGGACCATTGACGACTTGCGTAAATATAAAAAAATGGTAAAAGAGTTTATGGAGGAAGCCGTCAATAGCGGTCTCCAGCTTGAAGAACAACGTGGTTTCAACCGAAGGGGCCGGACGAAAGTGTATAAAATCGTCAAGGAAGTGGACAACCGTCTTACTGAGCTAGCCAATGACGTGATCAATAAAGAAAAATCACAGCTTGATATATTGAGTAAAGTGGGCGAAATTAAGGGTCTGCTCGTCAATATTTACACTTAAGGAGGGGCGCCCTTGATTATCGAAACGCTCGAAAAACAGCTGGCGCTGCATAAAAGCCTGTTACAGCTCGCTCATTCCAAAACAGATGCGATCAAAAAGAATGATATAGAATTATTAAATCGAATTGTTCGTGACGAACAAAGACATGTCAATGCCATCACGGTTTTAGAGAAAAAACGCACGGGAGAATCGACTGAATCCATCAGCGATATTTTGCCCACGCTTCCATCTGATGAGCAAAAAAAGGTGATAGCGATACGTGATGAATTGATGGGTGTGCTGACGAAGCTGAAAAGTGTTAATGAACTGAATGTTCAAATGATTGACCAGTCACTTCAATTCGTTCATTTACAGCTCGACTTACTTGCGCCTCAGGATGCCGGTACGTATGCGCCTGATGGCGATAATGACAGCCCGAACTCTGGACCGGTATTCGACTCAAAAGCTTAGGAGAGATAACAATGAGATCAACATTTATGGGTTTAGAAACAGCGAAACGAGGCATGTTCACGCAGCAAAGTGCTCTTTATACGACAGGCCATAATATTTCCAACGCCAATACACCAGGATACTCACGTCAGCGTGTGAACTTCTCAACTACAGAACCCTATCCAGCTGTCGGTTTGAACCGTCCGAATATTCCAGGTCAAATGGGAACTGGCGTTGAGGCTGGATCTGTGCAGAGAATTCGTGATTCCTTTATCGACCAGCAATACCGTACTGAAAACAATAAACTCGGTTATTGGAGCGCGCGGGCAGATGCCTATACAAAGGTAGAAGATATAATTAATGAGCCATCAGAACAAGGGCTCTCAAAATCTATCAACGAACTATGGGATTCACTGCAGACCCTTTCTGGTTCTCCTGAGGATAATGGTGCACGTGGCGTCGTACTTGAACGGATACAGTCAGTAACAGACACGTTCAATTATATGTCTAACTCATTAAAAGCAATCAAGGATGATTTTGGAAAACAAATAAATGTAACAGAAGACGAAGTTAACTCGTTACTTAAACAATTAAACGCAGTTAATCAGCAAATTAAAGAAATAGAACCGAACGGCTATTTGCCGAATGATCTATATGATAAACGTGATTTTCTTGTCGATGAATTGTCACAGTTTCTAAATTTCTCTATTCAAAGAATTGATAATAAAGGTAACTCGCTGAAAAACGCAGAAGGCACATACAAGATTTCACTATTAAATGAAAATGGGGGCGTTGTGGGAGATCTGCTAAATGGCGACGGCTATACACAACTAGCGATACAAGATAACGGTGATCGAATCACAAGTATAGATTTCGCGAGTTATACTAAGGATGAAATCCCCGGGGCAGCAGCTTACGCTGGCAGCGAGCTTATTTCCGGTGCAAATGGAAACGTGAATTTTTCGCAAGGGGAAATTCGTGGGTTAATAGAAGCATACGGATATGAGCAAGGTGGCGCAACAGCAGGGATTTACAAAAACATGTTGAACGATCTTGATACAATGGCCTCAGCACTTGCAACGGAATTTAATAGAGTTCATGCCTTAGGAAAAGACTTAGATGGTGATAATGGAATGGCTTTGTTTGTGAATGCAGGATCGGCAGGGACCATTTCTCTTGATCCAACTGCAGAAGAAAAAGATATAGCCGCCTCAAAAAATGGAGATGCTGGGGACGGAGAAAATGCCCTGGACTTAGCGAAAGTTTTTTCTACAACGGGTATTATAGGTACGAGTTCCGTTCATTCATTTTATGAATCTGTAATTGGAAAACTTGGTGTTGATTCTCAGCAGGCTAGCCGAACTGAAAACAATGTTGAAGTATTACGTGCTTCTGTTGTAACAAACCGTGAATCAATTTCTTCTGTATCACTTGATGAAGAAATGACGAACTTAATTAAGTTCCAGCATGCGTATAACGGTGCGGCGCGGATGATTACCGTTGTTGATGAAATGCTTGATAAAATCATTAACGGTATGGGCGTTGCTGGACGTTAATAAGGAGTGAACATATTATGCGTGTAACGCAATCGATGTTGTCATCTAACATGATGAAAAACTTAACAGCCAGTCTTGGACGGCTTGATAAATTAAATACGCAAGTAGCATCACAAAAAAAAATTACCAAACCATCAGATGATCCGGTTGTTGCAATGAAAGGAATTACACATCGCCGTAGTCTTGCGGAAGTTGAGCAATTTCAGCGTAACTTCAGTGAAGCCTATAACTGGGTAGAAAATTCTGATTCCGCAATGGATAAAGCTAAATTAGCCCTTGACCGTATTCGGGAACTAGTCGTTGAAGTATCGAATGATACGTATGACTATGAACAAAGACAGGCAGCTAGTGAAGAAATTAAGCAGTTAAAAGAGCATCTCGTTGACATCGCGAATACAAAATTCGGTGAAAAGTATTTGTTTAATGGTACAAAGACAACCACACCCCCGTTTAATCCTGATGGAACAGTTAATGGTACGATCAGTACGGCGGAAGTACAGATTGAACTATCTAAAGATGTGCGTGTCCCGGTAAATATGAGTGCAATATCTGTATTTCCAACAGGTGCTGGTGGTATGTTTGAAACGATAAATTCAATAACTTCTTTGCTTGATAACACAACCACTACAGGTGAAGATGTTACCGGATCATTAAATTCTATTGATCAGCTAATTTCAAAAAATACAACTGCACGAGCACAAATGGGTGCACGATACAACCGAATCGAATTAATGGAAGCCCGCGTAGCGGAGCAAAAAGTGGTATCATCACGCATCATGTCTGAAAACGAAGACGTGGACTTTGAGCAGGTTGTTACGGACTTGACGGTACAGGAAACAGTGCATAAAGCGGCCCTTTCTGTTGCGTCTCGCATCATCCAGCCAACATTAATGGATTATCTCCGTTAAAAAGGATTTGATTAAATGAACATTGCAACGCTTCAATATAATACGAAGAATGCGCAGTTCGGTATTACTACAACGCCCGGCCGCCAGTCGATTCAGCAGCCACAGGCGACAGTAGATATCCGCCAGCCGAAAGCAGCAATGAATATTTCATCTACACCTGGTGTTTTGGCGATTGATCAATCGCAGGCGTGGGCAGATATGGATCGAAAACATATTTTTCAACGTATCCGTGAAGCCGCGGCAGAAGGACGGCAAAAAGCAATTGAAGGTACGGGCCGCCGGGCGATGGAAGGACGCGAGCTGGCGGATATTCATAAAGGCGGCAATGCAATTGTTGCCCAGGCCGCCCGCCATTCAATGCGTAATTATGAAACAGGTCTAACATGGATTCCTTCTCATGGAAGTGTTAAAATAAATTATCAGCCGGGTGACGTGAACATTGACGTTCAGGCGAGAAAAGTTGAAAACAATACACGCGCCAACAAGCCGGTCATCAGCTATCAGCCAGGTGACGTGAGTTTTCAATTAAAACAATATCCATCTATAGACTTTCAAGTTGTGAACAAAACTATTTAAGGGGTGAAGACTGGTGAGGATTGAGACGAAATATCACGGTGAAAAAGAGCTGCAGGAAGCGGACATTTTAACATTTGCGAACGGAATTCCAGGTTTTGAGGGTGAGAAAAAATTCGTTTTGCTTGCGTTTCCAGACAATACCGTTTTTTATGCTCTCCAGTCTGTCACCACGCCGGAACTCTGTTTCGTCGTCACAGACCCTTTTTCCTTTTTCCTTGACTACCATGTAAAAATCGATGATGCGACTATTGAGACTCTTAAGATTGAGAAAGAAGAAGATGTTACCCTTTTGAGTGTGCTCACGGTACAGGATCCGTTTGAAAAGACAACAGCAAATTTGCAGGCTCCTGTCATCATAAACAAAAAAAACCAAACTGGCCGCCAGCTGATTTTAACGGGTACACCGTATGAAACGCGTCATGCTTTGTTCCCAGCTGGCGTGGCAAAGGGGGAATAGCAATGCTCGTTCTCTCACGTAAACCGGGTGAATCGCTTATGATCGGCGACGATATCGAAATTACTGTTGTTTCCGTCACCGGTGATCAAATCAAAATTGGTATAAACGCTCCGAAACACATTGATGTCCACCGGAAAGAAATATATATCACAATTAGTGACGAGAATAAATCCGCCTCAGCTGGAGTATCGAACATTGCTGGATTATTAAAACTCCCACCAAAATAATCGGTGGGAGTTTTTTGATTGTAAAATTTGCTAACAACTCCGTAAAATAATTAAATTTACTATAAAAGGGTGATGAAATTGAAGATATCAATAATAGCAACGAGAACCGTCCCGACTGTTCAAGTAGAAATAGAGGGGCGGAAGAGGATTTTTCACAGTAGATACGATCCCCTGAAAGAAGCGAACAGTTGGGTGGGAAATATAATAGATGGAATCCAAAAAGACCAGCCTGTAATCATTGTTGGCTATGGTGCCGGTTATCACATTGCTGCACTGGCAAAAGAATTGCCGGAACAAGAAATTTGTGCACTAGAATTCAATCTTCAATACGCAAATTGGTTTAAAAAAAGTCTATTTTATGAATCCGTTGCGGTGCTTCCTCATGTAAAAATGAAAACAACCGATCATCTATCGGCAAAAGAGAGAGCCAGCATTTTTTCAGATGTTCACCAAAATAATCTGCTCATTCAAAAAACATCAATGGATATCATGCCGGCCAAATATAATAACGTAAAACTAATGCTGAAAGACTTTCAAATGCAAAAAGACTCTATAAAAAATCAAATCGGCACCATGATCGAAAATTTTCAGAAAAACATCGCACTTAACGATTCAGGGATAGGTGAACTTAAGGATATTTACAAAGGGAAAAAAATGATTCTTGTGTCAGCAGGGCCCTCCCTGGATAAGCAATTGCCTCTGTTAAAAAAAATACGCGAAGAAGGGGATATCGTGATCGGCGCAGTTGGAACAGCTGTTAGGCCGTTGTATCGGTGCGGCATTATTCCGAACTTCCTGATGATCATTGATCCTCAGGAAGGAACAATGAA
Source organism: Domibacillus epiphyticus (assembly GCF_001975785.1). Taxonomy (GTDB): domain Bacteria; phylum Bacillota; class Bacilli; order Bacillales; family Domibacillaceae; genus Domibacillus; species Domibacillus epiphyticus. Next base: position 39,964 of record NZ_MSFI01000030.1, on the reverse strand, counting down.
ACAGCTTACCGGGATTAAACTTCCTAATACACCACTTTATTATATGAGCACGGCCTATCATGATACTGTCAAGTTACATGCCGGGCCAAGACGAATCGTTTGGCAGAATGGCTTTATGGATGCTCATAAGATGGCCATTATGCAAAATGATCCTTTAATCCAAACAGGAGGCTCCGTTGCGACAGCGCTGCTTGATACAATGGTCTTTTTAGGAGGACAAGTAATTGCATTAATCGGACAAGATCTCGCTTTCACCGGCGGAAAGAGTCACGCCAGTCATACGGCAGCGGAAAAAGAAGTAGAAGAAACGGCAAATACAATAAAAGTGCAAAACTATTACCAAACAGGTGAAGTCATTACAGCAAACAATTTATCAATCTACCGAAAATGGTTCGAGCGCTATGCAGAAAACAATGCTGAGTTAAGCTTATATAATTGTACGGAAGGCGGAGCATATATTAATGGATGGAAGCATAGTAGTTTAAATGATTTTCACCTTTTGGATATATTTTGATTATTATCTAAAAAACTTTTAAAAAAACATTAAACATTTTCGTAAACCGCCGATATTAACTATGTAAGCAGGAGATGCAGGGCGGCCGACCTGATATCTTGCTAAATACATTACTGTTCACAAGGATGTGAACAGCCAAACTCAAGGAGGAACTATAAATGATTATCAATCACAATATCGCAGCTCTTAATACGCACCGTCAATTTGGCGCAGCTAATGCTGGTCAAGCAAAATCAATGGAAAAACTTGCTTCAGGTCTTCGTATCAACCGTGCGGGCGACGATGCAGCAGGTCTTGCAATTTCTGAAAAAATGCGTGGACAAGTTCGTGGGCTTGACCAAGCTTCACGTAACTCGCAGGATGCAATTTCATTAATTCAAACAGCTGAGGGTGCGTTGAACGAAACACACTCAATTTTACAACGTATGCGTGAACTTTCTGTTCAATCTGCCAATGATACAAACACTACAGCAGACCGTGGAGAGCTTCAAAAAGAAGTAGCAGAATTAGTGAAAGAAATTGACCGTATTGCCGATACAACTCAATTCAATACTAAAACACTATTGAATGGTTCACTTTCTACAGCTTCAGGCGCTTTAACTTTCCAAATTGGTGCAAATACTAACCAAAATATTGATCTTGCAATTGGGAACATGAAAGCAACTGGTTCAGGATCCCTAGGATTAAGTGGTGTGTCTATCGCTACTCAATCAGGTGCGAATGCTGCAATTGCTACACTTGATGCAGCAATCACAAAAGTTTCTGCGGAACGTTCTAAACTTGGTGCAAACCAAAACCGTTTAGAGCATACAATCAACAACCTTGGTACATCATCTGAAAACTTAACTGCCGCTGAATCACGTATTCGTGACGTAGATATGGCGAAAGAAATGATGAACCAAACGAAAAACTCTATCTTGTCTCAAGCAGCACAAGCAATGTTGGCTCAAGCTAACCAAACTCCACAAGGTGTATTGCAATTGCTTCGTTAATCTGCTTATTAAGAACACGGTCCGAACAATCGGCCGTGTTTTTTTATGAGAAAATATATTTACAAGAGTGTTGAAAGTTGTAATTAGATAAATTAATAAAAAACATAACCCCTTTATTGGTAATTCCATCGTATCCTGACTCCACTCCCAAAAGCTTACTTGTTACTATGTATTTATGTTTTTTACAAGTTCAGCTATCCTAAATACATATGGTTGTTATATCGTGGTAAAATTACCTATTCATAAAACAGAGATGAAGATTTACTGAAATTAACCGATATAAAAGAGAGACTATGATAAAATTTACAGAAAAAGATCTATTGGAGGAATCACCTTATGGAGCTTTTATTTCAAAAACAAATCATCCAGTTGGAACAATATCAAACTGCTGAACAAATCATTGAACAAATAAATACGTTATTAAATAATTCTTATTATTTCAGCCACTTCGTTGCAGACGGAAAGGAAGTATATGAAGATCCGGAAAACTATTTAAAAGAAAACGCCGCGCAAATTGAAAAACTTGAAGTTATTGCAAGAACAGCTAAAGAATTAACATATGATATCTTACTGTCGGCAGAAGAGTATTTAAAAAGGGCTTTGCCAGAATTAAGCATTTTAACGGATGGATTTTACAATAATCCTTCCACACATCATTGGACGAATTTTGACCACATGTTAGAAGGAATGCAATGGCTGAATCAAATTATTATATCTATTGATCAAATGAAAGAAAAACCTGCAAACTGGGACGAATATTTAAAACTGTCGGCAACGCTTCAAAACGAAGTGAAAGGGCTGGAAGAAGCAGTTGAAAATGCGGATCATATATTAGTAGCCGACCTTATTCAGTATGAAATTAAGCCATTTTATGAGTCATTAGAAAAAGAAATTTCAACAACAATTGATACAGAGGGAACGCGTCATGATACAAATTGATAACAGAAATTATCTGCGTATTCACCAGCGGCATCTTATCGATCAGTTGCTTAAGTGGGAAGAGGAACTCCATGACGTTCAATCTGTCCAAATCGAATCATCGAAAAAAGGAAGCCCAACACTTAAAGTAACAGTAGACGGAAGGCAACAATATATTCACAGCAAATACGATCCGGAGATGGAAGCAGAGCGGCTAATTAGTCAGCAAGAAGATCTTGGGAATTATAACCACGTTCTATTTATCGGCATTGGTCTGGGCTATCACATTTCAGAATTGCTAAAGCAACATCCACATATGAAGTTCTCGATCTTTGAACCGAATGTAGAAGTACTTTATCAATTTTTATCGATCCAAGACTTGAAAAACTGGCCTATTCATAACTTAGAGACTATTTTTACTGGAACAAACGAAGAGACTATTCAACATACAGTCCGGAATATCCAACAAAAAGGGAAAAAAAGTACCTTTGTCTATACCCTGCCTATATATGCAAAATTATATCGTGAAGAAGAAAAGATAGTCATTGAAGTGATTAAAGAACTCCTTACTGAAAAACGAAGCAATCTTGCCACAAATATATCGTTTCAAAAACGCTGGACCATTAACTCGATAAAAAACTTTCCAAAAGTATTGCAGACACCGAACATTTTAAATGATGTTGATAAAACCAATTTTAAAGGGAAGCCTGCAATTATTGTAGCTGCCGGTCCATCGCTAAATGAAGAATTTGAGAATTTAAAGTATATAAAAGAAAATGGTCTTGCCTATATTTTTTCAGTTGGGTCGGCTATTAATGCTCTGATTGAACATGATATTTATCCTGATGCTGTGTGCACATATGATCCACAAGGACTTAACGAGCGTGTTATACAAATTGTTAAAGATCGTAAAGTAGCAAGTATTCCTTTGATTTTTGGAAGCAGTGTCGGCTTTGAGACACTGCTTAATTATCCGGGTGGCATGTTTCATATGATTACAAGCCAGGATTCAATCTCTCCATTATTCCTTGACAGATCAAAAAATATAGATATTGTGTTGGACGCACCTTCAGTCGCATTGGTAACCTATCAAATGTTAAAAACGCTAGGTGTAGATTGTATTGTTCTTGTTGGACAGAATTTGAGCTTTCAAAACAATGAAAGGTATGCTAAGGGAATTGAGTATGAGCATACTTCAAATAGGTTGACAGAAGAACAGCAAAAAGGACTAATTACTATAAATGATGTTTACGGTAATGATATAAAAACCAACGATGGTTACAACAGAATACGACAGCAATTAGAGATATACATAAAGCAGTCACCTAACATCAAGGTCTTTAATACAACAAAAGGTGGCGCTCATATTGAAGGAGCACGGTTCAAGACTTTGCAGGAACTAATTTTAGAAAACTTAAAAGAACACACTGTAGAAAACTGGTATGTTAGTGAAAACGGTTATGATTTTGATTTTGTTGGCCAGTCCGCAAAGAAAATAGAAATAGCAAAAAAACGATGTGAGGGATTAATTTCTACAACATCATTCGAATTAAAATCGATTGAAAAAGCTTTGCAAAATCATCAAACAAAACAGCTTGAGAAGAAATTCGCTAACTTTGATCGAGAATTTAAGAAGCTGAAAAATAATGAATTTTATCGAGGTTTTATCGAGCCGATGATAAGGGTACATAACGAGCGGTTATCAGAGGATAGCCAATCGATTCGTTATGAAATTAATTTGAGGAAAAAAGGCAGTCTTGTTGTTGATGTATTTGGTAACTTCATCGAAGAAATAAAAGCTAATTTTCAATTTGTTCTTCCATATTATCAAGAACTACAAGAAAAAATAGAGAATATTTTGGAAAAGGAGGAGCAGAAATGATCTCTGGGAAAACAATATTAGTAACAGGTGGAACAGGTTCATTCGGTCAAAAATTTATCAAAAAAGCACTCGAGCAGGATGTTAAGAAAGTGATTGTGTTCAGCCGTGATGAATTGAAGCAATATGAAATGGCGCAAGAATTCACCGACTCTCGCATGCGCTTTTTTATCGGAGATGTGAGGGATAAAGAGCGGCTTTATCGCGCTTTTGACGGTGTGGATATTGTCATCCATGCAGCGGCATTAAAACATGTCGGTGCTTGTGAATACAATCCATTTGAAGCGGTAAAAACGAACATTCATGGTGCACAGAATATTGTTGAAGCAGCGATTGACCGCAATGTAGAAAAAGTTATCGCACTCAGCACAGACAAAGCAGCCAGTCCCGTGAATCTTTATGGAGCGACAAAACTGGCTTCTGATAAATTATTTGTTGCTGCGAATTCATATGTCGGAGAGGGTAATACGAAATTTTCGGTCGTCCGTTACGGAAACGTTGTTGGAAGCCGGGGCAGTGTTGTACCTTTCTTTAAAAAAGTTAAAGAAACAGGACGACTGCCGATTACAGATGAACGCATGACACGTTTTTGGATTACGCTGGACCAGGGTGTCCAGTTTGTTTTAGATAATTTGGAGCGGATGCATGGCGGCGAGATATTTGTCCCGAAAATCCCGAGTATGACCGTAATGGATTTGGCAAAGGCAATCGCACCGGAATGTGAGATTGAGATTATCGGTATTCGTCCGGGAGAAAAGCTTCATGAAGCGATGATTATGGAAGATGATGCGCGGCATACGAAAGAGTTTGACACGTATTATGTGATTCAGCCCGAGTTTCCATGGTGGTCTGAAGAATACACAGCCGCGGGGAAATCGCTTGAAGATGGATTTAAATATACGAGTGATTCAAACACTGAGTGGCTTTCTGTTGAAGAGCTGCGTGCTTTAGTAGAAGAAATGTAGAGGATGCTGCATTTCTTTTTTGGGAGGACGAGTAAATGCGTGATAGCTATTTGCCATATGGACGGCAAATGATTGATGAGGGGGATATTGAAGCGGTTGTCAAGGTCCTTAGAAGCGATTATTTAACAACCGGTCCAGCTGTAGCCGCATTCGAAAAGAAAGTGGCTGATTATGTTGGCGCAGCATACGCTGTTGCGTTTTCAAATGGAACAGCAGCTTTGCATGGAGCGTGCTTTGCTGCAGGGATTGGGCATGGGGATGAAGTGATTACAACGCCCATGACATTTGCCGCAAGCGCAAACTGTGTGCTTTATCAGGGCGGCACGGTTGTATTTGCGGATATAAACCCTAAAACATACAATATTGACCCTGTTGAAATTAAAAAGAACATTTCCAGCAAAACAAAGGCGATCATCCCGGTTGCTTTTACCGGTCAGCCAGCCGATCTAGAACGTATTCATGAACTTGCAAGAAAGCATGACTTGGTCGTGATCGAGGATGCTGCCCATGCCATTGGCGCAAGTTATAAAGGAAAAAAAATCGGCTCGTTAAGTGATATGACGATGTTCAGTTTTCATCCAGTGAAACACGTGACATCAGGTGAAGGCGGCATGATCGTCACAAACAGGAAAGAATACTATGAAAAACTGATTCAATTCCGTTCACATGGGATTACACGGGACCCTGATTTGCTTCAAGAAAACCATGGTCCGTGGTTTTACGAAATGCAGTTTCTCGGCTACAACTACCGAATGACAGACATTCAAGCAGCGCTTGGATGCAGCCAGATGGACAAGCTGGAAGAATTTGTGGCCAGAAGAAAAGAGATTGTGGCAGCGTACAATCAAGCATTTGAACCAATGCCGCAAATTGTTACACCGTATCAGCACTCGGATGGTGATTCAAGCTGGCACTTGTACATCATCAAACTCAATACAGCAGAATTAACAGCGGGAAGAAAAGAAATCTTTGAAGAACTTCAGAAACAAAATATCGGTGTGAATGTTCATTATATACCCGTTCATACACTTCCCTATTACCAGGAGCTGGGCTATCGAAAAGGCTCCATGCCGCACGCAGAGAAGCTATATGAAAAGATTATCTCATTGCCTCTGTTCCCGGCGATGACAGAACAGGATGTTTCCGATGTAATCACAGCTGTACGCTCTGTGGTAAAGAAGGTGGCTAAATGAAAGTAGCGGCTATTATTCAAGCACGAATGGGATCAACACGCCTTCCTGGAAAAATACTCAAAAAAGTGAATGGGAAAACGCTCCTTGAGTATCAGATTGAACGGATACGCAAAGCGGGAACAATTGATCAAATTATTATTGCGACCACAGTAAAAGGTAGTGATCAGCCGATTGTCGATTTTTGCCGAGAGAAAGGGATTTCATATTATCAGGGTTCAGAACAGGATGTGTTGTCCCGATATGTCGAAACAGCCAAGGAATTTAGTGCAGATGTCATTGTTCGCCTGACATCTGACTGTCCAATTATTGACCCTCAAGTAGTCGATCAGACCGTCGGATATTTTTTAGCCCATCAGGAATTGTTTGATTATGTGTCCAACACCATTAAACGCACCTTTCCACGCGGTATGGATACGGAAGTGTTTTCTTATCATGCACTTCAACGAGCCCATCAGGAAGCAGTGCTTGAACGGGATAGAGAGCATGTCACGGCATATATTTACACAAACCCAGACCGATTTCGCATTCAAGGGATAGAGAATAAGAATGATTACAGCCATTATCGCTTGACCGTGGACACAGAGGAAGATTTTGAACTCATTTCATTAATTATAGATAAGCTCTACTCACCGGATCAGTTTTTTTATCTCGAAAATGTTATTGCCCTGCTTGAGAAGCATCCTGAGTGGAGCAATATTAATGCACATATTGAACAAAAGAAATTGTAGGTGTAGGTACAATGAAGATAGCAATCCGAACAGACGCCTCTGTTGAAATTGGAACCGGTCATGTGATGCGCTGCTTGACGCTGGCAAAGCAGCTGGCGCACGAAGATGTGGAAATTATTTTTATAAGCCGTGATTTTCAGGGGAATAGCATACAGTATATTGAAACTGAAGGGTTTAAGGTATTTACGCTCCCAGCATCATCTGACAAAAATCACTTACAATGGATGAGAGAGAGCTGGAGGAAAGATGCAGGAGACACAGCGCAAGTTCTTCAGCATTTGGATAAGGAGATTGATCTCCTTATTGTGGATCACTATAGCCTGGATGTAAATTGGGAAAAAGAAATCCGTCCGTTTGTCCACCATATCATGGTAATTGATGACTTGGCTGATCGTATCCATGACTGCGATATCCTACTTGATCAAAACTTCTACCTTAATCTAGAAAAACGATATGAAGGCTTAGTACCAGCTTCATGCCAGCTGTTGCTTGGTCCGAATTATGTTTTACTGCGTGACGAATTTTTGTCGATCGACACAAATAGCATCAAGCGGGATGGAACCATTAAAAAAATCCTTGTCTTCTTTGGCGGAACCGATCCAACAGGTGAGACGCTGAAAACATTGAAAGCTATTAGCGAATGCGAATTGAACCTTTCTGAGATAGAAGTAAATGTCGTCGTTGGGGCAGCTAATCCACAAAACGAAGAGATCGAGGCGTTCTGTAATAAAAGGCCACAGTTTGTTTTTCATTGTCAGGTCAATAACATGGCCGAGTTAATGGTGAAATCGGATCTGGCGATTGGAGCAGGGGGATCAACCTCTTGGGAAAGATGCTTTCTTGAATTGCCTGCACTTACAATTATTGTGGCCGATAATCAGAAAGAGTTGTCGAAAGCTGTTGCGAACAAAGGTGCAGTGTATTGTCTGGGGGAAAGTTCACAAGTGACATCTTGGCATATCGCAAATAAAATCAACGAAGTTTGCCGCACACCTATGAAAATGATTGAAATAATTAATAAGTGCAATGGAATTGTCGATCCTGAAAAAGTAAAAAGACGTTTGGTTGTTAAAAAAATAATGGAGTTCCAAAAATGAGTTTCCTATACAAAGCTGAACTGAAAGATATTCAAGAAAAAGATCTGAAGCTAATATTGGACTGGCGTAATCAAGAATGGATACGGGATTGCATGTATAACAGAGACGTCATTTCAATGGAACAGCATGTAAAATGGTTTGAAAAACTTCAAAGAAGCGAAACATCGATTTCGAGGATATTTTATTATGGTGGTATACCATATGGGATTTTAAACGTAAACGATATTGATAAAGTAAACAAGCGTTGTGAATGGGGTTTTTATATTGGATCAGATGATGCCCCGAGAGGGATGGGTACAATACTGGGGTTTACATCCTTAAACTATATATTTAATCACATATCGGTTCGGAAAATATGTGCAGAAGTTATTGGTTCAAATAAAAAAAGCATCTCTTTTCATCAAAAAATGGGTTTTGTGCAAGAAGGATTACTTCGGAAACAGATCGTTAGAGATGGTTTAGATGTTGATATAGTGTTATACGGGATGTTTAAAGAAGAGTGGTCTAAAAAATCTGCGCGCATTCAGATGAAAATCGAAGGAAGGTACGTATGAATACGATAACAATAGACGGCGTTCAAATTGGACGGAAGCATAAGCCATTTATTATTGCCGAAATGTCTGGAAACCATAATCAATCACTTGACCGAGCATTAGAGATTGTAGAAGCAGCTGCAAAGTCAGGGGCTCATGCATTAAAAATCCAAACATATACAGCTGATACGATGACATTAAATATTGAAAATCCTGATTTTCAAATTAATGATGAAAAAAGTTTGTGGAACGGACAAAAATTGTACCAACTTTACCAGCAGGCATACACGCCATGGGAATGGCATAAACCAATCTTTGAACGGGCACGTGAACTTGGCATGATTCCATTCAGCACACCATTTGATGAAACTGCGGTAGATTTTCTGGAAGAGCTGGATGTACCGCTTTATAAAATTGCTTCGTTTGAGAATACAGATATTCCGCTTATTAAAAAGGTAGCCGCGACTGGAAAACCGATGATTGTATCAACGGGTATGGCGACTGTAGCTGAACTGGATGAATTGGTGGCCGCCGCAAGAGAAGCAGGCTGCAAAGATTTAATTCTTTTAAAATGCACAAGTACCTACCCGGCAACACCAGAGAATACGAATATCTCGACTATCCCCCATATGAGGGAGTTATTTAATGTACAGGTCGGTCTGTCAGATCATACAATGGGGACGGGAGTAGCAGTAGCGAGTGTGGCTCTCGGCGCAACGGTGATTGAAAAACACTTTACCCTCTCTCGCGCAGACGGCGGAGTAGACTCTGCATTTTCAATGGAACCGGGCGAGATGAAAGCTCTTGTAGTAGAAACAGAACGGGCATGGCAGGCAATCGGCAGCATCACATATGGACCAACCGAAAAAGAAAAAGCATCATTGAAATTTAGAAGGTCGATTTACGTGGCAAAGGATATAAAAGCCGGTGAAAGGTTTACAAAAGAGAATATTAAGGTAGTTCGGCCGGGATACGGATTAGAACCCAAATATATAAATTTGATTCTTGGCAAAAAATCGAAAAGTGATATTAGTGAAGGTACACCATTAAGCTTAGAGTTGTTATTATATTAAAATCCCAGTAACGATGAGTATTTACTCCACCTCGTTACTGGAGCCAAAATAAATTATTTTTTTTCTAGTAAAAACCACGTGGTATCGTCTTGTGGAAAGTTTTTATCTTTGTGATATACAAAACCGTAATCAACTAAATCTAAGTTAGGATATTTATCAAGCATTTCTCCTGCAAAGTCTCTTTTGAATAACTTGCCTTCATGACCTCTGTAATGAAGTTCAACTGGTGTTGGGTTATAGTATTCTGAGATACAAATGTATTTATCACTTGCATTATAAAGCAGTTCATAAACATCGTTCAAAAAATCAGGATTTATGTGGATTAGAACACCCTTAATCAAAACAAAATCTCGCTTATAATCTACCTCGAAATCTAAAATAGATTGATTATAGATTTCGAGGTTTCCGATTTGTTCCAAATGTTTAGCTGCTACAGGATTAATTTCGATTGCTGATAATTTAGCTTCTGGCAAAATTGCTCTGATCGCTTTTAAATTCAATCCGATGTTGGATCCGAATTCAAGTATGGATTTCACTTGGTTTGTTCTGTTTAAGATCCTTGAAAATAAAGGAATGTTTGTGGAAAAATTTTTGTTGCGCTTTATATATTCATTACCGAATTCTTCAGCCCAAAATTTTTCTTGTTCTGTTTTATATTGAGTCAATTGAAGCCCTCCTGCTTAAATTAAAATAATATTAATTATACTACAGTATATATTTTAAAAACTATTATTTGTTGAAAAAGCAGTTCTTGCTGAATTATTTAAATAGTTATTTATAAAGGGATTATAAGAGGTGTTTTTAAAAGTGGATAAATTAGTTCTTTTAAAAAAAATTAAAGAAATATATGAGGAAAATGAGAATATCATAGCTTACCTTAAGACATTTAATAATGAGGATAAAAATAGCTTAGAGGATATACTCATCAGTTACGATTTTCAAGCAGGATCTTATATAAAAGGATATGAAAATAATCCTTCAGTTAAAAATGCATATTGTGATTATTTATCGCAGATCATTAATAATATAGGTGAATATGATTCTATTCTTGAAGCCGGTGTAGGGGAAGCAACCACTTTAGGCGTTACTCTTTCTAAATTGGAAAAGAAACCAAATAATTCCTATGGATTTGATATATCCTGGTCAAGAATTAAGTATGCTGAGAAATTTATTAAAAATAAAAATTTGAATAATGTTCATTTATTTACAGGTGATCTTTTTAATACGCCTTTAAAAGATAATTCTATTGATATTGTATATACATCTCATTCGATTGAACCAAACGGTGGCCGGGAAGAAGAGGCATTAAAAGAACTGTACCGTATTACAAATAAATATTTGATTTTACTTGAACCATCATTCGAATTAGCAGATGAAACAGCTAGAACACGGATGAAAGAGCATGGCTATGTTACAAATTTGTATGAAACGGCAAATAATATGGGTTATAAGATTTTAGAGCATCGTCTATTTGAAGTAAGTTCGAATCCTTTAAATCCCACTGGTTTACTGATTATTGAAAAAGAAGCCGGAGAGACAGTTGCGAATCCGATGTGCTGTCCAGTTACGAAAACAGATATTATTCTGAAAAACAATGCCTATTATTCTCAAGATAGTTTATTAGCTTATCCCATTATTAACAACATACCTTGCTTGTTACCACAAAACGCGATCATTGCAACAAAATTTTTAGATTGAAAGCAGAAGTACCATCTATTCTGTTGGCAATTTCTCCTATAAAAAGCTAGCATCCAAATAGTCACGGCTTAAGCGCATCCGTGAGGCGGATATCTTATTGATGACTTTATGTTTATGGCAATGAACCAAGAGGAAGCAAATTTATTTTTTCATCTGATTAACGACTTGCATGAAAAGGCATCTACTATTTTGATGTAAGGCCTCTAAAGGATTGGGGAGAATTATTGGGAGATCCGGCTATTACAACGGCTATTTTGAACAGAATTGTCCATCGTGTGGAGATTCTTCACTTGAATGGCGACAGCTACAGAATGAAACACCGCAAAACGATTTTTGGATCGGAGAATGGTTACATATCGCAGATTGTGTCTTTGGTATTGACGGTCACAATATTGCGATGAAGAGAAAATACACTTGTATTTCATGTTATTGTAAGCTTTTTTTGCCTTATTTAACGAGAAAATTTTGCAGAGGTCTTTTGGCCTGTGAAAAAGTAGTAATTTTTTATCATATAATGTATTGCTAAATTCTACAGAATTTGCTAAGATAATATCGCTTACAATAATTTATTTTTTTTGAAAATGAAAAGCCTGCAAGATCTGTATGTTTTTTATTTTTCATACCATGATGGTTGACCACCCCGCACAAAAATTATGTTGGGTTGTTAGGCAGCATTCAAAAGCTTATTCATATAAGCTTTTTGAATGTTGCCTTTTTTATATAACAGAAAGGAGAAAATGTCATATTTGGTTTTAAATAGGAATAATAGGAGATGAATGAATTGGAGAAAAAAGTAAAAAATCGCTGGTTAATTGCATTATCTGCTGTAGGTCTTCATTTATCAATTGGTTCTGTTTATGCTTGGAGTAACTTTACAACTCCTTTGGTTGAGGAATTTGGCTGGTCTTCGCAACAAGTGCAGCTGACATTTAGTATTGCTATCTTATTTTTAGGTTTATCTGCTGCATTTATGGGACATTTTGTTGAAAAGCATGGTCCGAGAAAAGCAGGACTTGTTGCCTCTGTCTTTTTTGGAGTAGGGATTGCAGGAGCAGGCTTCGCTGTCCAATTAGGTTCATTGCCGCTATTATATATAACGTATGGTGTACTGGGCGGAATTGGTCTAGGGGTAGGTTATATTGCACCGGTTTCCACATTAGTTAAATGGTTTCCGGATCGAAGAGGTTTAGCTACAGGACTTGCCATTATGGGATTTGGATTTGCTGCCGCGGTGGCGAGCCCGATTATGGATTCATTAATTAAATCAGTTGGAATCGCAAATACCTTTTTCATTTTAGGTGCAGCTTACTTTATTATCATGACATTATCATCACTTTACTTAGAACGGCCTGAAGAAGGCTGGATGCCGGAAGGATTTAAAGAAAAAGCAAGCGCTGGCAAGAAAGTAAGACAAGATTTGGCTCAGTTAACGGCAAATGAAGCTGTAAAAACAAAGCGCTTTTATTATCTTTGGATTATGCTTTTTATCAATATCACATGTGGTATTGCGATACTATCGGCTGCAAAACCACTTGCACAAGAAAGTATCGGACTATCAACAGCTGAAGCAGCTGCTTTAGTAGGGGTCATGGGTATCTTTAACGGTCTCGGACGAATTGGCTGGGCTTCTGTTTCTGACTACTTTGGAAGAACGAATACGTATACGACATTTTTCGTGTTGCAAATTGCCTTGTTTTTCTTGCTGCCGCTAACAAGCACTTCTATACTTTTCCAAATCATGCTGGCGGTTGTTTATACGTGCTACGGTGGCGGATTTGCTGCTATTCCGGCGTATATTGGCGATATCTTTGGAACAAAGCAGCTGGGTGCGATCCACGGTTATATTTTAACTGCCTGGTCCGCAGCTGGTCTTGCAGGTCCGTTATTCGCTGCATGGATTAAAGATACAACAGGTTCATATGCGAACAGTTTATCATTTTTCTCAGGATTGTTTGTTGTCGCATTAATTGTTTCCATCTTAATCCGCTTTGATATTAAACGGTTAGCTGCACAACAACAAAAAACGGCGAAAAGCGCTTCGTAATAATTTAGAAGAGGAGGGGATTCTTATATCCGCTCCTCTTTATTATTTTTCTCATTTAAGAATTAACTTGAATAGTTCGTTACAAAAAGTTTACTTTGTCAAATCATGTTCCAAACAAATTTTATTGAGCAATGATTGACAGCCATCCATGACGAGGTCATATGTTTCTTGGAAATCCCCTGTGTAATAAGGATCTGGGACGTTTTTTTTATGGTCGGTTAAGTCGAGCAGCCGGAGAATTTTTGGATGATTTGGCTGGCCTGTAATGCCATAAATATTGCTGATGTTGCTTTCATCCATGCCAACGATGTAATCGAATTTCTCAAAATCTTCTTTTGCTATTTGGCGTCCGGCAAGACCTTCTGATGAAACATTGTATTTTTTTAAAATGGCGAGTGTGCCTTTATGCGGCGGTGAACCGATATGCCAAGAACTTGTAGCTGCGGAATCGGCAGTGATTTTATCGCTTAAATTTTCTTTTTCGACTAAGTCGCGAAATAATGCTTCCGCCATCGGTGAACGGCAAATGTTGCCGAGGCAGACAAATAATACATTAACCAAAATAGTCAGCTCCTTTTTTGGTCATTATAGCACGAACTGCTGGCTGCTCAGCTTCTGAACTCTGTAAAAAAACTGCACAGCTTAAAAGCTGTGCAGTCATTTATTTACCCGTTTCCTCTTTTAGCGTTTGCTGGAATTGTTCAAATTGGTCTGCTGCTTGTTTCGATGGAGCTTTTGTAAGCAGACTGACGACAATGATTGCCAGTAAACTCGCCGCAAATCCTGGTATCATTTCATAAACTTTTTCTGCAAAGGTTGAGTTTGCCCACAAAATAACGGTGACCGCACCGGCTGCCATTCCGGCAAGTGCGCCCCATGAAGTCATGCGTTTCCAGTAAAGGCTTAAAAGGATAACCGGACCAAATGCCGACCCGAATCCCGCCCAGGCATAACCGACGAGGTCCAAAATCGTTGCATTCTTTTCCCACGATAAAACGAGGGCTGCGACGGACACGAGTAAAACAGACAGCCGTCCTAGGAAAACAAGTTCTTTATCAGAGGCGGAGCGGCGGAAAAACGTTTTATATAAATCCTCTGTCAATGAACTCGAAGTAACGAGTAATTGTGAAGAAATTGTACTCATAATGGCAGCTAAAATGGCAGAGATAAGGAAGCCGGTAATGATCGGATGAAATAAGATTTCGCCAAGTTCGATAAAAATTGTCTCCGGATCAGCTAATGTAAGGTTGTTGTTCGTAAAATAAACGAGCCCGACAAAGCCGGTAACCATAGCGCCAACGCTTGAGAAAATCATCCAGTTCATGCCGATACGGCGTGCTTTTTTGATTTCTTTTACGGAGCTGATGGCCATAAAGCGGACAATGATGTGCGGCTGTCCGAAATAACCGAGTCCCCAGGCAAATAAAGAAACAATGCCGATGAGACTGGTCCCTGTAAAGACGTCCAGCAACGCCGGATCGATGGAACGGACGGTATCAATCGATGTGCCAATGCCTCCAACATGAATCAACGTAACGACGGGCACAAGAATAAGAGCTGTCACCATAATTAATCCTTGTACAAAGTCGGTCCAGCTTACGGCTAAAAACCCGCCGAATAATGTGTAGGCAACAACGACACCGGTGATAATCCAAAGGCCAGTATGGTAATCGGTACCAAATGTACTTTGGAAAAGGACACCGCCGGATACCATGCCGGAAGAAATATAAAACGTAAAAAAGATTAATATAACAAGCCCTGATACAAGTCGCAATATTTTGGACTTGTCTTGAAACCGATTTTCAAGATAGCCGGGAATGGTGATGGCATCGCCAGCCACTTCCGTAAAGGTTCTTAAACGGGGCGCAAGATACAGCCAGTTTGCCCAAGCGCCAAGTGTTAAGCCAATTACGATCCATGAAGAACTGAGTCCTGTTGCAAACATCGCACCAGGCAGTCCCATCAACAGCCATCCACTCATATCGGCAGCACCGGCGCTCAATGCGGTAACAGCTGGTCCAAGCGTCCGTCCACCGAGCATGTAGTCGGATAGGTTTGATGTCTTTTTATACGCATAATATCCGATCAGCAGCATACCGATCATATAGACGGTTACAGATATGATTAAAGAAAAATCTACCAAAAATAAATCCCTCATTTCAAAAGAAATAAAGAAAGAAACGGCAGTCCGCACTTTCTGATCTTTTATTTTAGCATAATATTCGCTTGAATTCACAATCATGTATAGACAAATAAGTTTTAAGTGATTTATAGACGGGTATGGTTAAAATTGGACTTAAAAAACTGAATTTTATAAAAATAAAAGAGAGGGGCCATTATTTTGTCACAACAAGTGCGGGTGAAAATTAACGGTGAAGATGCATTTTTACAGGAGAATGAATCGGTTCTAAACGCCTTAACAAACCGTTCTCTAGATGTTCCTAGCGTATGTTATCATCCGAGTCTTGGCGCCGTAGAAACATGTGATACATGCATCGTACAAGTAAATGGAGAGTTTGTCAGGTCATGCTCAACGGTTGTCCAAGATGGTGATGTAATTGATTCTGTTTCTCCTGAAGTAAAACAAGCCCAGCTTATTGGAATGGACCGTATTCTATATAACCACGAATTGTATTGTACCGTTTGTGATTATAACAACGGCACATGTGAAGTGCACAATACCGTAAAGGAAATGAAAATTAATCATCAAAGTGTTCCTTTTGAACCAAAACCGCATGAAATTGACGATTCCAATCCGTTTTACCGGTATGACCCGGACCAATGTATTTTATGTGGACGTTGTGTAGAAGCCTGCCAGGACGTGCAGGTGACGGAAACACTTTCAATAGATTGGAGTTTAGAACGGCCTCGTGTTATTTGGGACAACAATTCCAAGATTAATGAATCGTCTTGTGTATCATGCGGACATTGCTCAACGGTTTGCCCTTGTAATGCTATGATGGAAAAAGGCATGGAAGGGGAAGCTGGTTTCCTGACGGGGATTGCAAAACCAACTCTTCGTCCGATGATTGAGTTGACCAAAAATGTGGAAACGGGCTACGGTTCCATTTTGACGATTTCCGATATGGAATCGGCAATGAGAGAAGACAGAATCAAAAAAACAAAAACCGTCTGTACGTATTGCGGGGTTGGCTGCAGTTTTGATGTATGGACAAAAGACCGTGAAATATTAAAGGTGGAGCCGCAAATAGATGCGCCGGCAAATGGCATTTCAACGTGTGTGAAAGGGAAATTTGGCTGGGATTATGTGAACAGTGAGGAGCGGCTAACAAAACCGCTTATTCGGGAAGGCGATTCATTCCGTGAAGCAGAATGGGAAGAAGCATTTAACCTCATTACTAGTAAATTTTTAGGAATCAAGAAAACACATGGTCCGGATTCAATGGCATTTATTAGTTCGTCAAAATGTACAAATGAAGAATCCTATCTTATGCAAAAGCTAGCCCGGGGCGTGATCGGGACAAACAATGTCGACAATTGCTCGCGCTATTGCCAGACGCCGGCGACGGTGGGACTCTTCCGAACGGTCGGCTACGGTGGAGACTCCGGTTCGATTACAGATATCGAGCAGTCAGAACTTGTGTTGGTCGTCGGCTCAAATACATCGGAATCCCATCCTGTCCTCGCCACCAGAGTGAAACGGTCTCATAAGTTGAAAGGCCAAAAGTTGATTGTAGCAGATTTGCGCAAACATGAAATGGCTGACCGTGCCGATATCTTTATCCAGCCTAAGTCTGGTACTGATATCGTCTGGCTGTCCGCGATTACCAAGTACATTGTAGATCAAGGCTGGGAAGATAAAACGTTTTTAAAGAACCGCGTTAATGGATTACAAGAATATATTAATAGTCTTGCGACGTACACGTTGGAGTACGCTGCGGACGTTACCGGTATTCCAAAAGAAGTGTTGATACAAATGGCTGAAAGCATTCACAAAGCCGAAACGGTTTGCGTATTGTGGGCGATGGGCGTAACACAGCATGTGGGCGGCAGTGATACTAGCACAGCAATCTCAAATCTTCTTCTTATTACAGGAAACTACGGGAAACCAGGGGCGGGAAGTTATCCATTACGCGGCCACAATAACGTGCAGGGAGCAAGTGATTTTGGAAGCATGCCGGACCGTTTTCCAGGCTATGAAAAAATAACGGATGATCAAGTGCGGGCGAAATATGAAAAAAGCTGGGGCGTGAAAATTCCCGCGGAACCAGGATTAAACAATCATGATATGGTGTCCGGCATACACGAGGGAAAAGTGAAAGCCATGTACTTAAAAGGAGAGGACATGGGATTGGTGGATTCAAATATAAACTATGTCCATGAAGCATTTGAGAAACTGGATTTCTTTGTGGTACAAGATATCTTTTTTTCTAAAACGGCGCAATTTGCGGACGTTGTATTACCGGCAAGCCCAAGTCTTGAAAAAGAAGGTACGTTTACAAATACAGAGCGCCGAATTCAGCGCCTTTATCAAGCGTTGGAGCCACTAGGAGAATCCAAGCCGGATTGGCAGATTATTATGGAGATTGCAAACCGGCTCGGTGCGGATTGGGATTATGCACATCCTGGCGACATTATGGATGAAGCAGCTAGTTTGTCCCCGCTATACGCAGGCGTATCGTATGAAAGATTGGAAGGGTACAAAAGCTTGCAATGGCCGGTTGCAAAAGATGGAGTGGATTCACCGCTGCTCTTTCTCGATGAGTTCCCGTTTCCAGACGGAAAAGCAAGACTTTACCCTGTTGAATGGACAGAGCCTCTCCAATTTGATAAAGAATACGATCTCCATGTGAATAACGGCCGATTGCTAGAACATTTCCACGAGGGCAACATGACATATAAATCGGAAGGAATTACGTCCAAAACGCCAAGCGTCTTTCTTGAGGTGTCACCGGAGCTTGCCGCTGAAAGAGGACTTGAGAACGGGACGCTCGTGCGGCTAACGTCACCTTATGGCAGTGTGAAAGTAGAATGCCATATTACTGACCGGGTTAGGGGAAAAGAAGTTTATCTGCCGATGAACGACCCGGACGAAGGAGCGATCAACTATTTAACGAGCAGTCACGCCGATAAAGATACGGACACACCCGCTTATAAAGAAATAAGCGCGAAAATGGAAATCTTGAAAGTAAAAGGAGAAGACCCTCTTCCGCGCAACAATTTCCGATTCGGAAATCCGCAGCCGCAAATCGGCGTTCAAGTGGAGAAAAAGTGGGCAAGGCCAGACTACATCTTCCCTGGTGATATAGTGAAAAAGGGGGTGGGACAGCATGGCTAAAGCAATTACATCCATCCACCGTATTGAATTAAGTGAAGAAGAAAAACGGAAGCGGGATCTGCTTGAAATTGAACAGCTGATTGCGGACAACAAAGATGTCATAAAAGAATTGCTATATGTTTTGACTAAGATGAATAATCGGGGAGTGCTGGAGGGCGTTGGCAGTCTTTTCGGTCAAGGCGACCGCGTGCTTGATATATTAGTGAAGGCCGCAGATAAGCCTGAGACGGCCAATACGATTAAAAACCTTCTGCTTATGATTGGCACGCTCGGTACATTAAATGTACAGCAGATCGAACCGCTTATCCTAAAAGTAAATAACGGCATCGCCCGTGTGGCAAAAGCTGAACAAAAAGCAGGAAGGGCAAGTTATCTATCGATTTTCCGTTCGCTTGGCGACCCTGAGATTTTGCAGGCCGTCCTCTTTTTACTAACGTTTTTAAAAGGGATAGGAGAAAACAAGAAAGAACTGGAACGAACCACACAGCCGCCAGAAGAGCAGGTGATGCCAGTCGAACAAAAAGAAGGAATTCTTATGCAGTCTGGTGACGCTGGCCGAAATGAGAAAGGCGAGACTGGTATTCGTAGAGGCTGGCTATTGGCGGCAGCTGGCTTTTCTCTGCTCGGGTTAACTTTGTCAAAGAAATAAAAAAAGAATGGGGCAAGGACTGCGAATAAAAAACATGTTCTTGCCCTGAAAATGAAAAGGGGTCATTCTATGCAGAAAGTAAAAAACCGCTGGCTTATTGCAGCAGCTGCAGTTGGAATCCATCTTTCCATTGGTTCTGTTTATTCATGGAGTGTTTTCACGAAACCTTTACAAGAAGAACATGGGTGGGGGTTGGCTGAAATTTCATGGACCTTCAGCATCGCCATTTTCTTTCTCGGTTTATCAGCTGCATTTATGGGGCATTTTGTGGAGAAGTATGGACCTAAAAAGTCCGGCATGATTGCCTCCGTTTTTTTTGGAATAGGCTTGATCGGAGCTGGTTTTGCAAATAGTATCGATTCTCTTTATCTTCTTTATTTTTGCTATGGGGCACTTGGCGGTATAGGGCTTGGAATTGGTTATATTACCCCAGTATCATCTCTCGTTAAATGGTTTCCGGATCGAAGAGGTCTTGCCACGGGACTCGCGATTATGGGGTTTGGATTTGCCTCGATGATTGCAAGTCCGATTATCGCTAATCTCATTAACAGCGTAGGCATCTCCACGACATTTTATTTATTAGGAACCGTTTATTTTTTCGTCATGATCGCTTCATCTATGTATCTCTCACCCCCTCCTGAAGGATGGATGCCTGAAGGGATGAATGGGAATCAAGCAGGCAAAGAAAAGAAAACAGGCGACTTATCACAGCTTACTGCCAATGAAGCGGTGAAAACCGTTCGTTTTTGGGCGTTATGGTTTATGCTGTTTATCAATGTAACCTGCGGAATTGCTGTTATTTCCGTTGCTTCTCCGATGGCCCAGGATATTGCCGGATTATCAGCGGCTGCTGCGGCGACAATGGTTGGAATAATGGGCGTATTTAATGGATTTGGCCGTATTGGATGGGCATCCACTTCAGACTACATCGGCCGCCCAAATGTATATACTGCTTTTTTTACTATTCAAATCGTGGCCTTCGTTTTGCTGCCAAACACGTCTAACTCGATTTTATTCCAACTATTAATTTTTATCATTTTATCTTGTTATGGCGGCGGCTTTGCTTCTATTCCCGCTTATATTGGGGATATGTTTGGAACGAAACAGCTCGGCGCCATACATGGCTATATTTTGACGGCATGGGCTGCTGCCGGTCTTGTCGGTCCTGTTGTTGTATCGAATATTCGCGAGGCGACAAATAGCTATTCGCTTACACTGTACATTTTTGTCGGCGCATTTATTGCAGCGCTCGCTATATCACTATTAATTCGGATTAATATTAAAAAAATCCGTGCACAAACGAATGGGAATACTTCCACAACCGCTTTTAATAAATGAGATTCGACATATTCCTAAATGAATTTTTAAAACCGCTTTCATTTTGCGGTTTTTTTATGCTGACAACTAAATTCCACACGGGAAACCTATATTAGCCCATCATTAAATGGCAGAGAAACATTCGTTTGTTTTTCATGCTACAATAGAAGAAAAAAATAGAGGAGTGTTAGAATGCTGCAACAGGCACGCGAGCATCTGCAGTCATACTTCGGATTTGATTCCTTCCGAAGCGGGCAGGAGCAGGCGATTAGTCAGGTGCTTGAAGGCCGGAATACGATTTGTGTCATGCCAACAGGCGGCGGAAAATCGATTTGCTATCAAATTCCTGCTCTTGTCCTGCCGGGAACAACGGTTGTAATATCACCGCTTATTTCATTAATGAAAGATCAAGTGGATACTCTTCTTGAAGCTGGCATTCCGGCGGCCTATATAAATAGTTCATTAACAAACAACGAATATCGCGAAACAATGGAAGCTGCTAGGAATGGAGAGTACAAGCTTCTTTATATTGCGCCGGAAAGACTTGATTCCTCCTCATTTATCGAGCAGTTAAAACAACTTGCCATTCCTCTTATTGCTGTTGATGAAGCACATTGCATTTCTCAGTGGGGGCACGATTTTCGCCCAAGCTACAGAAACATTCACAGTATGGCGGAGATGCTGCCGGAGAAGCCGATTGTACTCGCGTTAACAGCAACAGCAACGCCTAATGTGCGGGAAGATATTTGCCGTCTTCTTTTAATCGAAGAAGAAAACACGGTTATCACGGGGTTTGAGAGAAAAAATTTATCTTTTTCGGTTGTTCAAGGACAGGACCGGAACAATTTCTTAAAAGATTTTTTAAAGAAAAATGAAAAAGAAGCCGGAATTATATACGCGGCGACGCGGAAAGCGGTCGATATGCTTTACGAACGGCTTCATAAAAGCGGGATTGAAGTGGCCCGTTATCATGCTGGGATGAGCGATAAGGAGCGAAACGCGGAACAGGATCGATTTTTGACAGATGAAGCGGCCGTTATGGTTGCAACAAACGCGTTTGGAATGGGGATCGATAAATCCAACATCCGCTACGTCATCCATTATCAGTTGCCGAAAAATATGGAAAGCTATTATCAAGAAGCGGGACGCGCCGGACGCGACGGGCTTGACAGCGAATGTATCGTTCTGTATTCATCACAGGATGTGCAGACGCAGCGATTTTTAATTGATCAGGCACTTGAGCGGGAGCGAATTCCACAAGAGCTTGATAAACTTCAGCTCATGGTCGACTACTGTCATACAGAGAAATGTTTACAGCAATTTATCGTTTCGTATTTCGGTGAACAGTCTCCTGAATCATGCGGACGGTGTGGCAACTGTACGGATTCCCGTGAAAGTGTCGATGCGACGAAAGAGGCGCAAATGGTCTTATCGTGCGTAATCCGGATGGGACAGCGGTTTGGCAAAGCACTGACTGCACAGGTATTAACTGGATCGAAAAATAAAAAAATACAGGAATTTGGTTTTGATCAGCTTTCTACATATGGGATTTTAAAGCATCGAAGTGTAAAAGACGTAACGAACTTTATTGAATTCCTTATCTCGCAAGAACTGATTGGCGTCGAGCAAAAGCAATATCCAACTATCTTCGTCACAGAAAAAGGGAAAAATGTGCTGGTTGGAAAGGAAACTGTACAGAGAAAAGCAGCAGTTAAAACAAAGAAAATCGCGATGGATGATCCATTATTTGAAGAACTGCGTATGTTGCGAAAAGAACTGGCAGAAGCCGCAGGGGTTCCGCCATTCGTTATTTTTTCGGATAAAACATTGCAGGATATGTGTGCGAAACTTCCGCATTCAGAAGACGAATTTCTCGCGGTCAGCGGTGTCGGACAGAGCAAACTTGAAAAATATGGCGGTTTATTTTTGGAAGCCATACACACATTTTGTGCCGACCATCCGGAGCGGGAAAAAGATCTGAACACATCAGATGCACCTGTTTCAAAGAAAAAAACAGTCAAAGGATCTCATCTTGAAACGTTCGAACAGCACAAAAGCGGATTGACAGCCGCTGACATCGCTCTAAAGAGAAATTTGACGGTGAGCACGGTCGAAAACCATTTCATTCAATGCATGACCGAAGGACTTGCTGTTGATTTCGATTTGATTATCCCGGCAAAATTCGTGGAACCACTCCAAAAAGCCGTGGAGGAAGCGGGAACGGAGCAGCTGAAGCCCATTAAAGAACTTGTGCCAGAAGAGGTGACATATGGGATGATTAAAGTATTTTTAGAGATGAGGAAAATGGAGCAGAACCGCCCAAGTTCAATCTCATAAGGAGGATGCTGTATGCGGTTTGAAGTTCGGGAATTTCCGGAATTTTCGTGGTCATTTTCCCGTCATAAAACGCTGCTGACGTGTGCGAGAAAATATGGATATGAATATTATGCAAGTCACAATGGCTGGCTTTACGAGGCAGAAGAAGCGGTAAAACATGCCTACCGTCTAAAAAAGCTGACGAATGTACCAATGGCATTCGGGCAAATTGTTCATGAGCTGGCGGAAAAGGCGGTGCGGATGTTCCTCACGCACGGGCATCTCATGACAGAAGAGGAATTGATTCAAGAAGGACGTGCGATGCTGAACCAGGCATATTTGGATTCACGTGATCGAAAGCAGCTTTGGATGCAAAAACCGGCTCGTTATAAAATGCTGTATGACTTGTATTATGAAGGAGAATTGAATCGAGTAGAAGCCGAAGATTATCGTGGCCGTCTTCATGTTGTGTTTGCAAATTTTCTCCGGAGCCGCTCGTTTCAGGATATTACAACACGTCCGCAAACAATGCAATTTCAGCAAGCGGAGGAATTCCGATTTATGCAGGTGGACGGAGTCAAAATTTTCGTCGTCATGGACTTGCTGTATCGTGATCTTGATGCGGGTAAATGGGTGATTGTAGACTGGAAAACGGGAAAAGAAGCGGATGATGATCGGAGCCAGCTTGCCCTATATGCCTACTATATTATGCAGAAATACAAAGCGAGGGTAGATGAGATCGAAATCCGCAATGAATATGTGCTTTCAGGGGTGAACCGGACATATCAGTTAACACAAGCAGATATTGAATTTATGCTTGCGAAAATGAAACAAAGCATTCATCTGATGCGCCGTTACCAGCTTGATATGATTTCAAACGAACCGGTTGATATAGACGACTTTCCCCGGACTGAAAATCAGCAGCGATGCGATACATGCAACCATAAAGAAATATGTTTAGCGCAATGACTAAAGGAGGTGAATAAGTCTTACTGTAAAGAGTGAGTCTGATTCATTGCCTTTTTATCAGTTTAGTATTAAACTGAAGATATTGAAAGGGTGTGAGCCGGATGAATGGGCCTGACACATTTAGGCAAAAGCGGGAGCGGATGCTCAGTATTCTGGCATGGTTCCGCCTATCCCGGTTTTATCATCAAAGCATCAGGCGATCGAATCAGCATTTGAAGAAGTGGAATATGACAGTGGCTCAGTTTGATGTCCTTGTGCAGGTTGGTTCAAATGTCCGCATTTCCCAGCAGGATCTGGCCGATCAGCTGCTCGTGACGAAAGGGAATATGACGCAGCTGCTTAGCAAGATGGAGCAGCTCGGCTGGATTCAGCGCGAGCGGGAGTGGAAGATCAAATATATTACGCTTACAGATGCGGGACGGGAGCTTCTCGATGAAGTGCTGCCGGTGCAGGAACAGTTCCAGGCAGATCAATTTGGTAAATTGACGATAGAAGAGAAAAAGCAGTTAACAGCACTGTTGAAAAAAATTCAATCTTGAGGAGTGGTTTGAATGGAATTTAAAGGTGTTCATCACGTATCGGCCATCACAGCGAACGCCGCAGAAAATGTCCGTTTTTATACAGAGGTTTTAGGGATGAGGCTGATTAAGAAAACAGTCAATCAAGATGATACATCAGTATATCATTTGTTTTACGGAGATGAGAAAGGAAATCCAGGGACAGAATTGACGTTTTTTGAAATTCCAATGGCGGCCCCGAACCGGAACGGAAATAACAGTATTTCCGGTTTGTCATTGCGCGTACCAAATGATGCTGCACTTGATTATTGGAAAAAGCGTTTTGATGAGTTTGATGTTGCTTATCAGGAGGTTATGGACCAAGGCGGACGCAATGTATTGCCATTTCAAGATTTTGAAGGGCAGCGTTTTTTTCTTATATCAGATGAAAAAAACAATGGCGTAAAAGGCGGGACACCATGGGAGAAGAGCCCGGTGCCGGCTGAAGTGGGGATTATCGGTCTCGGTCCCGTTCATTTGACGGTGCCGTCGGCAAATCCAACTGCTGTTATTTTGACCCAGCTCATGGGCTTCCGGGAAGTAAATCGCTATCCTTCACTTGTGGATGGTCAGCGTGATGTGATCGTTTTTGAAACAGGAGAGGGTGGAACAGGGGCAGAAGTGCACGTGGAAGAACGCGATGATTTGGCACCCGAGCGTCAGGGACGCGGCGGCGTGCATCATGTAGCATTCCGTGTGGAAGATGAGGAAGAGCTTCGCAAATGGATTGCCCGTCTTCGTGAAGTCCGTATTGGCAACTCGGGTTTTGTCGATCGTTTTTACTTCAAGTCTCTCTATTTCCGTGAAGCAAATGGGATTTTGTTTGAAGTTGCAACAGATGGGCCTGGATTCGATACAGACGAAGAATTAGAGTACCTTGGTGAATCACTTGCATTGCCTCCATTTCTTGAACCGAGGCGCGCAGAAATTGAAGCGCGGCTAAAACCGCTGCCAACGAAAAAATAAGTAATCATTGGCAGTAAGAAGGTCATCAAAATTATAAGTTAAGAAAAAGAAGAATAATCCTCTCTTCAAATACGAAGAGGGGATTTGTTTGTTGTTTACAAAGAAAATATTTTACCAATGCTTGGAACAATTATTTCCGATTTTTTTCTGTCCTGTTGTCGTAAATAAAGCGTGAAATATGATTATTTTTCATTTTTTTGTAAAGAAATGAATCCTCTTGACGATATAAGCAGTAGAAAATGTGCTCGTAGAAGGAGGCAAAAATGATGGTTGAACGGGTTAGAGAAAGTGTTTCGCAGGCAGTGTTAAATGTGGGTCAGAAGAACGGCATACAAAAAGCAGATGTACTCATGCATGAAAATGTGGAGGAACTAAAAGAAAAGGTTGTACCTCTAAAGGAAGAGGATCTTGCAAAGTTTGCGGAACAGGTCAACACGTTTTTGCAGCCGACGCGGACGCATGTTCAATTTGAGTATCACGAAGATTTAAAAGAATATTACGTAGTTGTTGTAAATGATGATTCCAAGGAAGTTGTGCGGGAAATTCCGCCGAAAAAAATGTTGGATATGTATGCAGCAATGACTGAATTTATTGGATTACTTGTCGATAAAAAGGCATAAGGGGGAAGATATATGGTACGTATAGGTGGACTTGCAAGCGGAATGGATATTGATACCCTCGTTAAAGACTTGATGAAGGCAGAGAGAATGCCTCTTGATAAATTAAAGCAAAAGAAACAAATTCTTGAATGGCAGCGTGATGACTACCGGTCAATGAACATCCTTTTGCAAGATTTCCGGAATGAATTGTCAACAACAGGGATGGGTCATACACAAAAATACCGGGCCCGAACTACCACTTCTTCCGACGAAACAAAAGTAACTGCAACAGCTACGAGTGCCGCAGCCCAAGCGTCGTATTCGATTACAGAAGTAACGAGTCTTGCTTCAGCAGCTAATCGGGTAACAACTGAAATATCAGGCGCAACAAAAATCAATCCAGCGGAGGCGCTTGCCATTCAATCAAATAATTTGTCTACTGCCCTGGCTTGGCAAATAGGTGCGGTGGGCAGTAAAACTTTGGTTGGAAATGGAACAGCTTCTTTAAGTTTAGGACTTGTATCAAATGCCGATGCAGACCTTACAGAGAAGGTCTTAATAGACACTGCTCAATTGGATAAAATGTCGGTTAAAGTAAATGGAGTAGCGTATAAAGTTGTAGGCGTGGCGCCTGTTGCTGGATCGAATGAAGTCCAAATTAAGGATGATGGATCGCTGGATTTTGGCGGTGCAATCGCTTCAGGTGCCACTGTTAAAGTGGATTATTTGACAGATAGAGAAGTGCAAACGGGCACTCTTGCACAAGGGGCTATGGCATTCCAGTTGGAGAAAAAACATATCGATCTTCCTAAAGATGCAAATGGCGCAGTGCTTGTACCTGTTGCAACGAGTGACTTCAAACTAAACGTCGGTGGGACAAACTATACTATTGAATCAGTGAATGCAACTACAAACGTTGCAACTTTATCTGGTAGTCTTGGTGAACTAAATTTAACAACGGGTGAAATCAAGTTTGCAAGTGCTCAGGCTGCTGGAGCTATTATTGTGGCGTATAAGCAAAAATTTGCTGATCTTTCAATAAAATCGGAAACGTCAAAAGGTACAGTGCAAGAGAAATTCTTAATACAATCATCTGAATCACTAAGCCAGGTAATTAATAGAGTAAATGCTTCTAATGCCGGTGTCGTAATGATGTATGATTCTGTAAAAGATAAAATTTCGTTAACACGGAAAGAGACGGGGAATTACAGTGCCGCTGGAGCGAATGAAATGACTATCTCAGGTAATTTAGGAACGGCACTGAAGTTAGACACATCTGTTGAAACAGATGGAACAAACGCTACCTTTGTAATTAATGGACTTTCAACTGAAAGAACGACTAACACATTCGTTATGGACAACGTAACAATTACGTTGAAAAAGACATTTGCTGCTGCTGATGGTGCGGCTACTGTCTCTGTTAACAACGATGGCAATGCAGTATTTGACAATATTAAGGCATTTGTTGAAAAATATAATACTCTGATCGGTGCCATAAGCAAAAAAACATCAGAAGAAAAATATCGCTCGTACACCCCATTGACAGACGAGCAGCGTGAGCAATTGAATGATAAACAGCAGGAACAGTGGGAAGAGAAAGCGAGAAGCGGCTTGCTTCGCCGCGATTCCATTTTGTCGGGCGCTTTAACAATCATGCGTACCAATTTCTCACAGCCTGTTTCAAACAGCCAAATAGATCCAATGTATAAACAGCTTGCGTCAATCGGTATTACAACAACAAAGAACTACCGTGAAGGCGGAAAGCTCGAGATTAATGAGGCAAAATTAAAAGAGGCGATTAATAATAACCCGGGTGCGGTTGAAGCCTTGTTTATTGGCGGTGCAGGTTCCACAGCAACGATTGGTGAGCAAGGAATTATTCACCGTTTGGACGACTCAGTAAAAGCTGCGATGGATAAGCTGAGAGACCGTGCTGGGAACGCAACTACAACGAATCAACAATTTTTATTGGGCCGTCAGCTTTTAAACGTTGATAGCAGTATTGATCGCTTTGATGATCGGTTGATTCAAGTTGAAGATCGTTACTGGCGACAATTCACAGCAATGGAAAAAGCAATTCAAAATGCAAATTCTCAATCCATGTACCTTATGCAGCAGTTCAGTATGTAATTTTCACATAAAAAAGGAGTGTCATTCTTTGGCAATAAATAATCCACAACAGGTGTATGCGAACAACTCGGTCACAACAGCTTCCCCAGGTGAATTGACACTGATGCTTTATAACGGATGCATTAAGTTTATCCGCCATGCTGAAAGGGCAATGGCGGATAATAAAATTGAACAAAAAAATGTGAATATCCAGAAGGCGCAAGCGATTATGCGTGAGCTCAGTGTGACATTGAAAACAGATACTGACGTAGCGAAAAATATGCTTGCATTGTATGAGTATTTACACACACGTCTTATGGAAGCGAATGTAAAAAATGATCCAGCTATCTTAAATGAAGTGGAAGGATTTGTTACCGAATTTCGTGACACGTGGAAGCAAGTAATTCAGGAGAACCGCCGCATTCAGCAAGTTGGTGCCGGCGGTCGGGTATAATGACGCCGGTTCGTGACTGTCACATAGTGACAAAGAGGCTGCTCGATTTACTAGAAGCCGTAGAACAAGATCGTGACAGTCAAATTGAGCAGGCGGAGGAATTGCTCGATCAACGTGCTCTTCTACTTCCTGAAATTTCCCCTCCCTTTACAGAGGTAGAGCTAAAGCTTGGCCGTGAAATTAACTTAATGAATCAGGAAATTGAAGAGCGCCTTGCCCGTTTGTGCAATGCAGTGAAAGATGATTTGAAAGAAGTCGGTGCCAAAAAGCAGTCGATGAATAAATATTCCAATCCGTATGAAGCGCTGCAAACGGATGGCGTTTTTTATGATAAGCGCAATTAAAAAATCCGGTGCAATAAGCCCGGATTTTTCTTTTATTTAAAGATCGAAAGCACACCCCTTGCCATTTCATTCGTGTCACCAATTAACATGTGGTCGGCATGCTGACGTATCCCGGCAATAGTCAATGAAATCATTTCTTTGCCGACATGTGTATCACCGATGAGAGATAGACCTTTTGTTAAATTTTCTTCAAGTACACTTGATCTATCCAGCTCATGCTCAATAGATTCGTAGTAAGACCCAATTTTCGTCAACTGATGCGTAACTTTCGTGACGGCATCCTGAATTTTTGGGAATAGCGATCTTGCCGCGGATGCGGGATATACACTTGCGGCGGATAGACCGAGGGTGTCAACGTCTACTTTATCAAGATCGATTGATATTGTTGTTCCAGAAGCACTGCCTGCGAGATGAAGGGTTTTATCATTTCCAAATAAATTGATGGTGTTAAACTCAAGATTTCGTGCTGTATCATCAATCGTATCCAAAATTTCGTCAAGTTCCATTTGAGCCTTTTTGCGGTCTTCATCGGTTAACGTATCATTTGCACTCATAACCGCCAGCTCATAACCGCGGTGCAATTGTTTTGTAACGTGGTTTAACCCTTCGTCTGCTACACTTAACAGGGACAGGCCGTCCTGCATGTTACGCTGGCCTTGTTCTAATCCACGCACCTGGGCACGAATCGTTTCGGTAATGGCTACATTTGCTGGATTCATGCTTGCTTTGCTAATTTGAGAGCCGGTTGATATTTTCTCCAGGGATTTTTTTGCCTGGAGGTTATTTTTTTCGTACCGCGTCATGGAGTATGTAAAGTTTTGAAGTCTCATTTCTTTCATTCACCCTCAATCTATATAGTCTATACTACCTATATCGGATGAATTAGAAAATTGTGAATATGTTACCAAAAATAAAAAAGGAGGTTAGTATGTTGGATAGAAAACGGGCACAAGACGTGTATGTCCAAAACTCGATCGCCACGGCTTCACCAATCGAAATGGCTATGATTTTGCTGCAGGGGGCTCTTGCAAGTATCAAAAAAGCGCGAATGGCAATGGAGGAAAATGAGCGTTTAAAACAAAATTTTCACCTGAAGCGGGCGCAGCAATGTGTGTTGGAGATTGTTCCTTTTTTAAATGAAGAAATTAAGGAAGGACAGGCAGCATCGCTTGTTTATCAAAATGTAAATTCTATGCTGGTGAAGGCGAATATAAACCGTGATGCAGCAATGTTAATAGAGGCTGAAGAAATATTGATATCCTTATTGGAAGCATGGAAGGCCAGTAAGTGAAAATTATTTGAAAATTCGACAAATTATTTTGGAGATTAAGAAGGATTATGAAGGGTATGTAAAGAATAGTATGAGTATAGCAATTAGTTGAAGGAGGAGTTCTGCATGATGAACTATAACATTCGTGGTGAAAATATTGAAGTGACTCAGGCAATTCGTGAGCACGTCGAAAAGAAAATCAGCAAATTGGAACGTTATTTCACCGAAACTCCTAATGCGAATGTCCATGTCAACTTGAAAGTATACAATGATAAAAATGCAAAAGTTGAAGTGACCATTCCGATGAAAAACCTTGTTCTCCGCGCTGAAGAGCGAAATCAAGATTTATATGCAGCCGTTGATTTAATTACAGATAAACTAGAGCGCCAAATTCGTAAACATAAAACAAAAGTAAACCGTAAATTTCGTGAAAAAGGCGAGCCGCAAGATTATTTCGCCGTACAGGCAGACAATTCTCTTCCATTAGACGATGATCAAGATGATCTTCAAGTTGTTCGTACAAAGCAATTTGATTTAAAGCCGATGGATTCAGAAGAAGCAATTTTGCAAATGAACTTGCTTGGGCACAACTTTTTCATTTATACCGATGCTGAATCTGATGGAACAAACATCGTATACAAGCGAAGCGATGGAAAATATGGTTTGATTGAGACTAGCTAATATCATGACAAGAAGCCCTTAAACTCGGGGCTTCTTTTTTGTGCGTGCAATTCGTGATATGATAGAGAACGTGATTTTGCACGAGGAGGAAACCAAGTAATGTCAATAGGACGAAATGATCCGTGCCTGTGCGGCAGCGGAAAAAAATACAAAAAGTGCTGCGGAAAAGCAGAAGGAGCTGCAATTGTGCCTGTTCTCATAGAAGAGTGCAGCAATGTGCAGCGTGAAGTCATTGATTATGCAATGGAAAACCATTCAGCGATGCTGAAAAAACAATTCCAGCCGCTTCTTCAAAAATACGAGACGCTTCGTAAAAATGAACAGGTTTTTCTCGTAACGTTTGAAATCTGGGCAATCTTAACTCGTACGATAAAGGGAAATGAAACGATCCTAACAGAATTTGTAAAGCGCCGTGTGCCGTCCATCTCGCGCAAACGGACTGCGGAAATTGTGGTGTCGTGGACAGACTACCGGTTCATGGCGGGTGTCATTGAGTCATGTGAAGGGAACAAGTATCTTGTCCGTGACATATTGACCGGCGACACGTATTCCATTCGGGCCATAAGAAGCGTGACACTTGATGGTGCATTTGTGACCGGTGCTCTTTTGCCGCATGAGTCTGACTTTACCTTTTTTATGACCGACTTTCATTTTGAAGCGGCGTATGTTGGAGCGATGACAAAAGCCATTCAGGGATTATATAAATCATCTCCATTTAATGATGCACAAACGTTCCTTGCAGATATGTTCCCGTTGGTTATGGATAAACTGTTTACGGTATATGAAGAACGGCAGAACATGATGGATCTGACGACATTAACATGGTCGAAAGATGCTCAACTTGAGACTGCGGAACATATTGTTGCATCCTTTAAAAAGGAAAATATTGATGAACAGACGATTCAGATGGCTGTCCTTCTCTGGAATTACTATTGCAGCAAAGAAGATCCATCTATCCGAAAACAGGAAGTCTTTACAGCGGCACTTCTTTCTTTATTGCAGTCATACGATATTCTGGATGGGAAAGAATCAAAAACTGCTATTGCCGCACGGTATTCGATATCAGCGGCGACACTTTCAAAACGGGTAAAAGAAATGGAAGCCGTGTTGCAAGATAAGCTGAAACCGGCTGTAGAGGCTGGATGAAAATAGACATATGAGTGTACGCGTCCTTTTAGAAGTGGTACTATTAAATAGGAAAAATGTAAAGGTTTTACCCTGTTGAACCTGAAAAGGAGCGTAATAAATGGGTTTATTAAATAAAGTATTTGATGCAAATAAAAAAGAAGTAAAAAAACTTGAAAAAATGGCGGGGAAAATAGAATCGCTCGCTGATGAGACAGCTGCATTATCAGATGCGGAGCTAAAATCAAAAACGTCTGAATTTAAAGAGCGTTATCAAAACGGAGAGACGCTTGATGATTTGCTGACGGAAGCATTTGCAGTTGTGCGGGAATCTGCTAAGCGTGTGCTTGGACTTTACCCGTATCAGGTACAGCTTATGGGGGGGATTGCCCTTCATGAAGGAAACATTTCTGAAATGAAAACGGGTGAAGGAAAAACACTGACAGCAACAATGCCTGTCTATTTAAATGCGCTTTCCGGTAAAGGCGTTCATGTTATTACCGTTAATGAATATCTCGCGTCACGTGATGCGGAAGAAATGGGCCGGCTTTATGAATTTCTCGGTTTGTCGGTAGGATTGAACTTAAACAGTTTGTCAAAGGAACAGAAAAAAGAAGCATATGCAGCTGATATTACGTACGGGACGAACAATGAGTTTGGTTTCGATTACTTGCGTGACAATATGGTGCTGTATAGAGAGCACAAAGTACAGCGGCCGCTTCATTTTGCGGTCATTGATGAAGTGGACTCCATTCTTATCGATGAAGCGCGTACACCGCTTATTATCTCGGGTCAGGCTGCGAAGTCTACACAGCTGTATATTCATGCATTTTCGTTCGTGCGTACGTTGAAAGAAGAAGAAGATTTTACGGTGGATGTGAAGACGAAAAGCGTACTTCTGACAGATGAAGGGATGACGAAAGCGGAAAAAGCTTTCGGCATTGAAAACTTGTTTGATTTAAAGCATGTCGGGCTAAATCATCATATTACGCAGGCACTAAAAGCCCGTGTGACAATGCACCGTGACGTGGATTATGTTGTACAGGACGGCGAAGTGGTAATAGTTGACCAGTTTACCGGACGTTTAATGAAAGGGCGACGCTATTCTGACGGTCTTCATCAAGCGATCGAAGCGAAGGAAGGCGTCAACATTCAAAACGAAAGCATGACAATGGCAACTATTACGTTCCAAAACTATTTCCGTATGTATGAAAAGCTTTCCGGTATGACCGGTACAGCCAAAACGGAGGAAGAAGAATTCCGGAATATTTATAACATGCGTGTTGTGGCAATACCAACGAACCGCCCAATCTCCCGGGATGACCGTCCTGATTTAATTTATGCCTCCATGAACGGGAAATTTATGGCCGTTGTGGAAGACATTTATGAGCGTTATCAATTAGGGCAGCCTGCGCTTGTTGGTACAGTTGCAATTGAGACATCTGAGCTGATTTCGTCTCATTTAAAGAAAAAAGGTGTTCCCCATAACGTGTTGAATGCGAAAAACCATGAAAGTGAAGCCGAGATTATTTTGAATGCCGGACAGCCAGGAGCAGTAACAATTGCGACAAACATGGCGGGACGAGGCACAGACATTAAGCTTGGTGAAGGCGTAAAAGAGCTTGGCGGTTTAGCGGTTATCGGGACAGAACGTCATGAATCACGCCGTATTGATAATCAGCTGCGCGGACGTTCAGGCCGTCAGGGAGATCCAGGTGTGACGCAATTTTATTTATCAATGGAAGACGAATTGATGCGCCGATTTGGTTCCGATAATATGAAATCCATGATGGAAAAACTCGGTATGGATGATTCTCAGCCCATTCAAAGCAAAATGGTTTCACGTGCGGTAGAATCTGCCCAAAAACGTGTGGAAGGCAACAACTTTGATGCCCGCAAACGACTTCTTGAGTATGACGATGTCCTTCGCCAGCAGCGTGAAATTATATATAAGCAGCGTGATGAAGTACTTGGGTCTGAAAACTTGCGTGATATTTTAGAAGAGATGGTGACGAAAGCAATCAGCGCAACCATTTCTGCACATACAAACGATGAAGATGCTGCTGAACCGTATGATGCTGCTGGTATTGCGGATTCAGTAAGTGCAAACTTTCTTGAGGAAGGTGCACTGACGGCAGAGGAATTGCGCGGAAAAGAACTTGATGGGATAAAAGGGATTATATGGGAAAAAGTTCAAGACCGTTATAATGCACGTGAAGAGCAGCTTGGCTCCGAGCAAATGCGTGAGTTTGAGAAAGTCGTCCTCCTTCGTGCGGTTGATTCAAAATGGATTAACCACATTGATGCGATGGATCAGCTTCGACAAGGGATACATTTGCGCGCATACGGACAGATTGATCCGCTCCGTGAATATCAAAATGAAGGTTTTGCGATGTTTGAGCAGATGATTGAAGCGATTAATGAAGAAGCGTCGAAATACGTTATGAAAGCGGAAATTAGAAGCAATCTGGAGCGTCAGGAAGTCGCCAAAGGGCAGGCGGTCAATCCGAGTGAAGAGAAAGAAACGAAAAAGAAAAAACCGCTCAGAAAAGCACCAGAGATCGGCCGAAACGAGCCATGCCCATGTGGAAGCGGAAAGAAATACAAAAACTGCCATGGGCTACAAGAATAGCGAAGCCGGCCGTTTTGATGCGACAAGCATAAGATGAATCGTAGGAATGGCGTTCTCTGGCCATGGAGACGATGCGTCTTATGACCTCGAGCATCAGGGAGGCGCAGCAGAACAATACGAATAGCGAAGCCGACCGGTTTGATGCGACAAGCATAAGATGAATCGTAGGAATGGCGTTCTCTGGCCATGGAGACGATGCGTCTTATGACCTCGAGCATCAGGGAGGCGCAGCAGAACAATACGAATAGCAGTGCGCTGAAGTTTGCCTGAAAACTAAAAACTACTAGAGGTGTACAAAATGGAATTATTTGAAATTCGAAATGAGCTAGACAATTCAGCCGGAAAACTGGCGGACTTTAGGGGGTCTCTTTGACTTAGAAAACAAAGAGGCGCGTATGGCAGAACTGGAAGAGCGTATGCTGGAACCAAATTTTTGGGACGACCAGCAAGGCGCACAAACTGTCATTAATGAATCCAATGCATTAAAAGAACTTGTCAATGAATATAAAGATCTAGTGGAAACGCACGAAAATCTAGAGATGACCCATGAGCTGTTAAAAGAAGAAAACGATGCAGACCTACAGGAAGAACTTTCGAATGAAACGAAAGAGTTTATCCAGCGTCTTGCCAATTATGAACTGCAGCTGCTTCTCAGTGAACAGCATGACAAAAACAATGCGATACTGGAGCTTCACCCGGGCGCGGGAGGCACAGAGTCCCAAGATTGGGCGTCCCTTCTTTTGCGCATGTATACACGCTGGGCAGAAAAACGCGGATTCAAAGTCGAAACACTCGACTACTTGCCTGGTGACGAGGCCGGGGTTAAAAGCGTCACGCTTCTAATTAAAGGCCACAATGCGTATGGCTATTTAAAAGCTGAAAAAGGGGTTCACCGCCTCGTACGTATTTCACCGTTCGATTCATCGGGCCGCCGCCACACGTCGTTCGTCTCATGTGAAGTGATGCCGGAATTCAACGATGAAATTGAAATTGATATTCGCACAGAAGACTTGAAAGTTGATACGTACCGTGCGAGCGGCGCCGGCGGTCAGCACATCAATACGACTGACTCCGCTGTCCGGATTACGCACATTCCGACAGGTGTCGTCGTAACGTGCCAGACAGAACGTTCCCAAATTAAAAACCGCGACCGCGCCATGAATATGTTGAAAGCAAAATTGTATCAACGTAAACTTGAGGAGCAGGAAGCTGAACTTGCAGAAATTCGAGGCGAGCAGAAAGAAATTGGCTGGGGAAGTCAGATCCGTTCTTATGTCTTCCATCCGTATTCAATGGTAAAAGACCATCGTACAAGTGAAGAAACAGGGAACATTCAAGCAGTAATGGACGGCGATCTGGACGCTTTCATTAACGCGTATCTTCGTTCACGGCTATAAATGAATAGGCGCTGTCCTTCAAGACAGCGCCTATTTTATTTGTTTTTTCTTTTGGGAAAAGGGAAAACAAAAGTGAAATCGTGCTGGATTTGTCATAGGAGAAATGTTTTGAATCGGGTAAAGTTGGTATACTAAATCTTGGCACATCAATCCAATTCCAAGAGGGGGTAGTACAAATGAAAATGAAAAAATCATTGCTTGCACTCTTGCTTGGCTCATCTGTCGCGCTAGCGGCGTGTGGCGGCGAAGAGGCGGCGGACGACGCAGAAAATACTGTAGAAGAAACAGGTGATGGGGAAACGACCGCTGCCGCTGGTGAGGAAGTATACCAGCAAAGCTGCCTGAGCTGTCATGGCGGGGACCTTGAAGGCGGATTTGGTCCGGCGCTTGACAAAGCCGGGGGAAAATTTAGCGAAGAAGAAATTTTAAGCATCATTGAAAATGGCAAAGGCCAAATGCCAGCGAAGGTCGTTGAAGGCGAAGAAGCGGAAGCTGTTGCAGCATGGCTTGCGGAGAAGAAGTAACGACCTGAAAAAAGAGCTGATTTGTTTCAGCTTTTTTTTTATGTGAATAACCGCAAAAAAGAATATATTACAGCATGAAATAAATCTGTAATACATTTTTTTCAATATGACAAAAAAAAGAATGATATAATGTTTTTTGGGGTCGAAGATAGGGTAATAATATCGGCCAAATAAAAAAACTAGGTGATTGAATGATAGAGATGCAAGGCGTGACAAAGAAGTACCCGAACGGCGTCACGGCGCTCTCAGGTATTGATGTCACGATCAAACAAGGCGAATTTGTATACATTGTCGGTCCGAGCGGTGCCGGAAAATCGACATTTATTAAATTAATTTATCGTGAAGAAAAGCCGACAGATGGACAAGTCGTTGTCGGCGGTATAAATACAGCAAACCTTAAACAACGATCTGTTCCAACGCTGCGGCGTCAAGTGGGGGTTGTCTTCCAGGACTTCAAACTGCTGCCGCTTTTAAATGTATACGAAAATGTGGCATTTGCACTTGAAGTGATTGAAGAAGAACCTAAAGTTATCCGCAAGCGGGTGATGGAAGTCCTCGATCTTGTCGGATTAAAACATAAAGCGAGGATGCTGCCGACGGAGCTATCCGGTGGAGAGCAGCAGCGTGTGGCGATTGCCCGCTCCATTGTAAACAATCCGAAAGTTGTCATTGCAGATGAACCAACAGGAAATCTTGATCCGGATACATCGTGGGATATTATGAGCTTATTTGAAACGATTAACGAACGCGGGACAACGATCGTAATGGCTACTCACAATAAAGAGATCGTGAACACAATCCGCCGCCGTGTTATTGCAATAGAAAACGGCCGGATTGCACGGGATGAACAGCGAGGTGATTATGGCTATGAAGCCTAGAACATTTCGCCGCCACTTTAGAGAAAGTTTCAAAAACATGCGCCGGAACGGATGGATGACATTCGCGGCCGTGTCCGCTGTGACTGTTACATTATTGTTAACGGGTGTCTTTTTGGTCATCATGTTGAATTTAAATAAGATCGGAACCGATATTGAAAATGATGTAGAAGTGCGCGTTCATGTGAAATTAACAGCGTCAGAATCAGACAGAGAACGATTAAAGAAGCAGATTGAATCGCTTCCAGAAATCGAAAGTATTTCGTTTTCGTCGAAAGAAGAAGAATTACAAAATCTCATTAAAGATATGGGCAGTGATTTTTCTTTATTTGAACAGAACAATCCCCTGTACGATGTTTTCATTGTAAAAACAGCACGTCCGCAAGATACGCCGGAAGTAGCAAGGAAAATCGAACAGATTGAGTATACGGAAAAGGCTGTTTATGGGGAAGAAAAAGTAGAAAACTTGTTTAACTTTATGAAGACAGCTCGTAATGTCGGGATCGTACTTGTAGCAGGGCTGTTGTTTACAGCGATGTTTCTAATCTCAAACACGATTAAAATAACAATTTTTGCCCGCCGAAAAGAGATTGAGATCATGAAACTTGTCGGGGCAACAAACGGATTTATCCGATGGCCATTCTTACTTGAAGGATTATGGATTGGTATGCTGGGATCAATCGTCCCAATTGCAGCCATTGCGGCAGGTTACTATTATACGGAACAGGCAATTGCAGCCCGTTTGTCATCTCATTTCATTGAATTTATCGGCTTCTTGCCGCTAGTGCTGCCTGTAACGGTTCTGCTTTTAGTTATTGCCGTATTTATTGGGATTTGGGGCAGTTTTATTTCAGTTAGACGTTTTATGAATGTATAAAATTACGGATACAGGGACGAGAGGGGAAAAGCAGTTGAAAAGACGTTCATACATGACGCTTGTGATTGCGGCGTCACTCGGAGTAAGCCTTACTGGGGAAACACTTGCAGCAAACTTGTCAAACCTCGAACAGCGTCAGCAAGAGATTCAAACAAAAAAATCAGGTTTAGAGAACGGCATTACAGAAAAAGAACAGCAAATTTCAGAGCTTCAGCAGCAGCAGGATCAGATTACGATCGAAATACGAAAATTAGATAAAGTGATTTCAGAAACGGAATCAAAAATCCGGTCAAAAGAGAAAAGTATTGCCGAAACGAAATCAGAGATTGAGAGACTACAATCAGAGATTGAAGAATTAAAAATACGTATTGCTGAGCGGACAGTTGTGCTTGAAGAACGAGCCCGCTCAATTCAGCAAAGCGGCGGCTCTGCCAGTTATATTGAAGTGCTTCTTGGTGCGGAAAGCTTTAGTGACTTTGTTAACCGTGCTACAGCTGTGACAACACTTGTGAATGCCGATAAAGAGATTTTAAATGAACAGGAACAAGATAAAAAACAGTTGGAAGAAAACCAACGGAAAATAAAAAAACAGCTTGCTAGTTTAGAGTCAATGCTAAAAGAGCTTGAAACAATGAATGTAAAGCTTGCTGAAAAGCGGTCAGCGAAAAACAAGGTCATGAAAGGTCTTGTCGCAGATGAACATGAAGCACATGAAAAGAAGCTGAGCCTGGAAGAAGAACAGTCTATACTTGATTCACAAGAGGCATCAATAAAAGCGGCGATTAAAGAAGAAGAAGCACGAATTGCCGAAGATAAACGCCGTGCGGCAGAAGCGAAAGCTGCCCGGGATATTCCTGCTTCTCACTCTGCTCCGACAGAGACAAATCGTTCAACAGCAACACCTGCCAATACAGGCGGCATGTTTATGCGTCCTGCACAAGGAACGTTTACGTCCGGGTACGGCATGCGTTCACGAGGTAATCATAAAGGCGTTGATATTGCCAATAGTGTAAGCGTGCCAATTGTTGCCGCGGCAGATGGCGTAGTCAGTCGTTCGTATTACTCGGATACGTACGGGAATGCAATCTTTATTTCTCATTCTATTAACGGCCAGGTATACACTACTGTTTACGCGCACTTGTCGGAACGTGTTGTTAATAGCGGCAGTGTTAAGAAAGGACAGACAATTGGATACATGGGCAACACCGGCCGTTCATCCGGACAGCATCTCCACTTTGAAATTCATAAAGGTCCTTGGACAATTGGAAAAGAAAACGCCGTTGATCCGGCGCAATATATTAACTTTTAAATAAAACCCCGGCATGCATTGAACTGCACCCCAATTGTTAGACACCATCTGACAATTGGAG
>NZ_MSFI01000003.1 GCF_001975785.1 Domibacillus epiphyticus | reverse complement strand
ATTAAAGTATCCCGGGAGGAAAATTTGTACATTTCCGGAGAGGCCGCCAAGCTTCATCAATGCTTGATTAATGTAATCAAGAATGGGATTGAAGCGATGCCTGAAGGGGGACAGCTCAGTGTCTCTTTAAAGAAAACGGGCTCCAAAGCAGTGCTAAGTGTTACCGACAGTGGAACAGGGATGAGCGAGGAACAGCGGGAGAGGCTGGGAACGCCTTATTACACAACAAAAGACAAAGGCACAGGACTTGGCACCATGGTCGTCTACAGCATTGTTAGAGCCATGGGCGGAGAGATTAAGGTGAAAAGTGAAGAGAATAAGGGCACTAGTTTTACAATTGTCCTTCCAATCGCTCAAAATAGTCAGCCTAAGGATGGAATGAAAGAATTATAAAATATAAATGTTTGGTATTAAACTAAGAGTCTCTATTAGTCCAGGATACTGTTGATATCCAGATTGAGAAGGATTGTACACTAACGGGGGCTTTTGTTTAATATCTCGGCTGTCATTTCGGCAGCCTTTTTCTTATTCAGCTAACGGAGCAGGTTAGCTGAATAAGGATTCTTTAAGTAAGCGTATTTTGCATACTTAGCACATTGCAAAAGCTATCTTTTATCCTTATTTTACTTTCTGGAAAACATACTCATGTATATCTTCATTTTTTTATTTTTACTTTTCCACGATGAATAAGAAAAAACAGCAAGCGAAAACCAAATAAAACTAAAGGAGATCCATTGGATCAAAGTGATTGTATTTTCAAATATAAATATTCCAAGGAGAAAAGTGATAGTTGGAGTAATATACTAAAAAAATCCAATTGTAGTTAAAGAAATTCTTTTTGAACCTTCTGTGAACCATAGTAGCGGTAAAACAGTAAGAATACCTGCACCCATTAACAATAATGATAAATGAATGTCTAAACCAAAATACATTTTATGATTTCGTTGTAAAAATCCTAAAAAAAGCAATGCAAAAGGGGTAACCATCATTGTTTCTATACACATCCCGACTAGTGCATCTGTCTTGATATACTTTTTAGCCAATCCATAGATCCCAGAAGTAATAGCTGAAGAGAAAGCAATCCATGGAATTTTGCCATAGTCATAAGTAATAGCCAGCACCCCTAAAAAAGCCAATATCATAGCTGCAAGTACGCCTATTCTTACGTTATCTTTTAATATAAGGGCTCCCAAAATCATGCTAACGATAGGCGTAATATAAAGTCCTAAACTTGCCTCGATAATATGGCCAAAGTTCACTGCCCAAATATAAATCAACCAATTTGCACTTATCGCAAGAGATGCCACAAATATATAAAAGAATTGTTTGAAGTTTACTTTAAATTCTTTAAGCAGCGTAAAGAAAGCCCGCCGTTTTTTAGGTTTATATATCATAATAATAACAACAAAGATAAACCCCCATAGAATTCGGTGAGCTAAGATCTCCATTGAAGAGACTGTATCCAGGGCGTTCCAGTATAATGCTAGAAACCCCCAAAGCAAGTAAGCTAAGGAGGTATAGATATAACCCATTATTTTCTCTGGATGACTGGAAATATGATCTTTTTCTTTAGCTGATAGATTCCATTCAGTCACTGCTTTCAACTTTCAGTAATGACCTATTTATAAATATCGCAACGCTTTATTCTTCTACAGGATTTTTCGGCCCGTTAAGTTCTAATTGATAAAAAGCTAGGTCAAGCCATCTATTGAATTTAAAGCCGGCCTTTTCTATTGTGCCTGAATGAACAAAGCCAAAGTTTTTATGCATGGCAATACTTTTTTCATTTGCTGCATCAATTCCAGCAATTAAGGTCATATACTCTCTTTCCTTGGCAATAGCGATTAATTCTTTCATTAAAGAAGTCGCAATTCCTTTTTTTCTGTATTCCTTATCTACATAAACAGAATGTTCAATTGAATATTTATAAGCCGGCCAGGCTCTAAAAGGACCGAATGTCGCAAATCCAACTACTTTATTATCTTGTTCGCATACTAATATTGGATAACCTTCATCCATCTTTTGTTCGTACCAATTTTGTCTGCTTTCAAGCGTTTGGGGTTTATAAGCGTATACAGCAGTAGTATGGAGAATAGCATCATTATAGATGTCTAAAATATCTACTAGATCTTTTTGAGTCGCTTCTCTTATCATTTTTTTCTTCCTCTCGAAATAAATTTGTTTTTCTTCATTTATTTTAGAACCCTTCATACAAAACGTAAAATTGAACTTTTTAACCCCTTGCTATAGACTAAAGTTATGGCAAAGCAGTCAGCAGAATTAAATAAGGGACGGTGCGGACATGACGCTCCAACAATTTCGTTATATAGTGGAGATTGCCAAGCATAATCCTATCAGTAAAGCCGCCGCTGCACTTTACGTGACACAGCCCAGTATCAGCAAAGCAGTGCGTGATCTGGAAGCTGAGTTAGGGATTACGATTCTCGATAGAACAAACAAAGGGGTAGTCTTTACAAAAGATGGCACAGAATTGTTGTTTTACGCTAAAATGCTTCTAGAACAAATGGAGTCTGTGGTCCATCATTTTAACAAGGAGAAAACAACAGACTTAACAAAATTTTCTGTTTCATCTCAACATTATGGCTTCGCTATAGAGGCTGTTGCAAATTTAATGAATTATTTTGCTGAGCGGAAATATGAGCTAGCGATTCGGGAAGGTAAGGCAACCGATGTAATTGATGACGTGTATGCAAGCAGAAGTATTCTGGGAATTTTATCTCTGACCGATTTAAATAAGCATTTTTTTGAACGTTATTTCATCTCAAAATCACTAATATTTACTCCCCTTGCTTCAATGAGACAGCACGTCTTTCTACGAAAAGAGCACCCTCTGGCTCATCTCGAATGCATTACCCTAGAGCAGTTAAGGGACTATCCTTATCTGACCTACCAGCAGGACGACATGTTGCTGCATTTTGCGGAAGAAGCCCTCAATGTAGACGACACTGGAAAACTGGTCTATCTCAAAGATAGAGGGGCGATGAACAACCTCCTGTCAAATACAGACAGCTACAATCTGGGAACAGGCTGTATCGTGAATAATTACATGAACCCCAATATTATCTCTATTCCATTGGAAGGAGTCAATCTGATTCAAGTGGGGTTAGTAACACGAAGTGATGTGTTTTTTCCAGAAGAGGTTCTAGTATATATTGATTTTTTAAAATTAGCTTTGGAAAAATCTATGCCCAAAGACATATAAAAGTAAGTGTAAGAGGTTTTTTGACACTCTGCGGTTGTTTATTCTTTTTATACGTTATCCTCGTGCCGGGTTTAAAATTCGTTTGAAAGCTAATCCACCGTCAATATAAACATATTCCTTAGTAAGCACGTACTGGGTATGGCTACAAGATTGTAAAGAATTGTACTTAAACTAATGAGGGCTTTAATTGAATGGCTCTGTTAAAGCCTGATGTTGATTTTTGAACAAAAAACAAAACCCATTAATTAATGGTGGGTCTTACTAAGTTATCTAGCTATCGTTCTCCGATAGTATAAGTGAGTCATCTTCGATGACAAAAAAACCTAATTCACTGAAAAGGGCTTTTTCTGAGTGAATTAGGTAATCATTCATGTACGGATAACAAACTCTATAAAAGGAGAACCTACTCAATGAAACAGGTACTTATTAGGGACATGTTAATTATAAATTAATATGCTTTAATCCTTATTTCATTCACTATTTTGGGTATTACCATAAATAACTGCCTGTGCTACTATTACATCTTGTCCATTAAAAGTACAAGAAGGAGACCCATATAATTTATAGCCTTCATCAAGCAATTCAGAAATCCTCTTACAGAAATTCGCATCATCTTTTCCAGTTATTAATCTGTATTTAAGCTTTTCTTCCATATATAATACCTCCTATATGCATATCCCTCTATTATATCCTTTCTCAATTTCTTTTAGCAATTGAACTATTCTTCCCGTTAGCTAGCCATGCAGCACAAGCACGGCCCCATAGATAAATTAAGGAAACTCGTTTTTTCATGGGAGTTTAATAAAATCAACAACGAACGATAACAGAGCCAATTGAATAAGAAAAAATTTAAAAAATGAAATTTTTTTAATTAAAAAATGAAATTGTTTTTATTTTTGGTTCATAAGCAATTCATGATCACAGGTTAATCTAATGATGTACGAAAATATGTTATTAGGAGGAAGACAATAATGAAAAAGAAATTCTTGGTGCCCGCATTAGCCGTCACGGTTCTGGGTGGAGGGATTGCAGGTTCTGTATTAAACATTTCAGCATTTGCAACAGGCAACGCGCAGACAGAAGTTTCACAGAAGGAAGAACAAAAGCAATTAGAAAAAGAGGTTAAAGTAACGAAACAAGAAGGTATTGACATTGCGCTAAAAGAAGTCAATGGTGAAGCATCACATATAGAACTTGAAAACGAAGATGGCGTTGTCATCTATAGTGTGGAAATTACAGACGACCAAGGCCAAAAACATGAAGTCGCGGTAGATGCCAATACTGGCAAGGTTTTAAAAGTGGAAGCGGATGGTGAAGAGTCTGAAAACGAAGA
This sequence comes from Domibacillus epiphyticus, assembly GCF_001975785.1. Lineage (GTDB taxonomy): Bacteria > Bacillota > Bacilli > Bacillales > Domibacillaceae > Domibacillus > Domibacillus epiphyticus. The sequence continues at coordinate 23,186 of NZ_MSFI01000003.1, read as the reverse complement.
TGGCGAAGAAAATGACAAAGAAGAACAAAAACGACTTGAAAAAGAAGCGATCTTAACGAAAGAAGAGAGCATTGTGATAGCTCTTAAACAAGTTCCCGGCAAGGTAAAAGACGCGGCACTTGAAGATGAAGACGGTATTGTCGTGTTTGCAGTAGATGTTATTGATGAAAAAGGGCACGAACAAGAAATCGTAGTAGATGCAAAATCCGGCGAAGTGTTAAAAGTAGAGGCGGACGATGAAGAAGACGATGAAGAAGATGATGATGATGATGATGAAATGGATGACGATAACCAATAAATCATCATGATCTACAAAGGATCCTATTTGATTGCTGCAGATAGGGTCCTTTCTATACATAGCTATTTTTAATCTGGTCCATTTTGCGTTTTTTTAATTAAATGGTCCATTCTAGTTAGCATGAGGATAATAAAATGAACGGGGGTGATTTTTATATAGTGTAAAATATCAGCTTGCAATGGCTTTTGTTATCACCTTATTGTCTCTAACGGTTTTCTGTTTTATAGCTTTTCAAATTAGTGCTCAAAAAATTGGACAATTTGACAGTCCAGGGATAGGCTTTATTCAAGGGTTCGAGTCCTCCCTCCTAACATCAGTAATGAAATTCTTCACTTTCATTGGATCATTCAAGGGAGTTGCACTACTTTCAATTCTTTTTTTATTGGTTTTTCAAAAAATAATACCAAACCGGTCTGAATTGATTTTACTTACTATAGTCATTGCGGGCCACTGTTTTAAATCACATGTTAAAACTGTTGTTTCATCGTGCTCGTCCTGAATTGCACCGGCTTATTGAAATAATTGGATTCAGTTTTCCAAGCGGGCATGCAATGAATGCTTTTACGGTATTCGGCATCCTAACGTTCTTACTATGGAGGTACATTTCCGCCAAATGGGCAAGGGGCATGTTGATTTGCTTTAGTATTGTAATGATTTTAGCAATAGGTGTAAGCCGCATTTATCTAGGCGTTCATTATCCGAGTGATATTATAGGCGGCTATTGTGCGCTTCCGTTCGCCATTGGGTTCTTTCAACGTTATAAAGAAAAACGGTATGTGGCAAATGATATGATTAAAGAAGGGAGATAAAAGATGCAAAGAATCTTGATTATAGAGGATGAAGAAAGGTTAGCGGAGTTTTTAGAACTTGAGCTCAAATACGAAGGATATTCAGTTGAGATTGCCTATGACGGTCGTTTAGGATTGGACAAAGCAATGAATCAAGAATACGATATTATTCTCCTCGACTTGATGCTGCCGGGGTTAAATGGCATTGAAGTATGCAGACGGCTGCGAACGGCCAAAGACACACCCATCATTATGCTGACAGCCAAAGACAGTGTCATGGACCGTGTCATGGGTCTGGATAATGGCGCAGACGATTATTTGCCAAAGCCCTTCGCCATTGAAGAACTGCTGGCAAGAATGCGTGTTATTTTTAAACGCGAGGAGCGAATGTCAAGAAATCAAAACCGGTCTTTAACATTTAAGGATATGGTGCTTGACTTAGAGTCGCGGCTTTTGGAAAAGGAGAATGAAACAATCGAGCTTACGAATAAAGAATTCGAACTTCTTTCTTTTTTTATGAAAAACATTAACAGGGTTTTGACGAGGGATATACTGTTAGAGCAAATATGGTCATATGATGCGGCGGTCGAAACAAATGTGATTGATGTGTATGTACGACACTTGCGTAACAAATTAAATACCGATGAAAAAGAAGCGTACATTCAAACTGTAAGAGGAGTCGGATACGTGATGCGGGAATGAAAAAATGGAGCAGCTACTTTTCTGGACTTCCTATCAAATGGAAAATAACAATCTGGTCTTCAGCATTCATGTTTATTCTCTTTTTTTCTTATTTAGTCCTGCAGTATATGATTATTGAACATAGATCTTTAAATTACGAAAAACAAAACATAAATCGTCAGCTAGAAGAAATGCTTGTCATAATTGAATCCAATAACCAGCCTCTCACAATAGAGGAGATTAAAAAAAGCGAAAATGACTTTTCAAGAATAAACGATGAAGATCAATTAACCCGAATCATTGATGAAAAAGGGAATATCGTCTTAAGTGTCTCAGATGGTTATCCAGAAACAGAGATCATCCCTTTGCCAGTGAAAAGCAAGAAGTTTGAAATCGTTCGAAATAGCGAGGATCCTCTTCTGATTTTAAGAGCGCCGATAGTTACCGATGAATTTGTTGGTACTGTTGAGATTATTAGAAGCATGGAGATGTTTGATGACTTTATTGATAACATTTTCTTTGTGCTGGTTGCTGCGGGTCTGGGCGGACTGTTATTGAGCTTTCTTGGCGGGACCTTTCTTTCAAGACAACTTCTATCCAATGTGCGGGTGATGACAGATACGATGCAAAAGATAAAAGTTAATGGCCTTGAAGAGCGTGTCCCAGTTTATGAAACTAATGATGAGATCGCGCAATTAGGAAAGCTTTTCAATGAACTAATGGATGATCTGGAAGAGTCTTTTACGCAGCAAAAACAATTTGTTGAAGATGCTTCCCATGAATTAAGGACTCCTCTGGCTATTATCCATGGGCACCTGTCCTTGTTAAATCGCTGGGGGAAAGATGACCCTGAGGTGTTAAACAAGTCGCTCCAATCAAGCTTAAAAGAAGTGGAGCGCTTGATCCAACTTGTTCAAGAGCTGTTGGAGTTATCACGAGCAGAAACGGGAACAACTGGACCCTCTGAGGTTAGGCAGGTTCAAGCCGATCATTTAATTCAATCGGTTAAGCGTAATTTCGAACTATTGCATCCTGATTATGTGTTTACGGTACACATGCAGGGAGACACGCCGTACGTTTCTATTCCTTCCCGTTATTTAGAGCAAGTTTTAATTATTTTATTGGATAATGCCGTAAAGTTTTCAACAAATAAAAAAGAAATCATCATCACGTGTACTTCTGAAAAGCAAATCATGCGTATACAGGTGATTGATAAAGGGATCGGAATACCTAAACAGGATATTCCGTATGTGCTAAATAGATTTTACCGGGTTGACAAAGCCAGAAGCAGAAAACAGGGTGGGCTAGGTCTCGGTCTTGCGATAGCGAAACGATGGGTCGAAAAATACAATGGCACTATCAGTATTCAAAGCAAAGAAGGGGAAGGGACAACCTTTACAATCACTTTCCCTGCTGCTCTTCTTTAATTGTTTTTAATTAACTTGCCTAGATGAACATATTTGATTTTTTAGGGAGCGTTGTAAAATGGAAAACTGGATAACAGAGACAATGAGCACTTATGGGTACATGGGAATCTTTCTCTTGATCGCACTAGAGAATATCTTCCCCCCCATACCGTCAGAGGTTATTTTAACTTTTGGCGGCTTTATGACAACGAACACAGCCATGAGTGTTATTGGAGTTATTGCCGTCTCCACGATTGGTTCAGTCGCAGGGGCCGTTATACTGTATGGAATTGGTCTTTTAGTTAATGTGAATCGTTTAGAAAAGGTTGTAGAGAAATGGGGGCACATCCTCAGGGTATCTAAAGAAGACATCCGCCGGGCAGATGCATGGTTTGATAAATATGGCGTATGGACAGTTTTCTTTTGCAGGCTGATTCCGCTTATTAGAAGTCTCATTTCGATTCCTGCAGGTATGTCCCATATGAATTTCTGGGCGTTTCTGCTATTAACTACAGCAGGGACGTTAATTTGGAACACTATACTGGTTAATCTCGGAGCCGCGGTAGGTTCTTCTTGGGAAGATATTGTTGGTTACATGGATATTTATTCAAACGTTGTTTATATACTGTTGGTTTTATTTTTTACCGTTTTTGTTGCTCTGTTTTTAAAGAAGAAAGCAGGTCACAAGAAAAGCTAATAATTAAGAAGCCAAATCTCATTACGTAAACAAATAGAGCCCTTCATTACTTTGGAGGGCTCTCTTTAATAGAATGATTTGCCGATAATAAACTATTTTGGGACTAAGGGGATAGGGGTCAGTTTTTTCTCCGAGAGGTTATTAAAATCCAGGCATGTGCCAAATAAATGATATACCCGGTTACTTGTAGCATGGTTGACCTGTCGGTGTATCCGAATAATGAATGGAATAGATGCCCCATTTCACTTTCAATATTTAGGATCTTGCTGGTATCCCATAAAATTTCTTTGACAAATGATGGCCAGCCAAGGTGTTGAAACTCTCCAATGCCACTGACTAAAAATCCACCAGCAAATAAGACAAACAAGAATGTGGAAATATTATAAAAGTGTTTTAAGTTCATTTTTTCCACAGACATAAATAAGGCAGCCGAAAACAACTCCAAGAATAACGCCTAACACGCCTTGTAAAGCGAGCAGGACAGGATTTGTGATGAATGTGAAAGGGAGCAGAAACACCACCATTTCAAGGTCTTCCCGAAATACAGCTAAAAACACAAAACCAGTAATGGCAAATCTTGATTCTTTTTCAATTGCTGAATTTACTTTTAAGTGAAGTTCTTCTTGTAAGGTTGGATTTTTATTAATCCAGACGGCCATGTATGCTAACATGCCGAAAGCAAGAAAATAGGATATACCAGCGAATAGTGTTTCTACACTGGATCCTGCATAATCATCGATGATTAGGTGAACGGAAATTCCTGCGTGGAAAGATGAAAGGCCTGCTGATAACACGCCTATTCAAACATTTTTGAAATGTTTATGCCTTCCTGTTACCTTAGGATAGGCTAGTAAAAGGAAAAGAATTGGGGATGGATGATAGATCAATCGTTGGCAGGTTAAACAATTTTTAGTGTAGAGCATAAAAGGGCTTGGAGAAAAACGCGGTAACATCAAAGAAACTTGTAGCGGCCGGCCAAAAATGTCGGCGGAATCGCCAAAAGAAAAAATCAAATGCCTTGAAGCAGAAAATAAATTCGTGAACTATCCGCCGCCTGCACTTTCTTGGCCATATCAAATTACCTCATTATCTATGAATGATAATACTTCATAAATAAGGACCACAACCCGACATATTTAGGCTCGTCCACCACCAAGGGTCACCGCCCCTCTTGCGGCTGGGCTGCGCCCTGTACACGCTTAAAGAGGGCCGCTTAAGAATATGGGTTAAAACAGGTCATTCCCCAATGAATTCACTCGTTTCAATATTACGTGCAGCATATAACCTGCCTGCTATACTTTCGTGTATTTTTATACCGATTGGTTCTATGACAGTCACCTTTCTGCCATTCCTGAACCATTTAATGATCGAATATTTCTTAGAGGAAATCCACCAATTGCTTTTTCAAATAGCTGCTGCGTTCGCGAATGAACTGAAAGATAAACTCTGGCTCGCCATCAAAGGTATCGACTTTTTTCTTTTTATAAGGATCAAGAAGGACATGTGGCCGCAAGGTTTGATGCAGTGAAGCCACCTTATCTTCTAGGTATTCAACGGTAAACTTGGTTTCTAAAATTTCCTCTAATATGTTCCGGTAAAGTTTGCGGAATTCTGGCACTTGCAGGAGGAGGCAGGAAAGATTGTTGTCCTTCTTGCCTTCAATAGCTACGTAATCGCAATGCATGACCCCACCGCTGACTTTTCGTCCCCAAGTGGCATCATAATCCCAGGGGATGATTTCAAACAAACCTGTCTCACTATTGCGGTACAGTGCATAATTGTGAGTAAACCCGTCATTATTCATTGTACAAACGGCACCAGCAAGCCAATGTAAATATTTATCAATATGGATATAGTGTTTAATTTCGCTAGAAAAGTCAGACTGGGGGAGGGTATTGATTTTGTTTATTAAGTCATGGAAGAAATCATCGTCTGAACTGCTGCCAAACGCCCGTTCATAGCCCGACAGAAGCGATTTTTTTTGCTTCCCGTCTCTCAGAAAGGAAAAGTTGGCGTTATTGTTGACAGCATAATAAATGGGACCCAAAGGGAGTCCTCTCTTTTCCAGAAACAAATCATCCACGGACTCTAACTGCAAATAAACACCTTTAAAGGAGCCATTTCGCGTTAAATTTATATGCTGACTGTGTGGTGATAAAACACCAAGGTCTTCGAAAAAGTCTAAAGAAAGTTTATTACGCATAAGTGAGGGGTCTTTGTATTCCGCATTCAAATGAATTTCGCGGGCTCCGGCGTATCTTGATGGATTAACAAACTCAATCCAGTAAGATTTTTTCTTGAATTTCCGCGTGTAGGAACCGCGGTAGGCAATATCGATATCATAGGTGGCTTTTGCCACTTTTAAATAGGCCGGAACAGGTTGGTCGTCCCATATATCGTAGCGCAGGTCTTCTAAATCTTCTTTTTCTATTATCAAAAAATAAGACGGGATCAGATAGGACATATGCTATCGTTCCTTTCTCTTTTTCCATAAGTGTCATACAAGCAACATCCTGAATAATATAAGGGTTATTGCTATCGCAAAGGCAATCATGGCGGTCAATGACAAAAAACACAAACTATTTTAAGGCCGCGTGCTATAGATGATTATTGGCTGTTTATGTATGATGCTTTCAAAAATCAGCAAGGAGGTTGGAATAGGGAACTTTCTAGAGATGATAAGGGGTGCTCTTATTCATAGCGATTCGAATGGCTTATGTAAATAAAAGCCCGGGGAATACAGTCTCCCCTGGTTTTTTTAACCGCAGCCACAATCGAACTCTGGATCTAACTTCTTTATCAGTATCTGCATCATCATGGTGTCCGCATTTTTCATTACCAGCGTTTGTACAGGTACATATGCGTCCTGCTCTTGTCCACGGTTAGGAAGGTCTACTAATTCGATTGCCAATAACATATCGTAAAATACGTCCATTATTTGCTCAGGGTCAATAGGTATTTGATCTAACAGGTCCATCATGTCGCTTATCTTTTCGGTCACTTTCGGTTTGTATCCATGTTCCGCCTTTATTGCGTTAAGACTTCCTTGAAGAGTGGCAATAATGTATTCATTCATGCTGATTATCTTCCCTTCCTATTATCTTTATCGCAGAAAATAGAAAGCATCTCAACCCGCTTTGGGGAAGGATGCTTTCTGTCTTTTTCAATATACTACACTGTCTGAGTGAAGCTTAGGTTGGCGATAATAGTACACCCAGTCAACGGAGGTGGCGGTGGTGGTGCCATAGGAGCCGCGCAAGCTGTGATCATGGCGGCTGTAAAAGGGCCTGCCGCATTTGGGATCGTTGCTGTCGTAGCAGGTGGAATCGTTACCGTTACATTATTAGCAGGATTCACACCCATGAAGACAACCGTAGCAGTACAAGTACCCGTATTTTCTAGCGTTCCTCTAACAATTGAAAATGGTACTCCTACTATTTCTGGAACTAATGGAGTGGGCGGTGTGCCACAGCCTGTAGTGACCGTAATAGTGAGTTCACTTGCAACAGTAGTGCCCCGTCTGCGTCTGCCGTTTCCAGGAGTTCCCGTATCCCCAGTCGTTACCACATTCCCAGTAGTAGAACTTGAACTTGAACTTGAACTTGAATCATGATGATGTTTTTTTCCTTTTTTTCCCGGCAAGAAAAATTCCCCCTAAAAAAAATTTCATACGTCACATTGTATTCAAAGAACTTCATCGGATGCATACATTTTTGAAAAATTCCCATCAAAAAAGGTTGAGTAACTTTATGATAAATGGATACTCCTACGAATGAGATTTATTAGCTTGAAAATTACCACCTTTCATTTAACTATGTGCAAAACAATTACACTTCTGTAGTGGCTAATTCATATCCCGCCTTTCATCGAGAGTTTTGAAAAACGAATATTATTATTTTGAAAATACCTTTTCTTCAGGTCATCTTTTAGCGTTCCAGCTCGCTTTTTCATTGTTTGCTCTTTGGTTTTTCTCTTTCAATTTTGCTGCAATATAACCGCTTTTTTCGTTTTCTTTCATTTTGGATTCTTTAAATGTGAACTACCCGTCACTGATGATCCATCTTATATAATGTTCACATCAATCACTAAAGCTTCGTTAGTATCTCTTTATAATAAATACAGAGTAGAAACAAGTAAGATAAACCTACAACCTACAGGTTATATTTTATGGCAAGTGGGTTTTATTACGATTTAAGGGAAGTAGGGATCATCACCTATTTTATCCTTGCATTTGCCATTTTGCTCGAATTTGTAGCTATAAGAGTAAAAAGCAATCTGAAAGCCGTATAGATGTATCATCATATAGGGGGCTCTATGGCTGATCGTGGCGTAAAACATGAATAAAAATAATTATCCCGAAACAGTGCTTTTTCCAGATATTACATCATGTTAAAAATGAAGTTGACGTTACGCGCACTTAAATTAAAAATAAAGAAGCGCTAGGTACAGGGCTGACAAAAAGTAGAATTAACTGTTTTTTCAGAGTTCTTTTAGTGGTTATGTTAAGGTAGTATCTATTGGATAGATCCCCACATAATAATTTATAAAATTTTAAGGGGGATTTTTTATGGGCAGTATTGGAAGTATGGTAAAACCAACAAACGGATTTTTAACAGCTTTAGTTCAGTATCCAGTACCAATTGTTGAATCAAGAGCTGATATTGACAAACAAATCAAAGAAATTGTTAGAACTCTGCATTCAACAAAAGCCGGTTATCCTGGTGTAGAGCTCATCGTTTTCCCTGAGTATAGCACTCAACAAGCTTGAGCAAAAGTATCAGTCTCGGATCCGGGAACGGTGCACAAAAAAATCCAGATGGCGGAGACCCATATAATACAGCGATTATGGAAAGCAGGAGATTTAGGAATGCCTGTTTGTGATGGGCCAGGAGGCAGTAAACTAGCCGTTTGTATCTGTCATGATGGCATGTTCCCTGAAATTGCTCGTGAGGCTGCTTATAAAGGGGCAAACGTCTTAATCCGCATTTCAGGATACAGCACACAAGTTAATGACCAGTGGATTTTAACTAACCTTCGAATGCATGGCAGAAGCTAATGTACACTTTATCGGTGAATCTTGCAGGTTATGATGGGGTGTTCTATTACTTCGGTGAAGGGCAAGTATGCAATTTTGACGGAACTACTTTAGTTCAGGGCCACAGAAATCCTTATGAAATTGTTACTGCAGAAGTTTATCCAGAACTAGCTGATCAAGCCCGAATAGGCTGGGGGCTTGAAAATAATATTTATAACCTAGGGGCTAGAGGATATGTATCTACACCTGGAGGAGTAAAAGAGAATCCATATACTTTTGTTAAAGATTTAGCTGAAGGAAATTATAAACTTCCTTGGGAAGATAAAATTAAAATAAAAGACGGGTCTATTTACGGATACCCAGTTAAAAATAAAATTCACTCATAAATAGGTAAAAATAATGCCTCCATACTTTGTATCGGAGGTATTATTTTTCTTGTTAATTAACCAAAGTGGTTTTTTGAAAAGCCCGAGCAGCCTTAATCCACGCGAACCAGTATGTAAAAGAAATCAAAATAAAATATCATCGCTATGCGTGATGCAGTGGAGCAAATTATCTAATTCGGCTGGAAAGGAATTAATTGTAGAGATACGCTTGAGGCAAGCAATAGAGGAATATTAGCGTGTGTTTGACCAGGTAATGTTACAGGAGACATTAGTCACTTACCATAAAAAAAGGAGGAACAGGGAAAGCGAGAGAAAGTTGATGTGGATTATCAATAAAGTACTTAAATACTTTTTTAAAACACGCTCTTTTCTTTTATTCGTTTATCGTTAATGGTTACATTAAAGCATTCAAGCTGCCTTTGAACGTCTTTTCACTCCAAATATATAATCCTAAAAAATCTTTAATTTTTATTTTAGACGATTAAACTCTTCGCCAAATCTATTTTTTGCGAACAATTGTTCGTTTTTTTTATTTAGATTATTAAGCAGTAAATGAAGGTGAGAATTATTTAAGATTGAATAAAGAAAAGAATTTTTAGAAAGTACCCTGAACAAAAGTTTTCGATTTATTCTTTGGATCCAATGCTTCCATAATAATTAAAAAGCAGTTTATACATCACCTTATGATGTTTTTGTTGATGTGTAAGTTAAGTGAAGAAATGAATCTAGCTAATCATGATCAATTTAGTCTAATAAATTAAACAATATATACCCAACACGGTTAACTCCACGTAGATTAATCACATTATTGAATCATGGCATTTAATTTTTTTTCCAGCATTCGTTACAAACTTTAAATGCTGTTGCAATTGTGACCCAAACTGCAGGATGTCCTTAAAGTATTTAACAAGTTCATGCTTCATCCAACTGATTAGGATAATGCACAGTATTATGAAATCTCAATGCAATTATTTTTCGACATATTAAATGACATTTTCATTGATGTATTATTTTTTCATTTTTTCGTTGATTCATTATAATAAATAAGTTAATTGTTCGCAAAATAAGTATTTGGCGCAAAGTTTATTCTTATTATGAAATGAAAATCCCGGCATCTCTCTTTAGGCTAATCCAAAAAAAGAGTGCAATAATAAATTTTTATTTGATGGTTTTACTGAACAAGAAATATTTTTTAAAAAAAGTCTCCGTTTCCTAGGCTCCCTGAAAGTGTACTACAATTTATAAAAAAGCATAAAGGAGCGCCAAATTAGTTTGACGCTTTATGATGATCTAATGTCATGCCGTAACATAGAAAAAAATTACTTATAGAACGCTTAAATCAATATTTTTCGATTTCGTTTTAAATTGGATTATGCTGTATCGCGAAGCATATTGGCTTCTATAATAGTCTATTCATCGTACGGATTGACAAGGTATTCTGCACCTTCTTCATTAAATTTACCGTTCCTTATTGAGATCATTCTGTGTCAAAGGCTTGCTTTAACATACCTGAATCTTCAATCTGCTTATTTTCCTACTGTAAATATGTTTTTACATCTTGCATCTCTTTTCTATTGAATGACTGTAGTTTAAACCGGGTAAACCGGATGCTTCCGCTCGGAGAAAGTGATGTACTTTGATGAGTATGCTTCAAATCGATTCACTAGCTCATCGCGTAACGAATTAGCTGAAATCACCCCATCTATAATCATTTCGGAGGCTAGCCGGTAGATATCAATATCCTGCTTATATTCTTCACGCTTTTTTTCAATAAAAGAAGCACGCTCATTCTCCGGTAATTCAGCGATTTTGTTGGCATACACGGCATTTACCCCAGCCTCCGGTCCCATGACTGCAATCTGAGCCGTAGGTAAAGCAAGACAACAATCCGGTTCAAATGCAGGACCACACATGGCGTAGAGGCCTGCTCCATATGCCTTCCGGACGATAACCGAGATTTTCGGCACACTCGCTTCAGACATGACGGAAATCATTTTCGCACCATGGCGAATGATTCCTGCGCGTTCTACCTTGGTACCAATCATAAAACCTGGGACATCCATAAGAAACAGGAGCGGGATATGAAAAGCATCACAAAGGTTAATAAATTTAGCAGCCTTATCCGCCGTATCGTGGAACAATACGCCGCCCTTAATCCGTGGCTGATTGGCAATGATGCCAACAGGCTTTCCGTTCATTCGAGCTAACCCCGTAATTAGTTCGCTCGCAAATAGTTTCTTGATTTCAAAGAACGATCCTGCATCAATAATCCCATCGATCAGATCATACATGTTAAAAGGAGTGTTCTGATTGGATGGGATAAGCTCTTCTAATGTTTTCGTGAATTGTTTTGGTGCTAAAGCCTCTTGGACCGGAGGTTTTTCGGAAAAATTTGCAGGGAAATAGGAGAGATAATCTCGGGCCATTGCAATAGCTTCTTCTTCATTTTTAGCCAATATATCCCCGCAACCTGAAACAGAACAATGCATTCGTGCACCACCCATTTCCTCCAAGGTCACCTTTTCCCCAATAACCATTTCTGCCATCCTCGGGGATCCAAGGTACATTGATGCATTTCCATCCACCATTATGACAATGTCACAAAATGCAGGGATATAAGCTCCCCCTGCTGCAGAAGGACCAAACAAAATGCAAATCTGCGGAATTTCACCTGAAAGTTTCACCTGATTGTAGAAGATCCGGCCAGCTCCACGGCGACCAGGAAACATTTCTACTTGATCCGTAATCCGCGCCCCCGCAGAATCTACAAGGTAGATAAGCGGTACCCTCATTTTTTCAGCCGTTTCTTGAATCCGAATAATTTTCTCTACAGTCCGAGCTCCCCATGAACCGGCTTTTATTGTTGAATCATTTGCCATCACACACACAACCTGACCATCGATTTTCCCCATCGCGGTAACAACTCCATCAGCCGGAAGATCCTCGGCTAAACAGTTGGCAAACAGCGCATCTTCTAGCTCAGAACCCGGATCAAATAATAACTTTAAACGATCACGAACAAATAATTTCCCATGCTCTTGATTTTTCTGATGATATTTAGAAGCTCCTCCTTTTTGAATCCGTTCCATTCTCTCCTTCAGGGTTTGTTGCATCGGTTGTACATCAGCTGACATGTTTTCAACTCCTCTATTAGATTAGTTTTTACTTATTCTCCAGTAAAAACAGGAAATCTTTTTTCCTTGAAGCTTGCAGCCCTCTAATCGATCCTTCGTCTAATTCATAGGCATTTTGCTCAATCGAAAGTCCGGGATTTAAATCTACGTCATATCCCTTATCGATCGAGAACTTTGCTTGAGTAATGGCTATGGGACCGTTGCGCGATCTGTCTCGCTATATCCACTGCTTTACTGAGAAAAGATTCAGCCGGTACTACATACTCGACTAAACCAATCTCTCTCGCTTCACGAGCATCAATCCGTCTCGCGGTGAAAATTAGATCTTTAGCTCGTCCCTTTCTGACCAACCTCTGCAAACGTTGTGTTCCGCCTGCGCCCGGAATAATTCCGAGTGAAGTCTCTGTAAGACCGAACTTTGCTGTTACTGAAACGATTCGGATGTCACAAGCCAATGCCAGCTCGGTTCCCCCTCCAAAGGCGACGCCGTTTATGACTACAACGACAAGGCTGCGGCAAGGTTTCTAATTCATTATGCTTTCCCGGATCCACGAAACGGTCTTACGTACTTGGTTCATGTCCATTCCCGCACGTTCTTTTAAATCTTCTCCTGCACAAAAAGCTTTCTCCCACAGCGTACCGATCTAATTTACATGCAATGATCGCTTTCCTAAGTTCTTTCAACATCTTTACAGATAATGAATTAGCAGCTTCTGGGCGGTTTAAAGTAATGAGGACAATTCCCTTTTACAATGTTAAAACCACGGTTTTTCTCCTCTATATGTTGAATAATCAACGATGCCTATCCACTCAGGCCGAAGACTTGAAGGCCACGGCTTGGCAAAGGCTTTCCTATCTTATCCTGAATAAAACGGGAGGCAGAAAGCAGCTTTTCTTGATTCACCCCTGTTTGAATACCCATACCATCCAGCATGTAAAGAAAATCATCAGTAGCTACATTTCCATATGCACCCGGCGCATATGGGCATCCTCCTAAACCGCCAAGTGCGGCATCAAATGTGGTTATCCCCATGTCTAATGATGCTAAAATATTGGCTAACGCTGTTCCACGGGCATCATGAAAGTGTAAAGCAAGTTTATTAGCAGGAAAGCGCTTTAACAAGACCTCTAACACTTCTTGTACTTGCTTCGGATTCGCTGCGCCAATCGTATCACCAAGAGACAGCTCTCGAATTCCCATCTCAAACAAAGTTTCCGATACTCCAATAACCATTTCTATATCAACAGTTCCTTCATAGGGACATGCGAACACTGTTGATACATATCCTCGGCTAGGCTTTCCGGCTAAGTGAGCTGCTTCTACCACTTCTCTTAAAACAGGGAATGTCTCCTTAATGGATTTATTAATATTTTTTGAATTATGCGTTTCACTGGCTGACATAAAGACAGCTACTTCATCAATGTTGGCTTCCAGTGCCCGCTCCAGACCTTGGTTATTCGGAACGAGAGCCGTATAGGTTACATCAGAGACGCGGGTAATGCCTTTTGCTACTGCTTCAGCGTCAGAAAGAGCGGGAATCCACTTTGGATTAACAAAAGAAGTGATTTCGATATTTTTCAGTCCGCTGTATGACAATTGATTGATCCAAGCGATTTTATCCTCTGTAGAAATAAATACCTTCTCATTTTGCAAACCATCTCTGGGTGCCACTTCTTTTATCGTTACACTTGTCGGCCAGTGCATTGTCACATCTCCCTTCAAACCATCTGGAGTTTATTCAAGCTCTACTATTACATCCCCTTCATTCACGAAATCCCCTTCATTCACTTTTACTTCTTTGACAGCTCCGCCGAAGTCAGCTGCAATTGGAATCTCCATTTTCATTGATTCTAAGATGGCTACATCCTGTCCGCCCTCTACCTGATCTCCGACTTTAACGAGAACCTTCCATACATTCCCTGCCATACTTGCTAGTACCTGATTCATCTATCTTCCTCCTATTTCACACGGTGGTTTGACTATACTCATTTTTCTAAGATCGGAACTGCCATAAATTTTTTACAAACGAAAGCGCCCGTACATTTAAGTACCGGCACATACGTTTTTATAAACTAAATTTATTTTTACAAATACCGAAAACCATGACAAAATACGATGAAGGAGGGAAGACAGAATGAGAAAATTAGAGGTTCAATTACTCACGTTAAAGGAACAAAAAAAGCCAGGTATCTCCTTGAGAAAGATAGCTGAAGATATAAATGAAAGCCGTGAAACTGTACGTAAGTTGGCTAACAATGAGATAGAACGCCTACCGAGATCTTTAATAGTAAAATTATGCGACTATTTTGATTGTGAAGTAAGTGATTTATTTAAACTAACAGAGAATGAATAGGATTGGATCCGCTTTTCATTTATATGGTAATGGAAAGGAAAGACAGGAATGAGAAAAAAGGAGTGACAACTATGACAACGGCAACCACTGTTCAAAAGAGGCAACAGTCTTGCTGTTCGTATCCCAAGAGATGTAGCTGAACGTATTGAAATCCGACAAGGTTCTGAAATAGAGTTGAGTGTGGTGGATGATGAAAGAATCACATCAGTTCCAAAAAAGCGGCCAAAGAAATATTCATTAGAAGAACTTTTATCAAAAATCACACCGGAAAATCGTCACAAGGAAATTGATTTTGGGGTAGAGGGGAATGAAATTATTTAATGCCAGCAAATATACCAGACCGAGGTGATCTTATTATTATAGATTTTAATCCAAAAGCTGGTCGCGAACAAGAATGTAGAAGGACAGACCAAAAGCATTTAATACTGTAACGGGGTTCGCACTGATTTGTAATCAGAAAAAGGGTTATCCTTTTGAAGTAGAATTACCCGTTTCTGGGGTTCCTGTACAGAAAGGACGTCCTGTTACAGATGCAATTTTAGTTGACCAAGTTAAGAGTATGTATTGGCGGGCGCGTAGGGTTCGTGTCCTAGGTCAAGCGTCTGACGAAATAATTGATGATTTCCTTGCAAAGATAGCAATGAACTTTCCAAAATTCGGACGGTTCTTATTTTTTGGCTTTTTGAGGGTTTTTTCTTTCAAACATAGCGGCTTCATCGAATAAGAACCTAAAAAAACCTGTTGATGGATCTGGTATCAAAAATACATATGATAAAAGAATACTATAAGTGTAAGTTTGGAATAAAGTTAAATCGAAATAATGCCATTAACCTTGATAAACGAATAAAAGAAAAGAGCGTGTCTTGAAAAAAGATTAATCAAAAAATGCTCTTCTTGTGTTAATTGAATGATTCTTTTAGAAAAAAGTTTGATTGTGTTGTGTTCCTTATTCAACAAAAGTACATCACTACAGATTATGTAAGGAAACCGGTTCTTACATGGGGGTTTTAGTAATCATAAAATTTCTAAAAAATACTGCACCTTTTGTAGTTGCATAGGCTAATTCGCCAGGGTCCTTGAAGTAAAGGCTAAAAAAACGTCGGGCAGAAAACGACACAACAGGCGCGGAGGGCGAACGCCACAGTTGCTGTTCCTTTGTTCAGAATACGGAACTAATAGCTGGCGATTGATCAGGCCTTCAAGCTACACATTAAAATGGTGCTCGAATATGCTAGGGAATAATGTGGATTCATTAATATCGAACCTGAAAAGAGGTATATTATGATTCAAATATCGGGGACGTCCTTTCAACAAAGTGACATGTGGCCGTCAGGCAGCATTGAAAGCATGATCATTCAACAGATGAATGAAGATACAGTCGTTTACTCGTATCAATCCATTGGTGAATTATCGTTTGAGCTTCAGTTGCGAAAAAATATCATATTAAGTGCAAGAGCCATGAATCAAAGCAATGTGCGGTTTGAAACATTTGCAAATTCCCGTTCTAATCTTCAATACTGGCATTTGACGCGTACCGGCGGATTCCTGCTAAGGAATGGCGTAAAACCATCCGACGCGATTCGAGATATTTACCTGAACAGTTCACAGTATGCGTTTGAATGTTCAACAGCAAAGGTCATTATCTATTACCATGCGGTTCTAAACCTTATCGGAGAATCCTTATTTAATCAATTATTTCAAAACATCTATTTATACAACTGGCATGCAGATCCTGACCTTGGAATAAAATCACATTATACAGGCCATTTTTTGCCTGGAGATGTCGTATATTTTAACAACCCGGACTTCGATCCACAGACCCCTCAGTGGAGAGGAGAAAATGCAGTAGTTCTAGGAGATGGTACGTATTTTGGGCATGGGTTGGGAATATTGAGAGCTGACCAAATGATTCATGCTTTGAATCAAATGAGAATGCCTGGGGCCAATCAATCAGCCTATCTGACAGATATAGTTGCAAGACCATCTTTTAAACACTTGAAGAAACTTTCGACGTCTCAGCCAGGTTATTCGATTTATAAAAATCACCCTATCCTCGTCAACCATATCGAAAGTTCAACTCCATTTAATCGATATGTGTTCTATTTCTAATATCTAATCATTCGCTTTAGCTTCTGTGTTCGATGTATAGTCTATAATAATTTTTGGTGTTAAAAAGATGTAAACAAAGATACTTAAAATGATTCCAGCTCCCTCACCTATCAAATAATTTCTAATCCATGTTAATCCCTCCGGTGTTTTACTATTTCAACTACTACCAAATGAATCGTATGGGTCTACAGCAATTTTTTCGCCTTTTTATACTAAAAAGGACTAATGATGTTACGTTAGGCAATCGATCAACTTTCATGAAACTGAACATGCGCATCTTAAAAGGAAGGCTGCTAAAATTCAGCAGCCTTCCTTTTTAAAATGTTTCATAAATAATTGATCCTGTTTGAGAAATATCATAATCCCCAAGAGAGTTTATTTCTGACTGAAACTGCTGGGAAGATAAAATGTCATTTACAGTGTTTATGAGTTTTTCGTTTTCAGGTTTTTTTAGAATAATTAAGTCATAACGTTCTGTTATTAAGGGAACAAAATCTATTCCTACTATTTTAGCAGCTTTTTCAATTCCCACCCCTACATCTGCTTGCCCAGAAGAAACAGCTGAAGCCACACTTAAATGGCTGGTCTCTTCGTGCTCGTAACCATTTATATTTTTAGAGGGAATATTATTGATTCTGAGATGTTCATCAAGTAAAATCCGTGCACCTGATCCTTTCTCTCTATTAATGATTTTTACATGTTCCTGATTTAAATCAGTCCAAGAGTTGATTCTTAGCGGGTTTCCTTTTTGAACATAAAAACCAGCTTTCCTTGAAAGAAGATTGAGTAAAATATAAGGATACCCCACCAAAATTTTTTTTACATAAGGAAGATTATAATCCCCTGTATCCCCATCAAACATATGCAAGCTAACAATATCACAGACTCCGTTGTACATAGAGATAAGACTGTTTAAACTTCCTGTATAAGATCGCAATGTTTTAAAAGTGGATTTTTTCTCGATGTGTTTTCCAAGTATATCTAGAACCAGGTCTTGTCCGCTAATGACAATATTGAGGGAATCCTTCGATTGGGGCAGGTGAAGTTCAACAACTGGAACTGGTGCAATCGCAGTTTTTTGATTTTTTATATAATGGTCCAAGTCTCTGGCTTCGATTCTCATTTGTCTGCCAACACGAAAAACAGGTACTTCCCCTTTTTTTACAAGATCATATATGGTTAATTTTGAAACCTTTAAAAGTTGTGACACTTCTTCAATTGTATAGGAAAGCTCCTTTGACATTTTGCATCCCTCCATCCTTAATTTTATCTCACCATCTTTTAAAAAGGAAATGTATTAAAGTAAGGTATGTATTCCTTTTTTAATGCTAACTAATTATAATCAATTATATCTAATTATAATTAGTTAGAAAGGAAGTGGAATGTTGAAGAAAGTCCACCTTATATTTATTTTAATTACGATGCTATTTTTAATCGTGTCTGGCTGTTCAATAAATGAACAAAGTAAAGAACAAAAACAGAAACAAAAAGTTGAATTGACGATTTCAGCAGCCTCCAGTTTACAAGACGCCTTGCATGACCTAACAGCAGCTTTTGAAAAGGAATATCCTCACGTGAAAATCAACTATAATTTTGGCGCTTCAGGGGCTCTTCAGCAGCAAATTTCTCAGGGCGCACCGGTTGATCTTTTCTTTTCTGCGGCTGAGGACAAATTCGATAAGTTAGTAGAAAAAGGGCTAATAGAAAAAGAAAAAGGAAATGATCTTGTTGGAAATGAAATTGTGTTGGTGGTTTCAAAGGATGGAAAACAAGAAATCCGAACATTTGAAGATCTCACGAAGGCGGATAAAATTTCAATTGGGACACCTGAGGCTGTACCAGCAGGAAAGTATGCGAAGGATACATTAGAAACTTTAAATGTCTGGAATGCCGTAGAAGGGAAAATGGTATACGCCAAGGATGTGCGCCAGGTGCTTACATACGTTGAAACGGGCAATGTTGAGGCAGGTATTGTCTATAAAACAGATGCGTTACTTTCTGCCAAAGTGGAGATTATAGCAACGGCTAATGAAAATAGTCACGCACCGATTATTTATCCAGTGGGTGTGATTAATAGCAGTTCCCATCCAAAAGAAGCCCAGCTCTTCTTAGAGTATCTTCAAAATAACAAATCCATGAAGACTTTTGAAACGTATGGATTTAAAGGTCTAAATTAAATGACATCAGATTTTTGGTCGCCGGTCAAACTTTCCATTGAGATAGCGTCTGTATCCAGTATAATCGTTTTAATATTGGGATTAGTATTAGGAAAGGCAATGGCTAATACGAAATTTAAAGGAAAAGCCATTGTTGAAACTATTTTTCTCTTGCCTTTAGTATTGCCTCCTACTGTAGTAGGTTTTTTGTTGATTGTTCTTTTTGGAAGGAATAGTCCAGCAGGAGAAGCGATTGAGTGGATATTTAATCAACCTGTTATGTTTACGTGGTGGGCTGCTGTTATTGCGTCTACTGTTGTCGCTTTTCCCCTTATGTATCAATCTTCCAAGACTGGATTCGAAGCGATTGATGAGGATATTGAGAATGCAGCTCGTGTGGATGGCGCAAATGAATTCTACTTATTTATTTTTGTTTCTATTCCCCTTGCACTTAAATCCATTATTTCGGGTGGGATATTAAGTTTTGCTAGAGCATTAGGCGAGTTTGGGGCCACACTCATGTTTGCAGGGAACATCCCCGGGAAAACACAAACAACGCCCACAGCCATCTATATAGCTATTGACTCAGGGGATATGCAAATGGCTTGGTTATGGGTAGCCAGTATGATTGGCATTTCATTTTTTATGTTATTTTGCGTACACCTTATAAAGCTTTAAAATCAAACGAAAAAAACCGCTTTTGTACTCGCGGTTTTTTTGAATAATGTTTATGTAATCCCAAAATTCCTTAATTTTGTTAAATCCGAAAGTAACCCTAACCAGCCAGCCGTCGGTATGTAACCGACGGCTGGCTGGTTAAAAGGTGCTTTGATCCCTGTCCTAAAATTGGGGATCAGTCCCAAGTTCTTGTGTTTTTTGTGTTTTTTCTTTTTCTTTCTTATCCATTTTTTTGAAGTGCATAATAATAAAGTATGGTATGACTAGAGGAACAAAATAACTTGCATATACCACGAACAACGTAATGAAATTAATGATATTTCCAATTGATTCGAGCATTATTTTTCAACCCCTCTCTTACCTTTATATTTATTATATGACAATTTTGTGAACATTTAAACTGAAAGCGCTTAAATTATTGAAATTAATTTTACAACAGTCAAAAAATTCTTTTGGAAAAAGGGCACCTCCATGTAGAAAGGTGCTTTTTTCGTGACGATTATCTGTTATGAATGGGGAATTTTAAATCGGAGATATTGTCCATTTTAAACTCGGAAATGACATCCACCCATTCTGCTGTGACTCTTAAAGACCGGTTATGGTCCAAATTAATAATTGATTTTACAATAATCCATCACAAATGATCTATCCACTTTAATTTCATTGACAGGTAAATGCATTAAATAGGCTAAGGAGGAGTAGCCGGTGCCAAAATAACAATAGACAGGCCTACACCCATATCGTTTAATTGTGTTACTACCTTCATAGCTCTTTCAGGATTCGTCATAATAAAGCTGTAATCTCACGAGTAAGAAATTCCGGAGCTGCTTGATATTTATCTAAAGTTTCTTTTAACTTTTCTGGAAGCCTTTCATCTTGATGATTCATAGTTGATTAAAAATAAACATAAAAAAACCACCTATCTCAGGTGTTTTTTAAATGCATCACAGGTAAATGTTAAGTTTTATAGTAAAATAGTCATAATTTATAACAAAAAGGTTGTGACTAATGGTAAAATAGTTGTGATATATATTGACCATTTAATATAAAGGAGTTAATGATAATGGAATTAATAGGTATATTAAGTTCAATATTAATTGGAATAGTTGCAACTATATACTCTTTGGAGGTTTAGTTAGTTATTCAAGGGGAGGGTTTAGGTGGCAATTTCCTCGCCTCAAATTTTAGGTGCAACGGAGATACATATATAATATCGGAAACTAAAAGTAGAAAACTTGAAAATGAAATCACAGAAGCTGTCCAAATCGTAACGCTAAATCGAGAAAACTGTTTAGTATTAATATTTTTAAGCTCCATCCTTTAATCCTTAACCGGTCTGCGTAAGAAGCTATTACATTATTACAGCAGGGTTGTATATCCGAGAACACCTGAACATTATCATCGGGAATAAGAAATTTCTATCCCCCCTTCCAATGGAGCCAAATCTTTGATGATTTAAGTAATCAATTGGAATTAAGGGAACAAAAATACAAGCAAAAAACCACTCATTGCGCGAGCGGTTTTTATTTTTTAATAATGAATGTTATGTAATTCCACAATTCGACGTTAAACTTCTTGTGGTTCGTTCTTATCCAACTTTTTAAAATGTTTAATCATAATATACGGTATTACCAGAGGAACTAAAGAACTTGCATACACCACGAACAATGTAATGAAATTAAAGATATTTCCGATTGATTCGAGCATTTTACCCAACCCCTCTCCGTTCTATGATTATATTATATGTCAATTTTGTGAACACTTCAATAGAAAGCGCTTAAATTTTCAAAATAATAATAATAGTATTGCATTCCCGGCCACTCTATGAGCATCTTTTAACGATTAGAATGTAAAAAGAAGCGAATATTAATCACGAAGAGAGCGTTTTGATATAATGCCGCTGTGTGAATAAGTGATTTTTAAGCTAATTATTTCCGATAATTTGTATTCCGTTTTGATTTATCATCATCGCTTTTTCATTTGGCTCGACTTTATGTATACTGATAAGAACCAAATAAAAAAAGGCCGCTTCAATGCTCAAACATTGAAACGGTCCAGCAATAGCGGATTCCCACCATAAGATGAATCGGGAATTAATCCACCAGAGGCACAAACTCTATGGTGGGTTATTTTTTTGATTAAATGACAGAACGGCGACGATTAGGCTTGAGAAAGAAATCCCAATCAATAACCTGTCAACAGCACCACTCCCTTTCTTTTGGGGATGAGCTGGCCACCAATTATAGGCGATTTTTCTTTACTATTTCACGATTTTAGATGGATTATTTATCTTATAGGGTACTGTGGTATCTAACCGGTATTCTTCCTCTACTTCTTTCCCTGCCGGTAACTTCTTTTTCACGATTTTCCCGTCAAATTCAAGATGTTCCCCGGGCTGTAATTCCTGTTTTTTTAACGTTTTGCTGTGACTGCACCATGCAAGGCCAACATTAATTGGCTCATCCTGAACAATTTGGACGTGTTCCAGCACGACCACTTCATCGTTTTCTTCACTGAAATGATTCCAGCTTAAGGCCAACTGTTTTACCGTTGCAGTAAAGTGAACTTTTTCAGCAGGCAATATGATAGCAGGCTGCTTTGCCTTCTGAGTTTTGTGATCTGAAGGCTTTTGAACAGCATTTGGGATGGTTTTTTCTTTGCTTGGTATCTTTAGTGTTTCGTTTGGAGATTCGGAAACAGAAGGAGCTCTTTCCTTTTCTGCGCTGCTTACTCTGCTTTCTTTACCAAAATTACCTGATTGCATATCCTTCAGGTAATCGGGATAAATACAGCTTAAATGACCGTCCTGGAATTCAATGACAAGGATATTGGCGGTGTTGTCACTGCCAAATGATTGATACCCTTTTATAGTGACAAGACGCTTATACGTTTTGCCTTTGTACCAGAATTCTTTTTTAGCAGAAAGGCCCCATTCTTTTACTTTCTTCGCATAATCCTCTTCACTTTCAAAGAAGGTATATTCGCCTTCTGGCCGGATGTAGTGTGTCATATTTGGGTCTTCGATGTGTGGATAGATAATTGCCATGCTTGCTCTCGCCCTTTCTTTTTAGACAGTTGTAATTATGGAAATGAATTGTTTGTCCGTTTGGTTTAATTTATATTTAGCTGTCGATTCCATCATTTTTAATAAGCAGGATAACAAATAAAACCTGCAGCCATAAAGCACATTCGAATTTTTATCCCTTTTAAGGAGACAACAGTTCTCACAGGACATACGGACCCATTAATCACAATAAAAAAGTTTCTAAACACCCTATTTTTTACGGAAACTTCGAAAATTATTTTTAGTGTATTATGATTATCTTTTATTTTTCTTATGGTATTAGAATAATAATATAGAAGCACAAAAAAAGGAACAGCAATTGTTGTTCCTTTTACATTTGCCTGGCGTCGTCCTGCTCTCACAGGGGGAAACCCCCAACTACCATCGGCGCTGAAGAGCT
>NZ_MSFI01000029.1 GCF_001975785.1 Domibacillus epiphyticus | reverse complement strand
ATTAAAGTATCCCGGGAGGAAAATTTGTACATTTCCGGAGAGGCAGCCAAGCTTCATCAATGTTTGATTAATGTAATCAAGAATGGGATTGAAGCGATGCCTGAAGGAGGACAGCTAAGTGTCTCTTTAAAGAAATTGGGCTCCGAAGCATGGCTAAGTGTCACCGACAGCGGAACAGGGATGAGCGAGGAGCAGCTGGAGAGGTTGGGAACGCCTTTTTACACAACAAAAGACAAAGGCACTGGGCTTGGCACCATGGTCGTCTATAGCATTGTTAGAGCCATGGGCGGAGAAATTAAGGTGAAAAGTGAAGAGAATAAGGGGACTAGTTTTACGATTGCACTTCCAATCGTGCAAAATAGTCAGCCTAAGGGTACTTAAACTAACATTAGTTGAAGAAGGATATATAGATTGATTCAATTTAACTGTCATAAGTAATGATCTTACCCCCGTCAAGTGGACACTTTAAAAACCCTACATCGCCTTTCTTCGAAAATGAATTGGAGAAAGGTTCTTTAGTTTCTTCTGATATCTTGCCGCGTTATAAAACTATATGTATTCATCTATCGCTTGCTCAACCTTAGAAGCCTGGCTAAATAAGTAATAAAAGTTAGAATAATAAAGGGTTATCACTATTGAAGGATGTTTCACATGCCACTCATGTGGATTCTATTTCGTAACTCAATTTAAGAAAGGCAGTTAACCCTTAGTTGGAGTTATTCGTTAAAAGTTTGTAAAGGTGGATAAATGGGTGTGTTAAGTTACATAAAAGAGCTTGGTCCTGCTAAAAGCTCATGCACAATATGCTATAATTCAGTTGGATGAAAACCATTCAAAAACTTTTTAGTGCTGACTAAAGCAGGTGGACACATGATAAAGAAACATATGACGACATATCGTTGTCCGGTAACGTTGACGAATAAAGCAAAGGACAAGATGCGGGAGCTCGGATTGGATGAGCACTCGTTTTTTTCATTGGAGAAATCGTATCGCGTTTATATAGAAAAGTATCCGCAGGCGGCGGATCGCCTTCTTTCGGCCGCATTGTTCTTTGACAATGAGGCAAATGCCCGGATGGCCGAGAAGTTTAGTGGACTTGTGGCCGTTTTGCATTGTGTGGTGGAGAAGGATCGTTTTATTGCAACGAATGTGACAACAAGAGCGGCGCAAACAACGGTGCAGACAAATTGGCGCCGCCCGGTGGATGTAACGTTTGATTTAAACGTTCGGAGGGAGAGTCCGGTTCCGCTTGATTTGCTGAACTTGATTCACGAAATGCCGGTTGCGAAGGAAAGTTCAGCGTATGTGAAAAAGCGTATTGCGAGCTGGGAAGGCTATTTGAAGATCCAGGAGCGTTATGCTGATATTCCAGATATGACAACGCGCTATTCGGGGCTTACGTTCAATGGTGATTTCAGCCGGGTGACGATCACGGGCTGCCAGCTCGGTGAAAAGGAATGGAAGTCACTCAAAGATTTGAGCGTTAAACTCAAAGGGATTGACCAGGATATTGGCAAGGTAGTGAAATCAAATCGTACCGCTCGCACGGTTGAAGTGGAACTGCACGGTTATATGGAAGAACGGGCCCGTCAGCAGCGGCTTGACGTGAATCCAAAAGAAGCCGTCTTCAGCAATTTTGCGACATTGAGCCAGGTAAAAAGACTTCGGCAAGGGTTTAAGCATTTAGAAAACGGACTGGCTGCGAATCCGGAGCTTGAACGCCTTTTGTTTGAAAACAAGCCGCCGGTGCGAGTGCCGAAAAAGCAAGCCACGCCGCAGTTTTACAATCGATTAAATGAATTTCAGAAGGAAGCGGTTATAGGCGCGATGTCTGCGGAAGACTTGTACGTCATTCAAGGCCCGCCTGGAACTGGAAAAACAACGGTCATTTCTGAAATTTGCCTGCAAAATGCGAAGGCGGGGCTGCGCACACTCGTCGCTTCACAGTCGAATTTGGCGGTAGACAATGCCCTTGGACGGCTGCTGGCGAACAAAGACATTCGCATTCTTCGAGTGGGGCGCACGGAAAGTATTGAAGAAGAAGGCAAAAAGTTCATTGAAGAAAATGTAGGGCAGTATTGGAAAGACCATACGTTAAAAGAAGTCTCTGCTCAATATGAAACGCGCAAAAATAGAATAGTAGAAATAGAAGACGAATGGGCGGCGAATGAACGGGAACAAGAGAAGCTTCAGCCGGTGCTTGCACGAGTGGTAGCCGAGATCGAAGTGAAAAAGAAAGCGGAAAAACGGGTTGCCGAAATCCAGTCTATGATCGATGAGCAAAAAAAGGAATTGCATGCGGCCGACCAGGAGCAGCGAACCGTACAGCAGCTCATGAAGGAGATCGGGGCATCTCTTCATTCGTTAAATGCATCCATTGAAGAGGACGAAACCTTTCTTCGTGATGAGCCGGACAGCGATACGATTCAAAGAGAGTGGGATGCTAACAGGCAAATCATTCAGCGACTCCAGCAAAGCGTCGCTTGTCGGGAGCTGGAGGACGAGATTGATGAAAAAAAACAAGCCATCGAACAAGTTTCTGCAGAATGTGAAAAATGGGCCGGGGCAGTGAAGCAGATGGATGCTATAACGGCAAAAGTCGAAGCTGCCAAACAAATCGACGGCTTGAAATGGATTATGCTTGAACAAAATATGGAACGGCCATTCAGCGTTCAGCGGTTAATCCAAGAACTGGAGGAAGTTCGTGGGGAAATAAGTCAGCTAGAAAAATTAAAGAAATATCATGACAAACTGAACCAAGCGATTTTATATGTTGAACAGCTCCTCGTTCGGAACCGCATATCGATTAGCCAGCTGCAGCAGCGTGTGATGAACGGGTCATCTGTTTATACCGCAGTGGAAATTGATCAATTTTTGGATGAACTGAGAAGCAAATTAAAAGGAACATCAAACATCTATCCTCAGATGCTATTTCCATATCTTGAAGGATTGTATCGCAGGAGACACTTTGTACGGAAAAGAGTGGAACGGTTAAAGCCGTATGAAACGTATAAAAAAATGGCACAGGAAGCATTTCGGATGCTTAAGCAGGAAATGATAGAGCAGCTTCAGCAAAAGAAGCGTGAAGACACCATGTCTTATCATAAGATGCTGCGGGAAATGGAAGAGCAGAGAACCAAGCTTCTTTCTCTTCAAAACAAGCATAAGGAAATGATGGCATCATCGGAACAAATTCCGAATGCAAAAGAAATGCTTCATCAAAAAGAAGGTGAATCGCTTGAACTGCAGAACAAAAAAGAGCATCTTGAGCAAGTGAAGAACCGGGTTGAAATAAACAGCCAAAAACGAGCAAAAGAAACCATTCAGCTGCAGGAAGCGGAGCAAA
The DNA here is from genome assembly GCF_001975785.1 of Domibacillus epiphyticus. Lineage (GTDB taxonomy): Bacteria > Bacillota > Bacilli > Bacillales > Domibacillaceae > Domibacillus > Domibacillus epiphyticus. The sequence goes on along the minus strand of NZ_MSFI01000029.1, from coordinate 101,126 downwards.
AACTCGAACAAATTGAAGGGCGCTTAAAACAGTTGCATACCACGATACACCAGAAGGAAGAAGAACAAGTACCGTTAAATAAAATCTTGTCTACAGAGCCGGAACGGGAGCATGAAAAGGTATTAAAGCAATTGGCGAGTCTTTCTTTTACTCGGGAGTCATTAAAGCAGGAAAGGCAGAAATTGCCGCTATTCCAGTCAATCCAAGGGACGTGGCTTTCTCTGCTGGAAGAAGCAAATGACCACGATCTGGATGAAATCCGGAAGCTTTATGTAAAGCATGCCAACGTAATTGGAACGACATGTGTGGCATCTGCACGCAAAGATTTTATCGACAGCTACCCAGGTTTTGACGTGGTAATCATTGATGAAGTATCAAAAGCAACCCCGCCGGAACTTCTTTTGCCAATGCTGAAAGGAAAAAAAATCATCTTAGTCGGCGACCATCATCAGCTGCCTCCTCTTTTAGGAAACGATACGCTGGAAGAGACGCTGCAGGAAATGGCGGATGAAAGTGAAAACTTTGAAGGAAAATCGGAATTAAAAAAGCTGTTAAAAGAATCGCTGTTTGAACGGTTGTTTAAAAACCTGCCGAAAAGCAATAAAACGATGCTCGCAATCCAGTATCGGATGCATGAAAACATTATGGCAGCCATTACGCCGTTTTATGAGCAGGAAAATGATCAGCTCCGCTGCGGTTTGACCGATTCTGATTCTGAACGGGATCACTTGCTCGAATCAACACTCATACAGCGGGACAATCATCTATTATGGCTGGATATGCCGAACGAGCCTGCGTTTTTCGAAGAAAGAATGAAAGGCGGAAAAAGTCTGTATAACCCGGCCGAATTGAGGGAAATAGGTGCTTTACTGAAGGAATTGGATGAAGCATCGGCACAGGCAAAGGAAGCTGGAAGAATGAAAGCTGATGAGAAAAAAAGCATTGGAGTAATCAGTTTTTACGGGGAGCAGGTGAAAAGGATTGACCGCTTGATTCATCAGGAGCTTCGCTTGCGCCACTTGACGATTCGCACCGGAACAGTGGATCGGTTTCAAGGCATGGAAATGGATGTCATTCTGTTAAGCATGGTGCGCAATCACCAAAATAAACAGGATGATATCGGTTTCGCCAAAGACTACCGCCGGCTGAATGTTGCGCTGTCGAGAGCAAGAGAGCTGCTCGTATTAATCGGCAGTACAAAGATGTTTACCGAGCGGACGAAACAGGAGGATACCAGACACATGTATACGCACGTATTGGAAGCCGCCAAAAAACAAAATGGGCTCCGAACGCTGGAAGAGGTTAAACTGCATGGATAAGTTAACAAAACGTTTACGCGCCATCTTGCTTGAGAATCCAGCTGTTCAAATCAAGGAGTTGGCTATGTGGCATTTGCCAGTCATAACATTTGATGTGGCATTTTACCGGGTAAAGCGTTCTAAAATGGATATTCTTATGAAAATGGTGCTGCTTGTATTTGAGCAGGCCGATATCCGGCGGGCAGCCAATTTGTCCGAAATGCTGCTGGTAGAGGAGCTGTTCATTGCGGATTTAATCGAAAAAATGCAGCGAATGGGTTTGATCCGGCTGGAAAAAGAAATCTACAAGCTAACACAGAAAGGGAATGAGCAGCTGAAGACAGGCATCATTGATGAAGAAATGGCAGAAGAGTGGACAGAACTATTTTACAGCCCGGGTCATGATGAATTTTGGCCGCCTATAACCGAGCTTGTTCCCGGAACAGACGAAGAATTGCCGCTTTATCGGTATGCAAATCATCATGATTCTATCAAAGCGGACCGAATCTTGCAGGTTCTTTCCGAGAACGAAAATAGGCTGGAGGAAAACGGCTTTCAAACGGTAGTGGCTGACGTAACGAGCTTCGATCAGCGGATGGTCGAACAGGTTCCCTGTCTGGAATTTCGAATGTACAATAAAGAACAGGACATTTTCTACGCACGCGTATGGAATACCTGGCTCGAACGCTGGGATGATACTCTTGAAACACAAGTAGAAGAGCAAGAACGGGTGGAATGGCGGGAAAAATGGGCGGCGGCCGCCGAATTATCTGAGTAAAAACGCCAGTGTTCATTCTCAGAGCTGCTAAAGCAAAAAAAGCAGGAAAGCTGTATAAGCTTTTCTGCTTTTTTTGTTAAACACAGACATAAAGTAAGGTTTTATTTCTCCTTCTGGATCTTGCGAAGTACTAAAGCAGCTGCAGTAAATGGGGTTTATTAATCATGAAAGTAAAAAAGGATGTCTTGATTTAGGAGACATCCTTTTTGTACTGATCTTATTTTGTATAGTTATCGAAGTAACCTTGGATATAGATCATTGGTGTTCCTTTGTCCCCACTGCCAGAAGTCAAATCAGATAATGATCCAATTAGGTCCGTTAGTCTGCGAGGTGTAGTGCCTTGTGCTTCCATTGCACCAACCAGGTCTTCGTTTTTGTTCTGGATATATTCAGAAATAGCTTGTTTTAACTCTTCTCCACGAAGATGAGAGAAGTTGTTATCTGCCAGGTATTTTAATTTTACTTCGTTTGGCGTACCATCAAGTCCCGGAGTGTAGGCAGGAGATACTACTGGATCTGCAAGCTCCCAAATTTTACCGACTGGATCCTTGAATGCCCCATCTCCATAAACCATAACTTCAACGGTTTTACCTGATGCTTCTTTGATTTTTGCTTGAATCCCATCAACGATTGGCTGGCAGTTGTTTGGAAATAGTTTTACGCTGTCTTCCGTTGCTTTATTTGATCCAAGTAAACCATAAGCTTCATTAAAGCCGCTGCCATTGATTGATTCTGAAAGAATATCATCAAGTCCAAATACTCTTTGAGCACCATTGTTTGTTAAAATGCGTTTTGTTCTGAAACGAGAGTGAATATCACAAGTTAAGACATTCTTTGTATAGTCTAAAATGGTTTTTGGATTGTTTGAGAAAATAACTTCGCAAGTTACACCTTCATCCTGAATCAGGGATTTATAGTATTCGATGTAATCAACACCTGTAAATGGATGTTGGATATAACCAAAATGTTCACGGAACTGAGCTTCTGATAATACATCTGTCCATGGATTTATGCCTTTAGCATCTAGTTCGTCGATATCTACAAGGTGGTTCCCTACTTCATCTGATGGATAGCTCAACATTAAGACTATACTCTTTGCCCCTTTTGCAATCCCGCGTAAGCAGTTAGCAAATCGATTACGGCTAAGAATTGGGAAAATGACACCAACTGTTTCGTCACCGAATTTTGCTTTTATATCTGCTGCTATATCGTCAATTGTCGCATAGTTTCCTTGTGCACGAGCGACAATTGATTCAGTTATTGTTACAATGTCGCGATCCTCAATCGAAAATCCTTCACTTTTTGCAGCATTTAATACCGTATCAACGACGATTTGTTCTATATTATCTCCTTGGTTGATGATTGGACCGCGAAGCCCGCGTACTACTGTTCCAACTGCTCTTGTCAATTTTAATCTCTCCTAATCGAGTACACTCTATATAAATTTATGTACTAATGTTCAAACACTATGTGTTTACTATACCTTTCTATAGTGATATAAGTAAAATTAATATTTATTATATCTGATATAAGGAGTACTTATATGATTGGAAAATTAGATTCATACCGTATATTTAACGTCGTTAGCCGTAATAAAAGTTTTTCTAAAGCTGCACAGGAACTATATATGACACAATCTGCTGTTAGTCAAGCTATTTCGAAGTTGGAAAAAGAATTAGAAATACTTCTTTTCTATCGAACATCAAGGGGAGTTGTATTAACAAATGAAGGAATATTATTAAATGAGCATATTAACTCAGCTTTAGGAATGATTAATGCCGCAGAAGATAAAATGTTAGAATTTAAAACATTAAAGACTGGGCAATTACGTATCGGGGTTGGAGATACCATCTCTCGCTATTTTTTATTACCTTATTTAGAAGAATTTCATAAAGGATACCCTGAAATCAAATTAAATATATTAAATGGAACCACAACAGAAATATGTGACTTTATAAAAACAGGAAAGGCAGATGTGGGAATATGTAATTTACCAATCCATGATGAACATCTTCAAGTCATCCCCTGTAAGGAAATTCAAGATATTTTTGTCTGCGGAGAAAAATATAAAAAAATAACGGAAAAACCGATTAGTTTAGAGTATTTATTAGGAATGCCGCTAATTTTTTTAGAAAAGAAATCAAATTCACGAATGTTTGTGGAAAATTTCTTTAAAAACAGGGGCTTTCATGTTTCACCTGTGTTTGAACTTGGTTCATTTGATTTAGTTTTAGAATTTACAAAAATAAATTTAGGTATTTCGTGTGTCATAAAAGAGTTTTCAAGGGATTATTTAGAAAGAAGGGATTTATACGAGATAACGCTAGTAGAGGAAATTCCAAAAAGGAGTATTGGCATATGCTATTTAAAAAATATTCCGTTATCACGTGCTGCCAAAAAGTTTGTAGAAAGTATAAATAACGTCTAAATTTGTAAAAAATCAGTTAAAATGCATTCATAAGTAGCGGAATTAGAATGCCTTATGGTAGAAAAATGTTTCCAATAAAATTTAAAGTTTAGAACCATAATAGTTGATCCCGGAAAGAACATGGAGCTCCATGTTCTTTTTTTATTTATATAAAACTTTTAAAAACCAGGTACTTATCATTTTCTAATATAGTTCAGAGAGAAGAACTGACAGATGAATGAATTAGTATAAATGGTTAATATACCCTCGTTTAGTTTCAAATAGTGAAGGTATATACATACCAAACCCGCAAGATAAAATTTTTCAAATAACCTCCACGCTGTATAGAGAATTTGAAAGGAGATAAAAACATGAGTGTTCAAAAAAGTACAGACAGTTCCAGTCTTGCGGAAGTGATTGACAGAATCCTTGATAAGGGAATTGTTATTGATGCTTTTGTAAGGGTATCACTTGTAGGTATAGAAATACTTACGGTCGAAGCCCGAGTGGTGATTGCCAGTGTCGATACATGGCTGAGATACGCTGAGGCCGTTGGACTATTAAGAGATGAAGTACAAGAGGAAGCTTACCAATAGAGAGCAAAATAAACATGAGGAATTGATTTTTTAAATGAAGAAGTTATGAATTCAATTAAAAAAGGGATGAGAGTATAAAAATGAAAACTCAGGAAGTAAATGAAAAGATGGAAGTAATCGAGAATAAGGAAGAAAACGAGGAAACCGAAAATAGTATGCGAACTGAAGAAAAAAGGGACGGCGCTAATTATTCTATAAATCTGGCATTAATCGGCGGCGTTGCGGGAGCAGGGATTGGTTTACTTGCCAATCCAGAAACGAGCAAAAAAGTCTTGAAAAATTTAGGTGAATCTGAATTTGTAAAGCTTGCGGCCCAAGAATTTAGAAAAACGGCCCAGGAACTCCTGACTGACCAGGCGCAAACGAGCATTAGACAATTGGCTTCGGGTTACATCAGTAAAATTGATGAAGGGTTGCTGACTCCAAAAAAGGAACTAGACGATAACTCAGGTGAACCATCAAGGATCGAAGAGATTAAGGAAGAGAACAAAAATTTAAATGAGCGCCTTCAAAAAATAGAAAAAATGCTGAATGACCTGGTGGACTCCAAATAATGCGAAATCTATTTTCTGCAAATTTGGGGAGGTGATTGGATGGACAAACGTGTAAAAAAAGCAGTTGGAAAAGCTGCAAAAAATGCGATTGAACATACTCCGGAGCCATTAAAAGAAAAAGTAACAGAAGTAGTAGCAGACAAAGCAAAAGAGAAATTAGTGGAGCATATTCAGGAAAAAGCAAATGAATTTACCGAAAACCTAGAGAATGCCAGAGACGACTTCGCTAGTAAGGTCCATGATAAAACAGGAGATGCAAAAGAAAAAACCAAGAGGGTTTTACTCTCAGCCCGTGAACAGCTGGGGAAAGTTGTTGAAGGCGGGGAAGAATTTCAAAGGAAGGTCACTTCTGCAAATAAAGATGATGACCGGAAAGTTAAGGGGGTCAAAAACGTTAAAGGCATTAGCAATATAAAAACGTCCAAGGATATTAAAGGTGCTGCCAAAATTAAAGGCCCAGAGAACATTCGATCCTCAAATGACATTAAAACAATAGGTTCTTAAATGACCTGATGAAAGGAGATTATAAGAATGACAGTTCAAAAAAGTACAGATAGTTCAAGCTTGGCTGAGGTTATTGACAGAATTTTAGATAAAGGGATTGTAATCGACGCATTTGTAAGGGTCTCAGTAGTCGGTATTGAAATTTTAACAGTTGAAGCCCGAGTGGTAATTGCCAGTGTGGATACTTGGCTCCGTTATGCGGAGGCTGTCGGATTACTTCGAGATGAGGTGGAAGAAAACGGACTTGCCGTTCAATCAAATGAAAGAAATGCGCGCTTTAGTATCTAGAAGTAAAAGAAGGCACAGCCAGGACTAAACTAATCCTGGCCTGCCATGCTTTAGCAGGAGGCCACCATGGAAATTAAAAAAATCATTGCAAGTGTTACGGATTTTTTCAATGAATACGTAGCGCCAATTCATAAAATTACCTCTGTAGAAGAAAGTGATAACAATGGCTGGAAGCTGACTGTGGAAGTTATTGAGGAAAAGGAATATATGAAAAAGTATGCGAAAGATGAAATGCTGGGCGTGTATGATGTTTATCTAAATCAGGAAAAGGATGTTACATCCTATAAAAGACGGGACATCCGTTATAGAAGTTCAATCAATCAAGAAGTGTAGGACGTGGGAGTAGGAGGGAAAAGAGTGACGGTCTTAATGAAAAAAATCAACAAGAATTCAAAAGCCATTGTACAAGACGCAAAGACAGAAGACTTGCTTTCCCGCTCATTACAATACTTGAAAGCTGGCTATCCAATTCATTTTACAGGCCCGTCTGGAACAGGAAAAACCTCTATAGCTCTTGCTCTGGCAAAAAAAAGAAACAAACCCGTCATGCTCATTCACGGTAACCATGAATTGAACAATAAAGATTTAATTGGTGACTTTACCGGATATACGAGTAAAAAAGTTGTCGATAACTATATTCGTTCTGTTTACAAAAGAGAGGAAAGTGTGACTGAGACATGGAGGGATGGGCGCTTATTAGAGGCGGTAAAGAATGGATACACTCTCGTTTATGATGAATTTACCCGTTCACAGCCAGCCACTAATAATATCTTTTTATCCATTTTAGAAGAAGGAATCCTCCCTTTATACGGGACAAAGCTAACGGAACCTTTTGTCCGTGTCCATCCTGACTTTGCCGTGATATTCACCAGCAATCCTGATGAATATGCGGGCGTCTATCAAACACAAGATGCATTGCTTGATAGACTCATTACAATTTTTATCGATCATAAAGATCGAGATCGCGAGGCAGCTATTGTTTCTGAAAAAGTGGATCTTGATAAGAGTTATGCCACAGCCATTACAACCCTTGTAGCTGAATTACGCAAGGAATGTAAAGTGGATAGCGGACCGAGTCTGAGGGCATCATTAATGATTGCCAAATTGGCAGCAGAAGAAAGTATTCCAATAGAAGGATCAGATTCAACTTTTCAGCGTTTATGTATTGACATATTAGGTCATCAAGTGAGCCGGTGTATAGAATCTGATGAACCAATTAAAACAGCAGAAAATTTGATTATAAAAGCATGTAATAACATGAAGGTTATTGAGGAATGAGGGAGGGTCTAACAATGAGCCATGGAGAGTCAATGGGTATCTATATTTTTTGCGGGATCCAAACGGACACGAATGAACACTTTGGTGAAATAGAAATTGAAGGTGAAAAAAGGGAACTGTTTACGATCCAGTATAAAGATTCGGCAATTGTGGCTGCTGAGGTTCCAATGAAAATTTATCACCCGAATAAAAATAATTTAATGATGCACCAAAGTGCTGTTTCTCTTGTGATGAAGAAGAATGAGACAGTGATTCCTGTTAGTTTCGGTAATGTGTTTCATTCGAAAGAAGATGTGCGCGTGCTGCTGGAAAATCTATATCCACAATTCAAAAAACTTTTCCCGGAAATAAAAGGGAAGATTGAACTTGGATTGAAAGTGATTGGAAAAAAAGAGTGGCTGGAATCTCAGGTTAGCGAGAATTCGAATATTGGAAAGATGGCTAAAGCAGTTCAGGGAAAATCCGAAGCAGCCAGCTACTATGAAAGAATTCAATTAGGCGGAGCTGCCCAAAAACTAGTTACTTCTTTGCAGCAAGAGATAGAACAGGAAGTGTTTATTCCATTAAACGAGTTAGCTCAAGCATCAAAAAAGAATGATCCAATAGGTGAGAAAATGCTCTTGAATGGAGCCTTCTTGGTAGATCGGGATAAAGAAGCAGAGTTTGATCAAAAAGTAAATGAGACGTATGAAAAATGGAAAGATAAGGTCGAATTCAGCTATAGCGGCCCTTGGGCGGCATATAACTTTATCAATATTAGATTAAAAGTTGAGGAAGCCTGATGCTGCATAAATTAGTTTCTGCACCTATCAACCTAGTCATTAAAATCGGAGAAAAGGTGAAAGAGGAAGCTGATAAAGAGCTGTACGACCTTCCTACCATTCAACAAAAGCTTATTCAGTTGCAAATGATGTATGAGCTTGGTGAAATTTCTGAAGAGGCTTATAAAGCGAAGGAAGAAGAATTACTTATAAGATACGAAGCAGCAAAACGAATGGAAATGGAACAATGGGAACAGATGACAAAGAAGAAATGAGGGTAGTGAGAAGATGGATAGTCTAATTTATTTATATGGATTAATTCCGACAAAGGAAGCAGCCAAACAATTGTGTCCATCTTTAAAAGGTTTCGATGGAATAGGTGATGTATATACATTTCCTATAGGAAAGATAACAGCCATTGTTTGTAACCTTGATTCTGAAAATTACTCGGAAGAAAGTATTAAAGAGCAGATTAATAATAATATGGAATGGCTTCAAGAAAAAGCATTCCACCATCATGAAACGGTAATGAAGCTATCAAAAATTTTCACTATTATACCATTGAAATTTTGTACTTTATATAATAACTCAGCAAGCTTGGAAACCGCTGTTCAATCGAATGAATCTAAAATGATGAATACATTTGCATTAATAGCTGGTAATGAAGAATGGAATTTAAAGATTTACTGTGATGATCAGCTATTAAAAAAACAAGTGAGCCAGAGCAACCCAACAATAGAAGCAAAGAGGGAAGAAATTAGTCAATTACCGAAGGGGAAACAGTTTTTTGAAAAGAAAAAGTTAGACAAAGTGATTGAAACGGAGCTTGAAGAAGAGAAAAACAAAGTTAGTGAAAAAATTCATTCGCATTTGAGAGAGTTTGCCCTTAAGGGAAACGTAAAGAGACCTTGGAGTAATGACGTGACAGGAAGAAAGGATAATATGACTTGGAATGGTGTATACCTTATTACCGAATCTAAAGTAGAGGATTTTCTGGAACAAATCCAACAATACGAAAAGGAAATGAGGGAATCAGGGTGGCAGTTTGAGGCATCTGGACCGTGGCCAGCCTACCATTTTTCAAGCTTTTCATAAGCGAGGACAAGAAGATGTCACTAAAAGAATCGATAGAAAATAAGGATATCGCGTTAATTGATATTTTGGATGTCATCCTTGATAAGGGTGTTGCGATAAAAGCAGATTTAGTGATTTCCATTGCAGGAGTCGACCTGGTGTATCTAGATCTGAGATTACTAATTGCTTCAGTAGAATCTCTTGTTCAGGCTCAGGAGGGAAGTCGCGCAACAACTGTATCTTCAGAACAATTTGATAGACAGAGGGAGGAGTTGAGTAATGCAACCAGCCAGCCAAACAAATGGGAAAATTAACTTGGATCCTGAAAATGCAGAACATGGTTTAGCGCAGTTAGTTTTAACTGTCATTGAGCTGCTGAGGCAAATTGTTGAAAGACATGCCATTAGACGTGTAGAAGGTGGATCTCTGACAGACGAGCAGATAGAAAATTTAGGGGAGGCGCTAATGAATTTGGAAGAAAAAATGGAAGAATTAAAAGAAATTTTCGGCCTGGATGCTGAAGATTTGAATATTGATCTTGGTCCTTTAGGAAGCTTACTTTAATACAAACGGAAAGGAGGAGATCAAAATAGGAGCCGGACATTCAATGCAATCCAGTACGATTGTAGACGTACTAGAGAAAATATTAGATAAAGGTGTGGTTATTGCAGGTGATATCACAGTAGGTATCGCTGATGTTGAACTGTTAACCATCAAAATACGCTTGATTGTAGCTTCTGTTGATAAGGCGAAGGAAATTGGAATGGACTGGTGGGAAACAGACCCATATTTATCTTCAAAAGCTGCAGAAAGTACTACGAAAGCCCTTGAAGAAGAAAACAAGAGGCTGCATGAAAGGCTTGAATCTCTTGAAAAGACCATATCTACTAACCGCATAAATTCACCCGAATTCAACTGCTAATAGGAGGTTACCATGGAAAAGACAAAAGATACTCAGAATATGAAACACAAGCTAAATAGCAGTCAAATTAAACGTTCGATAGCAGGAGGACTGATTGGAGCTGCAGTTGGATATGTGGCTGCTCCTGAAACAGGAAAAAAACTTATAGAGAATACCAGTCCGCATAAAATAAAAAGCACAGGTTCCGGCATAGGTCAGGCAGTTAAAGAAAAGTCAAAGAAAGCAGGAGATTCCATTAAAAAATCAGCCGGAAAGATATTTGTTAAAAAAGAAGATATTGCAATAGAAGGTTATTCGAATGAAGAAGAAATGCGCGAGAGTGAAACAAGCCTAACGACAGGTTCCGAAAACAAGTCAAACAATCATAATGAAAAGGAACTATATCAAGAAAGCCGCAGCTTTAATGATCGATTAGATCGATTGGAATACATGCTGACAAAACTAACTCAAGCAAAAAGAAGTGAGAACCACCAAAAGATTGATCCACACGGCGATTCCAATGATCCTGCAAACCATTGGGCATCACCATACGAAATAAAGAATGACACACAAAAACAAGATGAGAGTAAAGAGGCCCAATCTAAATTAAAAGGCCAGGAGGCTGGCAAGGAATCACAATCATCTTTACAAGGGCCTTTGAGTCATAAAGAGATACAATCTCAAACAGAAGGCCAAGAGGATAGTAAAGAAAAACAAGCTCAATCAGGTGATAAAAAAAATAATGAAACGGCTCAATCAGAATCAGAAGGCGCGGACAATGGTAATGAAGAACAATCAGAATCAGCTGGAAAATCAACCAACAGAGGTTATGAGTCATTAAAAAAAGAAAATGAAAAACTCCAAGACCGCTTAGGCAATATAGAGGAGTTGCTAACAAAAATGCTTCAGGAAAATAAAGGCCAGAGTCAATCATTAGAATCTAGCCAAACTGGCGACGAGCCGGATGAAATGAAAAATCACTCGCAAGCTCAAAATCAATTAAATGATAGGACAGAAAAAGAAGAAAATTCTCATGAAACTCAAAAAAAAAGTCAAGCAGATAAGGGTAAGAAACAAAACCCAGCAGAAGATCAAAAGAATAGTGAAGAGGGAAGAAATCAACCACAAGATCAAGATAAAAGGCTAGAGAACGGTGCTGTGGAAAAGGATCTAGAAGATATTGATATGAAAAAAGATCATGAAAATAGCAATGAGAACAGTACGAATGTTGGATCTGATAAAATTAAAAAGCACAACTCGGATAAAAAAACATCCGGATCTAAAAAGACGGCCAAGGAGGAGAAGGTGAATTATTACAATGTTCTTTCCGATGATGAGGACACATATCTTCTTCCTGGATTAAGAAAGGGGACGTAAAAATGGGGAGCGGTTCTGGCACAATGAAAGACAGCATTCTTGAGTTTTTTGTCCAAGCAGCGAATCACCATGATTTTTCCTTAGATATTTCATTAAACGTAAAAGGTGCTGTTATTAGTGGCACAATGGTATCTGCTAAGGAATATTTCAATACGCTAAGTGAAACATTTGAAGATGGAAATGAAACTGCCAAAATGTTAAGTGAACAATTTGTAAAGACCGGAGAAGCAGTGCAAGCCAATGACGACTCTGAAGCCTATTTTCTCCACATGAAAGATACCAAAGTATATTGTGGCGACAGTAAGCCCACACCTTCAAAAGGGAAAATTCTCTGGCGAGGAAAATTAAGTGAAATAGATGGTTTCTTTTTAGGGAAAATAATTGATAGTAGTGATAAAGAAACTTGAACTAGCCCACAACAATAATGCTAGTATCCCGTCTTAGCAGCTAAAGGCGGGCATTTTTTTCTCAATATGTATTCGCACATTGTCCAGTGGGATATAAGTTTTTTTGTATTTCGTTGATTAAGCACAGCAGTGAATCAAGTTTTTTTAGTCTCCTCATTTCACAAAGTGGATGGAGAAGAACAGCACAACACCCATCTCAACGTTAACTTTCTTTGGGATGGTTTTTTAAAACGGAAAAACAGCAGGTGCTTATTGACACCTGCTGTTTATTTTTATTTAATTACACACATCTACGTCGAGCATGTTTAAAGGCCACCAGAAGAAGCCGTCTTTCTCAAGCAATTCATCTGCTGCTTTTGGTCCTTTTGTACCTGCCGGGTAGTTCGGGAATGCTGCTTTTTCATTTCTCCAGGCTTCGGCAATGACGTCGACAAAGCTCCAGGAAAGGGCCACTTCATCCCAGTGGGTAAAGTTTGTGGAATCACCGCGCATGGCGTCGTGAATTAATTTTTCGTATGCTTCCGGTGTATTCATGATATCTTCGCCGTTGTTTGCATAACTCAGCTTTACAGGGGTTGTCTGAAGTTGACGTCCTGATTTCTTCGCATTCAAATGCAGCGTGATGCCTTCTTCAGGCTGAATATGAATAACGAGCAAATTCGGCTCCATTTCTTGATCATCCGGACGGTAATATAAATTCATCGGGATGTCTTTAAATTGAACGACGATTTTCGTTGATTTTAACGGCATTCGTTTTCCAGTACGGATATAGAATGGCACGCCAGCCCAGCGGAAGTTGTCAAACATGACTTTCCCTGCAACGTATGTTTCCGTATTTGAATCCGGATCGACATTTATTTCTTCACGGTAGCCCGGAACATGATCACCTGGTCCATATTGGCCGCGTACGAAATAGTCATTCACCGTTTCGAGTGTCAACGGGCGCATTGAACGGAACGCGCGCACTTTTTCACTGCGAATATCGTCATCCTGCAGGCTGATTGGCGGCTCCATTGCAAGAAGGGCTACCATTTGAAGCATATGGTTTTGAACCATATCTTTCAAAGCGCCGCTTGTTTCATAGTACCCGCCGCGTTCTTCTACACCGAGTGTTTCACTTGATGTAATTTGAATATTCGAGATGTATCGGCTGTTCCAGAGCGGTTCAAACAACGCATTGGCGAATCGAATCGTTTCAATGTTTTGAACCATCTCTTTTCCAAGATAATGGTCGATACGGTAAATGTCCTTTTCATCAAAAGAACGGCGAATTTGCGCATTCAATTCCTGCGCGGACGGTAAATCGTGGCCAAACGGCTTTTCAATAACGAGACGGCCGAAGCCTTCTGTATCCGTTAAACCATCCAGTTTCAAATGCTCTGCAATCGTACCGAAGAATTCCGGCGCCATTGCCAAATAGAAAAGACGGTTGCCTCCGAGTGAATATTTGCTGTCCAGTTCATTTGCAAGCGTTCGAAGCTCCGCATATGAATTGGAATCCGATACATCATGAGGCAAATAATAAAAATGAGAAATAAATTCATCTATTTGGTCTTGAATATTAGTCGATTCCATAACTGATTTTTTTACGTGCTCACGAAAAATGTCGTTATCCCATTCTCGGCGGGCTGTGCCAATGACAGCGAATCCTGATGATAGATGTCCTTTTCGATATAAACGATAAAGAGAAGGATATAATTTGCGTTTTGCCAGATCTCCTGTTGCACCGAACAGGATCGTCAGAGCAGCTGGCGTTTCTGTTTGTTTCACGTTTCTAACCCCGCTTTTGAGATTCATTTTTATACTATTGCATTTTTTCACAAAACAGTGAAAGTGACAAGTATTTTTGTTTATGAAAGAAATATGGCAAAATAAGACGAACAAAGGAGTGATTTAATTGGAATTATTATTTCTTGGAACAGGTGCCGGTGTGCCAGGTAAAATGCGCAACGTAACGTCCATTGCACTCAAGATGTTAAACGAACGCGGCACTGTCTGGCTTATCGATTGCGGTGAAGCTACACAGCATCAAATATTGCATACAAGTCTGAAACCGCGCCGGATTGAAAAAATATTTATCACCCATTTACATGGAGATCATATTTTTGGCCTGCCCGGTCTTCTTGGAAGCCGCTCTTTTCAAGGCGGCATTGAACCGCTCACGGTGTACGGTCCGGCCGGTATTCGCGCGTTTATTGAAACCGCACTTCATGTCAGCAATACGCATCTTCAATACCCTCTTTACATAGAAGAAATTGAAGAAGGAACGGTCTTTGAAGACGACGGGATCATCGTTACAGCTGGAAAATTAGATCACGGCATATACTCTCTCGGTTATAGGTTTGCCGAAAAAGAAAAACCAGGCGAGCTGCTCGTTGATCTTCTCCGTGAAGATAATATTCCACCAGGCCCAATTTATAAACAAATAAAAGAAGGGAAGCAGGTTACATTGACAGATGGGCGGAAAATTGACCCGGATAAATACACAAGTGACCCACAACCTGGAAAAATCGTCACGGTCCTCGGTGATACAAGACCGTGCGACATGGCCGTTCAACTTTCTTTAGGTGCAGATTTGCTTGTTCACGAAGCAACATTTAACGCAGAGAATAAAAAGATGGCACATGATTATTACCATTCAACGACATCACAGGCAGCCGGAATGGCGATGCGTGCCGGCGTCAAATCCTTATGCTTAACCCATATCAGCTCCCGCTATACGAGAGAAGATGAGCGTCAGCTTTTAAATGAAGCCAAAGAGCTGTTTCAACCGGTTATTATCGCTCGTGATTTCCTCGAAGTGCTCATCAATTAGTGTTTATAAGAGAGACCAAGCCTTTTTGACTGAGCAGCGGCTTCTTTTACACCAGCTTCAATTGCTTCTTTTACGTGCCATTCGTCAAATGTGCGGATGGCAGCTTCCGTAGTCCCTCCGGCGCTAGTTATCGCTTTGCGGAGAGAAGCAGCTTGGCCGTTAGACTCGGAAAGCATGTCAGCGGCACCGAGAAGGGTTTGAATAATGAGCGCCTTGGCTGTTTCATGGTCAAGACCGAGTTCTTCACCGGAAGTCTGCATCGCTTCGGCTACATAATAAATATAAGCCGGACCGCTTCCGGAGACGGCTGTCACAGCGTCCATTTGCGATTCGTCCACCGTAATCGCAAGACCAATAGCCGTAAATAGATCAATGGCCGCTTTATGCTGGCCGGCTGTAACGTGTTTATTTAACGCGATGGCTGTCGCTGACTTCCCAACCGCAGCGGATGTATTTGGCATAGAGCGAATAATCGCACACGGTTTGCCAATGGCTTTTTCCATAAAGTCAATCCCAACACCGGCAAGAAGGCTGATGATGACGGAACCATTATGTATGTAAGATCGTATTGCCTCAAGCCCTGCAGCCGCATCTTTTGGCTTCATCGCAAGCACAATGACATCAGCATTATTCAAAGCTGATTCCATGTCATAGCCTGATTGAATGCCATATTGAGCCGCCAACTCTTTGAGTCGTTCGTTGTTCGCGCGGTTTGTCACATAAGTGTTTTCTGCTTGAAGAGCTCCGCTTGTAATTGCACCGGCAATTATCGCTTCAGCCATCGAACCGGCTCCAATAAAAACTGCTTTCAACGTGATTCCTCCCTGTTGCCTAAACATTTTGACTTTTCAAGTGATTATGCGGAAAAGAAATGGTTCTGTCAAGAGAGTAATGAACAATGAATGACAATTCATTGTGGAACAGGTACACTACATATATAATGAATATTATTTCAGAAAAATGGCAGGTGGACATAATGGGGATTGAAACATATGAAAACATCATTAAAATAACGATGCCAACGCCTTTCCCGATTGGTGATGTCAATACATATTTAGTAAAAGGGGACCGGCTTACACTAATCGATGCCGGTGTGAATACAATAGAGGCACGTACAGCGTTAAAAGCGGGTTTAAAAGAAGCTGGCTACAAAGCATCCGACATTGAACAAGTAATTTTAACGCATCACCACCCCGATCATACCGGGCTGCTAGATGATTTTCATGTCGATATTTACGGACATGAATATTGCGCCAACTGGTTGTCACACAATCAATCATTTTTGGACTGGCGTCGAGAATTTTTCCATTCATTATTCCGTGAATTTGGCGTGCCGGATGAGATGATGGAAATTGCGAATAACCTGGAAAAAACGCTGAAATTCAGCTCGAAAAACAGCGTCCTTACACAAGCATTAAAAGAAGGAGATGAACTGCCTGCATTGCCTGGATGGCGTGTCTATGAAACGCCGGGGCATGCACAAAGCCATCTTGTTTTTTACCGTGAGAAGGATGGTTTTCTTATAGCGGGAGATCACGTGTTGAAAACTGTTTCATCCAACCCACTCATTGAGCCCCCATCCAATGATGGGGGAGAAAGGGCAAAATCATTGCTTCAATATCATGACTCGCTAAGAAAAGTAATGGATTTGGATATCCGGTATGCATTGACCGGTCATGGAAACGATATAAAGTCGATTAACCCGTTAATTGAACGGCGTTTCGAACGGCAGCATGACCGTGCCATGCTTGTTTTATCCATGCTGCGAGAAAAACCGATGACCATTTTTGACGTCTGTACGAAACTGTTCCCGGAAATGTATAAAAAAGAAACAGGCTTGACGCTCTCGGAAACGGCAGGACAATTTGATTATTTAATGGAACGCGGTGACATTCACGTGTACAATGTTGAAAACGGTGCCGCATATTTCCGGGGGTGATGCAGATGGGAAAAACGGTTGTGATCACCGGAGCCTCTTCGGGTTTAGGTGCAGAGCTTGCAAGAGAAGCGGTTTCGGCGGGCTTTCATGCTGTGTTAGTGGCACGCCGGCTGGACTTTTTAGAGAAAATAAAAAAAGAATTAGATCCCACAGGAAACGTACGTGTGTTTCAGGCAGATGTGACAGATCGTACCGCTCTCGAATCTGTTTTCCGTGAAATTGGTCAAGTCGATGTGCTGATTAACAATGCAGGCGTCGGTTATTTCGCGTGGGCGCATGAAATGAAACCGGAAGAAACGGTTCAAATGATCAGCGTGAATGTGAACGGATTAATAAATTGTACGGAACTTGTCATACAGCAAATGATTGAACGAAGAAGCGGACACATCATTAATGTTGCCTCACAGGCCGGTAAACTGGCGACACCAAAATCAGCGGTGTACGCAGCAACAAAGCACGCGGTTTTAGGTTACACAAACAGCATACGCATGGAGCTCGCCCGCTCGAATGTACTAGTTACGGCGATAAACCCGGGGCCGATTGCGACTCCGTTTTTTGATAATGCGGATCCGGAAGGGACCTATATAAAAAATGCGGGGAAAATCATGCTTGATCCGGTTTATGTGGCAAGAAAAACAATCGCTGCTATCGGGCGTCCGGTTCGAGAAGTGAACGTGCCGAAGTGGATGGCGGCCGGCAGTATCATTCATCACTTATTCCCAAAAACCGTCGAACGCCTCGGCCGGAAAGTATTTTTTCAAAAATGACAAGGAGGGCGCTGAAACAGTGTCCTCCTTTTAATGATTCGGATCTAAGTTGTACTTTCTTAAAAACGCATTCAGTGCTTCTTCGTACTGTTCCGGGTTTTCATTATATGATTGTGCATGTGCACCATTTGGAGCGAAATAAATTTCTTTTGGGCCTTCTTTTACTTCAAACAGCGCTTCGGTCATGCGTGGCAAAATAAACTTATCATCCATGCTGTGAATAAACAGAATGGGCTTTTTTATGTTTTTCACTGCCTCTAGAGGGGTTAATTCAGATAGTTTGTATCGTCCTCGAAGCCAGACAGACCACTCGGCGATTGTCAGCAAGAATCGCGGCGCCCCGCCAATTTCACGCCTCATTTGGTGCTCCAATTGTTCTCGGAAGTCCGAAAAAGGACAATCCGCTACATAAAAATCAGCCCGGTCTTCAATAGTTCCGGCGTATAAAAGAAGTGTAACGGCCCCCATTGATTCACCGTGTATACCAAAGCGTACATGAGGGCCCTCCCGCCGGACTAATTCATCAGCTACTGCTTTTAAATCCATTTTTTCGAAATGTCCGTAGCTTGTGAATGCGCCTTCTGATTCGCCATGCCTTCGATGGTCGTATATAACCGCATTAAAACCGCGCTTTAAAAATAAATTCATATATTTAATAGAATTTACTTTATGCTCAGTGACACCGTGGCAAAAAATAACATATGGATTGCCGGGGGTTGGTGTAATAAAAACACTTTTTATTCGAATTCCATCTTCAGAGGTTATCCAAACGTCTTCTTTCGGCAGTTGTTCATATGCGTTTTCATCAAAACGTCCTGCTTTTCTTTCGCGTTCAACAATCGCTTTATCTGCTTTTTTCATCCTATACAAGATACGTTGCGATAAATATAAGCCCGTACCTGCAAGCAGAACCGCTGCAGCAGAACCGCTGGAAATGGCGGCTTTTTTTATAATCGATGTGCGTCGTAATCTGCTTTTATTGCTGTATCTTGAATCCATTTATATTCTTCCTCCGTCAAGGCGGCTTCACGTACCGCTCGTGCATTTTCTCTTAGCTGATCTACCGAACTCGCACCCGCAACGACTGCGGCTGCAGCAGGATGATGAAGCACATAGCGAAAAGCAAGGCCATTTAACGTTCGATCCGGAGCGAGACTGTTTTCAATTGTCGTTAGAACAGTTGAAAGCTCTTTTTCACTGTACCATTTCAATCCTTTTTTCGCTGCTTTTTGAAGTTTTTCACGCCAATTTGTGCTTAAAAGGCCGAATGAGACCGGTCCGCGAGCGACGACACTGACGCCATTCTCTGCTAAAATAGGAAGAGCCTGAAATTCAGGACGGCGGTCTAAAATGCTGTACTGCATCATCACGCTTGAAATAGAAGACCGTTTTACATATTGATTGATAACCGTCGGCCGAATGGATGAAATCCCATAGGCACGGATGAATCCTTCCGACTTTAGTTCTTCAAATGCTTCAATCGTTTCGTCAATTGGATCATCTAGCGTGCCGCCGTGCAGCTGATACAAATCGATATATTCCGTGTCGAGACGTTTTAGGCTTTGTTTCGCAGCTTCTTTTATATAGGCTTTTGACGCATCCCACGTCCAGCTGTCTTTTGAATCGGTCCATCGGTTGCCTGCTTTTGATGCAATAACGACTTTCTCGCGGACTTGTTTCAATGTTTTGCCGACAAGCTGTTCGTTGACGCCAAAATCATATAAGTCTGCTGTATCGAAATACGTAATGCCTTCGTCAAGAGCTGTATGCAAGATGGATTCAGCATGACGTTCTTCCGTACCAATGGACATACAGCCGAGTCCTAGTTCACTGACAAAAATGCCGGAATTGCCTAGTTCACGTGTATTCATTCCAATCACCTTCCTTTTTCTAAAAGTGTAACATATGGAAGAGGAGAAAAGAAAAGAGGGAACTTTATGCATAAATTTGAAGAAAAAACTATTAAAACGGAGTCGATTTTTCAAGGGAAAGTCATTCGTCTGCAGGTCGATGATGTCCTGCTGCCGGATGGGAAGGAAGCAAAGAGAGAACTCATTAAACATCCCGGCGCAGTATGTGTCGTCGCACTGACAGCAGAAAAAAAAATCATTCTTGTTGAACAATACCGCAAAGCACTTGAACGTCCCCTTGTCGAAGTGCCGGCAGGGAAACTAGAACCCGGAGAAGAACCCGAATTATCAGCGCGGCGGGAGCTAGAGGAAGAAACAGGATACCGTCCAGGGAAAATGACACATGTTCAGTCGTTTTACACATCACCAGGGTTCGCTGACGAGCTTGTACACGTGTTTCTTGCAGAAGAACTTGTGAAGGTAGAAGACGGTCTAGCTGCGGATGAGGATGAGTTTGTCGAGTTAATGGAAGTGACCATTGAAGAAGCAGAGCAGCTTTTACAAGAAAACCGTATTTATGATGCAAAAACAATGTGGGCGCTGCAATATTTGCGCTTAAACGGACTGGTATAATGATGCCGCCCCTCTCATATAGTGGGCAAAGAGAGGGGGGCCTCCATTTATGTGGATTGCCATCAACCGTCATATTCAAAAACGGGCGGCACTATATCTATTTACAGCCGTACTGCTTATGACAGGAACGGCCTTTGGCGCGCTCGCTGTTAATAGCATGATGCCGGTTCAAAAATCCGAGCTGTATTCTTATGTGAAAGAGTTTTTTACGCAGGCATCCGCCGGAAACGTTGCCAAGCCGCTTGATTTATTTTGGGAAAGCGTCACTCATAATATAAAATTCACTGGTGCCATGTGGATCGCAGGTATTTCCGTAATCGGCCTTCCGCTTATTTTTGTTTTGCTGTTTTTAAAAGGAGCAGTGACCGGTTTTTCGGTGGGCTTTCTTATCCAGCAAATGAAATGGGACGGGCTTTTGATCGCACTATGCACGATTTTGCCCCAAAATATGATTCTCATACCCGCTTTTTTATTCACAGCAGTGATGTCTGCATCGTGTTCAATTCGGCTTGTGCAAAAGCTGACTGTCAAACAAACCGTGCCCCTTCCGGTTGCGAAAAGTATTATGACGTACATGGGCTATATGGGGGCGGTGTTGATTGCGATTCTGATCGCCGCCTTTATAGAAGCATTTATTTCAAGTCAGATGATGAATGTGCTTCTAAATAAATTCTTTTGATTCATTGCATCATTTTGTTATAATAAAGATTACATCGGCGAGGGAGGGGACAAAAATGGAAAGCCGGATTGACCGTATAAAAAAACAGCTGCACGCAGCAAGCTATAAACTAACACCGCAGCGCGAAGCCACTGTGCGTGTTCTTCTTGAACATGAAGAGGACCATTTAAGCGCAGAAGACGTGTACCTCCTCGTTAAAGAAAAAGCACCGGAAATTGGGTTGGCTACAGTCTACAGAACGCTCGAACTATTAAATGAACTCAAAGTGGTAGATAAAATAAACTTTGGAGACGGTGTCTCACGTTACGATCTTCGTCAGGAGGGCGCAGCTCATTTTCATCATCATCTCGTCTGCATAGAATGTGGAGCGGTGGATGAAATACAAGAAGATTTACTTGATGACGTCGAAGCGATCGTGGAAAGCAGATGGAATTTTAAAATTAAAGATCACCGCCTGACGTTTCACGGCATTTGCAGCAGATGCCACATGAAACAGGAAGAAGAAGGCGAAAAAGGAGATCTTGAAAAACAACATGCTGAATAAAACCTTTCGAACAGTCGAAAGGTTTTTTTGATGAAGGAGTGATAACTCTTGGAAGAACACATGAATGACTTTCTTCATTTTTTAATAGTCGAAAAAGGGCTTGCTGAAAACACCATTGCAGCATATCGGCGGGATTTAACTCACTACATCGATTATGTGAAAAAAGTTGAACAGGTGACAGCAGGCGGGATTAAGCGAATACATATTTTACACTTTCTCGAACAGCTGAAAGAACAGGGAAAGTCACCGAAAACAATCGCCCGTCATATTTCCACCATTCGTTCATTTCATCATTTTTTAATTCAGGACAAAGTAACGGATCATGATCCAACAAATCATATTGAAACCCCAAAATCAGGCCGTTCACTTCCAAAAGTACTGAGTATGGAAGAAACAGAGGCGCTGCTCGCAGCACCAGATGTTTCAACTGCTCTCGGGATGCGTGATAAAGCGATGATGGAACTGATGTATGCCTCGGGGTTGCGCGTTAGTGAATTGACATCGTTAAATAAAGAAGACGTTCATTTAACGATGGGGTTTGTCCGGTGTACGGGAAAGGGGGACAAAGAAAGAATTATTCCTGCTGGACGCCACGCACTGGAAGCAATTGAACGTTATCTGCAAAATGGACGTCCCGATCTCGTCTCGAAAAAGCACCGTGAAGATGCGCTATTTTTAAACCATTACGGGAAAAGACTCACGCGACAGGGCTTTTGGAAAATCATAAAAGCACTGGCGAAAAAAGCAACCATCGAAAAAGAAATGACCCCCCATACGCTTCGCCATTCGTTTGCGACACATTTGCTTGAAAACGGAGCCGATTTACGTGCTGTACAGGAAATGCTTGGCCACGCTGATATATCAACAACACAGATATACACACATGTTACGAAAACACGGTTAAAAGATGTGTATTCACAGTTTCATCCTCGCGCCTGAATCTTTCAGGTGCTTTTTGTATTTACAAAATTGATCCATTATAATAAAACGGAGAAGTCAGACTTGTGACATAACTTGTTACCTGCATATAGAAATTTGAGAAGAAGATACTAAAGCGACTAGAAAGGGGCATAAAGCATGGACAAACGGATGTTTAACAGAATTCACTTAATTGTGCTCGATTCAGTCGGTATTGGCGAAGCGCCTGATGCGCGACAATTTGGTGATGAAGGAGCAGACACGCTCGGGCATATTGCAGAGCGGATGGGTGGATTAAATATGCCGAACATGTCAGCTCTCGGGTTGTCTAATATAAAAGAAATAAAAGGAATTAAGAAAGCGGATCCGCCGGCAGCTTTTTATACAAAAATGCAGGAGGCGTCAAGCGGCAAGGACACGATGACAGGTCATTGGGAAATTATGGGTCTAAATATTCAAACGCCATTTCAGGTGTTCCCAGACGGATTTCCGGCTTCATTAATAGAAGATCTCGAACGAAAGTCAGGAAGAAAAGTGATCGGCAACAAGCCGGCAAGCGGAACAGAAATTCTAGATGAACTAGGGAAAGAACATATGGAAACAGGGGCGCTGATCGTCTACACGTCGGCGGATTCCGTACTCCAAATTGCCGCTCATGAAGAGATCGTTCCACTTGATGAATTGTATAAAATTTGTGAATCTGCCCGTGAAATGACAAAAACAGGGGAATACATGATTGGGCGTGTGATTGCGCGTCCCTTTGTTGGAGAACCGGGTAAATTTGAACGGACCTCAAACCGCCATGACTATGCGTTAAAACCATTTAGACGTACGGTTATGAATGAGTTAAAAGATGCGGATTTTGATGTTATTGCAATCGGGAAAATTGCGGACATTTATGACGGAGAAGGGGTGACGGAGGCTATTCGGACAAAATCAAATATGGACGGAATGGACAAAATCATCGCCGTAGCTCAAAAAGACTTTACCGGATTATCTTTTCTTAATCTTGTTGATTTTGATGCGCTGTTTGGCCATCGCCGCGACCCGGAAGGATATGGAAAAGAACTGGAGAAATTTGATATGAGGCTGCCGGAATTAATCAATGTGCTGAGAGAGGATGATTTGCTCATTTTAACAGCGGATCATGGAAACGATCCTGTTCATCATGGGACGGATCATACGCGCGAATTTGTTCCGCTTCTAGTCTTTTCGAAAAAATTTGCTCGGGGCAATGCGCTTGAAGTAAGAAAAACATTTGCTGATATTGGTGCATCTATTGCTGATAATTTTACAATAAGCATGCCAGAGTACGGAAAAAGTTTTATGGGGGAATTGAAGTGAACTATACGCATATTAAAGAAGCGGCCAAATTTATAGCGGATACAATCGGTGAAAAACCTGAGATTGGTTTAGTTTTAGGCTCGGGCTTAGGCGTTCTCGCAGATGAGATTGACAGTGCTTCCTCTATCCCTTATGAAGAAATCCCTCATTTTCCGTTATCTACGGTTGATGGGCATGCAGGGGAGCTTGTAACCGGTACATTATCAGGTAAAATAGTCGCAGCGATGAAAGGGCGATTTCATTATTATGAGGGGTACTCATTTGAGCAGGTGACATTTCCGATTCGTGTTATGAAAGCATTGGGCATCGAAACGATCCTCGTCACAAATGCGGCAGGCGGAGTGAATGAATCGTTTAAGCCAGGCGATTTAATGATCATTACAGACCATATAAATTTAATGGGGGGGAATCCTCTAATCGGTAAAAATGATAACCGTCTCGGCTCGCGTTTTCCAGATATGACCGAAGCTTACAGCCGTAATCTGCGCAGCCTCGCGAAAGAAGCTGCAAAAAGAACAGGTATTTCTATTCAGGAAGGTGTTTACGCGGCAAATACAGGACCTGCATATGAAACGCCGGCAGAGGTGCGGATGGCCCGTGTTCTTGGTGCGGATGCAGTGGGGATGTCAACAGTTCCGGAAGTCATTGCTGCACGTCATGGCGGGATGAGCGTTCTTGGTATTTCCTGTATTTCAAATATGGCTGCCGGAATTCTCGATCAGCCGCTTTCACATGATGAAGTGATTGAAACGACAGAAAAAGTGCGAGTAGATTTTCTTTCTTACGTAAAAGAAATTGTAAAATCTTTGTAAAGTGGTGAGGACAATGAGAATGGTTGACATCATTCATAAAAAACGGAATGGCAAAGAATTAATGGAAGAAGAAATCCGGTTTTTTATTGAAGGTTACACGAAAGGCGATATCCCGGATTATCAAGCATCGGCACTAATGATGGCAATTTACTTCCAAGGGATGGTGCCGCGCGAAACGGCTTTATTAACCAAAGCGATGGTGGATTCAGGTGAAACAATTGATCTATCCGCGATTCAAGGGCATAAAGTAGATAAGCATTCCACAGGCGGAGTCGGCGATAAAGTAACATTTATTGTTGGTCCGCTTGTCGCATCGGCTAACGTACCTGTCGCAAAGATGTCCGGCAGAGGGCTCGGTCATACAGGAGGAACGCTTGATAAACTGGAATCAATTGAAGGTTTTAACATCGAACTAACGAAAGAGCAGTTTATTCACAATGTAAACCAACATAAACTGTCAATCGCTGGTCAAACGGGAAACCTTGCACCTGCAGACAAAAAATTGTATGCCCTCCGCGATGTGACGGCAACGGTAGAATCCATTCCGCTTATTGCCGGTTCGATTATGAGCAAGAAGCTTGCATCAGGTGCGGACAGTATCGTACTGGATGTGAAAACAGGTTCGGGTGCGTTTATGAAAACGCTAGAGGATTCGAAGGCGCTTGCAAAAGAAATGACCGCGATTGGGAATAATTTGGGCAGAAAAACAGTTGCGATTATTAGTGATATGAACCAGCCTCTTGGATTTGAAATAGGAAATGCGAATGAAATTAAAGAAGCTGTGGCCATTTTACAGGGAGCGAAGGTGGAGGATCTTCGAAGACTTTCACTTGAAATTGCCTCACACATGACGGTTCTCGCTGGTGCATTTGAACATTATAAACAAGCCTATAAAACTCTCGAACAGCATCTTGAAAACGGCAAGGCGTATGAAGCATTCCGCCAGTTTGTCATTGCACAAGGGGGGAACGCAGACATGATAGATGATGTATCAAAACTTCCTCAGGCGAAACATCACATTCAGGTAAAGTCGGATACTGAAGGGTATGTAGCGGAAATTGATGCGGAGTCTATTGGCACTGCCGCCATGTATTTAGGAGCGGGACGGGCAACAAAGGATGATAAAATCAATCACGGAGTAGGGATTACGTTAAAGAAAAAAATTGGCGATGAAGTAAAAAAAGGAGATGTCCTAGTGACATTGCACGCAAATAAAGAAAATCCAGAAGATTCAATTAGAAAAATAGCAGAAGCGTACCGTTTTTCTGATGAACCTGTCGAATCGCCAACACTTATACACTTAGTGATTCAAGACTGACAATTGTCAGTCTTTTTTATTGTCGAACAAAAGGATATTTTTTCTACTTTTGTAAATAGGAAGGATAAAGAGTTTTCAACAACGAAATTACCGTCTTAGTACCAAAAGGAGGAATAAAGGAATGTTGACGATGACGGCAGAAACAAGTGGGAAAATATTATGTGTCCGACTGACGGGTGAACTCGATCATTATTATTCGGAACAGGTAAAAGAGTTTGTCGAATCGGAAATGGAAGCGAATCAGACACAGCATTTAATCTGGAATCTAGAGCAACTTTCCTTCATGGACAGTTCTGGACTCGGAGTGGTTCTTGGCCGCTACCGCCAGGTGAATGAAATGGGCGGCAGTGTTACTGTATGTGGATTAAACACACAGGTGAAGCGCCTTTTTCAGCTGTCCGGACTGTTTAAAATTATGTATTTTGAAAAAACTGAACAAGATGCACTGCGCAGATTGGAGGGATCTTCATGCAAAATGTCATGAATCTTTCGTTTAACGCACTCGGTGAAAATGAAGCCTTTGCCCGCGTAGCGGTCGCTTCGTTTGCCGCAAAATTGAATCCGACAATGGATGATCTGGCTGAATTAAAAACGGCTGTGTCAGAAGCGGTGACGAATGCAATTATTCACGGCTATGATAGCAATCCAGCCGGTATTGTTTATATTACCGCTTCAATTGATGACGGAGAAATTGATGTTGTCGTACGTGATGAAGGAAAAGGAATTCATAACATTGATCAAGCAAAGGAACCATTGTTTACGACAAAACCGGAAATGGAACGGGCAGGCATGGGGTTTACAATTATGGAGCATTTTACCGACCTGCTGGAAATAGAATCGAGCACCTCATCAGGAACCGTTGTACGGTTTAAAAAGCGTCTGGCCGACAAACGTGTCCGGTGTGTATAAAGGGATACGTCTATGAAACAGGTCGTACAGCTGTCTGATAGTGAAGTAAAGGCGCTCATTACAAAAAGTCAGTCCGGTGATCTGGATGCAAGAAACAAACTAGTCGAATGGAATACACGACTCGTTTGGTCAGTTGTACAGCGTTTTCTAAATCGTGGTTATGAGTCGGATGACTTGTTTCAAATTGGCTGCATCGGTTTGTTAAAATGTATTGACAAATTTGACTTGTCTTACAATGTAAAGTTCTCTACGTATGCCGTTCCGATGATTATTGGTGAAATACAGCGTTTTCTGCGTGATGATGGAGAAGTGAAAGTAAGCAGGCGGTTAAAAGAAACGGCCAATAAGATGAGACGTGAGAGAGAAAAATTTACTGCGGAATTTGGTCGTGCTCCGACGATTACAGAATTGGCGGAAAAGCTTGATATTTCCACAGAAGAGGCACTAATGGCACAAGAATCTGCAAAAAAACCTGCATCGATTCACGAAACCGTATACGAAAATGAGGGGGAACCGATTACACTTCTTGATCAGCTTGCTGCTCCGGAAATGAAATGGTTTGATTCTCTTGTTTTAAAAGAAGCGGTGGAAAAATTAAATAAACGGGAGCGGCTTATCATTTATTTGCGTTATTACAAGGATTGTACGCAGGCGGAAACGGCGGAGCGTCTTGGAATTTCGCAAGTACAGGTGTCCCGCTTAGAAAAACAGATTATTCGCGTCCTTCGTGAGGATATGAATAAAAAGTAAAACGCACGGGGAAACTCCGTAAAAAGCGGAGGTGCGGGTATGGATGACACAGTGTATATAAGTTTGAAACGCCACGTTCGTCTTGATCAGCGGCTCATTTCTTTTTTTGATGTGGCAGACGTACAGGCGAGTGAGTATATGATGCCGATTTTGGAGAAAATAATCGTCAAACAAGTACCGCCTTCAGCTGGAAATATTGTCGTCGTTACAGTGCTGGATGTCGTGAATGCAATGAAAGAGACGATGCCTGATTCTAAAGCGGTCATCGCCGGTGAAACGGAATCCATTGTCAGTTTCCATAGTGTAAATAATACTGCACCTTTCTGGAAAATTGCCTTTGTCTGGCTTGTTTTGTTTACAGGAGCGGCACTGACCATTATGAATTTCCATGAGGACGTGTCAATGCAGAAAGTCCATGTCATGATCTATGAGATGGTAACCGGCTCAAAAGTCGAAAAGCCATTATGGCTCCAAATTCCATACTCCATTGGACTTGGTCTTGGCATGATTCTCTTTTTTAACCGCCTATGGCAAAAACGGCTGAATGAAGAGCCAGGTCCTCTTGATCTGGAAATGTTTAAATACGAAGAAGATATTAACGGTTACCTTGCTGCAAATGAGAAGGAACAAAAGTGAGATGGAAATAGCTGTAGTGCTATTTTTAGGAATCGCAGGAGGTCTCGCAACGGGTGCGGGCTATGTTGCGTTTATTACGGTGCTCGGCGTTATTCCCCGTCTCGTGTCTGCTACAAAAACGCAGCCATTTATTAATCTGTATGAAATGGCGCTGGTATTTGGAGTAATCACCGGGACGTGTATGCATATTTTTTCTGTTGATCTGTCATTGCCGGATTTCATGACAGCAATAATTGGACTGTTTAGCGGGTTATTTATCGGCATGGCTGCCGCTGCATTAACGGAAGTATTAAACGTCTTTCCCATCTTATCAAGAAGAGCGGGAGTTTTTGAGCAGATTAACATCTTAATGATGGCGGTGGCGCTCGGGAAAACAGCCGGATCCCTTGTCCAATGGATTTTCTTTTCGCCGCTTTGAAAGGAGACAGCATGATGCACGTTCATCCTAGTGAAATTGAGAGTTATTTAGAACAAGAAGCTGGACTGGGGAAAAGTTTTGATGTCGGTGTCAGAAAACTAACGATAGCCGGGGAACCACTCCATTTATATTTTATAACGGGTTTAGTTGATACCCGTTTTATTATTGAATTAATCGAGTCGCTGTTAACAGTTGAGAAAAAACGAAAAGAGCCTGCCATAGATATACTGAAAAACCATTTCGTCCATCAATCAGTGGAAGAGATAAACGATCAATCGAAATTGACGGTTGCTCTTTTATCAGGCCTTATCGTTATTGCTGTACCGGATGGTGTATTTACTATCGACGTCCGCAGTTACCCAGGGCGGCAGCCGGAAGAGCCTGACACAGAAAAAGTGGTCCGTGGTTCACGTGACGGCTATGTCGAAAACATAGTTATAAACACAGCGCTCACGAGAAGAAGAATTCGCGACGGAAGGCTCCGTTTTGAGATGATGAAAGCAGGGTCGGTATCAAAACTTGACATTGCAGTCGGATACATGGAAGGAATCGCAGACCCCATAATCGTTGAAAAAGTAAAGAAAGAAATAGAGAGCATTGATATCGCGGGTGTACCAATGGCGGATAAAACCGTTGAGGAGTTTATCGTCAAGCAGCGATATAATCCGTTTCCACTTGTCCGTTATACAGAACGTGCCGATATAGGTGCCGCTCACCTGCTCGAAGGTCATGTACTGTTATTTACAGACACATCACCGGCAGTGATGATTATGCCGGCCACTTACTTACAGCATTTACAGCATGCAGAGGAATACCGTCAGCTTCCTGCTGCTGGTACATTCATCCGGATGATTCGCTATATTGGATTATGGATGTCGCTGTTTTTACTCCCGCTCTGGTTTTTATTTGCCCAGCATCCAGAAATGCTGCCGGAAGCTCTTTCGTTTATTGGACCAAATGAAAAAACAAAAATTCCGCTGGCAGTTCAGATTCTAATTGCTGATGTTGGAATCGAGTGGCTGCGTATTGCTGCGATTCACACACCGATGCCGCTTTCGACCGCCATGGGTCTGGTCGCCGCTGTCATGATCGGTCAAATCGCCATCGATACAGGGCTTTTTGTGCCTGAAGTGATTCTTTATACTGCACTAGCGGCAATTGGAACGTTTTCAACGCCGAGTTATGAGCTCGGCCTCGCGAATAAAATGATCCGTCTTTTTTTCATTTTGTCCATTGCCTTTTTTGGAGCAGCGGGTTTCGTCATCGCCTTTACTTTGTTTTTTCTATTTCTCGTACGTCTCAAGCCGTTTGGCGCCCCATATTTATGGCCGCTTGTCCCCTTCGATGCTAAATCGTTATTAACAATATTGATTCGCCGACAGGCACCGGAGCAGTCTGGGATCCCGCAAATAAACCGGGTATCTTCTGACTAACCGGTGATTTTCTTCTAATATTGAGCGGGCCGTCAATGTATGATATAGTACTTTTATTCTGATGCCGAAATTTTGCGGATTTTGGCATGACGTTAAAAGAACGGAGCGATTAATATGCATACATATGGTACATCAGCGGTGAATGACCGCGGCCATTTGGAAATAGGGGGCGTCGATGCAGTAGAACTTGCGGCGCAGTATGGAACACCTCTTTATTTATATGACGTAGCGTTAATTAGACAGCGCGCGAGAGGATTTAAACAAACATTTGATAAAATGGGCATAACTGCACAGGTTGCCTATGCAAGCAAAGCCTTCGCCTCGGTTGCGATGATGCAGCTGGCTGAGCAGGAAGGACTGTCACTTGATGTCGTGTCCGGAGGAGAATTATATACAGCCTTAAAAGCAGGATTTCCTGTAGAGCGAATCCATTTCCACGGCAATAATAAAAGCCGTGAAGAATTAGAAATGGCATTTGATGCAAACATAGGCTGTGTTGTGGTCGATAATTTTCATGAACTGGCGTTACTAGATGAAATCAGTCAGTCACGTGGACAAATGATGAAGATTTTACTGCGGATTACACCGGGCATTGAAGCTCATACGCATGACTATATTTTAACCGGTCAAGAAGATTCGAAATTCGGCTTTGACTTAAATAATGGACAAGCAGAAGAAGCCCTTGATGCAGCGGTTAATAAGCCATTTCTTGAGGTTCTCGGACTGCATTGCCATATCGGTTCACAGATCTTTGAAACGACGGGTTTCATTCTGGCGGCAGAAAAAATTATCGGCAAGCTTGCTGATTGGAAAGAGCGGCTTCATTTTGAGGCCACTGTACTTAACTTGGGCGGGGGCTTTGGTATACGTTATACGTCAGAAGATGACCCGCTTGAGCCTGCAGCTTATGTTGAAGAAATTATTAGGAAGGTGCAGGAAGAGTCGTCACGTCTAGGTATGAGAATGCCGGAAATTTGGATTGAACCAGGCCGTTCACTTGTTGGTGACGCAGGTGTGACAATATATGAAACAGGTTCTGAAAAAGACGTCCCGAACGTGAGAAAATATTTAGCTGTAGATGGCGGGATGAGTGATAACATTCGACCTGCTTTATATGATGCAAAATATGAAGCAGTTCTTGCCAACCGGGTAAATGATCCTGTAGAAGAAACGGTGTCTATTGCCGGAAAATGCTGTGAATCTGGTGATATGCTCATTTGGGACTTGCCTCTTCCAAAAGCAGAAGCAGGTGATCTTCTCGCTATGTTCTGTACGGGAGCATATGGCTATTCGATGGCGAACAATTACAATCGTATTCCGCGGCCGCCTGTTGTGTTCGTTGAAAACGGAGAGGCGAAACTCGTGATTCGCCGTGAAACATATGAGGATCTTATTAAACTCGATTTGCCGCTCCAGTTGCCCCAAACGAATTGAGAGGTGGGAAAATCATGAAAAGCAATGTGGTTTTACTCATTTTGTTAATGCTGACCGCAATCGGCTGGGGATTTTATTACTGGTTCTTTATTGTAAAATAAAGGAAGAAGCTTGCGGATCCATGACCGTTTTAGTAATATAGAAAGCGTGAAGTTATCACGCAGGTAAATCCTGCTAATTGAAGAGGGATTTTTAATGCTGATTCGATATAAAAAATCGTTTAAGAAAATTGCGATGGGGTTGCTGTCGTATATGCCGCAGGAAAAAGAACTGCGAACGCTTCGAGAAACGATCGAGTGCTACGAAAATAACGATGAACGCCAGTTGTATTTATGGAAGATAGAAGAAGACATTGTAGGCGTCGTCGGTGTAGCAATTGGAGTAAAGAATGTGGAGATTTTACACATTGCAGTCAATCCGTCCTATCGGGATGAAGGGATTGGAACGGAAATGATCGCTGAAGTAACTAAAGCTTATCCAGACAAAGATGTAGTTCCCGGTGCGGAAACTACACCTTTTTACGAAAAATGCACAAAAGAAGCCGGTAAAGGCTGCCGTTTATAACGGCACCTTCCCGGCTTTTTTTAATTGAATAGCTAATTGTCTTGCTTCAATGACATCAGAGCGGTCGCGCATTTTATGTTTTTCGGATAAATATTGTTCATCTGGATTCGGTTTAAAAGTCTCGACAAACTCATTAAATTCATCGGACAAATTTTCGTCGGCAATAGGTATTGAAATTGGTGCAAATGGCTCACCATTTCTAAGGCGGGCCGCAGATTTTCGAATCGATGCTATAAACAGGTCTCCATCAACTCCGAGCCGCGCAAGTTCGATTTGTTTTTTCGATAAGCAGTTAACGGCTTTTTTTGCTATCCGTATCGCGCCATTTACATTGCCTCGGCGGTAATGATATAAGAAAACAGCGGATTGAATTAAACCCACCCAAACAGAATCACGTGCACCGTCTGTATTTTTCCAGTGTTCTTCTAACAGCTCATGGCATTCAAAATAATCACGGTCAATATGAAAATGTGCCAGAAAAGCAAGATACGGCACAGGATACGTATACATTCAATTTCCCCCACTCAGTTGGTCGGATTTATTTTAGTTTATCACGATTCATACATTTTCTCAATCGAAAACACTGAAAGTAAATATGATATATACTATACTTTATGATATGCAAGAAAGGTAATGGAAAACAGGAGATATGTAATGGAATATAAAGTAAAGATTGATTCGTTTGAAGGACCGCTTGATTTACTCCTTCATTTAATCAATAAATTAGAAATCGACATATACGATATTCCGGCTGCGGAAATAACGAATCAATATTTAATGTATGTAAACACAATGCAGCAGCTTGAACTTGATGTAGCGAGTGAATACCTTGTTATGGCTGCGACGCTGATTGCCATGAAAAGCCGTTCCTTGCTCCCTGACCATTCATCGGAAGACGATGAATTTATGGAAGAAGAGGATCCTCGGGAAGAACTAACCCGCAGGTTGATTGAATATAAAAAGTATAAGGAAGCAGCCGTTAAACTGCAGGAATTGGAGGAAGAACGGGCAAAATTATTTTCCCGTCCTCCAGCAGATATGCTATTTGCGCAAGCAGGAGAAGGTCCGCTTAATGTGTCGATTTACGATATGCTCGGTGCCTTTCAAAAAATGACCCGGCGCAAAAAGCTTGCTGTACCAAGACAAACAACCATTCGCCGTGAAGAAATTTCCGTTGAAACGAGAATGAAATCGCTAATGAATAAGCTGACGAAAGCAAAAGAGCCGATTCTCTTCGAAGACTTATTTCAGTCTCATGAAAAGGAGGAACTTGTGGTGAGCTTTTTAGCCATTCTCGAATTAATGAAGCAAAATGAAATAACGGTCACACAAAATGGAAATTTTTCTAGCCTGTATGTCATGTCTGGAGGGAAAAATAAATGACAAATGAAAGCATAATTGAAAGCCTGTTATTTGCGGCGGGTGATGAAGGGCTGACAGCAGATCAAATAGCTTCTGTTTTAGATGTTGATGTGCAAACTATACGAAGCGTGATTGAACGGATGGCAGAGGGGCTATTGCTTGATGAATCGCGCGGTGTAATGATCACAACGTACGGGAAGGAATATAGGCTGATGACGAAAAAAGAAAATGCTTCGTTTATCCAAGCTCTTGCTGAAAAACCGTCGCCTAAAACATTATCACAGGCAGCACTTGAAACGTTAGCAATTATTGCCTATAACCAGCCGGTAACGCGTATTGAAGTGGAAGAAATACGGGGTGTAAAGACCGAACGCCCCATCGCAACTCTCGCTGCCCGGGGTTTAATTGAAGAAGCAGGACGAGCAGAAGGAGCAGGACGGCCGATTTTGTACGCCACAACGACTGAGTTTCTTGATGCGTTTCAATTAAAAAGTCTTGACGAACTTCCGCCTCTTGTAGAAGGTGAAGTATTCATTCAACAGGAGGCTGATCTATTTTTTGGCAGGTTTGAAGATGCAATGGGTGAAACGCAAGAAGAATAATCATGAATACCGACTTCTTCTCATAAAGTAATGAAAAAGGGAAGGAGCGGACACATGATAAAAAAGCTGTTGATCATCGCTGCTGCCATTCTTTTATGCATCGCCGCCATCCCATCTAAAGCTGCCGCACAGCCGTCTGTCTCAGCAAGAAATGCAGTGCTGATGGATATGGACAGCGGCCGCGTTCTGGCTTCTAAATCGGCGCATGAGCGGCGGCCAATAGCGAGCATAACGAAAATCATGACAGCGCTTTTGGCTATTGAATCAGGGCGCATGAAAGAAAAGGTTAAAATAAGTGAAGAGGCAGTCATGGTGGAAGGTTCAAGTTTGTATTTGGAAAAAGGGGAAACACTGACACTCGAAGAACTTGTGTACGGGTTAATGCTTCGTTCCGGGAACGATTCAGCAATTGCTATCAGTCAGTTTATCGGGGGGAGTACACCGGAATTTGTCGCGATGATGAACAAAAAAGCAAAGCAAATTGGAATGAAAAATACCGTGTTTATGAATCCTCACGGATTGGATGATCCACAGCATCAATCCACAGCTTATGATATGGCGCTTTTGACGGCAAAAGCAATGGACAACCTTGAATTTGAAAAGATTGTCGGCACCGCTTCCTATAAAACGAAAAGCCGCCCGCTCCGTGTTTGGGAAAATAAGCACCGTCTTGTGAGAGAAGGTGGAAGGATCACAGGCGGCAAAACGGGATTTACGAAACGATCTGGCCGAACGCTTGTTACAACAGCGAAACAAAACGGGCTGCACCTAGTAACAGTAACGCTTGACGCACCGGATGACTGGCGTGACCATCAGGCGCTTTTTGATAATGGGTTTATATCGTATAGACTGGTAAATGTAGTGGAAAAAGAACCATTTAAAGTACCGGGTGAACACGATTTTTTTTATGCAAAAAAAATGGTTCGATATCCATTGACGGAAGAAGAGAAAAAAATCGCGTACGTTCGCATTGTATTGGATCAGAAAAAGGATAAAAGCGAGAACAGTGCAGAGCTGTGGATTGGCGATGAAAAGCAGATGGAAGTACCAATTTACCGCTCTAAAAAACAAGAGACGTCCTTTTTCGAAAAAGTAAAGGGGGTGCTCGATTAATGGTCAGTGCGGCCTTTGCTTTTTTATTGTTATCCGGTTTTGTATTTGCAGCAGTCAACGGGACGATGGCTGAGGTGAATGAAGCACTTTTTCAATCAATGGAGCAGTCTGTTCAGCTGGCAATATCGCTTGCAGGAGTCATATTATTCTGGACAGGCGTGATGAAAACAGCGGAAGCAGCCGGGATCGTCAGCTGGCTTGCTCACATTGTCCAGCCGCTTCTTAGCCGCCTATTTCCTGAAATTCCAAGAGATCATCCTGTCTTTGGATTCATCGCGTCCAATATGGCAGCAAATTTTTTTGGTCTTGGCAATGCGGCAACTCCGATCGGATTAAAAACGATGCGGGAGCTGCGTCAAATAAATGATGACCGGGACACGGCAAGCCGATCGATGATTACATTTCTTGCATTAAATACAGCAGGTGTAACCCTCATTCCAACAACTGTCATCGCACTTGGCATCTCTCATGGCGCCAAAAACCCCGCAGATATTATTTTGCCCGCGTTTCTTGCAACCGTTATGTCCGCCTGTTTTGCCATAGTCATTGATCGATACTATGCCCGTAAAAGGAACCGGTAATGGCGGCATGGCTTATTCCAGTCATCATCGCTGTGGTCATTACGGCAGGATTATACCGGAAAGTAAATATATATACGGCATTGACAGATGGAGCAAAAGAAGGGCTGCATACGTGGATCGCCATTGTGCCTCATTTAGTGATTATGATGGCCGCGGTGGCTGTTTTTCGTGCATCAGGTGCTGCTGACTGGATTGCGGGTCTGTTTAAACCGCTCACCTCACTCATTGGCATTCCTCCCGAAGTTGTTCCTTTGGCCATTATACGGCCGATATCCGGCTCAGCAACATTAGCCATGCTCGATCAGATCATGCGTGAATTCGGTGCTGATTCCTATATTGCGAAACTTGCTGCTGTCATGCAGGGAAGCACGGATACAACACTATATGTGCTTGCCATCTATTTTGGTGCAGCGGGGATAAAAAAAACAGGCGATGCACTGAAAATTGGGCTGCTTGCAGATGCCGCTGCTTTTGCTTCTGCTGTCCTAACTGTTGCCTGGCTATTGTAGCCAGGCTTTTTTTCATTTCAGTTTTCTTTTCCTTTTACGCTATTTGTGCCATAATGCTTTAGAGTATTTATGACAAATATAGAGGTGAAATAGATGGAACGTCTGCAAAAAGTAATTGCACAAGCAGGGATCGCTTCAAGAAGAAAAGCGGAACAGCTTATTCAGGAAGGAAAAGTAACAGTCAACGGGAAAACAATTACGGAACTCGGGACAAAAGTTGGCGTGAATGATGAAGTGGAAGTAGAAGGGGTACCGATTGAACGGGAACGGAAAGTATATTATTTGTTTTATAAACCGCGCGGCATTATCTCAGCGGTAACCGATGATAAAGGCCGCAAAACAGTGACAGACTTTTTTCCTGGAGTGGAAGAACGAATTTTTCCAGTCGGACGCCTTGATTATGATACGTCGGGACTGCTTTTATTAACAAATGATGGCGAGTTTGCCAATTTAATGACACACCCTCGTTACGAAATGGACAAAACGTATATAGTGAAAACGGAAGGAATTGTCCAGCGCCATATGCTCAAGCGTCTCATGACAGGTATTAAACTAGAGGACGGAAAAACGGCGCCTGCTAAAGTAAAAGAATTATCAATTGACAAAAAGAAAAACCGGTCGCTTATCGAAATTACTATTCATGAGGGCCGGAATCGCCAGGTGCGTCGCATGTTTGAAGCAATTGGGCACCCAGTTCAGAAGCTTCGACGCGACCGCTTTGCTCATTTGACGCTGCAAGGCCTGAATGCTGGCGAATATCGCGAACTGACCGCACATGAAGTGAAACAGCTTCGAACACTTGCTGAAACAGGATCACTGCGATAGTTCATAAATCTGTCACAAAACAAAAAGGCTGCTATTTTCTGCAAATATGACAAGTAATGATATAATGTACGTAGTTTTTCAAACGCCGGCATTGTTTGACAATTTAGTGGAGGTTGGCAGATGGATAAAAAGAAAAGAAGGCTGTACATACGTACAGCGATTCTCGCGGTTCTTGCAGGTCTTGTCATTTATACACTATATACGAACTTGACGAAAGAATCGCGGGAGAATTTAGGGGTAGGCGATCAGGCGCCTGATTTTGTATTATCTGATTTAAACGGGAAACAACACCGCTTGTCGGATTATGAAGGAAAAGGGGTCTTTTTAAATTTCTGGGGGACATGGTGTGAGCCATGTAAAAAAGAAATGCCTCATATGGAAAAACTGGCAAAAGAATATGAAGGAAAAGTGGAAGTGCTGGCTGTAAACGTAGGAGAATCCGATTTCCAAGTGAATAATTTTGCCGAACAGTACGAATTAACATTCCCAATTGCTATTGATAAAGGGAAGGAAGTTCAGGAAGCATATGGGATTAATCCACTTCCGACTACATTTATGATTCGTCCTGACGGGACAATTGATCAAATTGTTACAGCAGGAATGACAGAAGAACAGATTCGTGCGTTATTTGAAAGCGTGAAACCATCTTAAGGGGAGTTTTAGTATGGGGAAAGTAAAGTGCGAATGTGGTCATGTCAATCCGCACGGTACTATTTTATGTGAATCTTGTGGACGAGCCTTGACGGAGGAAGCCAAAAAAGAAAACCTCGTCGATATGCGCTATGAAGGCAGCGCCCGTCGCTCTCAAACGTATAATAAGACAATAATAGATAAAGTGTGGAATTTTTTCTCATCAGTGAAAGTAGGCATATGGGTTATTGTTTTAATCCTTGTCGCCGCTTCATTTGGAACGATCCTTCCACAGGAATTTTATATTCCGGGCAACATCCCGCCAGAGACGTATTATGAAGATGTGTACGGCACTTTCGGGAAAATTTATTACATGATCGGATTTCATGATTTATATAACTCCGTCTGGTTTATCGCTCTTATTGCTGCATTAGGGGTTTCACTTGTTATTGCCAGTCTGGATCGTGTGGTGCCGCTTTACCGTGCATTAAAAACACAGCGTGTTGACCGGCATGAATCATTTATGAAAAAACAGCGTCTTTTTGCCGAACAACAAGCTGTTTTACAGGAGTCTGACCTGCAAAAAGTACGCGAAGAATTAAAAAAGAAACGGTATAAAATCCGTGAGGTAAATGGTGCTCTTTTTGCTGAAAAAAATCGTTTTACACGATGGGGCCCTTATGTGAATCATGCTGGACTTATTATTTTTTTATTCGGTGCTATGCTTAGATCCGTTCAAGGCATGTATGTTGATGAACTCCTCTGGATCCGTGAAGGGGAAACGCTTCAAATTCCAGGTGCAGGTGGAGATTATTACATAAAAAATGATGGGTTTACGCTTGAAAACTACGAAGAAGGCGAAGATCCGGAGGTTTTTAACGAAGCGATTGACAGGGTGGGAACGGTTGCAAAAAATTATCAAACAGACGCCGTTCTCTACCGCAATTCCAATAACGATCTGCCTGGTGCAGAGCCTGAACTGAAGAAAGTACTGGAAGATGATATTCAGGTAAACCAGCCGATGAAATTTAACAGCTTTGCGGTATATCAAACGAGTTTCCGTGAGGATGAAATGAAGGCAATGCATTTTGCGTTGACGAATAAAACAACAGGTGAAGAAGTTGGGGATGTCGTAATTGATTTGTTTGATCAGCAGAAATCATACGATCTTGGAAATGGCTATAAGGTAGAACTGAAAGGCTATTATCCGGACTTTGATGGCTTCACAAAAGAAGGGGAGCCAATTTCTAAATCGCCATTGCCAAATAAACCAGCTTTTCTATTTAACATGATTTCTCCTGAGAAGCCGGAAGGCGAAGTAAGTTTTGTAGAAATTCAAAATACGATGGAGCCGCTTGGTGAAACAATATACAAAATGAAGTTTAAAAACCTTGAAACGCGTGATGTGTCTGCATTGACCATCCGTAAAGATTTAACATTGCCTATTCTCGTCATCGGCGGCATTATCTTTATGATTGGTGTTATTCAAGGCTCTTACTGGAACCACCGCCGTATTTGGATTCGTGAAAAGGGCGGGTATATATACACAGCTGGTCATACGAATAAAAACTGGCACGGACTGAAACGGGAAATTGATTCGGTTTTGGATGGTACGGCAATTCCAGAGCCTAAAGATAGACAAAAGGATTAAGGGGGCAATTGCTCGATGTCAGATTTAGCAGGAGTAAGCAGTACGCTGCTGTACGCAGCATTTATTTTCTATTTAGTCGGTACATTTCTTTTTGGCGGCTCGATCCGGCAAAAAGGACTGCGTGATGATGAACGGTTAAATCGTTGGGGGATATTTGCTATTACAGCAACCATCATTGGCTTTATTGCACAGCTCGGCTACTTCTTCACCCGCTGGGCGGCGGCCGGTCATGCACCGGTCAGTAATTTATTCGAGTTTATCACGTTCTTTGGCATGATGGTTGTCGGTGCGTTTATCTTAATCTTCTTTATTTACAAGACAGCGATACTTGGCCTTTTTGCGTTGCCTATTGCGGTGATTATCATTGCTTATGCAAGCATGTTCCCGCGTGAAATCAGCCCGCTTATTCCAGCGCTTCAAAGTGACTGGCTTCATATTCACGTAACGACAGCCGCGGCTGGGCAGGGGATTCTGGCAATCAGTTTCATTGCAGGGATCATTTACTTAGTGAAAAATATAGATCAATCGGTCAGCACGAAAAAAACAAAATGGCTTGAGGTCATCATGTTTACGATTTTATCTGTGGTTGGGTTTATCATTGTAACAACAAGTTTTGGCCTTGCCAATTACAGCGCTTCCTTTGAATATGTAAACAAAGAAGAAGCATCCGCCGTACAGGAATTTACTTTGCCGGCGCTTGTTGGACCGAATGAAGGGGTGCTTGTTACAGAAGGGAAAATGGAACCTTTCGTTGACATGCCCGCGTTTATTAACGCAAATAAATTAAACACTGTTCTCTGGTCACTTGCTACTGGTACTCTTCTTTATTTATTGATCCGCCTCTTGTTTAAAAAACGTGTCGCTGCGCTCATGCAGCCGCTTGTGCGAAATGTAAGCTCAGATTTACTGGATGAAATCAGCTATCGATCCGTGTTAATTGGCTTTCCGGTATTTACGCTTGGTGCGCTTATTTTTGCCATGATTTGGGCGCAGATCGCATGGACGCGTTTCTGGGGCTGGGATCCAAAAGAAGTCTGGGCCCTTATTACATTTTTGTTTTATGCTGCATTTCTTCATCTCCGTTTATCAAAAGGCTGGCATGGTGAGCGATCAGCATGGCTGTCTGTTGTTGGCTTTGGTATTATTATGTTCAATACAGTCGCCGTTAACCTTGTTATTGCAGGATTGCATTCATATGCATAAGAAAAAATGTCTCCGTTTTTGGCGGAGACATTTTTTTTATATTATAATAGGGTATATAGTGTGATTGGGAGGGGACGTCTTTGGAAAAAGAAATGAGAATTTTAATTGTAGACGATGAGGAACGAATTCGCCGATTACTTCGAATGTATTTAGAACGTGAACATTATGTGATTGATGAAGCGGCTGATGGTCAAGAAGCGCTCGAGAAGGCAACCGAAACCGATTACGACTGCATTTTGCTGGACCTGATGATGCCTGGAAAAGATGGAATTGAAGTATGCAGCGAGTTAAGAGAGAAGAAAGCAACACCTGTTATCATGCTGACGGCAAAAGGAGAAGAAGCGAACCGTGTCCAAGGATTTGAAGTGGGGACGGATGATTATATTGTAAAACCGTTTAGCCCTCGGGAGGTTGTTTTACGGGTGAAAGCGCTTTTGCGCCGTTCATCACCGACTTCCTACCTGCAGACAGACACCAAGTCAAAAGACTTAATTGTATATAAGCATTTAACGATTGATAACGACGCTCATCGTGTTACAGCGGACGGTGAAGAGGTGAATTTGACGCCAAAAGAATATGAGCTTCTTTATTTTCTTGCCAAAGCACCGGATAAAGTATTTGACCGGGAACATTTGCTGAAAGAAGTTTGGCATTACGAATTTTTCGGAGACTTGCGAACTGTTGATACACATGTGAAACGTTTGCGTGAAAAGCTGAATAAAGTTTCGGAGCAAGCCGCGAAAATGATTGTTACCGTTTGGGGCGTCGGCTATAAATTCGAGGTTGGAAATGAATGAAGATTTGGCGCAGCGTTGTCGGAAAGCTATGGATTACAATCTTGCTTCTCGTTTCATTTGTCTTAGCGTTTTTAACGATTTTAATGCTAGAGTTTTTTGAAAACTATCATATTACACAAGTGGAGCAGCAGCTGGAAAACACAGCAGAAAAAATTGCGGTGGTCATTGAGGACCATGAAAACAAAGAAACGGGCTTAGGAGTCGCGTGGGAGCTTGTCGATGAACCTGCTCATGTCATGATTGCTGAAAATGTAAGTACCTACCATTACTCTCCGCTTGAAACAGATGAAGCAAAAATAAGCAAGGAAACCATTACGGGAGATCCGAGGCTGTCTGCTGTTTTTGATAGCCGTCAAAAAGTAAAGGCGGAGATTCCGGTCGATGAAGGATCGAGTACAGACAGCCGTTACGAAAACTCTTTTATTGTCGGTGTACCATTTGAAATGAATAACGGAGAAAGTGGAGCCGTGTTCATCTATCAGTCTCTTGAAGTAATGAGAGAAACGACTGAACAGACAACGAAGCTTCTATTAGCAGCTGCTGGTATTGCCATTGTATTGACGACCATTTTTGCGTTCTTTTTGTCTACACGTGTAACGGCCCCGCTCCGCAAGATGCGTGAAGCGGCAACGGAACTTTCTCAAGGGCACTTTGATATGAAAGTTCCCATTTTAACGAATGATGAGATTGGGGCACTGGCGACGTCTTTTAACAAAATGGCATATCATCTTAAAGGCAATATTCATGCGCTCAATCAAGAAAAAGAACAGTTGTCCAGCATTCTAAGTTCCATGGCAGACGGAGTGATCACACTGGATCAAAATGCGAATGTGCTGATTACAAATCCGCCGGCCCGGCAATTCTTACATAACTGGAAGTTTGAGAAAAAAGCACATGGTCATGTAGGGGATGTACCGTTACTATTAAATAATTTATTTAAGGAAGCGGTGAAAACGGAAACAGAACAGGAAGGCGAGTTAACGATGCAGGGGCGTTCCTATGTAATAATTGTCAGTCCGCTTTATAACGGGGAGTCTGTGCGTGGTGCAGTTACCGTTGTCAGAGATATGACAGAAGAGCGCCGTCTTGATAAATTGCGTGAAGATTTTATAGCGAATGTATCTCATGAATTGCGCACGCCGATTTCGATGATGCAGGGATATAGTGAAGCAATTGTTGATGACATTGCGGCAACAGAAGAAGAGAAAAGGGAAATTGCTCAAATCATTCATGAGGAGTCCATGAGAATGGGGCGTCTCGTAAATGAACTTCTCGATCTTGCACGAATGCAGGCTGGGCATATTACCTTAAATAAAGAAGAAGTAGATATAGAGCAATTTTTAATCCGGGTAACAAATAAGTTCCAAGGCATTGCAAAAGAAAAACATATTCAATTGATGGCCGAAACAAGCCATTCCGAAATGCCCGTATCGATCGATGAAGACAGAATTGAACAGGTTCTGACAAATTTAATTGATAATGCTCTCCGTCATACACCTAATCATGGCTGTGTGACAGTTGTTCATAAATTAAAAGATCAGTTTCATTTAATTCGTGTTGAGGATTCGGGAGCGGGTATTCCCGAAGAAGACTTGCCGTTTGTATTTGAGCGTTTTTATAAAGCAGATAAAGCACGGACACGCGGACAGTCAGGCACTGGTCTGGGCTTATCCATCGCAAAAAATATTGTTCATGCACATGGTGGTACGATTAAAGTGCAAAGTCATCTTGGTCATGGAACTGTCTTTTTCTTTACAATTCCACGGCATACTTGACAAAAAATTCAAAACCAGGAATGGTCATTTCTCAAATTTATAATTGGACAATCTAACTGGAATTGACGAAAAACGGCTCGATACCTCATAAAAAGCGGCCCCCGCGTTAAGAACGGGGGCCGCTTTTTATTTCTATTCAAATTTAAGAGCATCGCCTTCAAATGGTTCGTCAGCAATTTTAATTGAATCAGTCGGGCAGCCTTCAAAAGCGTCCTGCATGTCTTCTTCAAGAACTTCAGGAACAACGGCTGTGCCTTCATTTTCATCTAAGATTACGAATGCTATGCCTTCATCATCGTAGTCGTAAATGTCCGGTGCTGCAGCGCCGCAAGCACCGCATGCGATACATGTGTCTTTATCGACAATCGTATACTTTGCCATGAGTGGACCTCCTATAGAATCTGTCAGTAAGCGTAAAAAAAACACTTCTATTTTTCATTTTAAATCCGATTAAATTACTTTTCAATAAAAAACTTCTTCACGCACTAAATAAAAGGGTTCGCATTAAGAGAATTAAAAGGACTGGAACGGATGTTTTGTGATACAATGAAACAAGCAAAAAGAAGGGGTGATGATTAGTGCGGTGCTTGGAGGCCGTTATTGTGAATGCTATAAAGGCTGTAGAAGGAGAGCGCACGTCATCGTCTGTTTATCATTTATTAAAAGGAAAAAAATCCGCGCAGACTATTCAAGACGCGCATTTGTACCGTTTGACAAAATGGTTTCATACGGCTCCATTTTTAACATCTGATACATTTGAAACCATGATGAATAATTTAATGAGAAATACATATATAGCAGGGGATTTACATCGTCCATTTGTGACAAAAGAAGGCCTTGAGAGAATGAACGGGTGCTTTTCTGAGACCGGATCATTTCCTGACTTGTCTGGATGGCAGTTTTCCGGAACGGCTTCTGTTTTCTTCAGTCGTCTTCAATTGCTCGTCCAGGTTGCGTCCCACCTTGCTTACCGTGATTCCTCCTATTATCCAATTACACGTGATGAAACACTTCATGAATGGGTGAGGCGTTTTTTAAGGAAAGCACCTTGTTCTAAAGAAGAACTAGCCTCTTCCCTGTTTATGGAGCTTGATTATCTATTTCAGCTGTTGCCAGAACAGCCTGAGTGCATTGTTATTAGGTTTTCAGGTCAAGGACAAACAGGAAAAACAGTCATGCAGGCTGCTGAATGGATGAAGATGGAGGAGACGGAGTACTGGTTTCGGTTTCTTCATGCACTTCACTCTATGGTACGAAAAGTAACGGAATCACCTCATAAAACGCCTTTATTGCAAATGATTGTTTCGGATATATATAACCCGGTTACGTTGACGTCATCGGCAAGGCAGACAGCGGAATATTTAAAAAAAGGCATGACGATTGATCAGATTGCCCCCGCAAGACGTTTAAAAAAAGCGACAATCGAAGACCATGTCGTTGAACTGGCGTTAAATGATCCGTCATTTTCTATCCGGCCATTTATAGATAAAGAGAAAGAAGATGCCGTTTTAAAAGTGGCTGAAGT
Organism: Domibacillus epiphyticus; assembly: GCF_001975785.1. Classification (GTDB taxonomy): domain Bacteria; phylum Bacillota; class Bacilli; order Bacillales; family Domibacillaceae; genus Domibacillus; species Domibacillus epiphyticus. Next base: position 56,567 of record NZ_MSFI01000029.1, on the reverse strand, counting down.
CCTATCAAATCGTCAATTAAAGCCAATAAAAGAAAAGCTGCCGGAACATTCCTATTTTCAAATTCGGCTTGTCCTGGCGAAAGAAAGCAGGAATACAATATGATGATTGATGACCTGCTATATGAACAATTTGGTTTTGACTCTTTCCGTCCGGGGCAAAGAGAAACAATTGAATCAATTCTTTCTGGTGAAAATACGCTCAGCATGCTTCCTACAGGAACAGGGAAATCCCTTTGTTATCAGCTGCCTGCATATATTTTACCGGGTGCTGTAGTCATCGTTTCACCACTCCTTTCTCTTATGCAGGACCAGACTGAGCAGTTAAAAATGCGTGGAGAGAAACGGGTGATTGCACTGAATTCGTTTTTGCACTATGAAGAAAAAACAGCTGCTCTCGCCAACTTGAACCGGTATAAATTTATATTTTTATCGCCGGAAATGCTGCAAATACCGAATGTGATTCAAACGCTGCATCAGTTAACCGTTTCCCTGTTTGTAGTTGATGAAGCGCACTGTATATCTCAGTGGGGATATGATTTTCGCCCTGATTACCGTCTGCTTGGTGATGTTCGGAAAAAACTCGGGAACCCGCTAACCCTGGCGTTGACGGCAACAGCAACTGAAAAAGTGCGAAAAGATATCAAGGAAGGCCTTCAGCTTGAATCTGTAAAAGAATGGGTATTTTCTGTTAACCGTGAAAATATAGCCATACAAGTAGAACGGTTGCCGGATCAAACAGATAAGCAAAAAAGGCTCATTGAACTTGTGTCGTTTTTTCAAAAGCCAGGGATTGTGTATTTTTCCGGAAGGAAGGCTGCAGAGGAAGCTGTCCAACACTTAAAAATAGCGGGAATGGATAATGCTGCTTATTATCACGGTGGAATGGATGCTGGTGACCGCCTGCTCATTCAACATCAATTTCTAACGGGTGAACTGGACGTCGTATGCGCTACAAGTGCATTTGGAATGGGGATTAATAAAGAAAATGTACGATATGTCATTCATTATCATATGCCGCCGCAAATGGAATCCTATTTGCAAGAAATTGGAAGGGCTGGGCGTGATGGTCATGCATCCATAGCTGTTCTTCTGTATGTACCAGGGGACGAAAGATTGCATGAATTTATCGCAGAAATGGAGTTTCCCGACGACGGGCAAATCCGACAGTTGACTGAACAAAGGATTAAAGTACGCGACATTCAGCCTGCCTTGTCAGAGACACAAGCCCGATTTGCCGTTCACTACAAACAAGAAGCCGAACGGCTGAATGTGAACTCTACCCATTATATTCGCCAAAAAAGGGACGATTTACTTGAGCGAAAAGCTGTGAAACGAAAAGAAATGGTGAACTGGCTTACTTCTTCGGATTGCCGCCGCAAAGGGTATATGCGATTTTTTAATGAAGAGTCAGTCGAACAGGCGCAATGCTGTGATCGGTGTGGAATTCATTTAACTAATTATGAAAAAGAACAGGTGAATAACCGTATTGAGGAGAGGGCATTCTGGCGTGATATGCTCGCTCGGCTTCTGCCGGAAAAATGACCTATTAACCAGGATGTACTTGTCGAGTATAATGATAACAATGAAGCTTTTTACGATTCAACTGGGAGGAACGATCATGGTGAAAGACCCCTACCGTGAAATGGCAGAAAAAAACAAAAAGCCTTTAACAAAAGTAGAAGAAGATGTAACAGAGACAGATTTTCAAACACTTAAAAGGCCGGTAAAAGAAAAAGACGAAAAAAAACGTCATTATCCTTTGTTAACCGTCATGCTAATCTTTTTTATCGCTTCTCCTTTTCTTGCTGTGTATGTGTTTAAAGAAGACAAAACGGATGTGAATCAAGTGATTACAGAAAAAAATGAGACAGCGGATGAAAATCAAGAGCGTGATACAGAATAAGAATAGTTTACAGAAATGAAGGGAAGCCAATGTTGAAACAACTCCTACTGGCTGCGGCACCATTTGCTGCAGCCGGGCTTTATATGTGGAAAGAAGCTTTTCATAATGAAGTAAAAGAGACGATCATAGCCGATAAACGATTTCCGGAAAAGGCGCCGCTTGCGCTTTTTTTTATTTCAGATATTCATCGTCGTCTTGTCCATCCGTCAATTATTAAGCATGTTCAGGGACGCGCACAGGCGGTCATTATTGGCGGAGATTTATGTGAAGGAGGCGTTCGGGACGAGCGGATCAGAGAAAATATAAAGAGACTGGCTGCGGTTGCCCCGGTTTATTTTGTGCCCGGAAATAATGACTATGAAATTGAATTCGAGCGTCTCGCGGCTATTTTCTCTGAATGGAATGTGACGGTGTTAAAAAATGGATCGGCCGCTTTGTCGCCGGATGTATACATTCTTGGAACAGATGACCTGGGAAAAGGGAAAATCGATAAATTTTCTCTTCTTTCCGATGTTCCTTCTCATGCGTATAAAATCATCGTCAGTCATAACCCAGGGTTTATCCGTAAAATTCAAAAAGAAGATCGTATTGCTGTAATGTTAAGCGGGCATACGCATGGTGGACAAATCCGTCTTGGGCGGTGGGGGCTGTATGAAAAAGGTCGGTGGAAACATGTGAACGGCATTCACATGCTTGTATCAAATGGTTACGGGACAACTGGCATTCCGCTGCGCCTCGGTGCACGTGCTGAAACACATTTTATAACGATTAGGCGGCCGGAAGGGTAAACAATATTCACCGTGTTGGAAAGGACGAGCAGATGAACGCAGGGAAATATAATATGAAAGCAGTCTCTACATTGACAGGAATTCAGCCTGGAACGCTTCGAGCTTGGGAAAGGCGGTATCACATTTTAAAGCCTGTCCGTAATGATGCGGGACACAGACTATATACAGACGAGCATATCCACAAATTGAAATGGCTGTCTGAAAAAGTACAGCAGGGCTTTACAATCAGTCAGGCAGTCTCGATTCTTAATCAGCAAGAAACAGACCAGAAATCCTCTTTTTCAGCAGAAGTGAATTATCAAAAGTTATTATCGGAAGAGCTTTTGGAGGCTCTTCTTCATTTTGACGGATTGAACGCACAGAAAATAATCAACAAGGCATTTGCTCTTTATACAATTGACTGCGTTTTCATGAGTATTCTTGGTCCTTTGCTTGTCCAAATTGAAAATCTTTGGGAAGAGGAAACGATTACGACAGCTCACAAGCATTTTGCAGCATCAATTCTTCGATCACGAATTGACATGCTCTTGCATTCATTTCCGATTAATCAGGGGCTGCCAAAAATTGTGGCTGTGTACGGTCCGGGAGAAAGTAATGAAATGGAACTGCTTATTTTCACTTTCTTTGTAAGGCGTCTCGGGTATGAAGTCATTTCCCTTGGTACAGGAATAACTGATGCGGATATGTTCACTGTGACCGGTATCGTGAAGCCGAAACTATTGTTCATTTCCTGTACAAAACAGGAGAATGTATCTTTGACACTTTCGTTAGCTGAAGAGTTTCGAAAGGTGAATAAGGATATAGAGATCGGGCTTTTGGGCGCAGCGTTAACCAACAGATTGCCAAAATATGCTGAGCGGTTTTTTGTTGGAAAGACAGAGGAAGAGTGGAGCAAGTGGCTGAACAGCCGTCTGTAAGTGTGTCTAATTGAATTGATCTGTCTTTTTTTCTACAATAGATTATGGAGATGAACAAGGACAGGAGAGAACTAGAATGAAGAGGGAAGACTGCATTATTGTAGGCGGCGGTCCGTGCGGTTTAGCAGCTGCGATTGCAATGAAACAAATCGGTAAAAACCCGCTCGTTATCGAAAAAGGTAACATCGTGAACGCGATCTATCAATATCCGACACATCAAACATTTTTCAGTTCGAGCGAAAAACTCGCGATTGGTGATGTCCCATTTATTATTGAAGAACGCAAACCGCATCGTAATCAAGCGCTTGTTTATTATCGGGAAGTGGTGAAATTAAAAGAACTGCGCATAAACCGTTTCGAGCAGGTAAACCGTATTGCCAGGCAGGAAAACGGATTTTTTTGCGTTTCCACATCAAAAGGCCAGTATGAAGCACCGTATGTCATAATTGCTACAGGGTACTATGACCATCCGAATTACATGAACATCCCCGGTGAAGAGCTTGATCATGTATTCCATTATTTTAAAGAAGCACACCCGTTTTTCGATACAGACACCGTTGTGATTGGCGGCAAAAATTCGGCGGTGGACGCTGCGCTTGAGCTTCATAAAGCAGGTGCAAGAGTGACGGTCATTTATCGTGGAAGCGAGTATTCACCGAGCATAAAGCCGTGGATTTTGCCGGAGTTTGATGCTCTTGTGCGCAACGGGGAGATTCAGATGGTTTTTAACGCGGAACCTAGAAAAATAACAGAAGATTCGTTTACATACGAAACGGATAAACAGAGAGTGACGATTCAAAATGACTTCGTGTTCGCGATGACAGGTTATCACCCAGATCATTCGTTTCTTACGAAAATCGGAGTTGAAATCGACCGGGAGACAGGACGACCGATCTATAACGAAGAAACGAAAGAAACAAATGTGAATGGAATATTTATTGCGGGTGTTATTGCGGCAGGGAATAATGCAAACGAAATTTTTATTGAAAATGGCCGCTTTCATGGCGGTGAAATTGCAGCAGCCATTTTAGAACGGGAAAAAGGCGGGAAATAAACAGCCCGCCATTTGTTATGGGAAAATGGCCGGTAAATCTTCTTTTCGGCCGGCTGATAAAGCAGCAAGCAGTTTTAATCTTGCTTTCTGACCGTTCAAACCTCCTGAAAATAGCGCGCCAGCTTCTTGTAATGTTCGGCCGCCCCCTTCATAAGAGTAGGTCGGCTGTACAATCCCGCTGACACATCTTGACGTGATGAGGACAGGCAGACCCGATTGGATTAATTCAATGACAGCTTGTGCAGCTGCGGGCGGCAAATTGCCTTGACCGAGGGCTTCAATGACAAGGCCGTCACAACTTGATAACTGGTTGAATAAAAATGTATCCATACCGGCATAGGCGGTTAAGACGGGAATAGTCAAATTAACATTTTTAATGTCGAATGTGTCTGATGGCATAGGTGTGTGAAAAAAATGAACGGTGTTATTCAATACCACACCAATTGGGCCGGTATCCGGACTTTGAAAGGCAGCTAAGGTTCCGCAGTTCGCTTTTGTCACATATCGAGCGCTATGAATGGCATCATTCATGACGACGAGAACTCCCTTATCATGGGCTTCTTCACTCATCGCTGTTTTCACGGCGCTGATTAAATTCGATGGCCCGTCGGAACCGGTCTCATTGCTTGAGCGCATTGCACCGGTGAAAACAACTGGGATTCGTTTGGTCAAAGTTAAATCAAGAAAATAGGCTGTTTCTTCCATTGTATCTGTACCGTGAGTAATCACAACACCCTCTGCCTCCGTTTGATCGATTAATTCTTTAATAGTCATCATTTCATTAACCGTCATATGCGGGGATGGAATTTGGAAGGGCTCTTTTACAGAGAAAACAGCATCGATCCCGGGGAATTCATTCAGAGAAGCAATCGGGTTTTTGCCGTCTTGATCAACTGCACCTGTTTCTTCATTTGCTTTCATGGATATTGTTCCACCGGTGTGGATGAGCAAAAGATTTTTTGGTGTCATGTTTATCGCTCCTTATATGGAAAGTTTGTTTTCAATATGCATTACTCATGATACGATGGAAAAAACAGAAAGAAAAGAGGAAAAGCGTATGCTCCCGATTCTTTCAGCGGGAATTGCACCTGGTCTTGCGCTTCTCTGTTACTTTTATTTGCGGGACCGTTACGAATCGGAACCTGTCATCATGGTCGCCAGGGCATTTTTATATGGCGTCTTGATTACGTTTCCGGTTATGTTTTTACAATATGTAATTGAAGAAGAACAGCTTTTGTCCGATGGTTTTTTACAGGCATTTGTCTCAACGGCTATGCTTGAAGAATTTATGAAATGGTTCATTTTATATTATTTAATTTACCGTCATACTCATTTCGACGAACCGTATGATGGTATCGTGTACGCGACCAGTGTGTCACTTGGATTTGCGACGGCTGAAAATGTGCTCTATCTGGCAGCGCATGGTGTAGAATATGCGTTTTTAAGAGCGCTTTTGCCCGTTTCGAGCCACGCGCTGTTTGGTGTGATTATGGGCTATTATTTCGGGCGGGCGAAATTTGGCAAAGTTCAGTTTGAAAAGAAAATGCTCAGCCTTGCGTTTATAATTGTGTTTTTGCTGCACGGATCATTTGATTATATTTTATTTATCGATAGTGTATGGATTTATTACGTCATTCCATTCATGCTTTTTTTATGGTGGTTTGCCTTAAGAAAAGTGAAGAAAGCACACATTTTAACGGAAGCGTATCACCGGGCAAAAATGTAAAGACGCTGTAAGAAGTAATTCTTACAGCGTCTTTTTGTGTGAATAAAAGAATGTTGAGCGTGTCACAATAACTTCATATTGAGACAGGATGGTGAATGATATGCGGAAATGGAAAAAAGCGGCCCTTATATGTGTGTCGGCTATTCTTTTATTTACAGCTCATCACGCTGGTGCGTTTTCTAATCAAGTCATTCAGCGCGGTGCAGAAGGGGATGATGTCATTGAATTGCAAGCACGCCTTCAGTATACAGGGTATTACCGTGACCAAATTGATGGCGTGTTCGGCTGGTCCACATACTGGGCGCTTCGTAATTTTCAAGAGTCGTTTGGTTTGCCGGTAGATGGTCTTGCAGGGGAAGATACAAAAAGGAAGCTGGAGCGGGCGTCAAAATATGATGAAGCGCATGTAAAAAGCCAGATTCGAAAGGGACGTTCATTCACCTATTATGGTGGAGCAAAGACAACTGCGCAGTCTGTCAATACACCGGCTGGTTTTTCGCAAAATGATATTCAGTTAATGGCGAATGCCGTTTATGGTGAAGCTCGTGGTGAACCGTATGAAGGCCAAGTAGCAGTAGCGGCTGTCATTTTAAACAGGATTGGAAGTGAAACCTTTCCCAATACTGTGGCTGGTGTCATTTTTGAACCGCTTGCATTTACAGCGGTGGCAGACGGGCAAATTTGGCTGACACCAGATGAAACGGCAAAAAAAGCGGTGCTGGATGCAATAAACGGGTGGGACCCGACCGGTGAAGCACTCTATTACTTTAATCCGGATACTGCTACAAGTGATTGGATTTGGTCAAGGCCACAAATAAAAAAAATCGGTCAGCATATTTTTTGTGAATAGGAGTGAAAAAGATGCGTTCATTTACACCAGCAGTCCTAGCTGTTCTTCTGGCCGTAACTGCTTACTGGGGATATACACAATACAGACAAAAAGAAGCGTTGATGATAGAAGCGGAAAACGGTTATCAGCAGGCGTTTCATGAGCTTGTCTACCAAGTCGACGTTATTCACGACCGGACAGGAGAAGCGCTTGCGATGAATTCAAAAGAAAATTTAACACCCGCTTTAACGGATGTATGGCGGCTGACATCAGAAGCCCATAATGCAATCAGCCGGCTGCCGCTCGGGTATTTGCCTTTTTCAAAAACGGAGGAGTTTCTGGGCAACAGCGGGAATTTTACTTATAAAACAGCCGTACGGGATTTAGACCAAGAACCATTATCAGATAAAGAATATGAACAGCTTGAATCATTGTACAGTCAGGCAGAGGATATTCAAAAAGAACTTCGCTCGGTGCAGCTGTCTGTTCTCGATAAAAATTTACGCTGGACCGACGTTGCCCATGCAAATGCCAACGGTGAGGAACCAAAGGATAATACGGTTGTTGACGGGTTTAACAACATTGAGAAAAAAGCATCAGAATTTCCTGAAACAGATGTTTTTCAGGCAACGCAAGTAGAAAAGTCCGTATCGGATGATGCGTTAAAAAAGCTGTCAGGTGAAAATATATCAAAAGATGAAGCTGCCTCTATCGCAAAAGAATATTTCAATATAGACCCGGAAGTGACGAAAGTGGAAAAAAGTTTAAAGGATGCTGCGATCCCTTTTTATAACGTCTCTGTTACCGGACAAAAAGGCGAAGAAGCAACCATGGATGTGACAGAGAAGGGTGGATATCCTCTTACATTTACCGTCAATCGAGATACTAAAAAAAGTAAAATCAGCTTAAATAACGCTTCTGAAAAAGCATCGGCATTTTTAGAAAAGCATGGATTTGACAATATGGTGATGACAAATAGCGCGCAATATGATCATACTGGTGTATTTACTTTTACAAGAAAGCAAGGCGATACGATGATATACCCTGAATCGCTTACGATGAAAGTTGCACTGGATAACGGAGTCGTGACAGGACTTGAAGCGCAAAACTATTGGAAAAATAAAAAGGAACGTAAAATTGAATCACCAGCATTAACAGTTGAACAGGCAAAAAAAGAACTGCATCCAAAGCTTAGTGTGATGGAAGCTCAACAAGCGATTGTGACAAACAACCTTTTAAAGGATGTGCTTTGCTACGAATTTTTAGCTGAGAATGGCACAGCTTCTTATCGAATTTTCATTAACGCAAACAACGGAAAAGAAGAGCGGATTGAAAAGCTATCTGAAGCAGAAGCAGGTTATTAAGCAGAAGGTTCGTTGCATTCCGGTGGGATTTCCATTATAATTTTTTCCAGATGCGCCTAGGGAAAAAGGCGTAATTCCTGGAAAAGTGAGTGATGGGTATGCTAAAGGCTGGCGTAACAATTATGCTTGAACCGTTTGACGCAACAGATAAAAAAGAGGAATACCGATGTAAAGTGGTGGATGTGGAACAAGGAAAAATTTTCATCGGCGATCCGGTGAATATTGAAACAAATCGTTCTGTATTTATGCTTGATGGGATGCAGCTAGCGGTAAATTTTATTGATCCGGCTTCCTCTTCAGCAATCTATATGTTTCGCACAGAAGTAATCGGAAGAGTGAAAAAGAACATCCCGATGTTAATGCTTCATGACCCGGGAATCACAGAATATATCCGCGTACAGCGTCGAGAGTACGTGCGTGTACAGACTGCGATAGACATTGCTGTTCAAATTGAAGGACAGCCTTCTTTTGCAGCAGTGACTGAAGACCTAAGTGCGGGTGGAACAGCAGTTATCATGCCGGATAATGCAAAGGCTGAGGAAGGTGTGTCTGCTTGTTTATACGCGGTTATTCCGACGAAGAATGGTGAAAATCATTATCTAGAACTGGCTGCCTCATTGGTGCGTATTTATTCACATGACAAAAGTGACCGGCGGATTGCTTCCTTTGAATTCCGGGATATTGGGCATACAGAACAGAAGTTCTTAATGCGATATTGTTTTGAACAACAGCTTCAATTACGAAAAAAAGGTTTGGAATAAGAGCCCTATGGGGTTCTTTTTTTATATCTATACATATGTGTGATAAAATAAGTAAGACTTTTTTGAAGAGGTGACGTAATGGAAAGGCAGATTCAAATTGCGATTGACGGGCCGGCTGCTGCCGGAAAAAGTACGACGGCGAAACAGGTAGCAGAAAGGCTTTCATATATTTATATCGACACAGGTGCGATGTACAGAGCGATTGCGTATAAAGCGCTGAAGTGTGGCATAAATCTTGAAGACGGGGAAGCCCTTGGAAGACTGCTCTCAGAAACTGACATTACATTGAAACAAGGAAAGGACAGACAGATTGTCTTACTAGATGGAGTCAATGTGACAGATGCCATTCGTAAAAATGATGTTACAAATAATGTCTCGGCTGTTGCCCGTCACAGCGAAGTGCGCCGAGACATGACACTTCGCCAGCAGCAGCTGGCATCAAAAGGCGGTATTGTCATGGATGGACGCGATATTGGTACGAGCGTGCTCCCGAATGCAGAGTTGAAAATATTTTTACTGGCCGGTGCAGAAGAGAGGGCAAACAGACGCCATGCAGAAAATCTGAAAAAAGGATTTTCATCAGATTTGGAGAATTTAAAAAAAGAGATTGAAGCGCGCGACCGCATGGATATGGAACGATTGGAGTCACCGCTAAAGAAAGCGGATGATGCGATTGAAATCGATACGACATTCATGACAATTGAGCAGGTTGTTGAAGCGATCATGACGAATGTGCAAGAAAGGATCAGATGACGGTGGTTACTTTTTATACAATCGCAAAAACAGTGGTGAAAATGGTATTAACGCCTGCCTACCGCATTCAGGTAACGGGTCTGGAAAATTTTCCGAAAGAGGGCGGCGTGCTTTTGTGCGCCAATCATATCGACAATCTTGATCCCCCTGTAGTTGGGATCACGTCGAAGCGTCCTGTTCGGTTCATGGCAAAAGAAGAACTTTTCCGGACAAAGTGGACTGAAAAACTGATGCATGGATTAAACGCATTTCCCGTGAAACGAGGCATGAGTGACCGTGAAGCACTGCGAAGCGGATTGAAAATGTTAAAAGAAGGACAGGTTCTTGGTTTGTTTCCAGAAGGCACTCGTTCAAAAGATGGGAAGCTCGGAAAAGGACTTGCCGGAGCAGGATTTTTTGCACTCCGTACGGAAGCCGCGGTCGTTCCATGTGCTGTCATTGGACCGTACAAAATCGGTCGAAAGCTAAAGGTCGTATATGGCCCGCCAATTGACATGCAGCCGCTGCGTGATCGAAAAGCATCAGCCGAAGAGGCGACGGAAATGATCATGAATACCATCGGCCAATTAATCCAAGAACATTCTGTATGAGCTGAGCTTCTAACTTGACAAATTCGCGCGTTTGTAAGAAGTTAGAAGAAAGAATTTTTTAAAAATTGACAGCAGTTTTGTATTGAGGAGGATTACATATGACAGAGGATATGAACCAGGTAGAAGTGAATAACTACTCCGTTGGTGATAAAGTGCGCGCCACGGTCGTGAAAGTCGAAGAAAAGCAAGTCCAGGTTGAAATCGCGGACAGCAAGAAAGACGGCATCATTCCGATCAGTGAACTGTCAAGCCTTCACGTAGAAAAAGCATCGGACGTCGTCAAAGAAGGCGACGAGCTTGAACTGCTTGTAACAAAAGAAGAAGATGATCTTTTCGTTTTATCAAAACGGAAAGCAGATGCTGAAACAGCATGGGATGCTATGCAGCGCCGTTTTGAAGAAGGTGAAATCTTTGAAGCGGAAATAAAAGAGGTTGTCAAAGGCGGCCTTGTCGTTGATCTTGGAATTCGTGGATTTATCCCAGCTTCCCTAGTTGAAGATCACTTCGTTGAGGATTTTGAAGATTATAAAGGTAGAGTGATTAAGCTTAAAATTGTTGAACTTGAACAAGATAAAAACCGCTTGATCTTATCACACCGTGCTGTTCTCGACATCGAGAAAGCGGAAAACAAACAAAAAGTGCTCGAAGACATTCAGGCGGGAGATGTACTGGAAGGAAAGGTGCAGCGTCTAACGGATTTCGGGGCGTTTGTTGATATCGGCGGTGTGGACGGACTTGTTCACATTTCACAGCTGTCCCACGAACACGTTGAAAAGCCCTCTGATGTATTAAAAGAAGGCGAAGAAGTAAAAGTAAAAGTACTTTCGATTGACCGCGACAGCGAGCGCATATCTTTATCAATAAAAGAAACACTGCCTGGACCTTGGGAGAATATTGCCGAACGTGCACCGATCGGATCAGAGCTTGAAGGTACAGTAAAACGTCTCGTATCCTATGGTGCATTCGTTGAAGTGTTCCCTGGTGTAGAAGGACTTGTGCATATTTCCCAAATATCCAACCGTCATATCGGGACACCTCATGAGATGCTTGAAGAAGGGCAAAAGGTAAAAGTGAAAGTATTGGATGCAAACGAAAGTGAACACCGCCTTTCACTCACAATGAAGCCATTTGAAGAACATGAGGCGGAAGAAACCGTGAATTCTTATGAACTACCGGAAGAAAGTTCAGGATTCCAGATTGGTGATATTCTTGGTGATCAGCTGAAAGACTTAAAGTAAGATGGTGAAGGATAGTTGACAAGAGCAGAAAGAAAGGTTGATCATATTCAATATGCACTTTCTACGGGACAGAGCCGCGGTACCGGACTTGATGATATTCAGTTCGTTCACCACAGTCTTCCCGGTACATCTGTCAATCATATATCGCTCTCAACCGAAATCGGCGGACTTCAATGGAGTTCGCCGATTTTTGTAAATGCGATGACAGGCGGCGGAGGAACGATAACAGCAGATATTAATCGTCAGCTGGGTGAAGTGGCTGCTGCATGCAATATTCCTATGGCGGTTGGCTCGCAAATGTCAGCCCTTCGTCATACGAAAGAGCGGGATACGTTTACTGCAGCTCGTAAAGCGAATCCGGATGGGCTGTTATTTGCCAATATCGGATCGGAGGCAACGCCGGAAGAAGCTTTAGCGGTTTGTGAAATGATTGAAGCAGATGCATTGCAAATTCATCTCAATGTGGTTCAAGAGCTTGCGATGCCGGAAGGGGATCGAAATTTTCAAGGTGCGGTTGAGAGGATCGAAGCAATTTGCCGCCGTGTACCTGTACCAGTCATTGTAAAAGAAACAGGGTTTGGCATTGGCCGTGAAGCAGCCGCCGAATTAAATAAACTTCCTGTAGCCGCCATTGATACTGGTGGTTTTGGCGGAACAAATTTTGCTGCTGTGGAAAACGAAAGATCAAAAAATCCGCTGTCCTTTTTAAATGGATGGGGTATTCCTACAGCTGTCTCCATTGTAGAATCGGCGAAAGGAGCGCCTCAGATCACAACAATTGCTTCAGGAGGCCTCCAGCATGCAGAAGATGTTGTGAAATCATTGGCACTCGGTGCTTCAGCAGCCGGGATGTCAGGTTATTTATTAAACATATTATTGAAGAATGGCCTGGATGCATTGATCGAGTATGTGGAGCAAGTAAAGAACCACATAAAGGTGATGATGTGTGCACTCGGAGCGAGAACGATTTCGGACCTTCATCATGTGCCACTCGTTATTTTTGGTGAAACCTATCATTGGCTTCGGTCACGCGGCTGCGACCCAGATCAGTTTGCTATGCGGGCGTCCGACCCAATTTGATTCATGGCGTAAATATTGATAAAATAAGTTGTTGACTAAACCCCTTCTCACGGCAGAAGGGTTTTGTTTTGAACAAAATAAAAAATGAAAATAAATGGATGAACCATTGAAGGGAAAGATGAAATGATGAAACGGACTGTGGCCATCGTCGGCAGACCAAACGTCGGTAAATCGACGATCTTTAACCGCATAGCCGGCGAGCGTATTTCGATTGTCGAAGATGTGCCTGGTGTAACACGTGACCGGATTTACAGCTCAGGTGAGTGGCTGACACACGAATTTAACTTAATTGACACGGGTGGAATTGATCTCGGTGATGAACCATTCCTGGAACAAATTCGCCAGCAGGCGGAAATTGCAATAGATGAAGCAGATGTTATCATTTTCATTGTAAACGGCCGTGAGGGTGTGACATCAGCAGATGAGGAAGTCGCGAAAATATTGTACCGTTCGAAAAAACCAGTTGTACTCGGTGTTAACAAAATAGATAATCCTGATATGCGCAGTGATATTTACGATTTTTATTCGCTCGGTTTTGGCGAAATATTTCCTATTTCAGGATCGCACGGAATTGGACTAGGTGATCTTCTTGATGAAGTCGTCTCTCATTTTCCAACAGGAGAAGATAAACCATACGAAGATGACGTAATTAAGTTTTCATTGATCGGGCGTCCAAATGTAGGCAAGTCGTCACTAGTAAATGCACTTCTTGGTGAAGACCGAGTTATAGTCAGTGATATAGCCGGCACAACAAGAGATGCCGTGGATTCTCCCTATACGTATAACGGACAAAAATACGTCATTATTGATACAGCCGGTATGCGTAAAAAAGGGAAAGTATATGAAACAACAGAAAAATACAGCGTGCTTCGGGCAATGCGTGCGATTGAACGCTCGGATGTTGTTCTTATGGTGATAAATGGAGAAGAAGGCATCAGAGAGCAGGATAAACACATTGCTGGCTACGCACATGAAGCGGGTCGTGCCATTGTAATCGTCGTCAATAAGTGGGATGCTGTTGAAAAAGATGAAAAAACAATGGGCGAATTTGAAGAAAACATTCGCAGCCACTTTCAGTTTTTGGATTACGCACCGATCGTATATTTATCAGCGAAAACGAAAAAGCGCATCCATACCCTTATGCCATATATTGACCGTGCAAGTGAAAGTCATTCGATGCGCGTGCAGTCAAGTGTGTTAAATGATGTTATTGCAGATGCTGTCGCAATGAACCCGGCACCATCGGATAAAGGGAAGCGTCTGCGTGTTTACTATGCAACCCAGGTTTCCGTCAAGCCCCCAACGTTTGTCGTGTTTGTCAACGAACCGGAACTGATGCACTTTTCGTACATTCGATTCTTAGAAAACCGCATACGTGATGCGTTTGAATTTGAAGGAACGCCGATCCACATTATCGCGCGTGCGAGAAAATAATCAGAAAGGCTGGGTTTCATTTGACTGAGAAAATTGCAGTACTTGGAGCGGGGAGCTGGGGAACGGCTCTATCGCTCGTGCTTGCGGACAACGGGCATGACGTCTTTCTTTGGGCTAAAAGCGAAGAGAGAATGAACGAGATCAACGCATCCCATAAAAACAGCCGGTATTTACCGGATATTTTACTGCCGGAAAACATTACGGGTACTACCTCCTTGGAAGAAGCGTTGTCCGGCGTCGAATTCGTTGTATTGGCGGTGCCGACAAAAGCGATCCGTGAAGTGTCTTCACAAATTGTATCAACTGTGGCAAGCCCTGTAACATTAATCCATGTTTCCAAAGGAATTGAACCGGATTCACTGCTCCGGATTTCAGAAATGATTGAGCAGGAGATGCCTGAGGATGTACTTCGTGACGTCGTTGTTTTGTCGGGTCCTTCTCACGCAGAAGAGGTAAGCCTTCGTCACCCAACGACAGTGACCGTTTCCTCCAAATCGCTGGAAGCGGCTCAAAAAACGCAGGATTTATTTATGAATCAGCACTTCCGCGTGTATACAAATCCAGATATTATAGGCGTTGAGATTGGTGGAGCGTTGAAAAATATTATTGCGCTTGCGGCTGGGATCTCAGACGGTCTTGGCTACGGGGACAATGCAAAAGCAGCCCTTATCACACGAGGTCTTGCGGAAATCGCCCGTTTAGGTGCAAAAATGGGTGCTAATCCACTTACCTTCTCCGGTCTTGCTGGCATAGGCGATTTAATCGTAACGTGTACGAGTGTACATTCACGTAACTGGCGTGCCGGCAATATGCTTGGGAAAGGACAAAAGCTTGAAGAAGTGCTTGCGAGCATGGGTATGGTCGTTGAAGGGGTCCGCACCACGAAAGCCGCGCATCAGCTGTCAGCGAAATATGACGTGCAAATGCCGATCACAGATGCATTGTATGATGTTTTATTTGAACAGCGTGATCCGAAAAACGCTGTAGATGAATTGATGGCACGTGTGAAGAAACATGAGCTTGAAGATTTAATTAACGTGCTCGGAATGAAAAAGGACGAGCTATCTTAATAGAAAGGACGTATCGGAATGTCACAATCACTCCTTAAAATGTGGATATCGTTTGCCGGAATGGGACTGATGATTGTCGCCATTTTCTCGATTTATTTAAGCCGCTATAAGTTTAGCAATGGTATCATTAAAGGTGTGACTGCTCTTTTTGCCTATATATGTATGATAGTCGGAGGCCTTATCGTGGCGTATGTCGTGTTAAGCGGACCGACCGGATTGTAAAGGGGATTAAAAGCGATGAAAAAGAAAAAACAGGCAGCATTTTTTGCCATGTTGATTGCTGTGCTTCTCCTGGGCGGCTGTATGTATCCAGAAGAAAATCTTAGTGAAAACCAAGTGCCCTATGAAGATCAACTAAAAGCGGTACAGTCAGCAGTTGATCAGTTTCAATCTGAACAGGATGGAATATTGCCGATAAAAACAAAAGAAGGAGATCCGCCGATTTACGAAAAATATCCGGTGGACTTTAGAAAAATTTCACCACAGTATATGGCAGAACCGCCTGGGAATGCCTATGAAAGCGGCGGAATTTATCAATATGTACTTGTCGATGTTGAAAAGGATCCCACT
Source organism: Domibacillus epiphyticus (assembly GCF_001975785.1). GTDB lineage: Bacteria > Bacillota > Bacilli > Bacillales > Domibacillaceae > Domibacillus > Domibacillus epiphyticus. The sequence continues at coordinate 40,490 of NZ_MSFI01000029.1, read as the reverse complement.
GTAAAGCTTATAGATTTGCGAATTGCCGAGCAACTTCGAAGTGTGAACATTCGTTTAATTGCACATGAGTATCCTCCATTTAAGGAGGAACTCGCAGACAACGTTTATTCACTTGATTTTAAAGAACTCGGATATAAAGAAGAATTCTATGTAACGAGTCCTTATTCACAGAAACAGCTTCCGCTTGTTATGAGCGGCGATGGTACTTTGTATATTGATTATGCTGCCGATTTATATGCTGCACTGCAGGAAACAGAAGAGAAACCGGAGCCGGGTGATGATATCCGCTATTTACTTGTAGAATCATCGCCATTCGTACCGGCTTATTCACTGCCGTACACTGTGGACGAACACGGAGATCCTATTTTTTTGAAAGAGAAGTCTAGCTGATTATAGTTAGACTTCTTTTTTTCATAAACTTAGGATCATCTTCATACAATGTATCGTCGGCGGCGGACGGGCCGTCAAGTACGGAAGGGGGCTCTTTATGGAAAAGGCAGAGCTGATTAAAGATATAGCAGAACGAACAGAAGGAGATATTTATTTAGGTGTTGTCGGTGCAGTTCGCACCGGAAAATCAACCTTCATTAAACGATTTATGGAACTGCTCGTACTTCCGAATATGGACAGTGAATCTGAAAGACGGCGGGCACAGGATGAACTTCCGCAAAGTGCATCCGGAAAAACGATCATGACAACAGAGCCGAAATTTGTCCCAAGCCGTGCAGCGGCGGTCCAGGCAGGGGGAGTGCTCGTAAATATTCGTCTCGTTGACTGTGTTGGTTATGTAATTCCGGAAGCGAAAGGATACGAAGATGAGCACGGACCTCGCATGATTCAAACACCGTGGTTTGATGAACCGGTTCCGTTTCATGAAGCAGCAGATATCGGCACGCGAAAAGTGATTGAAGAGCACTCTACGATCGGTGTCGTCATCACAACGGATGGCTCATTTGGTGAAATTAGACGCAACACGTATGTAGAGGCAGAAGAGAAAGCCATTGAAGGACTGAAAGAGGTTGGCAAGCCATTTATTTTAATTATAAATACAGCACGTCCAGACCATGTAGAAACAGCACAGCTGCAACAGGAACTAAGTGAAAAATATGATATTCCAGTGCTGGCTATGTCGGTGGAGGCGATGACAGAAGCGAATGTTCTTCATGTCCTGCAAGAGGCGCTGTTTGAGTTTCCAGTTCATGAGGTAAACGTGCACCTTCCTTCATGGATTATGGCACTTGATGAAACCCACTGGCTTCGCGACCGCTACAATGAGATGGTAAAGGAAACAGTAAAAGATATAAAGCGGCTCAGGGATGTGAACCGGGTTGTTGATCAATTTGGGGGCGGTGAATACATTGAGTCTGCAGTTTTAACAGGGATGGATATGGGCCAGGGAATCGCTGAAATTAATTTGAACGCACCGGATGGCTTATATGAAACCATTGTAAACGAAATTATAGGAGAACCGTTGCGTGGAAAAGAGCATTTGCTGGAGATCATGCAAGAGTACGCCCGGATAAAGGAAGAATATGGACAGGTGGAAGAAGCAGTGAAAATGGTGAAACAGACTGGCTACGGAGTTGCTGCTCCTTCACTTGCGGATATGCGTCTTGAGGAGCCGGAAATTATTCGCCATGGTTCGAGATACGGTGTCAGAATGAAAGCTGTCGCACCGTCTATTCATATGATAAAAGTGGATGTCGAGTCCGAATTTTCACCGATTATCGGCACGGAAAAACAAAGTGAAGAACTTGTCCAGTATTTAATGAAAGATTTTGAAGAGGATCCCTTAGCTATTTGGGAGAGTGACATTTTTGGCCGTAATTTAAGTTCCATTGTACGCGATGGAATCCAATCAAAAGTGTCGCTAATGCCAGATCATGCACGGCACAAACTAAAAGATACACTGGAAAAAATCATTAATGAAGGATCCGGCGGAATGATTGCTATTTTACTATAATGAGTGGTCAGGCTCTCGTCATAGGGAGTCTTTTTTTATATGAAATTGGTGAAAATGTACGTTTAAGGAGGATTCTGCTTGATATGACCGAACACATGTGATACTCTTTTAACAGAATTACGGTAAAACATTGATACAACAATGTTTATCGGGTCCTATCCGGGAGGAGGTGAATGGCATGAATAAAACTGATTTGATCAATGAAGTAGCGGAAGCAGCAGAACTTTCAAAGAAAGATGCTACAAAAGCGGTTGACGCGATCTTTGATGCCATCCAGAACACATTGGCAAAAGGTGACAAAGTACAATTGATCGGTTTCGGCAACTTCGAAGTACGCGAACGTTCTGCACGTAAAGGACGCAATCCACAAACTGGTGAAGAGATCGAAATCGCTGCAAGCAAAGTACCTGCTTTTAAACCGGGTAAAGCGCTAAAAGACGCAGTTAAATAAGTACATAGCCGGTTAGGCTGGAAACGGGGCTGCTCCATCAGGGGGCGGTCCCGTTTTTTGTGGCACTTCTTTTTGCCGGAGAATGATTCGGTATGCTAATATGTATAGCAGTACATAAATAAACGCATTGAGCATATATAGGAGTGATTGGAATGGCTGGAATAGATCATGCCAAAATACAAGAGGCTGTGCGCCTTATTTTAGAAGCAGTAGGGGAAAACCCGGATCGTGAAGGTCTTCAGGATACGCCAAAAAGGGTAGCCAAAATGTATGAAGAAGCTTTTTCAGGACTTCACACGGACCCAAAAGACTACTTTGAAACGGTGTTTGAGGAACAATACGAAGAGCTTGTCCTTGTAAAAGATATCCCTTTTTATTCAATGTGCGAACATCATCTCGTTCCATTTTTTGGTCGTGCCCATGTTGCGTATATGCCAAAAGGCGGTAAAGTGACCGGACTCAGCAAGCTCGCCCGGGCCGTTGAAACAGTATCACGCCGTCCACAGCTTCAAGAACGTATAACAAGTGAAGTAGCGGAAGCGATTATGGAGATGCTTCAGCCGCACGGTGCGATGGTTATTGTAGAAGCAGAGCATATGTGCATGGCCATGCGCGGTGTGAAAAAGCCAGGTGCGAAAACCGTAACGACAGCTGCTCGAGGCTGCTATGAAAATGATGCACAGCTACGGACGGAATTGCTCTCGCTCATCCGGTCGTCATAATCACCGTTTTATGGTATACTGAACTTGTTTTGATTGATCGGGAAACAAAAAATCAATGAATTGATTCGAGATTGAGGGGATTTATGATGGGTGAGTGGCAAAACGAACAGAAAGCACTGACAGAGGAAATCAACCGGACATGCTCACAGCCTTTTTTGGAAAAAGTGATCGGTGCTCCTGAAATAAACCCTCTGCGGGTGTCTGCTTTAATGCTGGCATTTTCAGACCAGGAAAGAACAGAAACGCATGTGAAAAAACAAATGACAGCAGCTGTACTCATTCAACTGGCCCTCGATACGCACGACCGAATTGAGCCTGACACAGCAGAGATCACGCAAAAACACCAGTTGATTGTATTGGCAGGTGATTATTTCAGCGGGATGTATTACCGGACACTTGCTGAAGCGGGATGTATTGAATATGTGCGGCTGCTTGCTGAAGCGGTTAAAAACGTAAACGAAATGAAAACTAACCTTCATCAGAAAGACTGTACATCAGCATCACATATATTCCATACAGTGAGAACGATTGAAACAGATATTATCCGTGCCGTCCTTCAGGAAAATGAGGCGGATGTCCAACTTATTGAAGCGGTGTCTTCATTGCTTACAGCTGACCGTCTGAAAAAGGAAAAAGACAAACCGTCTTTCGTGCATGACGCACTGCTCCATGTAATCGGCGATCCAGCTCTTGTGATGAATGAAATCGACAATCATTTACATGAATTAAGAAGCAGCATTCTGAAACAAACACAAACGCTTGAAGAGAAGACAGCGGTTGTACTACGGGCAGAATATGATCGCATATTTGACCGTGAACTTCGATATGCGGAAGAAGGGTGACAATATGGAGCAGTCAAAAGAAGAAAAAGTCCATCACGTGTTTGAAAAAATTTATGGCAATTACGATAAAATGAATTCCGTTATTAGTTTTCAACAGCATAAGCGGTGGCGTAAAGAAACGATGAAAATCATGAATGTCCAAGAAGGAGCATCAGCACTTGATGTTTGCTGCGGTACGGCAGACTGGACAATGGCTTTGGCTGAAGCTGTCGGCAAAAACGGAACGGTGAAAGGGCTCGATTTCAGTAAAAATATGCTGCAGGTTGGCCAGGAAAAAATTAAAGCCGCAGCGCTTGATCAAGTTGAGCTAATTCACGGCAACGCAATGGAACTGCCTTTTGAAGACAATACATTTGATTATGTGACAATCGGTTTTGGCCTTCGTAATGTCCCAGATTATATGCAAGTGTTAAAAGAAATGAACCGTGTCTTAAAACCGGGTGGGATGGCGGTTTGCCTCGAGACGAGCCAACCAGAAGTGCCTGTGTTTAGAGAAGGGTATTTCTTGTATTTTCGCTACATAATGCCAGCAATCGGCCGCTTGTTTGCGAAAAGCTACGAGGAGTATTCATGGCTTCAAGAATCAGCCCGTCATTTCCCGGATATGAAAGAACTGGCCCGGATGTTCCAGCAGGCTGGATTTACAAATGTGCGTTTTAAGGCGCATACAGGCGGTGTAGCAGCTACGCATTATGGAAATAAACAATAGATCAAGAGCCAGGTGAAGAAAAAATGAACATTAAACTAATCTATTCGCTTATGAAAGCGGATATAGATTTAATTGAAAAAGAATTAGAAAGCGCTGTGAAATCCATTTCACCTGTATTGGAAGAAGCGTCTGTTCATCTGCTTCAGGCCGGTGGGAAACGTATTCGGCCGGTTTTATTGCTTCTTGGTGCGAAATTTGGCGAATATGATATCCATCGTGTCAAGTTCGCAGCCGCTGCACTCGAACTTATACATATGGCTTCACTTGTCCACGATGATGTGATTGACGATGCAGTCATACGCCGTGGCCAACATACAGTGAAAGCGGAGTGGGATAACCGCATTGCGATGTATACAGGCGATTTTATCTTTGCCGCTGCTCTTGAATGTATGACGAAAGTAGAAGACCGAGAAGCACATCGAATATTGTCGCATACGATGACAGAACTGTGTATTGGCGAAATTGTGCAAATCCAGGATAAATATCGATTTGAACAGAATTTACGCGACTATTTACGCCGGATTAAACGAAAAACAGCGATTTTAATTGCTGCCAGCTGCCAGCTCGGCGCGATAGCTGCGGGAGCACCTGCGCAAATTCATCAAAAGCTGTATGAATTTGGCTATAATGTAGGGATGTCGTTTCAAATTACCGATGATATTCTTGATTTTACAGCTAGTGAAAAAGACCTTGGAAAACCGGCTGGCGGTGATCTGCTGCAAGGGAATATTACATTGCCTGTTTTATATGCAATGGAGAATGAAGATTTAAAAGAGCGCATCACAGCTGTACACGCACATACAGATAGACAAGATATCAATCAGATTATTCATCTATTAAAACAAAGCGATGCCATTGAACGTTCTCATGAATTAAGCAGACGCTATTTAGATCGTGCGCTTGCGATTATGGAGGAGCTGCCTCCTGGCCGTCATCGAAACTCGCTAAGGGATATTGCCTATTTTATCGGTCGAAGAAAATATTAATTTTTTCCAAGAATACGTTGTAAATTCACTATGAAAATGATACGATTCATCATGTCCGCATGTAAGCGGTATACATAAAACAGGAGTGGTGAAAAGTGGAAAAAACATATTTGATGATTAAGCCGGATGGCGTACAGCGCGGTTTGATCGGTGAGATCACAGCACGTTTTGAAAAAAAAGGATTCCGCCTTGTCGGTGCGAAATTGATGCAAGTTTCACGTGAGACAGCAGAGCAGCATTACGGTGAGCATAAAGAGCGTCCTTTCTTCGGTGAACTTGTTGACTTTATTACATCAGGACCGGTTTTCGCAATGGTTTGGGAAGGCGAAAATGTAATAGCAACAGCACGCCAGATGATGGGTTCAACAAATCCGAAAGAGGCAGCGCCTGCGACAATCCGCGGTGATTATGCAATTAGTGTCGGTAAAAATGTAATTCATGGTTCTGACTCTCCAGAAAGTGCTGAACGTGAGATTGCTATTTTCTTTAAAGAAGAAGAACTAACTGATTACAATAAATCTGGTTCCGAGTGGGTTTATTAATTTTAGATGCTTTTGGCCTTTTTAATGGTCAAAAGCTTTTTTTTTGTGAAAATACTACCACTTCTTTCCCACTAATCCGATATAATGAATAGTAAGTATGGTGCTTGGAAAGGATGATGAAAATGAACGATTATGGACAATTTGTCTTATCGATAAAAAAGAAAACTGGAATAGATCTTGCTTTATACAAAGAAGCACAAATGAAGAGACGGTTAACTTCACTTTATGAAAAGAAAGGGTATCAATCTTTTTCAACATTTTTCGACGCGTTGAACAGCAATCAAGATATGATGAATGAATTTTTGGATCGCATGACGATCAACGTGTCGGAATTTTACCGTAATGCAAAGCGGTGGGAAGTACTGGAGGAAAAAATACTGCCGCGCCTTATGAAAGAAAACAGCCGTCTAAAGGTGTGGAGTGCCGCTTGTTCGACAGGGGAAGAGCCTTATACGATTGCGATGGTGCTTTCAAATATTATGCCGCTTTCGAAAGTCGCGGTACAGGCAACTGATCTCGATTTAAACGTTATTCAAAAAGCGAAAATTGGATTTTATTCAGAACGTGCACTGGCGGAAGTGCCCGAGTCGGTGAAGAAAAAATATTTTCATAAAGAGGGACAGTATTTTAAAGTGGCCGAGGACATTAAAAAGACGGTTGCATTTAAACAGCAAAATTTGCTGTCGGACCGGTTTGATTCCGGTTATGATTTAATTGTCTGCCGGAATGTGATGATCTATTTTACGGAAGAAGCGAAAGATGAACTGTACCAAAAATTTAATGCTGCATTGCGGCCAGGCGGTGTACTATTCGTTGGCAGCACCGAGCAGATTTTTAATCCAGAGCGGTACGGATTTGAAGCCGAAGATACGTTTTTTTATAAAAAAATATAAAGCCGGCGTGCCGGCTTTTTAAATTTGTCACAATTAAACACCGAATTGTGATAAAATTCTCAAAAACAGTCGTATCGGCTGTTCCATTAAAATGAAAATATGATATAGTAGTACATAACCGCTTTAACGTACTGAAGGGAGCAGGAAAATGAGATATTTAACAGCTGGTGAATCACACGGGCCGCAATTGACGGCGATTATAGAAGGGCTTCCGGCCGGAATGGAACTTCTGTCGGAAGACATAAACACTGACTTACTGCGCCGTCAAAAAGGGCACGGACGCGGACGGCGCATGCAGATTGAAAAAGATTTAGTTGCGATTAAATCAGGTGTGCGCCATGGCAAAACGCTTGGTTCTCCCGTTACGCTCGTCGTGGAGAACGACGATTGGAAACACTGGACGAAAATTATGGGGATTGAACCGCTTGATGGGGAAGATGCAGCAGAAGAAGTAAAGCGTCAGATTACACGCCCTCGCCCAGGACATGCTGATTTAAATGGTGGTATTAAATATGGTCATCGAGATATGCGGAACGTTCTTGAACGTTCATCTGCGCGTGAAACAACGGTTCGTGTTGCCGCAGGAGCAGCAGCGAAAAAACTATTAAAGCTGCTGGGTATTGAAATTGCATCACATGTTATTGAAATCGGAGGCATCCGTGCGGAAAACGTAACGTTCGGTTCAATTCAAGAACTACAGGAACGGAGTGAAGAATCTTCCGTCCGCTGTTTAGACGAAGAAGCAGCCAAGAAGATGATCGAAGCCATTGACAGTGCAAAGAAAAATGGTGACTCTATCGGTGGTGTTGTGGAAGTGATTGCGGAAGGAATGCCGGTGGGCGTTGGCAGCTACGTTCATTACGACCGTAAGCTTGACGCGAAAGTTGCCGCTGCAATTGTTAGTATTAATGCATTTAAAGGGGTAGAAATCGGCATCGGTTTTGAAGCAGCACGTAAATTTGGCAGTGAAGTACATGACGAAATTGCCTGGAATAAAGAAGAAGGGTTCTATCGGAAAACGAATCGCCTCGGCGGATTTGAAGGTGGAATGACAAACGGAATGCCGATTGTTGTCCGTGGTGTGATGAAGCCGATTCCGACACTTTACAAGCCGCTTGAAAGCGTGGATATTGATACAAAAGAAACATTCACAGCAAGCATAGAGCGCTCGGACAGCTGTGCTGTACCGGCAGCAGCTGTTGTTGCTGAAGCAGCTGTCGCGTGGGAATTGGCACAGGCTGTATTAGAACAGTTTAATGGCGACCGCATGGATGCGCTCATTCGCCAGGTTGAGGAACATAAACAATACGCAAAGGGGTTTTGATGAATGAACCGGGTGATGGTTGAAACAGCTGCAAAAACATATCCTGTCATCATCGGTGAGGGAGCAGTCGAAATGATTGCTCCTTTCATCGAACAAATGGCTAAACAGCCGACGCGCTTATTTATAATTGCTGATGAATCTGTGCGATCGCTTCACGGTGAACGGTTAAGGTCTGCGCTGCCGGGGAAAATTCCGGCTGACTGGCATGATGTTCCTGCTGGAGAATCAGCTAAATCATTTAGCGTTTTCGAGCAATGTTTAACAAGAATGCTTGAATGCGCACTTGATAGGCACTCACTCGTTGTTGCTTTTGGAGGAGGTGCATGTGGAGATCTTGCCGGTTTTTGCGCGGCAGCCTATATGCGCGGGATTCCATTTATTCAAGTACCAACAACTATTCTTGCCCATGACAGTGCAGTCGGTGGGAAAACAGCTGTCAATCATCCGCTCGGTAAAAACATGATCGGCGCATTTCATCAACCAGAAGCTGTCGTATTTGATACGGTGTTTTTACAATCGTTGTCTGAAAAAGAAAAGAGAAGCGGTTTTGCCGAAGTAATTAAGCACGCATTGATATCGGATGATGCTTTATACCATGATATTCGGGCAAACATAAATTCAGCGTCTGATATAAACGGTTCATTTCTGGAACATTGCTTGAAACGAGGTATTGAAATAAAAGGGGCAATCGTGAAAGAGGATGAGCTGGAAACCGGTGTAAGAGCCTATTTAAATTTCGGACATACATACGGACATGCGGTAGAGGCATTATCAGGCTACGGAAATGTGGCACACGGGGAAGCCGTTGCGTGCGGGATGATCTTTGCTTTATATGCATCCGTGGAAAAAAACGGTTTGGCATTCGACATCCCATCGTTTGCCGCATGGCTAAAAGCTGCCGGATATCCTGTTGATTCAGGGACTTTGTTTTCGTTTGAGGACATTTATAATGTGATGACACGTGATAAAAAAGCGTACGGAGGTACGGTTCGCTTCGTATTGTTGTCGAAAATCGGCGAACCGTATGTCACTGATATGACGAAAGAAGAATTGAAAAAAATTGATGAGCATTTTCGGAAGGAGGCAGTCAAGTGGTAAGAGGAATTCGCGGTGCTGTAACGGTTGAACAAAACAACAGTGCAGAAATGGTTCAGGCCACTGAGCGCCTTATTGCTGAAATGATTGAAAAAAATAATATAGATCCCGAAACTGTTTGCTCGGCATTTATTTCGGCGACAGATGATCTGGATGCCATGTTTCCAGCACGTGCCCTTCGTGAACTGAAAGGATGGGAGTATGTTCCGGTAATGTGCATGCAGGAACTGGCAATAAATGGCGGATTAGAGAAATGCATTCGAATTATGATGCATGTAAACACAGATAAAGCACAAAAAGACATACAACATGTGTATTTAGATGGCGCAGTTGTGTTGCGTCCTGACTTACAGCAGTCGACAAAGTGAAAGGGGAGTTAATAGTATGAAATGGAAAGAACAAATGTTAACATTAAAAGCCTATCAGCCAGGCCGTACAACAGACGATGTGAAAAAAGAATATGGTCTTAAAGAGGTTGTGAAGCTTGCATCGAATGAGAACCCGTTTGGTTCTTCTGAAAAAGTGAGAGAATGCATCCGATCATATGCTGATTCATTCTCCATTTATCCAGATGGTTATACAACCAGCCTACGCACTGAGCTGGCTGAATTTTTGAATATAGATGAAAAGCAGCTCATTTTCGGAAATGGCTCTGATGAAATCATTTTAATGATTTCTCGTGCAATGCTGGAACCTGGTAAAAATACGGTGATGGCGACTCCAACGTTTCCACAGTACCGCCACAATGCGGTTGTTGAAGGAGCAGAGGTTCGAGAAGTTGAGCTGGTAAACGGCGCACATGATCTGGACAAAATGGCGGATGCGATCGATGAAAACACAGCGATCGTCTGGCTGTGCAGTCCGAACAACCCGACTGGTATTCATATTACAGACACCCAGCTGCGTGCATTTTTAGACAGCGTTCCTGATGATGTCTTCGTCGTACTTGATGAGGCATACTACGAATATGTGACTGCGGACGATTATTATGATGCGCTTGAGATCGTAAAACAATATAAAAATGTAATCGTTCTTCGCACATTTTCAAAAATTTACGGACTTGCAGCGTTCCGTGTAGGTTACGGATTTGCCGATGAGTCTTTGATCGCACAGATTGATCCAGTCCGGGAACCATTTAATGTCAACTCTCTTGGGCAAAAAGCTGCAGCTGCGGGAATTAGCGATCAGTCATTCATTGAAATGTGCCGCACGGAAAATAAAGCAGGTCTTGAACAGTTTTATGCATTTTGCCGTGAAGAAAAGTTAGAGTACTATCCATCTGAAGCGAATTTTATTCTGATTGATTTTAAATGCGACAGTAACGAGCTGTTTGAATATTTAATGTCTAAAGGCTACATTGTCCGCTCAGGTGCTGCGCTTGGCATTCCGGGTACTGTGCGCGTGACGGTAGGCTCGAAAGAACAAAATGAAGGTGTCATGAAGGCGATGAAAAGCTTTCTGGCAGAAACTGTTAAAAGATAGAAGGTGTCACGCCGTAATGAGAGGAAATGTGTTTATCGCCGGACTCGGCTTAATTGGCGGATCACTCGCCAAGGCAGTGAAAAAAGCGCATCCGCAGGCACATATTATCGGGTTTGATTTGCGTGAATCTGAGCTTGGACTTGCGGAGGCGCTTAATATTATTGATGAAAAAGCAGCGTCATTTGAATCTGGTGCAGCCGGTGCTGACTTAATCATTCTCGCTGTTCCGGTTTTACAGACGGAACAGATGATAGAGCGTCTGGCGTCGCTGCCATTAAAGATAGGTGTTTTGATCACGGATACTGGCAGTACAAAAAGCCGTATTATGAAAAAGGCACACATCCTGGAAGAGCGCGGCATTGCGTTTATTGGAGGCCACCCTATGGCAGGCTCCCATAAAAGCGGGGTTGCAGCCTCAAAGGAACTGCTGTTTGAAAATGCATTTTATTTGCTGACTCCAGGAGTCGCAGCAGAGGAAAAACACGTTGCAATCTTGAAAAAGTGGCTCGAAGGAACACGTGCAAAAATATTGGAAGTAACCGCAGAACAACACGATCAAATGACGGGTGTTATCAGCCACTTTCCTCATATAATTGCGGCTTCACTCGTCCATCAGGCACGGAAATTCAATCACGATAACCCATTAATAGAACGGCTCGCCGCAGGTGGTTTTCGCGACATAACGCGCATCGCTTCATCTAATCCTGAAATGTGGAAGGATATTTCCCTTCATAACAAAGACATTTTGTTAACACTTCTTTCGGACTGGCGTGATGAAATGAATGAAATCCTATCGATTTTGGAAAAAGAAGATGAGGATGGTCTGTACCGTTATTTCGATGATGCAAAAACATTTCGCGATTCGCTTCCGGCAAGGTCGCAAGGAGCAATTCCATCATTTTACGAATTATATGTTGACGTTCCCGACTATCCCGGGGTGATTTCAGAATTAACTGGCTATTTGGCTGAAGAACGAATCAGCATTACAAACATTCGCATTATGGAAACCCGTGACGATGTGTACGGTGTACTCGTTATCAGCTTTCAAAACGAAAAAGACAGATTGAGAGCGAAAAGCTGCATTGAACAAAAAACAACGTACGACTTATTTTTAGCATAAGAGATGAGGGCATGAATAGATGAAACTGAATTTCGGACAACCGTCTCTTGGCGGGAAAATTGAAGTGCCGGGCGATAAATCAATCTCACACCGTTCGGTAATGTTCGGCGCGCTGTCAGAAGGTAAAACAGTTATCCGTCACTTTTTAAAGGGAGAAGACTGTTTGAGCACGATTGACTGTTTCCGCAAACTCGGTGTGAAAATTGAAGAAACAGACAATGAAATAATCGTTCACGGAACGGGCTGGGATGGATTAAAGGAACCATCATCCATTCTTGATACAGGCAACTCCGGAACAACAACGCGCCTGATGCTTGGGATTCTTGCTGGACGCCCGTTCCATTCTGTCATGATCGGTGACGAATCAATTGCAAGAAGGCCAATGGATCGTGTAACTGTACCGCTTGCTTCAATGGGTGCTGATATTGCAGGGCGGGACAACGGACGATTTACTCCGCTTTCGATTCGCGGGCGCCAGTTGCAGCCAACGGAGTACAAGCTGCCAGTTGCGAGCGCTCAGGTAAAGTCAGCTGTTATATTTGCTGCGCTTCAGGCAGACGGCGAATCGGTCATTATTGAACCGGAAGCAACACGTGATCATACAGAAAAAATGATTGAACAGTTTGGCGGCAGTGTCCGCCGTGAAGGTGACCGTATTATCATCAAAGGCGGTCAGCAATTTAAAGGAACAGATGTATATGTGCCTGGTGATATTTCTTCTGCCGCCTTCTTTATGGTCGCTGCTGCGATTGCGCCAAACAGTGAAGTGGTACTGGAAAATACAGGTTTAAACGAAACACGTACAGGGATAATCGATGTGTTTAAACAAATGGGCGCCGAAATAACAGTTGAAAAAACTCCTGCTGAAGGAGAAGAAATCGGTACCGTTACGGTCCGCACTTCTAACTTAAAAGGAACTGTCATTAGTGGTTCACTCATTCCGCGCCTAATCGATGAAATTCCAGTCATTGCTTTGCTGGCAACACAGGCGGAAGGTGACACGATCATCCGTGATGCAGAAGAGTTAAAGGTAAAAGAAACAAACAGAATTGATACAGTAGTCGACGAGCTGAAAAAACTCGGCGCTGACATTGAAGCAACCGATGACGGCATGATCATCAGGGGTAAATCAAAGCTGCATGGCGGCTCCGTTTCATCCCATGGCGACCACCGAATCGGCATGGTGATGGCGATTGCCTCATTAATTTCGGATGGAGAAGTTGAATTAGAGGATCCAGAAGCTATAGCCGTTTCCTACCCGGAATTTTTTGAGCATTTACATCAGCTTGTGAAATAACGTCCTCTCCGGGGGCGTTTTTTCCTGTTTTTGAAAAGAAGGAGATTAAAATAATAAAGTAGAATTATCCATACAGGCGAAAAAGTTGATGGAATGATTGTGTTTGATTAAAATATATAAACAATGAGGAAGTTTGATGAAAGAAGAGGCGATAGTGATGACGAAGGCGGAAAAAATGATCGCACACCTTGAACAGGGGGACATGGACAAGGCGTCTTCATTGTATGAGCAGGTGCTCGCCTCGAGCGACGCGGAAGAACAATTTATGCTTGGTGAACAATTGCTCCAGCTTGGTTTTCTAGATGAAGCAAGGCAGCTTTTTGAGACATTGCTTGCCTTATTTCCAGGAGAAGGTGAATTGTCGCTGCTGCTAGCTGAAACATTCGTTGAAATGGACCGTGAAGAAGAAGCTCTTCTCATTTTGGATGAAATAGATGATACAGATCCGTTTTATACGCGGTCACTTCTCGTTCAAGCGGATTTATATCAAATGCAGGGGTTATATGAAGTAAGCGAACAGAAATTATTAAAAGCAAAGCGAATAGAACCGGATGAACCGATCATTACGCTTGCTCTTGGCGAATTGTATCTCGAAGAAGGCAAATTTTTAGAAGCGGTGCGGCAATACGAAATCCTATTAGAAGAAAACAAAACAGAGATCGCAGGTATTTCCATTCACAAGCGGCTGGCGGAATCATACAGTGCGGGAGGAGCATTTGAAGAAAGTCTTCCACATTTTAAAAAAGCACTCGACATGAAAATGGATGTCGACACATTGTTCATGTACGGGTTTACCGCTTATCAAGCAGGACAGTACAAAACAGCGGCAATTAAACTGACGGAAGCGGCGGAGCTGGATCCTGACTACCATTCTATTTATTTACACCTCGCACGGGCCTATGAAATGGAAGAAGAAATGATGCCGGCGCTAGAAGCGGCCAGATCCGGAATTGCACGTGACGCATATCAAAAAGAATTGTTTTTATTAGCCGGAAAGCTGGCGATGAAAAGCGGCCTGGAAGAAGAGGCTGAATCTCATCTGAGGGAATCGCTGGCACTTGATCCGGAGTATACGGAAGCCGCTCTTTCACTAAATGCGCTGTTGCGAAAACGCGAAGATTACACGGGTATACTTGAAATCACATCGATGTTCCGTGAATCCGGCAGCGCTGAACCGCTTCTATTATGGGATGCTGCACGGGCGGCGGAGCGTCTCGAAGAATATAAAGAAGCAGCAGCGTTATATGTGGAATTGTTCCCTGTTTTAAAGGAAAACTCAGAGTTTTTATCGGACTACGGCTACTTTTTGATGGAGGAAGGAAAGCGCAGTGAAGCACTTCGCGTATTCGAATTATTGATGAAGGAAGAGCCGATGAATGATGAATGGATGGAAGTTGTTGAACGATTAAAAACAGATATATAATAAATGACAGAGGAGATGATGATGATGGCAGCCCCGGTTTCCGTTCATGAGAAAAAGGATTTTATCCGCTGGTTTTTAAATCATTATCAGTTGAAAAGAAGAGAATCTGTCTGGATTTTAAATTATTTGATGAGTCATGATCAATTGATGGAGAACGTCCATTTTGTAGATGATGCGCAATATTGTCCCCGCGGGATGATCATGTCGGCCCACTGTGTTGACAGTGCTCCGTTTCGTTTTTTTAAAGATAATATTATGACAACCGATGCGGAAAAATCTTTCCATGACATTCGGTTAAATAAAGAAGAAGATATTTTTATTGAATTAAAATTTTACGGTGCTCCGCAGTCACATCATTATGCAGCTGTCCGGGAAGAAAATCCGTTTATGCCGAAGAGGACGAGGCTGACAGAAAAGGAAAAAGAACTCGCGGAACAGTTTTTAAAGTGGAGCGTCTACGACTTTCAGCGTAAAAGGCTTAATGAAAAAATCGATGCAGCACTTGATAGTGGTGATAAAGAAGAATTTTTGCAGCTGACAGAGCAGCTGTATGAATTAATGAATCATATTAAAACGTCTGAGGTATAATCAGGCGTTTTCTTTTGCAACGAAACCCGCACTTATGTTTGCAACGAAAGAATAGCGGGTGTATGATGAAAAAAGAGGTGAAGAAAATGAACTGGAATGGCAAAGATACCGCTTTATTTTTACAGCAAAAAGAATATATTGACACGGCAATTGTGCCATTGATCCCGGCTGATTTTGGTCCGGGGATGATTCATGCAGCGGAACAAAATGAATTTATTCAGCTGCTCGTTGCTTTTCTTGAAAAACAATTTAAAGGCCGGCTTCTTGTGACGCCAGCTAACGCGTATTTACCGGATCGTGCAGAAAAAGTTGCTGATGCAGCACAATGGGCTGACCGATTGAAAGAGACCGGATTTAAGCACATTTTCTTTTTTACGTCAGACAGCTCATGGAGACAGGAAGAAGAGAATGTGAGCGGTTCTGTCATATGGATACCGTCTGTTCCGCTCGGCGATATGGAAGATTCGATGAAATACTCACTGATTGAAAACCAAGCAAAGCAAATTGTCAATATCATCGTGCAAAAATGGCAGGCAAATCTCTCATAATTCGAAAAATCGTCACACTCTATAAACCTTTTAATTCCTGTTAATATTGACCTGTTTAGCTGGATAGATTATCATAATGGTGTCCTAGTTTATGTTTATGCTCATACAAGGTCCATCGTGGGCGAAGCTTATTGTATAGAGGGGGGAAAAGAATGAGTAAACAACCTGTTTCACGACGCCAGTTTCTAAACTACACGCTAACCGGTGTAGGCGGTTTCATGGCAGCGGGCATGTTGATGCCGATGGTGCGTTTCGCTGTAGATCCAGTGCTGAAAGGGGAAGCAGCCGGCGATTACCATCCGACACAGCAAAAAGTATCTGAATTAACAGAAACACCTGTGCGCGTAGACTTTTCTTACGAGCAGAAAGATGCATGGTACACTTCCGAAGTGACAAGTACTGCCTGGGTTTACAAAAACAACAAAGGCGAAATCGTAGCGTTGTCACCGGTATGTAAGCATCTTGGCTGTACAGTGAGCTGGGAAGGGAACGATCATAAAAACCAGTTCTTCTGTCCTTGCCACAATGGTTTGTACGAAAAGAGCGGGAAAAACGTTCCTGGTACACCGCCATTGAAACCGCTTGATGTTTATCCAACAGCCGAAAAAGACGGATTGCTGCAACTCGGCAAACCACAGGCAAACAACGTGTAAAGGAGGCGTAATAAATGCTCAATAAAATTTATGACTGGGTTGATGAACGTCTCGATATTACGCCTTTGTGGCGCGATATTGCCGACCACGAAGTGCCTGAGCACGTAAACCCGGCCCATCATTTTTCGGCGTTCGTATATTGCTTTGGCGGACTGACATTCTTCGTCACTGTCATTCAAATTTTGTCAGGTATGTTTTTAACAATGTATTACGTACCGGACATTAAAAATGCATGGGAATCTGTATATTATCTACAAAATGAAGTTGCGTTTGGTGTCATTGTACGTGGTATGCATCACTGGGGTGCAAGCCTTGTAATTGTTATGATGTTTTTACATACATTACGTGTATTCTTCCAGGGGGCATACAAAAAACCGCGTGAATTGAACTGGGTTGTCGGCGTATTGATTTTCTTCGTCATGCTCGGTCTTGGTTTCACAGGATACCTGCTCCCTTGGGATATGAAAGCATTATTTGCTACAAAAGTAGGAATTGAGATTGCGGCTTCGACACCGCTGATTGGTCATGAATTGAAAGTTTTGCTTGCTGGACATCCTGACATTGTTGGTGCGCAAACACTGACTCGTTTCTTTGCAATTCATGTGTTCTTCCTGCCTGCTGCTCTGCTTGGCTTAATGGGAGCTCACTTCTTAATGATCCGTAAACAGGGTATTTCAGGACCGTTGTAAAAAATAATTTAATCATTATTCTTTAAAAAGAAGGAGGGGGACGCAATGCATCGTGGAAAAGGGATGAAGTTCGTCGGTGACTCACGTGTACCGGCTGAACGCAAACCAAATATTCCGAAAGATTATTCTGAATATCCAGGTAAAACGGAAGCTTTCTGGCCTAACTTCCTTTTGAAGGAATGGATGGTGGGAGCTGTCTTCCTTATCGGTTACCTCTGCTTAACAATCGCCCATCCATCACCGCTTGAGCGTGTGGCAGATCCGACAGATACAGGCTATCTTCCATTGCCAGACTGGTATTTCTTATTCTTGTATCAATTACTTAAATACACATATGCATCAGGTCCGTACAATATCATTGGTGCATTTATTATTCCAGGACTAGCATTTGGTGCACTAATGCTTGCGCCATTTATTGATCGCGGTCCAAAACGCCGTCCGACTCAACGTCCATTTGCAACTGGCTTTATGCTCTTATCTATCGCATCAATTATCTTCCTTACATGGGAGTCAGTTGTCGCAGTAGACTGGGAAGCAAAAGAAGCGATGGGTAAAATCGTTGAAGAAGCAGAAATCGATACAAGTTCTGACGGCTTTGTGGTCTATGAAGAAAACGGCTGTATTAACTGTCACGGTGATAATTTAGCCGGCGGTTCTGCTGCACCATCATTAGTTGGTACAGGCTTGACTGCTGAAGAAGTTGCCGACATTGCGAAAAACGGTGTAGGAAAAAT
The DNA here is from genome assembly GCF_001975785.1 of Domibacillus epiphyticus. Lineage (GTDB taxonomy): Bacteria > Bacillota > Bacilli > Bacillales > Domibacillaceae > Domibacillus > Domibacillus epiphyticus. The sequence continues at coordinate 22,429 of NZ_MSFI01000029.1, read as the reverse complement.
GCCGCCGGGAATGTATAAAGGCAACGACGAAGACCTTGCTAAATTGTCTGAATTCATTTCAACGCTTGAAGCAAAATAAGGAAAAGAAAGGACTGTCCGAATTGTTCGGCAGTCTTTTTTATTATGAAGGAGGATGGTGCATGTTATACTTCCTTTTATCGAATCGCGCATTTATGTGGGTGCTGTTTCTAAGCAATTTAGCAGGAACGATTTATGGTTACATTTGGTACATGCCGCAATTAAGGCAGACACCGGCGGTTTTTTTGCCATTTGTTCCAGACAGCCCCACAGCAAGTTTGTTTTTTACGATCGCGATCTTTGGTTTATTAATCGGCCGGTCATGGGGACTTGTTCAGGCACTTGCCGTCATGACACTGTTTAAGTATGGAATTTGGGCTGTAGCAATGAATATTTTTACATTATTTGTAACAGGAAATTTATCATGGCTCGGCTGGATGTTAGTCGCATCACATTTTATTATGGCTGTCCAAGGAATGCTATATGCGCCTTTTTTTCAAGTAAAAGTCATTCATCTCATCGTTGCTGCCCTTTGGACTCTTCATAATGAAATCATTGACTACGTATATATGCAATATCCTGTTTATTCACAACTCCACTTATATATTCAAGAAATTGGCTACTTTACATTCTGGCTAAGCATCGGATCAATCTTTGTAACCTGGTATATGTGCGTGAGAAGGAACCGGACAATCTGGCGATAAAATATCATCTTTTTTCATCCCATCTGCATATAATGTTAGGAATGGATGGGAGGAGTGGAGATGGAAAAAATCATCGCCTTTTTATGGAGTTTCCTTCTCGTATTTGTTCCAGTAAGCAGCGCTGAAGAGATGAAACTGGAGCAAAAAGAACAGCTTGTACATGTGACGGCACTGACCGGCGGTGTGATTATTTCATCGCTTATTTATACAGGGCGAAAAAAATATAATGCGATGAAAAAAGAAAAACAGACGAAGCGTAAACATTGACGTATAGGGGTATTTATCGGTACAATATGAGTAACAAAATACGACAGTATATATGGAGGTAGATGGAATTAAATGATCTGGCTTATTTATTTTGCGATCATTATTATCGTCCCAATTTGGGCACAGCTTAAGGTGAAAAGTACGTATAAAAAATATTCACGAGTATCCGTTTCAACAGGCATTACCGGTGCAGAAGCAGCGAGACGCATTCTGGACGATAACGGACTGCAGAACGTAACAGTGCATGAATCACACGGCTTTTTAAGTGACCATTATAACCCGATAACAAAGTCGGTTCATTTGTCACCGGATAATTATCACGGCCATTCCATTGCCGGTGCCGCTGTAGCAGCCCATGAAGTCGGACACGCAATTCAAGATAAAGAAGCGTATTCGTTCCTTCGTTTTCGCCACGCTTTAGTACCAATTGCAAACATTAGTTCAAATATGTCATGGATTTTCATTATGATTGGTATATTTACGACAATGTCTAATATGCTTCTTCTCGGTATCGTATTAATGGCGGCTGGTGTCTTGTTCCAGGTTATTACGCTGCCGGTTGAGTTTAATGCCTCAAACCGAGCGATGGACCAAATCGTCGCTTCTGGCATTATCCGGAACGATGAAGAACGGGAAGCGCGAAAAGTGTTAAATGCTGCAGCGATGACGTATGTGGCTGCAGCAGCAGTTGCTGTACTTGAGCTTGTTCGTTTAATCTTAATGTATACAGGCATGCAGCAAAGTGAAGATTAAAATAAAAGCACCGGAATCGTTATAGATTCCGGTGCTTTTTTATAGGCAATATCAAGTTATTGAATCGGTTGTTTATTTTCATCGAGAGTAAAACCTTCACCGAAGACGTCATGTACGACGGTAACGGATACAAATGCAGACGGGTCTACTGCGTGGATGATGTTTTTCAGCCGGACGATTTCATTTTTGCCAACGACGCAGTACAACACTTCGCGCGGTTCTTTTGTATAGGAGCCGTATCCCTTTAAAATCGTTACACCCCGGTCCATCCGCTTATTGATTTCCTCTGCAATATCTTCATGATGATTGGAAATAATCATTGCTCCGCGTGCTGCATATGCACCTTCTTGCATAAAGTCAATGACTCGCGCCCCTGTAAAAACGGCAACAAGTGTATACATTGCTTCACGATAATCGATGTAGGTTAAAACAGATGCAGCAATGACGCAAGCATCAAATAAAAACATTGTTTTTCCCATGCTGATTTGGCGGTATTTGTGTAAAAGTCTTGCGATGATATCGACCCCTCCTGTTGTCCCGCCATAGCGGAACGTAATTCCAAGCCCGACGCCAAGACACAGACCTGCAAACAGGGAGGCTAAAAACAAATCATCACGGAGCGGGATATTAAACTGCCAGCGCTGAAAAATCCATAAAAAAAGCGAGACGCTGAATGTACCAATCAGTGTGTAATAAAACGATATACGGCCGAGCAATTTCCAGCCAATAAAAAAGAGTGGAATGTTCAACACTAGGTTGGAATAGGACGGTTCAATACCAAATAGGTTGTACAATAAAAGTGTAATACCAGTAAACCCGCCTTCTGCAAGGTTGTTTTGCATGTTAAAATGAACGAGCCCAAATGAAAAAACAGCTGAACCGATTAAAATAAAAAGTATATTTTTGAATCGTATCCCGAACCACATAAAATCCCTCCTTGGTCTTATTATAACGGGAAAGAAGAAAAAAATTGCGCCGTCCGCCTATAATTAGTAACATATAAGGGGAGAAAGTGGTGACATAAATGGATAAATCAATGCGAAAGATGCAAAAAGAAGTAGATGATTACATCGGGCAGTTTAAGGAAGGGTATTTCAGCCCGCTAGCCATGATGGCGCGTCTTACAGAAGAACTTGGGGAACTTGCCCGTGAAGTAAACCATTATTATGGTGAAAAACCTAAAAAATCAACAGAAGAAGAAAAAACAATCGAAGAAGAACTCGGAGATGTGCTATTTGTGGCGATTTGTCTAGCGAACTCACTTAATATTGATTTGCAGACAGCACACGACCGGGTGATGAATAAATTCCAGACGAGAGATAAAGATCGTTGGACGAAAATTGAGGAGGAACAAAATTGAGCAGTATTCGTGTCATTATAGCGGGGCCACGAGGCCGCATGGGAACAGAAGCAGTGAAGATGGTAATGGAGACGCCTGAATTTGATCTTGTAGCAGCACTGGATCGGAAGCACGGCGGAGAAACTTTGTCAGACATTGGATTTTCAGGTTCGGACGCACCCATTTACACGGATGTGCGCGACTGCTTCACTGATCATCCAGCTGATGTACTAATTGATTTGACGACGCCTGAATTTGGATATGTACATACGAAAACAGCACTTGAGCATGGGATTCGCCCTGTTGTCGGTACAACTGGTTTTACGGATGAACAACTTGAAGAGTTGAAAGAACTTGCTGAATCGAAAGAGCTTGGCTGTATCATTGCGCCAAACTTTGCAATCGGAGCTGTATTAATGATGAAGTTTTCTCAATTGGCGGCAAAATATTTTCAAGATGTCGAAATTATTGAATTGCATCATGATAAAAAACTTGATGCACCGTCCGGCACAGCTGTGAAAACAGCACAAATGATTAACGAAGTGCGCCAGCCGAAGAAACAGGGGCATCCGGATGAAAAAGAAACGATCCAGGGTGCACGTGGTGCTAATATGAACGGAATGCATATCCATAGTGTCCGGCTCCCCGGATTGATCGCTCACCAGCAAGTACTGTTCGGTGCTGACGGCGAAACGTTAACGCTCCGTCATGATTCATACAACCGTGCATCATTTATGTCAGGTGTAAAAGTGTGCGTTGAAACAGTTATGAAAACGAAAACTCTCGTGTACGGCCTTGAAAATATTTTGGATTAATGGAGGCGCCAAATGAATATTGCACTCATTGCACACGATAAGAAGAAAGACGATTTAATTCAGTTTGTCTCCGAGAATAAAAAAGTATTTAGCAGTCATTTATTATTCGCAACCGGGACAACTGGGACAAGAATTATGGAAGCGACCGGCTTGTCTATTCACCGTTTTCAATCAGGTCCGCTTGGCGGTGATCAGGAAATCGGTGCACGCATTGCCCGGGGTGAAATGGATTTCGTTTTCTTCTTCCGTGATCCACTAACTGCCCAGCCTCATGAGCCTGATGTTACGGCACTCGTCCGTCTTTGTGACGTATATTCTGTACCGCTTGCGACGAATCTTGGTACAGCACGTGTTTTGATTAATGGGATTTTAGAAGAGCAGGGCGAGGGAACGGCAGGGGAATAAAATGGGACTTAATATTGGCATTACGTGCTATCCGACAGTAGGCGGCTCGGGCGTTGTCGCAACGGAACTGGGAAAGCTTCTCGCTGAAAAAGGGCATACGATTCACTTTATCACATCTGCTGTTCCTTTCCGGTTGAACAGGATGTACCACAATATTTTCTTTCATCAAGTCGAAGTTAATCAATACTCTGTTTTTCAATATCCACCATACGATATTGCACTTGCAAGTAAGATGGCGGACGTAATTGATCGGGAAAAACTTGATATTTTGCATGTTCACTATGCCATTCCGCACGCAGTATGCGCTATTTTAGGAAAGCAAATGGCAAAATCAAATGTAAAAATTGTAACGACGCTGCACGGGACTGATATTACGGTCCTAGGTTCTGATTCAGCACTTACTTCGGCCATTAAATTTGGCATTGAACAATCTGATGCGGTAACCGCGGTGTCCGATTCCCTTGTGAATCAAACAATCGAGCTCATTGAGCCTGATAAAAAAATTGAAACGGTCTATAATTTTATCGACGAACGCGTATACAGACCAACTGAATCCACACAACATTTAAAAAAAGAATTCGGCATTGAAGAGAATGAAAAAGTTGTCATTCATGTGTCAAATTTCCGCCCCGTAAAAAGGGTAACGGACGTAGTTAATGTGTTTGCTAGAATTGTAAATGAGATGCCCGCAAAACTTCTTCTTGTCGGTGATGGACCGGAAATGACGGTTGTATGCCGCCTTGTTGAAGCGCTTGGCCTAGAAGGCAGCGTACTGTATCTTGGTAAACAGAATAATCTCGCGGAACTTTATGGAATCAGTGACCTGAAGCTTCTTTTGTCTGAAAAAGAAAGCTTTGGCCTCGTTGCGCTAGAAGCGATGGCATGCGGCGTCCCTTGCATTGGAACGGATGCCGGCGGGATTCCTGAAGTGATTGAGGATGGGAAAAATGGCTTTATTTGTCCGGTTGGCGATATTGAATCAATCAGTGCTGCAGCCATCTCATTGTTGACCGACCGTCAACTGTATGAATCCATGAGAAAACAAGCAATCGAAACCGTTCAGACACGTTTTCATTCATCGGATATTGTTGGACAATATGAACATGTGTATGATCGTCTATTGAAGGAGGATCATCATGATTGATCACCCTTTTTTTAAAGAAGCACTCCCGATTATTCAAGCTCTTGAGGAATCGGGTCATGAAGCTTATTTTGTCGGTGGTGCGGTTCGCGATTTACTTTTGCATCGGCCGATCCATGACATAGATATTGCCACTTCGGCTTTGCCGAACGAAGTGAAAACCATTTTTATGCATACTATAGACGTTGGCATTGAACATGGAACAATTCTTGTGTTACGCGATGGCTGCGGGTTTGAAGTAACGACATTTCGTACTGAGTCAGAATACAGTGATTTTAGGAGGCCGGACGAGGTGAAGTTCGTCCGGTCGCTTCATGATGACTTAAAGCGCCGCGATTTTACAATGAATGCAATTGCGATGACGGCAGAGGGGAAACTGATTGATCCATTTAACGGACAGCCCGATTTGACTAAGGGTATTATCCGGACCGTTGGCGATGCATCAGAACGCTTTTCAGAAGATGCACTTCGTATGATGCGCGCCGCTAGATTCATGAGTCAGCTATCGTTCGAACTCGATCCAAAAACATGCAAGGCTTTGGTCGATCATGCGCCCCTTTTGTCTCATATTGCGGTCGAACGAAAATTAAATGAAATGGATAAACTTCTTAGTGCGCCTGACAAAGCTGCCGGGCTTTCCATCATCGCTCAAACAGGTCTATATGCGTTTTTGCCTGGTCTTGCAGGACAAAAAAAGACCATTGAACGTATCGCAGCTCTTCAGCTGCAGCCGCTGAGTGTGAACCAAATGTGGATTCTTATTGTATATGAAGCGGCAGCCGGAGACATCACTAATTTTTTACGCGGCTGGCGAATGTCCAGTAGACGTGTCAAACGAATTGAAAAAGGGGTGCGTACATTAAATCGGGTTCTGACAGAGGGCTGGACCGATCTGTTACTATATGAAATGCAGCTTGAAGCAGCGGTGGATTGTGCAGAGGCAATGGCTGTATTAGATGGGCGCCCCTCTTTTTCAAAGGATATTATTTCAAGGTGGCATGCGCTGCCAATTAAAAGCCGAAGCGATCTCAACGCAACAGGGTCTGATTTAATGGAATGGACAGGGAAACCGAGAGGGGCTTGGATAAAAGAGTGTTTGGAATTGGTTGAAAAAGCGATTATGAACCGTGAAATTAACAACACAAAAGAACAAATAAAGGAGTTTTTGCTGTCGTGCAGTCGTCTGTAAAACATAAACTACTTGAAGCATTTTCGAAAGCGGATGGGGATTTTGTATCCGGACAGGCGCTGGCCGATATTATCGGCTGTTCACGTACGGCTGTTTGGAAGCATATTGAATCACTCCGCCAGGAAGGGTTTGAATTAGAGGCAGTACGTAAAAAGGGATACCGAATTACGTCTAAACCGGATAAAGTAAGTGAAAATGAGCTGTTGATCGGCCTTGAAACAGTTCGTCTTGGCAAGAAAGTCGTTTTTATAGAAAGTGTTGAATCGACACAAAAAGAGGCGCATAAATTGGCCGAAGAAGCAGAAGAAGGCACGCTTGTAATCGCGGAAGAACAGACGGCAGGACGGGGCCGGATGACGAGAGAATGGCATTCTCCAAAGTATACTGGCATATGGATGAGCTTGATTTTGAAGCCAAATCTGCCCCCGTATAAAGCGCCGCAATTTACACTCATTACGGCAGTTGCAGTTACTGAAGCGATCCGTGATGCTGCAGGTGTGATGGCGGAAATTAAATGGCCAAATGACATTTTATTAAACGGAAAAAAAATAACCGGCATCTTAACCGAATTGCAGGCGGATTCAGATCAAATCCGCTCGATTATTATTGGAATTGGCATGAATGTGAATCAGCGTCAATTCCCGGAGGAACTTTCAAATATCGCAACGTCGATTTCAATTGAAAAAGGTGAAACTGTGCCGCGTGCAAAATTGGTACAGGCGATTATGAAAAACCTGGAGTTGTACTATGATGAATACATGACGAACGGTTTTGGATTGATAAAAGACAAATGGGAATCGTACGCAATCTCGATCGGGCGTCATATTATAGCGCGGACCGTTACTGGGACCATTCGAGGAAAAGCGCTTGGTATTACCGATGAAGGTGTGTTGAAATTACAAGATGAAAACGGAATGATTCATGATATTTATTCAGCAGATATTGAAATCGATCAGTAATTTTTCATAGTCAAAAAAGGGTGACGCTGTTATAATGAACTTGACTCGGGCGGTATCGTAATAGAGCTGCACCGTTACAAAGGGTTTATTTAAACAAAATAAGACGTAAACTGCCTTGATCCATTCGGACAGGGACAGAGGGTCGAAACATCCAGCCGTAGTTAACGGGTCCTTCTGCCTTTGGAGGACCCTTTTATGTTGTTTCGTCTCCTCTGATAAAAAAGGAGGATGATTAAATGAAACGTACAGCTGATTTTTTAAAAATGAAAACGAACAATGATAAAATTGCGATGATCACCGCATATGATTTTCCATCTGCGAAGCATGCGCAGTCTGGCGGTGCAGATATCATTCTTGTTGGCGATTCACTCGGCATGACTGTTCTAGGCTACGAATCAACCGTTTCGGTAACGCTTTCAGATGTGATTCACCATACAAAAGCGGTGAAAAGAGGTGCGCGCAACACGTTTACGATTACCGATATGCCATTTATGACATATCACGTGAATAAAGAAGAAACAATGAAGGCAGCTCGGGCGTTAATGCAGGAAGCGGGAGCCGATGCTGTAAAACTTGAAGGCGCAGGTGAAATTGTTGACCGAGTCCGTGAGTTAACAGAAGCTGGGGTGCCTGTTTGTGCACACCTCGGCTTAACCCCGCAGTCTGTCGGTGTGATGGGTGGATATAAAGTACAGGGAAAAACAGCCGAAGCGGCACGTAAACTTCTCGAGGATGCAAAAGAAATGGAACAGGCCGGCGCGTTTATGATTGTCCTTGAATGTGTTCCATATCAAGTAGCGGAATCCATTACAAAATCATTAGCGATTCCAGTCATCGGCATTGGTGCAGGTGGAAAAACGGATGGCCAGGTGCTTGTGTATCATGATATTATGCGCTACGGCGTTGATCGGACGGCAAAATTTGTGAAAAGCTACGCGAATTTTGACACGGAAGGCGTACCGGCCGTTCAGTCTTACGTGATTGAAGTGAAGAACGGTGCATTTCCTTCTGATGAACATACATTCACGATGAATGAGGAAGAACTTGATCGGCTGTATGGAGGCGTCCACTCATGATAATTGTTGATTCAATCGTAAAATTAAAAGAAATAGTACGCAATAATAAAAAGAACGGCCATACGATCGGGTTTGTGCCGACAATGGGTTTTTTGCATGAGGGGCATTTAACACTGGCTAAAAAGGCACGGAAGGAAAATGATACGGTCATCATGTCTATTTTCGTTAACCCGCTGCAATTTGGCCCTAATGAAGATTTTGAGCGGTATCCACGGGATCCAGAAAAGGATGCGGCACTTGCTGAAAGTTCGGGTGTTGATTATTTATTTATGCCATCAGTGGATGAAATGTACCCCGAAGAACCTGCCGTTGCGCTAACAGTGAAAAAACGGACGAACGTTCTGTGCGGAATAAAGCGGGAAGGTCATTTTGACGGCGTTGCAACCGTCGTGATGAAGCTGTTTCACATGACTGAACCGGACAATGCTTATTTTGGAAAGAAAGATGCCCAGCAGCTTGCTGTTATATATGGTCTTGTTGATTCATTAAACGTGCCTGTAACAATTCATGGTGTCGAAACAGTCAGGGAAGAAGACGGACTCGCTAAAAGTTCACGAAATGTTTATTTACAGCCGGAAGAAAGAGAAAGAGCACCGGCGCTTTATCAGTCATTATCACGTTTAAAAGAATCGATTGACAGTGGGGAAACAAGGATTGAACGTGTAAGAGAACAGGCCATTGACTATTTGAATTTACACTCAGGCGCAGAGATTGAATATCTCGAAATTTTAGCCTATCCAGAGCTTGAACCCATTCAGAGGGCAACAGGAACGATAATTGCAGCGGCTGCGGTTCAATATAAAAATGCCCGTTTAATTGATAACATCATTTTTACTGTGAAAGGAAGAGCATAATGTTTCGTACAATGATGAACGGCAAAATTCACCGTGCAACGGTGACAGAAGCAAATTTAAACTACGTCGGCAGTATTACAATTGATGAAGATTTGCTGGATGAAGCCGGTATGTTGGCAAATGAAAAAGTACAAATTGTCAACAACAATAACGGCGCCCGCCTTGAAACATATATTATTCCGGGAGAGCGGGGAAGTGGCGTGATCTGTTTAAACGGAGCAGCCGCCCGCCTTGTTCAGCCAGGAGACACGGTTATTATCATTTCGTATGTGATGGTAGCAGAAGAAAAAGTAAAAGACCATAAGCCAAAAGTGCTCATTATGGATAAAGATAATCGAATTGTGGACATGCTTCACCAAGAGCCGGCTGCAACGATAATGTAAATGAAAGACCGCTGTGCGTGCAGCGGTCTTTTTTATGGTAAACTGAGAAGGAATTTACTAAAAGGTGTGTTTGACGTGAACAATGATTTGCGATTTGTCGTGGCTGATTTTGAAACGACTGGTCACTCTCATGCAAGCGGAGGTCGTATCATGCAGGCGGCGTTTGTTTTAATTGAAAAAGGGATCATAACAAAACAATACGATACGTATTTAAATCCGCACGCACCCATTCCGCCGTTTATTCAAGAACTGACCGGAATCGATGATGAAATGGTACGGGGGGCCCCGGCTTTTTTGGACGAAGCAGGACGGTTTAGAGAGTGGCTGGAAGATGCAATCTTTGTCGCGCATAATGTGACGTTTGATGTGACGTTTTTAAATGAAGAGTTCAAGGAGGCTGGTTATCCAGCATTTGACGGACTTCTGATCGATACAGTGGAATTAGCAAAAATCGTGCTTCCTGCGGCTGACAGCTATAAGCTTAGTGACTTATCTGGCCAATTTGATCTGAATCATGGGCAGCCTCATCGCGCGGACAGTGATGCATATGCGACAGCTCAGCTTTTCCTGAAGCTGATGGAGCGTCTTGAGCGCCTGCCTCTCGTGACGGTTGAGCGGCTGACAAAGCTTTCAATCGGGCTGAAAAGTGATATTCATGTGCTGCTTGCACGTATTGCTGCACAAAAAAAAATGAGGATTGAAACGCTCCCGGAGGAATGGACTGTTTACCGGGGACTTGGCCTTAGAAAAAAAGAGAGGCCTTTAAAAAGAGAACCGAATGAAGATACTTTGTTTCCGGAAGAGGAGGAAGCAAAGTGGTCTTTATTATCGGGTATGCCGGGGATTGAACGGCGTGACGGACAGATGGAAATGATGAATGCGGTTCAAAAATCATTTGAGAGCGGCGTTCATACTGTCATTGAAGCAGGCACTGGGACAGGAAAGTCACTTGCGTACCTTTTGCCGTCGGTTTATAAAAGCCGACAGTCAGGGAAACCTGTCGTTATTTCAACGTATACGGTGCTGTTACAGCATCAGCTTCTTGAACGTGAACTGAAAAAAATAAAGACAATGCTTCCATTTGAGGTGAAAACGGCAGTACTGAAAGGGAAGCGGCATTATCTTGATTTATCCCGTTTTGTTCGGGCGCTGAAGGAAAGGGAAACAAACTATGACCGGACAATTGCCAAAATGCAAATTCTCGTCTGGCTTCTTGAAACGATGACCGGGGATGGTGACGAGTTGAATTTGTCATCAGGCGGGCTGCTCTTATGGGAAGAAGTATGCCAGGTGGACGATTATTTGAACAAATCGAAACAGGCGTGGCGTTCTCATGACTTTTTCTTGTACGCCAAAGATGTTGCCGCAAATGCTGATATCATTGTTACCAATCATTCGTTTTTAATCGCGGATATCAAATCAGAGCGGCCGCTGCTCCCTAAAAACGGTCATATCATTGTTGATGAAGCGCATCAATTTGAAAAAGCGGCGAGGGAGCGGCTTGGGAAAGAGCTGTCGCTTTCACAGTTAAAGTTTATGCTTGGAAAAATAGGTACAGCAGATGAAAAACGGCTTCTTTATCAACTGGAGCGCATTGAAAATAAACATCTGTCTGTCCAATCTTCTTATGAACTGGTGCGGCAAATGGCTGCCGTTTTAATGGAAGCGGAGGAATGGTTTACATCGGTTTCAGCTTTCTTTGAAGAAAAAACGAAGCGGACCGCACAGTCAAAGCGGCAAATGGCGATTGATGATGACACACGTCAAACAGCAGCATGGCAGCAGATTGAGTGGGGAGCGGAACGTATTTATAAAGAGGTGTCTTTATTTATAGAGGCAATGTCTAAAAAGATCACACCATTAGCGCAGATTCGCGGGGAGCTGCAAGCGCGTGATGAATTGTTTGTGGATGATGCGGCAGCCATACTTGAACGGTGCAGGAAATGGAACGAATGTTTATTTGAGCTTCTGTTCCGTCCGGATGATGGCGATGTTGTCTGGATGGAAGGGGATGTTCGATCGCTTATGAACACGTTTGTGATCCGTACGCAGCCCATTCATGCAGGTGCGCTCATTAAAGATTATTTGCTCGATCGCCACCATGTTGTGTTTACGTCCGCGACTTTAACAGTAGAAAACTCATTTCGATTTTTTGCGAATGAAATAGGCCTGACGCAGTATTCATATAATGAGTGCGTGGTGAATTCACCGTTTAATTATGCGGAGAACTGCCGTGTCGTCATTCCGAATGATGTGCCGGAAGTGAACGAGGTTGATAGCGACGTTTATGCGGCGGCTGTTGCAGATTATATTATCGCGGCTGCAGAATCGGCTGGCGGTCGAATGCTTGTATTGTTTACCTCTTTTGATATTTTAAAGAAAACATACGATTATATACGTGATACGGGACTGCTGGATGATTACGCCATTATTGCGCAAGGAATTACAAATGGTAGTGTGACAAGACTCACTAAAAATTTTCGCCAATATGATAAAGCCATTTTGCTCGGAACCGGGGCGTTTTGGGAAGGGATCGATATTCCTGGTGAAGATCTATCGGTCTTATTTATTGTTAGACTTCCCTTTGCACCGCCAGATGACCCATTTGTGTCTGCTAAAAGCAGGCAGCTTAGGGAAGATGGGATAAACCCGTTTTCGGCTTATTCACTGCCACAAGCCATTATCCGGTTCCGGCAGGGTTTTGGCCGTCTTATTCGTACGCAGTCTGATCGGGGCATAGCCGTTATTTTTGACCGCAGAATTGTCTCTAGCCGCTATGGAAAGTCATTTTTACAGTCAATTCCGGATGTTCAAGCTATTGAGGAAGATATTACGGGCACAATTGAGCTAATTGAAAAATGGCTGCCCAATGAAAAATAGTTGCAAACTGGGCGGCTATTCCTGCTATAATGCCTACAGGAGGGATTCGTATGGAGTCGAAAATTGATGTTTTATCAACAGTGACGGTTGAACATAATGGCGATTTATATAAGCTCGTCGATACGTTAAACCGGACGCTAAAGCGTGAAAATTTAATGTTTGGTCTGGCGCTGGATCCTGAAGATAAATCAAAAGCCGTTTTTACCATTTACAGAACATAAGAAGTGATGAATATGCGAACGAATTTTAAAAAATGGTTTATAATAATCGGTATTACCATAGCTGTTATTGCAGGAATTGTCGGAATCATGTATAATAATGCACAAAAACCGTATGAAAAAGCAAAGATGACCGCTGTACAGGAAGCGAAAGAAAGAACAGCTCTTACCGAAGTTGAAGAGGTGTATCTGTACAATGGAACAACTGCATATTATACGGTGACAGGGAAAGACAAAAGCGGCCAAAATGTTGCGGTCTGGATTGCAGAAGATGGCAAGTCTGAACCGGTTTTAAAGCCGCTTGCTCAGGGAGTTACGGAAAAAGAAGCGCGTGCTCTATTCAGAGAGGAATCAGGCAAGGCGGAAATCCTTACACTCACACTGGGTATGGAAAAAGAAACACCTGTCTGGCTGTTCACGTTTAAAAACGATAAAGGAAAATTAAATTATTATTACTTATCGTTCGAAGACGGAAAATGGTGGAGAAAAGTCGAAAACATTTAACAGAATGGAGAATTTACATGGATGTACAATTAGCAGAACGCGTAAAAGCATTAACTCCGTCAACGACATTAGCAATTACAGCGAAAGCAAAAGAGATGAAAGCACAAGGTATTGATGTTATTGGTCTTGGTGCCGGAGAACCGGATTTTAACACGCCTGATCATATTATTGAAGCGGCTTATGAGTCATTAAAAGACGGTCAGACAAAATATACACCGGCAGGCGGTCTCGCGGGATTGAAAGATGCAATCATCGGCAAATTTAAAGAAGATCAGGGGATTACATATAAACCAAACGAAATTATCGTCACAACTGGTGCCAAACATGCGTTGTACAATCTATTTCAGGTTATTTTAAATGAAGGCGATGAAGTGATCATTCCAACACCTTACTGGGTCAGCTATCCTGAACAGGTAAAACTTGCAGACGGCGTTCCTGTGTACGTGGAAGGAAAAGAATCAAACGAGTTTAAAATAACACCAAAACAATTAGAAGCAGCGATTACAGATAAAACGAAAGCAGTTATCATTAACTCGCCATCGAATCCGACTGGCATGCTTTATACAGCAGAAGAATTGAAAGCGCTCGGTGAAGTGGCACTGCGCAAAAACATTTGGATCGTATCCGATGAAATTTATGAAAAATTAGTTTATGGTGACAATAAGCACGTTTCCATTGCAGAATTGTCCCAAGAGCTTAAAGAACAAACGATTATCATTAACGGTGTTTCAAAGTCCCATTCGATGACAGGATGGCGTATTGGCTATGCGGCAGGCAATGCACAGGTCATTAAAGCAATGACAGACCTTGCCAGCCATTCAACATCAAATCCTACATCAACGGCTCAATATGGAGCAATTGCAGCATACACAGGATCACAGGCGCCTGTTGAAGAAATGAAAAAAGCATTCCAGGAACGGCTGAATATCATTCATGAGCAGCTGACGGCTATTCCAGGTGTCACTTGCTTAAAGCCGCAGGGTGCATTTTATTTGTTCCCGAACGTGACGGAAGCAGCAAAATTAACAGGGCATGCAGCTGTTGATGACTTCGTGACAGCACTGCTTGAAGAAGCAAATGTTGCCGTTGTACCAGGGAGCGGCTTTGGCTCGCCAGCAAACATCCGTCTTTCTTATGCAACCTCGCTTGAACTGCTTGAAAAAGCAACAGCACGCATTGCGGATTACGTTAACACTCATAAAAAAGGGTAATTTTACAAGGGAAGCTGTCCGTTTGGGCGGCTTTTCTTTTTATGTATCTGCTAGTATAATATGAACCATTGCCAGTAAAAAGTGTTTGAGGTGGAGTGTTATCATGAAAGAGAAAGAAATATTGATTAACTGGATGGAAGAAGGGATGACCAGCATTCCAAACGTTCTTCTCAAAAACTATAGACGGCTTCAGTTAAATGAAACAGAGATGATGGTTCTTTTGCATATTTATTCCTTTTCCCAAAAGGGGATCTCATTCCCTAGTTTTGAAGATTTGTCTGGTCTTATGACAATTTCGTCTTCAGATTGTGCAGCATGTGTCAAAAAAATGATTCAAAAACAAGTGATTACAATTGAACAGGGAGAGCAGACGGGGTATGAATTTTATTCATTGACACCGCTCTGGAATAAAATTGCTGCATTATTTGAATCCGACGCACGAGGAGAGTCTCTTCAGCAGGCGATGACAGAAGAAAAAGACTTGTACAGCCTGTTTGAGGAAGAATTCGGCAGACCGCTGTCAGCAATTGAATGTGAAACATTAGCACTCTGGATCGACCAGGACCAGCACGATCCGGCCGTCATTAAAGCGGCGCTCCGTGAAGCGGTTTTGTCAATGAAATTAAATTTCCGGTATATTGACCGGATTTTATTCGAGTGGAAAAAACAAGGGATTAAAACAGTGGAACAGGCACGAGAACAGGGAAGAAAATTCCGTAAACCGGCTAATACTGAACAGGTGTCCCGTTCGGAAAATGCCGTTCCATTTTATAATTGGCTTGAGCAGTAAGGAGAATGCAAATTGCTGACTAGAAAAGAAATACGCCATTGTCTTGATACATTTGCGGACATGTTTCCGGATGCGCATTGCGAGCTGAATCATTCTAATCCGTTTGAGCTTGTCATTGCCGTCGCATTGTCTGCTCAATGTACAGACGCACTTGTTAATAAAGTAACAAAAGGTTTATTTGAAAAGTATAAAACACCGGAAGATTACATTTCTGTGCCACTGGAAGAATTGGAGCAAGACATTCGCTCAATCGGACTCTACCGGAATAAAGCGAAAAACATTCAAAAATTGTCTCATATGTTGATTGAGGAACTAAACGGGAAAGTGCCGGAAACGCAGGAGGGGCTGGTAAAATTGCCTGGCGTCGGCCGTAAAACAGCAAATGTAGTCGCATCGGTTGCGTTTGGCGTTCCGGCAATTGCGGTTGATACGCATGTAGAGCGCGTATCGAAACGCCTGGGTTTTTGCCGCTGGAAAGATAATGTGACTCAAGTTGAAGAGACGTTAATGAAGAAAATTCCAATGGATGAATGGTCTGTAACGCATCACCGAATGATTTTTTTCGGCCGTTACCACTGTAAAGCCCAATCGCCGAATTGTCCAGAATGCCCACTTTTAGAATTATGCAGAGAAGGAAAAAAACGGATGAAACGAAAGGCAGGCGCGTGATGAAGAAAATCACGCTGGCGCCGCCGCTTCGATTTTTCTCTGATGAAGAACACGCAACGATCCCGAAAGCAATTGACCAATTTCCTTATTTTCTTTACGAGTTGAAAGGGAATAAAACACCCTGGCTTGAACGAGGGCATGGTCTGGAAGAAGTAATGAATGCGTGGGTGCGTACAACTACTGTCTTAGAAGAAAAGCATTGCCGGCGTCAAAAAGATGTGCAGGAAGAGATGAATACACTTCTAGCGCTCTTTTTTATGGCATTGTTTTGGACAAATGGGCAGCCGGCAGCCCCAGCTCTTTGGGAGCAAAAAGAAAAAGATTTAGAAGTAAAGCCCATTAATTTTCATGAGAGATTTCAATTTATTACGGCTCGCCCATACACATATGCGGCATTTCGGCAGCTGATGGAACTGATGAATGAACAGCGAAAAGCGGCAGCAGTCCACGCAATACGAAAACGATAAAAAAGCGACCTTATTATCATATAAGGCCGCTTTTCTCTTATTCTGACTCTGGTACCGTTTCTGGTTCTGTTACAGCAGGTGGCTGGTCGTTGTTACTTTGCGTACTGCCGCTGCTGCTTCCATTTCCAGTATTTCCATTTCCAGTATTACTATTTCCGTTATTCCCGTTTCCGTTATTATTCCCGTTTCCATTTCCATTTCCGTTATTACTGCCGTTGCCATTATTGCCGCTATTACCATTGCCATTATCATTATCCGATGGAGTGCCTGGTTCTGGTTGACCAGAATCAGGTTCCGGTTGTTCTGTCTCATCACCCGGTTGTTCCGTGTCATCATCTGGCTGTTCCGGATTAATTGGTTGTCCGCCAGGTACCGTAACAGAAGTTGAGGAGGAATCAACACTTTCTCCATCGACAATCGCGGTTACGGTGATCGAATATGTTTGACCGGGCTGTCCGCCGCCAAATACGGTTGAGAAGCCGCCGATCGACTGTGTCTCTGATCCGTTTGATACGGTGAATGAAGGTGTACCTTCGCCGCTGAAGGACCAGGAGACAGAAATATTGCCACTTGCATCGGCTGTAGCACTTAAGTCAGTGATTTCACCGGAAGATGTTTCCTCTTCCTCTGTTTCTTCTTCTTTCACAACATTTGCAGATCGTTTCGGCTGTTCACCGCGTACAAACAATTCGTACGTTTTTTCACTGTCCGCCACACCACTTCCTGCAACTTGAGCAGGATTTGAGCCTTTTACAATTGGAAGCTCGACGACGCTGTCTGGCTTGTCAAAATCAGGTGTATCCACTTTTTTAGAGACTTCTGTCATTAATTCTTTAAACAATTCTTTTGCAATCTGCTGGCTGTCTTTGGATAAATACTCAGTCCGGCTTTCGTATCCCGTCCAAATGGCAGCTGTATATTTGGTCGTATAACCAACAAACCATGCATCAGGCGAAGCGCTTGATGGGAAATTGTATTGTGCTAGCTCATCGTCTGTATAGTTGGTTGTTCCGGTTTTACCGGCAACATGAAGTGATGGAATATTTGCCGCGGTGCCAGTACCATGATCCACTACATCTTTTAACATATCAGTGATCATATATGCTGTGTAATCGCTCATTGCCGGCTCAGTTTTCACATCATTTTCAATAACAGTTCCATCCGCTAGTGTTATTTTCTTTACCGTATGTGGTTCGTTATAGATTCCGCCGTTTCCGAATGCAGCATAGGCACCGGCCATTTGCAGCGGCGATATGGCTTCTTTTCCGTCCATAGAGCCAATTGCATAAGATGGATATTCATTTTCTAAATTGATGCCCAGTCCGGCTGCAAATTCAAATGCATCTTCATAACCGACGTCCAAAAATGTACGGACAGCTGGGGTGTTTTTAGAACGTACAAGGGCATCACGCATTGACATCATCCCGGCATATGAACCGCCCGCATTGCCAACAGAGCCGCCGCCAGGGTAATTGAACGGGCTGTCTTCTACCTGTTCATACGTCGACCATTTTAAATGCTCAATCGCTGGACCATAATCAAGTATTGGTTTAATCGTAGAACCTGGCTGGCGCTTAATATCTGTCGCGTAGTTAATGCCGCGCTGTACTTCTTGATTCCGTCCTCCGCCAATGGCACGTATTTCACCCGTTTGAGTATCCGTTAAAGCAATTCCTGCCTGGAACAACTCACTTGGATAATTAATATATTCATCACTGTTTAATAGTTTATCCATAAAAAGCTGTGCGTCTTTATCGAGCGTTGTTTCAATGATCAAACCGTCAGTGTAGGCGTTGTAGCCCATTTCTTCGACCTCCTCGATTACGAGGTCCACATATGAGTCATATTCTTTTTGAACACCTGAATCATTGACTTGTTCAATCAATGAATCGGTAATATGTTGATTTTGCGCTTCAGTCATTTCGGCTTTTGTAATTTTATCGTGCTGGTTCATGAGTGATAAAACGACGTCTTTCCGTTTTTCACCACGTTCCGGATTATCGAAAGCATTGTAGTTATTCGGGCTTTGCGGCATACCTGCAAGATAAGCGGCTTCCTGCAGTGTCAATTCGCTTAACTCTTTGCTAAAATAATAGTCAGCTGCGGCCTTGATTCCATTAATACTATCAGACATGTACACTTTATTTACGTACATTTCGAAAATTTCTTCTTTCGTGTACGCTTGTTCTAACTTATACGCAAGCCATGCTTCCTGCGCTTTCCGTTTTAGCGTTTTATCCTGTGTTAAAAACGACATTTTCACGACTTGCTGGGTGATTGTACTGGCGCCCTGTGAACCGAAACCGTCTGTGACGTTCTTTAATACAGCGCCTCCGAGGCGTATCGGGTCAATGCCTCTATGTTCAAAAAAGCGGGCGTCTTCTGTAGCTAAAACGGCATCCCGTACTAGAACTGGGATATCAGCATATTTCACATAGTCGCGCCGCTCGGAGCCGACATTCGTCAAGAGGTCACCATTATCATCATTAATTTTTGAAGAAATTGGATCGCGTAAAAGCGCAGCATCAATTTCTGGAGCATCCTTAACGAAATATGCAAACAAACCAATGCCGCCTGCCAGTGTTAAGAAGGCGAGAAGAACCATGGCAAGCAAAATTCTCTTGACAATGGACCGCTTTTTATTTGCTGATGTTTTTTTCTGTTTTGACTTTTTCGTTTTGCGGGCCGTTTTTTTTCGCTGCTGGCTCCGCTTTTCAGTTCTAGATTTGTATTCTTCAGACATATGTCTTCGTTCCTCACTTTCAAAATGTTAAAAATACATGCGTTCGAGTGCGTCCAGATATGGAATTCGGGGCGATAGTCCAAGTGGCAGCAGCATGCTGCATGCCGATAGTTCGTCTTTCGTAATCGACTTGCGTCCTCCTTCATTCATTCGGCACCAAAATGTATAAAGTGCCTGAAACGGCAAGAAATAGAGCTCGTCCGTCTTTGAAAAGCGAATGATAACAAACGCAATTCCACCGTGCGACTCTACTTGTTTCATATGATTGATCTGATGCTCGTGAAAGTTTTTAAGCGGAAAAGAAGAGGCTATCTTCGTTTCTTTCGCTTCGAAATCAATGTATCTCCCTTTATAAACCCCGTTGTAATCTGTTGTAGACGCCTGTCTAAAATATGCTTCTTTAATAACAGCGGCACTTCTCGCAGGATAGTCAACACGGACAATTTGAACGGGGACAGGTTTCTTATGAATGACCGCAATTCCCCGGTTTAAATAATACGCATTCGTCTCGTTAATATCTTCTTCAAGCGTCATGCCCCGGTTGCTGAATGTGGCATCTTTCAACGGTTTTTCCATTTTTTTATTAGGTGGAGCCTGCCTATATTCTTTTCCATTTGGATAACGGATGGCCATCAATTTCCCCCCTTTATTGCATTCATATCATACCATAAGAATGGACATATCGCTTGTTTTGAAAGCTATATTATGATTTTCCATCTTTTTGCCCAGCATGATTGAAAAATACCACTTTATTAGCTACACTATTTCATAGTGTATGCTCCCATTAGAAAGAGGATGAAAAGATATAGTTTACAAGTATATGGAAAGCTCGCGTATATTATAGCTAAATCAAAAATATAGTCCATGTTTATTTTCTTTAAGGGATGCATTGATTTTGCATGTATAATATTGTCGTAATTTTTCTTTCTTTGCCGGATCACCACTTCTTTTGTCAACGATGCAGGTATTTAAATCGATAGTGCGAATACGTATAAGCATCAAGGCAAAGGAGTGGAGTAGAATGACGAAGGAAGAATGGATCGCTCAGCTTTCGGAAATTGAACAGCAGACACTCGAACTGGAAAAGATGATACAAGTAAAAGTGGCAGCAGAACGGGGACGCCAATTATTTCAGCTTCATGTAAAAAAAGAACGTATTCAAAATAGGATGAAGCTTGTGGAAGAAGGAGCCCGCTTTCTATGCGGCGAACCGGAAACCCCTTCATTTGTTGGAACATTTAAACCGGCGGCAGGGTCATTGTAAAAGAAACGGGGTATTGCGGAGTGCAGCTTACAGAACAGACAAAAACACTTCAGTCACTTGTGAAAAAAGCAAAATTGATTTACGAGGAGAGGAGAGAGTCAAAAGAAGCAGCTGATTTTTTCGGCGTAGTAAAACCTTTTGCGGATGAAATGGACCGCGTTGCGAATAAATGGGAAGCGTCTGCGCTTAAATGGCTTGAGTTGAATCCGAAAAAATATGTGCATGCTGCACAAATTGTACAAGCGGCAGATAATGCCCGGCGAGTCGGTGCTCATGCCCATTTTTTTGACACAAGTAAATCAAAATTTATTCAATCGGCCGATTCTGCGCTATATGTGCTTGAATCGCTTGAAAAAATAATTATCGCAGACTGAGCGCTCATACGCGTTCTTTTTTTTTGCTTTCAAAAAGAGCATTCGTTCGTTAAAATGAGAGAGGGGTGATACACATGATTCCTAAGAAAAAGACGATGTCTGAAGCACTTGATTGGCTCCGGGGTCAACAGAGCGTGGCGGAAAATATCGTCCACTGGCATACAATAGATGAGAAACCGTCATCTTCTGTACCGCTCCCGGACGATCTTCATCCGAAATTAGCCGGAGCCCTGAAAAACCGCGGCATCGATTCATTATATACACATCAAGAAACCGCATATGAAACAGCAATGAATGGAAAAAGTTTCACCGCTGTCACACCAACTGCCTCAGGAAAAACACTTTGCTACAATTTGCCGGTCCTTCAGACAATTTTGCGAAACCCGGACGCGCGGGCACTTTATCTATTTCCAACCAAAGCACTTGCGCAGGACCAAAAAAGTGAATTGAATGAATTGATTGATGATTCTGGGCTTGCGATCAACAGTCATACGTATGACGGTGATACTGCCCCGGCGATCCGGCAAAAAGTGAGAAAAGCGGGACATATCGTCATGACGAACCCGGACATGCTTCATTCTGCTATTTTGCCTCATCATACGAAATGGGTGTCTTTATTTGAAAATCTCAAATTTATTGTGATTGATGAACTTCACATATATAGAGGAGTATTTGGCAGCCATACCGCGAATGTATTGAGAAGACTTCAGCGTATATGCCGTTTTTATGGGAGTGATCCGGTCTTTATTTGTACGTCAGCTACGATAGCCAATCCGGTAGAACTGGCTGAGGAGATAACTGGGAAAAAGATTACACTTATTGAAAATAACGGAGCGCCGGCCGGTCGGAAGCACTTTTTATTTTACAATCCACCTGTTGTCAATAAGACGATGAATGTAAGACGGAGTGCGACGCTAGAAGTGAGGCGATTAGCTGGAGAAATGCTGAAAAGCCGCATTCAGACCATTGTGTTTGCAAGAAGCCGTGTCCGTGTGGAAATTATATTGACATATTTAAAAGAGCTTGTGAAATCAGAGCTTGGTCCAAAATCGATCCGGGGATACCGAGGAGGATATTTGCCTGCGGAAAGACGAGAAATTGAGCGAGGGCTTCGAAATGGTGATATATACGGTGTAATTAGTACGAATGCGCTTGAACTAGGTGTCGATATTGGTCAGCTGCAAGTGTGCATCATGACCGGGTACCCTGGGACGATTGCGAGTGCCTGGCAGCAAGCCGGACGGGCTGGAAGACGGCATGGAGAAGCGATCGTTATTTTCGTTGCTTCATCGGCACCTTTAGATCAATTTATGGTCGGGCATCCCGAATATTTTTTAAACGCTAATCCCGAAACAGCCCGCATTAATCCGAATAACCTCATAATTTTAACTGATCATTTGAAATGT
>NZ_MSFI01000028.1 GCF_001975785.1 Domibacillus epiphyticus | reverse complement strand
GAAATCCTTCTAGAAGCCTGGTCTTTGAAAACTGGATATAAGTAATCGTATGACAAGCATAAAACCGAGTCCGAGACACCGACATTTTAGGTTAAGTTAGAAAGGGCGCACGGTGGATGCCTTGGCACTAGGAGCCGACGAAGGACGGGACTAACACCGATATGCTCCGGGGAGCTGTAAGTAAGCTTTGATCCGGAGATTTCCGAATGGGGAAACCCGCCATCCGTAATGGGATGGCACCCCTGCCTGAATACATAGGGCAGGAGGAGGCATACCCGGGGAACTGAAACATCTAAGTACCCGGAGGAAGAGAAAGCAAACGCGATTCCCTGAGTAGCGGCGAGCGAAACGGGACATAGCCCAAACCAGGAAGCTTGCTTCCTGGGGTTGTAGGACACTCTATACGGAGTTACAAAGGAAGAGGATAGGCGAAGCGGTCTGGAAAGGCCCGCGAAACGAGGTAACAGCCCTGTAGCTGAAATTCTCTTCTCTCTTGAGTGGATCCTGAGTACGGCGGAACACGAGGAATTCCGTCGGAATCCGGGAGGACCATCTCCCAAGGCTAAATACTCCCTAGTGACCGATAGTGAACCAGTACCGTGAGGGAAAGGTGAAAAGCACCCCGGAAGGGGAGTGAAAGAGATCCTGAAACCGTGTGCCTACAAGTAGTCAGAGCCCGTTTATGGGTGATGGCGTGCCTTTTGTAGAATGAACCGGCGAGTTACGATTTCATGCAAGGTTAAGCAGATGATGCGGAGCCGCAGCGAAAGCGAGTCTGAACAGGGCGTTTTTAGTATGAGGTCGTAGACCCGAAACCAGGTGATCTACCCATGTCCAGGGTGAAGGTGAGGTAACACTCACTGGAGGCCCGAACCCACGCACGTTGAAAAGTGCGGGGATGAGGTGTGGGTAGCGGTGAAATTCCAATCGAACCTGGAGATAGCTGGTTCTCTCCGAAATAGCTTTAGGGCTAGCCTCAAGGTAAGAGTTCTGGAGGTAGAGCACTGTTTGGACTAGGGGCCCATCCCGGGTTACCGAATTCAGACAAACTCCGAATGCCAGAAACTTTTCCTTGGGAGTCAGACTGCGAGTGATAAGATCCGTAGTCAAGAGGGAAACAGCCCAGACCGCCAGCTAAGGTCCCAAAGTATACGTTAAGTGGAAAAGGATGTGGAGTTGCCCAGACAACCAGGATGTTGGCTTAGAAGCAGCCACCATTTAAAGAGTGCGTAATAGCTCACTGGTCGAGTGACTCTGCGCCGAAAATGTACCGGGGCTAAACGTATCACCGAAGCTGCGGATTGATACCTTTGGTATCAGTGGTAGGAGAGCGTTCCAGCTGCTGTGAAGCCAGACCGGAAGGACTGGTGGAGCGTCTGGAAGTGAGAATGCCGGTATGAGTAGCGAAAGAAGGGTGAGAATCCCTTCCACCGAATGCCTAAGGTTTCCTGAGGAAGGCTCGTCCTCTCAGGGTTAGTCGGGACCTAAGCCGAGGCCGAAAGGCGTAGGCGATGGATAACAGGTTGATATTCCTGTACCACCAAGCATCGTTTGAGTGATGGGGGGACGCAGGAGGATAGGAGATCACGCAGATGGATACGCGTGTCTAAGCAGTTAGGCTGGAAATGAGGAAAATCCCGTTTCCATTAAGGCTGAGCTGTGATGGCGAGGGAAATTTAGTACCGAAGTCTTCGATTCCACACTGCCAAGAAAAGCCTCTAGCGAGATGCAAGGTGCCCGTACCGCAAACCGACACAGGTAGGCGAGGAGAGAATCCTAAGGTGAGCGAGTGAACTCTCGTTAAGGAACTCGGCAAAATGACCCCGTAACTTCGGGAGAAGGGGTGCTCTGGTAGGGTGTTAAAGCCCGAGAGAGCCGCAGTGAATAGGCCCAGGCGACTGTTTAGCAAAAACACAGGTCTCTGCAAAGCCGCAAGGCGACGTATAGGGGCTGACGCCTGCCCGGTGCTGGAAGGTTAAGAGGAGGGCTTAGCGTAAGCGAAGGTCTGAATTGAAGCCCCAGTAAACGGCGGCCGTAACTATAACGGTCCTAAGGTAGCGAAATTCCTTGTCGGGTAAGTTCCGACCCGCACGAAAGGCGCAACGATCTGGGCACTGTCTCAACGAGAGACTCGGTGAAATTATAGTACCTGTGAAGATGCAGGTTACCCGCGACAGGACGGAAAGACCCCGTGGAGCTTTACTGCAGCCTGATATTGAATTTTGGCACAGTCTGCACAGGATAGGCAGGAGCCTTGGAAGCCGGAGCGCCAGCTTCGGTGGAGGCGCTGGTGGGATACTGCCCTGACTGTGTTGAACTTCTAACCCGCACCCGTGATCCGGGTGGGAGACAGTGTCAGGCGGGCAGTTTGACTGGGGCGGTCGCCTCCTAAAATGTAACGGAGGCGCCCAAAGGTTCCCTCAGAATGGTTGGAAATCATTCGCAGAGTGTAAAGGCACAAGGGAGCTTGACTGCGAGACCTACAAGTCGAGCAGGGACGAAAGTCGGGCTTAGTGATCCGGTGGTTCCGCATGGAAGGGCCATCGCTCAACGGATAAAAGCTACCCCGGGGATAACAGGCTTATCTCCCCCAAGAGTCCACATCGACGGGGAGGTTTGGCACCTCGATGTCGGCTCATCGCATCCTGGGGCTGTAGTCGGTCCCAAGGGTTGGGCTGTTCGCCCATTAAAGCGGTACGCGAGCTGGGTTCAGAACGTCGTGAGACAGTTCGGTCCCTATCCGTCGCGGGCGCAGGAAATTTGAGAGGAGCTGTCCTTAGTACGAGAGGACCGGGATGGACGCACCGCTGGTGTACCAGTTGTCTCGCCAGAGGCATCGCTGGGTAGCTATGTGCGGACGGGATAAGTGCTGAAAGCATCTAAGCATGAAGCCCCCCTCAAGATGAGATTTCCCATTACGCAAGTAAGTAAGATCCCTTGAAGATGACGAGGTAGATAGGTTCGAGGTGGAAGTGCGGCGACGCATGGAGCTGACGAATACTAATCGATCGAGGACTT
>NZ_MSFI01000027.1 GCF_001975785.1 Domibacillus epiphyticus | reverse complement strand
ATGAAAAAGTTAAACGTAGGAATGATTGGCGGAGGATTCATGGGGAAAGCGCATGCACTTGCTTATGCAGGGATGCCGATGTTTTTCTGGCCGGCACCGGTTGTTCCTCACCGCCACACAGTCGTTGACGTAACAGACGAACTAGCGAAAGATGCAGCCGCTCGTCTCGGCTTTGAACACTATTCTTCTGACTGGAGAAAAGTTGTGGAAGACCCAGAGATCGACATTATTGATATTGTGACGCCGAATGATTCTCATGCGGAAATCGCGATTGCGGCTGCTAAAGCAGGCAAGCACATCATTTCTGAGAAACCGCTTGCGCGAAATGCGGCAGAAGCGAAAACGATGCTTGATGCGGTAAAAGAAGCAGGCGTGAAGCACATGGTTGCGTTCAACTACCGCAGAACACCAGCTGTTGCCCTGGCGAAAAAGTACATTGAAGAAGGCAAACTAGGAAAAATTCTCAACTTCCGCGGCACGTACTTGCAGGACTGGTCAGCTGATCCAAATTCACCGCTTTCATGGCGCTTCCAAAAAGACCGTGCAGGTTCTGGTGCGCTTGGGGATATCGGAACACACGTGATCGATTTCGCGCGCTACCTTGTTGGCGAGATTTCAGATGTAAACGCTGTCGCTAAAACGTGGATCGGCGAACGTCCGATTCAAAGCGGCGGATTGGACAAGCTAGGCACGGTAAAAGCGGACGTGGATGTACCGAAAGCAGCTGTTGATGTGGATGATGAATTTATGACGATGGTGAAATTTGAAAACGGTGCCGTCGGCAGCATTGAAGCAACGCGTAATGCATGGGGGCGCAACAACTTCCTCACATTCGAAATTCATGGAGAAAAAGGATCGCTCGTCTTTAACTACGAGCGCCGTGATGAACTTCAAGTGTGCTTCTCGGATGATCCAGCGGACAGCCGCGGCTTCAGAACGGTGTATACAGGCCCGGCTCATCCATACGGAGAGGGACTATGGCCAATCCCGGCACTCGGCATTGGCTACGGTGAAACAAAAATTATTGAAACGTATGACTTTATGAAATCAATTGCGGAAGATACGTCTGTATCACCTGACTTTGAAGATGGATATCAAATTGCGGTCATTTCTGACGCGATTCTTGAATCTGC
>NZ_MSFI01000026.1 GCF_001975785.1 Domibacillus epiphyticus | reverse complement strand
AGTTGGGGGTTTCCCCCTGTGAGAGCAGGACGCCGCCAGGCAATCGAAAAGAACAGTATAAGCTGTTCTTTTTTATTTAATAAGATATAAGTGGGCTTGATATTTCCATGCCACCAGTCAACTGATTTTCCTTTTATTATTTATAATATTATAGAAGCAAGTCTCGTTTATAATAGAAAGAAACTTCTAAAAAAGTAGGTAAAATCTATAAACTGTTAAACAGAAATACACAATAAGTTAGAGAAAAAGCTGCGAACTTTCGCGGCTTTTTTGTATTACATGGAAAAATTGTGATATGTTAATCTCATAATATGGGAGGATGGGTAATGAAATGGAAATGAAAATTATGATCATTGAAGATGATCAGTCAATTGCCTTTCAAATGGAAACAAGGTTTGCGCAGTGGTCTTTTCAAACTGTGAAGCCAGAATCTTTTCATGACGTGATGGCAACGTTTATGAAAGAAGAACCACATATCGTTATTGTGGACATACAGCTCCCGGCGTTTGATGGCTTTTACTGGTGCCGGGAAATTCGTGCAGTTTCAACGGTGCCTGTATTGTTTTTATCATCACGTGATCACCCGATGGATATGGTCATGGCGATGCAGATGGGGGCGGATGATTACATACAAAAACCATTTCATATGGATGTTCTTGTTGCAAAAGTGCAGGCTCTTCTCCGGCGTGTATATGCATACGGTGATGATCAGACGGAAGCAGTTCAGTGGAATGGAGCGATCATTGACTTGAAAAAAGGAGCGATCCGCCACGCTGGTGCGGAAGTGGATTTAACGAAAAATGAACTATTCATTTTAACGGTGCTCGTTGATTCGCGCGACAGCATTGTATCAAGAGAAGATTTAATGAAAAAATTGTGGGACGATGCCCGTTTTGTGAATGATAATACATTGACTGTAAATATGACAAGACTACGTCAAAAACTGGGCGGTATCGGACTTGAAGGGTCGATTGTAACGAAAAAAGGACAGGGGTATATGGCGGTGACACTGTCATGAAGAAGATGTTTATAAAGGATAGAATCAGCTGGATCCTTTTTTTTGTTATATGGGTTGCTGCAGGTGATGCGCTCATCTTGCTTGATGATGGGATCGAAATACATACAGAGTCTCTTTTATATTTAAATATATTGCAGCTTATTTTATTAAATCTCTTTCTCATCTGGCGTTTTATAGTCGAAACGTCATTTTATCGATCATTAACATCAATGCAAAAACATGAGGTGGGTGACTGGAATGAAGCGGTTCCTGAAGCACATTTTGGTTCAGAAGAAATTACAAGGGAAACAATTCTTTGTGCTTCCCGCTCGCTGCAGATGCAAATTTCACACTTGAAAGCGGAACAGGCCGAGCATCTTGATTATGTGACATCGTGGGTCCATGAAGTGAAAACACCCCTTACGGCGATGAAACTTATTTTAGACGATAAACAAGGAATGGAAGACGTGATTGACCAGTGGATGAAAATTTATGCATTGGTTGATCAGCAGCTCCATGTCGCACGTTTGCCGGATTTGCAGCATGATTTTATACTGAAAAAAGTTTCACTGCAGTCGATGGTGGTCCCAGAAATACAGGATCTTGCAAAATGGTGCATTGAAAAAAATCTTGAGATTGATTTAGTCAATACAGATAAAGTGGTGACGACTGATCCGAAATGGTGCCGTTTTTTAATTCGTCAGGTGCTTTCCAATGCGGTGAAGTACAGCCCGGTTGACGGTAAGATTCATATTACGGGAGAAAACGAGTCAGACGGCCGGATCCTGCTGAGGATTATAGATGAGGGAAATGGAATTAATCCAGCTGATCTGCCTAAAGTATTTGAAAAGGGGTTTACTGGTGATGCAGGACGGAAATCAAATGCTGCAACGGGGCTCGGGTTGTACTTAGCGGATGCCGTGGCAGAAAGGCTTGGCCACCTTATTCATATTGAATCAAAACGTGGTACAACGGTAACGATTCACTATTTCCCGAGCAATATGTTTGATGAAGTGACAAAAATGTAACGTTTACTCCCTGTTTCGTCACGTGAATCGAACGACTGGGCGGCGATTGACAAAGTATGATAAGGACAGAAAAAACAGGGAGGCATAAAATGAATATTTTAGAAGCGAGACAGGTGAGGAAATCTTATGGAACGAGGAATCAAGTGTATCAAGTGTTGAAAGGCATTGATCTTGACGTACGAGAAGGAGAATTCGTTGGCATCATGGGACCGTCGGGTGCCGGGAAAACGACGCTTTTGAATGTACTGGCATCAATTGACCGGCCGACAGAAGGAGTCATTAAAGTCGGCGGTTCGGATATAGCGCGTATGAAGGACCGTGATTTGTCCAATTTCCGGCGCGAAAAATTAGGATTTATATTTCAAGATTACAATTTGTTAGATACGTTAACAGTTAAAGAAAACGTATTGCTTCCATTATCACTTGGAAAGCAAAACCGGCTGGAATCAGAACGCCGGTATGTCGATATTGCAAAAGCACTTGGAATCCAAGAGCTTTCTACTAAATATCCTAATGAAATTTCAGGGGGACAGAAGCAGCGGACATCAGCAGCACGTGCGCTTATTAACAACCCATCTCTCGTCTTTGCGGATGAGCCAACTGGAGCGCTTGATTCAAAATCGGCATCATCGCTGCTTGGAAACCTTGAAGGAATTAATCGAGAACGGAATGTGACGATCATGATGGTTACGCATGATCCAGTTGCGTCCAGCTACTGCAGCCGCGTTCTGTTTTTAAAAGACGGCCAGTTATATACGGAATTGTATCGCGGTGAAAAAGATAGAAAAGATTTCTTCCAGAACATTATGCGTGTTCAAAGTGCACTGGGCGGTGATGGATATGACGCTGTTTGATCTTGTTCGTCGCAGCATGCGAAAAAATATTCAACATTACTACTTGTATTTTTTCTCTTTCATTTTCAGCGTCATTCTTTATTTCGTTTTTGCAACGCTTCAGCATGATGAGGCGGTTGTAAAAGGGGCAGAGTTGTCTCTTCGACTGGATCAGTCTTTTAAAGCAGCTTCGTACTTATTACTGGCAATCGTCGCGGTGTTTGTCTTATACGCAAATTCGATTTTTTTGAAGCGTCGCAGCAATGAAATCGGATTATATCAGCTGATCGGACTAACACGAGGTGCTGTTGCACGAATGCTCATGACTGAAAATATGCTGCTTGGCGTGGGTGCACTTTTAGTTGGGATTGCAACTGGTATCGTCGTTTCACGGGGATTTTTGCTTTTGCTTGTCAAGCTAATGGGAAAGGAAGCGTTTATTGAGTTGACGATTTCCGGCCCCGCAGTTGCGCAGACTGCCGTTGTTTTTATTCTGCTTGTTGCAGTCACATCGCTTCAGTCTTTCCGGATAGTCTATAAAAATTCGCTAATGGATCTATTTACTGCGAGACGAAAAACTGAATTGCCAAAACAGCCTGGGAAACTTGGACAATTGATATGTGGAATACTTGGGATTGCATTGATTGTATTTGGGTATTGGCATTCAGGCAGGATGGTGAACACTTACTTTATTTTGAACGCCTTTATTGTGCTTGGCGCAACAATTCTAGGTACGTTTTTCTTCTTTCGTTCAACCGTCGGATGGCTGCTTTACTTATGGAGAAAGAAGAAGAATGGGCATCTTGCGTTTCGTGATACGCTGGGTGCCGCGTCCATCATGCATCGTATGAAAAGCAATGCTCGTTCGTTGACGCTTATTACGACGTTGTCAGCGATGACGCTTGGGATGATCGGAGTAGCATATTCTCTGTATTATTCAGTAGATAACTCGACACGCGGCATGTTCCCTTACGATTATGCCTTTAAAAATCAGATGGAATTGGCAGTCTCATTTGAAGAAAAGTTAACAGAAGCGGGCATTTCGTTTGATCACCATAAAATAGACGCGGTTGAGATGCCAGTTGGCGTGGACGATTTGCCGAATCAGATGAGCGCTTATTGGGCTGATTTGAAAGCATCTGTTTTCACAACCAATTCTCTTGAAAAAACAGGAAAGACAGTTTCTGATCCAGAAGGCGGAGTGATTTTGTTCGATACGTTTGCCAATAGCGATATGGCCGGGTCAAATGGAAATATCGGATATGATGTCACGCTCAAGCTGCCAAATAATGAGCTTGATGTCACCGTAAAAGAAGTGGAAGAAAAGCTTGCGATGAATACTGATACGGCCTTTTATCAGCTTGCGGTTGATCGTTCCACATATGATAAAATATCGTCCAATGCTGAGAGATTATCGTATAATGTGTTCAAACTTGATCAGGAAGAAGACAGCAAGAAAGCGTCAGCTATATATAAAAATCTTATACCAAAAGATCAGCAGCAAGCTGTTTACTACGATATGCTGGCGCAACAATTCGAAGCAAATGGTCTGATGATTTTCATTACGGGTTTTCTCGGTCTCGTATTTTTATTGTCGACAGGAAGTATTCTTTATTTCCGCCAGATGACTGAAGCGGAACAGGAAAGACAGACGTTTCGAACATTGCGTCAACTCGGGTTTTCCATTCCGCATATGATGAACAGCATTGTATGGAAGCAGCTGTTTATTTTCGGGCTGCCGCTTGCAATCGGAATCCTTCACGGGATGTTCGCTATTAAATCGGCTTCACCGTTCTTGTTTTCAACGAGTATTGTTTTGCCGGCCACGGTATCATTTCTTTTGTATGCCGCCATTTATGCGATCTTTGCGGCTTTTACAATCGGTTACTATCAAAAAATAATGAAGGAAGTACTTTAAATTAAAGGGCATCTTCAAAAGCTTAACAAGCGATTTGAAGATGTTTTTTTGTGGAAAAATGTTCATATTATGAATCTATAAAACTAGTATTGTAATTAAAAGTTAGAAAACATTGACTAATGAGACTTAATTATTAGTATAATAGTATTAGAATTAATGACTAAATAGGAGGAAAAAATGAAAATTAAGTCAAAGTTAATCATCTTGGCAGCTGTTCTGACAGCCGCGATGGCAGTAACCGGTATATTTTCAATTTATACATTTAAAGATACAGATGAACAAAACGATGAAATGAAAGCTGATGCTGACTTGTTACAGCTTTTTAAACACATTCAGTATAGGCTTGCCGGCATGTCGAATGACGAGCGTGCGTATCTTATTAATGGCGAGTCACAATATCCGGAAGGGATGGAAGAGAAAAAAGCCGATATTAATGAAAGTTTAAATAAGGCATTGTCCATTGCGATTGGAGCGGAAGAAAAAGAAAAGATCCGTGCGATCCAGGAGTATTTCGAAACGTACTGGTCAGTCAGTGAGCAAGTGATATCAAATTATGAAACGAAGAGAGAAACATCTCTCAAACTTCATTTTGAAGAAGAAAGAACGATTCGGAAAGAGCAGCTCGACCCGGCGATTGAGGAACTAATTGAAGAATTAGGAAAGGAAATGACCGGTGATCAAGAGCGAATGGATCGTCAAAACCAGCATAATACATATATTTTAATAGCGCTCGTTCTTATTTCCTGCATTTTTGGTGTGGTTTTTGCCATTTTGATCATTTCTTCCATTTTGAAACCGCTTCGTATGTTTAATGAACAATTAAAAGACATTTCGGAAGGCAATGGTGATTTGACAAAACAAATCAGGTTAACAAAGAAAGATGAGTTTTGGGAACTGGCTAATTCCTTTAATCATTTTACCGCATCATTAAAAAATATGATCTTGAAAATCAATGAGTCTGCTCATTACTTAGCGTCCTCTTCGGAGCAGTTAACGGCGAGTGCAAATCAAACGACGCAGGCAGCTGAACAGGTCACTTCAGCCATTCAACAAATTGCCAGCGGGACAGAAAGTTCATCGGTGAAGATTCAAGAAAACGCATCATTACTTGATCATATTGAGAACGGTGTCACGGGGATTAATAACAACTCCACTGCACTTAAAAACCTTTCAGAGGATACGTCCAAAGCGGCGGAAGATGGCGTCCATTCCGTCAAGAAAAACGTCCAGCAAATGCAATTTATTTATGAATCGATTACTGAATCAAATCAAGTGATTCAATCGTTGTCAGAACGGTCTCAAGAGATCGGAAACATTTTAACGATTATTAGCGGGATTGCGGATCAAACAAATTTACTTGCGCTAAATGCATCCATAGAAGCTGCAAGAGCAGGTGAACATGGAAAGGGATTCGCAGTTGTTGCGGAGGAAGTAAGAAAGCTTGCTGAGCAGTCGCAGCAGTCATCGAAACAAATCGCTCTCTTAATTGATGGCATTCAAAAAGATTCTCAGGCGTCTGTCCACATTATGAGCAAAGTATCAGAAAATGCCGAAATTGGTTTACAGACATCCGAAGAAACGTCCGAGAAGTTTTCAGATATTATGAAGCGGACAAACGAAATGACCCCGCAAATTGAAGAAGTGTCAGCAGTGATGCAGAAAATAACGGATAATGTGGCAAAGTTTAAAGCAACTGCGGACATTATTGCTGCAACAGCTCAAGAAAACACAACAAGCACTGGCGAAGTATCTGCTTCAACAGAAGAGCAGCTGGCATCAATGGAAGAAATTACGTCTTCCATCAAATCGATTTCAAACACAGCTGAAGAATTAAAAGACCTGGTTGACCAATTTAAAATATAAGTACAACATCAGTCCCTCTTTTTTGTATAGATCAGGGACTGATGTTTTTTTGTGTAGGTTATAACCTCTTCTATAGTAAGAAATTGTTTATGGAAACGGTAAAGTGGAATAATTTTAGCAAGCAAAGGAGGGACCGGGATGTTTTTCTGGCTTAGTTTGTTGTTTGCCATTGGATTTTCCATTATTCATTTATCTTCAAAATACATGACGTTTGTTCGAACGGAACACCGCAGCCGGTTTCTTTCATTTGCGGGAGGCGTCGCAGTTTCCTATGTCTTTGTCCATTTACTGCCTGATTTAATGACACATCAGCAAATATTGGAAAGGGAAAGCAACGGCATGTTGCCGTTTGTTGAAAATCATGCATACCTGGCTGCTTTATTCGGTTTAACGTTGTTTTATGGTCTTGAAAGTGCGGTCACGAAAAAGGTAAAACAGGAACCATCTCATAAGGGATCGGGTGTTTTTTGGGTACATATTGTGACATTCTTTTTTTACAACATGTTGATCGGTTATTTGATCATTCAGGATAAATTCGATCATTTTGCTGGAATGGTCTTTTACTTTTTAGCGTTGTCTGTTCACTTTGTCATGATGGATCAAAGTATGAGGGAAACCCATCAAGATATTTATGATCGATATGGCCGCTGGTTACTGAGCATCGGCGTTTTAATCGGGTGGGGAATCGGGGCCATAACGGAGCTGAATGAGGCACTCATTTCCACATTATTTGCTTTTTTGGCAGGAGCACTTGTCTTAAATGTCCTGAAGGAAGAGATTCCGAAAGAGAGGGAAAGCAGCTTTCCTGCTTTTTTGATCGGTTTAATGATTTATACGGTCCTTCTGATTATGTAATGTTTGGTTCAGTTAAAAAAAGGGCACAATAGGAAAAAAGAAAAGTGGGATAAAGCATGCCGAAGATTGTATCTGTCAGCACGGTTCGCCTGCCGAATAAACTGAAGCAGGAAAAGACAATGGAATTTGCCCGTAATTTATTTAAGGATGACTTCCAGGATATTGAGCGGCTGCTTTCCGTCTTTCAAAATGGGGAAATTAAAACACGGCATTTCTCGATGCCGCTTGAATGGTATGAACGTGAACATAGCTTGCAGGAACGGAATGATTTATATATTAAGCTCGCAACAGAGTATGGCATTAAAGCTGTTGAAAACTGTTTAAGGAATGCTCGGTTTTTACAGCAGCCAGTGGCGTTTAAAGAGATTGATGCGATTTTTTTTATTTCAAGCTCCGGCATGGCAACGCCCGGGATCGAAGCAAGAATAATGAACCGGCTGCCATTTTCTGCGGATACAAAACGTATTCCAATTTGGGGCCTGGGCTGTGCGGGAGGAGCGGCAGGCGTCAGCCGTGCTTATGAATACTGTCTTGCGTTTCCAGAATCGAAAGTACTCGTTATCTCTATAGAATTATGCAGCTTAACCTTTCAACGAAACGACCGTTCAAAAAGTAATCTAATCGGCACATCGTTGTTTGCGGACGGAGCTGCCTGTGCTTTGATCACTGGTGATCACGCAAATGTACAGACGAACCGGCTTACACCATCGATTTTGAAAGGAGAGTCGAAGCTGTTGCCGGATTCGGAAAATGTAATGGGATGGGACATGAAAGACAGCGGTCTTCATGTTATTTTTTCCCGTGATATTCCATCTATCATTCGTAACTGGCTTGGCGGCTTTGTTGAGGGATTTTTACAAAAGGAACACCTTTCAATGAAAGACATTGCCCATTTTGTTGCACATCCTGGCGGAAAGAAAGTGCTGGATGCATATGAAGATACACTATTTTTATCAAACGAAAAAACAGAGCATGCCCGAAATGTTCTTTCTGAATTTGGAAACATGTCTTCGCCAACTGTTTTATACGTGCTGGAACGTTTTATGGTAAATGAAGTACACAGTGAAGATTACGGACTAATGGCTGCTCTTGGACCGGGGTTTTGCGGTGAGTTAGTGCTGCTGAAATGGAAGGGTGAAGAATGATAATCTTTTTGTTCATTATCACAATTGTTTGTTTGCAGCGGATTGTGGAACTGGTCATTGCGAGGCGTAATGAAAAGTGGATGCGCAAACAAGGAGCGGTCGAAGCAGGAGCGGAGCACTATCCGCTTATTGTTGCGCTTCATATTTGTTTTTTCATTAGTCTAGCAGTTGAAGTGGTCATGATGGAAAGGTCACTAAGCCCATGGTGGCCGCTTTTGCTCACCCTATTTTTATTCGCACAGGCGGGCAGAGTGTGGAGTTTGTTTTCCCTTGGCCGTTTCTGGAATACAAAAATTATAATTTTACCGGGAGCAAAAGTAGTAAAGCGTGGGCCATACAGATGGATTCGGCACCCGAATTATGTTATTGTCGCTGCTGAAATACTTGTTTTGCCTCTTTTGTTCCAGGCATACTATACGGCACTTGTTTTTTCAGTATTAAATGCAATCGTGTTATCGATCCGCATTCCAACTGAAGAAAAAGCGCTGATGAAGGCAACAGATTATAATGAAATTTTTCGCAAAGGCTGACATGATTTAAATAAGTATCAATCACAAAGGAAAGAGGTCTCATACTAAGAGGTCTCTTTCCTTTTTTTATCAATAAATCTCCAACTAACCATACAATGAAACTTACTTTCAAATCTAAATATTTAATCATTTTACATTTTAATAAGTTTCATTTAAAATAAAAAACCTGACTAAATTCATAGGATTGGAAGTGTATAATATGGCACAAACTACTGTAAATACACCAAAACAATTCAAATACAATCCGACTACGGTCGTAACAGAACTTAGTCCGATGCAAAAACCACTGGTAATTGCAGGGCTTCTTGCAGCAATTATTCTATTATTTGCAATTGTCACAACGACAAACTGGACTCAAGGAATCTTGTATATTATTGGATTGTTGCTTGGTGCAACACTGCTTCACGCGCGTTTTGGATTTACTTCTGCCTTTCGCCGGCTCATGTCAGTCGGGAATGTACAGGGTCTTCAGGCTCACATGCTGATGCTTGCAATCGCAACAACGCTATTTGCGATTATACTAAGTACAGGATTTAGCTTTACCGGTGTAACACCGGCCGGGTATGTTTCGCCTGTCGGTATTAGTGTGATTTTCGGGGCATTTATTTTTGGAATCGGTATGCAGCTTGGGAACGGCTGTGCTTCCGGGACATTGTATTCCGTTGGGGGCGGCTCTTCATCAATGATTTTGACGCTCCTATCCTTTATTGCAGGTTCCGTTCTTGGCGCCTATCATTTCACATTCTGGATGGAAGATACGCCTGCGCTGCCGCCAATTTCGTTGGCAGAATCAACAGATCTTGGTTTCTTTGGTGCGTGGTTGGTTCAAATGGTGCTGTTTGCGGTCATTTATTGGGTAACGATTCAAATTGCGAAAAAGAAAAATCCTCCGATGATGAAACCACTGCCAACAACAACGGGTTGGAAAAAAGTGATCCGCGGTTCTTGGCCGCTTTTTGCAGCAGCAATCGTTTTAGCTGTATTAAACGCCTTGACGTTAACAATTAGAGGGAATCCTTGGGGCATCACATCAGCCTTTGCTCTTTGGGGAGGAAAAGCCCTTATGGCAACAGGCATCGATGTGTCAACATGGGGCTATTTTTCAGGACCGAACGGTGCCGCTCTGACACAAACGGTTTTGGCTGACTCTACAAGCGTCATGAACTTCGGCATCATGTTGGGTGCCTTTATTTCAGCTGCTGCGCAGGGAACATTTAAGCCTGGGAAAATCAAGCCAGGAGTTGCAGCAGCTTCGATCGTCGGCGGGATCATGATGGGGTATGGAGCCCGTCTTGCATTCGGCTGTAACATTGGAGCTTACTTTGGCGGGATTGCATCATTCAGCCTGCATGGATGGGTATGGATGGTGATGGCGATGCTTGGTACATTCGCTGCTTTATTCATACGGCCGCTTTTCGGGTTGAAAAATCCTAAATCAACAGATTCTATCTGTTAAGCAGATGATAGATTTAGAAAAAAAGAACTTATCCCAAATGAAGGGATAAGTTCTTTTTCATTAGAAAGCCGATTCCATTACATGACAAAACCGCCATCAACATATAAGGTTTGTCCCGTCATGAATTTACTCCAATCGGAAGCGAGAAATAAAACAGGACCGGCAATATCCTCAGGAAGGGCAATTCGGCGAAGAGGTGTTTGGGCTATAATCAGTTCTTTCATTTCTTCTTTTGTGTGTTTGCTTGCACTCGTTGGGTATACGAGTCCTGGTGCAACGCAATTCACTCGTATTCCGAAGGGGCCAAGCTCTGCAGCTAAATTTCTGCTGTAGCCCATAAGTGCTGTTTTAGCGGTATTGTATTCATGATAAGGGACAATAGGTCTTTCAACTAAATTACTAATGACATTTACAATGCTTCCATGGCTTTGTTTTTTCATCATTGGAAAAACCGCCTGGCACATATAGTGGGCAGAACGTACAGCTCCATCGATTTGTTCCTGATAATCTTCCCATTTTAACTCCCAAGCCAGTTTACGCTCATCCGGATTAAAAACATACGGTTTGAACGCATTGTTTACCACAACATCAATTTTCCCCATCTCCAGGATCACCTGGTTCACCATTTCGTTTACGTCACTTTCGGAAGTGACATCTGCTTGTATAGGAAATCCATCTCCGCCAACTTCTATACAGGTTTCAGCAATCTTTTCAGCTGCCTCTCTATTTTTCACATAATTGACGACGACGGATGCACCTTCAGCGGCGAAAGCGAGGGCAATCGATGCGCCAATCCCCCGACTTGCGCCTGTAACGAGAACTACTTTTCCTTTGAAATTTCCCATGTTCGTCCTCCATTACGGTTTAGGAATAAGCTCGCCATTTACAACTTCTTTCATATTCAGGCGGTTTTCGATTAAGCCAAGTTCTTGGTAGGTGTCCGCTCCTTGCTGGAGGATGTCAGCATCAAGTGCACCTAATCCTTGCGCTTCTGTTAATTCCGAGATACTGGATGCATTTCGAAGTTTGATAATTTCTAAGTTTTGTTTTTCATTTTTTCCGTCAATTGCATATTCCTTTGCTAGTAATGCCGCTTCATCCGGATTGTCAATCATCCATTGTGCGCTTTCTTGATATGCTTCTAGAAAATTCGTTAATTCTTCTTTTTTCTCTTCAAATGTTTTCTCAGTCACAACAAATACATCACTTGGAATATTCAAGTAGTCTTTTACTTCTAATACATTGACTTCTCCTAATCCTTTTTGTTTGCCGATGACCAATCCTGTATCAGTTGCCGCTGTAGCATCAACTTGTCCTTGCATTAATGGAGCAAAATTTAAAAGGCCTGTTTCAACAATGGCAACATCCTTTTCTGACAGGCCTACTTGATTTAACGCTACGAGCAGGTTTTGGCGGGTGCCGCTGGAAAGGCTATACACACCGATAGTTTTTCCTTTTAAATCTTCTGGTTTTGTAATATTTTTCTCTTTCAAAGACACAATATTAAACACATTTTGTGGATAGACATTATAGAGAACTTTTAACTTTTCTCCTTTATCGAGTGCAAAATATAGTGAACCCGGATCGGTAAATGCAATGTCTGCCTGTCCGGATAAAATATTTTTAATCGCATCTCCTCCGCCTGCACCAGGGATAACTGTAAGATCTAGTCCTTTATCTTTAAAAAATCCTTTTTCCTCATCGACTAATAAATTTGTTTGTTCCGTTATGGGCTGGCTCCAGCTTGCTACTTTCAGTTCCTGCTGTTCTTTTGATTCAGATCCTTCTTTATTTTCTTCCTTTTCGCTGCAGGCAGCAAGGAAGATGGATGTGAAAACGAATAATAGCGCAAATACATGTTTGATATTCATTTTTTTGGCTCCTTCATATAGGGTTTTGACCAACGTTTTTCTAGTACATTCACTAGCTGATAAAGCAGCATGCCAATAAGCGTTAGTAAGATTAAAGAGGAAAACATCAATGGCGTGTCCATCATGCCTTGAGATGCAATGATCACTGCTCCTAGTCCTTCACTGCCCCCAATAAATTCACCAACCACGGCTCCTACGACTGCCAGTACAACAGCAACCCGGAGTCCTGCCAGAATCCCAGGCATGCCCGCAGGAATTTTCAAATGAATTAATGTTTGCCATCGGCTGGCTTTCAGCATCCGAAATAACTCTATTTTTTGCTTATCAATATATTGAATAGATGTAACTGTATTTTCCAGTAGCGGAAAAAAACAAATCAATGCTGTAATGACGACTTTGGATGTCATATCAAACCCAAACCAGAGAATGAAAAGCGGTGCCAGTGCAAGTTTAGGAACCGCTTGGCTGGCAATGACATAAGGAAAAAGAAGCTTTCGTAAAAACACGCTTTCTCCCATTAGTATGCCGATGACAAATCCAAAAAGGCTTCCCGCGAACAGACCCAGTAAGATTTCCAGTGTCGTACGAACAATATGGGGCGTAAAATAGCCGCTTGACAGCCCTTCAAACAGCGTAAACAAAATAACAGAAGGGGCAGGCAATATAAGCTCTGACATATTTCCAGCGGCTGCTTCCCACAAAATAATCAATAGTAGAAAGAGCAGGAATGAATAGACTCGAATGTTTTTCATGATTGTTCACCACTCATTACCTGACGAATGTTTAAACAAAGGTCATTAAAATATGGATCATATCTCATTTTCATCGTACGTGGTTTTAAGAGCTCCACATTTACATCATAAATGATTTTCCCTTGATCCATGACAGCAACGCGATCAGATAAGTAGACGGCTTCTGAAATATCATGCGTAATAAAAAGCACTGTCGTATGTTGCGCCTGGCAAATTCTTAATAAATCTTCTTGCAGTTCTTCTCTTGTGATAGCATCCAACGCTGCGAATGGTTCATCCAAAAAAAGCATAGAAGGCTTTTGAATCAATGCTCTTGCAATTGCGACACGGCTTTGCTGACCTCCTGACAGATGCTGCGGATACTGAGTAAGATGTGAAGACAGTCCAAGCATGTCTAATAATGAGGCAGCATGTTTCCTGTCTTCTTTCGTTATCTTCCTTTTTAGAGAAACAGGGAGCAGTACATTATCCATTACTGTTTTCCATTCTAGTAGGGTAGGAGATTGAAACACAAATCCGCATTCATGAGAAGGTTCAGTTAAATTATTTCCCTGGAAATAGACATTCCCTGTGTCTGGTTTAAGCAATCCAGAGGCAAGTTTTAATAATGTTGTTTTTCCACAGCCGCTTTTTCCGACTAAACAATGGAATTCCCCTTTTTCAATCGTCCAGTTAATCTTTTTGATGATGGGAGTATTTCCTTCATACCCATATGTTCCATCTTGAATTGTTAAAAATGACATTCTGGTCCCTCCTAATCCACATAAGGGGCAAATTGTTCGCTCGATTCTTTTGCTGAAGATTCGATGTCCACGATATTTACTAAATCAAGTAAATTAAAGCGTCCATCATGATGCCAGCCAGCTTCAGGAGATGTCATCGATCCTAAGGCGGTAATGCGCGTTACACCAATTTTCCCTAATGAGTCTGCCCATTCAAACAGTTCTTTTGGGTCTGCAGCGATACCCACGGTCTGCAGATAAGACCGGTGAGGTGAAATGGAAGAAAGGATATCCTCTATATTTTCAAAAGAAATCACTTTGATCACACGATTCAAACTGCTTGGTGCGAAGTGTATGTTATGTTCTTCATACACAACCGTCCAGTCATTCGTCTCATTTCCCAATATTTCATTTTGAGGGTGAGCAAGGATTGTCATTTCTTCTTTTTGCCGCCATGATGACAACGACACGGACTCTTCTATAGAAAGATCCCGACGTGGAAATCTTCTTTGGAAATTTTCCAGTTCGTTCGCCATAAGCCTCGCAAATTCTCTAGGAGAGACATTGCCGCCATGTTGAACATAAAATATATGTGGTGAATAACAGCCTTGCTGATCATAACGAATGACGTCAAGAGCCGCTTGATGTACGGATTTCCACGCCTTTCTCGAATCAAGGCTTGATTGAGAGACAACTCCAAAACTAATCTTATGGCCAAAGGGCAAGAACCGGGTTGTAACGGGCATTCGGTTTTGAAGAGATTGCAGCGACGCATTGCCTCCATATCCAACGACCACATCTGATTGTTCAAAGATAGAGGCTTCCCGTTCTTCATCACCGCCTTTCCACCAAACAATGGCGAAACAGTCAGCTAGTCTAGGTTCTACTTCTACGAGCAAATGAGCAAACCAGCTGGAGAATAGCGGTTCGCTGCTAGGGGCTTTTCCTATATTTCCTGCTTTGACAAGCAATCCGGAGATCAAACTCCACAAAGGCAAAGCAGGGACGTTCCCAGACCATATATGCGTAATGAGAGTGGGACCTATTGCTTTTGAGAATCCTCCTTTTACACGGGGCTGGAAATCATCGAGCAGCACAGGGTTTCCTAAATCCTCAACAAGAAAGCGTTGCAGTTCATGCTTTCGAAAAGTTTTTAAATAAGCTGTAAGACC
This sequence comes from Domibacillus epiphyticus, assembly GCF_001975785.1. Taxonomy (GTDB): domain Bacteria; phylum Bacillota; class Bacilli; order Bacillales; family Domibacillaceae; genus Domibacillus; species Domibacillus epiphyticus. The sequence continues at coordinate 101,784 of NZ_MSFI01000026.1, read as the reverse complement.
GAGACGGATTATTTCTTCATCATAGCCAGTCACTATCGGCAAAAGCTCTTCCGCTTTTTGACGGTAAAGGGAATTGCGGTCGAGTAACCGTTCAATTGCCCGGTCAATGATGGTGACAATCTCAGATGTGGAAAAGGATTTTAAAATGTCAGTACTTGCTTTTTTTACTGTTTCGATTACCTTATTCATCTGCTCTGTTGTAAGGAGTGGAACCTCCACTTCGATTGATTTGCCGTTTTTTTGAAAGGTTAAAATCTTTGTTTCAACTTCTTCTTCTCCTATACAGGGAAGATAACCGGCAAGCTCTTTCATTCTGAGATCTCCTTTGTCGCCTTTAAAAATTCTTCTACAGCAATGGAACAACCTTTTGCTTCGGTTCCTTGTACTCTGCCTAAAAGAATAAACCCATTCTCGGTCTCGATTCCTGCATCCTCTGTAAGAATCGTCGTAACGGAATTGAAATTGCCTAAATCACAGTGAACAAGAACACCACGTTCTCCTTTCGGCACCTCTTCACCTGTTAAAGGATTTATCACCCTTGTACGTATCCAGTGGGGACCTGTTTTTATAGAAGGAACCGATTCATTTCCATCATCATAAAATTGTGTACTTAGCTCTGTTACGCCGTACATGTTGATGCAATCCGATCGGCTGACACCGAGAGTGGCAGATAACAACCGGTAAAATTCATCTAATTCCAGTTCTTTCGATTGATTTTTAAAACCGCCCGTATCAAGAATTTTGCTTCCTTTTGGCAATGTAAAAGTTTTCCCCATACTTGCTAACTCATCGAGCATATGAACAAAACTATAGCTTGCGCCGATCAATGCATACGGTTCTCCTGTTTCTTCGGCATGGTGCAGCTCTTTCAGCAAATGGTTCATGTCAATCCCATTTTCGTTAATAAGGTAGTGGCTATTCTCCGTGCCAAACTCTTTCGCCGCCAACGCTAAATAATGGGCCAAAGAGGAATTGGGCATAGCTTTTTCTGTTGGGAAGAGGACGCCCATGCGAATTTTATCTGTATGTTTCATAAACCTCTGCTTAAAGTTCAACACCATCGATTGGTCATAAACATGCAAGCTTGGATGATAATGCTTCCCTCTTATACCTTTTGTGGTTCCGCTTGTCATAAAAATGGCTTCCGCCGTGTCTGGATCGATACAACTTAACGCAGCTTCCTTAAACGCATTGATAGGAACAGAAGGGATCTCTTTCCACGTCTTTACCATCCTCGGAGTTTTTCCTTTTTGCATACAAAAGGTTCGATAAGGAAGGTTGTTTTGATATTGATAAGAAAATAATTGTAAAGCCAGCTCATTAAACTCTTTTTCTCCGGAATGTTCTTCTTGCATAAACTGAGAAATGAGCTGTATGATTTCTTGCTGATTCATTTTTTATCCTCCCCTAGAAAAAATAAAAACACTTTGCATAAGCAAAGTGTAAAATATTCTTCAATATTCTTCATCACTTTCCCTACGCTGGCATTACCCAACAGGTTATAACGGTCTACAACAGATTAGTTGTACTCTCAGTCTGATTCCACAGACTCCCGACGAATCTTTTTGACCAAAGTCTACTCTTTCTGAAAATAGAATGCAATAGATTTTCTCAATTTGTTCTGACTTTTCTATTTAATCAGGAAGGTTTTGATAGAAAATAGGCTATTTTTTATTTTTTAATCAAAAAGGTGTATGATGGGAAAATCATGATAATAGATTGGCAGGGAAGAATTGTGAGAGAATCTGTGTTAGAAAGTCAGCCGGTTCATAGCCGTTCAAAGCGTTTATGGCTGGCGCTGCTTCTTGGTTCGTTGTCGGCGTTCGGACCATTGTCCATTGATATGTATTTGCCTTCATTGCCGATTTTAGCAAATGATTTGCATACGACAGCATCGATCGCGCAACTTAGTTTAACAGCATTTTTAATTGGTCTCGCTGCAGGTCAGCTTGTGATGGGTCCGCTCAGTGATGTGCAAGGGAGAAGGAGATCGCTTCTGGCTGGGCTAACGGTGTTTACGATTGCTTCTGTTCTATGTATGATTGTCCCATCTATTTGGGGACTCATAGCGATGCGATTCGTACAGGGTGCTTCAGCTGCTGCAGGGATTGTGATTGCGCGGGCGATTGTGCGTGATCTGTACGCCGGGCCAGAATTGACAAAGTTTTTTGCGCTTTTAATGTTAATCAATGGCGTAGCGCCAATTGTGGCGCCGGTTGCCGGTGGACAGCTATTGGATTTTGTGTCATGGAACGGAATTTTCGGGGTGTTGGCGGCGATTGGCGCTTTTATGTTCATTGCGGTATTTTTCGGTATGCCGGAAACATTGCCGGATGATCGGAAATCGGCAGGTGGTTTGGTGAATACGCTTATGACATTCAAAACCCTTCTCGGTGATAAAGTGTTTATCGGGTACTGCATGGCACAGGGGTTTGTTATGGGTGGAATGTTTGCATACATATCAGGTTCACCGTTTGTTTTGCAGGACTATTTCGGCTTGTCTCCACAGGGATTCAGTCTTTGTTTTGCGATCAATGGTGTTGGAATCATTATTGCCTCGCAAACAGCGGGCCGTCTTGCAGGAAAAGTGAAAGAATCAACACTCCTTGTGGCGGGCTTAACTCTTGCACTTGGCGGCAGCAGTATGATGCTGTTGATGCTTTCCATTAAAGCGCCATTGCTGGCTGTCTTGATTCCTTTGTTTTTCGCCGTCTCAAGTGTTGGTATTGTAGCAACAGCCTGCTTTTCATTGGCGATGCAGGGAAAAGAAAAAACAGCTGGCGCCGCATCAGCCATGCTCGGCTTAATGCCTTACATTTTCGGTGCAACGGTCGCACCACTTGCTGGAATTGCTGGAAGCGGCACCCCTCTTCCGATGGGAATCATTATGGCAACTTGTCACTTAGCGGCTGTTGCTGCATACGTAATATTAGTCAGGCGGAAAAGGTAAACGTTAATGGGGAGAAGAATAGCGGTTTACTTTGCTGGCTTGGCGATCACGGCACTCGGCATCGCTCTTGTTGTCCATTCAGCTGCTGGAGCGGGTCCTTGGGATGCTGTCGCAGTGGGGTTAAAGCTTCACTTTGGCTTAACAATTGGCATGTGGTCGATTATTGCACAAGGGTGTGTGGTCGCGATTACAGCAATGATTGACCGGACCCGATTTCAATTTGAATCGATATTTGCCATCATACTCCGCAGCTGGTTACTCGATTTCTGGTTTTACGTCGTTTTAAAAGACATTGATTTTACCTCTTCTGTGAGCATTCAGTGGTTTACATTTGGGCTAGGCGTTCTAACTGTGGGTCTTGGTATCGGCATTTATGTAGAAGCTAATCTGCCAAAAACCCCGCTGGACGGCCTGATGATTGCGCTCAACAATGTTTTTGGATGGAGCTTTAGTACGGCTAGAATGGTCATTGAATTAAGCGGTGCGGCAATCGGATTTTTCCTCGGGGGTCCGGTGGGTGTCGGGACAGTCATTATTGCGTTAACGCTGGGCCGAATTATTTCGATTGTAAATCGGTGTGTGAAAAAATTTATTGTCATACATGATGTATCGATATAACAAAAGCTGTTCCGCATTGGAACAGCTTTTTTCTTTAAAACCTCGGCTAGCGAATGGCGGCGAGTCGTTCATATACTTGTGAAAGAGTGTTGATTCCTATGTTTTGTAATTTTTCAATGTAGACTGCCCATAGTGCTGCGGTGAGCCGGGCATCGCCTAGTGCATGATGCCGGCCGATAACAGTAATTTGATTATGCTTACAACAGTCTTCGAGACGGATGTGCGGATTGTCCGGTTCAGCAATCCGGTACATGAATGATGTGTCAATCAGCCGATGGGAAAAGGGGGTGCGGAAATATTTTCGGCTCGCATGCTGCATAAATGCTTTTTCGTGGCTAGCGTGATGGGCAACGAGTGGGGAAGTGCCGCTGAATTTAAAAAACTGCGCCAGAACAGCTGCAGGCTCTGGCGCCTGTTTTAACTCCTCTTCATCAAGACCGGTCAGTTCCTTTATCGATGGGGAAAGTATCTGTTCATAACGGACCGCTGAATAATATTCGTCTTCCACACGGCTCCCGGTTACTTTAACGGCGCCGATTGACAAAATTTGATCCCCTTTGTCAGGATAAAAGCCGGTTGTCTCCAGATCAAAGACAATCACCTTCAATTCGTTAAGGGGAATTGATGTTGTCTGCTTCGTCCGTAAATCACGCTGTAGACTTCTCATAAATGCTATATCGTGACGGCCTCCCTGCAGTCCAGTAAAGCGATTTCCACTTAAATTTTTCATGAAATCGTTAAAACCCATTATTCATCATCCTTTTTCTACAAATCGCTGAACATAATGATGAAGTTGACCAGCTGTTTTTAAAATGTGACGGAGCTCTCGTTTTCGAGCGGGTCCCAGCATCTCAATATTAATGTAGTGAGAACTGTCATAATCAGGAGAATTTTTCAGCGCGCGGAGTCGGAAATCCAGTAATGAACGGAATGCCTCCTCGTATTCCTCTACCCGCCCGGCATGTTCAGGGATCTGTTTCAATGCCTTCATTCGCATTAATGTCGAAGAAGGTTCGATTCCTTCTTTGATCGCCAGCACTCTGATCGCATTAACATATGGTAGAAATGCCGATTGCTTTAAATTGAGTGCCCCCGTATGGTGACCATTCTGCTCGGTCAATATTTGTCCAAACAGGCCAACAGATTTTTTCATAAATTGAATGTTCTCAAAAAAACGCTTCAATAAATGCTGGTCTTTCTTCAGTGCCGTCGTGATTTGTTTTTTTAATGAAGAGATGGACGTTTTTTTACCATAGAGCACCCGTGCATCGCAAACCATGTGAAGCGAGCGGATCGTATCGAGTGTTTCCGCTTCGATCCATGCGTCAATTTGTTTTTTCCATGCAGCATTAGATCTGCACCAGACAGGATTCGAGCTCATGACTTTGCCCTCACAGTATGGATACCCGGCTGCGTTCAATCCGTCTGAAAATGTCTGACCGAGTGTAATGAAATAATCAGCTGCTTCTTCTGAATCAAGTTCATATACCATTCCGTGGTCCTGATCACTGATTGTCCCCTGTTCAAATCGACCGGCACTTCCGAGTAAAAATAGGGTAAATGGGCAAGGGGGAGGTCCAAAATTTTCTTCGTGTTTTCGTAAAGCAGCGCAAAACACTTGCCTCATAATATCATCGTGAAACGCATTTAGCCGTTGTGTCGAGTGGAGGTGCTGATCCATCATTGAATCCTTTTCTTGGCGGATGTCCGCAAAGGTTTGTTCACGCGTTGTCAAAACGGTTCACATCCTTTTTACCTAATAATACGCAAAGCGGAGCCGCTTTGCGTATTTGTTTTCTTTTTATTTTTCAGCGTGCGATGTGATCTGTTGATGTTTTTGTTAACGTCATTTTTTGTGTGCTGTCCGCAAACACTTCCGGGTAGCCATAGCTTCCATGTTCGCTTATATCAAGTCCCATAATTTCTTCTTCTTCCGAAACGCGTAATCCGCCAAGTACTCGCTTGATAATAAAGAGAATGATAAATGATGCAACGAAAGCGAATGCTCCGCTGACGAAAACGCCCATTGCCTGTACTCCAAGCTGAGTGAAGCCGCCTCCGTAGAAAAGACCGGGCTGACCAACCGTTGCAAGTTCCGGTGTAGCGAAAAATCCAGTCGATAATGTGCCCCAAATACCCGGAATACCGTGAACAGATAGAGCGAAGATTGGATCATCAATTCCCATTTTTTCAATTAAACGCGCTCCATAGAATACGAGAATGCCGGCAATTAACCCAATCACAACCGATGCCCATGTGTCAACGAATGCACAAGATGCAGTTATAGCAACAAGTCCCGCAAGAGCACCGTTTAAAATTGTTGGAATATCAGACTTGCCGAGCACAACCCATGAAAGGATCAATGCAGCAACTGCCCCTGCACCAGCAGCTAAGTTCGTGTTCAATGCTACAAAACCAAAGAATCCGCCATCTACTGACACCGTGCTGCCAGCGTTGAAACCAAACCAGCCTACCCACAGAATAAGAACGCCTAGAGATGTAAAAACCTGGTTGTGCCCGTGGATGGCGTTAGCGGAACCGTCTTTGTTGAAACGGCCAATACGTGGTTTAAGCAAAATTGTTGCAGCAAGTGCAGCCATTGCACCTGTTAAATGAACAACTGTTGAGCCGGCGAAATCTTGTTTTCCGTGCTCGGCTAACCAACCACCACCCCAAATCCAGTGCGCAACGACCGGATAAATGATTGAGGAGAACAAAATAGTAAAGAGAACGTAAACAGAAAGCTTTGCACGTTCCGCGAACCCGCCTAGCGCTATTGTGATCGCGATCCCTGCGAATGCCAGCTGGAATACGAAGAATACAGATGAGGACAATGACATTCCTTCAAGCTGATAACCAGAATAAAAGAAGTGCGATAATCCGACGAAAAAGTTTCCGTTGTCACCAAAGATAAATGCAAATCCGACTGCCCAGAAAACGAGGGATGCTAGACCGAATGTAAATACCGTTTTGCCGGCGATATGTCCGGCGTTTTTCATACGTGTGGATCCTGCTTCCAGCATAATGAATCCAGCAATCATAAAGATAACTAAAATGGCACCAAGCATAACCCAGAGACTGTTCATTAAATACAACATATCTTCCATTTCCAAAACCCCTCTCGAACGTTATTTTTAGTAACTTTATTATGTTATATAATATAACATGTGTTTATATTATGTGGAAAATAAAGATACGTCAATAGTTTTCTGAACATTTTTTAAATTTATGTTATAAAAAGTAACATAAAGAAAAGCAGACGTTTTTTTATGAATCATGCTGTATGTACGGTTTATAAGATAGAAGGCGAGTTTATAACTGTATTTTGATAAAATGAAAAATTGTAAAAATCCTATGGAATATACATAAGAGATTTCGTGTTCTAACGATGACGAAAAAGGGATTTTTTTCATGTTTTGTATGATAAACTAGGGGAGGATTTAATCTTGAATCATCATGAAGAGGAAAAATATTTTATGTCTTATTACTGCTTTTGTCTGTCCTGCTGCACGGTTAAATAAAGGATGGAAAGGAGTTTGGGATGAACTGGTTTGGAGAGAGTTATGAACGGTATGATTTCAGCATGTTTTCGGCAAGCCACATTAGCGTATTAGCATTTGTCATTTTTCTCATCTGTTTCCTTTATAAATATAAGGAACGTGTGCAATTAACCGGGTTAAGAAAAGTGGAGGTCGGTACGGCAGTTTTCTTGTTATTGATTGAAGCGGTGTATCACATCTGGATGATTGTAAACGGAAATTGGTACACTAGTCACGCGATTCCTCTTGAATTGTGCAGTATCAGCCTGTTTTTAGGTGTGTTTTTATTGTTTACCGAAAAGAAAATTGTTTATGAGATTTTGCTGTTCACCGGACTGCTCGGCGCATCGCAGGCCCTTATAACACCAGAATTAAAATATGATTTTCCTCATTTTCGCTTTTTTCATTTTTTTATCGTGCATATTTTTGTGTTCAGCATCCCGCTTTATTTTACATGGGTAAAGGGGTTTAGACCGACAATGTATTCTATAGTCAAATTAATGATATTTTTGAATGTATTAATGCCGTTTGTGATGATCGTGAACAAGCTGACGGGCGGAAATTATATGTACTTAAGCCGTAAGCCTGAAAGCGCCAGCCTGCTTGATCTGCTTGGACCTTACCCATGGTATATTGCTTCGTTAGAACTGCTTGCATTTAGTTTAAGCATTGTCATCTGGCTGCTGTTAAGAAAAAGAGAAGCGGCAGAACCGGTGGAAAAGAATTTCCGGCGGAGGGCGTAAAAAGAGCGAGAGGACCTCGCTCTTTTATTTTTGAAACAACTCGATCCATTCGCCATCCGGACCATAAAAAAAGATGTATTTCCCTCCATTTGGCAGAGTCGTGATCCCTTCATCAACAAATGTGACGCTATGCTGTTTAACGCGTTCAATCTCTTGTTCAATGTTATCGACCGTAAACGCGATGTGATGCACTTTTCCTTCTGCCGGAAGATTTGGATCGTACCCTTCAATTAATTCAATCAATGTTTCATCGGACTTTTTAAAACCGAGAAACGCAATTTTTAAATTCGGATCGGGATGACCTTGCTTTTCAAGCAGGTCCAGGCCGAGTACCTTAGTATAAAAATGAATAGTTGTTTCTAAATCCTTTACTTGTATGCCGACATGTTCGAGTTTTGAAATCCCCATATATCTTTATCTTCCTCCTTTTCTATTTCATTATGAGCACTTCTTGACAAAATCGCTATGAAAAACAATCATTAAGAAGATGATGAATGAGAAGGAAGGATTCTTCGTGAACGTATACTTACTCGTCGGAATTGGCGGTTTCATCGGGGCTATGTTGAGATATGGGATCAGTGTCATGACAGAAATGTGGTGGTATGGATCTTTTCCGGCCGCAACGCTGTTCGCCAATTATGCCGGCTGTTTTTTACTGCCTTACGTTAGCTGTAAAATGGGCTCCTTCGTACCAACTAATGTACAAAAAGCCATCACATCCGGCATCATTGGATCATTTACGACTTTTTCGGCCTTCAGCGTCGAAACGATTGCATTATTTGAGTCAGGAAAAATAGCTGTAGGTTTGCTGTATCTTTCTTTGAGCATTACGGGAGGACTGCTGTTTGTCCGGCTAGGTGAGGGAAGGGGGAACAGCAAATGATATTTGTCGCAATAGGCGGTTTTTTCGGAGCAATTGCGCGCTTTTGGATCGGACAGCGTTTCAATACATCATCGTTTCCGTTTGGGACTTTGTTTGTAAATATCATTGGTGCCTTTTTGCTTGGCATTCTTATAGAAAGCGGGGTCGAAGGAGACTGGATGCTTTTTTGCGGGACCGGGTTTCTTGGAGCGTTTACGACGTTTTCGACTTGGATGCTTGAAGCGAGGAAGATGGAAGTGGGAAAAGCGATATTTTATGTGATTATTACGTGCGGCGCCGGTTTTTTTGGTGCCTGGCTCGGATTGTAAGTCGACAAAAAGGAAATTTTCGTGAGAGCTATGCTATACTTTCTGAGTAAGAAATAAATGGAAGGGAAGCGGGAAAATGCAATTTGTTACATTGAATAACGGAATTCAAATGCCACAGCTTGGTTTTGGTGTATGGCAGGTAAATGATGACGAAGCGGCACCGGCTGTATTAAAAGCGATCAAAACGGGCTATCGATCCATTGATACGGCTGCAATTTACGGCAACGAACGCGGTGTTGGCAAAGCTATTAAAGATTGCGGTATTCCGCGTGAAGAGCTGTTTATTACGACAAAAGTATGGAATGCCGATCAAGGATATGACGCAACGTTAAAAGCGTTTGATGAAAGCATTGAGAAACTGGGTCTTGATTATATTGATTTGTATTTAATTCACTGGCCAATGCCCTCTGAAAATACGTATGTTGATACATACAAGGCGCTTGAAAAATTGTATGCGGACGGACGCGTAAAAGCAATCGGTGTATGTAATTTTGACATTGAGCACTTGCGGCGTCTGCTGGATGAATGTGATGTAAAACCAGTGTTGAATCAGATTGAATGCCATCCACATCTCGTTCAAAAGGAACTGAAAGCATTTTGCAAAAAGAACGACATTTACATTGAAGCGTGGAGCCCTCTTATGAAGGGTGGTGTTGTACTGGAAAACGAAACAGTAAAAGCAATTGCTGGGAAGCATGGGAAATCACCTGCACAAGTTATTCTTCGCTGGCATTTGCAAAACGATTCCATTGTTATTCCAAAATCAGTAACATCATCACGCATTGAAGAAAACTTCGATGTTTTCGATTTTGAATTAACACAGGATGAAATGAATCAAATCACAGCGCTGGACAGCGGTGAACGCACAGGTCCAGTACCTGCTGAGTTTAATAGAAAATAATAAAGTGAACTGCCGGCTCGATGCCGGCAATTTTTTCGTTCGAATTAATCTTTCTCGTTAAATGCTGCTCCTGTTCATACACTTTCCCGTTTTACGATTGTGAATGGTACTTCTTGGTGAGTAATCTCTGTTGGTGAAATCGCCTGTTGAAAGGCGATTTCACCAAGCCGCTGTAGTGGAAGATCAATTGTCGTAATACCGAGAGGAGCAGCGATTGGATGGTTATCAAAACCGATAACCGCAACATCACCTGGAATTTGGAATCCAAGCCGCCGGCATTCAAGTATAAATCCAGCGGCGACGAAATCATTTGTTATGAGCATCGCCGTCGGCCGTTTTTCGAGTTCTTTCCATTCCCCGGCAACACGAACACCATCTTCAATCGTAAGCGAATTGTCAAACACCCATTCATCCCGAACATAGTGAAACACTTCTTCGTACGCATTCCTCCGGGCGATGCTGCTTTTTCCGTCAACACGGACAATTGTATATCCAATCTTGGAATGTCCCCTGTCTTTTAAAAAGGTAATAGCTTCTTTAAAGGCTTTAAAGTGATTGATGTAAACAGAAGACATTTGGCTGCCAGTCCATGCTTCGCATAAAACAATGCTTCCGTACGTACTATAATCCTCCACCATTTCAATTGGGCATTCACGTGATGTGATGATCAGCCCGTCAACCTGTTTTAGTTTCATCATATTAAGGGCATCGATTTCTTGGTTAACATCATATTTTGTTTGAACAATCATAAGTTTGAAGCCGTTTTCTTCAGCTGCTGCTGCAATTCCGCTTAAAATTGTACCGAAATACGGATGGTTTACATACGGGAGAATAACCCCGATGGTCTCCGTTTTCCCGCGAGACAAATGAACAGCGTTAATGTTTTTCTCGTAATGAAGCTGTTCCGCGGCATCCAGAACAGCCTGTCTTTTTTCTGTGCTTACATATGGATGATTATTTAAAACACGTGAGACTGTTGAAGCTGAAACACCGGCGAGCCGGGCGATATCGTGAATATTCCCCATTTTAATCCCTCTTTTAAATAAGTACTTGATCTGAAATGCGTTTCATACTTTACATTTTAGAAAATGAAAGAAGGGGTGGCAAATAATGTTTGGGATACTTGTATTGATATTGCTTTGTCTGGTGGAAGTGCTTTTTGCGGGAGCAGCATTAAATGCAAGAGGGGAAAAAGCTGAAATAAAGCCGTTTGACGAATTTTTCGACAGGGAACACAAATAATAATCTATATACCGGCAAAGTGAAGCCGGTTTTTTTTCTTGAATAATAAAAGAGCATCTAATATAATTAGTAATTATAAAATTAATAATTAGTTGGTGGGATTTAATGAAAGCTTATGATTCCTCAAAATACGTGACACCAGATGGCTATACCGCAGACATTACGGTCTTTACGATTCTATCCGAGAAAAAAGAAAAAAAAGCACCACCGGAAATGACGCTCCATATGATGCTCATTCAGCGTAAGGAGACGGACAGTGAGGGCAACCCGAATGTCGAAGGCGGGAAGTGGGCAATCCCTGGTGGATTTATTCATCCTGATGAAACGGGGATTGATGCTGCTGTGCGTGAATTAAACGAAGAAACAGGTGTTGCCGGGCTTCATATTCGTCATTTTGGCGTTTACGACAAAAACGGCCGTGATCCACGTGGCTGGATTATCTCTAATGCGTTTTATGCGATTGTACCGGAATCCTCTCTTGTGAACAGGCGTGCAGCAGATGATGCTGCGGATGTAAAATTATTCAGTATGGATGACGTGATGAATCTTGATCTCGCGTTTGATCACCGTGACATTATTACAGACGCACTCGCCATAATCCGTACGGAGATGATCCGGACAACAACAGCGAAAAACTTTCTGCCGGAGGAATTTACACTTTCGGAATTACAGCGGGTGTTGTTAACGGTTACGAATGATCCGAAAATTGCGTCTGATCCAGTTTTTTTTGCAAAAGCCCCAAAGCTGCCATTTATAGAACTTGCACTCGATGCAGCTGGACAGCCGAAAAAAACGACACGCCATTCGTACCGGCCGTCACGTCTTTATAAATTTAACGGGATTGATGTAATTGAATCTATTTACGGATAAATAAGAAGGGATGGGTTTGACATGAAAAAAGCACTTCTCAATATTGACTATACGTATGATTTTGTTGCAGCAGATGGAAAATTAACTTGCGGTGAACCAGGACAATTGCTGGAAAATGAAATTGTGCGGCTGACCAAGCAATTTATTAATGATGGGGATTATGTTGTGTTTGCGGTTGATGTTCATGATGAAAACGATCCGTATCATCCAGAAACGAAGTTATTTCCTCCACACAACATTCGCGGGACAAGAGGACGTGAATTATACGGCAAGCTTCAAGATGTATATGAGCAAACTAAAGAGCGGGACAATGTGTATTATATGGACAAAACACGTTACTCCGCGTTTGCCGGAACGGATTTAGACATGAAACTCCGCACACGTGGCATTACAGAAGTACATCTCGTTGGCGTCTGCACGGATATTTGCATCCTTCATACAGCGGTTGATGCGTATAACAAAGGGTATGACATCGTCATTTATGAGAAGGCGGTTGCTTCATTTAATGAAGGCGGTCATAAATGGGCGCTCGGCCACTTTACGAACACGCTGGGTGCAGAAAAGGGGGAGTAAACATGAGAAGACACAGTGATGACAGCTTTATGCTCCATACGGATTTATACCAGATTAATATGGTGGAAACATACTGGCGGGACGGCATCCATGACCGAAATTCCGTATTTGATATTTATTTTCGTCGGCTCCCGTTCGGAAATGGTTACGGTGTGTTTGCCGGACTTGAACGGGTGATGTCATTTGTAGAGCAGTTCGGCTTTACAAAAAGCGATATTGACTATTTGCGGGAAGAAGGCTATGAGGAAGATTACCTTGAATTTTTAAAACAGATGAATTTCACCGGCACGATTCGCTCGATGCGTGAAGGGGAAATTGTCTTTGGAAATGAGCCAATGATGCGAATTGAAGCACCGCTTGCTCAGGCGCAGCTCCTCGAAACCCTTCTGTTAAATGTCATTAACTATCAAACGCTAATTGCGACGAAAGCATCCCGCATGATGCAGGTTATCGGTGGGGGCACAGCGCTGGAATTTGGTACAAGACGGGCGCACGAGACAGAAGCGGCTATCTGGGGCACACGTGCCGCTTATATTAGCGGTTTTGGGGGCACGAGTAACGTCCGTGCAGGAAAATTATTCGGCATTCCGATATCTGGTACGCATGCACATGCAATGGTGCAGGCATATCAAGACGAATATGTGGCGTTTTCAAAATATGCCGAGACCCACCGGGATTGTGTATTTCTCGTTGATACCTATGATACACTGCGTTCTGGTGTACCAAATGCGATCCGTGTTGCAAAAGAATTTGGTGATAAAATTAACTTTAAAGGCGTCCGCCTGGACAGCGGAGACCTTGCGTACTTGTCAAAAAACGCGCGCACCATGCTGGACGAAGCGGGATTTCCAGATGCGGAAATTATCGCATCGAATGACCTGGATGAGGAAACGATTATGAGTTTGTACGCGCAAGGAGCGAAAATAGACAGCTGGGGAATCGGAACGAAACTGATTACCGCATTCGATCATCCGGCCCTTGGAGCAGTCTATAAACTTGTTTCAATTGAAAATGAGAATGGCGAAATGGTCGATACAATTAAAATATCTGGAAATCCGGAGAAAGTGACGACCCCAGGCAAAAAAAATGTCTATAGGATTATCAATAATGCAAACGGCAAAGCAGAAGGCGACTATATCGCGCTGGAAGGTGAAAATCCACAGAATGAAGAAAAACTAAAAATGTTTCATCCCGTTCATACGTATATCAGTAAATTCGTGACGAATTTTACTGCACGTGAATTGCATGAAGATATTTATGTGAATGGAAAAGCAGTCTATGAACGGCCGTCATTGGAAGATATTCGCGGCCATGTCGAAAGCAGTTTGTCTGTTTTCTGGGACGAATATAAGCGGCCGGTTAATCCAGAGGAGTACCCAGTAGATTTAAGTCCAGCGTGCTGGGAACACAAAATGCGTAAAATTGAAGAAATGCTGCCACAGTCTGCTCGATGATTGCTAAAAATCGGCCTGTAATAAATGCAGTAAAAAATTTAGGGCCAAATTTCTATTCCGTTTATAATAGATTTATCTGGCTTAAAGATGGCTGTGTGCTTCATCATCGCAAATAATAAATAATCGGGCATTTTCCGGGATCGGTTCATCGAGTTTGGACATAAAGGAATAAATCTCGATGATTGGCGACAAGGAGAATGCCTTTTTCAGCAAATGCATTTTGCATCACGATATGTTGTCCAGTCCGGATGCTTTGGAATATGATATAAATCATGCCCATTACAGGTTAGCTGGCGAATAATTTCACTCGATCTGTTAAAAAGAGTCGAGCGTGCTGCGAGACGCCCAGCTGTATCATTCGGCGTAACATTCTTCTACATGAGCAAAAGCGCTGATATGTAGCGAAAAATAATGTCCAGTTGGTCTTATAAAAAATAATTTTCGGAAAAAATCTGACCGTAACCTCCAAATGTTCCACATGAAACAATTTTCGACAGCATTTTTTCCTATATTATACAATAACATGAATAATATTGAATATTTTACCGTAAAGAGAAAAGTTCATCCTTTTATGACTGTCCCTTATTTTAATTTTGCTTTGTGCTAGTTGTCTGTAAACGTGAGAAATGATAAAAATATCATATTTTTAATTGAATACGTTTACATTAATCAGAATATTAGGTATTTTTTATATAAAGCTCATTTGAGATTGGGGGAGACGAAATGCTATTTCAAAAGGGCAGGCTGAGAATTCGTTCACTAATGGAGAAAGATCAGGGATTACTTGTAAAATGGCTGTCTGACCCGGTGGTTCTGGAATTTTATGAAGGCAGGGACAACTCATTTGACTTGGAAAAAGTAAAGGACCATTTTTATAATCAAGAAAAAGATATGACGCGGTGCATCATTGAATTTGACGGAGCAGAAATCGGCTATGCGCAATATTATCTGCTTGATGAACAGGAAAGAGAAATGTATGGGTACACAGGTGATGAGGCGGTTATTTACGGAACAGATCAGTTAATTGGTGAAGTAGGATACTGGAATAAAGGAATTGGAAAAGTCCTAGTGAAAGCAATTGTTGAATATTTATCGAAAGAGAAGCAGGCAGGCAAAATAGTCATGAACCCGCAATCATGGAATAAACGGGCGATCCGCTGTTATGAAAAGTGCGGTTTTGAAAAGGTAAAACTTCTCCCTGAGCACGAATGGCATGAGGGAAAATTTAATGATTGCTGGGTCGTTGAATATAATAATGAAAAGTAATATAAAAAAGCGCCAACGTCGACGATTTTACGACGTTGGCGCTTTTATTTATTCAGTTAGTTGGCCACCTTAGTCTCAGCAGCGTGCAGATCTGCCGGTGGGTGGAATTCTTTTTCCATTTTAGATACGACAACAGTAGCTACGCCGTTTCCGATTAGGTTTGTAATTGCGCGTGCTTCTGACATGAAACGGTCAACACCGAGAAGCAAGGCAATACCTTCTACAGGAATCATTGGGAAAGCAGCCAGTGTCGCAGCCAATGTAATAAAGCCGGAACCTGTAACACCTGCAGCACCTTTAGATGTCAGCATGAGTACACCTAACAATGTAAGCTCTTGCCAGATGGTTAAATCAACTCCGTAAGCCTGTGCGATAAAAATCGCAGCCATTGACAGGTAGATCGACGTACCATCCAGGTTAAACGAATAGCCTGTCGGTACAACCAATCCGACAACCGGCTTAGAACAGCCGTAATTTTCAAGCTTCTGCATCAATTTTGGAAGAGCAGATTCTGAAGAAGATGTACCTAAAACGAGTAAAATTTCTTCTTTAATATAAGCGATAAATTTAAAGATATTGAAGCCGAAAAGTTTAGCAATTCCACCAAGGATAACGATAACGAATAGTGCACAAGTAATATATACACCGAGCATAAGCTGTCCAAGAGATACGAGTGAACCGAGACCGAATTTTCCGATCGTGTACGCCATTGCACCAAAAGCGGCAATCGGCGAAACTTTCATAATCATGTTAACGATGCCAAAGAAAATATCCGTTAATCGTTCGAAGAAATCAACGACTGGTTTACCGCGTTCTCCAAGAGAGGCAAGTGAAAGACCAAAGAAAATAGCAAAGAATAAAATAGGAAGCAAGTCTCCGCCAGCCATTGCAGCCATCGCATTTTCCGGTACAACCCCTACAAAGAATTCAACAAATCCATGACTTGATTCTTCCGCACCTTTTGTGTATTCAGATACATCTCCGCCTTCAACGGAAGATGTATTAAATCCGGCACCAGGTTGAAGAATGTTTACTACAATAATCCCGATCGCTAGTGCAAATGTTGTTACGATTTCAAAGTAAAGAAGAGCCTTTCCTCCGATCCGCCCAACTTTCTTCAAATCACCCATGCTGCCAATTCCGATGACAACAGTGAGGAAGATGATTGGTGCGATGACCATTTTAATCATTTTGATAAATACATCCGCTAGAACTTTCAAGTCCTCTCCGAAAGCCGGGAAAGCAATACCAACAGCGATACCTAAAATAATACCTATGATTACACGTACGGTTAAATTATTTAATGCTCTGCGCATAGATAAACCTCCTTACATTTATTTGATAGCGGTTTCAATTCCTTAACAAAATATTAACAGACAATTTGCATAATAAGTATTTTTGGTAATAATGGTTCTTTTGGTCTTTTTGGTCAAAAAAAGAGCGCTTATTAGCGCTCTTCATCAGGAGGGGATTGAATTAATTCGATTAAGTCACGGCCGACCTCTTCTTCAACTTCTCTATATAGCGGTTGAAATGTTTGCAGCCACTCTTTCTTTTGCTGTTCCGTTAGGCGATACATTTGAATGGTGGAATTCTCTTTTATGTCTTGAAGCTGCAGTTCATTCATTTTCGCTGCTTCTTTCATATTCCAGAGTGTTGTTTCACGCATTGCTTCTTGAATTTTCTCCTGAATATCCTCAGGTAAACCGTTCCAAAATTTTTGATTCACCATTACGGCATATGCGAGATACCCATGATTGCTGATGGTTAAATGTTTTTGCACCCGATACAGACGCTTTGAATAAATATTGGAAATGGTATTTTCCTGACCGTCGATTTCTCTCGTTCCGAGTCCCTGATACACTTCGGTAAAAGGCATTACGACTGTCCGAGCGTTTAAAAGCCGGAACTGCTCTTCAATGACAGGCCCCGGCATCACACGAAATGTCTGGCCGCGAAAATGTTCCGGTTCAAGAAGGGGTGTTCCATCGCTCGTCATCTGTTTAAAACCATTACTCCAAAAAGATAATCCTTTTACTTTTTTATCTTTTATCATAGATAGGAGATGATCACTTGTTTGTCCGGCCAAGACGGCTTCCACCTGGCTGTTTCGGTTGAAAATAAATGGAAGATCAAGCACTTTCCACTCTGGTACAGTGTCAATCATCTTTGAAAACGAAGGAGCAATCATTTCGATATCTCCCCTTTGCAGTGCTTCATATTCATCGTCATCAGAATAAAGAATACCGTTTTGAAAAATGTGGACCTGCACCTGTCCATTCGTTTTCTCACTGACCAGTTCTGCGAATTTTTGAGCAGCGAGCCCTTTTGGTGTATTTTCTGCGACGACGTGAGAGAAATGAATGGTAATTTGTTTTTCAAGACCTTCCTGTTCATCATCATAGGAAAGCGTTTGCCGTTCGTTGTCCAGATTGTTTTGGTAAAAATAAAATCCGAGAAGCAGCAAAAGAATCGTTAGGCAAAAACCGATATATTTTGTCATGAGCATCACCTGTGCATTAATTGGTTCTATGTTTTTATCATATCATTTTTTCTGCAGCGTTTTTGTTTTTCTCTTCCATGGTAAAATAAAATCATACTATTATTTTTTGAGAATGGCGGCGTGGTTTATGGTAAGGGTCCCTATACAATGGAAAATAACTGGACTTATCGTGTTTATTCTCATGTTCTCTTTTTTCGTGCTCGGAATCGTTTTGACCGGTAATTATCTTGAAACAGAAGAAAGTGAACTGCGGGATACGGCAATTTTAACGGCTAGGACAGTGGCGGAACTTCCTGGCTTGGCAGAGAGCTTATCTTCTTCAAACCGTGTTCCGGATGGAGCAGCGGACGCAGTTGAAGAGCTGCGTGTAATAAATAAAGCAGATTATATTGTTGTTCTCAATATGGATCGTGTGAGATTAACTCACCCTGTACAAAGCAAAATTGGGACCGTATCGAACGGAAAGGATGAAGGGCCGGCTTTCGCTGAGCATTCTTATACAGCAAAAGGAGAAGGTGAAGTCGGCACGGTCATTCGGTCCTTTGTTCCGATTTTAGACGAAGCACACAATCAAGTGGGCGTCGTGATTGCAGGTTATAAGCTGCCACAAGTAATGGAAACGGTTTTGTCTGTGAAGATGGAAATCGTCGTTTCGTCGATTCTGGCGCTCTTAATATCGTGCTTGGGCGCGTATTTGCTGGCCCGGCATTTAAAGGAGCAAATGTTTAAGCTGGAGCCGCATGAGATTGCGCAGCTTGTTGTGGAGCGGACAGAAACATTTAACGCTATGCATGAGGGTGTTATCGCGATCGATAAATTTGAGAGAATTACGATTTTTAATGATCGGGCAAAAGCAATGTTGGGTGTTAAAGGGGATGTGATTGGGCATCAAATAAGAGAAGTGCTTCCGGATACACAATTGCCGGAAGTATTACAATTGGATCATCCTATCTACAATAAAAACATGCAAATTCGGAATCTGGCCATCTTGTCGAATAGGGTGCCGATTCGAGTAGCAGGCTCAACGGTCGGAGCCATTGCCATTTTTCAGGATCGTACACAGGTAAAGCAGCTAGCGGAAGAGCTGACAGGAGTAAAGGCATTTGTCAGTGCACTCAGGGTGCAAAATCATGAACATATGAACAAATTGCATACGATTGCTGGATTGATCCAGCTTGGGAACAGAGAAAAAGCGCTTGAATATGTTTTTCAAGTTTCGGAAGAACAGGAAGAGCTGACCCGATTTTTAAGTAAAAATATTAAAGATGACAGTCTGTCCGGTCTATTGTTGAGCAAAGTCAGCCGGGGGAAAGAATTGGGGATTCAAGTTATTATTGACCGCCATAGTAAACTGCAGACATTTCCCCTGTATTTAGACCATCATGATTTTGTCCTTGTACTCGGGAACTTGATTGAAAACGCGTTTGATTCATTTCAAAAGCAAAGTGAAGACAATCAGATTTATGTTAGCATTCAGCAAACAGAACAGGTGCTGTCGATTTTAGTTGAAGACAATGGTCCTGGAATTGAAAAAGAAAAACAACCATTTATTTTTAATCAAGGTTTTTCCACAAAAGCAAAAACAGGCAGAGGGATCGGGCTCTATTTAGTGAAACAAATTGTCGAAAAAGGAAGTGGGGAAATACAATTGGAGTCTATCCCTGGGGAAGGAACGACTTTCATTCTTACATTTCCAATGAATCATAACAAGAATAGAGGTGGACAAGTTGATTAAAGTGCTCCTGATTGAAGATGACTTAATGGTTCAGGAAGTAAACAAAGAGTTTATTAACAGAGTAGATGGATTTGAGATTATTGGGCTGGCGGCCAATGGGGAAGAAGGAATGGAGCTCATTCGGACATTATCTCCTGATCTCGTCATTGTTGATTTATATATGCCAGTAATGGACGGTCTTGAAACATTGCATCAATTGAGGAAAGAAGGGCATCGGGTGGATGTCATTGCCATTACAGCTGCTAGTGAGATAGACACTGTACGCCAGGTCTTCCAGCACGGTGCGTTTGATTATATAATGAAACCATTTAAATTTGAGCGGATGAAACAAGCGCTGGAAAATTATCTCTCCTTCCGAAAACGTTTGAACGACAAAGGAACCATCAGCCAAAGGGAACTGGATGATATATTATTCCTGAAGGATACAGATGAACCAGACGATTTGCCAAAAGGATTAAATGCGGTTACGTTAGCAAAAATTATCACCTGCTTATCTAAGATGGACAAACCTATTTCTGCTGAAGAAGTTGCGGAAGTTGTCGGCACGGCAAGAGTCACGGCAAGGCGGTATCTTGATTACCTTGAAAAAAGAGGGAAAGTGAAAATCGACATCCAGTATGGCGGTATCGGGCGGCCGATGAATCGGTATATATTGTATTGAAAGAAGGAGTCCAAACTTATACAAAACTCAACCATTAATGTTTTGTTCTTCCTGCTGATCTCTGTTTTTACACTTTAGACAAAAGCCGTTCCTCGGATGTTCAAACAATGTACTTTATGATAGGATAAAAGACGTTGTAAAATCCGAAGAGATCTTTCGTGAGAGTCGAAAGTGATACATATATAATGAGGTGAAGCATGGATTTATCAGTACAAAAAGTAAAAAGAGAATGGTTCGGGAATGTGAAAGGCGATTTGCTGTCCGGTCTTGTCGTTGCACTCGCGCTCATTCCAGAAGCGATTGCATTTTCAATTATCGCAGGCGTAGATCCAATGGTTGGATTATACGCTTCGTTTTCAATGGCAGTGGTCATCGCGTTTATGGGCGGGCGTCCTGCTATGATTTCAGCTGCGACCGGTGCGATGGCGCTTCTCATGGTGACGCTTGTAAAAGATCATGGACTGCAATACTTATTTGCAGCGACCATTTTAACAGGCATATTGCAGGTGACATTCGGGTATTTGAAAATTGCCCGATTTATGAAGTTCATCCCGCGTTCGGTCATGATAGGCTTTGTGAACGCTCTGGCCATATTAATATTCATGGCGCAAGTACCGCATTTTATCGGGATTTCAACGATGACATACGTATTCGTCGCGGCTACATTGGCTATTATTTATTTGCTTCCGCGCGTAACCAAAGCGGTTCCATCACCACTTGTTGCCATTGTTGTCATGACCGTTATAGCGGTGTTTGCCGGCTTTGATTTACGAACTGTCGGAGACCTGGGCAATATTAGCGGAACACTTCCATCTTTCTTTTTCCCGGACGTGCCGCTTAATTTTGAAACGTTATCCATTATTTTTCCAACGGCACTCGCTTTATCTATTGTCGGTCTCCTTGAGTCTCTTTTAACCGCATCCATTGTGGATGATATGACGGATACAGAAAGTGACAAAAACAGAGAAGCACGTGGTCAAGGGATTGCGAACATTGCGACCGGTTTCCTTGGCGGTATGGCGGGCTGTGCGATGATTGGACAGTCTGTCATCAATGTGAAATCCGGCGGCAGGGGCCGGCTGTCGACCTTGACAGCGGGTGTTGTTTTGCTGTTGTTAATTATTGTCCTGAGTGATATTGTCATTCAAATTCCGATGGCTGCACTAGTCGGTGTCATGATTATGGTGTCAATCGGCACATTTGACTGGGCATCAATTACCTCCGTCCGTAAAGTCCCTGTTACGGATACTATCGTGATGATCGTCACGGTAGCAGTTGTTGTTTGGACGCATGACTTGTCGCAGGGTGTGTTCGCCGGCATTATTTTAAGCGCGCTGTTTTTTGCAGCGAAAATATCCAAGCTGGATATTACGAATGAAACAAGAAATGCTAATGAAAAAATATACCGTGTGTCAGGACAGATTTTCTTTGCATCCGTCACGGACTTTTTAAATGAATTTGATTACAAAGAAGATGTTAACCGTGTCGTGATTGATTTAACCGCTGCGAATATATGGGACGACTCAGGTGTTGCAGCAATTGAAAAAGTGATCACGAAGTATAAGGAAAATAGTGTGCCGGTTCAGTTAGTTGGATTGAACGGACAAAGCGCCCGGCTTATGCAGCAAGTCGGGATTCAATAAAGTAACAGCGGCGGGTCAATCATGACTCGCTGTTTTTTTGTGTTGACATGAAAAAATGCGCGTGCTATTATTATCTCGAATTAAAGATAATTTAAATCGAGATAAATTAAGGAAGTGATGAATCGTAAGTGCCCGATTGAAGGCGTTAATCGAAACGTTCCTCAATCAGAAGAAGATAGGAGTACGAGTTAAAGTTTAAAAGTTGTAAAATTTTTTTAGGTATATATCTTTAATTAAAGATATATTAATTCGAGATATTAGGAGGAATTTTAAGATGATAGATGCAGGATTGTTACTGATTCGATTGGTTATAGGGCTTACGTTTGTTGGACATGGAGCGCAAAAGTTATTTGGCTGGTTTGGCGGATATGGCTTAAAAGGAACGGGCGGCTGGTTTGATTCCATTGGTATGAAGCCTGGTGTAAAGATTGCTTTCATTGCAGGTTTTACTGAACTAGCAGGAGGTGCATTATTCGCCCTGGGTTTATTAACACCGCTTGCCGGGGTGCTGATTGCTGCCACAATGGTTATTGCAATTGTCAAAGTACACGGTGCAAACGGGTTCTGGAGTACACAAAATGGGTATGAATATAATGTTATTTTGATTGCCGCCGCAATTGGTATCGCGATGACGGGACCAGGGCAGTTTGCACTGGACGCTCTTATTTTCTAAAAATGATGGGGTAAAAACAAGTTCTATGTGAGAGGAGAAGAAAAGATGGCAAAAAAAACAGCAGGTATTCACCACATTACAGCGATTGTTGGACATCCACAGGAAAATGTAGATTTTTATGCAGGTGTATTAGGGCTGCGTTTGGTAAAAAAAACGGTCAACTTTGATGACCCGGGTACCTATCACCTTTATTTCGGCGATCAAGGAGGAAAACCTGGAACGATTATCACCTTCTTTCCCTGGGCAGGTGCTAAACGCGGCACAATCGGGGATGGCCAGGTAGGTGTTACATCTTACGTTGTGCCGGAGGGAGCCCTTGGCTTTTGGGAAAAAAGACTGGATTCATTCAATATTTCTTTTCAAAAGACAGAACGGTTTGGTGAACAATACCTTGCATTCAGCGATCCCCACGGCCTGCAGATTGATATGGTAGCACGGGCAGAAGGAGAAAAGAATGGGTGGGAATTTGGCGGTGTGACACCGGAAGTGGCGATTAAAGGATTTGGCGGTGCCGTGTTATTGTCCGCACAGCCTGGCAAAACCGCTGCATTATTGGAAAAAGTAATGGGACTTGAGATGGGCGGAAAAGAAGGGGATTTGGTTCGTTTTCGTTCTTCAAGTGAAATCGGAAATGTTATCGACTTAAAGACCACATCATCTGGACGCGGCCAAATGGGAACGGGAACTGTTCATCATATTGCCTGGCGTGCAGATGATGATCATGATCAATTAGATTGGAAACAGCATGTAGAGAAGTATGGGTATGGAGTGACCCCTGTTCAGGACAGAAATTACTTTAATGCCATCTATTTTAGAGAACATGGGGAAATTTTATTTGAAATTGCAACAGACCCGCCAGGATTTGCGCATGATGAGTCACTGGAGACGATGGGAGAAAGTTTGAAACTGCCGGCTCAATACGAATCTCACAGAGAGAAGCTTGAAAACATATTGATTCCGGTTGAAGTTAGAGAATTGGACTGAAAAATAAAAGATGCGTGAAGAGATTTTTCATTAATGCAGTAAAAATATTGAGATGGAGTGTGCAGAATGGCAGAAAAAAATGAAGTAGGCGCGCTTATTTTAAGAGTAACGCTGGGTATTATATTTTTTGTACATGGTTTAGTTAAGTTTCAAGGGGGAATTGGAAATACTGCAGGTTGGTTCGACAGTATCGGCCTGCCGGGCTTTTTAGCATACATTGTAGCAACAATTGAGTTGGCGGGCGGTATTGCCTTAATTCTTGGTATAGGCACAAAAGTTGTTTCAGCTTTGCTTGCTCTTATTTTACTTGTTGCAACGCTGAAAGTAAAATTGGCTGCAGGTTTTCTCGGTAACGGACAAGTGTCTGGATATGAATTTGATTTAGCATTACTAGCCATTGCAGTATATCTTGTACTCAATGGAAGCAAGCTATTCTCAGCGGCTCATTTCCTGGGAAAAGATAAATGAGATCTAAGCAAGGGCTGAAGGCTGGAGCGGAAATTTTGGAAAGGCCTTAAAATTCGGGTGTTGGTGGTGAAATAATTGGGTTTTTTAAACAAGCTATTCGGAAGATCATCTAATCACAAGGAGGAACAAACAATGGAAAACGTCAAATTAGCGGTCGTGTATTACAGCTCTACTGGGACGAACTATCAAATGGCAAGATGGGCAGAAGAAGGGGCTAAAGCAGCAGGCGCGGAAGTAAAAGTTTTAAAAGTGCCTGAAACCGCTCCTCAGTCAGCAATTGATTCGAATCCAGCATGGAAAGCGCACGCTGATGAAACAAAAGGTGTTCCTGAAGTGACATTGAATGATTTGGAATGGGCAGATGCCATCATTTTCAGTGTGCCGACACGCTTTGGAAATATGCCGGGGCAGGTAAAACAATTTTTAGATACAACAGGCGGACTTTGGTTCCATGGGAAGCTTGCAAACAAAGTAGTGAGCGCGATGACTTCAGCACAAAATTCACATGGCGGACAGGAAGCAACAATTTTATCACTTTACACGTCCATGTACCATTGGGGCGCTATCATTGCATCACCTGGTTACACAGACCCGGTGACATTCGCGGCCGGAGGGAATCCATATGGCACAAGTGTCAGCGTAAATCAGGACGGAAACATGGTGGAGGATGTGCAGGATGCTGTTAAACACCAGGCAAAGCGTACGGTGACAGTAGCGGAATGGGTGAAAAAAGGGAACCAGTAATGATAAAAGCGGATCGGTATTAGGCCGGTTCGCTTTTTTTGTTTTCCAAATGGTACAATATGTATAAAAAAGTCGAATGGAGTCCTGTTTTATGTTGCACAAACTGAACGTGCTGCTTGGAAGGTGGATGCCGATATTGACGCCGATCAGTGTCATAACGGGTGTGGTTGCGGCAGGACTGCTGGATTCGTGGGGGTTTATTGTTCCGTGGGCATTTGCCTTTATGACGTTTGCCGGCAGCTTAAATTCCAACTTCAAAATGCTTCACCACACAATCTCACACCCGCTGCCAATCCTTCTTGCACTCACCGTTCTTCATGTCATTACCCCTTTATGGGCATGGGAAATCGGTCATTTCTTCTTTCCAGATGATCCATTGACCGTAACAGGATTCACTCTGGCGGTTGTTATACCAACGGGAATTACAAGCATGATCTGGGTGACGATGAATAAAGGAAGCGTGCCGCTTGCTCTGGCGATTATTTTAATTGATACAATGCTGTCTCCAATTATCGTGCCGTTCAGTTTGTCTGTTCTTGCTGGAAGTGTAGTGGAGATGAACTTTTTTGACGTCATGAATGGACTGGTCTGGATGATTGTCGTGCCATCATTACTCGGAATGGCGGTGAACGAGTGGCTAAAATCAGATCGATCCATTAACATCAGTCAAAAACTGGCGCCATTCTCGAAAATGACATTGCTTGCTGTCATTGCGATTAATAGTTCAGTTGTGTCTCCTTTTTTGCGAAATATCGATTTGAAGTTTTTGCAGATTTTAGGAACAGTCTTGCTCATTGTATTATCCGGTTATCTTTTCTCGTGGGTCATCGCAGTTTTATGGAAACAAAAGAAAGAAAATGTGATCACGCTGATTTTTACAGGTGGAATGCGCAATATTAGCGCTGGAGCGGTTCTAGCCGTTAACTTTTTCCCGCCTCAGGTTGCCGTGCCCGTTGTCATTTGCATGCTGTTTCAGCAGCTCCTTGCAGCATTTCATGGCTATTTGATTACACTAGTTTATGAGAAAAGCGTATTCCGGAAACGGTCCGTAGTACATGAGAAATGAAAGTGAATAAAGGGGGTTTCCCATGGAAAGCCGGATTGTGCACCATTTGGGCCGATTTTTCGATGGCAAAGCCGGAATCTGTTCATGAAGACCGGATTCCCAAAATACCGGCCAAAAGAACAAGAAATCCGGCCCAATATCAGAAAATCCGGCCAGCGAAGTAAGAAGGAGAGGTCTTTAGACCTCTCCTTCTTTTTCATTTTCTTTTGGCATCTTGCCTTTCCCGGTGTGCATTGGCAATGTTTTCAGCATCCCCTTTCATGAGAAAAAAAGAAATAATGCCTGAGAAAACAGAAGCACCGGCGGCAATAAGCCCGCGAGTCTGCACGTCAATCATCGCAAAGTCTTTATTAAGCATCCAGGTCGCAATCGAAAAAACGAGGACCATAACCGGTATGACAAAAATAAATTGTTTCAAATTGTCCATCCTTTCAAGTTTTTTCTATTAGTTTAGCACATAAAGTACAATTTTTTACCTGATACCATATGGAGAGATCAGTGGAAGGCATTTCAGTAATAAAAAAGGAATAACTGTTAAAATATGGGTTGTCCCTATTCCGAAAATCTGCTAGTATATCGATATACGATATATCGCGTGTCGATATGGTAAAGCAGGTGAAGAAATGATGAAACGTAATGAAGATTATTTGCCGCTGTCGCAGGCGACGTATTATATATTGCTTTCACTCCGGGAAGTGCGGCATGGCTATGCGATTATGCAGGATGTTGAAGAAATCAGCCGTGGGGATGTAACGATGGGGCCTGGGACGCTGTACGGGGCATTAAGCAAATTGGAAAAGCAGGGCATTATTGCGAAAACAGACGTAGGGGAAGCGGATCGGCGTAAATATTATAAGCTGACAGACAAGGGGAAAGAGGTGCTCCAACTTGAGTACTTACGGCTCACTTCGCTTGTCGAACACGCCCGCGGTATTATGTCACAATGGGAAGGTGATAAGGATGGAAGTTAAAAAATTCAAGTTGTTTCTCGCTTCGAATGTGGAAAAAGAAGCTGAATGGCTTACAGACATGTCAAAAAAGGGGCTTCATTTTAAAAAGTACCGTTTTGGTTTCTATTTTTTTGATGAAAATCATGATGAGTCGTACGTGTATCAAATTGACTTCCGTGAGACGAAAAAAGAAAACCGCGAAGACTATTTGCAGCTATATGAAGACAGCGGCTGGGAATATGTCGACAGCTTTATCAATATATTTCATTATTTTCGTACACCAGCAGACAAGCCACATATAAAAAAGATTTATTCAGACAGGGAATCTACAAAAGAAGCGTTCCAGCGAATGTTCCGATTTTATATATGGCTTTTTATCATTATGACTGTCGCTCAAATCAATTTAGTTATCAACTGGAGGGGACTACATCTTCAATTTTTACAACTCGGTATATACGTCATTGGAGTTGCAATATATACGTATGTATTCTTTTGTCTGAAACGAAAAATAAATTTTTAAGCAGGAGGATATTTCGAGGATTTTAATGACGATCTTTTTTCTTCTTTTAGCCGTCGGATCTGGATGAAACGACTTAATGCGGCTAAAAAATAAATAAAAAGAAAATGTATGCGCAGATTATTTTTCACCAATGGAAAACGACGGCACTTATTGTGGGTTATTGGGCTCGGCAGACAAACCATTCACTTTATTAGGCTTTTCGATGCCGGATGGGTCAATTTTCCTCAATGCAGTGATGATGAAGTGGTCTTCTGGTAAATGCGACGATTTTAATCATAGTGATGCCTGCGGGGAAAAGCTGGAAGCGATTGAGTGTATGCTTCCTGAAGATACGAAAGACCGTTTATTATTTGCTTCAGTTGCTGTAACAGCTGGATTTTGTGAAGAAGTGATGTTCAGAGGGGTTATGATGACATACTTGGAGCAGCTTAATTTGTCAGTAGTGGGAGCAGTCATCTTGTCGAGTGCGGTTTTTGGCATTATCCACCTGTACCTGGGATGGAGAAAACGTCATGTTGACTGGATTGATGGGGTTCGTTATAGCCTGAATTTATATGGAAACCGGTTCCCTGTTGATCCCGATTAATTTACATATCTTAATTGATTTACGGTTTGCATTTTACCAGCAGGAATGCCGTTAAGACTTTTGCCTAACAGAAATAAATAGTTAAAAAGAGCAGCCAGATTCAAACCGGCTGCTCTTCATATTATCCCAAGATCTCATCAATCTTCTTCAAATCTTCATCATGTAATAGCACGCCAGCTGCTTTTGCTGTATCACGAATTTGTTCCGGACGTTTGCCGCCTGGAATAACGGAATCGACGCCATCTTGTGCGAGAAGCCAGGCGAGAGCGAGGTGGCTGATCGTTGTGCTTTTTTTAGCTGCAAATTCCTTTAACAGTTCCACCTTCGTGAGATTTTTTTCAAATTCTCCTTTTGCAAAGAGCGGAACGGAATTGCGCCAGTCATTTGCAGGTAATGTAAAGTCTTTCGTATAGTATCCGCCGAGCAAGCCAAATGCAAGTGGTCCGTATGGAACAAAGGAAATATCATGTTCAATACAGTATGGCAATACATCCTTTTCAACGGAGCGGTCAAACATGTGATACGCCATTTGCAGCGCATGAATGTCGCCGTGTGCATTCGCTTCTTTCAGCTGATCAATTGACATGTTTGATACGCCAATCGCACGGATTTTTCCTTCCTCTTTCAGCTTAACCAGTTCTGCAACAGCGTCGCTTACCCGTGTTTTGCCATCAGGGAAATGAATGTAATATAGGTCAACGTAATCGGTATCTAATCGTTTTAAGCTGTTTTCAAATGCTTTTCGTAAGTAAGAAGGATTATTGTTTTTCACAACGGACCCATCCGGGAACCATTCGTTGGCGCCTTTGGTTGCAAGGACAATTTCGTTGCGCGGTTTTTCTTTTATGACTTCTCCAACAAGTTCTTCGGAGCGGCCTTTGCCGTATATGTCAGCCGTATCAATGAAAGTAATGCCTTCATCAATTGCCGCACGGACAAAGTTTTTGCCGTCTTCTTCATTTAAATTATCAAATAAATTATGACCGCCGACTGCATTTGTGCCGAGACCAATTCTCGAAATGTTAAGATTCGTTTTCTTTAGTTTCGTATATTGCACCGATATCCCTCCTCCTTATTTTTCCTTCTCTTTCACTTTACAGGATCAGCATTTCATGGTCAAAAAAGATGACCATATATTATCACGGGTGCAGGGAGGAGTGGCGAATAGCTGTATCCATGGGCGGAGGTCAAGGTCTACGTTGTGTTTTCCAGGACGATTTATTGACTTTTTTAGAGTGTCTATATTACTATCAAAATAGATTATTAAGTTAGCTATGTATATAAAATGGCATCGTTTACATTATAGAATTGAAAGGAGAATATACATGCAAAAGTTTGAAACAATGACGAAAAGCTACATTAATGGGCAATGGGTAGAAGGGGATAGCGGCCGTGTATACAACGACTTAAACCCTTATGACAATTCAGTCATTGCGGAAGTGAAAATTGCTTCAAAAAAACAGATGGAAGATGCTTTTCAAACAGCCGCTGCTGCCCAAAAAGAATGGGCGAAGTCGTCAGTAGAGGAACGAAAAAAAGTTATTGAAAAAGCTGCAGAGTACTTGAAAGAAAACCGTGAAGAAATCGTACAGCTCGTAAGCCGGGAAACGGGCGGAACAATTTTGAAAGGAAATGTCGAGCTTCATTTAGCGCTTGAAGTGCTTGAAGAAGCACTAAACTATGCAGGTGAAGTCGGGGAAGTGCGTGAAGTAACGACTGGGGTAGAAGGCAAAGTGAACCGCATTTACCGTCTGCCGCTTGGCGTCATTTTATCGATTTCACCATTTAACTTTCCAATGAACTTATCAATGCGGACGATTGCCCCGGCAATTGCTCTCGGCAACGCAGTTGTCCATAAGCCGGATATTCAAGTCGGACTTGTCGGTGGTGTAGTACTGGCAAAAGCATTTGAATATGCGGGTCTGCCAGCTGGTGTCTTTAATATGATTTTAACCGATGTCGATGAGATCGGTGACGACATGTTAACAAATCCAATTCCTCGTTTAATCAGCTTTACCGGTTCAACAGCTGTGGGCCGTCATATCGGTGAGATTGCTGGACGCAATTTGAAACGGGTAGCGCTTGAACTTGGCGGAAACAGTCCGTTTATCGTCTTATCTGATGCAGATGTTGAGCAGGCTGTAAACGCATCAATTTTTGGGAAATTTATCCACCAAGGTCAAATCTGCATGATAATTAACCGAATTATTGTGCACAAAGACAAGTATGATGAATTTGTAAACAAGTTTGTCGAGCGGACAAAAGCACTTCCTGCCGGAAATCCACAGGACCCGAATACGGTAATTGGACCGCTTGTGAACGAGCGCCAGCTTGAAAAAGCACTTGGTTTTATTGAGGAAGCGAAAAAAGAAGGTGTTACGGTTGCGCTTGAAGGGAAACGTGAAGGCAACGTTTTGACACCATCCATCTTCACTGATGTGAAAAATGATGGAGCACTGGCACAAAAAGAATTATTTGGCCCAATTGCCCTTATCATTAAGGCGGACAGTGACGAAGAAGCAATCACAATGGCAAATGATACAGAAGCGGGTCTCAGTTCTGCTATTTTCACGAGCGATCTTGAAAAAGGCGAACAGTTTGCTTTGCAGCTTGATACAGGCATGACGCATATTAATGATCAGACTGTTAACGATGCACCAAATATTCCTTTCGGCGGGAACAAAGCAAGCGGCATGGGCCGATTTGGAAATCCATGGGTTGTGGATGAATTCACCGTTACAAAATGGGTATCTGTCCAAACAACACCGAGACAATTTCCTTTTTAAAAGATATAAATTCTACAAGAAAACCTGCAAAAATTTGCAGGTTTTTTTCTGTATAAATCAAATCATTAAAAGGGAAAGCATTGTTTTAATACATAAAAATAGGAATAATTCAGACTATTGACAATATTGGGATTTACATTATATTATCTATTTAGATAATTTAGTTACCTATTTAGATATTTATGATTACACTTACATTTATTTTGAACGAAAAAGGGGGATTTTCACATGGCGAAGCAAGAAGTGCTCACACAGGAAGAACTGGATCAGTATTATGAAGGGATGAAAAAAGAACATCTCGGACCGCTCTGGTATGACCTTGGCCATATGGTGACGAAAGAACCGGTTCATGATGTGAAACCTTATTTGTGGAAGTGGGAGACGATCCGCGCGTATGCACTGAAAGCCGGTGATCTTTTGGAGCCGGGAAAAGATGCGGAGCGGCGCGTTGTATATTTGCAAAACCCGAGCTTGATTGAAAGAGGACTTATCGGGTACGGAACACATACGCTTTATGCCGGTATTCAGCTGTTAATGCCTGGGGAAAGTGCGCCCTCGCATCATCACTCTCAGTCCGCTATCCGATTCGTTATTGAAGGAGAACAGGCATACACGGCAGTAAACGGTGAAAAAACATACATGGAGCGCGGCGATATGATTTTGACGCCGGCGTGGACGTGGCATGAGCATAAACATGAAGGAACAGAGCCGATGTTCTGGATGGATGGTCTAGATGTAGGTCTTGTTCGCACTCTTGCGGCTTCTTTTTTTGAGCCGTATGAAGAAGAATCCTATCCGATGGAGGCGCCGGAAAATTATTCGACGCAGCAATTTTCAATGGGTGCATTTAAAAAATTAAATGAACCTGCAGCTCCGGACTATCCATCACCGATATTCGGTTATAAATTTAACCGGGTAAAATATTTGCTTGATCAAATGACGGAAGGGGACATTGACCCATTTGACGGATATGCGATCGAGTATATTAATCCGGCAACGGGCGGTCCGGCAGATTCTCGCATTGGCACGATGATGCAAAAATTAACTTCTGGTCAGTACACGAAAGCGCACCGCCATGTACACAGCGCCATTTATCATGTTCTGGAAGGGACGGGCTATACCGTTATTGACGGCCAGAAGTTTGAATGGGAAAAAGGAGACTTTTTCATTCTGCCGCCATGGAGCCGCCATGAGCATGTAAATACGGGATCGGATGATGTTTATCTCTTTTCATTCAATGACAAACCAGTGATGGAAAAGTTGGAACTTGAATTCAGCGAAGAATATAAAGAAAATGACGGGCATCAACGAATCGAATCAACATTTGTACCGAATACAGACGTTTAAGAGGGGAAGGGAAGCGCTGTGAAGATTGCTATTTTTAATGAAGATCTACTCGGTATTGTGAAAGACGGCCGCGTTACGGATGTGTCAAATGCGGCAGGATGGGATTCCGCACGTCCTCATGAATCATTCTTATCGCTCATTGAACAATTTGATGAGTTGAGAGAAGCGATCGAAAAGGAAGCGGTTTTAGGAATGTCCTATCCGTTGAGCGAGGTGACACTCAAATCGCCGGTTCCAAGTACTCGTAAAATATGGGCTGCGCCGGTAAATTACCGGAAGCACCAGGAAGAAATGAATAAAATGTTTAATAATGCACCGCGGACAATTGAAGAAATTGCGCTCTTTTTAAAATCCCCTGAATCGTTGTCAGGTCCGAGTGATCCTATTTTACTTCCGTATCGTGACCGCCGTACAGATCATGAAGCGGAACTTGGTTATATTGTAGGGAAAAAAGCGAAAAACATCAAAGAAGGCGATGCAAAAGACTATATTTTTGGCTACTTTGCGCTTCTTGATATTTCAATCCGCGGCAATGAGGAACGGACGTGGCGCAAGTCGTTTGATACATTTACACCTATTGGTCCGTGGATTGTGACGGCAGATGAGATCGATGATCCGAATAACTTGGCAATGACGCTCTGGGTTAATGATGAAGTACGACAGGATGGAAGTACAAAACATTTAATCTACGACTGCTATAAATGCTTTGAAGTCGCATGTAACAATATGACATTGCTGCCAGGCGACATAATCGCAACCGGTACCCCGGAAGGCGTCGGACCTATTAAACCCGGAGACCGCGTGCGTATTAAAATTGATCAAGTCGGTGAATTTTCCGTGGATGTTAAACTGGCTGGAGAAGCGTAAGGGGATGTCTTTATGAGAAATATACATCGCATCAAAGTCGTATTCGGTGATACGGATGCGGCAGGAATTGTGTTTTATCCAAATTTTTACCGGTGGATGGACCAGGCGGCACATGAATTAATTGGTGCGGCACTCCTGCCTGTATCAAAACTTCAATCAGAGCGGCATATTATTCTGCCGCTTCTTGAAACATTCTGCCAGTTTAAGTCACCATTATTTTTTGAAGATATCGTCGAGGTTCATTCTGAAGTGGTTGGAATGAACCAAAAGGTGTTAAAAATCGAGCACGTGTTTAAAAAAGGAGACCATACTGCTGCAGCCGGTTATGAAGTGAGAGCGTGGACATCAACGGAAAGCGGCAAGCCAAAAGCAGTTCCTATTCCGAATGATGTACGGGCTGCACTTGGACACGGACCGGGCAGCCAATGATCGTGGGGGGGGATGTCATGGTGAAGACTCAATTACCGGTGACAATTGACGGATTGTTGATGGAGGCCGCTGCGGAATATGGAGCGAGTACGGCCTTTACAGATGGCGTACATACGCTGTCTTTTAATCAAGTAGAACAGCTTTCAAAACGGGTGGCAAAGCATTTTTGGAAGATGGGCATGCGTAAAGGGGATGTCATTGCTGTCCAGCTTCCAAACAGTATGGAATTTGTTCTTGCTCATCTCGCGGCAGCGCAAATCGGGCTTGTTTTTAATCCGCTCAGTCCAAATTACCGCCGCCAGGAATTAACGTATATGCTTGGTCATTGTGAAACAAAGGCGATTATCGTCCAGGGTTCAACTAGTAAGTTTAACTTTGAAGCACTGGCGTATGAAGTAAAAGAAAAACTGCCTCATTTGTCGCACGTAATTACCGCTGGAGGAGCGGAACATACAGAAAGCATCCTGTTTTCTACTTTTCTTGAAGACGATCCAGAAGGTGTGGCTGATAAAGATCTTTTTGAAGAAAAGCCCGGGCTGGACGACCCATCGCTCATTATGTTTACGTCAGGGACAGAGTCAAACCCGAAAGCCGTTTTGCACACCTCCCGTACGTTTGTGGCCACACATTTACGAAATGGTTATGAATATCAAGTGAGCGAACAAGATACCATATTAAGTTTAACGCCGCTTTGCCATATGTTCTCTTTGCCAATGATTATGATCGGCCTTCATCAAGGGGCTAAGCACTATTTGTACGGCGAATACAGGGTGGAAGAGTTAATTGATATTTTTCGGCATGAACTGGTGACGTTTTTGATCGCGGCACCAGCTCACTTGCTTGATGTTTTACATTATATAAAGGCAGCCGGTGCAGCTGCGGACGGCGTAAAGCTTCGGCTGGTGCTAACTGGCGGGACAAAAATTCCATCCCAAATGGTTAAAGATTTACGGGATGTATTGCATTGCAATGTTGGTGCACAGTGGGGAATGACAGAGGTTTGTGCCGGTTCATTTACACGTCCCGAGGATGATCCGTCAAAAGCATGGGAATCGATCGGCCGTGTTTGTCCGACAGGGGAAGTCATCATTGTCGATGAAGAGAACAATGTACTGCCGCACAATGAAATCGGGGAAATTGCCTTTAAGGGTGACAGTTTGTTTGTAGAATATTATCGAAATCCAGACGCGACTCGTATGGCTTTTAATGAAAACGGTTACTTTTTAACGGGTGATCAGGGATATCTTGACGAAGGAGGCTATATTTACTTTTCGGGACGGTCAAAAGACACGATTAACCGCGGCGGATTAAAATTTCATGCATCAGAAATTGAGGAAGCGCTGCTGATGAACCCGAAAGTGCGACAGGCTGCTGTCGTCAGTGTACCGGATCCGCGCCTCGGTGAACGCGCTTGTGCATACATCTCTCTGCGTGACGGAGAGGAATGGTCTTTTGAAGAAGTGAAATCATTTTTACTTGAACAGGGATTTGCGAAATACAAAATTCCGGAATATGTAGAAATGAGAAAAGAACTTCCGGCAACACCATCCGGTAAAATAGTAAAAGGACCGCTGCGTACAGAAGCACAACTGCTTGGAAAAGAATGAATGAAAAAGCTCGAAAGCTATATTTATCCGCTTTCGAGCTTTTTTTATTTTGGGTTATAGCCAAACTGACGGGAAATTTCGATACTTTTTTCAAGAAGCGACCTGCCCAATGGTTCGTCTGTTTGCAACGGAATATTGTCAGAAAAACCGACAATAATTACTGCACCAATGATGGTTTGTTCATAATTGAAAACAGGAATCGCAGCAGATGCAACAGATGGAGCGAGTGCATCTCTCGCAAATGCGATTCCCTCTAACGGAATACGATTCATGTCCTCATCCAGCTGATTTTTCATTTCTTTTGAAAGACCAGCCGTTTGTTTTTCTTTCCAATCATTGAAAAGCGCGCCGGTTTTGTAAGCGGCGAACAATTTGCCGCCGGCTGAATGAATCGGCAAAAGTGTGCCGACCTGTCCGCCGAGGTTTAAACCGGCCCTGCTGTGGATCATTTTAATAATCATCGGCCCGTCATGTGACCACACGGCAAGTAATGTCGTTTCTTTCGAAAGTAAATTTATTTCTTCCAGATAAGGAGTCACTTTTAATGCAACATCTTCCTGGTTGACGGCAGCCATTCCATACTCAATCAAAGTACTGCCGGATGAATAAAGACCGGACTCTTGATCGCGGTGCAGAACACCGAGAGACGTGAGTGTATTTAAATATTTATATAAATTACTTTTTGTTATTTTAGTATAGTGATGAATGTCGTTGAATTTCATCGGGCTTCCATTTCTCGCCACGAGATCAATAATGGAAAAACCAACGAGCAAAGATTGAATCTGTACTGTTTTTTTTTCTTCAGTCATAGACGAACCCATCCTTTTTTATCATTCATTCCAGTAAAGTTTATTATGTATATTTTATCATTTACGGATTATTTTTTCTATATTTTGAAAATTCCGTTACAGTGATATTTATTTTTTATTATTCCATATAGAGGAATCATTAAGTATTTTTGAATGAAAATGATCGATTATAATTCAATTAATAAAACGTTTTCAAAAAGTTGAAAAGGAGTTATTTCTTATGGGAAATGTTAATAAACGTGATGTGATCGTCGTAGGGGCAGGTCCAGTTGGTTTGACAGCAGGACTCGCGCTGCAGAAAAAGGGAATTTCCTGTGTGGTTATTGAAGCCGATCCGAAAGACCGTCCGCGTCCAGGCAGCCGTGCCATTTTCTTGCACAGTGCAACATTGAAACTTTTAGAAGAGACGTCAAAAGGACTCGGGTTCGAGCTGGCGAAAAACGGTGTTATCTGGCCGATTAAACGGACGCTTTATAAAGGAAAAGAAGTATATGTGAAAAATTACGGTGTGACAAACAACCAAGATCCTAATAAACTTCCACATTTCACATCACTGCATCAAGATAATATTGAAAAGCATATTTACGATGCGTGTGTTGAAGCAGGTGTGGAGTTTGTGTGGGGAGCTCCTGTCAAAACGCTCGACATCCAAGATAATGGTGTCACATTAACAACTGAAAATGGCGATGTATGGGAAGCACAGTACATCATTGGCTGTGACGGCGCACGTTCTATTGTTCGCGAGCAGGCCGGGTTGAAGTTTGAAGGGCCGCGCACAAATGACACATTCCTCGTTGTCGATGTAAAAGAAGACGAGGAAAACCCGCTTCCGCTTGAGCGAGTGTTTCATTATCACCATCCGGCAATGGGGCGCCGCAATGTCATGCACGTTCCGTTTAAAGGTGGCTGGCGAGTAGATTTGCAGCTGCTAGAAGATGATGATCTCGATGAATTTGCGAGCCCTGAAGGGGTGAAAAAATGGCTTCCGAAAGTAATGGATCCTAAATATGCAGACCGTATAACATGGGTCTCTTCCTACCGGTTCCATCAAGTTGTCGCCGATTCATTTACGGATGAAAAGCACCGCATCTTGCTTGCTGGTGAAGCCGCTCACCTCTTTGCGCCATTTGGAGCCCGCGGTTTGAACTCTGGTGTCCCTGATGCGCTAATTGCCATTCGGGGTATTGAAAAAGCATTGCATGCTGACACCGAAGAAGAGCGCCGTGAAGCGATCGGTGCGGCAGCAGCAGAGCGGCGAATTGCGGCGAACTGGAATCGAGATGGTTCGACGACTGCCCTTCACCACTTGCAGGGAGATGCACCGGAGATTGATATGAAACGCGCGGTTGCTGCTTCTCTTGCATCTATTGTACCGAGATTAGGACGGTGGCTTGATGAAGGTCCATATGGACCGAAATTTGGTCCGCCTGAATTAACAACAAAATACTAAATAGAAAGGTGAGGAATAGGATGGCAGTGATGATCAATGAAGAAAAAAATCGAACGAAAGCGCGGGAAGTAAATGAAATGATCGAACGGTTAACATCGATTGACTGGTATAGCCAGGCCGGCGTCATTGAAGACACAGCTGCTGATTATGTCCATCAATTTATGAAAGCGCTCGGTGTTACAGAATATGAGTTGAAATGGCTGGCAAAAGAACAGGTGCCATCTATTGTCCCTTCACTTTCGTTCTCAGACAGTGTCTTCTGGGATGTAGTAAAAGAGGTGCCGGATCAATTGAAAGCGAAAATCGATCAACAAGATCAACAGGCATTGCTTGAAAAAACAGTTGAAATCGTTCCAGAAGCTGTTTTTCATGGCGCGTTTAAAAAAGCATTTTCCACATTTGAGGATGAAAAAACGATTCAATATTTAATCGGACATGCGATGTATATAAGTGTAATGGCGTGCTCGGCTGTTCTTGCGGATGAGTTTTCTGCGTTTGAACCGATTGTCCAATTGCTTGAAGCGGGGCATCTTCCGCTTGGTCCACAAGGGAATAATTTTTATCTACTTTAAAGAAAGACAGTCTCAAAAGTCGGGAAACAATGGACTTTTGAGGCTTTTTTATCATAAAAAAGGATGTTCCTCTGTAGAACATCCCCTTTCATCCTTGCATTATTGTATGACTTTTTCAGTCCGCTCATCCAATACTCTTTTCGCTTTCATTGAAAAACGGGGCAGATGGTTTTCCGGTACGATCTCGGTATCAATACGGAGACCGACACGTTCACGCAGACAGACAGCTAGTTTCTTAGATACATTTTCATCGGAGGACTCAATCTGTACTTTAATTTGGTCCATATCTTCTATTGTAAAGTACACGATACGGAATTCTTTTATTTCATCATATTCACGGACAATGGATTCGATTGATGATGGATAAATATTGATTCCGCGGATGACAACCATGTCATCGGCACGGCCAATGATGCCTCCTGGCAAAAATGTAAATGGATTGCCACACTCGCAAGACTCTGTTACGTTTAACACAACATCTCCAGTCCTGTAGCGAATAAGAGGGTATCCATAGCGGCCAAGGTTTGTTAAAACGAGTTCGCCTTTTTCACCTGGAGCAGCAGGTTCAAGTGTTTCCGGGTTAATAATTTCAGCAATGAATTCGCTCTCATTTACGTGTATGCCATTTTGCGCACTGCATGAATAGCCATAAGCGCCCATTTCCGTCATGCCGACGTGATCATAAAGAGTGGCGCCCCATGCGGTTTCAATTTGCCTGCGAATGGACGGAACAGAAGCGCCGGGTTCACCTGCCGTAATAATTTTAGAAACGGCCGTATCCTTTAAATCAACGCCCATTTCAGCAGCGGTTTCAATTAAATGAAGTACATAGCTAGGAGTGCCTAAAAGAACAGTGGCGTCGTTTTCAATCATGCTTGTCAACCGTTCTTTTGATGTCTGGCTGCCGGCTGTAATGACGAGTGCACCGATTTGTTTCGCCGCTTCAAAAGCGCCCCAGAATCCGATAAACGGCCCGAATGAAAAGGCGAGAAACACGTGGTCACTGCTTGTTACACCGCTTGAACGGTATACTTCTTTCCAGCATTTTTCCCACCACGACCAGGATTCATATGTATCTAAAATTTTTAATGGACGCCCTGATGTACCTGATGTTTGGTGGTAGCGAATGTAATTTTTAACAGGATATGAATGGTTTTTTCCTAGGGGTGGGTGCATTTTTTGATCATGGACAAGCTCCTGCTTCGTCGTTAAAGGCAGTCTGGCTAAATCAGCCTGTGTCCGGACAGGCAGTGAAAATCCGGATAATTTTTCTTTGTAAAATTCGTTATACTGCGTTACAAAAACGAGCATTTGATTTAATTTTTGCATCTGGTAATCTTGAAGCGGGGTGTCTAGTTCATGTACTTTATAAAGTGTAGTCATTGAAAAGAATCTCCCTTCCTGCTTTGTTACCCAATATGATATTTTTTGTAAGCGTTTTAAAGAATAAGCAAGTTCCTCTATATGGAACTTTTATATATTTTTTTATAAGGGAGATCAGTGAAATGAAAGTAGAACGATTATGGACAAGGCCTTTTCTCATGGTGTGTACGGCTAATTTTTTTCTCTTTGTGACGTATTATTACTTGCTTGTAACGCTTCCGACAGCCGCACTAAATCACTTTCATGCCCCCGGTTCAATAGCAGGCCTGTTTACGACTCTTTTTCTTGGAGCGGCCATTGTCATCCGGCCGTTTGTTAGTTCATGGATGATGAAGTTCGGTAAACGGTCTATTTTAATCGCATCGCTCGTTATTTTTTTTGCAGCATCATTTTTATATGGCTGGTTTGATTCGGTCATTGCATTGCTGGTTCTTCGTTTTTTACATGGGATTGGGTTCGGTATGGCCACGACGGTGACTGGTTCTATTGTGGCTGATCTTGTACCAGATGCGCGAAAAGGAGAAGGGATGGGCTACTTCATTATGTCGGCCAACCTGGCGATGGTGGCGGGCCCTTTTCTGGGACTGACAATCTTTGGAGATTATGGTCTTGCAGTGATGTTCTGGATCGGGGCGATTTTTTCATTCGCAGCGCTGTTGCTCGGCTGGCTGACAGGATTGCCGGAGGAACCAAAAATAGAATCTAATGTGGAAAAGAAGCAAGCCGTCTTTGAAAAATCAGCCATTCCTATTGCGATAACAGGAGCTTTTTTTGCCGTTGCCTATTCATCTATTTTATCGTTTATGGCAGTTTTCGCTGCACAGCGGGGATTGAGTGATGAGTCAGGCTACTTTTTTGCTGTATACGCCGCCGTACTGCTGCTGACGCGCCCCTTTACTGGCAGATGGTTCGATCAATATGGAGCGAACTCCATTATTTTCCCGGCTATTGTCCTTTTTGCAATCGGCATGTTAACGCTCGGCTTATCAAACAGTACGATTGTCTTTTTTATAGCAGCAGCTTGTATTGGGATTGGCTGGGGCACATTGTTCCCAAGCTTTCAAACGATTGCGGTCCAGCGTTGTATACCGAAACGCCGTCCGGCGGCGACAGCTACATTTCTTTCAATCTTTGACCTTGGTATCGGCATTGGTTCTTTTTTAGCCGGCGCACTGGCTGGAGTTATGGAGCTCGGTACATTGTACATAGGCTGCTCCATTTATATTATTTCAGGACTTGCCTTATACTGGCGGGCGCAAAAGCAGGCGGGGCAGAGACAGGCTGCTTAATGCCAGCCGAATGATTCGGACAGTTCAAACGCATTTTTCAAAACGAACTGGCTGATATCCGTTTCTGGATGTTCAGGAATGAGCTGGTTGAAGCCAACGACGGTAATGGCTCCAACCAGCTCTTTTTTGTAATTTAATATCGGGACGCTGAACGATGAGACATGATCAACGAGCGGCTCGCCTGCATAAGAGAAATACGTGTTTCGAATCGTGTCAAGCTCTCGTTCAAAACGTTCTTTTTTGTCATCTGTAAGATTTTTTAGCTCACTTATTTTCCACTCATTCACATCCGGCGACTGTTGAAAAGCGGCCATCATTTTCCCAGCGGAAGACAGCAGCGGGAGTTTTGTGCCAATCTGTGCACCGATGTTTAATCCGTAGCTGGCACTCCAAATATTGGCGATAACCGGTCCGTCGTGTGTCCATACAGACAAAAGGGCAGTTAGCTGAGTATGGCGGCTTATGTCTTTTAAGTACGGTGTAACACGGCTGATGACATTTTCACTTCCAATCGCTGCGTTTCCATATTCGATCAACTTGCTGCCGAGGGAAAAGGTTCCTTTCTTTTTGTCCCGGTACAGCAGACCAAGCATGGTTAATGTATTTAAATATTTATATAGATTGCTTTTTGTTATACCGGTCAATTCTTGAATTTCTGTAAACTTAAGCGGCCGATCCTGCTCAATTAATGTATCAATGATCTGAATGCCGGTCTGCAGAGATCCGATAACAGGCATTGGTTTATTTGT
The DNA here is from genome assembly GCF_001975785.1 of Domibacillus epiphyticus. Lineage (GTDB taxonomy): Bacteria > Bacillota > Bacilli > Bacillales > Domibacillaceae > Domibacillus > Domibacillus epiphyticus. Next base: position 60,616 of record NZ_MSFI01000026.1, on the reverse strand, counting down.
ATCCATAGGAGACTCCTTACGTTTTTTCACATTATCATGGCATATCTTCAGAATGCTGTCCAACTCAAAAATTAATATTATTTGAATATTGACAAATGTAAGCGGATACGTTAAATTTTTTATAAATAAGGAACATTGTTATCTAAAAGTGGAACAAAGAAGGAGTGTTGAAAATGAAATTAGCGACATTTACACATAATGGTGTGACGCGTATCGCGGCTCTCGAAGGAGAAAAAGTAGTAGATTTACACGCTTCGTTTAAAGCAAAGCTTGAGTCTGAAGGAAAAATTCGTGCTGCTCAAATTGCGGAAGCGTATGTGCCTGCTGATATGAATGGCTTTTTGCAAGGCGGTTCGGAAAGTTTGAGCTATGCAAAGGAAGCGGTTGCATATGCGCTTGAAAACAGCGATAGCGAGGTGCCGCTCGTATTTGAAACATCACAGGTGAAAATAGGAGCTCCTGTACCAAAGCCAGGAAAAATCTTTGCTGTCGGTCACAACTACCGCGAACATATTCTTGAAATGGGACGTGAGCTTCCATCTCATCCAGTTGTTTTCGCTAAGTTTAATAACACGGTCATTGGGCCTCAAGATGATATTCCGTTTTATCCAATTTCAGAACAATTAGATTATGAAGCAGAATTCGCATTCGTCATTGGGAAACGTGCGAAAAATGTTCCAGAAGAAAATGCGCTTGACTATGTTGCAGGGTATGCAGTAGCAAACGATGTGACATATCGTGATCTCCAGCGCCGCACTCTTCAATGGCTGCAAGGGAAAACGGTAGATGGAAGTTTGCCAATGGGCCCATGGATGGTTACATCAGACGAACTTACAGATCCTTCCGGTTTAGAAATGGTCCTAACGGTAAATGGTGAGGAACGTCAACGGACAAACACAGCTAACCAAGTATTCTCGGTGCCGTACTTAGTATCATTCCTATCTAGTATTGCTACATTAGAGCCTGGCGATGTCGTGATTACAGGAACTCCTGGCGGTGTCATTCAAGCAATGGATCCGCAAGTATGGTTAAAAGACGGCGATGTGGTCCGCGTTGAAATCGATAAAGTCGGTGTTTTAGAAAATAAAGTGCGTTCTGTAAAAGGAGAATAATACGTATGGCACAATATGCGGTTATTTCAACTAGTGAGTCAATCGATCGTATTATCGAAACCGTTAGAGGATTATCAGAAGAAACGATACGATGGAAACCAGCTGAGGGAGAGTGGTCCATTATGCAAATTCTGGCCCACGTTGCCGAAGCACTGCCTTATTGGGTAGGCGAGATTAACCAGCTTGTTCAAACTCCAGGTAAAGAGTGGGGCAGAAATCATCTGCATGAGCCTCGGCTCCAAGCCGTAAGCCATGAGACGGTAGATGCGATAAGTGTAAACGAGATGATTCAAAAGCTGGAAGATGTGAAGCAGCTAGTAAAAGACGGGATCGCAAACTTAACTCCCGAGCAGCTGGAAGCTGAGGCGCCAAGCAGAAATCCTAACTTCGGCACAAAACCTGTTTCATTTATTATTGACCATTTAATCGATCAGCATGTCAATAAACATGAAGGTCAAATTCAACGTAATTTATCGAAGCGACAATAGGAAAGGGAGCGATTTTGTATGGCGGAAAAAAATGCGTTTTTTGACAGTCAAATCGTCCAGGATTTCAACCGTGATATTGAACAGTATCATCTCGGACCTCTCTGGAATGCGATTCCAGATTTAATGAAGCATACGCCGGAGCCGCATGCGCAGGCGTATTTATGGAAATACGATCTTCTTCACAAAAAATTGATGGAAGCAACCGAAATTTTCACACCGGACCGCGGCGGTGAACGACGGGCGATTTATCTCCAAAATCCAGGCTTGAACTACCGAAAGCCGTGGGGATGGGCATCGACAACACAAACGCTTTACGCGGCGGTTCAGCTTATTTTGCCTGGTGAAGAAGCACCGTCTCATCGTCACGTACAAAATGCCCTTCGTTTTATTATGGAAGGGGAAGGCGCCTACTCGATTGTAGATGGCCAGCGAATGTTTATGGAAAAAGGTGACTTTTTAACAACGCCGAATGGTTTATGGCATGGACATGGCCATACAGGGGACAAACCGATGATCTGGATGGATTGCCTGGACATTCCAACGGTTTATTATCTTGGCGGAACGTTTTTTGAGCCGTATCCTGATAAATTGGAAAAGCCATCTTTGCCGGATAACTTTTCAGCACAGCATTATGAAGGCGGCATGGTTCGTCCAATTGGTGACCGATACGCGAAAAAAGCGCCGGTTGGCTCGTATAAATGGGCGCAAACAGAAGCGGCACTCGCTGGTTTAAGCCGTTTTGAACCGGATGCCTTTGATGGATATGCGGTGGAGTTTATTAATCCATCCAACGGTGAAACGGCATGTCCGACGATCGCAGCCTGGATGCAAATGCTGCCGGCAGGCTTCCATTCAAAAGCACATCGTCACACGCATGCATCGATCTACCATGTGCATGAAGGTTCAGGATACACGATTATTAACGGTGTTCGCTTTGACTGGTCAAAAGGTGATTATTTCGTCGTGCCAAACTGGGCGTGGCATGAACACGTGGCTGAACAGGAAAGTTATCTGTTCCAGACAAACGATTTGCCAATTCTAGAGCGCTTTGGCCTTGAGCGCAAGCAAGAGCTTGATACGAACAACGGCTACCAGGAAGTAACGGGTGAATTTAAACCGGTTATTGTGTAAGAATCGTGCATCGTTTTACCTCTGTTAGATTCATTTTTTAACCTGCTGCAGAATCATGGCAGCAGGTGTCTTTTTGTGCGGGAATAAAAGAATGCAGGTACGTGTATTTGTATACTTATTCCTTTCAATAACCGTTTTGGAATGAAATAGTCTGGCTTAACAAGTTTAGTATTTAACGTGATACATCTGGATGTATTTTAGAAATCGTTTCTTTGTCACAAATAACAAAAAGCTGTGCATTGTCAGGAATCGGTTCATCTAGTTTTTGGTTTATATGAAGGTCGCCATGATCTGCTACCAGTGTGGCTCCTTTATTGAGAAGGTCTATAAATGCATCACGATAGGTGATCCATTCCGCTAGTTTAGGGATTTCATACATACTTTCTTCATATTGTCTGCTCATCAGTTCAGAATACATATGGGTAACCCCATGAGAGAATAATGATCGAACAGCTGCATGGGAAATCATTTCTTGGGTTGGAATAAATTCATCCACTTTTACATGTTTGAATAAATGGATATGATTTTGATTAATGACTTCAGCGGTAACATGAATAGGCGTGTTTATTTTTTCTTCAATAGATGTTATGGCAGTCGCAACTAGCAGTGTTTTCCCATCGGCAAGCAATGGGTCTTTTGGATCATGATGCACTTGAGGTATTTCTTCGGCAAAAATGATAACCCCTTTTGCTTTAGGCAAATTCGCGCGGAGTAATGTATCCTCATTAGTCGCATCCCCACGAACATAAAAGAGGTGCTCCTCTATCATCGGTGCTTTCTCCAAGTTATCAATGATGACCACATCAATGGTTTTATCCGATTTCAAAATTTCTTGGACTGCTGCTTTCGATTTTTCGTTCCACCCAATCAAAAGGATATGATGTTCACCTGTATATTTCATTTTTCCACCAACTTTACGTTTTTCAATAAGGCGAGCAGATTCAATGATGTTTCCGATTAAAACACTGACGAGTCCGATCCCGGTGATGTATAGGACGATTGTAAATGCTTTTCCAAGATCGGTGACCGGGGCATAATCTCCAAAACCAACTGTAGCCAGTGTCGTCATAACCCAGTAAATAGAAGTTAAGTAAGAGTCAAATGTTTGTGGCTCTATAATAAAAGCAATATACGCAGCAGTTAATATGTACAAAATGACGAATGGAAAAAAGATTCTGCCCCTTAGCTTAATCAGATGATATATTAATTTTTTAAGTGAAGATCCCATTAGCATTCATCCTAACTTTTAAATCCTCGATAAATCTCTATTTCCCTTATTTAGCCATTCATTAAACTAAGCATAATACATTTTTACACACGATAATTAGATGTGTAACTTGAACATAACCAAATAAAAAAGCCGCCACGATGGACGGCTTTTTTTATTTTAGTATAGTGGGAAGCCAGAGAACTAAATCAGGCCAATAAGTAATGATTAATAAAGAGATGAAAGAAGCGATCAAGAATGGCCAGATGGATTTGATCAATGTTTCCAATTTAACATCGGCTAGTGAGGAAGCGATATACAATCCTGCTCCTACAGGAGGTGTTAACAAACCAATGGTTAGGTTAATACAGATCACAACGCCGAAATGAACAGGATCAATGCCGTAATTGGCAATGAGCGGCATAAAAATGGGAACAAGGATGATTAAGGCAGCAATGCCATCCATAAACATGCCAACGATCAAAAGAAAGATGTTAACAATCAACAGAAAAACCAACGGACTTTCTGTTAAAGAAACCATCCATGAAGCGATGTTTTGTGGAACTTGTTCAAATGATAACATCCAGCCAAATAGATTCGCCATTGCTATTAACATCGTAATAGTGGCAGTTGTCACCGCTGTATTAACAAGAATAGAAGGGAGGTGTTTTATTTTCAGCTCTTTGTAAAAGAAAAATCCAACGAGTAGAGCGACAACACAAGCGACGGCAGCGGACTCTGTCGCTGTAAAAACACCGCTTAATATTCCTGCAATAATGATGACTGGGACCAGAAGTGCAGGTATGACACTAATAAAAGATTTGGTGATTAACGAAATAGGCGCCCGTTCTTGCGTAGGCCATTTTTCTTTTGAGCCTGTATAGCCGATAAGAACAATAAAGGCGAGTGCCAGAACGACACCAGGCAGAACGCCTCCTATAAACATATCACTGATAGAAGCGCCCGAAGCAACCCCGTAAATGATGAAAATCATGCTTGGCGGAATAATAGGACCGAGAAGCCCGGATGCAGCAGTAGTGGCAGCACCAAATTCTCTTGAATATCCTTCCTTTTCCATTGAGGGAACCATTGTACGGCTCATCATTGCGATTTGAGCTGTTGCGGATCCCATAATAGCGGAAAGCAGCATGTTCGCAATGACATTTACATAAGCAAGACCGCCGCGAAAATGGCCGACGAGCGTTTTGGAAAAGTCGATTAGACGTGTAGTAATACCGCCAAAATTCATTAATTCACCGGCCATCATAAACAATGGGACAGCGAGCATTCCATAATTCTCCAAGCCGGAATAAAGCCGCTGAGGGGCAGTTGCCGTCAGTCCCATATTGCCGGTGAGAATAATATAGGCGATTGTCGTAATCCCAAGAACAAACGCAATGGGTACCTGCAGAAACAAAAGGATAATAAAAACGATTAAAGCAGCTGTCATGCTATTCTTCTCCCTTCGTCGCTTTTGAAATTATTCAAAAACAATTCAAGCGTATGAATAATTAAGAAGAAAAAGCTGACTGGTATACTTAAATAGGCAATGATCATTGGCATTCCCATTGAGCTCGAACGCTGCATCATAATTGTCGGAGAAGAGAGCCAGATGATCGATAAGTAAAAAATATAAATGACAAATGCCAGTAAAACGGCCAAACCTGCACCAAGCATAATGGTACGCGCTTTTCCATGAACTTTGTCCATTAAAAGCGTAATGGCCGCAGAATCCTGTCGTTTAATACTCATACTGCCGCCAATAAATGAAAGCCAGATTAGCGAAAAAATTGCCGTTTCATCCGACCATGTCAATGGTGCGCTCAAAACGTACCGGAAAAGAACGCCAGCTGATAAAGATATCAGCATGGCGGCACAGAGAATAACGGCGATGACTTTCTCAATGTTGTACACCCAATCACTTAATCGGTGCAGCGCTTTCATAATAATTCCCCCGTTATTTTTTTGCTTCTTCCAAGAAAGATTTAATAACTTCAGATTGGCTTGAGTATTTATCAGTTACTTCTTTTGTAATGGCTTCAAATGATGATGGATCTTTTAACTCTTCCACTTTCACACCGATTTTTTTCAGTTCTTCGAGGTTTTTCTGCTCTCGTGCAATCGCTTCCTCAACACCCCAATCGACAGCTTTAGATATCGCTTCTTTCACGATTTTTTGGTCTTCAGGAGAAAGGCTGTCATACACTTGCTGGCTCATCACGATAACAGTAGGAAATGTCATATGATTCGTTAATGTTAAATTTTCGGCATTTTCGTAATATTTTTCAGTGGCAAGTGCATCAAGGTCAATGTCAATTCCGTCAATAACGCCTGTTTGGAGTGATGTATATACTTCAGGCAGAGGCATCGCTGTTGGTCCAGCCCCTGTTTTCTCCCAGAATTCTTGAATTGCCGGGCTTCCAATAATGCGAACTTTTTTCCCTTTTAAATCATCCGGTGACTGTACATGACCGTCTTTCAATAAGATATGACGGTTGCCGGCAAAAGCGAAATCCAAACCAAGCAGTCCTTGTGAACTTAATTCTTCCAGCATTTGTTTTGCTGCAGCTGATTTACGAAGTGCAGCGGCTTCCTCCAGGTTTTTAAATGTAAATGGCATAAACCATGCATTCAATGAATCCTGGCGTGTACTCATGTAGCCGTTTGTCAAAAAGCCAAAATCAAGTGAACCAGTTTCCAGCTGCTGAACCATATCTTTTTCCTGTCCAAGCTGGGAAGCAGGATAAATATCCACATTCATCCGTCCGTCAGATAGCGCTTCCAACTCTTCGCCGAACTTTAAGGCTGTCTGATGCCAGACGTGAGATTCCTGTGTTACGTGCGAAATCTTAAATGTTCTTGTTTCTCCGCCATCCGTTTCATTGCTGGCTGTGTCTTCTCCACAGGCTGATAGTGCAAGGACTGCTGTGCTTAAAACAGAAGCTGCTGCAATTGCTTTAAATCGTTTCATGTAATTCATTCACTCCATCCCCTTTCATGAATAAAACGCTTACAATTATGTGTGAGAAAAGTCTTGGTTGTATCTTAATAGTGGATATCTATCACTTATATTATAAAATAGATTTTTTGAAGTCAATGGTTTTTTTGGAAATTAAAAAACCATCCAGTGAGGATGGTTTTACAAAAGACATCATGCCGGGGGAGACAGTGATAGTTTGATCACTTGGCTCTCCTCCGGTCTCTTTAATTAAATTGTATATTCTTCCAGTGTGCTTTTGGAAAATAGATCGTCTACATCAAACTTGCGTGAGATCATTCCCTGTTCGTATGAATATTTAATGGCTGCTTCCAATGTAACCCTGTTTTTTTCCACTCCGTAAGGCCAGAAATCCTCTCCCATTAATTTAATGGTGTTTTCCCACTCCGTTGTAAACCAAGGGAGGGTCACTTTCAGAGCCGCAGTCTGTTTAAGACCTTCGTAGGTTTTTTTCTTCGCTTCCACGAACGCCTGGTACAAATTAGCGGCCACCCACGGGTTTTGCTCTAAAATTTCATTTTTAATGGCCACGACGTGCATAATTGGAAAAATGCCAGTTCGTTGATAATACTCTTTTTCGACCGTAGGATAATCAGAAAAAAGGCGCTTTACCTTGTCGGATCCATTCAAAAAGCTTGATGGAGCACGAGGGGCTATCATGGCATCAATCTCACCATCTTCAAGCATTTGATTAAGTGTTTGATCCTCTCCAATCGGCTGAATTTTAATATTTGACGGTAAATTTAAAGCCACTTTTTCTATTCTCCCTGGTGTTTCTTCACCGCCAGTTAACCAAAAAACATCTTCAGGTGAAACTCCATACTCATCTTTTAAAATCCCTCTAATCCACAAACAAGCTGTTAATTGATACTCGGGGATGCCAATACGTTTCCCTATTAAATCTTTTGGCTCCTTAATTCCGCTATTCGTATTGATGTATATTCCTGAATGTCTGAAAAATCGGGAAACAAAAACAGGTATAGCCGTAAAATTAGGGAAACCACGGTCTTTGCCGATTAAATAAGAAGATAGCGACAACTCCGCAACATCAAACTCTTGATGCCGCATCATACGGAAAAAAGTTTCTTCAACAGGTGTATTTAACCAATTTAACTCTATTCCCGTTGGCTGAACTGTTCCATCTGTTAAAGGGCGAATTCTATCATAATCCCAACATGCGAATGATAGTTTTAATTTAGTAGACATTTGTTATCTCCTTTTCGACTGTTATGTTTTACGCTAATAGCTTGGCTTATTTGAATCATATATTGGTTCAGAAGACTTGAAAACACGAGTGTCTTGCATAGGACAACATTTGTAAATTTTATTTGCACTTTAGAAAAGATGTTTATTGTTACCATGGCATTCCAATCACCATAAACAATAGCCAGGCAAGACCCGGGCCAAATGCTACGAAGGCCAAAGCAACAAATAAAAGCTGTCTGAAAAACACTCTTTCTTTAATCCCCTGGACGTTGGCCAGCAAAAGTGCGCCTACTGATGATAAGGGACTTAAATCCACTATGCTGGAGGCGGCTGCTATTGCTGATACGACACCAAGGGAAGAGACGGACGGATCCTCAAGAATAGGGACCGACATAGGAATAACCGCCGCCAAGAAACCAGTTGTTGAGGCAAATGCCGAAACGATTCCACCTATATAAGAGACAGTCAGAGTGGCGATTACGGGGTTATCCATACTTGAAATAAGGTTGGTGATGGATTCCATAACACCTATTTTTTCCAGAACTCCAACATACGTCATCATACCGGTTACTAAAAAGATAACGCCCCATGGCATATCCTTAAACACGCCTTCTTGCTTACTGGGAAAGGCAAGTGCCAATGCCAGCCCTACCATGAGCGCTGCAAAACCGATATTTACATCGAAGCCAAGTGCCAATACGACGAGGAATCCTATAGCAACGAGGATAACACCTTTATAAAGGGTCAACTGTCCGTCTTGCTTATCATTCAAATGATTGTTTATTTGAGCGTCGTCAGCTGTAGCAGCAATAAATTCCATAGCTGTTGTTTGTTTTTTTAATAAACGGATTCCCCCAAACATGATGAAAAAGATCAATGCAATAATGAAAAAATAAATAATGCAGTTAACCACCAGCATTGCGGGTGAGTGGGCGAGGTTTCGTGAATCCAGCACGCCGTTTACAATGACCCCAAAAATATTTAAAGGGGAGAAAGAGCCTGCATTGACCCCCATTACAATTAAAACTCCCATCATAAGTGGACTAATTTTGTACTGGTAGGCCATTCGCAAGGCAATTGGAGCAAGAATGGAAACAACAGCGATGCCCGAAGTGCCGATACTTGTAAGGATCATGCTAAGTACAAACATAATCCATGGGATCAAACCTAGATTTCCTTTGACTAAACGGAGGCCCCAACTGGCGATCAAGTCGATCGTTCCACTTTTTTGGATGATAGCAAACAAGTACGTTATGCCTGCAATTAGGATAAAAAGGTCTGCTGGAAAGACACTATAAATGTCATCAAGGCTTAGCCCGCTTATAAGGGAACCGACAATAAACGCCGCGACAAATCCTAAAACACCAATATTGATAGGCAAGGTTGAGCCAATGACAAACAAAATAAGAAGAACAATAATAGAAATAATTTCAATATTCATCTTTTTCCCTCCGTTTTTTAGAATTTAATGAAACAGGAATGATTGGCTCATCTCTTTTATTTAGAATGAATTACCTTGAAGGTCTTTGTAATATGCCGGGCCACTTTTGGCTATCACACTTTTAATAAAGAGATGTAGGCAGTGATACAAATTATTTAAGCGCTTACATTATGGGTGTTCCCTCTTGAAATTTCCACCTCCCTTTAAAGATTCCTTTTTCAATTTCCAAGTGTAAAGGGAATCTATAACTATGTAAACGCTATCATCTCGCATAGAACAACAATCCAAAATTAAATAAAAGTCCTTTAGCAGGAGAGGGTCCAAAGTCTTTTTTGAAAGGATGCTCAATCCCATCAAAGCGTTTTAACAATTCGCTTGTATGTTAAAACTTCGCCTAAATCCAATTGATTGGAAATGAAACATGTATTATGATCATTTTCAGAAACCCTTAGTGCAAGATTTCATTTTATATTTAAAAATAGTACCTAAAATATCCAGAAGAAGGAGTGAGAGAATGCCTGAAATTCAAATAAAGGCAAAGACCTTGGATTCTGTCCAAAATGCTTTGCGTATGTTGAATTGTTTTTCAAGTGAAGAGCCTGTAAAGAGAGTGATGGAGTTGTCACGTGCTCTGGATTTAGACAAAAGTTCAGTCAGCCGAATTATTTCTACACTTAAGGTAGAAGGATTCATTGAAAAGGACCCCTCTTCAAGAGGTTATAAATTGGGGCCGGCTGTCCTTTCTTTAGGAAACGCTTATAAAAATTCAAATGAACTTTATCATGAAGCAAAGCCCGTATTAAAAAGTTTAGTTGAGAGCGTAGGGGAAACAGCACAGCTTGCAATCTTAGCCGATTCGAACGAAGTCTTATTTATTGAAAGTATAGAATGTAAGCACCCTCTTCGTTTTATGGCTTCACCAGGTTCTCGCAGCCCCGTTCACTGTTCAAGCTCGGGAAAAGTCTTAGTAGCGTTCCAAAATGACAATCAATTGATTGATCATGTGATTAGTAAAGGACTTGAACCGTGGACGAGTGAAACGATTACAGACGAAAATGATTTTAAAGAAGAATTGTCCAGAGTTAGAAGACAGGGATATGCATTAAGTTCAGGGGAAAGGTATGAAGGGGTTATCGCAGCAGCTGCTCCCATTCGTAATAAAGAGGGGGATGTTGTGGCTGCCATTAACATTACTGGCCCCAGCAGTCGCTTGAAGCATGAAAAATTAAAAATCGGTATTCGCCATTTAGTGAGAGCTGCAGATGAAATCTCTAAGTGCTTCCAATATTAGATTGAACGGAAACATCTTTAGGGAAAAAAGAAAGTATTTATTATAGGAATTCCAATTTAATGTAATCGCTTACACCATTCTTGTGAAATAAAAAAGGCCCTCAAGATTGATATATTACCGCATGAAAAACAAAAAACCATCCTGTGAGGATGGTTTTTATAGACGATAACCAAATGAAGCTGAAATTTTATTTGCCTGTCCAATCACATATTGGCTGATTTCATCCTCTGTATTCTTTGGAATAAGAGGTGTAAACCCGACGACAGTCAATGAACCAAGCAGATTTTGCTGAAAGTCGAGGAGAGGTACACTAAATGATGAAATATGTTCGATGAGTGGTTCTGACGCATATGTGAACTTGTTTTTTTCCGCTTCATGGCGTTCCTTTATAAACTCTTTTCGTTTTAATTCGGTCAACTTGCTCAGCTCTTTTAACTCCCATTCCTGCCGTTCCGTCCCTTTCATAAATGCGGCAAAAATTTTGCCCGATGATGATAGCAGCGGCAATTTAGCACCAATTTGAGCACCGATATTTATGCCGTAATTCGCATTCCATATATGTGCAATAACCGGGCCGTCATGAGACCAGATGGCAAGGAGTGTAGTGAGCGATGTTTGCTGGCTGATTTCTTTTAAGTAAGGAAGAACGCGTCCGATGATGTCAGTGCTTCCAAGTGCTGCATTTCCATATTCAATCAGCCTGCTGCCGAGTGAATATGTATTCTGGACCGGATCACGATATAGTACACCCGACTGCGTAAGTGTGTGCAAATATTTATACAGGTTGCTTTTCGTCATCCCTGTATATTCCTGCACTTCGGAAAATTTCAGCGGATGAGCTTTTTCGAGAAAGACATCGAGAATATTTAATCCGAGCTGCAGGGATTGGATTCCTTGAGGACTTTTATGTTCTGTCATTTTTGTCTCCTTTGACTTGTTTGTCTCCTTGACAATCAGTGTAGCAGTAGTGAATGAAAAAAAAAAGAAAGATCTATTTGATTAAATAAATTGTTGACAATGAGAAAAAATTACATTACTGTTTTTATAAATGATGCACACTAGTCACTAATAATGGAATAAAGAAAGGGGAATGGATGAAATGGAATATGTAAGCGAAGTAATTGTTGTCGGCGGTGGAATTGGCGGGCTTGCAGCAGCACTTGGTGTAGTGGAAGCGGGGAAAACGGTTGCCGTACTTGAACAGGCACCAGAGTTCGGCGAAGTGGGTGCCGGCATTCAACTTGGTCCCAATGCCATGGCTGTTCTCGATCGTTTCGGTCTTGTGGAAGAAATCAACAAGCTTGCTGTGTTTCCGAAACGTCTTGTTTTAAAAGATGTGTATACAGGGGAAGAATTAACGGCTTTGGATCTCGGAGAGGAATTTCAAGAGCGATATGGCCAGCCATACATTGTCATGCACAGATCCGATTTGCACAGAGTGCTGCTTGAAGCATGCAAAAAATCAAATAAAATCACATTGTTAAACGATCAATCGATTCAATCAGCGGAACAAAATGAAAGCGGTGTCTTCATTACGAATCAGCGAGGGGAAACATTGTCGGCAAAAGCGGTAATCGGGGCAGACGGCCTAAAATCGAACATGCGTAAACTATTCAGTGATGACGAGCCTATTTGCTCTGAATATGTTGCATACCGCGGTACGATTCCAATTAACGAAATCTCATCGGATAACAATCTTGATGACGTGATTATGTGGATCGGGCCGAATCTTCACCTTGTTCAATATCCAGTTCGCCGAGGCGAACTATACAATCAGGTTGTTGTATTTAAATCGTTTGAATATAAAGAAGGATCTGATGACTGGGGAACTCCGGAAGAAATGGATAAACGCTTTGAAGGATGCCATCCGCTTGTTGTCAATGCTCTTTCATTTATTCAGCGTCAAATTCGCTGGCCAATGTATGATCGCCTTCCAATTGACAACTGGACAAATGGAAATATCACACTTCTTGGCGATGCAGCTCATCCGATGCTTCAATACTTGGCGCAAGGAGGATGCCAGGCGCTAGAAGATGCTGCATGCTTGGCAGATGAACTGCTGAAAAATGAAGGCGATTACAAATCGGTTTTTCAAAACTATCAGGAACAACGTATTCCACGTACAGCAAAAGTACAAACAAATGCAAGAACTTGGGGTGAAATTATCCATGCTGAAGATGAACTGTCTATTTTACTCCGGAATACGATCTTTAAATTACGCGAAGCGAATGATTTTAACGCAACAGATTTCCTATATGGCTACCATAAAAATTTAGTGAGATAAATGGAAAGGGCCCTGTGATTCAGGGCTTTCTTCTGTCTAATCCACATGACCTAAAATCATCTCGGGTATCTATGAATTTCACTAGGAGGGTTTATTTCCATGGCAAGAGTCAACACTGCTGAAATCATTAGCAACAGTAAATTTAATCGCTTTCATTTCGGGCTGTTAGCGTGGGGTTTTCTTATTATCCTTTTTGATGGATATGATTTAGTTGTTTATGGAACTGTTGTCCCGTTGTTGATTCAAGAATGGAACTTATCTTCTGTTCAAGCAGGAGCCATGAGCAGCTACGGACTATTTGGCATGATGTTTGGTGCCATTTTTTTAGGGATTTTGGCTGATCGGATTGGAAGGAAAAATGTAATCGCTTTATCAGTTATATTGTTTAGTCTCTTTACCGTTTTATGTGGATTTGCTCATGACCCGGCGACTTTTTCCATTTTTCGTTTTTTTGCTGGTGTAGGTCTTGGAGGCATTATGCCGATTATTATTGCGTTAATGACTGATTACTCACCAAAAAAGATGAAAAGCATGGTCGTTTCAATCGTTCTCTGTGGATATTCTGTTGGTGGAATGCTTGCCCCGACGCTTGGGATTATCATTATGCCGAAATTCGGATGGGAATCTATTTTTTGGGTTGCAGGAATCCCTTTATTGCTTTTGCCTTTTATGTATAAATACCTTCCTGAGTCCTCTGTCCATTTAATTAGAACAGGAAACAAAGAAGAGATGTTTCGAATACTGAAAAAAATCAGCCCGGGAATTACATTTGCTAAAGATGATGAGATGATGGAGATCCCTTTGGCTGAATCGAAAGTTCCAGTGATAGGATTGTTTAAAGAAAGAAGAGGTTTAAGTACGGTCATGTTTTGGATTGCATTTTTTAGTTGTTTACTAATGGTATATGGACTAAATACGTGGCTTCCTAAATTAATGATGGAAGCAGGATTTGCATTGAATTCAAGTTTAGGCTTCTTAATCGCCCTTCAAGGTGGAGCGATTGTGGGTACATTAATTATTGCTCGTCTTTGCGACAAGTATGGTTCCAAAAAGATGCTTGTACCGATGTATGCTTCTGGTGCAGTCGCGCTCACGCTACTCGGGTTTGGCGGCAATACGTTTGTTATTTATCTGCTTGTTGCGGTTGCGGGAGCCGCAACGATTGGCGCACAAAATATCGTCCAGGCCTATGTCTCACAATATTATCCGCCTTATATACGCTCGACTGCTTTAGGCGTCTCTTCAGGGATTGGTCGAATGGGTGGAATGCTCGGACCGTTATTAGGAGGATTCCTCTTATCTATTACGCTGCCGATTCAATTGAATTTTATTGCCTTTGCCATTCCGGGACTGATTGCGGCTATTGCATTATTCTTAGTTCCTGAAAAACGGGCTGTCTATTTTGATCAACCCGGTGCAAACGATCAAGAGGAAACGAAAGAAGCAAAGCAAATTAGCTGAGTTCAATCTGCAGTTGCATTGAAAGCGGTGTCTTTAATTTGATGCATCAGCGTAGTGAAACACAATTGAAAAAACGGTCATAGAAGGTTTGACGCCAAACATTCGAAAAATGTTTCGTGATGATGAGGCATTTGTTCGGAATGTATCCTTTCGGCAAACAAATGAAATTCTGATACCAACATTGAAACTTAAAGATAGGGTAGGAATGAACTGCATAAAAATGAAGGAGACGACGAAATGATTTTCCAAAACTTTCAGGCGCAGCATATTCCACGTACGGCGAAAGTCCAAAGGAATGCCAGAACATGGGGAGAAATGTTACACGCGGATGATGAACTGATATTGCTTCGCGGTACCACTTTCCAAGCACGTACACTCGATGATTTTACAGGAACTGATTTTCTGTACGGATATCATAAAAAATTAGTGAAATAAAAGGAGTCAGCCCTGTAAATCAGGGCCTTTTTTAATGGGCGGATAATGTATTTCGTAACACGAATCTTTTTGCTATACTTAAAACCACATATTGACAAGGAAATCAGGTGAAACGATGGAGCATAAGAAACAAAGCGCATTTTGGTCGATCATTTTTGCTGTCTTTTTCGGAAATTTTTTAGCAGTTATGAATACATCAACAGTAAATGTTGCTGTACCGGCTTTTATGAGTGAATTCGCTTCAGATTTACCAGCTGCGCAATGGACAGTAACCGGCTTTATGCTGGCAGCGGGAGCAGTGGCGCCCGCAACAGGCTGGTTCGGTGCCCGATTTGGCTATAAGCGTATTTATATTTCTGCACTTATTGGTTTTTTAGCGTGCTCACTATTATGCATCTTTGCCTGGAATATCGAAAGTTTAATTGCGCTGCGTATTTTACAGGGAATGTTCAGCGGGATTATTATGCCTTCTACGATGACGCTGATCTATAAAACAATTGAACGGGAAAAACAGGCTTTCGGGATTAGCTTGTGGAGTTTATCTGCCGTCCTTGCTCCGGCTCTTGGTCCTGTCCTGGCCGGCTTTTTTATTGATACAGCGGGTTGGCAGGCGCTGTTTTATGTGAATTTGCCGATTGCAGGCGCAGCCATTTGGGCGGCGTTAACGTTTATACCGGGTACTGATTCGGGAGTGAAAATGCCGTTTGATTTGCCAGGTTTGCTGCTTTCTTTTGCCGGCAGCGTACTCCTTTTAACGGCTTTCGCGGAAGCAGAGTCGTGGGGATTGACAAATAGCAAAACAATATTAGTGTCAGGGGCTGCGTTATTGCTGCTCGCGTTGTTTATCCGCCGCGAGCTGCGTATACAGTTTCCACTTCTTAATTTTGACGTTCTATCGCACCGCCGTTATGCGTACAGTCTTCTATTAAGCGCTGTGCTGTCTGTCGCGTTGTATGCCGGCGCTTTTTTGGTGCCGATCTTTTTGCAAAGTGCACTTCGTCTTGGAGCGTTTGAAACAGGGCTGATTATGATGCCGGGTGCTCTGGTAATGGCGTTTTTTACGCCTGTGACCGGAAAGCTGTATGACAAAACGGGCCCTGTGACGCTAATTTTAACCGGTTTGTTAATTATGATTATTGGCACATATATGATGGGAGCACTCACGATTGAAACGACGGCTCTATATATTGTCATTTGGACCTCGGTTCGATATCTCGGTATAGCGCTATGCAATATGCCGATCACCAATGCAGGAATGTCGTCTGTACCTGTAGAGATTGCGGGTTATGCATCTGCACTAAACAACTGGGCACGGCAGTCGATTGCTTCTTTATCGATCGCGCTGTTTTCTGCATTGTTAGCATTCCAGTCAAAGAAATATATGTCAGCTGAAATAAAAGAAGATGCTGCAACCGCGTTTGCAGCAGGGGATGTGTTTCTCTACTCACTTGGGCCCCTTGTGGCTGCACTCCCTCTTGTATTTTTGCTGAAAAAGAGGAGTGTGCAGAAAAAAACCCGCTGTAGTCAGCGGGATTATTGAAAATATTGATAATAGACTTTTTTGCTTTCATCTATTGAAGACGTTCCGTGTATAAAAACACGCCCATCCTGGAATGCCGTAATCGTATACGTATCCTTTTTAAAGGAGATGAGAAAGGCATTTTTGTGGGTAATGTCGGCACTATTTTCCACACTTTCTGATAAGAGTTGAAGGTCACGCTTTTTGATGCTGGATGGCCTGATTTGAACGGTGTCACGCCCACATAAAACAGCAAATTTCGTTGATAGCTCATATGATAGAAACGGGTATACCGGATTTGCTCCGCAGGACGGGCAGTCCGGTTTTTTAAGTTTAGCCGCATCAACTGATGAAAAATGATTTGTCCATAAATCGAACGAAAAAATGGTGCCGCGGAGTGAATCTATATTGCCTGTCAGCCATTTCAATGCTTCAGCTGTCTGCGCGGAAGCCGTCATCTGCACGGCAGGTGAGATGATGCCGGCTGTGTCGCATGTAGCGCCTGCCTGCGGAATCGTATCCATTAAACAATGCAGACAGGGCGTTTTGCCCGGGATGATAAACAGCGACAGACCCCCGGATGCAACACATGCACCATAAACCCACGGAATCGCATATTTTTGAGCGGCATCATTTATGACAAACCGAATGTCAAAGTTGTCGGTCCCATCAATAATGAGATCGACCGCACTGCCGGATAAAATATTTTTAAAAAATTCAGGATCAGCGTCTGCTGTTACCGCATCAATGACAACATCAGAGTTTAGTGCAGCCAGCCTCTTTTGGGCTGCTTCCGCCTTAGGCAGCCGGTCAATGGCATCCTGCTCGGTATATAAATTTTGCCGCTGTAAATTGGAGAAATCGACGTAATCGCGGTCGACAATGGTGACATGGCCGACGCCGGCACGGACAATCATCTCGGCATTGGCTGCACCGAGCGCGCCTGCACCGATAATGAGCACATGTTTATCGCGCAGAACCTCTTGGCCATTTTGTCCAATTGGTGGAAATAAAACCTGGCGCGAATACCGTTCGGTCAAAGGATGCTCATTCCTTCCAACGGACTTGAGGCAGCTGCATTAAATTTTTTCGGAATGCGGCCTGCCTCGTAACTTGCTCGTCCAGCTAAAACACCATATTTCATTGCTTCAGCCATTTTCACAGGGTCATTTGCACCTGAAACGGCTGTATTAAGCAGCACACCGTCAGCGCCCAGTTCCATTGCTTTCGCTGCATCAGATGGCACACCGATTCCGGCATCCACGATAACCGGCACAGATGATTGTTCAATAATATAACGGATATTAAGCGGGTTAATGATTCCAAGTCCTGTTCCGATTGGTGAAGCACCTGGCATGATGGCATGACAGCCTAGGCCTTCCAGACGTTTTGCCAATAACACATCATCAGACGTGTACGGCAATACGATAAATCCCTCTTCAAGAAGCATTTCAGACGCTTTAAGCGTTTCGATCGGGTCAGGAAGCAACGTTTTATCGCATCCGATCACTTCCACTTTAATCATGTCACAGAGGCCTGATGCTTTTGCCAGTTTTGCAATTCGGACCGCTTCCTCCGCTGTTTTTGCTCCTGCTGTATTTGGAAGAAGTGTATAGTTATTTACATCAATCTTTTCTAAAAAGTTGGGCTGTTCCGGCTCAAAAATATTCATCCGCCGCACCGCAAATGTCAGTATTTCTGTCTCTGACTTTTCAACTGCTTCTTTTTGGATATCAAAATCAGGGAATTTTCCCGTTCCGAGCAGCAGTCTGGAATTAAATGAATATGGTCCAATCTTTAACATGTTATCCGCCTCCTACAAATTGTACAATTTCAATCCGGTCACCGTCGCTGAGAGCGGCATCGTCACGTATTGATTTATCTAAAATCGATTGATTTAATTCTACAATCGCCAGCTCTTTGTTCAGTTTAAAATGATCGAGCAAATCACGGACAGTTGTTACGTGATCAGGCAATTCCACATCGCGTCCATTCACAGTCATATTCATGAGAATGACTCCTCCTTTAAAAATCGTGACGGAGAGAAAGGGGCAAGAGAAGCTGCCGTCTTTTCACATCCGTTTAGTAATTTCTCCATTAAAACACCGGTCACGGGACTTAATAAAATACCGTTCCGGTAATGCCCTGTACAAATATAATGGCCGGCAACAGCAGGATGGGCGCCGATAATGGGGAGGCCATCAGATGTTTGCGGCCTCATGCCAGACCATGTACGCTCGATCGTACCTTGATCAAGCACGGGCAGCAGCCGTGCGGCCCGGTTCAACAACGAGCGGACGCCGCCAGCTGTGACCGATGGATCAAAAATACCAGGGTGCGATGTCGCCCCGATCAGCATTTCTTTATTGCGTTTTGGCACAATGTAGCATCCATCCACCGCAAAAACAGTCTTAACGGGTGCAGCTTCCGTTAATTTTACCGAGACACACTCGCCTTTAACCGGGATGACCGGCGGATTAAATTCTGCATCGGCAAACATTTCGCCGCTCCACGCCCCTGCGGCAGTTATAAAACGGTCTGAGTGGTATACTCTTTTTGTCGTTTTTACGCCGCGGACTCTACTTTGTTCTACCAATACCTGGTGCACGGGTTCCTGCTCATACACATGAACACCGGCGTTGACTGCAGCCTGCAAAAAGGCGCGGGCGAGCAGAGGAGCTTTTACTTGATTGTCTTTTTCGAGGTAAATCGCGCCTGCCGTGTCTTTTGACATACATTGCTCAACAGTTGGCACGTCATCCGGCTCCAGCCATTGTACAGTGGAATCTTTACCGGACAAAAATTCATACTGGTCCAGAAGTGCCGGACGGTCGGCTGTTGTAGCTGCCACTTTTAACAATCCGGCTTTCCTTAGTTCAATATCAATGCCGGACTCTTCAATTAATTCATCGCGAATATCCGTAAACATATCCCGGCTGACAAGCGCAATGTCCATAAGCGGGTTTTCATGCTCAAATTCATTTTGCGCACCGAGCATACCGCCAGCCGCCATGGAGGCAACACCAGCTTTTCCAGCATCAAACACTGCAACAGACAACCCGGCTTTCGCCAGCCTGTATGCGATGGAACAGCCGATTACACCGCCCCCGGCAATAAGACAATCGTATTGATTCATCATTTTCACTCCTCATTTTTAAAAAATGCAGAAATCATTGCTGCACCCGCTGCGCCTGCTTCCAGCACCGTTTGAATGTTATCAAAATGAATCCCGCCAATCGCGATAACGGGTATCGACACAGAGTCTGTCAGTTGGCGAAGTAAATCCAAGCCGCGGCCTGGAACACCTTCTTTAGAAGGTGTCTTGAAAATATGACCGAAGTAAAGGTAATCTGCGCCGTCTAACTCGGCCTTTATGGCGGTTTCCAAGGAATGAACAGATTTACCGGCCTGTAAGTATGGATATGTATGCTTAAATAACTTCATTCGATCATCAAACTCAGTAAAATGAACACCCTGTAAGTTGTACTGAACCGCAATCGCAGGGAAAGAATGAATAATCAGTTTTTCAGGGGGAATACCCTGTTCAATCATCTTCTTTATTTTCAGGCTGAGTGCTGTTTCAGAAAGCTGTTTTTCACGAACACAAATGGCATCGACATGCGGATAGAGGGAGGACGAGATGGACATTACGTTTTCTGGTAACCCAGTTCCTCCGGTTACTGCGTGAATCATTGGCATCAGCTCCATTTAGAAACATGACATGCAAAAAGCGCTGCTTCCCAGTTAGGAAAGCAGCGCTGAATAAACACAACAATAAAGGTCTCGCCACTTTCCTACGCCAGTATGAACTGGATCAGGTTCCAGGAATCCCAAAGTCAATCACTTTGATCTCAGCCCTTTTAAAGGGCACCTCCAGTGGATGAATATTCAGTTTTTTTAAGCGTATCATATATCTTCCATGGTGTCACGTGCAAAAATTATTTGTAATAGCCTAGATGTTCCGATATGTCATCGGCTGTATTTTTCATCACAAGGGCTATCTCTTCAGCACGTTCTCCGGTCAGGCGGCTGGAATGTCCAACGATTGAAAGAGAAGAAACAACCGCGCCTGTATGGTCTCGAATGGGTGCTGCGATACTTGTATAATGTTCATAATAACTTCCGTGTAAGATGCAAAAACCACGGTCCCGGACATCGGACAGAATCTGAACGATGTCCTGTTTATTTGTAATGGTTTTGGGAGTATAGGCGTATAGTTCTCCTGAAATGGTTCGCTCAATGGTTTTATCGTCTTGATAGGCAAGTATACAAAGCCCTTCAGCTGTGCAGTAAACTGGGTTTTTTCGGCCAATTTGTGTAAGCAGCCTGTCGGGGTGGCTGCTTTCAGCGCGAAATAAATAGACAACATGCTCGTCTTCCATCAGGCATATATGTGCCGATTCATTCAATGTTTCGGCAATCGATTTTACAATAGGGAACCCTTCTTTATACAGCTCCCTGTGACTGAAAATGACACCGCCGAGCGTCAGGATGGATAAACCGAGCCGATAATGGTTCGTGCGCGGGTTTTTGGAGAGAAATCCTTCTTTCGCTAAAATGAATACAAGGCGGTGAACACTGCTTTTTGGAATACCGGTCAGTTTTGCCATGTTCGTGATGCTCAGCTCTGGCTGTTTTTTTGTAAAAAGGCGGAGAAGCTGCATCGCATTTGTCACAGATGATAATGTTTTTTTATCTTTTTCGTATCCGGCCATCCTCAATCCTCCTCTTGCGTAACGTGACAATGTCCGTCATTTGTTTGGCGGCTTCTTGAACCGCTGAAATGTACCGTTTTTGCAAAATTGGTGATGCAGCTCTTTTCGGATCTGTTGTGATATTAACAGAAGCAATCGCTTTCTTTTTTTCGTTAAAAACAGGAGCGCCGATACCGGTAATCTGCTCTCGAAATTCCATTTCGCAAACTGTATAGCCCTTTTCCCGAATCTGTAACAGCCTTTGGCTGAATTTTTCAGCAGATATAATCGTTTTCTTTGTATACGGGTATAAGTTTTGTGCGGCTTCGTTAGCGGCTTCTTCGCTAAATGCAAGAATAGCCTGTCCAGAACTTGTACAAAAAGCGGGATGGCGGCGTCCAATATGAATAAAATCGTCGGAAGGATATATTCCGTCAATGGTTTGCAAATAAATAATATCAAGTCCTTCTAAAATAGCCAGATGAGCATTTTCACCAGTTGATTCAACCAGCATGTTTAACACAGGTGCTGCCTCGTTTAAAATATGAATTTGAGAATTAATAATTGTTGTCAATGCTAGAATGGATGAACCGGGGCTGTATAGGTGTGTTTGATGATCTTTCACCACAAACCCTTCTGCAGCCAGAGATGATAACAGCCTGTGTGCGGTGCTCTTTGCCACACCTAATAAATCTGCGACATTGGTCACACTCATTTCCGGCTGATTAATTGAAAAGGATTTTAGTATAAGCAGTGCGTTTTCAAGAGAAGTAGTATGGCCCATTTGCCATTCCTCACTTTCGAATTGGGTATATCTGAACAATAGCGAAAATTAAGAAATAGGACAAGATGAAATAACAGAATACTTTATACAAAACCTTATTCTGGGCTGAGTCTTTTTTCCTTTTTTATATTTGTTGTAAGAATTTGTCGTAAACTATGTTTCATAATTTACTCATAAGGGGAATAAACTAACAGCAACATGAAAAAAGGGGAAGACAACATGCAAACGACAGAGAAAGAACAAATGAAGTTGATTGAACGTCTTATGGAACAAGGAATTTTTAAATATGGAGACCGACAGCTTTATGAGTTGACGGTTGATGAGTTAATTTATTTGAATGAATCAATGGATACATCTATAAACATGTAGGAAAAAAGCACAAACATTACAGGGAGTAATGTTTGTGCTTTTTTTTTCTTTTCGAAAGGCTGGAAAAAACGCCGGGTTGGTGGTGTTTCGCATAATAAATAAGCGGAAACGTTAAAGCAAGAAGAATAACAACGAGGCCTATAACCCCTATCCAGTGCCAGTGCGTCCAGAACCAGCCGCCGAAGGAACCGATAAAACTTGAACCAAAATAGTACAGCAATAAATACATAGAGGAAGCTTGTGTTTTATTAAATCCGGCATATTCACCAACCCAGGCGCTTGCAATTGAATGGGCCGCAAAAAAGCCAAACGTAAATAAAGCAATTCCAGCAATAATGACGGCTAGTGAAGGAACAAAAGTGAAAAGAGCGCCTGCAGCCATTAAGCCGATTGATACGCGGAGGATCAGCGGGTTTCCATATATATCTGCTTTCCTGCCCATGTACATCGCACTGAATGTCCCCGTTAAAAAAACCAAGAAAATAAACCCTATAAATGTTTGGCTTAATGAATATGGCGGCTCCATTAATAAGAATCCGACGTAATTATACAGCGTCACAAAACTTCCCATTAATAAAAAGCCGAGTGAAATGACCGCAAGAAGCGGGCGGTTATACATATGTATTTTATAGGCGAGCAGCATGTCGCGAAAATTTACATGTTTCTTTTCGGAGTTTCGCGGTTCCGGAAGTGTTAGGTAAAACGTTATACTTGCAGCGAGCGCGATAATGCCTATGGTAATAAGCGCTACCTGCCAGTTAAATAAATCCGTTAACAGTCCCGTCAATACACGCCCAGACATGCCGCCAATAGAAGTTCCGCTTATGTATAGACCCATCGCTGTGCCGATTGCTTTTGGATTGAATTCTTCCGATACATACGCCATCGCAATGGCGGGTACCCCGGCTAGAAATATACCGAGAATTGCCCTGAACGCAAGCAGCGTCCAAAAATTTGCACTAAATGCAGTTAAGATTCCAATGATCGACGCAGCGAACATGGAAGTGATCATAATCTTCTTTTTTCCAAACTCATCAGACAGCGATCCGGCTATGATCATGGCAATTGCTAGTATTCCAGTGGACAGCGATAATGATAAACTTGCCATGGAAGCAGAGACGCCAAACTCTTGTGCGAACAACGGCATAAGTGGCTGCGTCGTATATAGCGTAGCGAATGTGACAAAACCGCCCAGAAATAGAGCAAAACTTGCTTTTTTACTTGCTTTTGTATGTGGTTCAATATACGCCATAGCGTACCCCCTATTACTTAGAAAATACTAAATGAATGTATTTAAAGTAGCTTTTTACTAGCATAGATATTATTATATAGGATACAATATCCTTTTTGAATGAATTATTTTACGTTCAATAGGGGAGCGTTCTTTATTTTCCACACTTAATCGTCAAATTAATGGATAAATGAAACTGTTGTAAAGGAGAGTTTACATTGCACTTAGATAAAAGTGAGTTAGACACGATCCATTCCAAAGTTACAAAAGTAATAAGGGAAGCAATATTAAACGGAGAAATTGCACCTGGTGAAAAACTAGTTCAAGAAGAATTAGCCAATTCTTTAGGTGTAAGCCGGATGCCTGTTAGAGAGGCACTTCGGAAATTAGAAATAGAAGGGTTAATTAAAATCGAGCCTCACCGCGGGGCTGTTGTTAAAACATTAAACATTGAAGATATTGAAGAAATTTACAATTTAAGAGCGCAGCTTGAAAAGATCGCAGTAGAACAAAGCGTGGAAAAAATCGAAGAAGAAGAAATCAGAAAATTAGAACTTCTTGTCAACGAAATGGAAGATACGAAAGAAGCAGAAAAATTTGTAGAAGCGAACATAACGTTTCATAACCTGTTAATGAGCAATTGCGCGTGGAAACGCCTGCTGTTCTTTATTGAAACTTTGTGGAATGGCTTTCCGCAGCAAACACCTCATCTTTTACTAGACCATACAAAAAAATCAAACCAGGAACATAAAGAAATTCTAGAGGCTGTGAAAAAAAAGGATGCTGCACTGGCTGGGGATTTGGTTGCCAAACACATAAGCCGCACTGGACATGAATTGGTTGAAAAGATGAAAAATACGAAAAAATAATATGTCAATGAAAAGTGCCCCTATTATAAGGTGCGCTTTTTTCATCTCAATCGAACGAAGGTTATTGAATATACAGAATATTAGTAAATTTCATTGACTTACGCATGTAAGTGGCATAAAATAAGTAAAAATAATATTGGATCCAGAATACAATATTCATTTTGAATCGTTTCATACTTCTTCAAAGGATAAAGGAGGTTTATGAAAGAATGACTGTATATCGCTCTTATTTATTTGTTCCAGCAACCAAAATCGAAATGGTTGAAAAAGCAATATATTCTCCTGCTGACTGTATAATCATTGATTTAGAAGATGCAGTGGCAGTTTCAGAAAAAGAAAGTGCGAGAGAAAACGTGAAAGAAGCATTGGATCACTTTAAAGATAAAAAAGATATTTTTGTTCGTATGAACGACATAGCAACTCCCTATTGGGAAAGCGATCTTTCCTGTGCAATAACGAATGGAGCGAAGGGGATCATCATTCCGAAAGTAGAAAATGCAGAGGGGATTCAACTAGTTTGTGACAAAGTAAGGGGGTTGATCAGGAGGTCTGGATTACAGATTGAAGAATTTGATGTCATCCCTCTCATTGAAAGTGCAAAGGGTGTTAAAAATGTCTATGATATTGCCGAAGCCGATAAGATGATCACAAAACTTTCATTTGGTTCCATTGATTTTTCATTGGATATTGATTGTGAATTGACACCAGAAGGGTTTGAACTGCTATACGCCCGTTCAAAGATCGTAACGGCTTCTAAAGCGGCCGGCTTAGAAAGCCCGGTTGATGCCGTCTTTCCAGATTTAAAGAATACGGAGGGGCTAATAAAAGAAGCTGAATTTGTTAAACAGCTTGGTTTTAAAGCGAAGTTAATCATTCATCCAAAGCAAATAGAAGCCGTTCATTCTGTCTTTTCTCCTTCAAAAGAAGAGGTAGAGAAAGCTTATAAAATTGTGACAGAGTTTGAACGTGCGGAAAAGCAGGGATTGGCATCCATATCGGTGAATAATAAAATGGTTGATTATCCCGTATATAAAAAAGCACAAAAAATTGCATCGTTTTACATGTAATCATTACTTTTAGGAATGGGGGAAAAATATGAAAGCCGCGATAGCAAATGCTCCTCAAAGCAAATCAAGCAAGAAATTTCTTTATGCACGGCTTCACTCGCTTGCAGGAATCCTTCCACTCGGGTTGTTCATGGCAGAGCATTTTTATACAAATTCCATGGCGATGTTCGGTGCTGAAAAGTATAATGAACAAATTGCGCTTTTGCAGAGCCTCCCGTTTTTAATTGGGATTGAAATTGTATTTATTGCAATTCCCCTCCTTTTCCACGCTATATATGGACTTTACTTAAGTTTTATCTCTAATCATAATACAGCTTCATACAAATACACGCGAAACTTGACATTTTTCTTTCAAAGAATAAGCGGTGTAATCATCTTCGTATTTGTCATTTACCATGTGTGGTCTTTTCGATTGTCGACAGCGATGACAGGGACAGAAGTAAACTATCATCTTGTCAGCGAACATTTACAAAATCCCATCATTTTTGCATTTTATGTTGCCGGCATTATTGCAACCGCTTACCATCTTTGTAACGGATTATCAACGGCGCTTATTACCTGGGGAATAACCATTGGGAAAACATCTCAAAAAATTGCTTTGCAAGTAAGCATGATTCTTTTCGCTTTAATGAGTGCTTTAGGAGTTGCGACGTTATTTAGTTTTATATAAGTGAACAACAAAAGGATTAGGGGGCGGGATAGATGAAAAACCAGGATTATATTGTTATAGGCGGGGGCTTAGCCGGCTTAATGGCAACCATTAAAATTGCGGAAGCAGGCGGCGTGGTAAAACTATTTTCACTAGTTCCAGTACGCAGATCACATTCGGTTTGTGCACAAGGTGGAATTAACGGAGCGGTCAATACAAAAGGTGAAGGGGACTCTACATGGGAGCACTTCGACGACACAATTTATGGCGGTGATTTTCTGGCAAACCAGCCGCCAGTAAAAGATATGTGTGATGCTGCGCCGGATATCATTTACCTGCTGGCGAGAATGGGTGTTCAGTTTAACCGGACGGAAGAAGGAAAGATCGATTTCCGGCGTTTAGGCGGCGCGAAATATTCAAGAACCGCTTTTGCGGGTGCAACGACAGGGCAGCAAATATTGTACGCGCTTGATGAGCAGGTGCGTAAATATGAGGTTGACGGGTTAGTAGAAAAATTCGAGCACTGGGAGATGCTGTCTCTCGTACTTGATGGCGAGAAAATATGCCGTGGATTGATCGCGCAAAATTTAAAGACGATGGAAATTAAAGAATTTCGTTCGGATGCCGTTATTATGGCTACAGGAGGAATTGGCAACGTTTTCAGAAAAAGCACAAACTCAACAATCAATACAGGAAGCGCACATAGCATCGCGTACCAGCAAGGTGCACATTATGCTAATGGAGAATTTATCCAGATTCATCCGACCGCGATACCAGGTGATGATAAATTGAGGTTAATGTCAGAGTCGGCACGGGGAGAAGGCGGCCGGGTATGGGTATATAAAGAAGGGAAACCGTGGTATTTCCTTGAAGAAAAATACCCCGCGTATGGAAATCTGGTACCGCGTGATATCGCGACACGTGAAATATTTCACGTTTGTGTGGACCTGAAACTCGGAATAAACGGAGAGAACATGGTTTATCTAGATCTCTCCCATTTGCCGGAAGAAAAGCTTGAAAGAAAATTAGGCGGAATTTTAGACATTTATGAAAAATTTGCAGGCGATGACCCACGAAAAGTGCCGATGAAAATTTTCCCGGCGATGCATTATTCGATGGGTGGTTTATGGGTTGACTATGATCAAATGACAAACATTCAAGGGCTATTTGCCTGCGGAGAATGTGAATATCAATACCACGGTGCAAACCGTCTCGGCGCAAATTCGCTTGTATCTGCTATTTATGGAGGGCTGGTTACAGGACCGAACGCGGTTAAATATGTGCAAAAGCTGGAAACATCGTGTACTGACTTGCCAGATGATTTATATGAAAAGGAAAGAATGAGTCAAGAGGAAGAAATGAACCGGATATACAATATGAAAGGAACAGAAAATCCGTACCAGCTTCATGTGGAAATGAGCGACTGGATGGTGGATAACGTAACGGTCGTCAGATATAATGACAGGCTACAAAAGACAGACGAAAAACTACAGGAACTGTTAGACAGGTGGAATAACATCGGAATGGATGATGACTCATCATGGCAAAATCGAACCGCGGTTTTTGTCAGACAACTGCGCAATATGATGGAATTGGCAAGAGTTATTACACTAGGCGCACTTAATCGTAATGAGAGCAGGGGAGCACATTATAAACCAGAATTTCCCGAGCGTGATGATGAGAATTGGTTGAAAACGACAATTGCCTCCTACTCGGAAAGCGGGCCCCAATTTACGTATGAGCCGGTGGATCTTCGATATATTAAGCCGCGTCCGAGAAGGTATGATGTCATGTCGGACAGCAAAACCGAGGAAAGCAGCAAGAGTGCGGCGGCGGCAGCAGTAAAGGAGGCAGTTAAATGATTGAGACGAAAGAAAAGGTACTGCGATTTAAAATTAAAAGGCAGAACGATTTAGATGCCCCTTCATACTGGGAGGAATTTCATGTCCCGTATCGCCCAAATATGAATGTCATATCGGCTTTAATGGAAATCCAGCGAAATCCGGTAAACGTAAATGGTGAAGCTGTCCGTGCTGTTGTTTGGGACTATAATTGTCTGGAAGAAGTTTGCGGCGCTTGCAGCATGAGAATTAATGGGAAAGTAAGACAAGCTTGTTCAGCGCTCGTAGATAAGCTGGAACAGCCAATAACGTTAGAACCAATGAGTACATTTCCAGTTGAAAAAGATTTAGTGGTGAATCGAGAAAGAATGTTTGAAGATTTGAAAAAAATTAAGGGCTGGATCCCTATTGACGGTACGTATGCATTGGATGCAGGACCGAATATTTCATCAAGCGAGCAGCAGGAAGCTTACAAATATTCAACATGTATGACGTGCGGATGCTGCCTCGAAGCCTGCCCGAATGTAAATAGTAAATCTCCATTTATCGGTCCGCAAGCGATGGGCCAGACAAAGTATTTCAATATGCATCCTACCGGGGCACTGAAAAAAGAGGAACGGATGGAAGTTGTCATTGGAGATGAGGGGATAGCGAATTGCGGAAATTCCCAGAACTGTGTTCAAGTTTGTCCGAAAGAAATTCCATTAACAACGGCACTTGCTGAATTGAATCAAAGCGCTAACAAATACGCACTGACAAGCTGGTTCCGAAAATGATTGCCAATACGGATAGGAAGAGCGGTTCATTGGTCATAAGGAAATCAATTAATGAAAGTTTGAATGAACTTACACAGCAAGAACTTGAACATATTGAACATATTATACGATCGATAAAACGCTCAAAAGATGGAGATTTTCATTATTTTGGAAGGTCACTTGGCATTAATATAGAAAACGAAAACAGGGTCACGATGGATCTTGGACTCCAAAACGCCAATAAATATGGCGTCGCTCAAGGGGGAGCGGTCTATACACTGGCTGATGTGGCGCTTGGGTACAAAATTATTTCAGCGTTAGCAAAAACAGAAGAAAGAAAAGTACTCACCATTGAATTGAAAGTGAATTTCATAAAGCAGGGGAAAGGAAGCAAGCTGTACGCGGATCCTGTCATTTTGCATCAGGGGAAAACAACAGTGGTCGGGCAGTGCATGATTGTAGATGATGAGAATGATCTTGTTGCTGTGGGGCTGGGAACCTTTTTCGCAGGGAACAAATGAAACGGATCAAAGGGGGAAGGGTTACTTGAAAACGATAAGCTATGAAAAAATTGTGGAGAAAGTTTCCGTTATATGTCAAGAGGCAAACTATGATCTTGGTGAAGACGTCGTCAATGCATTTAAATCAGCATTAAAAACGGAAGTGTCTGAAACAGGAAGAGATGTACTTGATCAATTGATTGAAAATGCAAATATTGCAACCGCCGAGCGTGTACCAATGTGTCAAGATACCGGCGTTTCCGTTTTTATTGTTGAGCTTGGCCAGGATTGCCGCATTGAAGGGGGCAATTTATACGACGCGATTAATGAAGGGGTAAAAAAGGGATATGAAGAGGGTTATTTGAGGCATTCAATTGTCGATCACCCGATTACAAGACAAAAAAGTACAGGATATAACACACCGTCTGTCATCCACGTCGAGGTTGTACCTGGTGACCAAATGATCATTCATATGTCAGCTAAAGGCGGCGGAAGCGAAAATATGAGCAAGCTTCAAATGCTAAAGCCATCCGATGGACTCCAGGGAATAAAAAACTTTATTATCGAAACTGTCCGTGTTGCAGGACCGAATGCCTGTCCACCTCTTGTTGTAGGTGTGGGTATCGGCGGGAACTTCGAAAAGTGTGCGTATTTAGCGAAAAAATCTCTGTTTAGACCAATCGGTGTAAGAAGCCATCTTGAGGAAATCGAAAAGTTAGAGGTAGAGTTAATGGAAGAAATCAATAAGCTCGGGATTGGCCCTCAAGGAATGGGGGGAAGCACGACAGCGCTTGATGTGAAAATTGAAATTGCTCCGTGCCATATCGCCGCACTGCCGGTGGCGATTAACTTGAATTGTCATGCAAGCCGGCATAAAGAAATTATTCTTTAAACGAGGTGATTGTATTGTCAGCCATAAAAATAATAGCGCCATTTGATGAGGATACGGTTCGATCATTAAAATCGGGTGACCGGG
Organism: Domibacillus epiphyticus; assembly: GCF_001975785.1. Lineage (GTDB taxonomy): Bacteria > Bacillota > Bacilli > Bacillales > Domibacillaceae > Domibacillus > Domibacillus epiphyticus. Next base: position 30,308 of record NZ_MSFI01000026.1, on the reverse strand, counting down.
TATTAATCAGCGGGACCGTTTATGCAGCAAGAGATGCCGCGCATAAACGAATGGCGGAAGCGCTCGAACGTGGAGAGGACCTTCCTTTTAATATAAAAGGAGCCGTTATCTATTATGTTGGACCTACACCGGCCAAACCAGGCCAGGTAATCGGATCTGCCGGACCAACGACGAGTGGCAGAATGGACAAATATACCCCCGATTTGTTGGATTTAGGATTAAAGGGAATGATCGGAAAAGGATATCGCAGCCAGGAAGTTATTGATTCAATTGAGAAGAATGAGGCGATATACTTTGGTGCTATCGGTGGATCAGGTGCATTGATTGCCCGCACCATTAAAGAAGTGGAAGTAGTTGCCTATGAAGATTTAGGGACAGAAGCGATCAGAAAAATGGTGATAGAAGATTTTCCGGCTGTAGTGATAAATGATGCGTATGGTCGAGATTGGTATAAGCAAGGGGCGGAAAAATATCGTTCTGTGTAAAAAAACTGTTTTCATTAAATCAAATGGTTAGGAGGCTTCGCCCATGTTACCACTAGAAGGAATTACGGTCGTTTCGTTGGAACAAGCTGTGGCGGCACCATTTGCCACTAGACAGCTGGCGGATTTGGGGGCTCGTGTCATTAAGGTGGAACGGCCGGGTACAGGAGATTTTGCCCGGAACTATGATAAAACCGTAAATGGAATGTCCAGTCACTTTGTCTGGATCAACCGTTCAAAGGAATCGATCGCTCTGGATTTAAAACAGGAAGAATCAAAAGAAGTCCTGGATGAATTGCTGTCAAAAGCGGATGTCTTCATTCATAACTTAGCGCCGGGTGCTGTAGATCGTCTTGGATTTAGCGCTTCTGTATTAAAAGAAAAATACCCGCAGCTTATTATATGTGGAATATCCGGTTACGGCACTTTTGGACCTTATACAAATAAGAAAGCATATGACTTGCTTATCCAATGTGAGGCGGGGTTAGTGTCCATTACTGGAACGGAAGATACACCATCAAAATCCGGCATTTCAATTGCGGATATCTCTGCAGGGATGTATGCGTATTCAGGTATTTTGACAGCTCTTATCGCCCGCAATAAGACCGGCAAGGGAACTGTAATGGAAGTGTCAATGCTTGAAGCGCTTGCGGAATGGATGGGGTATCCGATGTATTATTCAGCGTATGGAAGTACGGAACCAAATCGAACCGGTGCAAGCCATGCAACAATTTACCCGTATGGCCCATTTATGGCAGGCGATCAAAAGCTTGTATTTTTGGGCATTCAAAATGAACGGGAATGGGCGCAGTTCTGTGAAAAAGTGCTGCAAAACCCACAGGTGGCTAAGGACACCAGGTTTAACAGCAACTCAAATAGAGTAGACAACAAAGAATCTTTGAAGGAAATAATTGATTCCGTTTTTCAAAAGCTTGATTCAAATCACGTCATTGACCGCCTTGAAGAGGCAAATATTGCGAATGCCCGTTTGAATACGATGCGAGAGTTTATTCAACATCCTCAGCTGAATGTTCGCAATCGATGGAGAGAGGTGGACACACCTGCCGGAAAAATAAAGGCCTTAATTCCTCCGGTTACATTTGCTGAAGGAATTGATACGGTCATGAACCCGGTGCCAGAAGTAGGCGAACACACAGAATCCATTTTAAAAGAATTTGGCTTTGATAGCAGGATTCAGAGAGTATAAAGATATTTTAAAAAGGAAGGTGGGGATAACGAGATGACATTAAGTAAAACTTTGGCCGCTTTTGTCGTAAATACTTCGTATGACGATCTTCCAAAAGAAGCAGTTGAATTCACCAAGATTTGTATTCTCGATTGGGCAGGTTCCGCTTTGGCAGGACATAAAAAGGCACCCATTCAAATGATTAATGAAATGGTACTCGAAGCAGGAGGAGCGCCTCAATCTACGCTACTAACAGGCAGTGGGAAGACTTCCGTTGCGCAGGCAGCATTCGTCAATGGCGCCTCGAGCCATATCGTTGAATTAGATGACATTCATAAGGGATCCATTATCCATGCTGGCACTGTTGTAATTCCCGCAGCGCTGGCTGTGGCTGAATGGAAAGGGAGCAGCGGCAAAGAATTCATTGCCGCTGTTGCTCTTGGATATGAAATATGCTATCGAATTGGTGAAGCTGTATCTCCTTCACACTACCATTATTGGCACAATACTGCTACATGTGGAACATTTGGCGCTGCGGCTGCCGTTTCGAAATTACTTCATTTAAATGAGGAGCAAATTGTTCATGTATTAGGTTCAGCTGGTACACAGGCCGCAGGATTATGGGAATTTATTGAGGATGGTGCCATGTCTAAACAGCTGCATCCGGGGAAAGCTGCAATGAATGGTGTCATATCAGCCCTTTTAGCCGAAAAAGGATTTACAGGAGCCAAGAAAATATTAGAAGGGGACCGAGGCTTTTTTAAAGCAATGTCCACCGATTATGATGAAGCAAAAATAACGAACGGTCTTGGAGAGAAATTAAAAATTACAGAAAACTCCTTTAAAATTCATGCCTCTTGCAGGCATACTCACCCAGCTATTGATTTAGTTTTATCGATAAACAAAGACACTCCATTGCAGGCGGAGGATATCAAAAAGGTACAGATAAAAGGGTATAGAGCTGTTATTGATATTACCGACAATCCAGATCCTGATACGATTTACGCATCTAAATTCAGTGTTCAATTCTGTGCAGCACTGGCTTTTATAAAGAACAGTGCAGGGATGCATCATTTTAAGACAGAAACACTGCAAGACAAAAAAATTCGGCAATTAATGAAAAAAATTGAGGTAACTTTAGATCAAGAAATAGATGATCGATACCCAGACAAGTGGGGATCAGCCATCAAAATAGAACTTCATAATGGCCAGGTGATAGAGAAAGAAACAGATTATCCAAAGGGAGATCCAGAGAATCCCGTATCCATGGATGAGCTGGTTGGAAAATTCAGAAACATGACAATGGAAATACCACAAGATATTGTCGAAGAATGGATCGTGAATGTAAAAAATCTAGAAGATTATCATAATGTAGCGAAATGGCTGCCGGCTGGTTTGCAGGCGGGGATGGGCTATCAAAAGCACGTACAAAAATAACTAAAAACAGACGGCGCTGTTGTAAGTGCCGTCTGTTTATTTATATCTATGAAGCATTATTTACTCTCTGCGTCTTTTATAATGTCCGCTCCAATTTCCTCTGTCCATGCTTTGTATACCGGAGCCAATTTTTGTTTGAAGGCTGCAATATCTTCCTCAGAAAGCTCTGTTATTTTCATCTCTCCACGTTCTTTTAATTTTTCAAGAGATTTATTATTCAAATCTGCAGCAGATTGTCTGGCTACTTTTGTGCCTTCTTCAATACCTTTTTCAACGATTTCCCTTGTTTCGTCATTCATGCTGTCCCAGAACTTTGTGTTTGTTAATAATGCATATTCTACGCGATTGTGTCCTGTAATTGTCATATATTTCTGCGTTTCATCAAATTTTTTCGATTCAATGTTGCTAAACGTGTTTTCCTGACCATCTACAGTTCCCTGCTGGAGTGCTGTATAGAGCTCGCCGAATGGAATAGAAGTAGAACCAGCGCCTAATGTTTTATAAATCTCTTCCTGTAATTTTCCGCCTTGAGTACGTATTTTCATACCGTCCAAGTCATCCGGGCCTTTAATTTCTTTTATGTTGTTTGTAATATGTTTCGGTCCGTTCGGCCAGTTTGTGATCCCGCGAACGCCATCTTTTTCTAATCGTTTAAAAATCTCTTGTCCTTTTTCACCGTCCCAGAATGCATTAGCTGCTTCATCACTTTCAAAAAGGAATGGCATGGATGGAATATTAAAACCAGGATCGCTCCCAACAAGCTTGGCCATATCCGGAAGAATAAATTGGACGTTATTGGCAATTAAATTTTGGTATTCATCTTTATCACCAAACAATTGGCTATTTGGGTATATCTGTACTTTAATTTTTCCATCGGATTCACTCTCGATATATTCTTTCATTTTTAAGGCACCTTGCTGTTTTGGTGTATTTTCTGCAACAACGTGCGAAATTTTAATGGTCATCTCCTGTATACCGCTCTCTGCTCCACCTGTACCTCCTGTTTCCTTTGTGCCGCTGCATGCAGCAAGACTTAAAGCTAATACAGGTGTCAACATTGACAAAAAGATTTTTTTTGCTTTTTTCATTTGAAAGCCCCCTTTTTTGTTAAATATGCCGCAACGAATTTGAAAATTTCTGTATGATCTGCTTCTTTTTCCAGAATGGCGCTAGCTTCATTAAATCGATGGAAAACGGATTGAGGCAGTGTGGTTGCAGCATCATACTCTTTGAACACTTGATTAGCCATCATCACGTCTTTTTCCATCAAACGCAGACTAAATCCTGAGTTGTATTCTTCATTTAGTATAAATGAGGGAAATTTGTAGTCCGTTGATCCGCTTCTGCCTGAACTTTGATTGATTACTTCTATAGCTGTTTTCGGATCTACATTAAAATCAGCCAATAAATGAATCGCTTCACTAGCCATTAAAAGATGACCGGCAGATAGGTAATTATTCATCACTTTTAGTAAGTGGCCATTTCCTAAATCTCCAATGTAAAAAATCTTTTCAGCAACGCAATCTAGTAAACGCTTACAATTTTGATAGTCTTCAAACCTGCCCCCGACCATCACAGATAATGAAGCAGAAATCGCTTTTTTTACCCCTCCACTGACAGGAGCATCAACAAAGTCTATGTTCCTGTTTTTTAGTTTTTTTCCATTTTTTCTTGTTTCGGAAGGATAAGAACTGCTCATATCGATAACCAGTAAGTGATTGGAACCATGATGCGCTGCTGGATGGTATAATTCGATAATGTCATCAACAACTTGATTAACGATGGTGGAAGAGGGAAGCATTAAAATAATGGAATGGACAGAATGGATCCATTCGTTGATCATGCCGGTTTTACCGCCAGAGCCTTTGAATTCATTGATAGCAGTTTCATCTACATCGCTGCCAAAAACGGTAAATCCGTTTTTTAATAGGTTTTTCGCCATCGGGAGTCCCATTTTGCCAAGACCGATAAAACCTATGTTATTGTTCATGAAGGAAATACTCCCTCAAGTTCCTTGTGCAATGAACCAATTCGAGGATGTGCGCGTCCGCTTGAAGCAACGGCAGCAATTACAACGATTTCATCATTTCTAGGTGCATCTGGTATTCTTGTTTCAAATGTCATATGATGACTTCTTGTTTTTTCATCCATTTTATGCTTTATAGCTAAATCAATACCGGCGCCTGCTGATCCTCTTTTTTCAGCAGAAGGGAGTAATGTTTCGGCATCACCGCAAAGAGATCGAAAAGGGTTTCCGAATGTAAGGGTATGAATAATAGCCGATCCATGTTCAATTTCGCCATCGAGCCCTACTAAAGCGCCTTTCCCATATGCTTCAACTTCTTCTCCTGAAATATTTAAGGCTTCCATTGCTTTTTTTGGTAAAAGTTTTCCTAGCTTTTCAGAATAAGTGTTGATTAACGGTTGAAGTTCTTCTACAAACTGCCCGGCATATGGATTTTTAATAACGGCTAACGCCGCAGCAATCCGGACGGGCTTTTCAGCCTTTTTAAAGCCTTCAATAAACGTTTCCTCACAAACTGTGACGATTTTTCTGATCTCTATTTCCATTTTACCCTCCCCTTATTGGATATTGGATCCGAAGAATATAATCGAATCGATACACGTCATTAAACTTGACGATAAAATGAGTATAACAAAAATTTCTATTATTTCAAACGGAAAATTAAAAATAAATAAAATTTTCTGTTTATTTCTTTTGAGTAATCTGATATATTGAAATCTAAGTAAAAGATGATTTTGGATCCAGTATACAAAAAGGAGTTGAATGAGTTGAAAATTTCTAAAGGACTTGATCTTCTCGAAGAAGGCGTGGCGGGTTTGTTATTTGTTGCGGGTGTTATTGTGAGTTTGTATGGTGTCTTTATGAGATATGTGATGAATGCACCGCCGGCATGGGCAACAGAAATATTTGAGTTCTTAATGGTCTGGTCAATATTTATTGGATTTGGGATGGCTTTAAAAGATAACCGTCATATTCAAGTTGAGCTGCTATTTGACGCTTTGCCAACCGGAGCGAAAAAAATAGTCGCTTTTATTGCGAACGTTATCGGAGGTATATATTCCTTTTATCTTACTTATTCATCCTTTGAATTGATAACGCTTACAAAATTGCAGGGCACAAAAACTCTTGATGTTGGAATTCCAATATGGCTCACGTATCTTGTTCTTCCGGTTGGGATGGGTTTACTCGGCATTTATTTTTTTGTAAAAGCGTACCGTTCGTTAAAAGGAGATCCGAGAGAATTTATCGGTGAAATTGATCATATTTACGAAAGTCTAGAAGAAACGAATAAAGAGATAGAGAAGAAGGAGGAATTGGCGTGAATTCAGTCGTTTTACTGTTTCTGATCTTTATTGTCCTATGTCTCATCCGTGTGCCTATTGCGGTTAGTTTAGGGCTCTCTAGTATTGTTGCGCTTTCGATGATTGATTTCACACTTTATACCGTTATTCAAAAGATGTTTACCTCTATCAATTCGGCAACACTAATGGCGATTCCAGGCTTTGTTTTTGCCGGTATTATTATGTCTAAAGGAGGTATTTCATATTATTTAATTGAGGCCTTAAAATCATGGGTTGGACATATCCGTGGAGGTCTGGCAGTCGTAACGATTTTAGCATGTATGGTTTTTGCGGCAATTTCAGGATCCAGTCCAGCTACGGCCGCTGCCATTGGCAGCATTATGATACCGGGAATGGTAAAAGCAGGCTACAGTAAAAAGTATGCAATGGGTCTTGTAGCAGCAGCTGGAACACTGGGCATTTTAATCCCGCCTTCTATTCCGTTAATCATTTACGGTTCGGTTGCGGAAGAATCTGTTGGTAAATTATTTGCTGCCGGAGTCATTCCAGGCATTATGCTGGGCGGTCTGCTAATTGTTTTTGCGATTATTAATGCGCGAATGAACGATTATGGAAGATTGCCAAAAGAAACAATGGAACAACGAATGAAAAAATCAACAAAAGCGATATGGGGGTTCTTGCTGCCCGTTATTATTCTTGGAGGGATTTATTCAGGTATTGTTACACCGACAGAAGCTTCCTTTCTTGCATGCTTTTACGGGATCATTGTATCCGTCTTTATTTATAAAGAAATAACCTTTAAGAAATTTCGAGAGATTTTAAAAGAGTCAATTAATATTACCGCGATGATTTTTCTTGTTATCTCATCGGCTATGATTTTTGGGATGTTTCTCACAACAGAACAAGTTCCTCAAAATTTCGCGCTCTGGATTGAGGATAGTGCCACAAATAAGTGGATCTTCATTATCGGGGTCAATTTAATGCTCTTTATTATGGGGATGTTCCTTGAAGCAGTAGCGATTATTTTAATTACTTTACCGATCTTGCTGCCTGTTCTTGTCATGTTTGATATCAATATCATTCACTTCGCCATCATTATGACGATTAATATGGAGCTTGCGATGATTACGCCGCCTGTCGGTTTAAACTTATTTGTTGTAAGCGGAATAGCGAAGGAAAAGGTAGGTGCAGTTGTAAAGGGGGTAGCCCCGTTCTTTGCTATTATTGTGCTCGCGCTTGTCATAATTATTTTATTCCCGCAAATTTCTCTCTATCTGGCTCAATAATAACAGGGTAATTTCTTGATTCATATAGGATCCAACATCCAATATAAGAGATCCTGCTAATGAGTTTTATTACAAATTTTCAAGACACTTCTTCTTGGTTGGATGGCTCGTACGTTCATTTAATAAGAAAAGTGTCTTTCTTTCATTTTATTCGTATTTAAAAAAGGAGATAAAATATGGTCACTCAAACTCTATCATCTTATATCACGGCGTCTTCTTATGAAAAAATCGGAGAAAAGGCGATTTATGAAGCGAAAAGAAGTCTTTTAAACTGGCTTGGAGTTGCCATTGGAGGAAGTCAGCATGAATCAGTAAAAAAGGTTTTAGCCGTTTCTCAAGTCATTGGCAGCAGCCCACAGGCATCCGTATTGGGCAGAACAGAAAAAGTGGATATGCTTTTTGCAGCTTTACTAAACGGCCTGTCATCTCATGTTGATGACTTTGATGATACGCTGCTTGAAACGGTGCTTCATCCGTCCGCACCCGTTTATCCTGCTGTATTATCCTTTGCTGAATACCAGAAAAAAAGCGGAAAAGACGTACTGGAGGCTTTTATTGTTGGTACGGAGGCGGCGGCGCGGGTTGCTTTAAGTGTTTACCCTTCCCACTATTGGAAAGGATGGCACATAACAGGGAGTGTAGGAGGGATAGGTGCTGCAGCGGCTATTAGCACAATGATGCGGCTTAACGTCGAAGAAACGCTATTTGCTATTGGGATTGCTGCAACAGATCCAACAGGACTAAGAGAGATGTTTGGAACGATGACCAAGCCCTATCATCCGGGGAAAGCAGCAATGAACGGAATGCTCGCTGCATTGATGGCAGCACAGGGTTTTACGAGTTCAACAAAGTCGCTAGAGGCTGAAAGAGGATTCGTTAAAGCTCTTTCAAATGAAGAAAGTTTTGAAATGATTACGAAAAAGTGGGGAGAGACATATGAAATTGAGAAGAATAGCTATAAACCTTTTGCCAGCGGTGTGGTGACACATCCAGCAATTGATGGAATCATCTCTATTCAGAAGAAATATCAACTCTTGCCTCAACAAGTGGAATGGATCGAAATTACAGGGCATCCTCTTGTTGAAGAACTAACAGGGAAAAAAATCATTACGACTGGATTGGAAGGGAAGTTTAGTGTGTATCATTGTGTAGCTGCAGCATTTTTTCAATTGAAAGCAGGCATTCATGAATTTACGGATGATTGTGTAAACGATTCTTGTATAAAGGGACTTAGAGAAAAGGTCCGGCTTGTTATTAATGAGACATATCGTGAAGACCAGGCACAAGTAAAGGTGAAGTTATATGATGGACGGGAATATATTCATACGGTAGACCATGCCATTGGAAGCCAACAAAACCCGATGACAGATCAGCAGCTGCAGGATAAATTTATAGACGTGACCGGTTCTATTATTAATACGGAAAAGAAAAGAAGATTAATTGATCTTATTGCTCATTTAGATGAGGTGGATGATTTAGCGGAATTTTTTGCATTATGCTGTCCTGTTTTTACGGAAAACCATTCATAATATAGTAAGATATGCAAATAGAGTGAATGGGACGTGAGAAAACATGAGTTTACCAAATACGAAGACGAAACTAAGCACCGAAATAAAGCCTTCAAAAATAACGATTCCTAAGCTGTTTATTCTTTTGCTGGGTATTATGATCATGGTAGCGGTCTACATGGTTCTTCCTGATCAATATTCTGAATCAGCCAGAATCATGCTGGCGTTTTTAGTGCTTAGTGTTTTTTATTGGACATTTGAACCTGTGCCAATCGGCTTAACCGCAATGATTATCCTTGTCTTTATGCTCCTGTTTAATGTGGTGTCCACAGAAGTTGTATATAGCGGCTTTTCCTCACCCGCTGTTTTTCTTATTATCGCAGGGATGATGTTGGCGAGGGGCGTAAATGATACGCCCCTAACGAAAAGAATGGCGTATTTATTTTTGGCAAAATGGGGCGGTACAGCAAAAGGGTTGTTGGCCAGTATTTTGATTATCCCTCAAGCTCAATCGTTTTTTATTCCTGCCGCTGCTGTAAGAACGGCTTTAATCCTTCCTATTGCATTAATGTCTTTAGAAGCGATTGGTGAAAAAGGGAAGGGCAACTTAACGAAAATGATTTTGCTCGGTGTTGCATTTGGAGGTACGATAAGCGGGACTGCTGTTATGACTGCAGCCATAGGGAACATTTTGACGGTGGAATTATTAAAAGAATTTCTTCAAATAAACATTACATATATTCAATGGTTTTATTATACGTTTCCGCTATGGCTCATCCTAATTCCGACTGCCTGGTACGTATTGTTAAAATGGTATCCGCTTGAAGAAGGTGAGAAAAACTTTCCACATGTTGTAGAAGAAATGAATAAAAAACTTCGCAGTCTTGGGAAGGTAAATAGGCAAGAGAAGAAGTGCCTCGCCATACTTATACTCATTGTAGGGCTCTGGTTTACAGAGCCTTGGCATGGGATGCATCCGAGTGTGCCCGCGCTTATAGGAGTGGTTTTAATGGCTCTCCCGGGTATCGGGTGCTCGACATGGGAGAACTTAGTGAAAATCAACTTCGATACAGTCCTTTTAATGGGGGTAACATTATCTCTTGGCTACGCCTTTAATCAATCAGGAGCCGCGGTACTTGTTGGTGAAAGTTTAAGTGTGCCCTGGATGATTGATCTTCTCAGTTCTCCTGTTTTAGCAGTGATCGTTGTCTTAATCCTGACTCATATTTTACATCTTGCCGTAGCAAACGTTTCTACTGCTGTCGTAACGTTGATTCCGATTTTTATCGGATTATCCGCAAAAGCCGGAACAGACCCCGTCCTTATATGTATGACCGCTTCGCTTGCCTGTTTGCACGGCTACATACTGGTTGTTGAATCTACCCCAAATGTCCTCGTACATAGCACCGGGAAGATTCAGCAAAAAGAGTTTTTGCTTCCTGGATTGATTTTGACGATAATCATGAGCGTCCTGACACTTTTAATGGCTGTGACGTGGTGGAATTGGATCGGTTTATTATAGGCGTAATGAAAAAGACACTTTTTCTTGAGGTTCGACAGGAAATTCGGGTTCCTCAAGGAAAGTGTCTTTTCACGTTTCTTTTATTATATAGAGATTATTAAGTCTTAAAAGGAGCGGGGAAGTCCTAACACATGCTGCCCTACGTAGCTTAACACGAGATTATTTGTCACTGGTGCAACAATAAATAGACGTGCTTCACGAAACTTTCTTTCTATATTATATTCAGTCGCAAAACCGTATCCACCATACGTTGTCATCGCAGCATTTGCCGCTTTCCATGTAGCTTCTGTGGCCAAATATTTGGCCATGTTGGCTTCTGCTCCACAATTTTCACCGTTATCAAACATGTCTGCAGCCTTTTGCATCATTAATTGCGCTGCTTGAATATCCATAAAGGATTGTGAGATAGGGAATTGAACACCTTGATTTTGTCCAATTGGACGGTCAAATACAACTCGCTCGTTCGCATATTGGACTGATTTATCAACAAAGTATAAACCGTCTCCAATACTTTCAGCAGCAATCAAAATACGTTCTGCATTCATACCGCTGAGCACATAACGGAATCCTTTCCCTTCTTCACCGATTAAGTTTTCTTCCGGAATCTCCACATTTTCAAAGAAAATTTCAGTTGTTGCGTGGTTGATCATCGTGTCGATAGGGCGAATCGTAATATTTTCTTTTTGATCTTTCATATCAAGTAAAAATAAACTTAATCCATCGGTCTTTTTCGCCACTTGTTCTTTTGGAGTTGTTCTTGCTAAAAGCAGCATTAAATCCGAGTGTTCTGCGCGTGAGATCCAAATTTTTTGCCCATTGACGATATAACGGTCACCTTTCTTTACTGCTGTCGTTTCGATACTTGTTGTATCACTGCCAGCAGTAGGCTCAGTTACGCCAAAAGCTTGAAGCCGGAGTTCTCCGCTTGCGATTTTAGGAAGGTATCTTTGTTTTTGTTCTTTGCTGCCATGACGAAGAACAGCGCCCATCGTGTACATTTGGGCATGACCAGCCCCTGCGTTGCCGCCGGACCGGTTCACTTCTTCAAGAATGGCACAGGCTTCTTTTATCCCAAGACCGGCCCCGCCGTATTCTTCTGGAATAAGGACTGACAGCCATCCTTCTTGCGTTAACGCTTTAATAAAATCCTCTGGATAGGCTTTCTTTTCGTCTAATTCTCTCCAATATGTTTCAGGAAACTTTGCACAAAGAGCACGGACACTTTTTCGGATTAAATCAAGTTCTTCTGCGGTACTAGTCATTGTAGCCATTTTTATTTCCTCCTGCTATCTAATTTATAAAATTAGGCGATTTCCTTATTTACCTTGCCAGACGGGTTCTCTTTTTTCATTAAACGCTTTTATTCCTTCTAACCTGTCTTCAGATTCTGCACATTTGTAATAGGCCTGCAGCTCAATTTCCAAAGCTGTCGTTAAATCTGCGTCGGCTCCTTCATTAACGGCAGCTTTAATTTGCTGAAGGGAAAGGGGAGCATTCCGTGCAATATCCTCTAAAAATGTAAGCGCTTCATAAATAGGTGAATCAGTGCTCGAAATTTGATTGATTAATCCGATGTCTACTCCTCTTTGTGCAGTAATTTGTTTCCCGCTGAATAATAGTTCTTTCGCTATACCCATTGGAATTGCCCGGGTTAGAAGCTGCGTTCCTCCTATGCCAGGCATAATGCCAATCTTTACTTCGGGAAAGCCAGCTTTTACATGGGGTGCGGCAATACGCATATCGCAGCTGAGAGCGATTTCAAATCCACCGCCAAGAGCATATCCATTGATTAAAGCAAGAACGGGAAATGGAAATTCACGAATTAATAAAGTCACTTCCTCAAAAAGATCATGCTGGTGCTTCCAACTTTCTTTCGTCATGCCATTTCGCTCTTTTAAATCAGCTCCGACACAAAATGCTCTTTCTCCAGCCCCTGTAATGATGAGCCCTCTACAGTCAACTTGATTTATGAGCGTTTTTAAACAGTCGATCATGTCGATTGCCATTTGTGTATTTAACGCATTCATGGAATCAGGCCGGTTTAATGTAAGGACATAAATACCTTTAAGTCTTGTATTGTTTTCTAAAGTAATCGTATCCCATTGTTTCATTTGCAGCAGCTCCTTCATGTCGTTTTCGTTTTTCATTTTAACTAGCTGGCACGGGGTACAGCTTTGAACTTTTTCCGGATTTTAAAATTTGACCAGGAAGTTCATGGCCTAATATGTTTCGTAACATACGAGATGCTTCCAGCAAGCCATCAAGAGATATGGCTGTGTCAATTCCCATTTCTTCTAACATATGAACAACATCCTCTGTACAAATGTTCCCAGTAGCTCCTGGTGCGAAAGGACAGCCGCCTAAGCCGCCCAAAGACGCGTCAAAACTGTTGATTCCTGCCTGAGCACCAGCTAATACATTTGTTAATCCCATTCCGCGAGTATTATGAAAGTGCAAATTAAAAGGTTGATCAGGCCATATTTCCAGCACTTTAGAGGATAGATCAAATACTTGCTTCGGATTGGCTATGCCTGTTGTATCTGCTAAACTCAACACGTTTACTCCAGTTCTGATCAATTCATCAATAATAGAAAGGATTCGGTCTTCAGAGATGGTACCTTCAAAGGGACAGCCAAACGTTGTGGCAATTGTACAATCGAGTAAAATCTCTTTCTCGTCACAATAGTCTTTGATTGCTGCAAAGTCCTCAAGCGATTGTTGTGTCGATTTTTTTATGTTTTGAAGGTTATGAGTATTGCTTGCAGATAAAACTGTATTCACACGCTCGACACCTGCTTCAGCGGCTAAAACAGCTCCTTTTAAGTTAGGGATTAGCGCAATGAAAGTCACATCCTTTTTCTTTTCAGCAAGTAATTGGAAAACTTCTTTTGTATTTTTCATTTGTGGAACAAGTTTCGGATGGACAAAAGAGCCGAATTCAATCGTTTTTACATTCGCTTTTATAAGAGCGTCTATTAATTTAATTTTTTGATCGATCGACATAATCATGCTTTCCAACTGCAGTCCATCTCGTAAGCCAACCTCATTAATTTGAATGGTACTCGGAAGCTTCAAAGGTGGGTTCCTCCTTAATTAACAATTCTAACTATAAGGATACAGGATCCAATTATCTTTGTCTATATTTTCTGAATATTAAATGTAAAATATTTGATGGATTTTCTAAGCTCGGTTCCTTTGTGGCGAATTTCCCTTTTTTCAATGTATAAAAATCTTTTTCGCGGGTAATGAAGAAAGAGAGAACCTGGGAACGGAGGGATGAAAATGATCACTTCCTTATGGATCGGCAGCTATGCAAAAAAAGAAGAGCCCGGCATTTATAAGGTGAATATTGATAAAGACAGAGAAACGTTAACGGTGACAGGACGGTACGCTGGCGCGTCAAACCCGTCATTTTTAGCAGAAGCGGACGGTTTTTTGTATGCAGCTTGTGAATCAATGGAAGGAACAGCAGCTCTTTTTCAAATAAACGATGACGGTCTTAATTTAAAAGGTGCTGCGGATGCTGGTGATATGGCGCCATGTCATATTTATGCGGAAGGAGCCTCTGCATGGACAGCGAATTATGGTGGGTCCGTTACAAAATATGAGCGCCACGGCACTTCAATTGTTAAATCGGCTTTTTCAAAACGAGAAGGAAGCGGCCCGAATCAAGAACGTCAGGACGCGTCACATGTCCATTCTATTACACCGTTTCCGAACGGGAAGCATTTGCTCGTTTGCGATCTTGGATCAGATGCGCTCGCTGTGTATGAGAAAACAAAACTGATGGTTGTAAAAGAAGTAAAAACGGCACCAGGATCGGGTCCGCGAATGGCTCTTTTCCATCCAAAACTCCCGGTTGTATATGTTATGAATGAGCTTGACTCCACGGTTTTAGTTTATAAAGTAGGGCAGGATGGGGATATTATTCATCTTGATACAATAGCAGCTTTGCCTGATGGATATAATGGCAAACATACAGGGGCAGACTTACAGCTAGGTCTGAATAACAGATATTTATATGCATCTGTACGCGGATGGGATGGATTTGCAATATTTGATATTGAAGCAGAAGGTACGTTGTCACAGCCGCGGCACGTTGACGGGGAAGGAAAAACACCGAGAAGTTTTTGTGTCCTGCCGGATGCTCCCTACTTAATCGCTGCGTATCAAGACTCAAATAATGTCGCATTATTTAAATTAGAAGAAAACGGAATGCCTTTGTTCACAGGAAATGAAATAACCATTACAAAACCAGTTTGTGTCATTTTGAAGGGAGCGGATTAAATTGACTAGTTCATTAAAAGGCAAAACGGCACTTATTACTGGCGGAGGATCGGGAATTGGCCGTGCAGCAGTGATTCGACTAGCAGAAGCTGGTGCCAACATCGTGCTTTTGGACCGGAGCCCTAAAAATTCCGATGAGCTTGTGAAAGAGATTGGAGAGAACCGGGTCATGCACGTGAAAGCCGATGTATCGAAAGCGGATGAGATGGAGAAAGCGATTAATGAAGGGGCCGCTAAATGGGGTGGGCTCGATATTGTGTTTGCCAACGCAGGCCAAAATGGTACGTTTACACCGCTAGAGCATTTAGCTCCGGAAGATTGGAATTCGGTAATGATGACGAATTTAACGGGTACGTTTTTAACATTGAAATATTCAATTCCCTATTTAAAGAAAAATGGTGGCAGCATTATTATCACGTCATCCATTAACGGTACACGCACATTTAAAAATTTCGGATTTTCTGCATATGCGACGACAAAAGCAGGACAGGTCGGCCTAGGGAAAATGGCGGCGGTTGAACTGGCAAAATTTAAAGTGAGAGTAAACGTCATCTGTCCTGGTGCGATTGAGACGAATATTGACGAAAGTACAAATATGGAAGACGAGAAATTAAAAGAAATTAGAATTCCGATTGAGTATCCAGAAGGTAATCAGCCGCTTGCAGGCGGTTCAGGTCAGCCGGAACAAGTAGCCGACCTTGTTCATTATTTGGCAAGTGATGCCGCAAGCCATGTAACAGGGTCAGTCGTGTATGTGGATGGAGTTGAGTCTCTTTTATAAAAAATGACCAATATAATTAAAGATAAGCAGGCGGAAAAATGGTTTTTCCAGTCTGCTTATTTTTATGTCGATTTATATCGGCAAAGGAATAGGCCAAACAAACAAAGTCGCCATGAATATGGATATGATTGTGGACCTTGAAGGGGAAACGATGAGCATCGCACAAGAAATGCAAACAAGGGGCCTTTTTATAATTAAAAGATAAGAAATTATGGAGAAAGTATTGGAGTATCAAGTAATTCAATTGAATTTTTTGTTTTAATAGTGGTTGCGAGGGGGAAAATTGTTTGTATTCCTGTGTGAAATAGAAAGGAAGTGAAGCACATGCAAATTCCAGAAGACCTTGCTGAATTAGGCAGAAAACGGATTGAATCGTATCCTGTAGAAGGATTTGTATACGGAAGCGGTCCGAAACATGCAAAATTAATGCTTGTCGGTGAAGCACCGGGAGAAACAGAAATCGGAAATGGAATACCCTTTAGTGGACGTGCCGGCAGTGAGTTGATGAAGTTTTTACAAATGGCGGGTGTTACGAGAGAAGAAGTGTATATTACAAGTGCTGTCCGGAGCCGTCCCTATAAATGGGGCGAGAAAAACGGTCCGGATGGCACGAAAGTAAAAAGGAAATATAACCGGGCACCGACTGCCGGAGAAATAATGGCCCATGCTCCTCTTTTAGATTATGAAATTGAACAAGTAAATACACCAGTGATCGTAACACTTGGCAACATTGGCTTAAAGCGTCTCGTTGGGAAAGAGAAAAAAGTTTCTGATATTCATGGCGAACTGCTTGTGCAGCCTGTGCTGCGACTGAACGGCGATAAATATGAATGGACTGAAAAAGATTATCGGATCTTTCCGACCTTTCATCCGGCATCGATTTTTTACAACAGGAGCCTGCTTGAACTCATTCATTCCGATATAGAAAAATTGCGTGAGTTACTCAGGGATTTTCCGATGAACGAGCAGCCCGATTAAGACGAACAACATAAGGGAAGCGAGTGCAATCCTGCTGGCAATGTCGCCGTAGTCAGCGAGCATGAGCGTAATGGTTCCGTACATAAGAGGGCCGACAATGGCAGATAATTTGCCAGAGAACGCAAACAACCCGAAAAATTGACCGCGCTTGTCTTCTGGCGACAGTTCGATAATGAACACCCGCGACGTTACCCATACAGCGCCAAGTGCTGCACCGAAAAGACTTCCTGTTACCCAAAACATCGGTCTATTTACCGCAAATGTGCCGAGCAGCAAGGCGGAAAATAAAATGAAACCCACATAAAAGACTGCTTTTTTGGCACTGGCGGCTCTAGTAATATATCCGAAAATGAAAGAACCGATAATGCTTGAAACAGTCGATACGAGATAAAGTAAAATGAATTCACTCGAGGTGAAACCGACGATTGCTTTTGCATAAACAGCCATCATCGCAATCGCGGTGGCAATGGCATCATTTATGAAAAAATACACGATCATAAATAAAAAAATAGACCGGTAGCTGCGCATCTCTTTAAACGTTTCCCACACATCCCGGTAACCAGCGAAAAAAGGACGTTTTTCTAATTTTGCTGCAGGTGTTTCCTTGTAAGCCAGCATCATTGGTAAAGTAAAGATGAAAAAGAGGATGGCGGTCGGGAGAAAGGCATCAGCATAATTGCCGCCGCTCACTAGCGGGTATACCGTTAATCCGACAAGTGTCCCCAAGTAGCCAACCGCTACGCCAAAACCGGACAGCACCGATATTGTGTCTTTTGTTGCGATGTCGGGCAGCATTGCATCATAAAAAATTAAACTTGACTGGTAGAAAAATTTTGCGGCTACAAACAGTACGACAACGATCGTAAAAGCTGCCGGAAGTCCTCCAAATTCACCTAAACGGAGTGGAGCGATCAGGCCCATTAAGGCGGTAAAAAGAATTGCGGTAAGGGCGAAGGAAACGACGTATCGTTTTTTCCTCCCAGTCCGATCAATCCAAACGCCGAAAAGCGGGGAAAACAAGACGAGAAAAAAGCTTGAAACCGCATTGGCATAGGATAAAAAAGTGCTGGCTATTTGATCGAGCCGTTCATTGCCACCGGCCGCTTCCTGAATGTAAAACGGAAAAAAAATCGTCGTAATATTCGACGAAAAAATCGTGTTGGCAAAATCATAAAGCGCCCATGAAAGAACAGGAAGCGTCAAAAACACCCTCCATCCGCGGCTTTTCTGCATAAAAACACACCTCCTGCTTAAAATGATTCGCAATTTATTATGCTTATCCTTCCATTTACAGTAATTTAACAATTAATCTGATTAATCTTATAGGAATATATTTTATTTTCCGTTATAATGAAATTTATTAAGGAAACTTTTTTTGTTTTGCGTTAAAATAAAATGAAACATTATACATAAAGCGAGGGAAAACAAATGGGAAAAACATTTATTTTTGGTCATAAAAATCCGGACACCGACACAATCTGTTCAGCGCTTGTATATGCAGACTTGAAAACAAAACTTGGCTTTGAGGTCGAGGCAGTCCGCCTTGGTGATGTAAACGGAGAAACCGAATATGCATTGAAAAAATTTAATGCAGCGGCGCCTCGCTTAATTGAAAAAGCGGCTCCAGAAGTAGAGACGGTTATTCTTGTTGACCATAACGAACGCCAGCAAAGCGTTGATGATATTGACGATGTACGCGTTCTAGAAGTAATCGACCATCACCGCATTGCAAACTTTGAAACAGCGGATCCTTTATACTACCGTGCCGAGCCGGTTGGCTGCACAACAACTATTTTAAATAAAATGTATAAAGAAAACGGCGTAAAAATTGAAAAAGATATTGCCGGGTTGATGCTATCAGCCATCATTTCAGACTCTTTATTATTCAAATCGCCTACATGCACAAAAGAAGATGTGCAAGCCGCAAAAGAATTAGCAGAGATCGCTGGAGTAGATGCGGAAGAATTTGGACTTGAAATGTTAAAAGCAGGTGCTGATTTAAGCGGGAAAACAGCGGAAGAGCTTATTTCAATTGATTCAAAAGTATTCCCAATGGGAAGCAAAAAAGTAGAGGTTGCTCAAATTAATGCAATCGATCCAGCTGACGTTCTTGCGCTTCAAGGGGATATTGAAGCAGCAGTGAAAAAAGCCATTGCCGAAAAAGAGCTAGATCTTTTCCTCGTTGTTGTGACAGATATTTTGAACAGTGACTCTGTGGGAATCGCGCTCGGATCTGAAGCAGCAGCCGTAGAAGAAGCATATAGTGTAAAACTTGATAACAATACAGCCTTGCTTAAAGGTGTTGTATCACGTAAAAAACAAATTGTCCCTGTCCTGACTGAAATTCTGCAGGGAAAATAAGATTAACAGCATCCCGTGAAGAGCTCTGCTTTTTGCGGGTTTTTTATAATGAAATAGCGAATGTTTTTTTATCGTATACATATTAGGTTAGATATATGACTTTAGCTTTTTAAATGATCTTATGTATGGTGTTTTGAACGAGGGACACTTTTTTGATTTTGGAAAAATTGATATAACGAAAAATATGTGAGGGTGTGAACATGTGAACGGACAAGTGGCAGAAAAAGATCCGAAACTGGGAAAGCGGCACCAGAAGCTTAGTGTAAAAAAACTTTTGAAACGGACGTTATTTATTTTTATCGGAGCAATCTTGATGGCGGTAGGAATTGAAATTTTTCTTGTGCCGAACTCCATTATGGATGGGGGAATTGTTGGGATTTCGATTATATTATCAAATTTGACAGGGGTTAAACTCGGCCTTTTTTTATTTTTGTTAAATATACCATTTTTCTTTCTTGGTTATAAACAAATCGGGAAAACGTTTGCGCTTTCAACCATCTATGGAATTGCAGTCTTATCAGTAGCAGCCTCGCTATTACATCCGGTAGCGGCAGTAACAGAAGACCCGCTTCTTGCAGCTGTATTCGGCGGCCTCGCACTCGGCGCGGGCGTCGGAATTGTCATACGTTACGGAGGATCGCTGGATGGGACGGAAATTCTAGCTATTTTATTCAATAAAAAATTGCCTTTCTCGGTTGGGGAAGTTGTCATGTTTTTTAACTTATTTATTTTCACTTGGGGCGGTTTTGTCTTTGGCTGGGACAGAGCGATGTATTCCGTTCTCGCCTATTTTATTGCGTTTAAAACGATTGATGTGGTGATTCAGGGGCTCGATGAGTCAAAATCGGCATGGATCATCAGTGATAAGTACCAGGAAATTGGTGAAGCGATCATCGCGCGTCTCGGACGGGGAGTGACGTACTTGAACGGAGAAGGCGCCTATACAGGTGACGATAAAAAAGTCATTTTTTGCGTCATTAACCGTCTTGAAGAAGCGAAGTTAAAATCGATCGTAGAAGATATGGACGAGGGTGCATTTCTTGCGGTGGGAGATATCGCTGAAGTACGAGGCGGACGATTTAAGAAAAAAGATATTCATTAACACTTGGGTTCCAGACAGTTGTCTGGAACTTTTGTTCATTCAAGATAATTAAAAATCTTGAATTCAAGATATAATTCTTGCATAGTAATAGTTGTAAGTTACTTTGAAATGGAGGAGGAAGGAAACATGGCTGCAATCACACTGGATAAAATACACAGCGGTATTGCCTTTCAAGTAAAACATATGATGGTTTCAAAAACAAAAGGCGAGTTTACAAGCTTTGACGTACAATTTGATGGCGACGTACACAATCTTGAAACGGCAAAATGGACAATTACAATTGACGCGGCCTCTATTGATACAAATAATGAAGACCGTGACAACCATCTTCGTTCTGGTGATTTCTTTGATGTTGAAGCGTACCCTCACATTACATTCGTCAGCGATGCTATTAAAAAAGTGTCGGATGATGAGTATGAAGTAACAGGACAATTATCAATGAAAGGAACAACCAATACAGAAATATTTACCGTTGAATTTAATGGCACATCAAAAAATCCGATGGATGGAAGCACCATTGCCGGTTTTGACGGGGAAGGAAAGGTAAACCGTGAAGCATATGGATTAACATGGAATGCTCCTCTCGAAACAGGTGGAGTACTTGTCGGCAAAGACGTAAAGTTCAGCGCGAATTTTGAATTTGTTGTTGGTGAATAAGGATACAAACTGCCCCGGTTTTAACCGGAGCAGTTTTTTTATGGATCGAAAAATGTATTCTTTGTCCGGAATCCGTTATAATGTCACAAAAAAGGAAAAGAAAAAGTCTGCATCGTTTGTTGGAGGGAAATGTGTGAGCGAAGATGTGATTATCCGGTTTGATCGGGTAACGAAGAAATATGATAAAAATAAGCCGGTACTGGACGAAGTGAGTTTTGAAATAGAACGCGGGAAATTTTATACATTGCTCGGCCCATCCGGATGTGGGAAAACGACGATTCTACGCCTTATTGCCGGATTTATAGAACCGTCGTCTGGCGACTTATATCTTGACGGAAAAAGAATGAACAATGTCCCGGCTAACAAACGCCAGGTAAATACCGTGTTTCAAGATTATGCGCTTTTCCCGCACTTAAATGTATATGAAAACGTTGCGTTTGGAATGAGAATTAAGAAAATGAAAAAAGTGCATATTGATGAAAAAGTGAAGGAAGCATTACAGTTCGTCAATTTATCTGGCTATGAAAAGCGGGGGCTGTCTGAAATGTCAGGCGGTCAAAAACAGCGTGTGGCGATTGCGCGTGCACTTGTAAGCGACCCAGAAGTGATCTTGCTTGATGAGCCGCTTTCGGCACTGGATTTGAAGCTGCGTAAAGAATTGCAGTATGAATTACGTGAATTGCAGCGGCGTCTTGGTATTACATTTATTTTCGTCACGCATGACCAGGAAGAAGCGCTTGTGATGTCGGATGAAATTTTTGTATTAAATGAAGGGAAAATTCACCAAAGGGGTACTCCAATGAATATTTATGATGAGCCGATTAACCGTTTTGTGGCGGACTTTATTGGTGAATCCAACATTACTGACGGTTTGATGATCCGCGACTTTGAAGTAGAGTTTGCGGGACGGCGGTTTGCGTGTGTGGATAAAGGACTTCGTGAGAATGAACCCGTTGAAGTGATCATCAGGCCGGAAGATATTGACTTAAAGGCACCAAAAAGAGGGAAAATCCAGGTGGTAATTGAATCACAGCTCTTTCGCGGCGTTCATTATGAAATTTGCTGCACGGATGCAGAAGGAAATCTGTGGATCGTTCATTCAACGGAAAAAGCGAGTGTCGGAGAACTGGCCGGACTGGATTTTAAACCGGAAGCAATCCATGTCATGCGGTTTAATGAAACCGAAGAAGAATTTCAAAAACGGTTAGGGAGCTATCTAGCGGTATGATGATCATGCGGAGCCAATGAAGTGGATCAGCTTTTAAAATCAGATGAAACTTTTTCCCATCTTTAACGTATAATTGAATTGCACACAACGATAAGGAGTTGAATGGAATGTTCGGAAAGGTTGCGGCAGATGTACTTGGATTGAGTGATGTAGGTGCGGTAATCAAACCGGCTGATTACGACAAGGTGGATGCTGATGATTACATCTTGCATGAAGACAATGAAAAAATTTATTTTTTAATTAAGTCTAAAGCAGATGAATATTGCTTTACCAATCTCGGTTTGGTTCATGTGGACGGTGCGAGTGCTGTTAGTAAAAAAAGAATGCTTCGCCGTTATAACTATGTCACAAACCGTATTTCAAACGTTTTTCTTGAAACAGCAGGAACAGTTGACCTGGATGTGGAAATTAAATTTACTCTTGGCAATGAAACATATTCAATTGATGTGCATAAAAAACATTTGGAAGAATTGAAAGATTTGTATAAAGCATTATTACAAATTGCTGAAATGCAGCGCGAAAATGAAATGTATCTTGGCTACGCTAAGCAAAGCCTTGATCTGTCAGCTGGTTCCATTAAAAATATTACGAAAACGCAAATTGATCTGTCAGGTGAATTTGAAAAAGTAAATAAATACGCATTTGATTGGCTGAAACAGTCGAGCGATCAGTACCGCGTAAAAGATTTTGGCAATGTTTTTGAAAAATATATTAACAATTAATTAAGGGCAAATATACACGTAAAAAAAGCGATGAACCCGTTTAGGTATCATCGCTTTTTTTAGTATTCTACTTTTAATGATTCAAGATCCGATTGCTCACATGGCAAAACTGTATAGCCCAGCTGCTTTGCTTTACCGGTTATATCGCCGGAGCAATCTGGATGGGTGACTAAAAATGTGCGGTCGCGCTGTACGTTTTCGCGGAACGATGACAGCATGCCGAAAAGAGCAGATGTCTTTTCTTCAGACAGTGACTGCGTAAACGAAGATGTTGATTCCGTTACAGGTACAATCCATAATTCGCACGCATCTTC
The DNA here is from genome assembly GCF_001975785.1 of Domibacillus epiphyticus. Classification (GTDB taxonomy): domain Bacteria; phylum Bacillota; class Bacilli; order Bacillales; family Domibacillaceae; genus Domibacillus; species Domibacillus epiphyticus. The sequence goes on along the minus strand of NZ_MSFI01000026.1, from coordinate 7,130 downwards.
TGTTTGAAGCAGCTGTTCAAATACATCTGCTTTTTCCAAAGGGGTCCTCATTGTTTCGTCTTGGAGTTCGTATATTTCCTTGTCATCAATTGCATGTTCCGCGAATGGCCGGCTGCCTTTTTTATCAAAAATTTTAATGTCTAGTTTGGACGGTACAATATGCTTTTCCATTTATGTCGCTCCTCTGCCTGAAAACAGGTTTATCCTTTTCCCATTTCTGTACCCGCCAGTGCAAAGAAGTAAACATGTTTAAACGAGTGAAAGAATATCCTGCAGACGGCCGATCGTATGATGCGGGTTCGCCCCTTCGATGACTTTTCCTTCACCGTGATCGATCCATACAGATTGTATGCCTGTACGTGTAGCGCCAAGAATATCCGTCCCTTGGTTATCACCAACCATCAATACTTCATCTGGAGCGGCATTTATTAATTTTAACGCGTGGTCAAAAATCGCTTTTTCGGGTTTGCCGAATCCAAAGTTGCCGGAAATTAAAATGTGCTCAAAATATGGCACTAGCTCCGCTGTCATCGTTAATTTCTCCAGCTGCAAAGAAGGTGCCCCGTTTGTCAAAAGAAGGAGGCGGTATCCCTTTTCACGCAGTTTATCAAGCACATCAAACGTCTCCTCATATACAAACGGCGATTCCCGGCGGACGTTACGGAATCTTTCGCGAGCCCATTCGGATTCAAGTGAAGGAATCTCAGCTGCTGCAAGGCCATTTTGCCACGTTTTCAGCTGGTAATCAGCAATCTGTTCCCCCATATCGCGAAATGGTTTGTAATGTACATCACCGAAGTCTCCCCATAGTCCTTCAAACGGATTAATCCCAATGGACACAGTAACCGGGTAAAATGAGTATGTTTCATATTGAGCGCGGGCTGCGGCACGGACGTGGTGTTCAATGCAGGCTGCATCTTTGCTATATTTTTCAGCAAGTTCACCGCATGTGATGTCAAATGCGGTTTGAATGCTTTTTTTATCATCCAGAAGTGTATCATCGAGGTCAAAAAAGATTGCTTTTTTCAAAATAGTGTCTCCTTCATTTGTAGTCTAGCTGTTATTTCGACAAAAAGCGTAAAAATCCTGCTTTTCGAAGCGGAAAAGATAAAAATGGAGGGGGAGAATAATCCGGAATCCGCTGTACTGGCAGTCGTGCGATTTTTTCAGCAAGATCCGTATGGAGTTTTAACAAGTATGCCTGCTGTTCTTCAAGTGCACAAAGACGGCTGTCGATAATGGAGAAGAACGCATTTTGCCCCATTAAATTTGCTGCCTGTCCAGGCGGCATACTTTCAGAAACGGCTGTTTCCATCATGCGACGAATCGTTGCAAGTTCTTTATCATCAAACATTCGTGCATTTCGTTTGCCTGTTTCAAACCTGAATCCCGCTCCCTCCAGTGCCATCACATACTTACTGAGCGTTGCCGGACTAATTTCAAGCTTTGATGCTGCTTCTTTCGCACTGTACTTCTCAGACAATTTAAATCCCTCCCTTTCCTATATCTTTTATTCATTCCGCAGCTGTCCATGTTTTCCTTTCACTATTTTTAGCGAAAAAGCACATATGCCAATGTTCTTTTCGCCATTTTTCGGGGTATACATTTGTTAGGTGAATTCACATGAACTTAGTAAAGTGGTCTTACACAAAACGTTACAACATAAAAGCAACGTATGATGCGTTTCCAAACTCAAATGTCATTTTCCGGCTCATCAACCGATACTACTTTATTTACATCGTTAATTGGTCGGAAAAAGATCCGCCTGTAGCTTCAACACATCTTGAACAGATGGAGCAGCTCTTAAATGACGAGCTGGGCACCGGGCATTTTTACCGGAACCGTAAATCAAAAAGACAGGAGGATATTTCTTTGAAAAAAGCGATGATTATTGCCAATCCATCATCCGGAAAGGAACAGGCGGAAAAATATATTGATCAGATTAGGCAAAAGCTTTTAACGTCAGGATACGATGTTAACATATGTTTAACAGAGGGCGAAGGAGATGCGACGCGATTTGCGAAAGAAGCGTGTCATTTAAAGTATGATGCCATTATCGCAATGGGTGGTGACGGGACGATGAATGAAACAGTAAATGGAATTGCCGAACAGCCTCACCGTCCAGCAATGGGCGTTGTGCCGCTCGGAACCGTTAATGATTTCGCCCGGGCGCTTCATGTGCCTCTTGAACCGCAAGAAGCCATACAAGTTCTTGGAGGAGGTGTGAAGCCGGCAGATATAGGCAAGGTGAACAACCGTCACTTTTTAAATATCATCGCTCTTGGCGGCATTGCTGAAGCGACCGGCGAAGTAACGTCCGATCAGAAAACAGCTTTGGGGACACTTGCCTACATTGTGGAAGGGCTAAAGACGTTAAGGGAGAAAACGCCATTTCATCTTACAGTGGAAACAGATAATGGTCTATATGAGGAAGAATCGTTACTGTTTCTCGCGGCGTTGACAAATTCCGTGGCAGGTTTTGAAAAACTTGCACCAGAAGCAGAAGTCGCAGATGGCCAATTTCACTGCTTTATTGTGAAAGACGTGGCGTTGCCAAAACTGATCCGTATTGGAGCTGCCTTATTAAAAGGTGACTTTCAGGAGGACCCGGACGTTATCTATTTCAAGTCAAAAGAATTGAAGATCAAATCATCTGTTGGTTTAAAAGCAAATGTGGACGGCGATATGGGTGATGCAGTGCCGCTTCATTTAAAGGTTTTGAAAGGGCATTTATCTGTTTTTACACCATAATAAGAACCTAACAGCTTCATGATTACGATTGTTCTGGTATTGGTTTTAAAAGGCTAAAAAAATGAAACTATGGTAGAATTTGTTTCGTACGTATAGGTGAGGTGAAACAGAATGAGCTTTTTTAAGCGTCTGTTCAAAGGAACGGATGAAAAAATTCCGGAGACAAAAGACCGTACGCTGCAAAATTTGCGTGTTGGTGATTTTGTCACATATGATCTTGCTGATTATGAAGTAGCCGGCAAAATTCATTACAATGATGGCGGTTATACATGGGATGCATATCAGTTATCCGGAAACGGCAAAACGCTTTGGCTAAGCGTTGAACTTGATGATGAACTCGGAGTCGGCATATACGAAAAGATTCGTATTCCAGGGCTTGAACCGGGTGCAAAAAAAGTAACGCATGACGGGCGTACTTACTATCTGGATGAGGAAGGCCGGGCGTATGTAAAGTCAGAAGGCCGCAGTGAAAATGTCCATGGGAAAAATGTGGACTACTATGATTATGCTGATGACTTGGAAGAACATTTTCTGTCAGTTGAAGTATGGGGCGGCGATGTAGAAGTAAGCTATGGATACGAAATCGAAGAGTATGAAGTGACAATCTTAGCAGGAAGCTAACAAACAGGAGGAGATAAAATGTTTCAATTTTTTAAACGTGTACAGACGTACGTTGGATCAGAACTGAATGCAGCGCTTGATAAAGCAGAAGATCCGGTGAAAATGCTCGATCAGTTTATGCGTGAAATGGCGGCGGATATTCGTGATGCAGAAACAGCGGTTGCAAAGCAGCTCGCCAATGAAAAATTACTGAAGAAAAAATATGATGATGCCAATAGCATGGTGGAAAAACGCCAGCAGCAAGCGGTAGAAGCGCTTGAAGCAGGGAATGAAGATCTGGCGCGCCGAGCCCTTGAAGATAAAAATGTTCATGCAAAGCAGGCAGAATCGATGCGGACAGCGCATGAGCAGGCGGCTGCAGATGTTTCTGTTTTACGTGAGAAACTGTCTGAAATGAAGCGGGAGTATGAAGAAATGCGTTTAAAGCAAGATTCATTAAAAGCCCGGGCAGAATCGGCTAAAACACGGACAAAAATGAACCGGGCAATGTCATCCGTTGGCGGAGATGAATCGCGGCGCGGATTTGAACGGATGGAAGAAAAAGTGATGCAGTTTGAAGCGGAAGCAGAGACATCAGAGGATTTACGTGCTGGATCGAGAAACCTGGATGATGAGCTTGCGGCATTGAAGAAGAACAGTGCTGTGGATGATGAATTGGCGGCGCTAAAACAAAAGCTCGGAAAAGAATAAGGAACTGCGGCCTGCTTATTCGGGCGGGCCGTTTCTGTTCATTTGGAGTGTTTCATTTATGGTAAAAAAAGGATGGATGGCCGGCGCGATTGCCTGTGTCGTATTTCTTGCTGCGTGCGGGATGTCAGAAGCGGATGATTATATCGATGAAAATTACACGTTCGTCGATGCCGTTCAAAATAACACGAACACGAATGACCGTGCACTCATTTATCGGGTAAATAAAAGCGTGCCGGATACGGCCGCAGAGTTAATTGAAGTTCAGGAGCCGGAACAGATTGGGGAAGAAGTAGACGGCAGACAAGTGCTTGTGTATGATAACGAATTTATTATTTTAACAGAGGATCAGGACAACCCGGGCTCCACTCTTGTAGAAGTGGCAGAGGATGAATTTGTCAGAAATCATTATAATCCGGGCTTCTTTTCAGGCATGCTTCTTGGTTCGCTTTTAAACGGACGTTTTGGCTCGGGCTGGGATCGTGCGCAGACAAGCAAATGCCGTCAGAATAACGATGGCTGTTATTCAGGCGGAGGGTTTTATGGGTCGTTTTCTTCAGGTTCATACGGACGCGGATCCGTGTTTCGCGGCGGCGGTCCGGGAACGGGAAAGTAATAGTTTATTAAGAGAGGGGATTCAGTTGTGAACCCATTTTTGTTGACGTTTATGTATTATGTGATTGCTATTGCAGTTGTCGTAGCTGGTTTATTTATTTTTGAAATTATGACAAGAAAGTATAAAGACTGGGATGAAATAAAAGGACGCAATGCAGCAGTTGCGTTGTCGATCGGTGGAAAAATTATTGGTATTTGCATTATCCTTATGTTTTCTATTTTCCATAACGATACGATCATAGAGACTGTTTACTGGGGATTATTTGGAATGGCGCTTCAATTAGTAGCGTATGTATTATTTGAATTATTTACACGGAGCTTTTCAGTAGAAGAAGAGCTGAAAGAAGGAAATCTCGCTGTTGGCATTGTGTCATTTTGTGTTTCAGTTGGCCTGGCGTTTGTTATTGGCGCCTCGATTTCGTAAGGTGGTGTTTACATGACTGAACAGGAATCCGTCCGGCAAAGCAGGGCGATTTATTATGCTTCGGGTATTGTCTCCATTTGCGGAATCATCTTTGAAGTGCTGTTTGGTGCACTCGGTTCATATATTCTCGGAGATGGCGTGAAGCAGTATACGCTTACCATCTCCCTTTTTTTAACCGGAATGGGCATCGGTGCATACATAAGTGAAAAAATGACAAAACATTTAATTGCTTCATTCATCTGGATTGAATACGGTATCGGTCTTGTCGGAGGCTTTTCAGCAATGCTGTTGTTCGGCGTAACCGCGTATTTGCCGGATGGAACAGATGCGCTTTTTTTATACGGTGTGACGCTTCTTGTCGGAACCTTAACAGGCGTAGAGCTGCCTATTTTAATTAGAAAAGCGAATGAAATCGGTGTTTCATTACAAAAAAGTGCTGCGAAAGTGCTATTTTCAGATTACGCGGGCGGGTTAGTTGGCGGGCTGCTCTTTTTATTTTTACTGAGACCCTATTTTGGACTGGTAAAAACATCGTTTCTTGTTGCCCTTATAAATGTTGCGGTTGCGCTCTGGATTGTGTTCCGTTTTAAAAAAGAATTAAAGCGGTTTATGCTGCATGCTGTATCCGGATTCGTATTTTTCCTCATTTTAATTTTGGGGGCATTGTTCGGTGAAGAAGCTGCTTTTCATTTTGAACAGAAATTATATAAGGACCCGGTCGTGTTTTCTGCACAGACAGCTTATCAGCAAATTATTTTAACACGCGAGCAGGGAGATACACGTCTTTATTTAGACGGACAGCTGCAGTTTAGTTCGTCTGATGAACACCGGTATCATGAAATCCTTGTTCATCCGGTTATGGCTGCGGCAGCTCGTCATGAAAATGTGCTCGTGCTTGGCGGGGGAGACGGGCTTGCGGTAAGGGAGCTTCTTAAATATGAAGATCTTAAGGCTGTAACGCTAGTGGATCTTGACCCAGCCATGACAGAAACGGCGAGAACAAATCATTTGTTGACAGAGTTGAATAAAGGATCGCTTGAAGACCGCCGAGTAAAGATCGTTAATGAAGATGCCTTTCAATTTTTAGAGAAGGCAGATGGTTTTTACGATGTGATTATCATTGACTTGCCTGACCCGAATAATGAATCACTTAATAAATTGTATACGCAGGAATTTTATTCACTCGTTCGTAATCATTTAAGGCCAGGCGGAGCAACAATTGTGCAGGCGACAAGTCCTGTTTTTGCCCCGGAAGTGTACTGGACGATTGATAAAACGATTCAGGCAGCAGGTTTGAAAACGGAAAATCTTCATGCGGATATTCCAAGCTTCGGCGGATGGGGTTTCGTTTTAGCTTCACGAGAGTCTATTCTGGTGGAGGATTTAACCATCATAAATGAAACACGTTATTTATCGGCAGAGATGCTTCCAGCGCTTTTGTCGTTTGGAAAAGATGAAGATGGTCTTATTGAAGACGATAACGGCAACCCCATCACGTTAACACCGAATACGTTAATTCGTCCGAATTTGATAGAAGTATACGAAAAGTCATGGCGTTATTATTAAAGGGGGTGTTGAGGAATCCACTTTTTTGTTGGCCGGATTTTTTGATTTTGGGCCGGATTCTTTAATACTAAGGCCGGATTTCAGGTGAATCCGGCCTAAACGCTGTAGATTCCGGCTTTGATTAAAATAATTCGACCTAAGTGGTGCAGAATCCGGCATCTGCCAGCAGCTCCCTTTATTCTGCCGCCGTTAGCAGCTCCTCATTTAACAGCTTCAATTCTTCTTCCATTGCTGTCAGCATGTCTTCCGCTTTTTGTGTTCCATGTCCGGTAGACTCAAGCTTTTCAATATCCCCTTGAACGCGCATATAATCCATTTTCAGTTCTGCAATTTTGTATTCAATCTCGGATTTTTTCATCTCTAATTCCCCCTTTCCTCATATTGTAAGGGTATTGGACAAAATAAAAAAGACTGCTGTTAGAACGAGGGCACTGAAAAAGTCCATATAGTAAAAAAGCCAGGTATT
>NZ_MSFI01000025.1 GCF_001975785.1 Domibacillus epiphyticus | reverse complement strand
CTCCAATTGTCAGATGGTGTCTAACAATTGGGGTGCAGTTCATTGTTCGATAAGGGGTTTTTATTTATTTCGTTACTTCAGCCACAATATCATAAGAATGAAGACGTGCTTTTTGATCAAAAATCTGGCTAATGACCATCATCTCATCTGCCTGCGTTTCATCTAAAAACGCCTGCATTTTTTGTTTCACTGTTTCCGGGCTTCCGATGATGGAAGAGCCAAGCTGATGCTGGAGAGCTTCTATTTCGTACGGACTCCATTTATCAGCAAGGTTTTCAACAGGCGGCTGGAGCGCCACTTCATTACCACGGCTTAAGTTTAAAAATTGCTGTTGCAATGTGGTGGCTAAAAACTGCGCTTCCTCGTCCGTATCTGCGGCAATCACGTTTACCCCTACCATGGCATATGGTTTATCAAGCGTTTTTGATGGCTGGAAAGAACGATGATATAGGTTAAGAGCACCAATTGTATTGTTAGGTGAAAAGTGGCTGGCAAACGCAAATGGCAGACCGAGCTGTCCTGCGAGCTGTGCGCTAAATCCGCTCGAACCGAGCAGCCAGATTGGAATATTTAATCCTTCTCCGGGGATGGCTCTCACCGGCATGTGACCAGTTCCTAATGACGGGTCAAAATAAGTACGGAGCTCTGCTAGCTGCTCCGGAAAATCGTCTTTCGTACTTCTTCGATCACGGCGAAGGGCATGAGCGGTGCGCTGATCTGTGCCAGGCGCCCGGCCGAGACCTAGATCGATCCGTCCGGGAAATAATGATTCAAGTGTTCCGAACTGTTCGGCGATGACTAAAGGTGCATGGTTGGGCAGCATAATACCGCCTGAACCGACACGGATTTTCGATGTGCCGGCTGCCACATGACCGATGACAACGGATGTTGCAGAACTGGCAATGAAAGGCATGTTATGATGTTCTGCCAGCCAGAATCGGGTATATCCTAATTTTTCCGCATGACGGGCAAGGTCCAGTGTATTCTGAAATGAATTGGAAGGAGTGCCGCCTGCTACAATCGGAGATAGGTCAAGAACGGAGTAGTGAATATCACTCAGTCGTTTACCAATTTTCTTGTCAGACATTTTTTCAACTTCTTTCTATAATAGTATTCAGGGAATTAAGGCTATTCTAGTATTTCAAAATATAATCCATTACTCTTTGCCAGTAAGGTCATGAGCAGGGAAGTGGGGCAGCACTTCTTCTCCAAGCTCCTGAATCATATCCTCTATAGGACGTCTGGCGAAATATAAAACAAATGCTAAATGATTGACACCGATGGCTTCAAATTTATGAAGCAGCTCAAGCAAATGATTTCGTCCAAGGTGATACCCTAAAGGGATTTTTCTTGGTGTTTGATTTGGGTCTTCCGCAAGATCAATATAGAGCGTCTGGGTAAAAGGTTTAAACACAGCTGGATTAGCTATTTCTGATAAGGTGCGGTAATCACGAATTAAGAGCGACTGTTCTGAAATATCCCGGGGGTACTGAATCCAGCCATCTCCATGCTCGGCGATCCATCTCATTGATTGTTGACTAAAGCCGGTTACCATTGTCGGAATGACTGAGACAGGACGGGGAATCATTCTCATCGTTTTTGCATCAACCATCCCAATGCTGGATTCAATTGTTGGATTCTCTTCATGAAGGAGACGATCAAGAATTTCGTAATGGTGCCTGAATGTGTTCCCCCGGGTTTGGTGTTCCACACCCAGTGCTGTAAAGTCTTTTTCCCTATCACCGGATGCAACTCCCATAATGAGCCGTTCAGGGAATAAAGTATCTATGGAGGCCGCTTCTTTAGCCGTCCGTACAGGATGACGGACGGGCAGCACGACACTTGCGGTACCGAGGGCAATGCTTTTTGTTTTTGCCGCGAGATACGTTAAATAAATCCAAAGATCATACAATTAACCGTTGTCATCCACTTTCAAGTTTTGTATTGTCACATCCCGCAGCCAAAGAGCAGAAAAACCAAATTGTTCGATTTTTTTGGTCATGTCCACTTGATTTTGCATTTTGGGGATGGACGTGCTCATTCGTTCGAGAGGCATGACAAAACCAAGTGTCATTTTTTCTTTTTGATACATTTTTCGGAATGCACCATGGTTCTGCAGGCTCACAATTTTCCTCCTTAGCGGGCTGGTTTTCAACCGTTCAAAAATTTTGATGTTTATTATTGTGTGTCCTTTTTGTTTTTACATACAATATCGATATATCGGTAATTAACGATATATTATAAACGGTCAGGAAGTCAAATGGTTTGATTCTTCAATAGAACGGAAATGAATACAATAAAGGAAGGACATCCTATTGTATGAATAACTAAGCACTTACATTGCACTTCCTACCTGACAAAATAAAATTGTTACAAAAAATGCTTTTACCGTATTTGGGATTATTTTTTAAGGATGGTGAATGACGATGTCTGTAAATCGCAAAAAGTATTTCGAAGAAGGGGACTGGGTAAAGGGCAGGACGAGAGAAGGTGAGCTCATACGCGGGTATGTTGTTCAATCAAACGATATACAAGAAATCATCAAAGTGACGGTCGTGGAATGTGATAATGAAAAAACGGTTGGAAGAACAATCAGGCTCATGGACAAATCGGTTGAAAAATTGCCTGTTGTGAAAACGGAAAATGAAGAGCAGATTCACCAGTTAATTGATTTAGCGTTGCTAACAAAGGATGAAGAGTGGTTTGTGGAACTAGCCACTCAACTAAAGGAGACCAAAGAAGTGTACTCCTAAAGAAGGAAAATCAGAGAGGGGATTCCCTCTCTTTTTTGCTGCATCATGTACAATAAAGTGAGGGACTTTAAAAAAAGCTTGAGGTGATGCATCATTTTTGATTCGTTTCTCCATCTGGTGATGAGTGCTGCTTTTCAATTCATCACGTTTATTGGCGCCGTTTTTACTTTCGGATATTTGCTTGGTTGTTTAGAAAAAATATCGGTCCATTTATTGTTTCGAACGTTCGGCAAGAGAGGCTCTCTTTTTACAGCATGGATCGGGACACTAGTTCATGAATTCGGCCATGTTTTCATGTGTGTTCTTTTTAGACACCGTATAAGGGATGTACAGTGGTTTCCAGCAAGATCGGGAGTGAATTACTTAGGGTACGTCAAACATAGTTATAGCCAAAGGAGTTTGTATCAGCGAATGGGTAATTTTTTTATCGGAATTGGTCCATTCTTGTCTAGTATCGGAGCACTCATTTTACTCATGTACTTTTGTGTCCCGGATTCGTATCAGCTCTTTGCTGGTTATATAACACATCATGTACGCCCGGCACAACTAAACATTGAAATGTTTACATCATCTTTATTTTCTGCTGTTGTGTTGTTTGAAAGTCTGTTTACGATTGAAAATGCACTGAACCCTTTATTCTGGCTATTTCTTTTTTTGGCTTTATGTATATCAACACATATTGCTTTAAGTAAAGAAGATATAAGAGGGGCAGTGAGCGGTATGTCAGCATTATTTGTGTTTTTATTCTGCCTTCATGCGTTCAGTTCGATTTTTAACATTGATATTATAGGAACGGCCTCTTATTATCACGCGTATATAATTGCTTTTGCCAGTTCAGCTCTTTTGTTCTCTTTTATAACGCTCTGTATTTGCTTCGTGCTTTACATATTGAAAAATCAATTCAATACTTAATTTCATTAAATAACACCCCTCCAACATTCTTTTTGAAAGGGTGATATCTAATGATTTCAGAAAAGGATGAAGATCATCAGAGATTACATGTGTTCATCACATTCCTCATTTCGTCTTAAACGCAACCTTTTTTCTAAAACACTCACCAAATATAAAAAGTGTTCTGCTTCCCTTACAACATGATCTGCTAATAGTGGATCAATGATGTGCTTAATTTGGCACGCTTTAATCATATCAAGGCCGGCTTTCTTAAATTCAAGCAACTCCATCGTCGCATTTTCGCTTTCTTTATTCAGTTTCCCGATAATCGGATATGCCGGCTTCTTATGGGACAGCATGGATTCAACATCTCGTGCTTGGTTTAAAAGGACTTCAAAATTATCTCCAAACTCGGCTGCTTTTTTTACAAGGTTTCGTTCCGAAGGGTCTAATAAGTGAGACATAAACCGTGAATGTTCCATCATTATTTTTAACCAGAAAACATTTTCCTGGATAATGGCGTCTTGAATAGAGTCAAGAATCCCTTTGTTAAATTTTCTTAGTGTCCGAACAAAGTATTCTGCTTCACGAGCTACATGATCAACAAGGAGGGGAAGGTTAAAACCGGATATTTTACAGTTAATAATGAGAAGAAGTACGTTTCTTTTAAAGTTTCTGAAAGCCCTCGTTAATTCTATGCTTTCCTCGTTTAATTTGCGTATTGACGCAGCGTTTTCAGGTATACTGTGGGACTTTTTAAGATGATGGTCAAAGTAATGAATAAATTTATTCGCTTCTGCAATTAACTGTTTATCTTTTCTATTGAATCCTTGCCCTAAAAAATACGCATGCTCTTTCATAATTCGAAGCCAAAACCGATTTTCAGCGAGTGAGCGTTCGATAAAGGCTTTTTCGCTCATAGATTCCTTTGGATCTGCTTGTAGTTCAGGAGGTAATAATAAACCATTCTGGTGATCCATCACAAAATGGCCCGGTATTTTCGGATGTTGTGACATAAAATCCCTCCGATATTCAGACTTCCTTCATAATTACGAGGAAAGATATAAGATTATTCCTTTAGCATTTCTTAAAATAAGCCTGCGTACGAATGGATTGACATGAAAAGAGAAAAATTTTGTTTATTAACATACAAAGGAGTAAACTGCATAAAGTGGAATTTTTTTGTTTTTTCCTGTAGTATAGTTTATGCATATCGAGATAACGGCAAACTAATCGAAAGAATAGGACGCAAAGCTACAGATCTAAGGTCTTGTGTGACTAGGATGGCTGAGCTGCCTCAGAAATTTGGGGGGATTTGATGTTAGGTCGAAATGAGGTTAAATTCGGAAAATTAGATAAGGAATGGATTGAACTGATTCAAATTGCACGTGACATGGATATTCCGATTGAAGTGATTCGTGCATTTTTATTCTCTACAGAATCCAATCCGATGGAATGAACGGTTATACATAATTTTCTAACAGAAACCGTTCCCCAGAAAAAGATGCAAATATATAACCGGAATAAAAACCCCATTCAGGCGAGCAGGGATCCAAAGTTAACGATGTGATAAGTTTAGTTTCACCAGAACGTGGTATATTTGGTGCTTTTCAAAATGCTTTGAAACACATTCATAAAAGTACAACAGCAGCAGAGTCCACAATCGGTGACATGATTATATTAAATTATAGTGGAACTGACTGCACAAAATTCCGTGAAGTGTATTCGGAGGGTGTTCCATCATCACATCCTGCTTACCAGGCAAAAATGGACTTTGATAATGTTGGTTGAATTGTGAGCAACGAGAGGAGGCATTTACCGACTCAGTTGAAAATTGGCAAGCCAAGTAATTCTGGCGTGGGGGGTTTACATACGGCTGGAGCTTTTTTGAATGAGGGAACGGCTCTACACGATATGTTCGTGAAAGAAGTTATCTCCCGGTGCACATACATAGGGGGGTGGACCAATCCGGAGAATCCAAGTAATCCGTTTAAAAGAAGATTACATCGATTAAGTTGGTCAAGACTGGAGAGCGGGCACTTTAAGGAATGGGTAAGTTGAAGAAGAAATAAAAAAGCCTGTATCAAAGATTACTTGCTAATCTATGATACAGGCATTATATTTCGGCAACAATTGTATATATGAAGATGATGTATTCCTTTCGCGAGGCTATTAATCAGACCACTTTTCTTCAGCAAACTCACCATTTATCTTGACTCCGGTTTCGTATCCCTGACTTGCAGCGCCAACGATACTGGTAAATGTATTTTTCGCATCTCCTATAATAAAAAGTCCTTCTATATTCGTATCTCCGTGTTCATTTGTTTCATATTGACCCTGTTCATTTATTGGAATCCCGAGGCGGGCGGGGATCATGGAAGATTGCTTCTCGCCTGTTGTCAGCATAAACCCGCCTTTTCGGCTGATGGCATCACCGTCTATTAAGACGATTTGTTCCAAAATTCCATCATTCGATTGAAATTCAGCAATAGGGGTTTCAACAAGACCGATGCCGTGAGCTTCAAGTTCCTTTTTTTCGGTATCGCTAATGATTGCTGGACCATTTGAAAACACAATCAAATCTTGGCTCCAGTTGTAGATAAGCTTTATAAAAGGAAACAGTTCTTTTCCGTTGCCAAATATAGCAAGCGGTTCGTTTTTCCGTTCCCATCCATCGCAATATGGACAATGAAAAACGGTTTTTCCATATACGTCATGAAGACCAAGGATAGCAGGCAAATGATCTTTCATGCCAGTGGAAAAGATGATTTTCTTGCTTATAATCTTTTTTCCGCTTCGGGTCGTTGACGTAAAAAGGCCGTTTTCCTTTACAACATCATCTATAATATCTTCAATAATAGAGACATTTTTGTATTTTGCCATCTGCTCTTGAGCGATTTGCCTAATGTCACCGGGTTTTGATCCATCTCTTGTCAGGAAGCCGTGGGATTTAACCGTTACCCCATTTCTCGGCTTTCCTTCATCAATCACCAGGACATGTTTCAACGATCTTCCCAATACAAGAGCAGCGCTTAATCCTCCAGGGCCGCCTCCTGCAATCACTACATCGAGTACATCGCTCCTCATTATTTCCTCCTTTGTTCACTCCCGCTGCTTTTTCTTTTTTACGCAGTCCATTAAATAGCTGACAAAGGCATCGTCTCTGATTAGCCACGCAGCATAATGCCTTTTTAAAAAAGTTTCCGCTTCTTGAAAGGTTGTGAAGGTTTCTTGCATCCTCAAATCTTGATAATCAATCGCCCAATGATGGTCATCAATTGGATAAATGAAAAAGATTTCTTCCCTTCGATTTTTATACATGGAACCGAACGAGGAGCTTTTAATATTATACCGATTTCTCTTCGCATCTTCCCGTAATGGCTCAAGGTGAAACGTTTCCGTCACATATTGTTTGTAAGCATCGTCTGTTAACGAACACCCTGCTGCTTTTGAGTGGCCTCCGCCTCCATATTGTCCGGCAACATCCGATACATCAATATGGTCGTGGATCGTACGGAATCCGAGTCGTTTTGCGCCAATATTTAAAATGGCAATATAGTCAAGGTGGGGACAATCCTTCCCGATCTCATTGCCAAGTTCAGAATGATACGATTCAGCATAGACAATACCGGCATAATAGCCGCCAATGGGTGCCTGGACAAGTTCACGTCTTTTCCGTCTGATGTACCGATCGGTTTTGTTTTCTTCCATATCAAGTATCTTTTCCTCGAACTCGTCAAAGAAAAAATGATCATTTGTTTTTAGACGGCTGATCATCTTCTCCTCAAATTCATCGATCGAGATTAAAAAGAAGAGGGCATTTAGCCTTTGCGCTTTCTGGTTATTATTCTTTTCCCAATCCCAGGTATCGTACTGCCGGACGAGCTCGACAAATTCATCGACCGCGGGGGAAGGGTTGATTTGTTCATGTTTTAATAGGTATTCGTATAATAAAGACGTGGCTGAAGTTAATGTTCCTTTCTCGTCTTCTACGACTACGTGCCCCCACTCATAGTTGTTAAAATGCAGCGCGGTCTTATGATGGTCGAGCAATTGGACTTTCCCGCCTGAATGATGAAAGTCATTTAGCTTTTTTTCATTTTCTTCGTTTACAGAAAGATCAGTAATAAATAGAAACGTGTTTGGGTCTCCGTTTTCCAAAAACCACTGCACTTCATGATTTAGGCCGGAAATGGAGTTATACCGAACTTTTACGTCCGTACCGAAGGCAAGCTTTGCTAAAATTCCACATGCAACTCCGTCTAAATCATTATGAGAAAGCAGTCTATACATATATTTTCACCTCAAAACGTAGTATGTTTCCAAAAGGTGAAAAATATTGAGCAGTGCCGATAAACAATTGAAAAATGTCACATAGTATGACCTATCTTATAATGGGCAAAATAAAGGGGATATAAAAGAATAGAAACAAAGAGGTGCGGCGAATGACAATTGTCCGTCTTGGGTATGCAGCGATGAGTGTAAATGTAAAAAACGCTTCTCCTTCCCAAACGATGACACATGCTCAATTTATGAAAATTCAAGACAGGGACGCGGCGATAAAAAAACTAGAGCGGATTGCTGTTTCGAATATAACAAATTGCCTGAGATTGCTTCGACATAATGCCGCTCATGATATCGCTTTTTTTCGGTTAAGCTCTAAGCTTATTCCTTTAGCAAATCATCCGGACCTGCCAGAATGGAATTACATAAAACCGCTTAAAGATGTTTTCCGTTCGATCCGTTCTTATCTAAACAGCCATCCTCATATGCGTTTGGATTTTCATCCTGAACATTTTGTTGTATTAAATACACCCAATGGGGATGTTTTCAAGTCATCCGTTCGGACACTGCATATGCATAAGCTGCTTCTTATCGGAATGGGTATCGATCCGGAGCACCGTTGTGTTATCCACGTTGGAGGCGGTTATAAGGATAAAGAAAAAGCATTGGAGCAATTTGTGAATAATTGGGGGGATGTGCCGGTTTCACTCCAGAACATGATCATGCTTGAAAATGATGATAAAACGTTCTCAATGAGAGACACACTGTACCTTTGCGAGAAACTAGGAGTCCCCTTCGTTTTCGATTATCATCATCATCTTGCGAATCATGAAGATGGGGTGAAGTGGGAAGAGGAATGGTCCCGTGCGGTGAATACGTGGAAATATTCCAAACTTCCTGTCAAGGTGCATATGTCGAGCCCGAAGTCAGAAAAGGATTTCCGTGCACATGCGGACTTTATTGACATAAGAAGGTTTCTGGATTTTCTTCATCATGTTAAAGGCAGTGTTGACAATCTAGATGTGATGATTGAGGCAAAGCAAAAAGATGAAGCACTTTTTTCTTTAATGAAGGATCTGAAAGAAGCGGGGATGAAACAAGTAGATGAAGCCAGTTTTTATGTGAATTAAAGGCGGCATTTACGAGGGATCATATATGCCGCCTTACCATTGATTAATCATTCAAACGCTCTGTATCATCTACGATTGCTTTTAAGTCCTTTAGAAACAATTCATCATTACAAACCATATTTTTGGTGTTTTTTTCTTGAACAGGGGGCTGCGGTTGGACGTCTTTTTCTTTTTCATTGTGCTCTCTCTTTTCCATTGAAGCACGCTCCAATCTACAATTACATGTCCTTTTCATTTTGTCCGTCGGCGTATCGTCCAAAATCCGGAATAGCTTCCTTGTCAAATTCATTGGAAAGCTGTTTTAATCCGATTCTTAACAATTCTCCTGACATAGGCATTCCATGACCTGTAACAGCGACAGATGGATGCAGCGATTCTAACTTTTTCACCGATTCCCAAGCCGCTTGCCAATCAGTCGTAAAATACCTTGGGGGACCGCTTAGTTCCTGTTTCTGCGTGATGACCTTATAAAGTGAGTCTTGTCTGACCGTTACAAATGCATCGCCTGCTAATAACGTTCCATCATCTTCCCTGAACAAAGAGATGTGTCCTTCTGTATGTCCAGGCGTATGTACCCAGTTCCATCCTGCCATGTGAGGGACACTTTTATCATTCGGGAGAGGCGTTAAATATTCACCGATATCAATCGATTCATTCGGAAATAGCGGAGACATTTTCGCGACCAGACCACCTTCAACAGAAGGATCAGGTTTAGGGTAATTCTTTTTCCCAGTTAAATAAGGAAATTCTAATTTGTGCGCATAAACGGGAACTTTATATTTCTCTATTAGATCAATTACGGCTCCTACGTGATCAAAATGGCCGTGAGTTAAAACAATTGCTTTTAATCGATGATCAGGACCAAACCGTTTTTCAGCTTCTAAAAGAATGGATTCAGCTGAATCCGGCATTCCTGCATCAATTAATATCCATTCGCTGCTTTTGTCAGGATTCCCAATAAAGCATACATTGACGATCTGGACAGTAAAACAAAAAACATCATTCGCAATTTCATTGCCGGCTCCGCTTTTAATTGAGGTAAACGGAAGAAATTGTTCGGTTGAAGCGCTCTTTTCCATTTTATTTCCTCCTTAAAAGGTCGAATTATAAAAAAGGGCTGAAGAGAATTTCTCCACAGCCGTTTTTTATCTATTCAGACCATTAATTCGTAAGATTTTTTGCGGTTGCTGCTGCAGTAGCATCAACCTGTATTTGCTCATCAAAGTTGTAAGGATGATAAAACCCTTTTGCCATCATGTATTTGCTTAAGTTATCGTGTGTTGTAATCGCCGCCATTAACTGTTCCCGCAATACAGTTCGTAATTCTGGTGTTGCCGCTTCAGTGAGAGCAAATGCGGTAAACTTAACGCCTGATTTGGCCGCAATTAGCAAATCTGTTGCAATTGCTTCGTCGGTCATACCTTTCATACCCGTTATATTTTTTAATAAACCATTCATTTCGGTGTCCCCCCGGCTGTTAAAAAGTTCTCTAATTGCTGGATGTGATTTTTTGATGCATTTACATCGTTGTCAATAAGTGCTTTTAATTCTGAATCTTGAACTAATGCGCTCATTGTGGAGGATTTCGTTAAACAAAGATTTTTGAACGTCAATAATTCATGAACTTCCAGTGCTTCATGCTGTGCCAAACTGCTTGTCATTTTCTTCACCTCTCATGTGATCATGTACTTCAGTTAGGTTGCCTTTTTCAAGCAAGCTTATTCATTTTGGCATCAAAATTAACTCAACTGTTTGCTTTGTATAAATTAATCGGTATCAAGAAAAAATACTTTTGTTCATAAATCCGGAGGTGAGGGAATGGAACAAAAAAGTTTGGGCTTTCATGAAACGATGGAACTGCATGAAATGGTTAATTTTAAAACGAACTGCCTCCTTAAATCAAAATTGATGCAGGGCGTATGCTTTGACGTTGATTTAAAGGCTTTAATGGAGAAAGACGTGACGTTATCGATTCACCAATTGAATGAACTCCAAAGTCTCTACGCTGGAGCGAGAACATTTTAATGAGTGGAGGGGTATAAGAGATGAACGATTATTTGGATCCGATTAATTCCGTTGGCATGCCGGAACTGACCGATACAGCAATTGCACTAGAGTTTTTATTGTCGGTAAAAAATGGTGTAAGAAACTATGCTGCTGCTTTGACTGAATCTCCAACCCCCGAGGTGCGAACTGTACTCCTTCAACATTTAGAAGCAGCGATTGATTTACATGGTGAGGTATCAGAATTAATGATGAACAAAAGCTGGTTTCACCCGTATAACATGGATGAGCAGATACAGCTCGACTTGAAATCAGCCCAAACAGCTGTGGATATCGCCAAACTGCCGCTCTTCCCGGGTAATACGAATCGAAAAGGGTTATTTCCAACCCCGCCGAAATAATTATGAATTGTGTGGAGGAGATCGAATAAATGAAAGCTGTTACGTATCAGGGTGTTAAAAATGTTGACGTAAAAGAAGTAAAAGCGCCCGAAATCAAAAAACCGGATGATATTATTGTGAAGGTAACGTCCACAGCAATTTGTGGATCGGATCTGCATTTAATCCATGGCATGATCCCTAATTTACAGGAAGATTATATAATCGGTCATGAACCAATGGGGGTTGTGGAAGAAGTTGGTCCAGAGGTGACAAAGGTAAAAAAAGGAGACCGTGTCATCATCCCTTTTAACATTGCTTGTGGACAGTGCTGGTTTTGTCAGCATGAGTTAGAAAGCCAATGTGATCATGCAAATGATAATGGGGAAATGGGTGCCTATTTCGGTTACACTGGAACAACTGGCGGTTATCCAGGCGGCCAGGCCGAATACATGCGTGTTCCTTACGGGAATTTTACCCCTTTTAAAATCCCTGAAAACTCTGAAGTAGAAGATGAGAAGCTCGTTTTACTTGCAGATGCGGCATCCACTGCCTATTGGAGTGTCGATAACTCCGGGATGAAAGAAGGAGATACCGTCATCATCCTTGGATGCGGACCGGTGGGGCTGCTTGCACAAAAATTTGCATGGTTAAAAGGTGCAAAGCGGGTTATTGCTGTCGATTATGTTGATTACAGATTACAACATGCGAAGCGCACAAACAATGTAGAAATTATAAATTTTGAAGACCACGAAAATGTCGGGAATTATTTAAAAGAGCTAACAAAAGGCGGGGCGGATGTCGTAATCGACTGTGTAGGAAT
The DNA here is from genome assembly GCF_001975785.1 of Domibacillus epiphyticus. Taxonomy (GTDB): domain Bacteria; phylum Bacillota; class Bacilli; order Bacillales; family Domibacillaceae; genus Domibacillus; species Domibacillus epiphyticus. The sequence goes on along the minus strand of NZ_MSFI01000025.1, from coordinate 78,324 downwards.
GAGTGGGAAGCTGACCCCTATTGAATTTCTTGCAACCGGGTTAAAGCTTCACGGCGGTGCCATGAGTGGACTCGTAATGGCCAGCCAGGCGGTGCGAAAAGGCGGGAATGTTCAAGTTACAGGGGTATATGGTGGAGCGTATAACGGCTTTCCAATGGGAGATTTTTTTCAGCGGAATGTAAACATCCGGACAGGACAGGCGCCAGTTATTCATTATATGCCGTTCCTTCATAATTTAATTGCTGAGGGGAAAGTAGACCCGGGTGATGTCGTTACCCATGTGATTCCGTTAGATCAAGCAAAAAAAGGGTATGAAATGTTTGATACAAAAACGGAGAACTGCATTAAAGTCGTACTAAAACCATAAACTGCATTTTAAAAAAAACTCAGCTTCCGCTGAGTTTTTTTGCTTACACATGTTAAAAGTTACCTATGTTTTATGTTTTTTCATCCAGGGAATACCTTTTAAGAAAAATTTAAAATGGATGGAGATGGATGTTGAATGGGAAAAGATAAATTTGAGAAAATACATGAAGAAACGCCCGGACAGACGCAAAGCCAGCAGCCAGGCATTGAAGCAGAGATGCATCCTGAACCAATTTATGACGACGAAAATTATAAAGGATCCGGTAAATTAAAAGGAAAAACAGCACTTATTACCGGTGGAGACAGCGGAATTGGCCGGGCAGTGGCGATTGCTTACGCAAAAGAAGGGGCAAATGTTGCCATTGCCTATTTGAACGAAGACGGTGATGCAGAAAAAACGGTTCAATTGATAGAAAAGTATGGTGTAAAGAGTTTGAAAGTGGCGACGGATATAAGTGATGTCGAAAATTGTAAACACCTTATCGAGAAAGTGGTCAGTCAATTTGGCGGATTGAATATTCTGGTTAACAATGCTGGGAAGCAGTTTCCAACAGAAGACTTTTTGACAATCACACCGGAACAGCTGCGCGAAACGTTTGAGACGAATATTTTTTCAATGTTCTACTTAACGCAGGCGGCACTTCCGCACATGTCAAAAGGAGCTGCCATTGTCAATACATCATCTGTTACCGTGTATCGAGGGTCTCCGGAATTAATTGATTATTCGGCAACGAAAGGTGCGATTACTTCCTTTACTCGCTCCCTTGCCGCAAACCTGGCCAGCAAAGGGATTCGGGTGAATGCAGTAGCGCCAGGCCCGATTTGGACGCCTTTAATTCCAGCAACGTTTGACAAGCAAAAGGTAGCACAGCACGGTACGGATACCCCAATGGGAAGACGTGGACAGCCTTCTGAAAATGCACCGGCGTATGTGTATCTTGCTTCAAACGACTCAACCTACGTCACGGGCCAAACGATTCATATTAATGGTGGAGATTATATTACATCATAATGTTATTGCCAAAAAAGCTATCCGCATATAGGGGTCAGTCCCCCCGTACGGCGGATAGCTTTTTTATGTTACTTTATAACACGTTTTGCGCCAGCATACGTATCTTTCCAGTATTTCTCATTTAATGAATTTATTGATACCCCTTTTTTCACCGTAACGGCAATAAACTGATCCTTGCCGAGAGAAATACCGACAAACGAGACGTCTTTGCCATTCGTTTTGAAAAAGAGAAGATCGCCTTCTTTAATGTCTTTTTTTGATACAGCTTTTCCTTTTGAAAACTGCTGCTTGGAAGTACGGGGCAGTTTGATGTCCACTAAAGAGTAATCGAAAACATGCTGAGTAAAGCCGGAAGCATCGAATCCTTTTGGTGTTGTGCCGCCTGCTTTATATTTTACCCCTAAATATTGTTTTGCGGTAGCCGTTACTTCCTGACTGTAGGAAGGACTTGCTTTAGCCTCTTGGACAAAAAATGAGGAGATTAAAACGAGAATCATGAGTGCCGCCATTAACAGTTTAGACCAGCGCACAGTGTCTGCTGTCATTTTTTTTTCAATCCTCCATCTTTCAAAATTTTGTGAACCCTTTTATTATATTCACCGGATAGAGGCAGCATTCCATATTTAACTGAAACAAGTTTGATGTTGAAGATATTGTAAAAGCGGCCGATAATTCGCCTATAAAAGAAAAATTAAATTCCGAGTCATTTTTATTTCAGAATGTTAAACATTTTGCTAAAATAAGCGGATGTGTCAAAAAGAGAGAACAAAGAAAGTGAGGTTATATAAATGACCGGTGATCAGCGAAAAAAAATGATCGTTTTGATGATCAACATGTTTATAGCGATTGGAAGTTTTGGGATTATTATTCCGATCCTGCCGGCGTATTTAGATTCAATTAATGAAGGTGGAATGGCCGCCGGACTTATGATCGCAATTTTTGCGGGAGCACAGCTTGTGTTTTCTCCCGTTGCAGGGAAATGGGCAGATGATTACGGACGAAGGAAAATGATTATTTTCGGTTTATTCGGATTGGCGCTGTCCATGTTTGTGTTTTACGCATTTGATTCAATCTGGTGGCTGTATGCATCACGGGTGATTGGCGGCATTGGCGCAGCCCTATTAATTCCTGCGATATTCGCATATGTAGCCGACATTACGACGTTCGATCAGCGTGCAAAAGGGAACAGTTTAATCTCTGCTGCAATGTCATTTGGGATTGTCGTCGGACCGGGAATAGGCGGATTTTTAGCTGACCTTGGCTTAAAAATGCCATTTTTAATTTCGGCTATAGTAGCGCTTCTTGCGGTATTGTTTTCGATTGTCTTTCTAAAAGAACCGGATCGTCAGCCGCAGCCTGTTTTTGATACGCCGCCGGTAAACGACTCAATGGGGAAAAAATTAGTTCGCTCCGTTACGATGCCTTATTTCATCCCGCTCGTCATTACACTTGTCATGAGTTTTGGATTGATGGCGTATGAATCAGTGCTTGGCCTGTTTGTAGATGATGAATTCGGCGCAACTCCGCAAGAGATCGCTCTTATGATTACTTCAACAGGAATTGTGAGTGTCATTGTACAGCTTTTTATCGTGGATCGCCTGGTAACTCGATTTGGTGAAGGCACTGTATTAAATGTCTTTTTAGCAGTAGCCGCTTTCGGTTTTTTATTGTCAGTTTTTGCAAAGAATTACATGCTTTTTTTCGGTATTTCGCTGCTTATTTTCCTCGCGACATCTATTTTGCGTCCGGTATTAAATACACTCATTTCCAAAATGGCGGGAGATGAACAAGGCTTTGCGATGGGGATGAATAATGCATATATGAGTATCGGGAATGTTCTCGGTCCAACTTGTGCCGGTCTATTATACGACATAAATATTATTTATCCGTTTATATTAGGTGTCTTTCTTCTAGCAGCGACACTGGTGCTCACCATTGTGTGGCAGAAACGGGCCATAAAGCAAAACGTGCTGTCTTCATAATGAAGCCAGCATTTTTTATTTTTTTTAGTTTTAAAGTCATATTAAAGCACCTGCGTTGACTTTTTAAACTGTACAAAATAAACTTACAATATGCTTTTCAAAAATGGGGAAAAATGTCGGTGAATATCGGATTTTTTAATCATAGTTTGTAGCTTGGTGTAGATTGCCGGAGCATTTGTTGAGTTGTGAGGCGATTGGACCAAGCGTGTCGATGAACGGTTGTGCAAGGTTTCCACATCACATAATCCCTGTTTCATCGAGAAGTACGTAGTGATGAATATGATTTAAATTGATGCAGTCAGCAGTTTACGGTATCGTCCGTTTTGGACAGAATAAAAACATACAGATAAATGATGTAAACAGGGAAGTGAGAGAAATGGAAAGAAGATTGTCTTTTCAAGTGGGGGACTGGGTACAAGGCGAAACGTGGGATAAGCAGAGAATCTACGGTTATGCCGTAAAATTAGAAGATCCAGAAGATATAATGAAAGTGTATGTTGTCGATTCAGTGAATAAAAAACTGGTTGGTCGGATGATTCGCGTCTTGTCGAAATCATTTCAAAAAGTACCGGACTCAGCAGTTGGGGAAGAAGCACCACTAGCACAACTGATTGATCTTGCGTTACTGACAAAAGACGAAGAATGGTTTGAACAGTTAACAGAACAGGTAAATGCAATTAAAAAACAGTATTCTTAAATTTCGGAGGTTATTACATCATGAATCAAAAATTCTCACCTTTATTCCAGCCTTTTCATTAAAAAGCGGCATTGATCTTGATAACCGTATCGTTATGGCACCAATGACAAATTTTTCATCTAATGATGACGGTACAGTAACAGATGATGAAGTAGCATACTATGTACGCCGCTCGAATGGTGTCGGCATGGTTATCACAGCATGCACATATGTCACACCGAACGGGAAAGGGTTCCATGGAGAATTTGGTGCTGATCATGATGGCATGATCCCAAGTCTTCGCCGTTTAGCTTCGGCTATTAAAGGGGAAGGAGCAAAAGCGGTTTTGCAAATTTTCCACGGTGGAAGAATGGTTCCTCCAGAATTAGTTGACGGTGATGTTGTGAGTGCGAGTGCTGTGGCGGCTGAAGCAGAGGGTAGTCCGATCCCGCGTGAATTATCTTCAGATGAAGTAGAAGAGATCATTCACGCATTTGGCGAAACAACAAGGCGCGCGATTGAAGCGGGCTTTGACGGCGTTGAAATTCACGGCGCAAATGGCTACTTAATTCAACAGTTCTTTTCACCGCATTCAAATAGACGTACAGATAAATGGGGAGAACGACTTGCATTCCCGCTGGCGGTAGTAGATGAAGTGAAAAACGCTGTCGCAAAACACGCGAAAACACCATTTGCTGTCGGCTACCGTTTTTCACCGGAAGAGCCGGAAACACCAGGTATAACAATGGCTGACACGCTTGAACTAATCGATGCATTAAAAGAGAAGGAACTTGATTATTTGCACGTATCACTCATGGAATTTTGGTCAGAACCGAGACGAGGTGTAGACGATTCACGTTCACGTTTAGAAATCATTCAAGAACGTGTCGGGGATAAAGTCCCTGTTATCGGTGTTGGCTCCATTTATACTGCTGAGGATGCGCTAAAAGCATTGTCGACAGGCGTTCCGCTGATCGCAATCGGCCGTGGTCTAATCATCGAGCCAGATTGGGTTCAAAAGGTGCAAAACGGCCAGGAAGATATGATTGTTACAAAAATCGACAAAAATAATCAAGAAAAACTTGTTGTGCCGGCTCCTCTTTGGAATGCGATTGTTAACACTCCAGGCTGGTTCCCTGGCGTTTAAAATAAAAAAGGGAGGGTGAACGATTTGCCATTTATTACAGTGAAAGTACTGGAAGGGAAAACACCCGAACAAAAAAGAGATCTCGTTAAACGAATGACGGCTGCTGTAAAGGAGTCATTCGATGTAGATGAAAATAAAGTCTTTATCTTTTTCGAAAATATGAAAAAAGAGGATTACGGTAAACATGGCGAATTGTATTCCTATATGGATGACAAAAAGTGAGGTGCATGTCATGTTTGTCGTAAAACTATATGATGAAGCGGCTGCCGTTATCCACATCGGACGGTTTGATGATGTAAATGAGGCTCAGTCCGGCGCAAAAAAAGGATTGCGCTATAGTAAAACAGCTGTCGTATACGAAGGCGAAACACCGGTTTTTTTGTATAACAATGAATCGTACCCGAACGGTTTCGAACTCGGCGTCGGAAGCTATTAATTTCTAAAACAGCCTGGATGATTCCAGGCTGTTTTTCGGTATAATAAGAAAGCAGGATCTATGACAAACATTTGAGGATAAATATGAGCAAACAACCATTTGAAGATTTTTCATTAAGCACCGACATAACAAGAGCGTTGAAAGGACTTGGGTATTCCGAAGCAACAAATGTGCAGTCGGCCGTGATTCCGGCGGCGCTTCAAAAAAAAGATATAGTCGTAAAATCGCAGACAGGAAGCGGCAAGACAGCGGCCTTTGGCATCCCGATTGCCGAACTTGTAGATTGGGATGAAAATAAGCCGCAAGCGCTGGTGTTGACGCCAACCCGTGAACTTGCGGCGCAAGTGAAAGAAGACATAACGAATATCGGCCGGTTTAAACGAATTAAAGCAGCAGCTGTTTATGGGAAACAGCCATTTGCGCGTCAAAAATTGGAACTAAAGCAGAAAACACATGTCGTTGTGGGTACACCAGGGCGTGTGCTTGATCATATTGAAAAAGAAACGCTTCCAATCGAGAAAGTTGAATACTTAGTGATCGATGAAGCGGATGAAATGTTCAATATGGGCTTTATTGATCAAGTATCGGCAATTATTGAGAAATTGCCGACGAAACGTGTGACGATGTTATTTTCAGCTACCTTACCAGAAGATGTGGCGGCTCTTTCAGAAAAGTATATGAACAATCCAGAGTATCTTGAAATGGCGCAGACGGTAACAACAGATAAAATTAATCATGAACTGATCTACGTAAATGATGATGAAAAGTTTTCTCTTCTAAAAGATGTGTCCATTGTTGAAAATCCGGACACCTGTATAATTTTTTGCCGAACGCAGGAACGCGTCGAAACATTGTTTGATGTGCTCGATCGTGATGGATATTCGTGCGGTATGCTTCACGGCGGAATGGTGCAAGAAGACCGTTTTGCTGTCATGAATGAATTTAAACTTGGCGAGTTCCGATATTTGTGCGCCACAGATGTCGCCGCGCGCGGGATTGATGTGGCGAATGTGTCGCTAGTCATAAATTTTGATGTGCCTCTTGAGAAGGAAAGCTACGTTCACCGGACTGGCCGGACGGGTCGTGCCGGAAATAACGGTAAAGCGATCACGTTCTTAACGTCATATGAGGAGAAATACCTAAAAGAAATTGAATCGTATATCGGGTTTGAGATTAAGCGGACGGATAAGCCGTCCCAGGAAAAAGTATCGGTGTTCCGCCATGCGTTTGAAATAAAAATGAGTGAGCGGCCTGAACGAAAAGAAGAAAAAAGCCGCACCTTAAATAAGGATATTATGAAATTGTATTTTAACGGTGGAAAGAAAAAGAAAATACGAGCCGTAGATTTCGTTGGAACGATTTCAAACATCCCGGGTGTCCGTGTTGAAGACATTGGGATTATCACGATTCAAGACAATGTCTCGTATGTGGAGATATTGAACGGAAAAGGACCGATTGTGTTGAAAGCGATGAAAACGACGACAGTAAAAGGGAAACAGCTGAAAGTGCAAAAAGCAAGAGATTAATGAAAACGGATCAACATCTATAGGAGAATGATGTTGATCCGTTTTTTATTTAGCCATTCATTTCATATTTGGCACTGATGCCAAATTTCCACCTGCCACCGGATATTACGATTGATTCATATCATCACCAATCGATTCGCCATACGCTTGCACCCATTTTACGACAGTAAAGCAATCTACAAGACAAGCTGAAAAAGGATGTTCGGTGCCAAGACGGTATCACGGCACCATTTGCTTTTTCCGCTAGGGATTTACAAGGGTTTTCTACAACATCGATCGTTCCGCCGAAAAAACCGCCTCCATGAAAGTATGAAAACAAAAGCGGATAGAAGTGGGCACGTTTCTTTTTCTTCAGGCGTATAAATTCGTCCAGCTACACCTCAATACCATCGATGGTGTCTGCATTATGTTGTCGTGACCTCTTTATTTTGAAATCCCATCGATGCACGCATATCATGCACTGTCTTGGATGGCGGGCTATTACGCATAATTTAACTTTTTTGTCATATTTGAATAGTTGGTTCGTCTATACTAGTATAATAGATATAGAGTAGTTGAATTTCACATAAATTTTTTAAAAAGGGAGTAAACACCTTGATTGACTATTTATTTACAGGGTATTTTATACTATCTTTTGGGTAGATAGAGCGTGAAACGGAAAATGAATAAATATATTATTGTATTGAAAGCGATTTCCTTTATCTCGACCGTTTTCTTTTTTGTCCGAAAATGATACCATTTGAAATGAAAGGAGTTTGATTGTAATGAAAGCACCATTTTACGCTGATCACGTCGGCAGTTTTTTACGCCCAGCACGTGTGAAGGAAGCACGACTGCAAAAAGAAAACGGGGACATCACAGCAGAACAGCTGCGTGCCATTGAAGATGAAGAAATCATCCGCCTCGTTGAAAAACAAAAAGAAGTAGGACTAAAGGCTGTAACAGACGGTGAAATGCGCCGTGCGTGGTGGCACTTTGATTTCCTTGCTGCTCTTGACGGTGTGGAACTGTATGAAGCTGAAGCAGGAATTCAATTTAAAGGTGTACAAACAAGAGCACATGGCATTAAAGTTACTGGCAAAATTGACTTCACTAATCATCCGATGATCGAGGACTACAAGTTCTTACATAGCATTAAAGGGGATCATGTCGCAAAATTTACGATTCCGAGCCCGAATATGCTGCTTTTCCGCGGCACAGTTGATGAAAATGTATATGCTGATCAGGAATCACTGTTGACTGACTTGGTGAAAGCATATCAGAAAGCGATTCAAGCTTTTTATGATGCAGGCTGCCGTTATTTACAGCTTGACGATACGGCTTGGGCGGTATTCTTCTCTGAAGCAGGAAAAGAACAAATCGCAAAACGCGGCCAAAATCCGGAAACACTTCTGCCAATGTTCCAGCGCGCGATTAACGAATCCATTGCGAACAAACCGGAAGATATGGTGATCACGATGCACATTTGCCGTGGAAACTTTAAATCAACATACACAGCAAGCGGCGGTTATGACGCAGCGGCGGAAGTAATTTTCGGCGGGTTGAATGTTGATGGTTTGTTCTTGGAGTTTGACGATGAGCGTTCAGGTGGATTTGAACCGCTGAAATATGTCAATCGTCCAGATTTAAAAATTGTTCTCGGGTTGATTACGTCAAAATTTGGTGAACTCGAAGATCCGGAAGCAATTAAAGCACGTATCCAGGAAGCGGCAAAGTATGCACCGCTCGAACAATTGTGCCTTAGTCCGCAATGCGGTTTTGCTTCAACAGAAGAGGGTAACCTGTTGACAGAAGAACAACAATGGGAAAAAGTGAGCCACGTTATAAACATTGCGAATGACGTCTGGAAGTAATGACGAAAAATAGCTGTCTCAATATGAGACAGCTATTTTTTATTTCATTTTTTCAAAAAAGGATTCGTCATAAGCTTCAATATAAACATCTGCTTCAATGTCCTCATTTTGAAACGAAACAGTTTTCAACCCTGCGGTACGCGCGGGGATTAAATCAAGGGACCGGTCGCCGATTGCCCAGTCGAGGTTGTATTTTTGATGCAAATACTGATAAGCGGCGGCGTCCGGTTTTCGTGGAAACCCATCATCTTCCGGGCTGACGATTTCATCAAAATATTGGATCAACCCCCATTTATTTAACAATTCGATCGTCGACGCTTTTGTCCGATGTGTGACAATGACGTTGACTTCTGCCGCAGCCAGTATGTTCTCAATCCCATCAAATGGAGGGCTGCCAGCCTCAGACTGCTTATGATCAAGCTCTTTAAAAAGCGGACGAAAATCTTCAGAAATCCCGTAATGTTGAAATGCGAGCTGAGAATTTTTTTTCAGCCATCGCAGTGCTTCAGTCCGGTCGGCAGGTTCACCGTGTGCCGCTTCATGAACAGCGATAAAACTGTCCAGAATTGCCGGGTACGTATCAAAAATCGTGCCATCTAAATCCCATAATAATTTCATTTTGTCATCTCCTTACAGCAGCACTGTAAAAACGGTACGCTTCTTCTTGAGCTTTTTTTCTGGATTATATGAAAGACTTTACTTTCATCCAGTGAAATTATTTTACACTATTTTGTGATTTCCGTAATAATAAAAATCCGCCCTGATGAGAAGGACGGATTATTTTCAATCATTTAGAAATTCTTCTGTTGTATCGTTCAATGTCATAGCGGATTGAGCCACTTCTCCGGATGCTTTTTCAATTTCCTTGATGACTTGGAAAAATTGTTTTAGCTTTTCGTCGATCTGATTATTTTGTGTTTTCGTCTGAGTGATTAAAGTTAACAGCTTTGAAAAGTCTTGATCGGTTTTGTTCATGCCTTCAATACCTGTTTCCACTAGATCGTTAACCGTATGAACGGATTGGCTCATTTGTTTAATCAATTCATTTGTTTTCGTAATATGGGTTGAGACATTGGTTGTCGACTCTTTTGTCTGATCGGACAATTTACGGATTTCCTCTGCAACGACTGCAAATCCTTTTCCGTATTCACCGGCGCGCGCAGCTTCAATGGAAGCATTCAGCGCCAGCAAGTTCGTCTGACCAGCAATGTTTCCGACAATGGTAATGACGTCCACAATGCGCAGAGAAATCTCGTTTAGTTCTGTTGAATACTCTTGTATATCTGTAACGGCGCTTTGAATATCGATGAGTTTGCCGTTCTGCTCCTGAAGCTGTTTTTGCCCTTGAAGGGAATGTGACTCCGATTCATCCGCTTGTGTGATTCCATCCTGAGCAATTTGTTTAATGGAGTCTGACTGCATTGCAAGTTCTTTCACGGATGCGCTTGTTTCTTCTGAAATGGATGCGAGCTCTTGCGAAATATTGTATACGCGCTGCGTCAGTTTTTCTTTTTTCTCAAATTCTTCCTGACGGATGCGTTCGTTCTCAAGTTCATATGCCTCGAGCACAATTTGCTGCTCTAAATTTAGAAGCTTCGTGATTGCCTGAATGGCTTCAATTTTTTTTTCACCATCCCAAGACTGTGCAGAAATGATGGCTGTCATCGAATTCAATAGATTTTGAAAAGCGGACATATACCATTTTGTCTCGAGGCCAATGCGAACATGGACGTGAGCAATACGATAGCGTTTTTGCAAAAATTCATCATTTACCTTGCCGTTAAATAATTCTTCAATATGACGTCTGAGGGTTTTTTTTAATCGATCAATACTGCTATTTGCTTCAATAATATTTAAAAGGCCAGGCTGTTTCGTAATGCTTGAATAAAACAGCTCGATCATGTTGTTTAGTTCCTGATCTATTAACGGTTTCATTGATCGAACGATGGCTAGATCGCGTTCCGTCAATCCGATCATCTCGATTTGTCGTGATAGTTCTGAACCGCTTGACACAGATAACTGAACATCCGCTGTGTTAACCGTTTCAACATAAGGATCGGTTTTTTGGGCAGAACGATTTATTGTGAATAACTTCATAGGGGCCTCCTTCAAGGGCTCTAGGTATTTATATGTGTATCATACTACATAATACGATGGTTTACTATACAATAAATGACAATAGATGATGCTTTTAGACATAATGGTACGTTGTGTAAACGAGATGCAAATAAGAAAAAAACAGAATAACAAAGCGAAATAAAATCATGAAGCAGATTTTTCGGAAAATATTTAATATTTCATGTAAACGTTTTATAAAAGAATGATTGCTTGCTATTTATGTGAGAACACGTTATTTCTATATAGAGAGAATGTGTTCGACTTATGAGGAGGGTATAATGTCTAAAATAATTGCTATAAATGCAGGAAGTTCATCATTAAAATTTCAGCTGTTTGAAATGCCGCAGGAAACAGTCCTTACCAAAGGATTGGTGGAGCGGATCGGCTTATCCGATTCCGTTTTTACCATTTCAAATCCGGATGGATCCAGTGATACGGAAGTGACAAATATTCCAGATCATTCTGTCGCAGTTCAAATGCTTCTTTCTAAATTAGTATCAAACAAAATTGTCGCATCACTTGATGAAATTGACGGGATCGGCCATCGGGTTGTCCACGGTGGAGAAGCCTTCAATGATTCTGTCTTAATTGATGATGCAACACTGGCGCAAATAGATGAATTATCGGAACTGGCGCCGCTTCACAACCCGGCAAATGTCACCGGCATTCGTGCATTTCGTGCTGTTTTGCCAAATGTGCCGTCTGTTGCAGTGTTCGATACAGCATTTCACCAAACGATGCCTGAAAAATCTTTCTTATACAGCCTGCCATACGAATATTACAAAGAATACGGCATCCGCAAATACGGGTTCCACGGCACATCACATAAATACGTGTCAGAACGCGCGGCACAGCTGCTTGGCCGTCCGATCGAACATTTGCGCTTAATTTCCTGCCACCTCGGAAACGGCGCAAGTATTGCGGCGATCGAAGGCGGCAAGTCAATTGATACATCGATGGGCTTCACCCCGCTTGCCGGTGTGGCAATGGGTACACGGTCAGGGAATATCGACCCAGCCTTAATGCCATACATTATGGAGAAAACAGGACAGACTGCCGATGAAGTGCTTGATACATTGAATAAAAAAAGCGGTATGCTTGGTATCTCAGGCTTGTCGAGTGATTTGCGTGATATTACAAATGCGGCGGATGAAGGGAACGAACGGGCAGAGACGGCGCTTGAAGTATTCGCGAACCGCATTCATAAATATATCGGTTCTTACGCAGCACGCATGTCAGGCGTAGATGCGATTATTTTCACAGCCGGCATTGGCGAAAATGACATCGCCTCCCGTGCACGAATTTTACGCGGACTAGAATTTATGGGTGTGTACTGGGATCCTGCGCTTAACAACGTCAGAGGCAAAGAAGCGTTTATCAGCTACCCGCATTCACCGGTGAAAGTCATCGTGATTCCAACAAACGAAGAAGTCATGATTGCCCGTGACGTTTCCCGCTTAGCGGGAGTGTAACCAGGCTGATCAACGTTTTTGGATTGAAGATGCTGAAAATGCGCTTTTAACTAAAATAATAAAACCATGATCGGTAAACCTTCTTATGTGTAGAATCATCACACGATAAGGGGGTTTTTTTAGTTGGTAAAGAAGAAAAGGCATTGACTGTCGGGAACCGTCTATGCAACTCCTCTGTCTTTATCAATGGTTTTAGCACTAGAACCAGCATTTTCCCTGTATAACTTCTCCTAACTTATTCAAAATATAAATAGCAAATTGCAAATAGAAAGGTGCTGGATTAATGAAGAGTTACTCGCTCCTCATGATGATGCTATTTTCATTCGTCAGTATACTGATCGCTGGCTGTGCAGCCAATGGGGAATCCGCAGGTCAGGCCGATTATGAGGAAACAAAGAAAATGGTGATCGATATTTTAAAAACAGATGATGGAAAAAAAGCACTCCAGGAACTAATGAAAGATAAAGAAATCCAGCAGGCCCTTGTCATGGACCAACAGGCCGTAACCAAAACCATTCAAACAACGTTAACATCTGATAAAGGACAAGAGTTTTGGAAAAAGGCTTTTGAGGATCCGAAATTTGCAGAAAGCTTCGCAAAAAGCATGCAAACAGAACACGAAAAACTAATGAAAGGTTTAATGACAGATCCGGACTATCAAAAAATGCTTTTAGGCGTTTTTCAAGATCCTGAAATGCAAAAAACAATCCAAACTTCAATGAAAAGTCAAGAATTCAGGAAACACCTGCAAGATGTCGTAATGGAGACATTATCAAATCCTTTATATAAAGCAAAGCTACAGGAGACTTTATTAAAAGCAGCTGAAGAGGCTGGAAAGCAAGGTGGCGGCAGCTAAAAAAGACGGATTTCCAACAAGCGTACCATAAGTATGATCGGAAGACGAACCGGCATTGGGCTTTTCCGTAAAATGAAGAAGTGATCAACCCGCTGTTAATGCAAGCCATATGAATCTAAGCAGAAATTTGACTTTTAACTTAAAAACCATAACTTGATTTCACCTTTGGGGCCCTCTTATGTGTTCGATCATCACAAAGGGGGTTTTTTTATTTTAGAAAAGAATAAACGGAGGTGATTTTTTAAAAAAGTAAAGAGAAAAAAATTTTTTCCACTATTTTCTTTTGTGAAAACATGGTAATTTAAAGTGCAAAGATTATGATTAATAGGAGAGTGGGAATGGAAAGAACAGGACATGGTAAAAAGAAAATAAGCAAGAAAAAGGTATTGTTAGTACTGGTTGCCATCTTTTTCTTGTCGGCTGCAGGTGTCGCATTTGCTGTATATAATTCAGTCCGCACCGCATTCGATGGAGAAGTATTACAGAGCGAAAAGCGAACGGAAGATTTACAGCTTGAGGGAAGCGGATTTACTGTTTTATTGATGGGCGTTGACGAACGGGAAAACGATGAAGGCCGATCGGATACAATGATTCTAATGTCAATTGCGGATGATTCAGTGAAGATGCTGAGTATACCGCGCGATACACGTGTGACCATTGCTGAAAAAGGAACAGAAGATAAAATCAATCACGCGTATGCATTTGGCGGTATTGATATGGCTGCGAAAACGGTGGAGGACTTTCTTGATATGCCGGTTGATTATTACGTAAAAATGAATATGGAAGGTCTTGAAGAGCTGGTTGACGCTGTGGGTGGTGTGACGGTGGTTAATCCTTTTGCTTTTTCATATAAGGGAGATGTTTTTCCGGAAGGAACACTTACGTTAAACGGCAAAGAAGCTCTTAATTATTCACGTATGAGGTATGAGGATCCACAGGGGGATTTTGGCCGCCAGATGCGTCAGCGCCAAGTTATTCAGTTCATAATTGAAAAAGGAGATGCGCAATGGAACATTTTGAAATACAATGACATTTTAGATGCAGTTGCAAGCAATGTTGAAACCAATTTATCTATTAGCGACATGATATCTATTCAAAAACAATATGGGAATGCCAAAAATAACTTTCAATCGGAAAAGATCGACGGTTACGGTGAGATAATAAACGGTGTTTATTATTACATCGTTTCTGAAAATGAAAGAAAGCGTTTAAGTTCAGTGTTTAAAGAACATATAAATATCCCTTAAACAAAGAAAGGAGCAGCCTTGTTATAGGAATGGAAGGAGTCCGAAAAATGATCGATCTTCACTGCCATATATTGCCGAATCTAGACGATGGACCAAAAGACTTGCTAGAAAGCATGGAATTGGTGAAGCGGGCGTTGGAGAATGGAATCACTGCTATTGTCGCAACTCCTCATCACAAAAATGGCCGGTACCATAACGAAAAAAATCGTATTGAAGCAGCAGTTAAGGAACTAAATGCTAACATCCAGAAAGCCGGCATTAACATGATAATTTGCTCCGGACAGGAAATACGCATATATGGTGAACTGTTGGATGACTACAAAAAAAATAAACTTCTCACAATTAACGGATCGAGCTATATGCTTGTTGAACTTCCATCAAACGGAATTCCGGCATTTACCGAGCAGATATTGTTTGATTTGCAGCTGAATGGTATTACCCCGATTATCGTGCATCCAGAGCGAAACGCTGCCATTATGGAAAACCCTGATATGTTGTACAAGCTCATTAAAAACGGCGCGCTCTCCCAAATTACCGCGGCATCTATTGATGGAAAATTCGGAAAAAAAATAAAAAATTTATCCATACAGCTGATCGAAGCAAACTTAACACACTTTATCGCGTCTGATGCGCATAACCTATCTACACGTGAAATCGGCCTTGTAAAAGCCTATGGCTCTATTGATTCCGGCTATGCAGACTACTTCCGCCAAAATGCTAAAACCGTTTTAACTGGCGGATGCATTTCAAAAGAACCGCCGTACCTTATTTCTCGTAAAAAGAAATTTTTTGGCTTAATATAATTAATGCAGGAAACAAAATAATGTCCAACAAAGAAACCGGGACGCCAGAGCTTCTGTGCAGTTTATCTCACGGAAGCACACATAAATGCTTATGTTATCAATTGGAAAGCGTGGAAAACCTGATTCAGCAAAAAGGCAGAATCAGGTTCTTTTTTATTTTCAAAATGACAAAACACGTTAAAAACTTTTGATGGGAAACGACAAAATATTTACGATTGATATGCTATGATTCTATTATTTCCATTAATAAGGAGAGGAAACTTGAATGGATGCGCCGATTGTCCATACAATGCCAGTTTTGATAAATTGTTAGCTCTTCACAAAGCTTCTCAAAATTGAAAAGCAAGGATAATAGTTGTGTAATCCGAAGGGGTTTTTACAAACATGCTGACAAAACAATCGTTATCTCCGGAAACGATCTAAAAAGCAGTAGTCAACAGCATGGATTTGATTACGTTACATCCATAACTGCTCAGTTCGTTCTCAATGAAAAACTTTCGTCAGTCCGCAAAACCTAATTACTTGGGTGTGTAAAACATGGGAGAAGAATATAGATTCACATTTTTATTAATAGGATGAATCTAAATTAAAGAATTTAAAAAGTTCTGTACAAAGAACACTATTGTTCTTTATAATGTACATATGACGACAAAAGAGTTGAGTAAAAAGGCGGCGGCATTTTACCAAATCTTGTTGAGTGCACAGTTTTTATAGAAAAGCAGAATAGTATAAATTTTACAATGCATTCTGCTAGATAAAACTATAAAAATTTTCTTTGTAACTGTTCAAGTGGAGCCGTACGCATAGATTGCATGTACACAGACAGCATTCTGCATTTATGTTTCACATGATGCAAAGATTTCTACCGAATATTCCCTTTGTAGGAGGAAAGACATGGAAGAGACCATCAGCTTGAAAGAGCTTGCTGCAACATTGAAAAAAAGGACCAAATTGATCGTGCTTATAACAATCTTGGCGGCTCTCGCTAGCGGAATTGTCAGTTATTTTGTTTTAACACCGATATATCAAGCATCAACACAGGTTCTCGTAAACCAGACTAAAACAGAACAGCAGCTGTATAATCAGGACAATGTCCAGACGAGTCTCCAGCTGATCAGTACGTACAATGTTATTATGAAATCGCCGGCGATTTTAGAAAAAGTATCCAACAATCTTTCTGTCGGCTTAACAGCTGAACAGCTGTCAGAAAAGATTAGCGTCTCCAGTGAACAGGATTCACAGGTAGTAAATATTAGAGTAGAAGATCAGGATCATCACAGGGCCGCCGGCATCGCAAATGAAACTGCAAACGTATTTCAGGAAGAAGTGATAAAGATTATGAATGTGGACAATGTCACTATTCTTGCTCCAGCGGAAGTAAAAGAAGGCTCTGCACCAGTAAAACCGCAGCCGCTTTTAAACATCGCGACCGCGATTGTTGTCGGCTTAATGGCTGGTGTCGGGCTTGCCTTCCTGCTTGAGTACATGGATAACACGATTAAATCCGAACAGGATATAGAAAAATTACTTGAACTGCCTGTACTAGGCAGCGTCACAAGGATTCAAGATGATACGGCAATTGAAAGAAAAAGAACAAACCTAAATCAAACGGTCGAAAGGAGTGGGACCCTTGGCTCTTAAACGAAAAAAACAAAGGAAATCGCCTGGTTTAGCAGGACATAATCTCATTGCGAGAAATAATGCACAATCACCAATCTCTGAGCAATACCGGACGATTCGGTCAAACATTCTATTCTCATCAGTTGACCAATCATTCCGCTCGCTTCTAGTCACGTCAGCAAGCCCAGAGGAAGGAAAATCAACAACAGTTTCCAATCTAGCCGTCATTTTTGCCAATAAAGGAAAGAAGGTCTTGCTTGTTGACGCTGACTTGCGAAAACCGACCATTCATTATACATTTGGTCTCCCAAATACCAGTGGATTAACGAACGTACTGACAAAACAATCGCCGCTTCAAGAAACAGTTAATAGAACAGAAGTTGACAGCCTGTATGTACTAACGTCAGGACCCATTCCACCAAATCCTGCCGAACTGCTTGGCTCCTTCGCGATGAAAGAATTTCTGAAAAAGACGCTAAGTGAGTATGACTTTGTGATGTTTGACACACCGCCTGTTCTTGCTGTCACAGATGCACAGGTGCTTGCTAACCAGTGTGACGGGACAATATTCGTCGTCAACAGTGGAAAAACAGACATTGACAGTGCACAGAAAGCGAAAGAACTTCTTCAAAACGCGAAAGCGAAACTGCTTGGAGCCGTATTAAATAACCGGAAAAGGAATGATTTAAATTATTATTACTACTATGGTTCTATATAAAAAACTTGCTGGTAATGACCTTTTTTTTTGAAGAAAATGTTCTGTATTAAGAACGAGAGCCAGCAAAATAATTTTGGAGATTACATATTGTGACGATCCAACTGGCTAGATAGATATTTACAACATCACTTTTTGCAATGCACTTCTGTAATCCTCCGCTCAAATTATTAACAGAAAATTAAGAATATTGAAGATGTTTTATCAGTCAGGTAATGTCTCCTGTTCCTTTATCAATGGAGGCACTCGGCCGCACGGTGGTGTTCCAAGATACGGAGCGCTTAGACGCCTGTCGTCAAGCGTGCGGTGTGAGGAAGGGTTGGATGCCCTATTTTCCAAAAAAGAAAGATATCTAAATATTGAATGAAAGGACATAGATAAACTATGGATTTTCATTTGTTATTTACATTGCAAAGGGGAAAATGATGATGAGAAAAGTAAAAAAAGCAATTATACCAGCAGCGGGACTCGGTACACGGTTTCTCCCCGCAACGAAGGCATTGCCGAAAGAAATGCTGCCGATTGTCGATAAGCCAACGATCCAATACATAGTCGAAGAAGCAATTGCTTCTGGCATCGAAGACATCATTATTGTCACAGGAAAAGGAAAACGAGCGATTGAAGATCACTTTGACGCGTCAGCAGAGCTTGAACGCAACTTAAGTGAAAAAGGAAAAATGGGCCTTCTTGAAAAAGTGCGCCACTCCTCCAACCTCGCCGACATTCATTACATACGGCAAAAAGAGCCGCAAGGACTTGGACATGCCGTGTGGTGCGCGCGTAACTTTATTGGAGATGAACCATTTGCTGTATTGCTCGGCGATGACATTGTCCAAAGCGACACACCATGCTTGAAACAACTGATTGACCAGTACGAGCAGACACAATCATCAATTATTGGCGTACAGCAAGTGCCCGATCATGAAGCATACCGCTATGGCATTATCGATCCTGCCTCAAGACAAGGACTGCGCTATCAGGTAAATCAGTTTGTGGAAAAACCAGCACCGGGCACACAGCCATCGAATCTGGCCATCATGGGCCGCTATATTTTGCGCCCGGAAATTTTCATGTTTCTCGATAAGCAGCAAAAAGGAGCAGGAGGAGAGATTCAGCTGACAGACGCCATCCAGGCATTGAATGAAATCCAGCGTGTCTTCGCCTATGAATTTGAAGGAAACCGGTACGATGTCGGAGAAAAACTTGGTTTTGTAAAAACGACACTTGAATTTGCCCTGCAGGACCATGATATTAGTGAAGAACTCATAACCTATTTGCTTGAGAAAGTAGAACAAGTGAAGGGCAGGGAGTTGGTTGGATAATATACAAACGGGGGCTTCCGAAATGGCCGCTGTTCATTCAGCTGGGACTTATACAAGTTACGAAGACCGTTCCAAAGCATTTGCGGCCACAAAAAGGCTGATCGATTTTTTGGGTGCGTTCATTGCGCTGCTTCTTACCATGCCTGTATGGTTTTTTATAGGAGTCTGCTATATGTTTGGTGAAAATAAAGGGTCTGTCTTTTTCAAACAGCAGCGGATTGGAAAAAACGGAGAAAAGTTTTATATTTACAAATTCCGGTCAATGGTCATGAATGCAGACCAGAAGCTGAGAGAAAACAAAGAATTGTATGCAAAGTACATTGACAATAGCTATAAACTTGAACCTCACGAAGATCCCCGCATTACAAAATTCGGGGAATTTTTGCGGAAAACAAGCCTTGATGAAATCCCGCAAATCATTAATGTGCTGAAAGGAGAAATGAGTTTAATTGGCCCGCGTCCCGTTATTAAAGATGAATTAGCGGAATACGGAGAAAAAGCAAATCAATTTTTATCCGTTAAGCCGGGAATGAGCGGCTACTGGCAGGTTTGCGGAAGAAGTTCGGTTCATTACCCGGAGCGTGTAGAGGTGGAGCTTTATTATGTTGAAAATCAATCTATGAAACTTGAAGCCTGGATTTTATTAAAAACAGTTGAAATTGTTTTGCTACGTAAAGGAGCTTATTAAATAATTCAATTTACAGTGTAAGAATGGTGATGAATTTATTAAAGAGAGTAGAAGAATGGGGAAATCTTAAATGAAAATTGTTCAAGTAACAGAAGCTTTTGGAGGAGGCGTGTACAGCTTTCTGGTGGATTTATGTAATGAACTATCTCATGATCATGAAGTAATTGTTGTCTATTCAAAAAG
The DNA here is from genome assembly GCF_001975785.1 of Domibacillus epiphyticus. GTDB lineage: Bacteria > Bacillota > Bacilli > Bacillales > Domibacillaceae > Domibacillus > Domibacillus epiphyticus. The sequence continues at coordinate 58,302 of NZ_MSFI01000025.1, read as the reverse complement.
GAAAGAAACGCCTATTGGCTTTAAAAAAGATTTCCACTCATCTATCAGGTTTATACCGGTGGACATGTCACTAAAAAATAGCACTAAAGCAATAGTCAAGTTGACGAAAATTATTAAAGAGGAGAACCCAGATGTTTTACATCTGCATTCCTCTAAAGCGGGTTTTGTAGGAAGAGTTGCTGCTAAGGCAGTAAATTATAAAGGCAGGCTTTTCTACAACCCTCATGGACTTGCGTTTTTAAGGATGGACTTGCCGCTGTTTGCTAGAAAGATATTCTTATTTGCTGAAAAAATCCTCTCTGGATTAGGGGGAATCGTTATTGCGGTGTCAGATTCTGAAAAAAAAGAAGCACAAAAATTTTCTTCCAACGTTATCTGTATAAATAATGGTATTAACCTTGCTCAACTCGATAACGATTTACTTAGAAGCAATACAGAAAAAGAAGAAAAAAATAACATCATTATTGGAAGTGTTGGGAGAATCGAGTATCAAAAAAATCCTTCATTATTTAATGAAATTGCAGAAAATTTTCCTCAAATCCAATTCGTGTGGATTGGTGAGGGGAATCTTAGGTCAGAATTAAAAAGCAAAAACATAGAAACAACTGGATGGTTAAGTAGAGAAGAAGTTTTAAAAAAGGTAAAAAGTTTTGATATATATATCCAAACTTCTTTATGGGAAGGGCTACCTCTTTCTGTTTTAGAAGCTATGTATTTAAACAAGCCCGTTTTGGTAAAAAAATCAACAGGAAATGTTGACACAGTAAATAAAAATCTGAATGGGTATATATTCCATGATTCTCAAGAAGCTTCGAATAAAATAAATTTCTTGTTAAATAACACAAATGTTATCCGGGAAATGGGCAAAGAATCTAAGAAAAATATTATTGATAATTTTGATATCTCATTAACTCTAAATAATTACAAAACTGTCTATTTTGAAAAAAGGTATTAAAAATGACCGTAAAAGTAAATGCGTTTAAGACGTTATTATTTTCATTTATCATAATATATTTTCTGCTTCCTAAGTCTTTGGAATTTAATTACAACGGTATATACCAAGAAGTTGGAAATTACTTAGGTCCTTGGTATTTTCAAAGGATGCTATTAACAGTTATACTTTCAATTTTCATAGTTCTAAATTTGAAAAACATTGAAATGAAAGTTTCTAATGTTCTTTACTTAATCACAATAACTGGTATATCAGTAATACAAATCTTCTTTGGTGAATACACTAGTTTTTATGTCGTTATTGGGATTTTATCAGCTCTGATCCTGTCAAGAATGGAATATGTGAATTTTTCTTCTATAGAGATTAAATTTATAAAAGTAATATTCCTTGTTTACCCAATTCAATACTTTTTATTTCGAATCCACGGAAGACTGACTGGAAGTTTTTTGGACCCTAATATCTCAGGGTATTACTTATTTTTAACGTATATCTTCTTCCGGAATTACAATAACAATATAGTGTCCTTAATTATATTGTCACTCGGGATTTTTAGTTTCAGCAGAAATTTTATTTTAGCAGTTGTAATATTCGAGATCCTCTCTCTTAAATTTATCAAAAATCTCTTATCTAGATTTAGATTTTTTTTACAGATGCACTTAATTGTCCTGTTATCTATTATTTTTATTTTTCTAGTATCTTCTTATTACGTTAATCATGTAAGTTACACTCAGGTTACAGGTGGATATGAAAGGATAATGAATATTGCCGATTCTTCTAACTATTCAAGGTTCTCTGCTAATCTTGATTTTGTTAATCGTATTTTGCAAGGTGATTTTTTAGTGATGGGAAATGGGACAACAATGGATGAACAAAGCCATCATAGACCTCATAATGCATTTTTTAGGGCAATGTATAGGTACGGCTTTATTGTTGGCCTGATAGCTATCCTCATTTTTAATGAAATAATGAATAAATATGTTAAAAATAATTTCGAAATTATAGGCGCTTTAATGGCTTATTACATGTTGCTCAATGATTTTATAACAGGAAACGAATTAATTTTAACGCTTTTGATTCTTCTATTAATAGTAAACAAGAAATCATTTAAAAATCCGAGAGTAAAAGAAGTTGGGTCTTTAAGCAGCTAAATCTTGTAATTAATTATTTGATAAATTGAGGTGATTTATCGTTGAAGATTTTAATTAACATATCCAATTCAGAAGATTATGGTTTTTTTCAAAGATTTTATGAAGAATTCTACAAGAAAAATATCGAAATTGAATATTTGGCAAATAATTTATTTATTTATTTATTTTTAAAGATAAAAAGAGAAAAGATATATTTAATAAAAAAAGATACTTACGAACGGTTTGATGAAGTTTCTTTTAGCGAACTAACTAAAAGACTAACGCATGAAGAGGCAGAGTGGGTTTATGGTTCTTTTAAAAAATTTATGGAAAAACAGTACAAAAAAAGAAAATGGGATTTAGTAATCATTCCTAGCGGAAGGTTAATAAATCAAATAGCAATTAGTGATGTTGCTGAAAAATATAATATAAAAACCTTGTATGTAGGCTATGGAAACATTCCGGATAGAACTTTTGTAGATCCTCAAGGAACTGATAAACAATCATCTTTATTTAGCAATATAAATATTTTAAATAATTATCAAGTTACTGAAAAAGAATACAATAGTTGGAGGGAGGAATATTTAACCAAAAAGTTTAAAAGCCATAAAATTGGGCAGGCTAGAAATTTAGATGCAAAAGTAAAAATAAAAAAGTTCATTCAAATTAACTTTTGTTATTTAGAAAGAATTTTCGGTATAGCAGCAGAAAATAGCTATCATTTTAGCGATATGAAGACCTTTAAAAAAGTTGAATATCAAGCAGATACTTTTGATTACAAAGAAGAATTTATCTTTTTTCCAATGCAAGTAAGCACTGATGCCCAAATAATCCTTAATTACAATAAAAAAAATATTCTTGATGGTTTAAAAGAAGCAATTCGGATCAGCAAAGAGAAAAGAAAGAGATTAGTAATAAAGATGCATCCAGCTGAAATTAATCAGGATGTTATATGTGAAGTACTTAAATTGAAAGAAAAAGAAAATATCATTATCTCTAGCAATAATACCTTTGAATTAATAAAGAAAAGCAGTGAAGTAATAACGATTAATTCCACCGTTGGCCTGGAAAGCAGAATAGTTGGAAAAAAAGTTACTTTTCTTGGTGACAGCATATATAAAAACATGAATAATCAGCAAATGAAAAATTACATTATGAGCTATTTATTGCATATGGAGTATTTTTCCAGTGGGAAGATCTCGAGGAAAACATATGAAGAATTTATAAATAGGGCTGGTATGGGCAAGAAATATATAAAATATAAGGTATAAGGTGGACTCCTCCTGTTTTGTCAATTTTAATCTTTAGAAAAATCAATCATATCAATTTAAATAATTGGGAAATTCAGTATTTTTTAGGGGCGTAATCATTTTTTTCTGCTTATCGTTACGTACAAGTCAGAAAAAATCTTAATTGAAATTGGATGAAAAGGGGCCTTTTCATTGTTTAGTAAAGTTAATAGCAATATTCATATCATTGATATCTTTCAAAGTGATTTTATTAAAAAGTTTATAGATTCTCTTTTTGGAAAAGCTGCTTATGCCTTGTCAATGATGGTTTTTTCATTGATTTTAACACGGCTTTACGGTGTTGAATTATTTGGGGAATATTCTTATGCTTTCGCCCTGGTTACATTTCTCATGGTTTTTGCCAGAGCAGGTTTGGATAATGGTTTAATCTATTATATGCCTAGAAATGGAAACACATATGTGAGTTTTAGTTTTTTAGTAAACACAATAGTTTCGTTTCTTATCATAACCATTTCTCTTGTTTTTATCGAAAATCAATATCTTAAATGGTTTATGCCGCTGATATGGCTTTTTTCAATGGAGCATATCTTTTTTGGTGTATACAGACACACTGGGAAATTTAAAGAGTTTTACTTTATTAACGGCTTTCTTTCCATGTTATTGCGTATAATAGCAGCTGTTGTTGCTTACTATTTAATTGGGAAGAATATGTTTAGTATTTTGATCGCTTTATATAGTTCTTTTCTTTTCGCTAATATGTATTATTTTTACAAAAACAAAAATCGATTTGGTAAAATCATTTTCGATCTAGAATTTGTAAAATATTCTTACCCGCTTGTTTTTTCTTCCATGCTGGGCATTATTATGGATCGTATTGATTTAATTATGATTGGGCATATGATGACAAAAACTGATGTTGGGGTATATCAAATAGCAGTGCAAGTGGCAACACTTACTTCAATGATTTTACTTATCTTTAACTCTGTATTCGCCCCTAAAATATCAAATTTATATCAGGCTGATAAGCTGCTTGAAGTAAAAAATCTTTATATCAAATCTACTAGAATACTTGGGATAATCTCTTTATTAACAGTGTTAATATTGGTTATATTTTCAAAATATATTCTTTTTTTATTTGGAGCAGAGTTTATTGCAGGCCATCTATCACTAAGCTTAAGAGCGATAGGACAATTTATTTTTACTGCAGTAGGCAGTGTGTGGTATATGTTATCAATGACCGGAGAAACCAAGCTGCAGCTGTATGGGAATTTAGGAGCCTGCCTCTTAAATGTCGGGCTTAATTTTGTATTGATTCCTTTGTATGGAATTAACGGTGCAGCGTTTGCAAGCATGGTGTCTGTCGCGTTTATTAATATTTTAGGTTACATATTGGTTTGTAAAAAATTTAAGGTTAAAGCATACAAATTTTTTTAATGTGAATAAGCAGAGGTTAAGAGCATATGTGAAGGCTCTTTTTTTTTGTGTGGAAGAGTAAAAATTTTGAAAAAGAGGTGTTGAAAATCAATGAAGACCATTGCTGTGATTCCGGCCCGTTTCGGTTCGACCCGTTTTCCCGGAAAGCCTCTTGCACTGATCCATGGCAAAACGATGATAGAGCACGTATATCAGCGGGTGAAGTCAGCTGCGCTGATTGATAATGTCATTGTGGCGACGGATCATCCGGAAATTTATGAGGAAGTACAAACATTTGGCGGCAGTGTGATGATTACCAGGGATAATCATGAATCGGGTTCTGACCGTATCGCTGAAGTGGCTGAAAAAATAGAAGGCGATATTTTCATTAATATTCAAGGCGATGAACCTTTAATTCATCCGGACTTAATTGATGAGATCGTCTCTCTTGCCAAAAAAAGTCCGGAAAGTGTAATAACTGCAAAAGTAAAAATTGAAAATGAAGAAGATATTATCAATCCAAATGTGGTGAAAGTGGTAGAGGGACAAGACCAAAATGCCCTTTACTTTTCCAGGTCGCCTATTCCATATAAAAGGACGCAGGAGAATACAGCATATTACAAGCATTTAGGCATTTATTGCTACCCTAAGCAGATTTTAATGGATTTTATCAAAATGCCGAAGTCCAGACTTGAAGAAATTGAGATGCTTGAACAACTGCGCCTTATTGAAAATGGATACAACATTAAAGTCATTCAAACAACATTTGATGCTGTTGGTGTAGATGTGCCGGGGGATATTCAAAAAGTAGAAGAACTATTAGGAGGTTTTGTGCGGTGAACGAAATAAAATTAAACGACCAGATTATTTTTGGGAATGACAAACCGTTTGTGTTAATAGCAGGTCCCTGTGTAATTGAAAGTGAAGAGCTGGTGATGGAGACAGCTGGTACGATTAAAGAAATTGCCCGGAAATTGGATATTCCGTTTGTGTTTAAAGCATCATTCGATAAAGCAAACCGCTCGTCCATTTACGCCAATCGAGGCCCTGGTTTGGAAAGAGGATTAGAAATTTTAGCGAAAGTCAAAAGGGAATTTAACGTGCCAGTTACATCCGATATTCATGAAGCAAGCCAGGCAGAGCCGGCCGGACAAGTGTTGGATATCATTCAAATTCCCGCATTTTTATGCCGTCAAACTGATTTACTTGTGGCAGCCGCAAACACCAATAAAATTATCAATGTGAAAAAAGGGCAGTTTCTTGCTCCATGGGATATGAAAAATGTAATCATAAAACTCAAGGAGTCTGGGAATGAGAATATTTTATTAACAGAAAGAGGCTCATCATTCGGCTATAACAACCTGGTGGTGGATATGAGGTCTCTTCCTGCTATGAGAGAGTTAGGTGTGCCGGTTGTTTTTGATGCTACCCATAGTGTACAAATTCCGGGAGGCAACGGTACATCCACTGGCGGGAAGCGAGAGTTTGTTCCTAATCTGTCGCGTGCAGCAGTGGCAGTCGGAATCGATGCGCTCTTTGCAGAAGTGCATCCGAATCCGGACGAAGCCTGGTCAGACGGCCCCAATATGATTAAGCTCCAGGAGCTGGAGGAAGTGTTGAAACCAATTAAAGAAATCGATCAAATGATGAAAAACTTTTCATTACAGGAGCGATAATAAGATGACAAACTTTATGAAAGCTAAATCGAATTACCTTGACAGTGTAAAAGAAGTCCTGGAGATTGAGGCGAGTGCTATTAAAGAGCTGGGCAATCATCTTGGTGATGAGATGAATCAAGCGATTGAGCTTATCTTAAAGTGCAGTCATCGTGTTATTATAACAGGAATGGGGAAATCCGGTATCGTCGGGAAGAAAATTGCCGCTACTTTAGCAAGTACAGGCACTCCTTCTCTTTTTCTTCATCCAGCTGAAGGGCTCCATGGCGATTTGGGAATGGTGACAGAAGATGATATTGTAATCGCGATTTCAAACAGTGGAGAAACAGAAGAAATCTTAAAGACACTGCCTTCTATTAAAAGAATCGGAGCAAAGATTATCACATTGGTTGGGAATGACCAATCGACTCTTGCAGAAAAATCAAATATCACCATTTCCATTGGGAAGGTAAAAGAAGCCTGCCCGCTTGGTTTAGCACCAACCACAAGCACGACACTGACTTTGGCTTTAGGGGATGCGCTGGCGATTGCTTTGCTGAAAGCGAGAGGATTTACACCCCAAAACTTTGCCCTGTTTCACCCGGGCGGCTCTCTTGGCAGGCAGTTATTGCTGACAGTTGAAGATATTATTCAAGAAACAAAGAAAAATCCAGTCGCTTATATTGACGATAATATCAAGGACGTATTGTTTATCATTACGGCTTCCGGTCTGGGGGCAATTAGCATCGTTGATCAAAGCGGCCATTTAACAGGCATTTTAACGGATGGTGATATTAGAAGGGCACTAACGGCCGGAAGCAATATTTTTGACAAACTTGTAAAGGAATTTCATACGAAAAATCCACTTTATGCTAAAACGAGTATGCTTGCTGCCGAAGCGTTAAAGCTGATGGAAGACAATAAAATAAATGTGCTTCCAGTTGTAAACGAAAATAGACAGGTCATAGCGATGATCCACATGCATGACTTAACGAAAATGGGGATTTAATGATGGATAAGCTAAAACAGATAAAGTTAATTATCTTGGATGTTGATGGCGTACTTACGGACGGGAAATTGTTCATTGGCTCGGATGGTACAGAAATGAAGAGCTTTCATGTTAAGGATGGAATGGGCATCAGTTTAGCGAAATATGCCGGCATGCAAATTGCCATCATTTCAGGCCGTAAATCAGAATCGGTAGAGATTCGCTCCCGGGAATTAGGGATTGATTATGTTTATCAAGGAATAAGCGATAAGCTGGCTGTCTTGCGCGAATTAATGAAAAAAACAAAATTAAACCGCCAGCAGATCTGCTATATGGGTGATGATTTAAACGATACAATTATAGCGAAAAATGTTGGGCACTCATTTGCCCCCAGTGATGCGGCAGCGTATCTGAAAAAACGGGTTGACAGCGTAACAAATGCTTCCGGCGGAAACGGGGCGGTCAGGGAAATGATTGAAGTAATATTACATGCCCAGCATGACTATGAGAAGCTGGTGGAAGGCTATTTGCACCAAAAATCAAAGGTTGTCCAATAAGAAGATAACGTTTGATCGTTTCAGTATGATTTTTTTAAAAAAGGGGACTGTTTTATGAAAAACTGCCTCATATGCCAAAAGCATGCTAATGAAAGCATCCCTTTCATCTACGAGCATTCTTTGTTGCAAGTATACCACGGCCCAATTCAATCCAATATTTTAGGCTATCTGTACGTCGAGCCGAAAAGACATGTGGAAAGCTGGTGTGAGTTAACCGGAGAAGAATTAAATGCTGTCAGCCAAACCATTAAATATATTTCTTTTTTGTTAACTCACTATTATAAAGCAGAAAGAGTTTATACAGTTGTCATCAGTGAGCAGGTAAGACATTTTCACATCCATTTAATTCCGAGATACAAAGATCAAAATGCAAAAGGGCTTAAATTGATTGAAAAAGCAACCCAGCAAAAAAATGCTGCCAATCCTCTTTTAACACAAAAAGAAATTGATGACTGCACATTGTTTCTTCACAGCCGGCTTGCAAGCTTAGAAGTAAAGAAAAACGGATGCAGACAAAACGTATCTGTCTGACAAGGAATAACGGGTTATAAAATGAGAGCAAAAGAAGACTTGCTTTATTCACAGCTTGCTGTAATTGATAGTATAAAAAGGACAAGCCTAAAGATGGATGGCGGCAAAACGGAATGTTCGTTTTATCTTAATTTTCAGGGGGGGGACATTATGATTCTGGTAGTAGGCGGGGCCGGTTATATCGGCAGCCATTTAGTGAAAGAACTGGTGAAAACAAAAGAGGTTGTCGTATTGGATAATTTGTCGACAGGCCACCGGTGGGCGGTGGATAATCGGGCGGCATTTGTACAGGGAGACCTCTGTTCGGAAGCAGATCTGGCAGAGGTTTTTGAAAAATACCCAATTGAGGCGGTTATGCATTTTGCGGCGTTCAGTCTTGTTGGGGAGTCAGTGGAGAAGCCGCAGAAATACTATGACAATAACGTGGCAGCAACGCTGACGCTTCTTCGTTTAATGAGAAAGTACAATGTAAATCATTTTATTTTTTCTTCGACAGCAGCAACATATGGCATTCCGGCTGTGGATATGATTACGGAAAACACCGCAACGAATCCAATCAATCCATACGGCCGTTCTAAACTGATGATTGAACATATTTTAGCAGATTTTGCAGCGAGTTACGGTTTGAAATACGTGGCACTTCGCTATTTTAATGCAGCCGGTGCTTATGAGACAGCAGAGATTGGTGAAGACCATCATCCCGAAACACATTTAATCCCAATTGTGCTGGAGCATTTGCTCGGACAGCGGGAGAGCATTTCGGTGTTTGGAACGGATTATGAGACAACGGACGGTACGTGTATCCGCGATTATATTCATGTCACGGATTTAGCGAAAGCGCATATTGCCGCATTACAAGGATTGCTTAATGGTCATTTAAATACGGCTGTATACAATTTGGGCAACGGCAAAGGATATTCGGTTAAAGAAGTAATTGAAACATGTGAACAGATTACAGGACGCCCGGCAAATGTGGTGTACACTGGCCGCCGTGCGGGGGACCCGGCACAGCTTGTCGCTTCCTCTGAAAAGATATTTAACGAGATTGGCTGGAAAGCCGAAATGGGGCTTCAAGACATAATATCAAGTGCGTGGAAGTGGCATAGTAGAACAGACATCCAGAATATATAAGGAGATAGAGGATTCAGTTTTTTTTCCAAACACTGCAGAGCGGCTCAGTTGTAAACAGTTTATTCTCACCCGAGCAGAAAAAGGATAAGGTAAGAACAAAATGACAGGAACAAGTGGAAAAAAACTAGCTTTGTTATTATCAATCGTACCTATCCTTTATTTTACTATCTTCCCCCATGCAACCTTAGGGATAGGCGTTCGTGAAGGGGGAGTAAAAGTACATGCTTTTACATCAATACAATTTGAACTGTCCAAGGGATTTTTCATTAATACAGTGGGTAACGTCGTTTTATTTGTGCCATTTGGATTTTTTCTTTCTATCTTAAATAGAGATTTTTTAAAAACAGCTGCTATAGGCGCATTATTTTCAATAATGATTGAAATCATTCAACTATGGCTGCCAAACAGGTGGACTGACATTGACGATGTTATTTTGAATACGCTTGGAACGATAATTGGTTATCTATTCGCTTCATTTTATCTGCTAAATTTAAAATCATTCATAAACCGAATTTAAATCGGAAAAGCTAATCATGCATCAATAAAAAGGAGTGAGCATTGTGGGACAAAATCATCAATTTAAGCCCGGACAAAAGGCGCCGAACAATGGAGTTTATGTTGAAATTGGCGAAACAGGAAGCAATGTAAACGATCCGCAGAAAATTAAGCTGGAAGCAGGGGAGAAATTCCCGGATACAAAAAATCATAATCGCGTTTGGACGTATCAGCCGAAACCATAATCACGGAGTTTTAAAAGAATAAAGGAAACGGGAATAAGCACACTCATCGGTGTGCTTATTCCCATTTAAAAACGTTTATGACTCTTCCTCAGAACCTGGAGTGATATTTTTTCCATAAAATATTTCATCCATTTCATGATGAAGTTTTTTTGTGATCTCTTTGATTTCATCAGAATGCAGATCTTCTTTTGTATGTCCGAATAAGTAATTGTCCAAGTCAAATTCCCGCAGCTTGCACTTCGTGTGAAAAATATTTTCCTGGTAAATATTTACGTCAATCATGTCATACAGGCTTTTGATATCGTCTGGTATGTAGTTCTGGATGGAACTAATATCGTGGTCAATAAATAATTTGTTTCCATTAATGTCCCTTGTAAAGCCGCGAACGCGATAATCAATCGTCATAATATCCGTATCAAACGAATGAATAAGATAATTTAGTGCTTTAAGGGGCGAAATTTCACCGCAAGTAGATACATCAATATCTGCCCTAAAGGTACTGATCCCTTCATTCGGATGGTATTCCGGATACGTATGAACGGTTATATGACTCTTATCCAATGCACAAACAACCGATTCAGGAAGAGGACCAGGGGATTCCTCGAAAGATTCTGTGGGTACCTCGACAATGGGGCCTTCGGAGATTAAAACGGTCACACTGGCTCCTTGAGGTACGTAGTCCTGCTTTGCAATATTCAACACGTGTGCGCCTATAATATCCGTTACGTTTTTTAAAATATTCGTTAATCTGTCGGCATTGTATTGTTCATCTATGTACTCAATATAGGCTTCCCGTTCTTCTTTTGTCTTGGTCCAGCATATATCATACATATTAAAACTAAGCGTTTTTGTCAAGTTGTTAAAGTCATGTAATTGAATACGTTTGTTCGGCTTCTGTTCCATCATTTGCCCTCCGTGATCAAAATTGTCCAGCCTTCAATCGGTATTGATATCAACCCGAAAGCGATGGTCTTAAATATTTTTATGTTACCCTTCCGTTATGTAAAAAAAACACCCTTTCATTTCTAATGCGGTTCTTGCACACATTTTCGGACGCCTACATATTATTTTGATGAAGGGGTGGTGAAAATGAAAGATATAAAAAAATCAATCGAAACGGAAAAACAAGAATGGCGTAAACAACAAACCCAACAGAGATTAAAAACGTCGTTAACGATCGTTTCTCCAATTTGTCTTTTGCTTATTTGGCAATGTTTATCTCAAAGCGGCCTGATTGATGCCCGCTTTTTCCCGCCACCGACGGCCATTATTACGACATTTATTGAAATGCTTAAAAGCGGTGAATTGTATTATCACATAACTATTTCCTTATCTCGAATCATCGGCGGTTTCTTGCTTGGCGTCATCCCTGGAATCATCCTCGGTTTGTGTATGGGCTTGTATGCACCAATTCGACATTTTATTTCTCCTATTATTATGGCGTTAATGCCAATTCCCACGCTTGCTTTATTGCCGATTATTTTAATTATTTTTGGTATTGGTGAAGGATCGAAAGTCGTCACCATTGCGGGAAGTGTTTTTTTTCCTGTCGTGATCAATACAGTTGCTGGTGTCATCTCAATTGACTCCATTTACCTGGATGTTGCAAAAAACTATGGAGCCAGCAGAAAAGAGTTCTTTTTGAAAATCGCTTTGCCTGGCTCGCTCCCCGTCATGCTGGAAGGAATTCAGATGGGGCAGGCTATCGCGCTGCTTACGATCGTCGCCGCTGAAATGATGGGCGCGCGGTCAGGAATCGGGTATTTGATTTGGACGTCTTACAGTGCATTTTTATTAAAAGAAATGTTTGTTGGATTGATTCTTATTTCGTTTTTTGGCTATATATTTTCATTATTTTTAAGATGGATGCAGCGAAAACTAATCCCGTGGAGGTGAGGACGTGGGCGCGAACCCAAAAATATCGATTCGTGAATTGACGAAAGTGTTTTATAAAAAACAAAACAGTGTCACGGCGCTTGAGAACATTTCACTCGATATCGAAGAGGGAGAATTTGTTTGCCTCGTTGGACCGAGCGGCTGCGGAAAGACAACACTGCTTCGCATACTAGCGGGCCTTGAAAACCAGAGTTCGGGTGACTTCAAAATTGAAAGAAGTACTATAGAACGTCCAAACCAGTCCATGGTGTTTCAAGAGCGGGGCATTCTGCCTTGGTTAACGGTTGAGGAAAATGTAGCGTTTGGGCTTAAAATGCGTCATTTGCCGAAATCGTATGTAAAAGAACGAACAACCTATTTTTTGAATAAAGTGGGCCTGGCAAAATTCGCAAATATGTACCCGAAAGAATTGTCCGGCGGGATGAAGCAGCGGGTCAGCATTGCGAGAGCATTTGCAAACGATCCGGAAATTTTGCTGATGGATGAACCGTTTGGAGCTCTGGATGAGCAGAATCGATATATTTTGCAGGAAGAACTATTATCCATTTGGTCGGAAACAAAGAAAACGGTGTTGTTTATCACTCATAGCATAGACGAAGCGTTGTACTTAAGTGACCGGGTGCTGCTCATGAGTGCGCAGCCCGGCAAGATTATGGAAGAAATAAAAGTCGATTTGCCGCGCCCAAGAAAACTGGAAGACATCCGATCCAATCCGGAAATGGCTTCAAAGTTTATAGATATTTGGGGTCATTTACAGGTGGAAGTGCAAGGGTCTAGATTGTAAAGGGGGAGTATCGATGAAAAAGTGGCTGGGGATGCTGGGTGTTTTCTTCTTGCTGGCGGGATGTACGGGAGGGGAAACAGTGAAAGTCAATGACGACGTAAGCAAAGACAATCCGTCAGGCGATTTAGCACCTTTAAGCAAGAAGACGAAAGTGGTCATTGCCGAGGATGGTTCTGCGTCAGGCGCGGGCTTTTATATCGCAAAAGAAAAAGGGTATTTTGATGACTACAACATTGAAGTGGAGTTTGCCACATTTTCGAATAGTGATGATATGCTGCCGGCTCTCGCATCCGGTGAGGTCGATATTGCAGGAGGCATTTCATCCGCCTCATTTTTCAACGCCATTGCCCAGGGGATAGATGTAAAAATTATTGCCGATAAAGGCCACAATGTAAAAGGAAAATCGTATTTTACATTTGTGCTAGATGTTGATAAGCAGGATGAAATAAAAGACTATAGCGATTTGAAAGGAGAAAAAATAGCCGTTTCCACGGAACACGCTGTCGATGATTACATTTTTCGTAAAATGCTCGAACACGCGGGTCTGAAGGAAGACGATGTTGAATTTGTTCTCATGCCGGACTTTGGCAACATGCTCGCGGCCATTGGAAATGACTCCATTGCCGCAGCGCTGCAAATTGAACCGCTCATTACACAAGGTGTATCAGAAGGCATTCATGTTCGGTTCGGTGATGCAACAGATTTCGCCCCCGAAGCACAAATTGCGATGGTCCTTGGATCGCCAAAATTCATGGAGGAAGAACAGGATGTGTCGCTTCGCTTCATGGCCGCGTATTTAAAAGGAGTCCGTGATTATAACGATGCTTTCAAAAAAGGTGAAGGAAAAGACGAAATAATTGACATTATGACACAGTACACCGCGCTAAAAGATACCGCGGTGTGGGAAGAAGTTTTCGTCACAGGACTTGATCCAAATGGCGAGATGTTCGTCGATGACATCCGCGATCAGTATGAAATGTACAAGAAAAACGGCGCTATAAAGGGAGAATTCAACTTTGACGAAGCGGTTGATACGGACATAACTGAAAAAGCCGTTAAGATTATTGGGGAATATGAATAGACGGAAAACGTTAGTCCAGGAATGGTGGCGGTAGTGCTGCTGTTCTTGGGCTTTTATCTTGAGTAAGCCAGTAAAGAGGGGATTTGTCTTTCGGGTTTAGCGTGAAATCATTTGCGCTCCCACTGGAATATGAACACAAGAATCGGGAAATCTAACGGTGCTTCATAACACTCGAAAGGGAGATGGTAAGATGGTTAAGCGGAAAGCTTCAAGAAATGCTGTTGAAAAGTACACTAAAACCCCGAAGAAAAATGTTGATGAAATGGATTATACCGCGGAATTTGCTGCTGGTGAAGATCCAATGAAAGGGGCAAACCGCAACTCTAATCTCGGCCGGAAAGGCAGAGGCAATTGACGAAAAGATATCGTAAATGGTTGATTATTGATGCATAGCCTCTTTTGACCCTATCCCTCTTGGATGTGTTAAATTAAACACTGAAAAGAGGGGATTATTAATAGATATAGTTGTTATTATGCTGATTATTTCTATCCCATAAAACCAATGACGGTTATTTTAAATAAAAAAGCAGCGGCTCGACAGAAAATGGTCGGACCGCTTTTTTTAATTAAATAAAGTAGTTTATTAATGGTAATAAAGGCCGGAATATTTCATTTTAGGCCGGATTCTGTAATGCGTGGGCCGAAATAATTTTTTTTCGGCCATCGGGCATATTTTTCCGGCCTATTTTTCAAAAATTCGGCCTTCAAGACTGCTTTTCCGTCCCACTTTGTAATTAACCGGCCTTGCATAGGATACTTTGCCAACGCTATGTTCCTGTTTTATTTTTTCTTCCTTTGTAGAAGGGGCTTTAAGCATCCCTTTTTATAGGAAGGTACGCTGTACTTTATGCCAGAAGGAATTGTCTTTTAGTTTAACGGTTTTAATGATTTTTCCGGACATTTCAACTTCGATATTTTTTATGTTTTGTATGCTTAGTGCTTCGTTATCAAGACCGATAATCGGATAATCATTGCCATCCTGTACGATTTGGAGTGTCAATTTTCGACTGTCGCCTAGAATAAACGATGAACCGAGTGTGCGGAATTGATTGTTATTGAGTGAGGCGATTTCACTTATTTGCATACACGAAATGCGCGGATCGACAACAGCGCCGTTCAATGATCGGTTATAGGCGGTGCTGCCAGTCGGTGTGGCGACCACAATCCCGTCGCCGCGGAACGTTTCGAAATGCAGCTCGTCAATAAACACATCGATCACGAACGTTTTAATAATAGACGACCGGACAGACAATTCATTTAAACAATGGAAATGAGTGTGTCCATCTAAGTGGACGTCAATGACCGGATAGCGGCGCACCGAAACTCCTGCTGTGTGAACGGCTTCGATCATTTCTTCCGTATTATGAAGATTGAAATCACAGTACAAGCTTGCTTCTTCTTCATCGGTTACGCCTACGTATAAACAGTCATCACGGAACCCAGACCTACGAACTGCCTGCAAAAATGCTCCGTCACCGCCTACTGCGACGATAATATTCGCTTCTTCCTGATTCGTGACAATTTCAAATCCCTGATCCTTTGCAATGGACATTAAGTTCTCGATATCCTTTTGTTTCGCAGGATCATTTTTATAAGAAAAAAACATGTTCCGTCTCGTTCCCATTGCATTAACTCCTTTTTGTCATGATACCGTTAATTGTAATGGATCACGGGGGAAGTTGCTAGCCGCAAGTAAACGCATCTTTTTATCGTCTCTTTTTAAAAAGAAGTGCTGGTTATAGAAATTCACTTTCTTGGAAATAAACGATTTATAGGCTTTTACATAGGGAATTGGAAAAGGAAGGAGTGGGACAAGGTCATTTGGAGAAATAACAAGCCATATGATGTAAAAGAAGATTTCACATTTTTTACAAGTCGAAAAGGTACTACTTGAAATGCAGGAGGCGGCTTCGCTATGTTTAATTACGGTGATTGGGTTTATGCGGTATCAAATAATACACTTGTAATTGGGTATATTGAGAACATTTCGTTTTCGAGGGATTTGATCTTTATAACAAAAGTGGCCAGCTATGTGAAGGGCCATCCAGTTTGGCAAAAACCTATTCGGGCGACGTGCTCAATGGACAGCGTATCGCACATGGATGTTACATTGGAGAAAGAGGATTGGGATAGTTTGATCGACCTGGCCATTTTCACTGGAGATAAAGAATGGTTTCATCAGCTTACGGAAAGGAAATTGCTTGACGCGTAGGAATAAAAAAAGCCGAGAAAGTCTCGGCAAAACGGGTTGGAAAGTGCTACTGAAATAGGGGGAATAATAGCAGTTTATCCTTTTTAGAAAAATATATACAAAAATAAGTGATTTTATGAAAAAATGGGAGAGAATTCGATTCATGTTTTATGACTTTGCTTTTTTATAGTTCATAAAAATGTATAGCAGAGACAACGAAAGAATGATGGGTTTTTCCCAGCCGCCCCCGTTATTTTTTTTACTTAATCCCTTGTTGCTCTGAAAGTTGCGATAATTCATTTCATTTTGCTGAGTTTGTTGTTTTCTTTGATCGTTCATGAATGTGCCTCCTTAAAAAAGTAAGTGATGATACTCTTATGATTCCTCAGCCCAAGCATTCAATACTTACTATCATGGGCTATTGTATAGGTTGTTATGTTTTGAAGGAATTGAAAAGGACCGGCTGCAAAATGCTAACCGGCCCTTTCGGGAAATTGTCGTCATTCGGAATGGAATCCATGGACGGAATAGTCGCTTCATATTTGAAGTTTAGGTACGCGCGAGGGATTCTGGAAAGGTTGTTACGCTTCCATAGCCTGTTCGTTTTCCTGCTGTTTGCGCATCAAATAAAGCGTGAAGAGGTCTTTCGGAACTTCGAATAAATCAAACACAATGTCATCTTTGTTTAACTTTGCATACACGTCTGGGCGCGTTTCATTCGCTGGGACTGCATACGGCAGTTTTTCCGCTGCTTTGCGTGAGCGGATATTTACCTTTCGAATCGCCATGTAAATAGATTCGATGCCTGACTCATAAAATAATTCTTTAAAAAACTCTTCTTTTGCCGGCTCATTGTATCCTTTTCCATGATAAGGCTTGCCCAGCCAAGTGCCAAGAAAGCCGGCATTCTCTTCGATGTCATAAAGGTTAATTGTGCCAATCGGGCTGCCCCATTCATCGAGAATGGTCCGGGAGATTAATTCCCCGCGCTCCTCCGATTCAATATATTGCTTCGTGACAAACACAAACTCTTCATAAGATTTTGCTTTATGGCGCACGAAGGGGAAGACCTCCGGGTGCGTCATCAAATCAAACAAAGCATGACTTTCATGAACATCGCGTTTCTTCAACATTGTAAATCCCTCCTTTTTTACATACTGAGGGCATAGCGGTTCATTAATGTCCGATTCGCCCTCGAAATTTTTTATAGAGTTCAACAAGACCGTCACAACTCAGCCTGTCCACAAAAAATTCCGGGATGGGAATCGAACCCATTAGAACCGATTGAAGAAACCGGTGGCGCACCATTTGCCTTCCCATATACAACTATCATTCACATGTCGCTGTAACCTCATAATATAAAATTTTTACCCATTTGAAAATAGGTTTTAAACGTGAAAATAAAATTTTTTCGACGACATTTTTTTTAGTGAATAATGCAAATTATCACTCATTTTCAAGGGGTGTTTTCTGTGAAAAAGTATCCATTATTACGTGGATCGCAGTAGCAGTTGGGAAAAAATGTTGAACTTTGGGCAATGAGGATATCCTGTCTGCAAAATGAGTGCGTGAAGAAAGGACGGTTTTTCGTACAGTACTTCCATTACTACCCTTGCTCTGATTACTATTGTATGCGTTTTGAATACCCTGTGTGCATCGTCTGAAACGGAAAACTTCAATTTATTTTTGCCGACAAAGGGACAAAGATTACCAGATAGTACATGTACCTCTGGTCCGGTTAGATAAATGCTGCAGTCATGAAAAACAATCATCCCGCCAGGTTGGGTCTGTACATATTTGGAGCCATCATCGGAATGAAAAGACAAGTTCACTTGCTTGACAGATAGAACAAAAAAAGTTCATAATAAATGCAACATTCGAATACTACCTTTCCGGGGCAGGGTGCAACTCCCGACCGGCGGTGATGGGCAGCAAGCCCTTAGTCCGTGACCCGCATATATGCGGTGGATCCGGTGTAATTCCGGAGCCGACAGTGAAAGTCTGGATGGGAGGAAAGGACGAGATGCGTTTTGTGATTTTTCTATCACGAACAAAACGCTTATTTTCTTGTTGCAAAAAATGCCCCTTATTGTTGACAATATGGGGCTTTCGTTTGTAATTCATGGTTTTTGGCGGAATTTTTAAATAGAAGGAGAGTACTCATGCAAGAAGAATACTATATGAATCTTGCCCTGTCGCTCGCAAAAGGAGCTGCCTATCAAACGTCGCCCAATCCACCGGTTGGCGCTGTCGTTGTAAAAGACGGACGGGTGATTGGAATGGGTGCCCATTTAAAAGCCGGGGAAGCCCATGCGGAAGTAAACGCACTCGCACAGGCCGGTGCTGAAGCAGAAGGTGCTGACATATACGTCACACTTGAACCGTGTGCGCATTTCGGTAAAACGCCTCCGTGTGCGAATCTCGTGATTGAGAAAGGCATTCGCCGCGTGTTTATTGCCGCAGTTGATCCTAATCCCCTTGTTGGAGGTAAAGGAATTGAGAAAATACGCGCTGCCGGTATTGAAGTGACAACGGGTATTTGTGAAAAGGAAGCAATTGCACTATTAACACCATTTTTTCATTTTATTCAAACGAAACGTCCATATGTAACGATTAAAACTGCTGTCACCGCCGACGGCAAAACGGCTGCCCATACAGGACATAGCCGCTGGATTACAAGTGATGAAGCACGAGAAGATGTACATCTTCTAAGATCCCAACACGATGCGATCTTAACGGGCATTGGAACCGTACTGCTCGATAACCCGCTCCTCACCTCCCGACTGCCTCACGGAGGAAAACATCCCATTCGGGTGCTGCTGGATACGCATTTGCGCGTACCGGTTGATTTCCACATTATTCAAAACAAAGAAGCGAAAACAATTATTTTTTGTGCGAGTGATGCACAGACAAAAAAACAGCGACAGCTTGAAGATGAAGGCGTTACGGTGATCCGTCTTTCTCACATGTCAATTGATAAGGTGCTTGATGAACTAGGTAAAATGGGCATCATGACATTGTTCGTGGAAGCGGGTGCTGAAATAAACGCTTCGTTTTTAGACGCTGGATCGTTTAACAAGCTCATTATGTATATGGCACCAAAACTCATTGGCGGCAAGTCCGCACCATCTTCATTTGGTGGTCTAGGTGGTTCGACGATGGACGAAGCACTTGCGATTGACTTTACATCGGTCGAGATGATCGGTCCCGATTTGAAAATTGTGGCCGAAAGAAGGGGTATGTAATGTTTACTGGTATTATTGAAGAAATCGGCAAAATTGAACGGATTGTCCGCGGAGGGAAATCACTCCAGTTAACCATTGCAGCGAAAAAAGTACTGACGGATGTGCAACTTGGAGACAGTATTTCTGTTAATGGCGTCTGCTTAACCGTGACAACTTTCACGAAAACGCATTTTTCAGCGGATGTCATGCCGGAAACATTTAAAACGACGGCATTGTCTGTGCTGACTCCGGGTTCTTCAGTCAATTTAGAACGGGCGATGGCGGCGAATGGCCGTTTTGGCGGTCATTTTGTTTCAGGCCATGTCGATGGAGTTGGGCATATTACTTCTAAAAGACAGGAAGAAAACGCGCTGTATATTACAATATCGTTTCCAGAACATCTTGAACGCTATTTTCTTTATAAAGGTTCAGTTGCACTTGATGGTACGTCACTCACTTTGTTCGGTGTCACTGAAACCGATTTGACTGTGTCTCTTATCCCGCATACCCGTGATGAAACGGTTCTCGCATCGAAAGGTGTTGGCGACACAGTCAATATTGAGTGTGATATGCTCGCCAAATATGTCGGCAATATGCTTGAGAAAAAGGAAGCACCATCGAAAGGCGTCACTATGGATTTATTAAAGGAAAACGGCTATTTATAAGGGGGAAACACCATGTTTTCAGACATTGAATCAGCCATTGAAGATTTAAAACATGGCAAAGTGATCATCGTTGTCGATGATGAAGACCGTGAAAACGAAGGTGATCTTGTCGGGATTGCTGAATTTGCGGACGGCGCCATGATTAATTATATGGCAAAAGAAGGGCGCGGCTTAATTTGTGTGCCTGTAGATGAACACATTGCCCATCGCCTTCAGCTTCATGCGATGGTGGAGCATAATACAGACAGCCACGGAACGGCTTTTACCGTTAGTGTTGACCATATATCTACGACGACGGGTATCAGCGCATTTGAACGAGCGGATACCGTTCGTGCATTAGTGGATGAACGTTCAGTGCCGTCCGATTTTAAACGTCCGGGCCACATTTTCCCGCTCGTTGCGAAAAACGGGGGAGTGCTGCGCCGAACAGGCCATACAGAAGCAGCGGTTGATTTGGCGAAACTTGCCGGGGCAAAACCAGCAGGCGTTATATGTGAAATTATGAATGAGGACGGTACGATGGCACGGCTGCCGGAACTAGAAATCATGGCAGAAAACCAAGGGCTGAAAATGATCACAATTGAACAGCTCGTTGAGTATCGACGTGGACACGAGTCACTTATTCGCCGTGAAGCGGACATTCAGCTTCCGACCGACTTTGGGAAATTTCGAGCGGTCGGTTATGAAGAGGAATTGACGGGACAGGATCATATCGCTCTCGTTAAAGGAGATATTTCGGGTGATGAACCGGTACTTGTCCGCGTCCACTCTGAGTGTTTAACGGGCGATATATTCGGTTCACACCGTTGTGACTGCGGTCCTCAGCTTCATGCGGCGCTTCGTCAAATTGAGGAAGAAGGACGCGGTGTCCTTTTGTACATGCGTCAAGAAGGCCGTGGTATCGGGCTTATTAATAAACTGAAAGCGTACGAGCTGCAAGAGCAGGGCTATGACACAGTTGAAGCAAATGTCAAGCTTGGCTTTAAAGATGATTTACGCGATTACGGCATAGGTGCGCAGATTTTGCAGGATCTCGGTATTTCAAAAATGAAGCTGCTTACGAACAATCCGCGCAAGATCACTGGACTAAAGGGGTATGGCATTGACGTCACCGAACGTGTTCCAATTGAAATGCCTCCAAATGATGATAACCGTAACTATTTGAAGACGAAAATTTCAAAGCTTGGTCATATTTTAAACTTAACTGAAGGAGAGAGATAAAATGGGGAAAACGTTCGAAGGACATTTAATTGGCAAAGGGTTAAAAGTAGGGATCGTTGCCGGGCGTTTTAACGACTTTATTACAGACAAACTTGTTAGCGGTGCAGAAGACGGGTTCATTCGTCACGGTGTGGAAGCAGAAAATATTGATATTGCTTGGGTGCCAGGTGCGTTTGAATTGCCGCTCGTGGCGAAAAAAATGGCAGAGAGCGGAAAATACGATGCGGTTATTACGCTTGGTGCAGTTATTCGCGGCGCAACGGCTCACTTTGACTATGTTTGCAATGAGGCGGCGAAAGGAATCGCGCAGGCAGGAATGCAAACGGGTGTACCTGTTATTTTTGGATTGCTTACAACGGATACAATCGAGCAGTCGATTGAACGTGCCGGCACAAAAGCAGGAAACAAAGGCTGGGAATCGGCTGTTTCGGCAATTGAAATGGCCAACCTGCTTCGTTCTTTTAACGCGTAATAGACTCATTGAGTCGAAAAGCTGACCGGATAAAGTGAACTGCACCCCCATGGTTAGTCATCTAACAACTGGAGGTGCAGTTTTTCTATGACCAAATTTACAAAAGAAAAAAATACAGGCCGTGTTAAGGTATCAACCGGGAAAAGAAAGGATCGACTCTCTATCAAAATTCTTCATGTGAGTATGACTGTAGTAAGTAACAGGGTGAAACAACATGAAGTACATGAAGCGTTCGACAACGGTATACATCCTATTGCTTGCGTTTAAACTGGACGTACTACATAAAAAATGGGACGTTACCCAAAGTACTGCCTAACTGAATAAAAGTGTCTAACTTTTTGGTTTCACTTCGAAGCCGGCAGCTTTTTTATTCAAAAAATAACACATGTCCGGCATTCCTCGTGTTGAATGCCACGAACATGATTTCTCTGTTATACTATAAAAAATGACGAGTTGAAAGAGGCGATTTTGTTGGAATTATCATTTATAAAAGGCCATGGGTCAGGGAACGATTTTTTATTAATTGATGAGTGGACACACGGTTATACATTTACAGAAGAAAATCGGCATGACTTGGCGCTGGCGCTTTGCAGCCGGGAAACCGGGATTGGTGCAGATGGAATTGTCTTCGTTATGGAAAGCCAGCATGCAGACGCAAAAATGCGTATTTTTAATTCGGACGGTTCGGAAGCATCGATGTGCGGAAATGGCCTTCGTCTTCACGGCCGTTACGTGCTGGATAAATTAGAGCGTGATGAGATTGTCGTTGAGACAAATAAAGCGGATTTGTATGTAAAACGTGACGGTGACATTTATGAAGGTGTACCAGCTTACCGTGTTGAAATTTCTCCGGTGTTGTTTGATCTTGAGTCCCTGCCAATGACGATCGGAAAAGACCGTTTATTCAATGAGATTGTGCCGGAGCTGTCAGATTCCATTCCTTTCACGGCTGTTGCGGTTCCAAATCCTCATCTGATTGCCGTTGGAGACCGTGCTCTTATCGCGTCCGGTGAACAAAAACGAATCTCGGAAATGCTGAACAGTCCAAATGCCATTTGTCCGGACGGTGTCAATGTCAGCTTTGTCCACCCGATCGAAAAAGGCGTGATTTATGTACGCACCTTTGAGCGGGGTGTCGGGTTCACGAATGCATGCGGTACAGCGATGTCTGCCTCCACTCTCACTACCTGCCAGCTTGGACTAAATGAAATTGAGGTGCCTGTTGAAGTATATAATAACGGTGGGAAAGTTCGCTGCGAAGTACACAAACACGAGCAGGATCGTTACTCAATTGATCTGATTGGAAACGGTACGTATATGTTTGAAGCGGTCGTTCAGTTAGAACTGGATAGTCCAATTGATTTTCAGCTAAAAGGTCGAAAAGAATTTGCTGAACAAACAGCGTATGAAAAATTGCGTGAAGAAGTAGTATCTTATTTAAATGAACATGTTTTATAATCCGGGAATTCCCCGGATTTTTTTCGAGTTCATGATTATATATGTCTTAAAAGGAAAGGGAGATGGTGATTGGATAAGAAAAATTGGCGTACGTTTGTGTATTACGGTTCGCTGCTTGCATTCTTGCTTTTTTTCACATGGGCATTTTTTGAAGTGGTTGATGCTTTGCGTGCAAAAGAAGTGGAGACATTTGATACCGCGGTCATTAACGTTGTGCAATCCTGGATTAACGAAGGTCGAACTGCGCGGATGGTGTTTATTACGGAGCTTGGATCAGTCAAATTTTTTACCGCTGCAACTGTCTTAATTTCACTTTTTTTAGCGATTCGAAAACGATACGGATGGGCGCTTTTTTTCATATTCGTGAATGCGCTTGGCGGGTTATTTAACAGTTTGCTAAAAGAATTTTTTAAACGGCAGCGGCCCGATGTTTTGCCTTTAATTGAACAGGGAGGGTACAGCTTTCCGAGCGGCCACTCAATGGGTTCGTTTATTTTTTATGGCGCGGTATCGTTTATGTTATTCCGGCTCATAAAAGGGAAATGGAAAAAAACGATTGCTGCACTGGCAGCAGGGTCCATTGTTATTCTAATTGGGTTAACAAGGATTTATCTTGGTGTCCATTATCCAAGTGATGTGATAGCCGGTTTTTCCATTGGTGCAGCATGGTTATTTTTTTGTATCATGGTATTTCATGTGAGTGAATATACATTTAAAAGCCGCCGCAAAAAGACTTCTCGATAAGAGGAGTCTTTCTAGTTTATTCATTGACAGATGAAATGGGACAAGTTACATTGAGTATGTAAGCGCTTTATATCATGATTCTAACTCCACGGTACATATTTAAAATCGAAAGGGGAATGGTCAATGATTTACGCAAATCCAGGTCAGGAAGGATCAAAAGTAACGTTTAAAAAGAAGTATGATAACTTTATTAATGGTGAATGGACACCGCCTCTTGGCGGACAGTACTTTGAAAATGTCACTCCTGTTACCGGCGAAATATTTTGTGAAGTAGCCCGATCGCAGGCGGAAGATATTGAGCTGGCACTCGATGCTGCCCATGCGGCAAAAGACGAATGGGGGAAAACGTCGGCTGCACACCGTGCGAATATTTTAAATAAAATTGCCGATCGAATAGAAGGGAATTTGGAAAGGCTGGCCGTTGCGGAAACATGGGATAACGGGAAGGCCGTACGTGAAACGTTAAATGCGGATTTGCCCCTGGCAATTGATCATTTCCGTTATTTTGCCGGAGCAATTCGGGCGCAGGAAGGGTCACTCAGTCAAATTGATGATGATACAGTAGCGTATCATTTCCATGAGCCGCTCGGTGTTGTCGGACAAATTATTCCGTGGAATTTCCCGATTTTGATGGGGGTGTGGAAACTCGCACCAGCACTCGCTGCAGGAAACTGTGTTGTGTTGAAACCGGCTGAGCAGACACCAGCGTCGATTCTTGTTTTGATGGAGCTTATTCAAGACTTGCTGCCGCCGGGTGTTGTGAACATTGTGAATGGCTTCGGGCTGGAAGCAGGGAAGCCACTTGCTTCGAATAAGCGGATCGCTAAGATTGCGTTTACCGGTGAAACTACGACAGGCCGTTTAATTATGCAGTATGCGTCACAAAACTTAATACCTGTCACACTTGAACTCGGTGGGAAATCACCAAATATTTTCTTCGATGATATTATGGAAAAAGACGATGCGTTCTTAAATAAAGCGATTGAAGGGTTTGTTTTGTTCGCCTTGAATCAAGGGGAAGTATGTACTTGTCCATCTCGTGCGCTCATTCATGAAAACATTTACGATCAATTTATGGAACGTGCAATCGAACGTGTCAAAGCAATTAAAACGGGTAATCCGCTTGATACAGATACGATGATGGGTGCGCAGGCATCGAATGAACAGATGGAGAAAATCCTTTCATACCTCGATATCGGCAAACAGGAAGGTGCTGAATGTTTAACAGGCGGTGAGAGAAATACAATTGCAGGCCTTGAAAACGGTTATTACGTCAAACCGACTGTTTTTAAAGGACACAATAAGATGCGGATCTTCCAGGAAGAAATTTTCGGTCCAGTATTATCGGTTACGACGTTCAAGGATGAAGCGGAAGCGCTCGAAATTGCCAATGATACGCTTTATGGCCTTGGTGCCGGTGTCTGGTCGCGTCACGCCAAGCGGACGTATCGTTTTGGCCGGGCCATTCAAGCGGGCCGTGTTTGGACAAACTGCTATCATCAATATCCGGCTCATGCAGCATTTGGCGGATACAAAATGTCTGGTGTTGGCCGTGAGAATCATCTAATGATGCTCAATCACTATCAGCAAACGAAAAACCTGCTAGTCAGCTACAGTGATGAGGCGCTTGGCTTCTTTTAATGAATAGCGAGGTGAAACGGTCATGACAGAGCGCGTTACGGCCACTCCTGCGGCCATTCAGTTAATTGAGCAGCTGAAGGGAAAACACGGACCGCTCATGTTTCATCAGTCAGGCGGCTGCTGTGACGGAAGTTCTCCGATGTGCTACCCGGACGGTGAGTTCCTAACAGGAGATTCGGACAAGCTGCTCGGTGAAATTGGAGGAAGCCCATTCTACATTGGTGAAGCCCAGTACGAATATTGGAAACATACACAGCTTATCATTGACGTCGTCGATGGAAGAGGAGGAATGTTTTCGCTAGAAGGTCCAGAAGGAAAACGGTTTTTAACACGTTCACGCGTCTTCACAGAAGAAGAGCGGCTGGAATTAAATCAATGACGGAAAAGGGCGTCCAAGGTGGACAGCCCTTTTCTTTTTGTTTCATAATGGAAGAAAAAAAGAAAGCAGGATCGCTATGTGTGTCATCAATATCGCGTTTCAAGTGAACCCGGAAACGCCGCTGATTCTGGCCGCGAATCGAGATGAATTTTATGATCGGCCGACCGCTCCCTCGCACTGGTGGGAAGATGCACCTGGTATTCTCGCTGGTCGTGATCTTTCCAAAGGAGGTACGTGGCTTGGTGTTTCCAAATCAGGCCGTATTTGTGCGCTTACGAATTACCGTGATCCGTCGGAACTGAATACACAGAAAGAATCCCGAGGCAGCATCGTGCGCTCTTTTTTAGAAAGCCAAATGAATGCAGAAACGTTTTTAGAAGAGCTGGATAGGGAAAAAGACTGTTATCCCGGCTTTAATATTGTTGCTGGAACGAAAGATGAGTTATTTTCCTACAGCAACAAGTCAGGAGAAAAACCTATTCAGCTGCCGCCGGGCATACACAGTGTGAGCAATGCGTTTATGAATACACCATGGCCGAAAACAGTGAAAGCGAAGAAAGAGATGGAAAGGTGTTACCATGACCGGGAATCTTTGTTTTCAATGCTAGCGGATGAAACGCAAGCAGCGGATGAAATGCTGCCGAAGACAGGCGTGTCTCTTGAATGGGAACGTTTGTTGTCACCGCTTTTTATTAAAAGTAAAGGCTACGGTACACGCTGCTCAACCGTCATTATGATGAAAACTGATGATACGATCGAATGGGAAGAGCGAATATTTGATACCGGTGAATTCTCTCAACAGAGGTCTTTTACATTCAAAAAAGTCTAAAAACATTATGTGTAAAAATCAAAAAGGAGCACAAACAAATGCAACTAAATAAGCAACATCATCCATACGATAATGCCGAATTAATTGAATCTTATTTTAAAGGTGGACAGCCATTAAAAGAAGCTGTTATGGAGACAGACAAACTGTTTTTTCAATCGGCAGAAAAATGGGTCCCTGATACAAAAAAGAAGTCATTTTTTTCGCGAATAAAATCCATTTGGACGAAGACAGATGAAATGTTACATATGCACCATACATTAACGGATGGGAAGAATGTGTATCCAGATTGGAAAGATAAACTGGACAGGGAATGGGATGTTTTGCAGCAAAAAGCAGTAAAAGATGTTTATGTAAAACCGGGTGATGACATAGCGGCTGCTCTGTCCGGGGGTGAGCGGACTGTTTATTTTGATGAAGGGATTTACATCGTTGATGAACTGCACGTGCCATCATTTACGATTCTGAAAGGGGCCGGTCCAGGCAAAACGATTATTAAGCTTCGGGATACTGCCTCGAAACGAAGCTTTTGCATAACGAACGAGAACCATGTAAACGGAAACAGCCATATATCAATAGAAGATCTTACAATGGATTGGAACATCGAAAGGCTGCACCCAGATGAAAAATCATCAAGCGGAAATAATCGGTCGAGCTGTTTAACTTACGCCTATGTTGAGTTTGGATGGGTGAAAAACTGCGAAGCATTAAACCCGGGATTACACTGCTTTGATATTTCATCTACTCTATATGATTATTCTGGGGACGGACATCGGGCACGCGGAGGCAGCAGGTACATCTGGATTGATGGCTGTACGGGATCGGGTTTTGGGGATGACGGTGTGACAACACACCATAGTGATTATGTTATGATCTCAAACTGCTTTATGCATGATCCATCCGGACGGAGCCATCAAAAAGGGTTTTCGAATTCAAATGGGTTTGAAGCAGACGATGGATCAAGATATGTTTGGCTCATTCATAATGCCTCGGCACGCTGCTTTGGGGGTATTGAAATAAAAGCCCATGCGACCAGTTCCGCAGCTGCAAATGTTCATATTATTGGCCATCTGTCTGTCAATGACAATCGATCATACAATTTTCGTCATATCGGCCATCATAGCGCGTCGGATCCCGAATCAAAAACAGCACGTTTTATAACCGCCACAAAAATCATTTCCATTCATCCCATTTACACAGATTTATATGTTGGATCAAACCCCCGCGCTTTAACCATTTCCGCCTATCGTCATGTCGTGATCAACGGGCTGAGGGCAATCGGAGATCCTGATTATGACTACAAAGGATTGCCGGTCGCGGGCATTCAGTACAAATCAAAGCATGTTCATGTACAAAATATCGTCATGGAAGATTTTCACACTGCAGGATCCGCTTTAAAAGTATTTGGAGGTGCTCAGAAAGCGGACGATGTGTCCATCCGCGGCGCAACTTTTAAAAACTGTGGTAAAACTCCGGTATACATCGGAAAAGATGTCAAATCGGGACATGCAAAAAATGTAACATTTGCTTGAATCGGTTGATGCCATTCTTTATTATTAGAAAAGGCAGAAAAACTTTATTTTGCGAAAATAATTGGTTGTAAAAAGAAAGAAAGACCGATATAATGTCTACTATACAAAAACAAATGTACATCTAAAAAATACATAGATGGGGAGACGTATAGATGAGAGACAATGTAAAAGTAGGATTGCTCGGTCTTGGAACAGTTGGCACAGGTGTCGTTAAGATGATTCAAAATCACCAGGAGCAGCTTGTTCACCGTGTTGGCTGTCCGGTTGAAGTGACGAAAGTACTCGTGAAAGATGTAGAGAAAAAACGTGATGTGGAGCTTTCACAAGATTCATTAACGCTTGATCCATATGATGTCATTAATGACCCGAATGTAGACGTAATTGTTGAAGTGATGGGCGGTATTGATCAAACAAAGCAATATTTGCTTGATGCATTAAATCAGAAAAAGCATGTCGTAACAGCGAATAAAGACTTAGTTGCTTTGTACGGTTCTGAACTGTCGAAAGCCGCAGCAGAAAACGGATGTGATTTTTATTATGAAGCGAGTGTCGCTGGCGGCATCCCGATCATTCGTGGACTTGCTGACGGTCTTGCTTCTGATAAAATTCAAAAATTGATGGGAATTGTCAATGGGACAACAAACTTTATCCTGACGAAAATGAATAAAGAAGGCATGTCTTACGATGTGGCGTTGAAAGAAGCGCAGGATCTTGGTTTCGCTGAAGCAGACCCGACATCTGATGTCGAAGGATTGGATGCAGCACGAAAAATGGCGATCCTAGCACGCCTCGCGTTTTCAATGAACATTGAACTAGATGACGTGGATGTGAGCGGTATTTCAGCAGTGTCGGACAGTGATTTGAAACACGGCCAGACACTCGGCTACACGATGAAACTCATTGGTTACGCGGATCAATCAGATGCACGGGCGGAAGTTAGCGTCCAGCCGACATTTTTATCAAATGACCATCCGCTTGCGGCCGTCAATGACGAATTTAATGCCGTTTATGTATATGGTGAAGCGGTTGGCGAAACAATGTTTTATGGACCTGGTGCGGGAAGCCTTCCAACAGCCACATCGATTGTCAGCGACCTTGTTGCGGTCATTACAAATATGCGTCTCGGTGTTAATGGCCAGAGCATTTCAGCGCCGCAATTTGAAAAGCAATTAAAGACGGCGGAAGAAAAATATGCAAAGTACTTTATTCGTCTGCATGTACGTGATGAAGTCGGTGCGTTTTCAGAGCTAACGAAGTTGTTCTCGTCAAATTCAATCAGTTTCGAAAAAATTCTCCAGCTGCCTCTTGATGAAGAAGGCGTAGCGGAAATTGTCATCGTGACACATAAAGCGTCTTTGGAAAACTATCAAAAAATGCAAGAACAAATTAAAGATTTAGCGGTTGTACATTCAATAGAAAGTTTCTACCGCGTCGAAGGAGAAGGTGCGAAGTAATGGCAAAATGGGAAGGGTTATTACAACAATATAAAGAATTTTTACCGGTGAACGAAAATACACCAATGCTTTCTTTAATGGAAGGAAATACACCGCTTATTCCACTTGTAAATATTTCGAAAAAACTTGGCGTTAATATTCACGTGAAAGTAGAAGGCGCCAACCCGACTGGTTCATTTAAAGACCGTGGGATGGTAATGGCGGTTGCGAAAGCGAAAGAAGAAGGAAGCAATACGGTTATTTGCGCATCAACAGGCAATACGTCTGCTGCAGCTGCGGCGTATGCTTCACGTGCCGGAATGAAAACCATCGTTGTCATTCCAGACGGAAAAATCGCAATGGGTAAACTGGCGCAAGCGATGATGTACGGTGCCGAAATTTTGGCGATCGAAGGAAACTTTGACGAAGCGCTCACAATGGTGCGCAATATTAGCGAAATGTCCCCGATCACGCTAGTGAACTCTGTAAACCCATACCGAATTGAAGGGCAGAAAACAGCAGCATTTGAGGTGTGCGACCAGCTTGGCAAGGCACCGGATGTACTTGCTATTCCTGTCGGCAACGCAGGTAACATTACTGCATACTGGAAAGGGTTTAAAGAATATAACGAAAAATTCGGCACGGGTCTTCCGCGCATGCACGGTTTTGAAGCAGAAGGTGCCGCAGCTATCGTACAAGGTGCTCCAATTGCACAGCCGGAAACGGTGGCAACAGCGATCCGTATCGGAAACCCGGCAAGCTGGAAGTTCGCTGAAGCAGCACGAGATGAATCAAACGGTAAAATTGATTTCGTAACAGACGCTGAAATTTTAGAAGCGTATGAAATGATGACAAGAGAAGAAGGTATTTTTGCAGAGCCTGCGTCAAACGCATCTATTGCAGGCATCATTAAACACGTGAAATCCGGCGAAATTGAGCAGGGTGCAAACATCGTTGCAGTATTAACAGGCAACGGTTTAAAAGATCCACAGACAGCGATCGCACAAATCGAGAAAAAACCAACTGTATTGCCAAACAGTGAAGAGGCAGTATTTGATTTCATTAAGGGAGTTGTAAAGGCATGAGTAAGTCCGGCCTATTAAAAGTGCCGGCAAGCACGGCCAATTTAGGGCCGGGATTCGACTCAATCGGCCTTGCCTTCGATCTTTATTTAACCGTAAATGTTACACAGTCTGACCGGTGGAAATTTTCACACCGGTCGGCTCTTTTAAGTGGACTTCCGGAAGATGAACGCCATTTAATAGCTGTCGTTGCAAAAAAAACAGCCGCACTTCGCGGGGTTGAAATGGCTCCGTTCGAAGCGGTGCTTGAAAGTGATATTCCCCTCGCACGAGGTCTTGGGAGCAGCGCAGCCGCTATTGCTGCCGGAATTGAAATCGCAGATAAATTAGCGAATTTACAACTTACCGATGCGGAAAAATTGAACATCGGTGACCAATTTGAAGGGCATCCCGATAATATCGGCGCGTCTCTTTTCGGCGGCATGGTATGTGGTGTATCACTTGGTGAAACAGCAGAACTGTTGAAGCTGCCTTCACCGGACATTGATTTAATTGCACTTGTTCCGCCATATGAGCTGAAAACAGAAGATGCGCGTAATGTATTGCCAGCTGCTTTTGATCGTAAGGACGCAGTGCTTGGAAGTGCTGTGTCTAATATGCTTGTAGCAGCTTTTATGCAGCACGATTATGAAACAGCGGGCCGAATGATGGAACGCGACGTGTTCCACGAGCCCTACCGTAAAACACTAATTAAAGAGTTTATGCCTGCTCGTGAACTGGCACGTAATCATGGTGCGTATGCAACGGTTATCAGCGGTGCAGGCCCGACCGTACTGACTGTTGCTCCTCGTGGGAAAGGACAGGGGATCGCGGAACAATACCGCGCGACATTTAATGATTGCAATGTACTGCTATTAAACGTAGATTCAACAGGTCCAAAATGGATTCAATCCGGCGAATGATTTCGCCGGATATTTCTTTTTAAGAAAATAGGGTAAGTCGGAGTTGACTTTTTTAAATATCACGTTATAATTGAAATTGAGATTCATTCTCATTAACCCCCTCTTTTGAGACTGAATTGTTCATCCGACGTTGAACGGCTTTTAGGCCGTTCTTTTTTCTTGCAAAAAATACACATTTCCTCTAGGTTAAAAGCAGATAATGAATAAATTTTAAGGGGGCGATGCATTTTGAAAATGCGCGTATCAGCAGTTCAGTATCACTTACACACCATCAACTCATTTGACGATTTCGCGGCACAATGTGAGCATTATATAAAAACAGCGATGGAGTTTGAAGCAGAATTTATTTTATTTCCTGAGTTTTTCACAACACAGCTTCTCTCAATCGGAGACGAGCAAACGGGAGAGGCTTTAAAGATTACGGATTTGCCATCATTCACCTTGCAATTTGAACGTATTTTCTCTGAATTTGCCCGTAAATATAATGTTCATATTATCGCAGGGACACACGTAACCGCATCAGGAGACGGCATCCAAAACACCGCCTACTTATTTTATCCGGAGGGCTCGTTCCAGATGCAGCCGAAGCTCCATATTACTCCGGCTGAAGTGGAAGGCTGGAACATGCAGCAGGGAGAATCATTCCGAGTTTTTGAAACAGAAAAAGGGACGATTGCCATTCTCACGTGCTATGACATTGAATTCCCGGAAATAGTCCGTATGGCGAAAGCACGTGGAGCTGATGTTATTTTCTGTCCTTCCTGTACGGATGACCGTCACGGCTTCCACCGTGTCCGCTATACGAGCCACGCACGTGCAGTGGAAAACCAGGTATATGTCGTCGGCACGGGCACAGTCGGTTCTCTTCCAACTGTCGATTTAATGCGTGCAAATGTCGGCCAGGCTTCCATTATTACCCCGAACGATATTCCATTTCCACCGGGGGGTATTTTGTCAGAAGGGATTATGAATGATGATATGATCATTACCGCAGACCTTGATTTATCTTTATTATATGAGGTTCGACAAAAAGGCTCGGTGACGACTTGGCGTGATCGCCGGACTGATTTGTACCCGGACTGGGAGACAGAGTAATGTATTATCAGGAATATTTTGCGTTTCGTGACCGGACACCTATTAAAGCGGTTATTCGCCACTATACGAAACCGGACTTTGAAGCGCTCCTTGCTGTTCAAAAAGAATGTTTTCCACCTCCTTTTCCAGAAGAACTATGGTGGAATGAGGAACAGCTTACGAATCATGTAGAAATGTTTCCGGACGGCGCATTTTGTGTGGAAATTGATGGCGAAATTGTCGGTTCAATGACTGCCTTGATCGTCAATTATTCGCATGGCGATAAACACTCATGGGAAGAAATCACTGACAACGGGTATATCCGTAATCACAATCCAAACGGCAATACGCTCTATGTCGTCGATATTAGCGTTAAACCTGCATTCCGAAAACTTGGCATAGGAAAAAAATTGATGCAGGCGATGTACGAAACGGTTATCGAGTTGAACCTTGACCGGCTTCTTGGCGGAGGACGCATGCCGGGTTATCATAAACATGCGGCGGAATTATCACCCGAGCAATATTTGGATAAAGTGATAACAGGTGAATTAAATGATCCGGTGACGACGTTTTTAATGCGTGTCGGGCGTGTACCTGTGGATGTCGTCCACAATTACCTTGATGACGAGGAATCGGGAAACTGTGCAGCGTTAATGGAATGGAAAAATCCTTTTAAAAACAGTTGAATTATTTAAAAAATTGTATTATGATAATAAATATTCAAATAAATTAGCAATGATGAAGAAGAGTAGCAATGAAGAATGCCATAGAGAGCCGGCGGTTGGTGCGAGCCGGTGCAGAACACATTGTGAATGGGCTTCTGAGCTTCCGGACCGAACCAATTAGCAGTAGGCTCCGGCGTACGTCTTACGTTACATGGACAGGCAGACTTTCTGCCGTTAAAGTGGATCGTGTCATGCGATCAATAAAGGTGGTACCACGGCTCCCCGTCCTTTGTCGATGAGGGGGCCTTTTTGTATAGAAAAAACGTTGATCGGAAAAAGTACAGCTGTAAAGCGCGTCAAAGAGAGCCGGGATGGTGGAAACCGGCACGCAGCGGCAGCTCGAATGGGTCCGTGAGTGGCTGCTTGAACGTTTTAGTAGAGCGCCCGGCATCCGGCCGTTAACCGGATTAAAGGGGAAGCTATTTGCTTCAACGAGAGGTGGCACCGCGGGTAAACCCGTCCTCCATAGATGATAATCATCTATGGAGTTTTTTTATGGAAAGAAAGGGGCAAATGACGATGAAATTACAGGACACGATCCAATACAAACTGAAGGAAATGGAAGGGGATATGGTTACACCGATCTCTATTTATCATGCCCTCGGCGGAAAGCAAAAAATGTTATTTGAAAGCTCAGCAAAACATGAAGAAAGCGGCCGTTATTCATTTTTAGCCGTTGATCCTATCGCACAATTCACAGCGGATGGCAGTGGTTATTCGATAACGAAGAAAGATGGCACGATAGAAACAGGTTCCGGAAAATTCATGGACAAATTAAAAGAAATCATGCCTGTTCAAGGGGACAATGATTACCCATTTCCGTTTTTCGGAGGTGCAGCAGGGTACATTGGATATGATACCGTGTTTTTTGAAGAAAAAATTGGAGAGCCACTTCCGGATGAGCTGGAAATGCCGGACGTTCATATGTTGTTTTATGATACATTTGTCGTGTATGATCATTTGACGCAAAAGGTGTCGATTGTCGCGGCTGATTTATTTGGCGGACGGTCGGAAAATGAAATGGAAGCCGCAATTGAAAAGGTATATTCAGAGATTCATTCCGATCAAAAACCGTTCGCCGGCCATGAAACGAATGTACTTGCCTTCACGTCAAAAATTGAACGGTCGGCATTTTGTGAAATGGTTGAAAAAGCAAAAGAACATATTATTCGCGGGGACATTTTCCAGGTTGTGCTTTCACAGCGTCTATCTTCCCCGTTTGAAGGCGATCCGTTTACACTGTATCGCCGCCTTCGCACATCGAACCCGTCTCCATATATGTTCTATATCGATTTTGACGGGTATACAGTGCTAGGGACATCGCCGGAAAGTCTTGTTAAAGTAAACAATAAGACGGTGACAACAAATCCAATTGCTGGAACACGCCCTCGAGGCAAGTCATCGGAAGAAGATGCAATGCTGGCAGAAGAATTGCTGGCGGATGAAAAAGAAATAGCGGAACACCGCATGCTTGTCGACCTTGGCCGCAATGATGTCGGCAAAATTTCCGAAATCGGTTCAGTTACACTTGATAAGTATATGAAAATCGAGCGGTACAAACACGTCATGCATATCGTTTCTGAAGTATCCGGAGAATTGAAAGACGAGTACCATCCACTGGATGCACTAACTGCCTGCTTGCCGGCTGGAACGGTATCCGGCGCACCAAAAATCCGGGCGATGCAAATTATTAATGACCTCGAGCCGGTGAAGCGTGGTGTTTATTCGGGGGCAGTCGGGTATTTATCTGCAACAGGCAATATGGATTTTGCACTTGCCATCCGTACAATGGTCATTAAAGACAATACGGCTCACGTTCAAGCCGGAGCGGGAATCGTCTACGATTCCGTCCCAAATACAGAATATGAAGAAACAATGCATAAAGCGAAAGCGTTACTGGAGGTGCAGAAATGATATTACTTATTGATAACTACGATTCTTTCACATATAACTTGTATCAGCAAATTGGCCGTATTGGAAAAAATGTGCGTGTTGTGCGCAATGATGAAATTACGATCAATGAAATAGAAGCGATGGAGCCGGAAGCGATTGTCATTTCACCGGGACCGGGCACACCGGAGGAAGCCGGAATTTCTATCGAAGTGGTGCATGCTTTTTACCACCGCATTCCGATCCTGGGAATCTGCCTAGGTCATCAGGCGATTGCAGCGGCATTTGGAACGGAGGTTATTCAAGCCAAAACGATTAAACATGGTAAATTGTCAATGGTTCGCCACGAAGGAAAGGGATTGTTTTCAGCTGTTCAAGGGCCGGTGCCCGTCATGCGTTACCATTCGCTTTCTGTTGACCGGAACACGTTGAATCCGAAGCTGGAAATTATGGCAGAATCGACAGATGACAATGAGATTATGGCGATTCGGCATAAGGAATATCCGGTATTTGGTCTTCAATTTCACCCTGAATCGATCGGCACACAGGTCGGTGATGAATTGCTGAGCGAATTTTTCCGTTCATACCGGAAGGAAAAAAATATGAAGAAGCATTTATTAAAATTATCGAATGGTGAATCATTAACGTTTGCTGAAATGGAAGATGCTGTTTCAGAAATTCTACAGGAAGATGTGTCGGACAGTGAAATTGCAGCTTTCCTTATGGCTTTGAAAGCGAAAGGGGAAACAGTTGATGAAATCGCGGCACTTGTTCATGTACTCCGTCAAAATGCGGTGTCCACTCGTACAACATGGAAAAATGTAATGGACAACTGTGGTACAGGCGGTGATGGTTCGCAAAGCTTTAATATTAGCACAACATCGGCGTTTGTATTAGCCGGCGCGGGTGTAAAAGTAGCCAAACACGGAAACCGGAGTGTATCGAGTAAA
Source organism: Domibacillus epiphyticus (assembly GCF_001975785.1). Classification (GTDB taxonomy): domain Bacteria; phylum Bacillota; class Bacilli; order Bacillales; family Domibacillaceae; genus Domibacillus; species Domibacillus epiphyticus. The sequence goes on along the minus strand of NZ_MSFI01000025.1, from coordinate 21,788 downwards.
ACAGGAAGTGCAGACGTTCTTGAACATCTTGGAGTTTCGCTTGACTTTCTGGCCGATGAAACGGACCGCCTTCTTGACGAAAACGGTATTACGTTTTTATTTGCACCTCACGTTCATCCGAAACTAAAACGGATTATGAAAGTGCGGCGTGATTTGAAAATCCCAACGATTTTTAACTTGATTGGACCGCTTACGAATCCGGTGACACTTGATACGCAGCTGCTCGGTATATACCGCCGCGATATGCTGGAAATGATGGCGGAGGTGTTACACCGTCTCGGACGTAAACGTGCTGTTGTGTTAAACGGTGCCGGCTTCATGGATGAAGCATCACTAGCCGGGGAAAATCACCTGGTTGTCTTGGATAACGGGAAAACAGAAAGAATGATCGTGACTGCTGAAACAGCCGGACTGCCTGAATACTCCCTTGAAGAAATTAAAGGTGGAGAAGCAATTGAAAATGCGGAAATCTTGAAACGCGTTTTAGAAGGTGAACGTGGAGCGCCGCGTGACACGATTGTGTTAAATGCGGGAATCGGGCTATTCGCGAGCGGAAAAGCAGAGACAGTTCGTGAAGGTGTCGTGATGGCGGAAGAAAGTATCGATTCCGGTGCTGCTCTAGAAAAATTAAACTACCTTGTCGAATATTCAAAATCACGGAAGAAAGCAGTGGTGACAGGATGACTACGATTTTAGACAAAATAATTGACAAAAAACGTGAAGAAGTGGCGCTGTTGAAGCAGTCGGCGCTTTCTTACGAAACAGACCGGACACCGGTTTCGTTCTACGACCGTGTCGTGTCGTCAAAAACAATGGCTTTAATCTCTGAAGTAAAGCGCGCTTCGCCTTCTAAAGGGGATATTAACCTTGGAGTGGATCCAGTCGAACAGGCGAAGATTTATGCTGACAATGGGGCGGATGCCGTTTCAGTGTTGACCGATACGCCGTTTTTCAAAGGGACAATGGATGATTTAAAAGCGGTAAAAGCAAATATTCCTATTCCGGTGTTAAATAAAGATTTTATAATTGATGAAGTGCAGATTGACCGGGCGTACGCATCTGGCGGCGACATCATCCTATTAATTGCCGCTGCTTTGAACGACGAGGAGATGAATAGATTATACCGCCATTCAAAAGAGCATGGACTGGACGTTCTTGTCGAAGTGCACGATGAAGCAGAAATGGAGCGCGCCCTGAAAATGGAAGCAAACATCATCGGGATTAATAACCGTAATCTCCATACCTTTGAGACGAATTTATCAACAACAGAACGGCTGCTTCGTTCGTATGGAAAAGAAAATGCCATTTTCGTTTCCGAAAGCGGGATTAAGTCACAAGAAGATGCGATTCGTTTAAAAGAAGCCGGCGCAAAAGCTCTCCTTGTCGGTGAAACATTAATGCGGGCTGGAAACGTAGCTAAAGCCGTCCGCTCATTGAAAGTAGATTTGTAACATGAACGTGAAAATTTGCGGCATTACCTCATTTGAAGCAGCGAGCTGGGCGCGGGAAGCCGGGGCAGATATGATTGGATTTGTATTTGCGGAAAGCAGCCGTCGCATTCCTGCAGAATTTGCCCGCCAGCTCGCGGAAGCTGTTGGACCAAATGTGAAAAAAGTGGGTGTTTTTGTAAATGAAGAGGCGGATGTGATTCGTGAAATTGTAAAAACAGCTGGTCTTGATTACGTTCAGCTGCACGGCGACGAAAGCCCGGAATTTGCAAAAAAAATGCCAGTCCCCGTTATTAAAGCTTTTTCCTCAAAAGAAGGGATTACATTCAAAGAAATGTTCCGTTATCCGGCCGACTACGTGTTAATTGACAGTCCGCCGGCACAATTTCGTGGCGGGAGCGGAAAGACGTTTGATTGGTCGATTTTGGAGGATCCGTATGTCGATAAAAATCGATTAATTTTGGCAGGCGGTTTGAACCCTGATAATATAGAAGAAGCCGTCCGTTCCATACAGCCTTATGCTGTTGATATTTCAAGCGGTGTGGAAACGGACGGAAAAAAAGATGAAGTGAAAGTATTTCAATTTGTACAGCGTGCGAAAGGAGCAGTTAATTTTGAGTAAAGTATACAATCAACCGGATGAAAGAGGGCATTACGGTGAATATGGCGGGCGATACGTGCCAGAATCCCTAATGCGCGCCGTCAAAGAACTCGAAGCAGCTTACAAAGAAGCAATGGTGGACGATTCCTTTCTCGCTGAATTAAACAAGTATTTGACTGATTATGTCGGCCGTGAAAATCCGCTTTACTTTGCAGAAAATCTAACAAAAGCAGCTGGTGGTGCCAAAATTTATTTAAAAAGAGAAGATTTAAACCATACCGGCGCTCATAAGATTAACAATACAATTGGACAAGCGCTGCTCGCTGTCCGCATGGGCAAGAAAAAAGTCGTGGCAGAAACAGGAGCAGGCCAGCATGGTGTCGCAACGGCAACCGTTTGTGCGCTATTAAATCTTGAGTGCGTTATTTTCATGGGAGAAGAAGATATTCGACGTCAAGAATTGAACGTATTCCGCATGGAACTCCTAGGTGCACGAGTGGAAAGTGTATCTCAAGGCAGCGGCACATTGAAAGACGCGGTTAACGAAGCGCTACGCTACTGGGTGACGAACGTTGAAGATACCCATTACATTATGGGATCAGTACTCGGACCGCATCCATTCCCGCAAATTGTCCGTGATTTTCAGGCGGTTATTGGCAATGAAACGAAACGACAGCTGCATGAAAAAGAAGGGCGTCTCCCGGATGCGGTTGTTGCCTGTATTGGCGGCGGCAGCAACGCGATGGGCATGTTTTACCCGTTTATTGAAGATGAGTCAGTGAAGATGTATGGCGTTGAAGCATCCGGAAGCGGAATCGATACGGACAAACATGCGGCATCGATGACGATGGGCAGTGTTGGTGTTTTGCACGGAAGTAAAATGTATTTGCTTCAGGATGATGCAGGACAAATTCAAGAGGCGCATTCCATTTCAGCTGGCCTTGACTACCCTGGTGTTGGGCCGGAGCATAGCTTTTTAAAAGATTCAGGTCGTGTCATTTATGAACATATTTCGGATGAAGAAGCGCTTGAAGGTTTTAAAATATTAACAAAAACAGAAGGCATTATTCCCGCGCTTGAAAGTTCTCATGCGATCGCATATGCTGTAAGGCTCGCAAAAACAATGAAGGAAGATGACATTATTGCCGTTTGTCTGTCTGGCCGTGGTGATAAAGATGTCGCGCAAATTAAAGAGCGTTTTGAAAGTGGGGGTCAAAAATGACGAAACATAAAATGAATGCATCTTTTGCGCGTGTAAAAGAAGAAGGAAAAAAAATATTTACAGCTTATATTATGGCAGGCGATGGCGGACTTCATAAGTTAAAAGAAATGATACTATTATTGGAAGACGCAGGCGTAACGGTCGTTGAGCTTGGTATTCCTTTTTCGGATCCGGTTGCAGACGGTCCAGTTATCCAAGAAGCAGGGAAGAGGGCGCTTGCGGAAAAAGTAACGTTAACATCGGTGCTCGAGGAACTTGCGTCGTTTAAAAATGACATTTCCATTCCAGTTGTGATCATGACTTATGCAAACCCGGTGTTTAAACTGGGTGCACAAACGTTTGCTGATAAATGTGCAGAAGCCGGTGTTTCTGGTGTCATCATTCCAGATGTACCGATGGAAGAAGAAGCTGAATTTAAAGAACCTCTTTCAAAACACGAAATCGCGCTCATTCGCTTTGTTACACTTACAAGCTCAGATGAACGAATTGAAGAAACAGTCAACGGAGCTGAAGGCTTTATTTATGCGGTTACGGTAAACGGGATTACAGGTGCTCGTACCGGATTTGCAGGTGATTTGTCCGATCATCTAGCCCGTATTAAAACAAAAAGCCCTGTGCCGGTGCTTGCAGGTTTTGGTGTTTCATCTAAGGAACAGGCTGAGACACTGGGCGCTTCATGTGACGGCGTGATCGTCGGCAGTAAAATTGTCTCGCTTCTTCACGAAGGTCGAGGCCATGAAATTAAAGAACTGGTGCCGGGTAAAGTCGGCGTAAAGTAAAAATAAGCTGTCCGGAAAATGGTCCGGGCAGCTTATTTATAAGCGCTTTTAATTAAGAATCGTGAACTTTTTTTACGACTTGCAGCCAGCTCCGTTCATCGCGCCATTCGATTTCCACCGGTAATGCAAATGCATTACTTAATACTTTATTTGTCAGAACCTCTTTTTTTAGACCGGCCGCAATCATTTTTCCTTCAGAAATAACCGCCACATGTGTAATGGCTGGAATAATTTCTTCAATGTGATGTGTCACGTATAATAAGGCTGTATCGGTTTTTACCGCCTTCCGCTGCAATGCTTCTAGAAGCTGCTCCCTTGCTCGAACATCTAAACCGGAACACGGTTCATCTAGAATCATTATATCTGGCTGAGCCATAAACGCTCGCGCAATTAAAACACGGCGCTGCTCTCCCTGGGATAAATAACGATATGGATGACCTGCTAAATAAGAAAGACGAAATTCTTTAAGCAGATGTTTGGCCTTTTCCCAGTCCTCTTCAGTTGTCTCCTCATAAATGCCGATCGAATTAAACTTGCCGCTTACGATAATTTCATGCGCACTTTCCTGATTCAAGGTCGATAAAAAACGATTTAATGTGTTTCCGACAAAACCGAGCCGCTTTTTTATGTATTCCCAATTGTATTTCCCATATTGATGGCCAAATACATGAATTGTACCTCTCGTCGGAAATTCATATCCGCCCATCATATTTAGCATTGTCGATTTGCCGGATCCATTCAGCCCGAGCACCGCCCAGTGTTCTCCTTTTTTTACTGTCCAATTCATGTCATCTAAAATTACTCGGTTTTCCCGTACAAAATGCACATGATTATATGAAATAATCTCCATCATCATCCCTCCAATATAAGTTTATCAAAAAAAGCATCTTAGAGTTTTATTATTTAAGAGGAGAGCGGTTATAGGCTTTAAATTAGATAACGAATTTTGAGTAGGGAGAATAGCTGTTGTCGAAATCAATGAAAAACACTGGAAGCGGCTGTAGAAGGTATGAGGAATAAAATAAAAAAAGCCAGGCTGCCCTGGCTAAAAAATGACAAGTACACTGGAGAGGATTGAGATTGAACAATAACAGTATATCCATCCATGTATAAAATATACATTTCTTTTCAGATGAGGATACATCTACAAAAACGGGGGCTTATGATTAGATATATTTGAATACTATTGCCTGTATCCGATATAGGCCTATTTACTTTAGTGGTGCATGAATTATTTTTTCAATCCGCCATAATTCCTGTATTTATAACAACACCCAGATCATTTCGTTTGAATTGGGTGTTTTCGTGTTATACATAATATATTAAATACGCCGCCACTCCATGTAAATATAATGAGAAGGGGTGTCGAAGAGGAGTTTTATTTTGAATCGAAAAAGGAATTGTAATGATAACACTTTACTAATGAAAACTGCTGGTTCTATAACGGAATTTTCATCTTTTTGACAAGGAAAAATCGCATAATTGCGCGTTTTTAAGCTAATTAAAAAAAACTGAAAATTTATTAAAGAAATTTTCAAAAAAGCATTGGTTTTTATATGGAACAGTAGTAATATGGTACTTGAAAAAGGCAGTTCCAGATTGCTGGATGTATTTATTAAGAAAATAAGCCTTTTTCTTTCTTATAACGCTTTGCAGTGTTAAACTGGTTGTGTAAGCGTTTTATGTTTTATCTGTACATATTTTTTACGGCGCACGTATAAAAACAACGAACAAGAAAATCAAATGGGCGAAACAGTTGGAGGTTTTTCACAATGAACATGCAGAATGGCCAGGGCAGTCCATGGAAAGATTTTTCAGGGCCGAACCTTGGATACGTGATGGAAGTGTACGAACACTATCTTGTTGATCCCGATTCAGTGGATCAAGAATTAAGACAGTTGTTTGACAAATGGGGAGCACCTGCTTCACCTTTTGGAAATGCAGCGCCTGCCGCGGCATCCGCGGGAGATCTTGACAAGCTTTACAAAGCAATCAAGCTTGCTGACAGCATCCGTCTTTATGGTCATCTTGCAGCGGATATTAACCCGCTTGATGATACACATAAAGATTCACGCCGAATCGATCTTGAAACGTATGAATTGACAGAGGCGGATTTGCGGGCAATTCCGGTTGAATACATATGTAAAGGCGCGCCATCCCACGTGCAAGACGGCTATGAAGCGATCCTGCATTTGAAAAAAGTGTACACGGATAAAGTGGCTTTTGAATTTGCTCAAGTACATGACCTTGAAGAAAAGCAATGGCTCCGTCAGCAAATCGAATCAACGGATTATTATCCGACATTTTCTGATGAGCGCAAAAAAGCACTGTTAAAAAGATTGACGGAAGTTGAAGGATTTGAAAAATTCATCCACAAAACATTTGTCGGTCAAAAACGCTTCTCTATCGAAGGACTGGACGCAATGGTCCCGCTTCTAGACGAACTCGTTCATCACTCTGCTGTCAAAGGAGCGCAGACGATCAACATTGGCATGGCTCACCGCGGACGTTTGAACGTACTTGCTCATATTCTCGGCAAACCGTACGAAATGATTTTTGCTGAATTCGCACATGCGCCGAATAAAAAAATGCTGCCATTAGGCTCAATGAAAATGAATTACTACGGCTGGACCGGAGATGTAAAATATCACCTTGGTGCTGACCGCAGCTATAAAGAAGAAGATACACAGACAGCGCGCATTACGCTGGCGAACAACCCGAGCCATCTGGAAGTTGTTAGTCCGATTGTAGCCGGTTACACAAGAGCGGCGCAGGAAGATCGCACTAATAAGGGCAAGCCGGAACTTGATGTGGCAAAAGCCATGTCGATCATCATCCATGGCGACGCAGCGTTCCCGGGCCAGGGAATCGTAGGGGAAACATTTAATATGAGCCAGATCGCCGGCTATAAGACGGGCGGCTCCATTCACATCATTGCCAACAACATGATCGGATTTACAACGGAAAGCTACGATTCTCGTTCCACTCGTTACGCTTCAGATGTGGCAAAAGGATTTGAAGTCCCGATTGTTCATGTTAATGCTGATGATCCGGAAGCATGCGTTGCAGCCGCTTTAATGGCTGTAAATTATCGTTCACGCTTCGGCAAAGATTTCGTTATTGATTTAATCGGATACCGCCGTTTCGGCCATAACGAAATGGATGAGCCGATGACGACGAATCCAAAAATGTATAATATTATTCATCAGCATAAAACCGTTCGTGAACTGTATGCGGATAAACTTGTAGACCGTGGTGTTATTGAAACAGGGCATGCGGAAAAAGTGTACAGTGAAAACGAACAAAAGTTAAAAGAACTTTTTGAAACAGTTCCGAAGAAAGACGACAACCCGGATATTGTGATGAATCCACCTAAAGTTGTCGAACAGGATCTTCCTAGCGACAAGACTGGTGTAAGTGAAGAAGATTTGAAAAATATCAACAGTGAACTCTTACAGTGGCCTAATGGGTTCCAGCCATTTAAAAAGCTTGAACGTATTTTAAAACGCCGTGAGAATCTATTTGAGGAAGACGGTCAAATCGATTGGGGTCATGCCGAAACGCTTGCATTCGCCTCAATCCTAAAAGAAGGTACACCAATCAGACTAACCGGTCAGGATTCACAACGCGGTACATTTGCGCATAGAAACCTCGTTTTGCATGATGAAATTAACGGGGAAGAATATACGCCGCTTCATAATTTAAGCAATACAAATGCGTCATTTGATGTCATTAACTCACCGCTTACAGAAACGGCAGTCGTCGGATTTGAATACGGCTACAATGTATTTTCTCCAGAAACACTGGTTCTCTGGGAAGCGCAGTTTGGGGACTTCGCCAACATGGCACAGGTCATGTTTGACCAGTTCGTCTCATCTGGACGGGCGAAATGGGGACAAAAATCCGGTCTTGTTATGCTTCTCCCGCATGGATATGAAGGACAGGGACCTGAGCATTCAAGTGCCCGTATGGAACGTTTCTTACAGTCAGCTGCTGAAAACAACTGGACAGTTGCAAACCTTTCTTCAACTGCACAGTATTTCCATATTTTGCGCCGACAGGCATCCATTTTGCAGAAAGAAGAAGTGCGTCCGCTAGTGATCATGACGCCGAAAAGTTTACTTCGTCATCCGCTTGCAGCATCGAAAGCATCGGATTTTTCAGATGGTACATTCAACATTATCGTTGAAGACTCGAGAACAGGAAGTAAACCGAAACAAGTGGAACGCCTCGTACTTTGCAGTGGAAAAGTGTCGATTGATCTTGCCGAGCAAATTGATAAAACAGAAGACAATTTGGATTGGCTCCATGTTTTGCGGGTAGAAGAACTATATCCATTCCCAAAAGAAGAAATTGCCGCGATTTTGGAACGTTACCCGAACGTAAAAGAAATCATTTGGCTTCAGGAGGAACCGCAAAACATGGGTGCTTGGACATACATGGATCCGAGGCTTCGTGATGTGGCTCCTGAGGGCGCGTCTGTCCGTTATGTCGGCCGCCGCCGCCGTTCTAGTCCTTCTGAAGGGGATGCAATTGTGCATAAAAAAGAACAGGCGCGTATTTTGCGGGCTGCCATGACGAAATAGCAGTAACAATTTAAGCTGCGGCCGGTTTTCGCCGGCTGCAATGACTACATAATGATCGATCAACAACAATGAATGTTTACAAGGAGGATTTTAAAAGTGGCTGAAATTAGAGTTCCTGAACTTGCAGAATCGATTACAGAAGGTACGATTGCACAATGGTTGAAAAAACCAGGTGATTACGTTGAAAAAGGCGAGTATATCGTTGAACTTGAAACGGATAAAGTAAACGTGGAAGTTATTTCTGAAGAAGCAGGAACCATTACTGAATTGCAGGCTGCCGAAGGCGATACAGTAGAAGTTGGCCAGGTGATTGCGGTTGTGCAAGCTGGAGCAGCAGGTTCTGCGCCATCTGCACCAGTTTCAGAAGCTTCTGCACCAGCACCAAAAGCTGAAGGAAAAGATGTTCAGCCAGAACCAGTGAAAGAAGATCAGAACAACCGGACAATCGCTTCTCCCGCTGCTCGCAAACTAGCGCGCGAAAAAGGCATTGATTTAACAGCTGTAAAAACGGTTGATCCATTAGGCCGAGTACGTGTACAGGATGTTGAAACACATGAAAATGCGCCGAAACAGCCAGCTGTCACAAAAGCACCTGCAGCAGCCGCTCCTGTCAAAAAACAGGATGATGGGAAACCGACAGAGCGCGAGCGCATGAGCCGCCGCCGTCAAACGATTGCGAAACGACTTGTTGAAGTACAGCAAACAGCAGCGATGCTGACAACATTTAACGAAATTGATATGACCAATATCATGGATCTTCGTAAGCGGAAAAAAGATAAATTCTTTGATGATCATGATGTACGGCTTGGTTTTATGTCCTTCTTCACAAAAGCTGTAGTGGCAGCATTAAAAAAATATCCGTATGTGAACGCTGAAATTGATGGCGATGAAATCATCTTGAAAAAATTCTATGATATCGGTGTTGCGGTTTCAACGGATGACGGCCTTGTTGTACCAGTTGTACGCAACTGTGACAGTAAAAATTTCGCTGAAATTGAAGGCTCTATTATGGAGATGGCATTGAAAGCCCGGGATAATAAACTAGCACTTGCTGACCTGCAAGGCGGTTCATTTACAATAACAAACGGCGGTGTATTTGGCTCACTTTTATCAACTCCAATTTTGAATGGTTCACAGGTTGGTATTCTCGGAATGCATACGATTCAAAAACGTCCGGTTGCCGTTGGAGATTCAATTGAAATCCGCCCAATGATGTATGTGGCCCTATCATATGACCACCGGATTATTGACGGAAAAGAAGCAGTTGGCTTCTTGAAAATGGTAAAAGAGCTTATTGAAAATCCTGAAGATCTTCTTCTTGAAGGATAAAGACAAAAAATCCCGCAGCATCATCGCTGCGGGATTTCTTCTTATTTTTCATTTTTAGGGGATAATCCACGTTTCTTTACTTCAGACCTTAGTGTTTCAATCCAAGTTTTGTCGTCACCATTATTCAATGCGTCCCGATAAGCAGCCACCAGCATCTCATTGCTCATAATCTTCATGTTTATGACCTCCTTGTAATGTGGTGTTAAAATAAAGATTATAATAATCTCTATTTTCTGATTATTATACTAGGGATCTCATAAATTGCAAACAATAGGGGATAAATAAATAAAAATGTTATAATTTTACCATTTTTTATTATTTTTTTAAAAAAATTAGTAATAAAACCATTAAAAAAGGTCACATTATGTTGTATATTTATAAGAGGGACAACATATTAAGTCGGAGAAATTTTACGGAAGAACAAGACTTAACTGATCGTTTTACGTTGTCAGGTTCTCGTCTTTTTGATACGCAGAAGGGACAATGTATACATAATCGTGACAGGAATACTATTTTATGGTAAATAATAGATAAAGCAACTTGCACTGTTATTTGACGCGCCAATATAATTTTTTTGAATTTCTTGCTCTCAGCAATGGGAAATGATACTTATTGGTACTTCGTTATTATCATATACACATGATTGAAATAGCGACTTTGTTTTACATGCATTCCGATGTATTGCAGCTGCTGGTTCTTTCAAGGTATAAAAATATCCGACCCATATATGCATCCAATTAAATAAAGCGATTAATGACATAATAAAGGAGCGATCAAGATGATTCATACAAAATGGAAGGAAAAAGAAACTATTAAGAAAGTAAAATGCATTCATACAAATGCTGAAAAGTATATGGTTGAGAATGTTTTAACAGAGGGCAGTCTGTATGATGTGAAAAATGAAACGGAGGAATTTTATTTTGTTGTAGACAATAAAGGCCATGTTTCAGGTTTTTATAAAGACTACTTCCAAGATATTAATTGAATAAATTAAATAGATGATTAATTGGCAGGGGGAAAATAACATGTTTGATGAACGAATTGCGTTAAAAATTAGATTAGATCAGCTTGCAGACGCGGAAATTCGTGTCATACAGGAATTTAAAAAAGAGCGGGACAAAATATTTGCCCGTTTACAGGAGCTTGATGGTGCTTCACAGGAGATATCCGTTGCATCTATAACAACGATTGGTCCTCCTCCAAAAGCACGACGGGGAAGACGGAGTGAGAGCTTAGTGGAACTGCGCGAAACGGCTGTAGGCGTATTAAAAGAGCAAAATACCCCGATTCGCGGAGTGGAGCTGCAACGCTTTGTAGAAGAGCGGACGGGTAAAAAAATCGCAAATATGACAACCTTTATGAATGGTCTTGAACGAGAAAATGAACGCGTCCGTAAACTAGGCCGCGGGTTATATATTTACGAATATGGTATGTGAGCAAAAAAAGCCGGCTTTTATAGACGGCTTTTTTGCTTTTTATGCTGCTGCAGGTGTATGATGTAACTCGTGAATAGAATTTGAAAGGACGAATTTTGTGTATATTTCAACACTTCCAGACAAAATTGACCAAATAATTAAAGAACGGAAACTGTTGTTTCAGCAAAACAAGACAGAAGAAGTCAATCCATATGTGGCGCAAAGCGAAGCCCTTTTGATCGATACAGTTATTTCATTAGCCCTTGGTAAAAATATATTATTAAAAGGGCCGACCGGTTCTGGAAAAACGAAACTATCAGAATCGCTGGCATCCCACTTTGGGCAGCCAGTCCACAGCGTGAACTGCTCTGTAGACCTCGATGCGGAAGCGATGCTTGGATTTAAAACAATCATCGAGGTGGATGGAAAGAGCCGCATTGATTTTGTTGAGGGACCGGTCATAAAAGCGATGAAAAACGGTCATCTTCTTTATATAGATGAAATAAATATGGCGAAACCGGAAACATTGCCGATTTTAAATGGTGTTCTTGACTATCGCCGCCAGATTACGAACCCTTTTACAGGGGAAGTCGTAAAAGCGAAGGCGACATTCAGTGTCATCGCTGCGGTTAATGAAGGCTACGCGGGTACTGCTCCTCTCAATGAAGCGCTAAAAAATAGATTTGTGACATTTGATATTCCTTATATTTCAGGTGATGTGTTACTCAGTGTTCTGAAACAGGAGTCTATTTTAAAGGATGAAAAACTCATCCAACTATTTGTCTCGCTGTCATCAGATTTAACGGCTTTGGTCGAGAGCGGTCGTCTGCCGGAGGAAGCGTCTTCTATCCGCGCTCTCGTTGATGCGTGTGATCTTGCTGTATACATTCCGCCATTACGCGCTGTTGAGAGGGCCATTGCCGGTAAGCTTGATGATGATCGGGAAAAAGCAGCTGTCATGAATGCTGCGGAAACATGGTTCGCATAACGTGGAACGCTTCATTCAATTTAACGATGAAACAGTAAATTCAGCTTTCTGGATGGAACTATCGGATCTAGCGGCGGCGCTCTCTGGTGATCCAGATTTAAAGGTGGAATACGGACCGCTTGCGTATTTACAGACTGAACCTGCTGTTTTATACGTGAGTCATTTCTGGCATCATCGCACCGAACAAGAAGAAAAAGACGGTATGAAATCCGACGTGTATTTGCGTGCCCTTGGAACGAAAGTGTTCACGGATTTGCAGGCAGTGCAGCAATTTGAGAGGCGGGCGAAGAGTTCATTTGCCCGGCAATTGCTTGCACTGGCTGAAGATGTCCGAATTGAAACGCTTTGTGCTCAAGAACGGCCTGGAATGAGACGGGCTTTTGAGACAAGAAAACAGGTCTTAAAACGGTACCATGAGGTTCAGCTGACTGTTAACATAGCAAAAGGCTTTTATTCAGACGCAGTATACAATGCACTGTACTTGCTTTGGCAGGCGGATGCACCATTTGAATGGCGGTCAATCAACCCGTTAATTGACGCCGCTGTCCCGTTTATTGATCGAACAGCCCGCTCTCTTTTCGATGCCCGTACCACTGCGGATGTTGTACGGGCTGTCACCGATATTTCTGATGTGATGGATGATTTGGATCTGCGGGCTATGGTCAATGAATATAGTCATTTGCCGAAATATAGTAAAGATGAACCAGAAACCGTTATCGATCCCGGAAAAAGACAGGATCCTCTTCAAAACGATGACACGCAGGAAGAAGAAGACAATGAGCAATTCAATGAGCAGTTTTCAACGTGGCATCGTGAATCCGAAGAAACACGGGGCACATTTATGCAGTTTGATTTAGACAGAGGGGCGAAAACCCCGATGATGGGCAACACGGCACGTGAAGGAGACGAAGGCGATGCCGCGCTTGCGTCTGTCCAGGGCAGATCAAAAAAAGCATCCCGCGAACAATATAATCGGCTTCTGGCTGAAAGGCGTGATTCCGAAGAACAGCCGGATAACACCGTATATGGGAAAGAAAATAAAGGAGCAAAGGCTTTGTTCGATTCTCCTGTTTCTGCTTCGGATGAAGAGAGGGAGCAGTATCGGGTTTTAAAAAATGAAACAGCACCGGTCGTACGTAAACTAAAGCGGATGATTGAAAAATCGATCGAAAAGAAAAAAACGAGCCCCCGCACCGATTTATTAACGGGCCGTTTAGGCCGCAAGCTGACCCGCTTTTATACAGATGACAATCCACGTCTCTTTTTCAAAAAACAAGAACCATCACGCGAAATTGACGCTGTGTTTTTCTTATTAATCGATTGTTCCGCTTCGATGTATGACAAAATGGACGATGTGAAAAAAAGTGCAGTCTTGTTTCATGAGACTTTGAAAACATTGCGGGTTCCGCATGAAATTACAGGATTTTGGGAGGATACAGCATCACTTTCAGCTAATATGAAGCCAAATCATTTTCTAACGGTTGTTTCGTTTGATCGGTCGCATCAGGCTGAATCGGGACCATCAATCATGCAGCTTCGTCCGGAAGAAGATAACCGCGATGGTTTTGCATTACGTATTGCCATCGAAAAGATGGCGGTGCGAAGTGAACAGAGGAAATTCTTAATTGTATTTTCGGACGGGGAGCCATCCGCTGCCGAGTACGATAAGAATGGGGTGCTCGATACTCATGAGGCTGTTTTGCTTGCAAGGAAAAAAGGCATGACCGTTTTTAATTTATTTATCGGTGACGAAGCACTTAATGAATCCCGGCAGGAAACAATGAGAACCATTTACGGGATGGGGTCGATTATGGCTCCGGATGTCTCAGAGCTTCCGGCCGTTTTAATACCAATATTGAAAAAACTATTGTTTGAAAGCATCTAGAAGGGAAGTTGCATCTTTGAAAAACAATGACATTATTTTTATAGGGCTCATGTTGTTTGCCCTTTTCTTCGGCGCCGGAAATTTAATTTTCCCGCCATTTCTCGGTATGGAGTCAGGCACATCGTTTCTGCCAGCGATGACGGGTTTTATCATTACCGGAGTTAGTCTGCCATTTCTCGCTGTGATGGCTATTGCTCTCTCGAAGGATGGGATTACGTCTATCGGTCAACGTGTGCATCCGATTTTCGGTATTATTTTTGCTATACTGGTATATCTTGCGATTGGACCGTTTTTTGGCATCCCGCGCGGGGCGAGCGTCTCGTTCGAAATGGGGATTGCTCCGTTTTTATCAAAGCCGTCGGGAAGCGAGTTATTCATCTTTACACTGATTTTTTTCATCGTTACCTTACTATTAAGTTTAAACCCGACAAAACTTGTAGACACGGTAGGACAATATTTAACACCCGCTCTGCTTTTGGCCATTGCGCTTCTATGTATAGCTGCGTTTTTCCAATTTGATTCTCCGGCTGGTGCACCTTCTGTAAAATATGAAGATGCTCCGTTTGTGAAAGGGTTCATTGAAGGATATTTGACAATGGATACAATCGCGGCGCTTGCATTTGGTATTGTTGTCATATCTGCCATTAAAGATAAAGGAATTACTGATCAGAAGACCATTATCAAATACACGATGGCAGCCGGTCTTATCGCAGCGGTGGGACTTGCCCTCGTATACGGCTCCATTGGATGGATCGGGGTTCACATGCCGGGTGCTGATCAATTTGATAATGGTGCAGCCATTTTAACGTACGCATCTTCGCTGTTGTTTGGTTCTGCAGGTAAAGTCGTGCTTGCGGTTATTGTTGCGCTTGCTTGTTTAACCACTTGTATCGGATTAACATCAGCTTGCGCACAGTTTTTTGCGGAAAAATGGCCTCGTTTAAGTTATAAATGGTATGTTGTTTTGTTTACGGTAATCAGCTTCTTTATTGCCAACCTTGGGTTAAATACGATCATTTCAGTATCAGTACCTGTCCTGGTGATGCTGTATCCATTTGCCATTGTCCTCGTTGTCCTTTCTCTGCTGCAGCCAGCCGCAGGGAAGTCAAGAGGGATGTATGTAGGGGCGATCATTCTAACAGCTGTATACAGCATAAACGATGGATTAACTGCCTTTGGGTTTAATATTGAAGGATTTACAAAGGTCATCGGCTGGGTTCCATTTTTTGATTCAGGACTAGGCTGGATTGTACCTGCTGCGGCGGGTGCCATCCTTGGCCGCTTTATTAAAGCGAAATAAAAAAGCTGCTCCGGAAAAAATCCGGAGCAGCTTTTTCTTATTGTTTTAAACGGAGAAGACGTTGCTTTAAATCGTCTTCCATTACGATCAATTCTTCTTCTGCTGCTTTTCTTTTTGCCCGGCCGTCCTGCTGAATACGGATCGTTTCTTCGAGCGTTGTAATTAAATTGTCCTGTGTTTTTTTCAATGTTTCGATGTCAACGAGTCCGCGTTCATTCTCTTTTGCCGTTTCAATCGAATTGACTTTCAACATTTCTGAGTTTTTCAACAAGAGTTCATTTGTCGTTTTTGACACTTGCTTTTGTGCTTCAACCGCTTTTTGCTGGCGCACAAGTGTTAAGGCAATGGCTATCTGATTTTTCCAGAGCGGTACGGCTGTTAAAATAGAGGACTGTATCTTTTCAGCGAGCGCCTGGTTTGTATTTTGAATTAAGCGGATTTGCGGTGCGCTTTGAATGGTAATTTGCCGGCTCAATTTTAAGTCGTGGAGACGTTTTTCTAAACGGTCGGCAAACTGAACCATGTCGTTCACATCTTGAAAATCCATTTGATCGCCTGTCGATTCTGCTTTTTGGCGAAGTTCTGGAATCGTTTTAGTTTCGAGTTCTTCCAATTTCAATTCACCGGCTGCAATATAAATATTAAGCGCTTGAAAGTATTCTTTGTTTTTATCATATAATTGCTCCAGCAGTCGTATATCTTCAACGAGCCCTTTTTTAGAATGTTCAAGTTGCACACTGATCCGGTCAATCTGTGAGCCTACTTTTTGATAACGTGTCATAACTTCCTGCACAGAATTGGACACTTTGCCAAACATTCGGGAAAAAACGTTTTTCTTTTCATCACGCAATTCATCCGGATCGACGTTTTTTAAGTTTTTCATTAAATCATTTAATATATCGCCAATCGGACCGATATCTTTTCGCTGCACATGGTCCAGCATATGATGAGAAAAGTCTGACAGCTTTGTTTGAGCGGCTGTCCCGAATGAAAAAACTGCCTGCTGGTTACCTGCGTCAATTTGTGATGCCAGCTGTTCCGCTTTTTGCCGGTGTTCAGCTGGAAGAACATCGACCAGCCGTTTTGACTGAACGGATGGAGTCGCAGACGTTTCAGGTGCAGCCGGCATATCACCGAACGGGTCTGCGAGCAAATCTTCTAAAAGATCATCTTTTTTTGCGTCCGATGCGGGTGCCGGTTGTAGTTTGAATTCGTTGGTCATCATTTTGTTCTCCTTCCGGGACATGTTCAAATGTTAATTCATTGTTTTTTACCCTTCTTTGGGCGACATCGAGCTCAATTGTTAAATGTTCAATGTCACGAGCAAGTACTTGACGTAGATCGCCTTCAAGCGTTTTTGATAAATCATTTAGCGTTTCTTTCGTTTCGATAAGCGACTGCTTCATATCAGGACCTTTTACTTTTTTTCTTGATAAAAGGGCTGATTTTTCAGCAAGCTCAACGACAGAATCAAGATGGGAATAAAAGAACGACTCAATTTCATAAAATCGCTTCGGTTCTTTTTTAACGACTGAATATATGCGCTTGACAAGACTATTTAATTCAATCACCTGACGTAGTGAACTTAAACTGCGCACTTTTAAAAACAGATGCTGCAGACGGGAAAGTTTTAATTTCGCATCTTTCAATTGATCCATTATATAATAATATTCTTTCCGATTTAATCCGTATTTTTTCCGGATGCGCATATTGCTAAGATTCGTATACAGAACGAATATAGACACAAATGAAAGCGTAAATACGATATATGCCATCATTTCGTCAAATGGACTGCTTACAAGTAGTGCAGCGGCAAGTGCTGCCAGTATGCGCCGGAACCAATAGAAAGTATATCGCATCTTACATCCACTCCACAATTTCATTTCGCTCATAGTTTGAACGATTCTACTTTATCCTATACGTAGGAAGTAAAAGAATGGTTTCACTTTTTCTATGAAAACAATCCTTCATCTTTTAGATAAATACCCTTTATGGCAAAAAAAATGCCCTGCTGCCTGCAGAGCATCTCCTTTATTTTGTTCCCTCTTCAACAGGTGGGTGTGTTTGAAAATATTTGCGCCCGATCCATGACTGGAAGATTAAAATCAACCCACTGACTGCCCAGTAAAGCGGAAGTGCGGCCGGTGTTGTTAAAGAGAAAATTAGAATCATGGCGGGTGACAACAACCCAATAAATTTCATTTGCTGCTGCTGTTCTGCTGGCATAGTCTTCATCGAAATCTTAAATTGAATGTAGTACATTACACCAGCGATAAGTGCCATCGCAATATCGGGCTGACCAAGGCGGAACCATAAAAATTCATGTGCTTTAATATCCTCTGATATCGTGATTGCATAATAGAGTCCCATCCAAACCGGCGTTTGAAGAAGAACTGGCAAACATCCCATCGACATTGGGTTGATATTATGCTCTTTATAAAGCCCCATCATTTCCATTTGAATTTTTCGTTGTTCTTCAGGATTTTTCGCCGCTTTTAGACGTTCCTGAATTTCAGTCATTTTCGGCTTGACAACTTCCATTTTTTGACGCATGACTGCTTGCTTTTTCATTGAGTTCAACATGAGCGGCATTAAAATCAATCGAACAGCGATTGTGATAACAATGACTGCTAATCCATAATTGCCGAGCATGACGCCTAGTGAATGAATGAGTTCAACGAAAGGGCTTACTAAATAGTCATGAAAGAAATGACCTTCTGTTTGTGCACTTTGACAGCCAGATAGAATAACTGCAGAAAGCAATGTAAGCGCGAGTATTAATGATTTTTTCAAAATAGATTTCCTCCTGCGCCTAGTAGTTAAGGCAAGTTGCTATAGACAAAAAAAGTATACTCTTTTTTCCCTATGAAAACAATTAACTTGCTGCTAGATATTAGTCAACTAATTTTAAAAATAAGTTGACATTATAGAAACTTTTACTTTATTCTGACAATAAAAGAAAAGGAGAGATGCTATATGAATCAGTGGAACAATCTGGCAGAAAACGTTTTAGCCGGTCATGAATTAACAAATGAGGAAGCTCTTTCGGTTTTGAACAGTTCCGATGAAGAACTGCTTCAGCTGCTGGATGGTGCTTATAAAATTCGTCGTCACTTTTATGGAAACAAAGTAAAGTTAAATATGATCATTAATACGAAATCGGGTCTATGCCCTGAAGACTGCGGTTATTGTTCACAGTCCGTCCGCTCAGATGCACCGATTGAAAAATACCGGATGATGGATAAGGATCAAATTGTCGCAGGGGCGGAACGTGCTCATTCACTTGGAGCTGGAACCTATTGCATTGTTGCGAGCGGACGCGGTCCATCGAATAAAGAGCTTGAAACTGTCGCCGGGGCCGTTGAAGAAATTAAGGAAAAGTACCAAATGCGCGTTTGTGCTTGTTTAGGTATTTTAAAACCAGAACAGGCGGAAAAACTAAAAGAAGCTGGTGTAGACCGTTATAATCACAACATTAATACGTCAAAAGAACACCATGCGGACATTACAACTACTCATACATACGAAGACCGCACAGAAACAGTTGGGCGCGTTAAAGAGAGCGGCATGTCCCCTTGCTCTGGCGTCATAATCGGGATGGGTGAAACGAAAGAAGATGTCGTCAATATGGCAAAAAGTTTGCGCGTCCTCGATGCTGATTCCATCCCAGTAAACTTTTTGCATGCGATTCCAGGCACACCGCTTGAACATACAGAGCCATTAACACCTTCTTATTGCTTAAAAGTACTTGCTTTGTTCCGTTTCATTAATCCGTCAAAAGAAATTCGCATTTCCGGAGGCCGGGAAGTGAATTTACGTTCATTGCAGCCTCTTGGTTTATATGCAGCAAATTCTATTTTCCTTGGCAATTATTTAACAACTGAAGGACAGGAAGTTACAGCTGATCATAAAATGATAGAAGAAATGGGCTTTGTTGTAGAAACAGCACAAGAACAAGAACCTGTAAACGCATAAAAAGTGATCCCGCTATGGGATCATTTTTGTTTTTATCTATGATAAAATCGTGATGAGAAAGGACGGATGATGATGAAAAAAGAAGAAATCGAATTGCACCGCTATAGCCATACAATTGATAAAAAACAAGTAGAAACGTTTAAACATGCAATTCGGGAAATTGATTCTAGCAATATCGTTCCCCCAACATATGCAACAGTCATTGATTTTCAGGGCGGCATGTCGTTTGATAAATTAACGGAACTGCTTGAATTTGACCCGAAATGTGTACTTCATGGGTCACAGCAATATGAGTACATATCACCGATTTTTACGGGTGACACGATAGATGCCTCCGTGTTTTTAACAAGTAAAACAACGAAAAGAGGCATGACATTTGCGAAACTGGAAACAAAGTACATGAGGAATGGAGAATGTGTGATTATTTCACGTTCAACGCTCATTGAACAGAAAGGAGACCGCAATGTTTAAATTAATTTCGACTGTTGTTACTCGTGATCAAATAAAAGAATATGCAAAGGCATCGGGCGATTTCAACCCTATTCACACGGATCTAGAAGCGGCAAAAAAAGCAGGACTGCAGGATTGTATAGCACATGGAATGCTTATCATGGCGCTTGGCAGCAGCGCAATTCGGGAATGGGGCGTACAGTCAGTAAAAACGTACGATGTACGGTTTCAGTCAATGACATATCCGGATGAACCGCTTGTTTTAAAAGGGCAGTGGACAGATGAGGGAGCTGGCAAAGGGCTCATTACAGTTGAAAACGAAGAGGGAGAAATCAAAATGAAAGGGACATTTACTGTTTGACCATGAAAGAAACTGTTTTATTTTTAGGACAAATCATCATATTAATCATTATATACCAGTTGTCTGCTGCTATTGTCACCTACCTCCATATCCCAATTCCAGCTAGCGTTTTCGGAATGATGATCTTGCTGGCTTTGTTGTCAAAAGGACTTATACATATGCGTTATATTGAAAAAGGAGCAGCGTTTTTAAATAAGCATTTGGCATTTTTCTTTATTCCCATTGCTGTTGGTTTAATGACATTCGGGGACTTAATTAAAACGACTGGTATTCCTTTAACGATCATGATTGGCGGCAGTTCTCTCATTGGTCTATTTGTTACTGCTTCATTAACAGACCGTTTATCAAAAAAAATGAAGGAACATAGGAGGGAGTGCGCTTGACAATCATTTACATTACGGTCACCATTGCTGTGTATCTTATCTCAAGAACAATCGCCATCCGATTTCCGTCACCATTTACGACTCCGGTATTTACATCAACAGTTGTCATGATCGTCCTGCTGCTCTTGGCAAATGTATCATATGAACAATATACACCTGCAAAAGACATCATGACGTTTTTACTCGGTCCTGCAACTGTCGCGCTTGCCGTTCCGCTCTATCATAATTGGGGTGTGCTGCGTGATCTGCTTGTACCTGCAGCTGTGGGGCTTATTGTTGGCACATTTTCAACGATCGCTTCAGCTGTCTGGATCGCGTCTATATTCGATCTATCTGAGACCATTCAGGCGACGTCAGCTGTTAAAGCGGTGACGACACCGGTAGCCATTGAAGCAGCACTTATTATCGGCGGTGATCCTGCTCTTGCGGCTGCGTTTGTCATGGTAGCAGGTATTTTTGGCGCCGTCTTTGGACCGCTATTTCTAACTATCATGAAGGTAGAAGATCCATTTTCTAGAGGACTTGGTATTGGAACAGTTTCACACGGAATAGGGACAAGCCAGGCTGTTTTGGAAGGACCTGTACAGGGTGCTGTATCTAGTGCCGCCATGGGTTTTGCAGCGATCGTAACATCAGTAATATTGCCTTGGTTTTTCCCGCTCATAAATTAATTTAGAAAATAGTGCGCTTCAAACTAAGACGTGAAAGCATAAAAACCGTTCAAAATTTTTGAGCGGTTTATTCTATTTTTAAATACTGCTGACAGATCAGATGAACAATATAAGTAGATAAAGAGGAAAATATTGATAAAATTTTTTTCGGGAAAACTAATTGACTGTCTTTTAACTATCGTGTTATATTGTTAATCCGCCGGCAGAAACGGTGCTGTTTACGAATCTAATGTTAGTCAGTTCGTTTTCTTTCGGACTTGATATTTTACAAGAATATTTTCTTAGGAAAACTTATTGACATTAGGTAATGAAAAATGTTATTATGATTTAGCTGTCATCAACAACAGTAAGGAAATTGATCTTTGAAAACTGAACAAAATCAATAAAAACGTCAA
>NZ_MSFI01000024.1 GCF_001975785.1 Domibacillus epiphyticus | reverse complement strand
ATGCCGGGCGGATATCCGGGAGGAATGCCAGGGCGTACACCAGGGGGAATGCCAGGTGAATATCAATATCCAGGAGAAACCCCAGGAAGGTCTCCAGAAGGGACGACAGGTGGTTTCCAAGAGGATGATCTTTAGAGGGAAAAGCAACTACACTATATCATTTAACTTCATTGGAGATTTGTTTAAATAAATGTAACTGGATAGCCTAAGGATACTGATTGTACAGATTTGATGCTGTTGATCGGTGTCCTCTTTTTGTTTAAAAGGGAAAGTTCACTAATGAATCATGGATGCATTATTAGTTGACGGAAAGGATTAAGATGCTGGACCAACAAGGAGAAAATGCTAAAAATACGTTTCTCCATAAAACAAGATGACTTATGGATATGGGCATATTCCTTTATGGTAAAGGCAACACTTAAATCATATTCTGGTTTGAGTCCTTGTGTATTACTTCATTATAAGATAGAACATTGCAACAGCAGGGGGCATTCGAAAAGGGGAAAACATTTTTTAAGAGAGGAGCGTGAAAGGATGGAAGTGAAAGTAACTTATTACCGGTTAGGTCCTAACGGAATGCCAAGTAGCCCGGAGCAATACGAGGTTGTGGAGATTAACCCTGAGCCAAACGATGACAAAGATATGCTGGTGAATAAAGCATTAAGTAAAAAAACATTTATAAGCGAAGACAAATTTAAAGTGATCAGTACAAACGAAATGTAAGCATCCTTCAGGGTGCTTTTTTATAAAAGAAGAGGGAGAGCGGTTTCAACCTAAAGAGAAAGAAGAGAGGAAAAAACGCTTTGTCATAAAACTTCCTAATAAAAAAAATCAGGAAAGAATGCTTCTTTCCTGATTTTTATCTCTGGTTTTTTGAGGATGTGAGACACCACTTAATATAACGGCCATTTTGAATGAACGAATTATTCGCTTGTTGCGGCATCTGAAACATCGAAATAAATATTTTCAATTCCTGTAAGCGGTGCATTCGTTCCAGCCAATTTTACTTTCGTGAACAGAATAAGCCTATGATGATTCGAATCATAAAACATTTTTTGAACGTTTCCATATGTTTTTAATTGGTAGGAAGCTCCAAGTGTATCGTAATCATATGCTTGCACGAAATCGGATCCATATGCTGCGTATAGTTCACCATAATTCACATCAAATGCGAGCGATGTAAACGACTTTTTAAGTGATGTGAAGTAGATCATATCCGCACTTGGTGTTTCGGATAAGGTGAAAATATGGCCGCTTTGATTGAATAAGTATTTGCCGTCAGGTGACATTGTTATGTCAGGTGACAGTGGGTAATCGCCATGATAAGGGGAATCGATGGCAGCTTCTAGCTTGCCGCCGGTGATTCGATAGCTTGCCGTATCACGTGGCGATACACTTGTTGTAATTGCATAAAGGCGGTTTTGCGACGGGTGCATTTGAATCAGGCTACGGTAGGTAATCCCCTGTTTGCTCAATTCTTCACCAGTTTGGCTGTCAACACTGATCAATGATGTATGCTGATCAGATCCGCCGGAAATATACACAATCCCATTATCGTCCGCTGCAATATCATACGGGTCGAGCGTTATGTCAACTACTTTTGACAACGTGAAGAGAGAAGTGTCAATAACAGCAAATGCTCCTTTTTGATCTGCTTCATCCCAGACGTGCTGATGAGTTCCTTTTAAAAGGGTCACATACAACTTTCCATTCGCAAACGTCATGCGTTCGGCAGGAAGGGGCAGCTTTATACTGCTTTCTTCATACGTTTCATAGTTCAATGCCGTTACTTCATTTGCTTGTGGGTCCAAATAATAAATCACCGGCTCTGCTGGATGCTGCTCATAATCCGTTGGCTGAACATGTAACGCTGCTTCTAATAGTGTATCGGCGATCCCTGGATTATACGGTTGAAAAGATGGCTCCAAAATACGCGCCATAAACGCCGAGAACTGGCCGCGGTCGATGGTTTTCCCCGGCTTGAACGAACCATCCGGATAGCCCACTGTAATGTTATTTGCTGCTAAAGACGAAATGTAAGGATATGCCCAATAGGCTGGATTTACATCGGTAAAGCCTTTAGGGTACATCCCGCCAAGTTCATAGGCGTTTGACAAGATTTTTGACATTTCGGCACGCGTCAAATTTCCTGTCGGATCAAATGTCGATGCATTCTTTCCAGATATAATTCCCAATTGTACAGCAGCGGCAATTTCTTTAAAGCCGGCATCTGTTGGCTTTACATCGGTAAATCCGGGATCCGGAACATTTTCCAACGGCGGCTTCAACGCACGGATTATCATTTGAACCGCATGGACGCGCTTAATTGGAAGGTGCGATCGGAATGTTTGATCATTAAATCCATTTATAACTCCCTTTTCCGCTAAATACTCAATTTCCTGTTTAAAGCTGGTTACATCTTTAAACGTGGCAGCTGATGAAACGGAAGACGAAAACAAAAAACTAACACAGAATGAAGTGGCAGCTACTAATCTCGCAAACTTATTCATACACTATTTCCTTTCTTACTCAACTAGCTTTCATTATAAAATGTATTTAATCAATTGAGAGTGAGTAAAAAGTACCTTTTTTAAAAAATATTAAAATATATGAAAGTTATTTCTAATTTGCAGATATTTTCCTTATTTAAACTATTTTTTATATTTAGAATGATCTCATTCCTTTCGTTTGTTTATTAATTGAAGGAATGGGTACGCTACTTGCATATACCAATCAAAGGAGCATTAAAGTGGACAAACAATTATTCATTGGTGGTGTCGCTGCTATGTTATCACTTGGACTTACTGGTTGTGGAGATGGAGGAGAGCAAAATAACGGAGGCAACAACGGACAAAAAGAAATACAGCAAAATAACCACAGTGATATAAATGAAGGAACGGATGAGAATAACGATACGGGTATTAACAAGGATGAACAGATTGAATTAGAACCAAATGATAGTGATGAGAACGATGAGGGAAATGGAAATTAATTCGATCCTCTGAGAAAGTCCTTAAAGACTTTGTTTAGGAGGTCCCCCATTTTCAACAAGAGGATGGAGTTTTTTTGATGCTTGGGCCTGTAATTAAAAGCTGGAAGGTTAACGGAGAGCTAAAAGTAAACCTGCTACGATGATAATAATATGGACAGGGTTTATCCATTTTGAAGGTAAAAGAAGGAATCTGGCGTCAGTCTTTAGAAGCAGCGAAAAATAGATACTTTTGTCAGCTAGGTTTACATAATCATTTTATATATAATTTTAATAAAAACGTTTTAGGGAAGCTATAGGGGGATTATTATCAAAATGTACAAAAATAAAGAGTTACATCAATTTCTTTTAGAAAAAGCTTGGAAACTGACTGAGGAATGGTATGAATCATTAGATAAAAGTGATCCTTTTGGAGTTTATGCTAATACAGATCCTGATGCTGTTAACGTATTAAAAAACCAAAATTATGAATTTCATTTGCAGTTTTTCCAATTATTTAATCAAGAGGAATCAGCGTTCATGGAGGAATTTGAAGGGTGGATCATAAAAGTTGCGAACGACGGACAACATTTAGCAACCCCTTCTCATCTAATACTAAGAGAATTTTTTAGAATTCGGGGTCATTACATAAAATTTATAAAAGAGTTTGCCTCCATTCATGAGGGCAAGTATTCTGAAGAAACGATCGATTTATGGAAACAAAAAGTTTTCGATATGATGGATAAAGTTATTATTTGGTTTATGGAAGAATACCACAAGTTTTCGATGAGTAGATTAGAAAGCCAACAAGAAATGATATATGAATTAAGTTCACCAGTGATCACTCTTAATAAAACGACCGCATTGCTGCCGCTAGTAGGAGACATCGATACTGCGCGAGCAAAACTTATCCTCGAAAATACGTTAAAACAATGTTCCCGTAAAAGAGTAGATTGTCTCCTTATTGATCTATCCGGGGTAGTGATGATTGATACAATGGTGGCACAGCAAATTTTTCAGTTAATCGAAGCCTTAGATTTAATTGGAGTCAAAACAACCCTTTCAGGGATCAGACCGGAAATCGCACAAACGGCGATCCAGCTCGGACTTGATTTTGATAAAGTATCGATTACATCTACACTCTCTAATGCAATGGATTCGATCAGTACAATTGTTTAACAGGATGACCGGTTGAGAGCCGGTCTTTTTCTTTTGAATGAAAAGCCGAACGGATGTTGAATTGGAAACAAGCCCAAAAGCTTTTTATTTTTTAAAAATTTTAAAAAGGAAGAATATTTTTATTTTATTGTCTTAATTTGCCGAAATCCCCACTGAAAAATGACATTAGGGTAAAATAACTAGTATAATATTCACTGCTTTTTTATTGGAATTTGTTTCATGCAAATAGCATTGCGGGGATCTATAGGGACTATGCAGTGTAAAATAGAAAAGAATAGTGCCTGGAAGGGATGATATGGTTGACTAGAATAGCTGTCACAGGTATGGGGATTCAATTGCCAGGAGCAAATCGTATTGAACAGTTTACGAAAATGCTCGATCAGAATTTATGTCCATTGAGGGTTGTTAAAAACATAGGAACTCCCAAGAATCCGGATTTAGTTATGGGGATTATCGAACATCAAGTACTTGAACAGCCTCAATTTAAAAGATACACAAGAGTTAGCAAACTCGCAATAGCTGCAGCAGAAGAAGCATTACAAACAGCCGCCATTAAAAATAAAGATCATAGACGGGTGTGTGTTATATTTGGAACATCCGTTGGGGGATTAACAGAAGTAGAAGAACTGGCTAAATACGCTACGCAGGAAAACTTTCGAAATTATCCAGTCACAGGGGTCAGCAGTGGAAACATTGGCTCCCTTGCAATCGCGGTCGGCGCACATGTAAAAGCGAATCACCTTCAGCTTACACTCGGAAATACATGTACGGCCAGTACTGACGCGATTATACTCGGGAAGCAGCTTCTTGAGGAAAATCTAACAGATATTTGCATTGTGGGCGGAGCAGAATCCCCAATCAATCGTACACTTACATATGGCTTTGCAAAAATGAAAGCCCTGGCTGTCGAAGAAGATGTCCGTGAAGCCGGGATGCCCTTTTCTACTTCTACAAAAGGGTTTGTTATTTCGGAAGGGGCTGGGGCACTTATTTTGGAAAGAGAAGAGGATGCTATGCAGCGAGAGGCCGAGATTTTCGGATTTATTGAAAATGGATTCTCTAACAATGATAATATTTCTACTTATGAATCAGACCAAACGGGGGATAAGATGACAATCGTTTTGAAAAAGATATGTGGAGGACAGGAGCCCACCTACATTAACAGCCAGGCACTAGGTTTAATGGAGAATGATATGGTAGAAGCGGCCGCATATCGAAACTGCTATGATGGCCGTGTGCCAATTACGAGCATAAAAGGATTGATTGGCCATACATTTGCTGCTTCAGGAGTTGTGCAAACGATCGCTTCTCTTATTAGTATGAAGGAACAGTTTATCCCT
The DNA here is from genome assembly GCF_001975785.1 of Domibacillus epiphyticus. Taxonomy (GTDB): domain Bacteria; phylum Bacillota; class Bacilli; order Bacillales; family Domibacillaceae; genus Domibacillus; species Domibacillus epiphyticus. The sequence goes on along the minus strand of NZ_MSFI01000024.1, from coordinate 13,961 downwards.
GCGACGTACGGAACAAATAAGAAAGGGTTTGAATCATTGCCGATCGTGACAAAAAAACAGCAGCAGCACATTGAATCTGTTGCGGTCACAACCCATGGTTTTGGGGGAAGCAACACAGGATTACTAATTAGAAATATGCGGGTGAGATAAAATAATGGTGTTTATTCTATTGACGTTCTTTTCATTTATTCCTTTGTTGGCAGCATTATTATTATTTAAATTAAAACTTGGAAAAGTAACCTATACACTGGCACTGTTTTTTTTCGCTATCTGTGCCTGGCAGTTAAGCATAACGGTTTTATACGGTGGTGAGTTCCTATCAGAATCAACCATTGATCGTTTATTTCGCATATTCCGGTTTGGGTCTGTTTCTTTTGCGCCACTTTTATTTTATCTAGCGTATGATCTCATTTATTTTGAAGAAATGAATTTGTCCGTAAAGAAAAAAGAAATTTTCGAGAAATTGATTAACAAGAAAACACTTTGGATTCTTTGTGGCTGGAGTGGCATTGTTTATGGAATTGGCTGGACTCATTTTGGGATTGAGAGTTATCAAAAAAAATATTTCCCTCCATTTCCTGAATACTTCTATTATCCGAATGCCGGTATCTTAGGTTGGAGCTTTACCGTCCACATCCTGCTGATCATGATTATAAATCTGGTTACGCTTTATTTGGCATGGAATATAAAAAACAAGCATCTTGGAAAATTTTTAAAGACATTTCTGATCTCTTTAATTGCGGCGTACCTTTTTGGCGTGTTTAATTTACTCCCAAACAGTCCGTTATTTCAAGGAGTCCTTGCGTTAATTATACTTGTCATGGCAGTCCTTTTTGCTTACGTTAAATTGAATATGGATTTAATGGCTGAAACAAACGATCAGCTGGCCAATCAAAGATTGTTTTTGAAAAAGGTCATTGATATGAATCCTAATTTTATTTACGCGAAAGACAATTTCGGTAATTATACCATCGTGAATAAAGCGTTAGCCCGTCTTTATAAAACAGAACCCGAAAAGATGGTGGGAAAGAACGAGCTTGTCTTTTATTCAGACCGTATGAAAGCAATTAAAATCATACAAGAAGATCTTACTTTACTGAATCAACTTGAAAAAAGATTTCAGGAAAAAGATCAGATCTATGATGCGGAAGGTAATGAATATACCATACAAATGACGAAGAGACCGATTTTCTTTTCAGAAAATCATGTGGAGCTTCTTTGTGTCGCCAATGATATTACCGAGCTTGAACGGAATCAAGACTATATAAGAAGAGCAGAAAAGCTGAATATTGTTGGACAGTTAGCGGCTGGTGTCGCTCATGAAATCCGCAATCCATTAACAGCGCTGAAGGGCTTTATTCAGTTAATAGAACAGGAGCACGATATTAATCCAGGCTATTTACATATTATGCTGACAGAGCTGGATAGAATTAACTTTGTAGCGAGTGAGTTGATGGTTGTGGCAAGGCCTGAAGCAACAAGCAAAGAACGATTACTTTTAAAAGGGTTGATTCAAGATGTTGTGGAACTATTGAGTGTGCAGGCTGTCATGAAAAATGTCATCATTCAGATGGAAGAGATTTCTGACAAAATGGATCTTTTGGGAAATGCGAATCAACTAAAGCAGGTGTTTATAAATATATTGAAAAACGGGATTGAAGCATCACCTGAGGAAGGAAAGATCACCATTCAGTCGAAGATTCTTGAAGGGAAGAGGAGCGAAATCAAAATTATTGATAACGGAATCGGTATTTCCGAAGAGAGGCTGAGAAAACTCGGCGAGCCATTTTATACAAACAAGGAAAAGGGAACCGGTCTCGGATTAATGGTCAGTATGCGAATTGTTAAAGAGCACGACGGCGAAATTGAATTTGTAAGTGAAGAAGGGAAAGGAACAACTGTTACTATCACTTTCCCTATTTTCCCGACAGATTTTGATGATAATTCTGCCCAAGCGATCATACAAAATTAAGTGCAATTTTCTTTTAAAAGGCGTTCCAGTTCGGACTTGACTTTGATAAGAAACTAAACATCTTCAGGTTCTAACATGACCGGTTGAAAGCCGGTCTTTTTCTTTTTTGAAAAAGCACCCAGAGCGCTTTAAAAAAATAATTGATCTTTCCTTTTGAATTTTCGTTCATTCTTTTTTGCAGGCTTACTTTCATATTTTGAAAAAAGATTTGATTTTTCTGACATGAATACTAATGAGCAAATTAAACTCACTTCAATTAGCGTTAGTATTATCCATATAAAAAGTTCAAGTGGCATCATCTTAAAAAAAGCCTCCTTACGAATAAGTTTTACAAATGAATCGATTTTTACATACCCGGAATAATAATGTTTTAACCTTCTTGCGCGTCATAATTTTAAAAGTGGGAAGAGGAAGCCGAAATGAAAAAAGCAGCCAGGTTTGGAAACCTGACTGTAAAAGGGTTGGAAGAGTTATGGGTTGTAACCGAACATTACCAGTATGGAACAGTCGAGCAGAATTTATACATCCTTATACAAAAACTTTATTAGGATTAATTGTAATCTGTCCCTTTTTTTTGCGGCGATGGAGATGAATTTTATGGTGAAAAATACTGCTGCTCGTGTGTATTAGGTACGTTAACTTTTACATTCACTCCTTATCTTGTTTGACACTCCTGCGTGATGAAGAAAGGACGTTTATTAAAGATTTATATTCCGATTAATAACACAGAAGGCAATCAAACGACCTTTCTTTTGACAGTATTCCCATTCATCAAATTTGAGCTTCAAATTGATTGGTCTGAACGAGAGGGAGGAAAATAGTAAAACGAGTACCTTTACCTAGTGTACTTTCGACATTTATTTCACCTCTCATGGCTTTCACAATGCTATAAACAACCATCGTACCTAGTCCTGTACCAATATCCTTTGTTGTAAAAAAGGGGCTTCCCAAACGTTCAAGTTGTTCCTCATCCATTCCAATCCCCGTATCTGTTATTGTGATAATGGCATTGCTGCCAAAGCGGCTTAAATCAATTTGTAACTTACCTCCATTCGGCATTGATTCTATCCCATTTTTCGCTACATTTATAAGACACTGATGAATCTTTTCATCTTCACCAGCAATAAAAATATCTTTTTCTATATTGGTTTCAATTTTCACATTATTCATAGCTGCATATGGTTCAACGAAGTTTTCGATATAGGTCAATTCTTGCTCCAGATCCAAAATTCTTACATTTTCTATTGATGGTTTCGCAAAAGTAAGATAATCAGTGATTGTTGATTCCGCTTTATTCAAAGCCTCCAAAGCGGTTTCAATATACTCATTTTTCTTTTGGTCTGTAAGTTTAGGATCACGTAGTAATTGAAGAAATCCCTTTGTGACAGTTAAGGGGTTTCTTACTTCATGAGAAATACTTGCAGCAATTTCACTGACCGTCCTTAGCTTTTCAACCTTGCCTATTTCTTTTGAAAGAAGGGCATCTTTTCTTGATTTTTCACTAAAGAATACAAAGAAAAGAACTCCAACCGATTGAATGGTTAATGTGAAAATAAAAAATTCAATGTACTCAGTCGTACTGCTATTCGGTAAAACTAAAAAGACCATAGTTATTCTGGAGAGCAAACCCAAGAATGAGGCCAATATGGCAAGAAACAATTTATTCTTAATTTTTTCTGTTTTGTTGAAAGTAGGAATGATATACCATAGTGAAATAAATAACAGAGTATAAATGATTAACGCTTCATTGAATCCAAGAACGTTTAAATAAAAACGATAAGACAACAAGATAAATAGCAAGAAAACAGCGACTCTGCGCCCTCCGTATAGTGCGCCAACAATAAAAGGAATTTGTCGGAAATCAACAATATAACCAGAAGGGATGGTGATGGGAAACGTCATACATAGAATGATAGAAACTGCCGTGACAAGCGCAATGATAATTTCATTCGTTACTTTATTCATCTTACTTTCAATGAATTTGAAATAAATGGAGAAACAAAAATAAACCAAAAAAATGTTTAACAAAAATGTCTGAAGGTTATCAAATACAGTAGTCATAATTATTACTCCCAGCTTTCCATTGACGTAGTGCGAGTAGCACGGTTTTATTGAAAAACAAAAAAATGCCTGTAGTCAGCGGCATGCATGTTTATTATCCTATAAAAAACGATCAAACCATACATTTTTCCTTCGTCAAATCACGACAAAAACCCCAAGGGACAGCCGCAGTTATTCCCATCACAACTTTATTTATCTTTCAAGAAACAAAGCTAAAAATTTATGTAGTGAATTTATAATCTGCGTGATTTTTTTAGCTTTAAAACACTTCTACTTTTTTAAATAAACCAACTGGTGAAAAAAGGAAAATAATGAAAACCCATATAAATCGTATCCTGAAGTAAAGTGTCGGCGGGATGTTTTAAAGAAAGTGGTGGATGTAAGAGAGGTGTTCGGGTTAAACAGGGAGTATCAGTGGAGACATGGATATCCCTCCACTGATAATTCTATTCAGTAAATGAAATGGGAGACCCGGTTGAAGTATGCTGATTAATCCAGTTAAGCGATATTTTTGAAATGGAAGGCCATTCAGGTATTTGGGCTTTATGCTGTTCGACCCAACTCATGCAATATTGCGGGTCTATATTATTTTCTTGGCATTGTGTTAAAAACAGCTGAATTGTTGTTTCTGTACAGTTTTCCCACGATCCACAAGTGTTTTTCCAAATATGTTCAATTTTCTGTTGGATAGATGGGTTATTTACATTAGACACTTTGAACTCCTCCTATTGTTAATAGTCCCAACACTAAGTATGTTCAGAAATCGCCAGAGTATCCAAATACATTGTTGCATACCCATTACCCGCCGTTATCGGGTAATCAATTTAAGAGTGGATAGAAATAAAAAAGCCAGGTTTCCCTGGCGAATAAAGAACACTGGAAGAGAGTGGGTTGAAATCAAACAATAATATCTTACCCAATCCAGAAAAAGAGATGCAGATTTGATGATCTCAGGTGAAGCTAATTTTGATTTTGCAATTGAACCTTTATAATTAATTTGTCTAATTCTTGGCTATATTTAAGGGTTTCAGCACTATCAAGACCTTTTTTCATTCCAGTGGAAATCATCAATTCACGAAGGTCATTAATTTGTGAATAGAGTCTGTTAATGTCTTGGTGACCTTGTTCCATGTGATTCCTCCTATATAATTGCAAGGTGCTTAGAAAATTATAGGATATATATGTGTAAAAAGAAATGTTTTTTTGGATGGAAGTGATAAATTTATTTATGAAAGCAACTATACTCCTGCTTTATAGAAATAAAATTAGTAGTTTTGTAATGGCATATGTGGAGGAGGGCATACAGGGTTTAACATATACTAAAATAAAAAGATAAGGAGAGAGTAATATGAGAATTGCAGTGAATGCCGGGCATAGTTTAAACACACCTGGCAAGCGTACGCCTGATGGAGAACCAGAATGGTCCTTTAATGATAAAGTAGTCCGTGCCATCATAAATGAATTGCGCACATATGAAGGTGTAGAAATTTTACGTACAGATGATCCGAGTGGAAAAACTGACTTGCCTCTTAAAACCCGAACAAACAAAGCAAAAGCATGGGGGGCTGAAGTTTACGTTTCCGTGCATCATAACGCTCTCTCAGGAAAGTGGGGGAAACACGGTGGAATCGAAACTTATACCTACAGAGGAAGTCCTCAGCCATCCAGTGAACGTCTTGCAAGTCTTGTTCACCCCCGTTTAGTGAAAGCGATGGGATTACGGGATCGAGAACATAAAAAAGCAAACTTCCATGATGTTCGCGTGTTTGAAAATGAGCCTACAGCCGCCATTTTAACAGAAGGCGGCTTTATGGACTCGACAACAGACATAAAAGTCATGAGGGACGATGAAAAATTGAAGGCACAAGGCGCAGCTATCGCTCATGGTATCGCCCTGTTTGGAGGGTTAAAGAAAAAATCAACGACAGAAAAGAAAAATCAAAAAGCATCAACCTGGGCGGCCGAAGCCCAAAAATGGGTGAAAGAAAGCGGCATTTCAGACGGCAGTTTTCCTCACGATCCCGTTACTAGACAAGAAGTGTGGGTTATGCTTTATCGTTTAAATCAGCAGCTTCATAAACAATTCAATCAAAAAAATCCCTAATTTACTTTAGATAAATTGTTAAAAATCAAAATCATGCCCAGCAAATTGAATTGATACAATTTCATCAATCCAGAATTTTGCACTGTATCCTTCCATTTTTAAATAAGGTTTTTGACCAGGGATCCGGAAGCAATCGGAAACAAACCCTTTAACGTGAAGCAAATCATGATCACCAAACGTATTCATTTCAAAAATCACTTCTTTTTTTAAATGCAGCGATGCTTGTACGATTCGGTCAAATTCTTCATGTTGCTGCTCATCAAAAAAAATCTCTTTTTTTACGATTTTTTTAGCTTCTTCTTTAATCTGTTCATTGTGCTCAGCCAACATCATCCCTTGCCATTTTAGCATTTTACGGTCTGGATATAGCATTTTCATTATTAAACACCCTTCCGAAACATTTGTTCTTATTCTATTCCATTATAAGAACAAATATTCCATCTTTCAAATGCAATTTGTGTTAAAAAGCCCATGAAAAAACGGAGGAGTTTTCAAATCAGGTGAAAAAAGTATTGTCAGATGGTGAAATTCCTGAAAAAAAAAGCCAAGTTGTTCCGAGGAAAAATTCATTGGAGAGGTTTATAAAAAGTCAGTTTGTCCTTTCTAAAACATACAAAAAACCGGGATTTTTCCCGGCAGCTTTTAAGATCTATTTTGCAGTTGGAACTGAAAAATCAACTTGTCCAATTCTTCGCTATACTTTAGAGTTTCAACACTATCGAGACCTTTGGAAGTTCCGATTAGAATCATCAATTCACGAAGGTGTGTGATTCGAGAAGAAAGTATTTTGTTAGAGTTTTCTTGGATTTGTACCATGAAATCCCTCCTGTGTATTTGTGAATGACTTAAGAAAATTATAGGTTAAAATCATGTAAAAAGAAATGATTTATTGTATAAAAAATGTAAATTTATTAGGATATAACACAAAAAACACAATAAAAACCATTTATTTTTTTGGATGAACAACTAATAATAGCTGTATTCCCTTTTTTAATAGAATAAAACAAAAAAGCCGAGAAAATGTCCCGGCCTCAACAGAAAAATGTAGGAGCTTGGGGAACCTTCCTACAAAAATAGTATACCCATTTTACGGTAAATGAAAACCGAGAAATAAGATTGGAAGACGCTATCAACGGTAGATAAAATACTATTACAAAAACTCCCATGGTAAGTTCTCTACATTTTCATAACTTTTATACTATAATGTAAGTAAGAGTTATTTTATCATCATGTTCTTTTAAGAATGGAGATTTATTTATGTTTAACCAAGTTGAATCTTTAGACGATCTACTAAAAACCGTACCAATCCTAAAATCAGCAGTATCGGTTGATTTATCCATTGCGATTTGTGATTTAGAGAAATTTATAGCTTATTTTCCAGGAGAGAATATAAATCTGCATATTGAAATAGGGAAAAAAATAAATCCAGAAGAACCTCTTTCTATTGCCATCCGTCAGAATAAACGGTTACAGGCAGATGTTCCAGCTGATTTTTATGGTTTTGAGTTTACAGGAACAGCACTGCCGATTATTGACAAAAACAATAAAGTGATTGGTGGAATAGCCGTTCAGGTACGTAGACAAAGTGAATTAAGAGCAATAGCCGAGAAAATATCCAACTCGATGACACAAGCAAATGAACAGATCCAAACAGTGAGCAGCGGATCGGCTTCACTGGCTCATTTTACTCAAGAACTTTTAGTGCAATCTCGTCAGGCGGGAGAGAATGTCAAAGAGACGGATCTGGTATTATCAATGATTAAGAAAGTAGCGGACCAGACTAACTTACTAGGATTAAATGCAGCGATTGAGGCAGCGCGTGCCGGGGAAAATGGTAGAGGTTTTGAGATTGTGGCGAATGAAATTAGAAAATTTTCGAAGGAAACCGTGGCATCTACTCAAAAGGTAGGGGAAATAACATCTCAAATTCAAAAGGTTACTGGCCAAATGGGATCTTCCATTGAGAAAATAGTTGGTGTTGGGAATGAACAAGCTTCTTCTATGCTGCAGATATCTTCGTTAATAAAGGAAATTGAACAACTTTCAAAAAACCTTAATGAATTTGCTCATAAATTATAATGTTGATACAAGGAAAAATGTTGCTCAATTCTGAATGAGTGAAATTTTAAGAGACTTGCAGATGCAGGTCTTTTTTATCCAGAAAAAAATAAAACTATACAGTGAAGAGGTGACATGATGGAATGGATCCAGCTTCCACTTGGACTGCTGCAAACAAATGCATACATTGTTTATAACGATGAAAAGTCATGTTTAATTATTGATCCAGGAGAAGAGGAAAAGAAAATTCGTCATTTTATACAGAAGAAAGGTCTACAACCAAAAGCGATCCTGCTTACACATGCACATTTTGATCATATTGGTGCAGTCGACTCGATCCGTGAATGGTATAGCATCCCTGTGTATCTTCACCAAGCTGAAAAAAAATGGTTGTCAAACCCGTCGTTAAATGGTTCGTCTAATTATGAAGGAATTCAGCCATTTGTTGTGAACCAGGCAAATCAATTTTTTACAAAAGAAGGTGAGCATTCCATTGGAGGTATCTCGTTTTACCTGCACGAAACACCTGGTCATTCTCCAGGTAGTGTCAGCTTTTATTTTAAGGAAGATGGCTTTATTATCGTTGGAGATACGCTCTTTGAGGGTGGGATTGGCCGTACGGACCTGAAAGGAGGGCAAGAAGGACAGCTTTTAAAAAGCATCCATAACAAGCTTTTAACATTACCTGAAGATACATATGTATTACCAGGGCATGGTGGGGTTACAACGATCGGACAAGAAACGGTTCATAACCCCTTTTTAAATGAGAAAAGATTTTAACGATTTTTACTAAAAGCAGTATCAAGGCAATCTGAATTTTCGGATTGCCTTTTTGATTTTATTGAGACATCTTCTTCTACTTTCTTCTTGACTGCCAATCTTTACTTGGATTGTATCACCATTTGAACATGAGAGAAAAGTTTGATGGAAGGATAAGTAATTTCCTAAATGCCATAGATGGTAAGGAGAAGTTAAATCAAAAAAAGTATCAATAAGAAAGGGGTGCGTATGAGTCAAGAAATACGTAAAGCGATATACGAGCAATCTTTTTAAGAAAAATAAACCCCATCTCAAAAAGAGAGGGGTCTGCTGCATTTTCTATTCTTTACTTGGTCATTCTATCTATGGCTGGCTGCTCTGGTTTTTCTATATCAGGCAGTGTGGGTTCTTCAACTGGTTTTTCCACGACGACAGATTGTTTCTCGCTTTCCTCTCTTGCAGGCTTGCTGTTAACGGATTTTGAATCTTCCTCGGGACCTTGTGATCCTGACTTTTCAAACCAATCTGCAACGTATGCGGGCTTTCCATCATTGCCGTTTGAATCATTTTCGGTTTTGTCTTCTGTTTCTTTTTTAGATTGAGCACTTTGTTTTTCATCTGACACACTTGGATTTGATTTCGGCGTAACTGGTTGTTTTTCTTCACGTATCGTCTCACTTGTTAAAAACGGATTAAGAAGGAAAATGGCAAAAACACTTGATGCAAGAAGAAACGCAGCGAGATAAACAGTATTTTGTTTTTTAAACACAGGTCACCTCCAATAGTTTTAAAATAAAACTATATTTGTACAGTAACACAAATTTAGGATAAAGAGTAGGTTAAGGATATAAGGGAGGATCTTGTCTTTTCAGCATAAAAATCTGGCAGGGGTCAAAGAAATAAAAGAATCGTTTTTTGTCCTTATGACTATACACCGTTTGAACTGATCAAACGGTGTTTTGTTTTTGAACGTAGAAGGCAACTCACTATTCATTTGGGAAAAAACTGATGATCTGTTTGACAGCTTGTTCACCGGCATCTTCCCATTTGTTTTTATTTTTTATTTGTCCGTCTGCATCAACAGGGTCTTGGAATTGATTAAAACCAGAAGCGGTTAATAAGGAATTTTCGTCATCGTCTAAACCAATATTCACTACGTGCTTAATAATATAGGGTGTTTGAAACTCAATGGAGGCGTCATCATCATCAAGGACTCCATCCAACACGAAAAAAGGAATTCTTATATAAATGGTCTCTCCTCCTTCACGCCACAAAATGGAATCGAAGCTGCCTTTATCATAATCCCAATTTCCTCCTAAATCAAATCCAAGATTCTTAAACCGATCCTGCATATCCCCAAAATAGGCTTTTTTCCCTTCAAGTTCTGTTTGTAACTTTAACACATTATTATCCTCCTTTTTAACATGCGGCTGTAAATATCCTTAACTAAAAGTGGAATGAAAATACACAAGCATGAAATTTATATGGGGAAAAATGGATAAATTCAGATCTTTATACAAGTGTAAAAAAGACATAAAACAAAAAACCCCGTTTAAATGAAACGGAGTATGAAATATACCATTTATTATCTTTCGCATGCCCATCCGTCTTTATCTCGATCATGCTTTGAATCATATCCGGATGTCCTTTTTTAACCCCATTTGGCTCCTTTTTACGCAGCTCTGTACAGCTTTAGAATGTTTCGTTCTTCGATGGGAGCTGGCTTTGGTTTTGCTGCTGGTATTTCGGGAGCGCACCCTCCATTGGGCATTCGGATTTGACCAGATACCGGCTTTTTTCTTATTGGCTGCTGCTTCTGCCGCTTGAAGTTCTTCTAAGTATTGTGTATTTGGCGGATAGATTGCAATTCGTGCTAAACCATTATCAAGCAATTTCTTATTGAACATCCCATCATTTATATAAAGGTAAGCGAGAATACGGCCGTATTGATCTTCACCGATTTTGTCCATTTCCTATTTTACTTTTCAGATAATGATTATTCATTGAGTCATGCTATTTCCTTAACATTTCTTTTTAGTCAAGGCAAGGGATAGCAAACCAACTTTTACTTTTCATTTTGAAACAATTCGTACTTTGGATAAAAAAGAAAAATTAATATGTTACTATTCTGCTTCTAAAAGATTATAGTTGTATAGGCTTATCAAACATTAAACAGCAAGTAATGGCAATAAACATTGTTGTACTGGGAAAAATACACAGAGTTTAGAAAAACCCCATTTTCGTAAAAACCTTTTTCGAAAATGGGATTTTGTCTTTTTGTTTTAGTTTCTTTAATTGCTTTTTGATTGTAGCGGTGCAATATCTTGGTTGCTATTTCAGTATAAAAAACGGCTGTTGACTTTGTCGGTGCCTGATATTCCAAAAGATTGGAATGTATTTTTCGAACTTTATCCTTTTAGGTCAATGGACATCCCTAATGTTGGATGGGGAGCTTGGGATGTTTTGAGCATTTCAACCATTTGATCACCTTTTAGTTCTGCTGTATCCAAAACCTTTTTCGTCAAAGCCAAATTAACTTTTTGTGCAAAAGAAGCCTGGGCATTCCCAAAAGAATATGTAAGTTCTAATTCCAAAATAATCACCTCCTAATTATATTTATCGACCTAATATAGGGATAGTTTTATAGTCCATGTCTGAATCTGTTGCTTAGTAGGAAGAAAATAATCAAGCGAATCGTTTTAAGGCGGTCGAATGTTTAGTCAGATAATCAGCAAAGAGTAATCTGGTAAAGATAGAGCCATTTCCAGCAAGAATAATGTTAAGGAATGGCTGAAAAAAATAAAACCGAACAGCCTAAAACTTTCATGATAAAAGATCGTGTATTTCCCGGCTGTGTTTTAAGCTTTTTTTTGCAACTGAATTTGAATAATTAGCTTGTCCAATTCCTCACTGTACTTAAGGGTTTCAGCATTATTAAGACCTTTCGTTAAACCGGTGATGATCAGCAATTTGCGAATGTCATTGATTTGAGAGAGTAGTTTGTCAGAGTTCGTTTGAACTTGATTCATGAAATCCCTCCTGTATGTATTAAACACCTTAGGAAAATTATAGGTTATTTTTGTGTAAAAGGAAATAGTAATTTGTAGAATTTTGTAAATTATTTCAAATCATTTCAAATCGAAATTCGAAAATCCGAGAGAATAATCCCTGTCAGCTGGGGGATCTATAATGGAGGGTATTTCAAGAAACATTGTTAAATGCTATTTCCATAAAATAGGTTCATTTATATAATCAGCAGATTCCAGCCTTTTATAAAAAATAGATAGTATGCTGCAGGTGACTCTTTATTTTAATATAAATTGGTTTGTAGATAAAACAGGTCATGTGGTTTCAACAGCATCGAATTTAAATTTAGAGGGTAGAGAGGCGAAATGAATAGGCGCAAAGGAAGCGCTTTGAAAAAAAGTTCTGTTAATATATGAGCCTTATATGGGGGCTTACGGACATACGATTATGCTCATTTCAGTTCCTGTTATGAGAGAATGGAACATAAGCAGGGTTGTCTTGCTGGATCGATCGATTTAGATGAAGAAAACAGCCTATCAAATATACTTGGCCCGCATCCAAAACATGTTGATTTCAAAGGGAACATAATATACCGTCCGGATATGTCAAGAATCAATGAAAATGCTGAAGACAACGAAATGTAAAACAAGTGATTAAAGGGAAAAATGGAAGTCAAGAAGTGACACATGGGGAACCAATTCTAGCGGGTTTTGCTTCCTCTTCTCTCCAGTGGGGCTTCCAGGAACCGATATTGAAACGACCCAAACAATTGCGGAAGATATAAAGACAGAGACGACTATTAGCCTGACAGGAAAGACCGTTACCGTTACGATTGGAGTTGGAGACTTGCCTAGAATGATAACTCGTTTTTATGCGGACATTACGGATCAAGCTTTATACAAAGCAAAACAAGAGGGAAGAAAACGAATAGTCACTGGGAAATAGCAGTAAATCATAATCATATGATTAATTTTATTGGATGTAATCAACTGAAACAAAAGACCGGAAAATAACCGGTCTTTTTTATGTCCCATTTACCTTAGGGAATTTTAGTCGCTTACAAGGATAAGTAATGTTTTCTGTTGTGAATAGACTCTTTTTTTATAAGACGATCACCTTTAGCTCATAAAATCATTGTATATCTTTTTCTTTTAAATAAACCTCAATTTCTGTTGTTTCTACCCCAGCTTCTTTTAAAATTTGAATGAAAGAAGCAGCATCTTCAGTTGTTTTAAAACTAGAATAAATAAATTCAGCGATAAAACACGCTGGTAATTTTTCATTTAAAAATTTCATTAAATGAATGAACATCTTATGTTGAGCAGAATGGTCGCTTTCTTGAATGAATTCAAACGCTGCAGAAATTTTTCCGAGTAATTGAATCATTTCTTCTTCAGTTGCATTTTGTTCACCAGAAAAATGTTTATTCAGATCATGAAGTGAGGTGTTTAATAAGTGTTCAGCCTCATATCGATTTTTAATTGTTGCTTTTACAGCTTCTTTTATTTTTTCCAGGCTTTTAGAAAAGCGTTTACATTTATTTTCTGCTTTTTTTATTACGTTAAAAGTATCACTTTGTTTGTTGAGATTTAAAGTATTATCAGCGTTATTGTTTGGTAATGTATTTCCTTCATAGGGTTTCTTTTTCCGCTTGTCTTCAGCAGGGATGTCTGAGATATAATGCCCATCTTTATTTTTAGTCTTTGGGATTAAGTCTTGTTTTGGGTTATGTAAATGATCGATTGGTATATTAGGATAAATCTTTATAGGGACATCCAGATCTTCCTCATCAATTATCTTAGGAGTTGAATCTATTGGTGGGTTATGTTTTTCGTCTGCAGGTACAGAGTTTTCATTATCGGATATGTAAGGATGTTCAACAGCAGGAGAATCAGAACCAGAAACCCCATCAGCAGGAGAGCCCGAACCAGAAACCCCAACAGCAGGAGAGCCCGAAACAGAGTCCCGCCCATCAGGAGA
>NZ_MSFI01000023.1 GCF_001975785.1 Domibacillus epiphyticus | reverse complement strand
ATACCTGGCTTTTTTACTATATGGACTTTTTCAGTGCCCTCGTGCAATACCGAACTCATTTTACCCAAGCTGCCTAATGAAATAACCGTGTCTAACTTTTAGGGGTCACTCCAACTAATGCGGGGTTTTTTCAATTTAATCATTCATTTTTTTCTCAAAACGGTCGATATCTTTATCTGCTCCAATGACAATTAAGATGTCATTCACCATAATAAGCTCGTCTGCCTGCGGCGAAACGATAATTTCTTTCCCCCGCTTTATCGCGACAATGTTAATGCCATACCGCGCACGAATATCAAGGTCGATAATGGTGTTCCCGGCAAGCGATTCATTGGCTACGATCTCAACTATCGAATGCTCATCTGAAAGTTCCAGATAATCGAGTACATTATTTGAAACGATATTATTCGCAATCCGGCGTCCCATGTCTCGCTCTGGATGGACGACCTGATCTGCACCGATTTTTAATAATACTTTTTCATGGTAATCATTTTGGGCTTTTGCAGTCACTTTTTTCACGCCGACTTCTTTTAACATTAATGTCGTTAAAATACTTGATTGAATGTCATCACCAATCGCTACAATGACATGGTCAAAGTTTCGAATCCCGAGACTTTTCAATACAGATTCGTCTGTCGTATCAGCTACCACAGCATGGGAAGCAATCGACGCGAATTCATTCACACGGTCTTCATCCATATCGATTGCCATCACTTCCATTCCCTGCTCGCTCAACTCTCTGCATATACTGCTGCCGAAACGGCCGAGTCCAATGACGACAAATTCCTTTTTCATATTCATTCCTCCGCTGTCAAGCTTGAAAATGTTTCTTGCTATGACAGTTTACCATGAATACACTAAAAATTCTCTTATTTCTTTTTTCCCTTAACATAATCAGCATCAAACAAGAAAAGCTTCATCAACAGGACGAGAGATGGTATCAAGAGAAGGATACCTAGAATAAATACGATTACCAGTGCAGTAGCCATCGTTTCATTCGTTACACTTTCATGAAGCGTAATGTAAGGGTACAAAATATACGGCAAATGAGATGCCCCATAACCAAAAAAGGCAAAGAAAAACTGCAGCATCACCATAATAAAGGCGGTACCATAACGCCTACCAACATATATAAACCATGAAGCAACACCAAAACAGAGTAGCGACAATCCAAACATCCACCAATATTCCGTTACAGCTTGATTGTAATGCCTTGGATTATGCATTTGCAGCCCCATGAAGACGAGCAAACTCGCGACAATCGTCGGCATGCTCCAAAACAATGCAAACTGCCGGAGCGTCCGTCGAGCCTGTCTGTCATCTGCACGATCTGCATAATACGTTAAAAACGTTGCACTGATAAACAATACAGACACGATGGATAAAAAGACAACGCTCCATGAGTACGGACTCGTAAATAATTCTTTTGCAAGAAATGTTACTTTATCATCTGTGACTGCTAGAAAGCCGCCTTCTGAAATCGTCAGTGCAGTTGATAACGAAGCGGGTATTAAAAGACCTGTTGCTCCGTATAAAAATAAGTAAAAAATACTGTCGCGTGACCCATAATTGTTAAACGCGTAAAACGAGCCCCGTATTGCAATTAAAATGATTGCGACACTGCCAGGCAACAAAAGCGCCGTTCCATAGTAGTAAGCCGTTGCCGGAAAAAAACCAACAATTCCGACGAAAAAGAACACAAAGAACACATTTGTTACTTCCCATACAGGTGATAAGTAACGGGAAATAAGATCATTGATAATATGGTCTTTTTTCTTCAGCCTTGCATAGTAAGCGAAGAAGCCGGCTCCAAAATCAATGGACGCGACAATTAAATAACCGTATAAAAACGTCCATAGCACCGTAATGCCGAGAAGTTCCAGATTCATGAATTTCCCTCCTTATTTCTGAGTAGGAAAGCGTTGTTCCAATTCCACTTCCGCCGGTGAATTTTTGAACATTTTAATCAATACAAAAACGGCCATAATTCCAAGAATTAAATATAACAATGCGAACATTACAAACGTAATCCCGACATCATCACTTCTCGTCGCCGCCTCCGCCACTTTCATATATCCACGTAAAATCCACGGCTGGCGCCCCACTTCCGCGAGTATCCATCCTGCTTCTATCGCGACCATGGACAGCGGTCCTGATGCGACAATGGCCCATAGAAGAGGCTTATTTAATTCATTCCACTTTTTCACTCTCCTCATTATGACAAAAAGTGCTGCGACCGCCATGACAAACATGCCAATCGTGACCATAATGTCGAACATATAATGAATCCAAAGCGGCGGACGTTCATCCTCAGGAAACTCTTCTAACCCAACCACTACCGTATCAAACGAATTACCGGCAAGGAAGCTTAAAAATTTAGGAATCCTTATTTCATTTTCAATTTCTCCATTTTCATTCAATGTACCAAAGAAGATTAAGTCAGCCTCTTTTTCCGTTTCAAAATGCCATTCAGCCGCAGCCAATTTTTCCGGTTGGACTTCGGCGAGGAATTTCGCTGATATATCTCCTGTCACTGATACGATGATTGAGAAAATTAATGTACAGGTTACAGTTAAGCGAAGTGCCTTTCGCTCATATGTTCCTTTACGCCCTTTTAAGATCGCAAAAGCGGCAATCGCTGCTAATATGGCAGCAGAGGTCATATAAGAGGTCATGACAACATGCAAGACTTTTGATGGCGTAGCCGGATTGAACATTGCCGCAATCGGGTCAATATTAATCATTTCCCCATTTTTCATATCAAAACCTTGAGGTGTATTCATAAAGGCGTTTACTGTCGTAATAAACAATGCGGACGCTGATGAACCAATCATAACCGGGATTGTTAACAGCCAGTGTGTCCATTTTCCTTTAAAACGGTCCCACGTATACAAGTAAATCCCAAGGAAAATCGCTTCAAAGAAAAAAGCGAATGTTTCCATAAACAATGGCAAGGCAATCACCTGTCCGGCCACTTCCATAAAACTTGGCCACAACAGTGAAAGCTGCAAGCCAATCGCTGTACCAGTGACTACACCTACGGCAACTGTAATGGTATATCCGCGAGCCCAGCGTCTTGCCAGAAGTAAATAATACGGATCATTTTTCTTTATTCCAATAAATTCAGCGATGGCAATCATAATCGGAACACCGACACCGATCGTTGCAAAAATAATATGAAACATTAATGTCATCGTTGTCAGCATTCGACTGAGCATGACGCTATCCAGTTCCATTTATACGCCCTCCCTGTCATTGATTTAAAGTGATAATATCACGTTACATGTATTGTAAACCTAAATGATGAACTTTACTATTAATGCCTCATGAATATTTTGTGACAAACTTCACAAACTTTTATTTAAAAAAACCAGCATCAGCTGGCTCTTATCTTTATTCTGCTTTTTCAGTTTGATCAAGTACATGGTTTACCCGTTTTCAAGTATTTTCATTCCACTTCCGCCCGATTGGAAGTGATGAAGCTGGCCTTCTTTATCAAATACATCATAAGCAGGTAAACAATGGAAATTATTTTAACATGATTGAGATAAATGAGAAAACAATAAGCACTTAACTAAAAAAAAGATCAGTTGCCCAGTGCCGTAAAATATCGGCTGATGAACGAAATCGCCGTTTCTATCGCCGTTTCGTTTGGATTTAGTTTTGCGTGATGAAGCCCGTATTCAGAACCAACCCCGAGCCAGAACATCATCCCTGGAATTTCTTTTAACATAAATCCAAAATCTTCTCCCGTCATCGCTTCCCGTGATTGAACAAACTGGATGTCCGGCTGTTCTTTTGCAAATTGAATAAACCTCTCGGTCACTTCCGGATTGTTAAACACTTGATAATATCCGCTTCCGCAGTCAATTTCCGCTTCACATTCAAACGATGCCTCAATCCCTTTTAATAGGGACTGAACACGTGATTTTACTTTGTTCATCGCTTCCGGTGACAGTGTGCGGATCGTTCCTTCGAGACGCGCATGATCCGCAATTACGTTTTGGACGGTTCCTCCTGTCATTTTACCGATTGTAACGACCGCACTGTCAAGCGGATCGACATTTCTCGATACAATTGACTGAAGCTGTGTGACAAAGTAAGAAGCAGCAACAATCATGTCCCTTGTTTCATGCGGGTACGCTGCATGCCCGCCTTTTCCTTTGAAATCAATAAATAGCTCAGAAGTATTCGCAAATAACAACCCGGGCTTTGTCGCAATCGTGCCCGCAGGATGTTCTGGCGCTATATGCAGAGCATAGATTTCATCAGGCATCCATTCACGCAGCTCTTCAGATGCCATCATTGGTTCTGCGCCCCCCGGTCCTTCTTCCGCCGGCTGAAAAATAAAAACTAAATCATCATTAATCGGATTAGCTGCAAAATGTGTTGCGACGCCGAGAGCAATACTCATATGAAAATCGTGCCCGCAAGCGTGCATCCTGCCTTCATGCTTGGACGAAAACGGAAGGTTCGTATTTTCTGTAATTGGCAAGCCGTCAATATCAGTTCGCCAGCCTATTGTTCTCTTGGGGTTAAGTCCTCTTATTTTAACAATAATCCCTGTGTGCCATTTTTTTAGTGTAAGACGGTCTTGAGGCAATTCAGATAAATAATTTAATAAGTATTGCTGTGTTTTTACTTCTTCAAAGCCAAGCTCCGGAATTTGATGGAGATCACGACGAATGTCGACAAATCGGTTCATTAGGTATTCCCCCTTTTTTCAAAAAGAACGCGTGAGCAACTGCCCACGCGTTCTTCATCACCGCTATTACAGTTTGCGGAGTTCTTGCATAATTTCTGTTTTTGATTTTGTTTTATCATCAATTTGTTTAATAACGCGAGCCGGTGCACCGACGGCAACCGAAAACGGCGGTATATCTTCTGTTACAATGGCTCCCGCAGCAACAACTGAACCTTCGCCAATACGGCATCCTTCTAGAACAACCGCATTTGCGCCTATTAATACGTTATCTTCCAAAACTACCGGTGAAGCAGAAGGCGGCTCGATTACACCTGCAAGAACGGCGCCCGCTCCTACGTGGCAGTTTTTACCAACTGTTGCGCGTCCGCCAAGAACAGCGTTCATATCAATCATCGTTCCTTCTCCAATAACCGCTCCGATATTAATGGACGCGCCCATCATAATAACCGCGTTATCACCAATTTCTACTTGATCACGGATCACAACACCCGGCTCAATACGCGCTTTAATGTTTTTCATATCAAGAAGTGGAATCGCTGAATTGCGGCGGTCGTTTTCAACGACATAATCCGTAATCTTATCTTTGTTTTGTTCAAGTGCTTCAGATACATCCGCCCACTCACCGAACACGACAACAGATTTACCTTCACCGAATACTTTTGCTGAAGCTCCAAAGCTGATCCCTTCAACATCACCATTTACATAAACTTTTACCGGCGTTGATTTTGTGCTATTCCCGATAAAAGCGATAATTTCATGTGCATCCATCATTTTCATAACTATGTATTCCTCCTGAGACTCAAAAAAAATTTTTTCTGATTTTACCTTATCAAAGTGAAGCCATTTTCACAAGCGATTTTCATTCGAATATTCCATAAACCGGTCCACCGTTTCCACAAAGGCCTGAACTTGACGCAATTCAAACGCTGCATCATAGCCAAGAAGCCATGTATCGCGGCTAATCGGTTCCCCATCCCTGTCCAAAATAGGCGTCATATAAAGATCATTTTCCTGATTGGATAACGTAATAGCAGGCAATATTGCGTAGCCAAGGCCATTAAATGCCATTTGTCGGCACGTTTCAATTTGATCAACAACGATGGAGCGCTTCGGTGCCATTTGAAAACGATTGTGCCACCATTCTTGGATTTCTTGATCATAATTGGAATCACTCTTAAATTGAATGAATGGTTTTTCTGTCGACAACAGTTCTTCTACATCTTGAATATCTTTATCGACTAAAAATAGAGGGTCTTCAAACAAATGAATTTTACGCCCTTTCCACTCGGGTGTTCCCCGAATAATTCCAATATGAACATCGCCTTCATAAAGTGCCTTTAATATTTCACTACTCCAGCCGGTTACAAGCTGAATTTTAGCATGCGGATACCGTTCGACAAAAAGCTTCAAAACTTTCGGCAGCCAGTTTTGCCCAACAATCGTCGCGCAGGCAATTTTCAGCGTCCCATGCACTTGCGGTTCAAGCAATTGCAGTTCTTCAAGCAGCCGCTCTTTTTTTTCAAGTGTTTCTTTTGCATATGCGACGATGAGTTCACCGGCTGGTGTCAACGACAATCCTTTCGTTGATCGGTTAAAAATTCTGACTTCCCACTCTTTTTCAATTGTTTGGAGCCGCTGTGAAAGGGCTGGCTGCGTAACGAAAAGCCGTTCCGCTGCTTTTCTCATATTCATTTCTTCTGCAAGCACTGTTAACAAGCGGAATTCTGAAAAGGAGGACATTGCACTAATCCCCTTTCTTTAAAAACAGCAGCAACACAAATGATACCACTGCAAAAAAGAATACTACCCAGTATACCGCGTGCAGCGATGACGTTAAGCCCTCACTTAAAATTAAGCGGGCTTTCCCGGTCATCCCTTCTCCTTCTCCCAACAGCTGGTTTATTGAATCAACTGACAAACTGGCAGGAGCATCTGGCTCGTTCTGTAGATAGGCAGCCAGCCGGCTGTTCAGCACACCGCCAAGCAATGCGGCACCGATCGTATTGCCAATATTACGCATGAACATGTTTGAAGCAGTAGCCGCGCCTCTTTCATGCCAGTCTACCGAATTTTGTATAGATACGATAAAAGCGGTAGAAGTAAGACCCATACCTACTCCTGTGACGAAGGAAGAAGCCGCCGCCCACCATGGACCAAAAGATGGATCCATAAATACAAACATAAGCCCGCCTGCTAGAAGAGCCGCCCCGCCAATGAGCGTCGTCGTCCGGTAGCCTGCTGACAAAAGGAGACGTCCTGACAATGAAGAGGCAAGCGGCCAGCCAATCGACATCGCTGTTAGCGTGAAGCCAGCCACGGTAGCACTTTCACCCATTACGCCCTGTACATATGTCGGCAAAAAGGTTGAAATCCCGATTAACATTACCCCGGTCGTTAATGAAACTACATTCGCAATTAAAATTGGCCGCACTTTCCATAAATGAAAGGGAATCATCGGTGCAGGTGTCCTCCGTTCATGAATAACGAAGAAAACGAGCGAAATAATCCCTGCGGCAAGAAGAGGAACTGTATAAGCCGTCTTGCCCGCTTCAACAAGAAGATACATAAAAGCCGAAACGCTGATTAAAAACAAAATCGTACCAATATAATCAATTTCCGGTTTCTTTTTCTCTACTTTTTCATGTAAATAAAGGAATAAGATAATTACCGAAATAATCCCAAGCGGGACATTAATCCAGAATACCCAGCGCCATGAAACAAATTCAACAAGCAATCCGCCAATCGCTGGACCTGACACAGCAGAAATTCCCCATACGCTGGCTAAATACCCCTGCACTTTCGCACGCTCTTCTTTTGTATAAATATCGCCAACAATTGTAGTCGCAACCGGCATAATCGCTCCTGCACCGATACCTTGAATAAACCGGTATACGATAAGCTGCTCCAAAGAAACAGCAAATCCACATAAAATAGAGCCGATTAAAAAAATAAAAATCCCGGCAAATAACACAGGGCGTCTTCCAAATATATCGGAGAGTTTTCCGTAAATTAATACCGTTGCAGCGTTCATAAGCAGGTAAGCTGAGAACACCCAGCTATATAACGAAAAACCACCAAGGTCAGCGACAATATCTGGCATTGCTGTGGCTACTATCGTCGCCTCAATCGCCCCCATAAACATCGTCAGCATAACAGCTGCCAGCACCAGGGGCCGGTTTGTTTGTCTTTCACTCATTATCATAACCCTCTTTCAATAGAAAAAGACCCGCCTCTTGGGCGGATCTTCCTCAATTCAGCTGATCAACGTAATGATTCAGCTGTTTTAAAATGACCCGTCTCGTTAAAATCCCTTCAAAATGACCTTGTTCATCCGTCACACATAAAAAAGGATGATTAATTAATTGCCCGAGCGCTTTCCTGAAATGATCGTGAACCGTCAGTC
The DNA here is from genome assembly GCF_001975785.1 of Domibacillus epiphyticus. Lineage (GTDB taxonomy): Bacteria > Bacillota > Bacilli > Bacillales > Domibacillaceae > Domibacillus > Domibacillus epiphyticus. The sequence continues at coordinate 44,713 of NZ_MSFI01000023.1, read as the reverse complement.
TCGGCTTATCCACTGCCATCACTTCTTCAACTTTCATATGCTCGAGCCGTTCAAATTCAACTCGTTCAAGTCCGAGGATTGCCTCTGTTATCATAGGGATGCTGATTAATCCCTCAAGATGATATTTCGCATCCAGAACAGGAATCGCCGTATAACCACTTTTTGTCAAAACAAGCAATGCATGTTCAAGACTGTTGCCCCGCTGTACGAAAGCAACTTTTTCACTAGGAATAATATAATCCATTATGTTTGTCTGCAATACATCTTTGTTTCTGAAGGAAATCATTTTGATTCTCCTTTTCAACTATTGTAAGCGCTTAACCCATCATCAATTATAGCAAATTTGAAAAGAAATTTGCCAGTCAGACGAGCCGTTCTTTTTCATTTTTAAAAAGGCGGCTCTTAAATGGCAAACGAATTATACTTGTTCCTGCTGCTTTGCTTCCTGCAGCAGCTCAAAAATTTCAATTGCGGTCATATCGATATCATCAAACGGATATTTGCTTCCCTTACCGTCCTTATCATATACTTCAAGCTCAAATGTATCCTTATTGGGGAAATATTTAACCTGACAAAGGGTTTTTCCATTCAATTCAAAAAGGCGCTGCTGAACTTCTCCCTGCTCTCCGCCCTCCTGCAATGACTTTAAACGCTGTACAATCCCGACTAATTGTGACATATATTGTCGACCCCTTTCATTTCGAAATCCTTTTAGTAAGCACAAGAAATATACCATACATCGATTTTTTAATCCAACATTTTTGTATCAATTCCAATTAATTTCAATCAAAAAGAGACGCTATAAAATTAGCGTCCACCAAACCAAACAATTAATATAATAGCCAAAAAAGCCACCCCGGCTGCTATGTACATCCAGATGACCGGATTAAGAGCATATGGATGACGGCGAACAGGGCCAGACAATTCATCTTTTTCTTTGCCGGCTGCAGTCCGGCGCATTACCACTAGTGTTCCAATAATAGACAACGCAAGCAACACGATTGCAGCGATTGTGAAAAATGTGATAACAGCCACCTTCTTTATACTCGTGATGCCTGCCAGTCTATCCTTTTCTCTTCTTTCTTATACATTAATATAAAAGTCCTTCTTGATCATACAAAAAATCATATGAAATGTCGAAAAATAAATATTCATTGTCTCCGACTGGATAGGAAAATGTTCTGATCGTTTCACCAGTTTCAATATCGCTGTATAAATCAGAAATAAGTCCGCCGCCATTCTTTCTCATTCTTAAAATATTTTCCAGAAAATACGGTCGCCAGCTCCAGTTTTTATTAACATATTCCGGTTGAAATATCCACTCTCCATCCTTTTTAAAATAGTTTGGCGTCAGTTCAAATCCATTCTCATCACAAATATAAAGCCGGAAACACATATGGTTAAAATGTCTCCCGATTTCTTCAAGAAGTTTTTCTTTTGGCAATAATTTTGCTCTCGCCAAAATAACATCAAGGTCTGTTTCAATTATATCAACCAAATTATACACACTGCCAAGCGCTTTTTTTTCATACAAAATAAATTGACCGCATTTCCGGCGCAGCATGTCCTTTAGCTGGTTTGGTTCCGCAAAATCAGCCGATGGTTTGGCGAGGTAAAACCCTTGATAATAGCGGCCCCCATTTTTCCAGGCATACTGCAGCTGATATTCAACTTCCACTGTTTCAAATAAAAGAGACGCTCCGATTTTTCGTGCAAACATTGATAATGAATAGATGATATTCTTATATGTTTGATCACCAGCATCTTTTCGAAGTGCCCTTAAACTCACTTTTAAAATATCCGGCGATGATCCGGCAAAATGACGAATATCACCATCAACCTCGCCAATATGGTCGACAGCAAGCTGAATGCCAAGCGTTTTATAATAGCGCAATACATTATCGAGTGCCGGACTGTAATCCGCTTCAGAAATTTCAAGCACAATTTGGTTAAACATAACACCTTTATCCGCATAACTCTCTATTGTCGCAAGAAACGATTCTCCATAGTCTTCGAGAAGTCCTGATGCCTGGCGATTTATAAATAATAAGGAGTCATGTTTTTCAGCTGAGAAGGCATCCAGCGCTTTTGTTAAAATAATATCTTCCACCTCACGCCGATACTCTTCTGGAATGTCTTCATCATGAAAAAAATTGCCGAGGCTGTTTGCCGTCTCCCCTTCCATGTATCGGCCAAGAACTTCATATCCAACAATTTTATGTTCATCAGCACTGAATATCGGCTGATAATACGGTACGATCCGGTCGAGATTACTCATTATTTCCAGTGCATCCATCAAGAGAGCCCCCCCCTTTACTCCATCAATTTATTATTATACATGACTTTACACGAAAATGCTTTCAAGTGGAAAAACCCGGTGCAAAATTGCATCGGGTTCACGTCGTTTGGCGGCGGGCAAAATCAACAAATCGAAATTTATCAAGCCTGTGCCTTGATTCTGTATATTGAAATAAACTCGCATCGTCAAGATACACATAATTTTTCACAACAACTACATGTAAAAAACCGTTCAAATCAAGATACTGCTTGTCTTCTTCTGTACATGACTCTACAACGATTTCTTTTTTAGCAAAACTGATGGTAAGGCCTAGTTCCTGCTCAATATACGAGTATATTGAGTCCTTACAAATTTCCTCGGTCAGATCGGGGATAAACTTTTTCAATAGAAAATCCTTGTCAAGAATGACCCGTTCATCATCAAATGCACGTGTCCGAGTTACTTTCCAGGTGTCATCTTTTGCATTACACTGAAGCTGATGCTGCAGAAATGGCTCCGGTTTGATCAGTCCAAATTCTTCCACTCTCGTTGTAACCGGCCCCTTCATTTGTTCTGCAAGCTCTTTAAAGCTTACTAGACCAGAAACTGGAAAAATAGCCCTGCTCGTATCCAGCACAACGGATCCTTTCCCTCGCAGCTTTTGAATATAGCCGTTTTGAGAAAGAAGCGTTAATGCTTTTCGAATCGTCTCACGTGATGTTTCATACTGCTGGGCTAGCTCATTCTCTGACGGAATTAATTCTCCAGGCTGAAATATACCGTCTTTCATTTTCGCCGCTAATTCTTCATAAATGTGCTTGTACTTGTTTATTTTCATCTATCTCACCTGCATGAAGTCATTCACCCAACTATAGCATACTATGGATTATTTAAACAGACGGTATACTGTACTTTCATAAGGTGTTAATGTCCAGTCCGACAAATGATCGGGTGAATTTTCATCATTGGTGATCACACGCTCTGACTTACACGCTTTCCACTCATCAGGCACTGTAAACGGAACATGTTCCTCAAAGAAGTTGTTCACAATGACCCACTTTTCCTTTTGGTCCTCCCGAATGTAGGCAAATAGATGCGGGTGGTCAGGCATAATAAGTTCATAACTTCCTTCCCTCAAAGTCGGCTCCGTTTTGCGTAGCGTAATTAATTTTTTATAGTGATGGAAAATGGATTCTTCTTCTCTTTGAACAACTTCTGCATTTATTTCTTTAAAATTAGCGGCTGCTTCAATCCACGGCGTCCCGCTTGTAAATCCGGCATTGCTAGAGCCATCCCATTGTACAGGCGTCCGGCTGTTGTCACGTGATTTCTGCTTTAAGATCTTCATCACATCATCCTCAGACATTCCGCGTTCCTTTAATATAGTGTACATGTTCAGAGATTCAACATCGCGATACTGTTCAATCCGTTCAAAATACGGATTTGTCATCCCTATTTCTTCCCCTTGGTAAATGTATGGCGTTCCTTTCATAAAATGAATGACATTGGCAAGCATTTTCGCAGATTTTTCCCGGTACACCCCGTCATTTCCATACCTGCTGACAATACGAGGCTGGTCATGATTGCACCAGAACAATGCATTCCATCCGCCTTCTTGATTCATTTCCACCTGCCACGTTGACATCACCTGCTTCAGCCACTGGAAGTCAAACGGTGCTGCAACCCACTTTTCCCCATTCGGATAATCCGCTTTTAAATGATGAAAATTAAATGTCATGGCGAGCTCATTTGAGTCAGGATGTGAGTAGCGGATGCAATGTTCAATCGATGTAGATGACATTTCTCCGACGGTCAATAACTCATAATGAGAAAATACTTCTCTGTTCATTTCCTGTAAGAATTCATGAATGCGCGGACCATCGGTATAAAAACGTCGTCCATCCCCTTCATAGTCATCCGGAAATTGCTGATTTTTTGAAATAAGATTAATGACATCAAGACGGAAGCCATCAATCCCTTTTTTCAGCCAGAAGTGCATCATTTCATAGAGATCACGCCGTACATTTGGATTCTCCCAGTTTAAATCAGCCTGCGTTTTATCAAATAAATGCAAATAATATTGGCCGCTTTGTTCATCATATGCCCAGGCAGAACCGCCAAACTTCGACTCCCAGTTGTTTGGGGGACCGTCATTTATCCCGTCTTTCCAAATGTAATAATCGCGGTATGGTGAATCTGCATTACGGGACTCTTGAAACCATTTATGTTCAGTGGATGTATGATTCACGACGAGATCCATCACAATTTTCATATTACGTTTATGCGCTTCTGACAGCAGCTTTTCCACATCGCTCATTGTCCCGTAATCAGGATTAATAGTATAGTAATCGCTGATATCATATCCATTGTCTTTTTGCGGCGATTCATATATCGGTGTCAGCCACAGTACATCAACACCTAGATCATGTAAATAATCGAGCTTCTCGATAATGCCAGCAATATCTCCTACTCCGTTTCCTGACGTATCGTTAAAACTTTTCGGATAAATTTGATACACAACACTCTTTTTCCACCATTGTTCACTCATAACTGTCTCCTCCTACTAGAAAAAGGGCAATTTAGCCCTTTATTTTTGTTTCACAAATTTCGAAAAGATAAATGTCAGCACAATCGGCAATATAATGACAATAGCCATACCAACTAAAAAGGCCGTTATGCCATTGCTAATAACAAGAAAAGCCGGAAGACCACCAACGCCAATCGCACTTGCTAGTACGCCGTTTGCGGAAATGAGCATCCCGGCAATGGCCGAACTGATCATTGCTGCAACGAATGCGTAACGGAATCGTAAATTAACCCCAAACATCGCAGGTTCCGTAATGCCAAGAAACGCGGATATAGCTGATGTGAACGACAAGCCTTTTAACTTTTCATCTTTTGACAGCCAGCCAATCGTCATCGCCGCGGCACCTTGTGCAATATTTGAAAGTGCAAGCATTGGCCACAAGAATGTACCGCCTAACTTTGAGCCGACGAGCTGTAAATCAACCGCAAGAAACGTATGGTGCATCCCTGTGATAACAAGCAAGCTGTAAAAGCCGCCATAAATGAATCCTCCGATAAGCGGCACTTTATCAAATATAAAAATAACCGCATCCGTGATCGTATTTCCAACCGTAAACATAACCGGCCCGATTAAAATAAATGCTGCAAATCCTGTAACGAGAAGTGCAACTGGCGCAACAACAAGCAATTGAAAACCTTCTGGTACTCGTTTTGTTAAAAAGATTTCAATTTTCGCTAGTACGTACGAAGCAAATAATACCGGAAGAACTTGGCCTTGATAGCCGATTTTTTCTACTGTTAATCCGAGAATATTCCACGTCGGCACTTCTCCCGCATCCTTAGCTGCCCCGTATGACCATGCATTTAAAAGATCCGGATGTACAAGGATTAAACCAAGCACAATTCCGAGAAGCGGACTGCCTCCAAATCGTTTCACTGCCGACCATCCAATTAATGCTGGCAAAAACGTAAACGCTGTATTTGCAATCAGGTTAATCACGTTGGCAATGTCTGACCACTGTGGATATCGTTCAATAATCGATTCCTCAAAGAAAATGCCCTGTCCCGTTAAGATATTATTTAATCCAAGAAGCAAACCGGCTGTCACAATTGCTGGCAAAATCGGAATAAAAATATCTGCAAGTGTTTTAATTGCCCGCTGGAGCGGGTTTAAATTTGATTCAGATGCTTTTTTTACATCCTCTTTAGATGATTCGCCAACTCCAGTTTCCTCTACAAGATCCTGATACACTTTATTAACTGTTCCCTGGCCAATGACGACTTGATACTGTCCATTGGCGGAAAACGTTCCCTTCACGACATCAATTTGATCTAATTTAGAACTATCTACTTTGCTTTCATCTTTTAATGCAAATCTCAGTCTCGTCACACAATGGGTTGCTGCTTCGATGTTCTCTTTGCCGCCGACAGCATCAACAATCTCTTTCGCTTGTTTTGAATACGATCCCAAACCAACTTCCCTCCTAAACTTGTATATACATCTTAATCAAACTTTAACACCTGTATATACATGGTGTCAATAAAACGAGTAAGCGATTGCACTAAAAAAAGCAGCTAAATGCTGCTTTTTATTAGAATGGAAAACGGTTGAGCCACTGTCCGCCATCCATCGTGATGCATTCACCATTAATATACCCAGCTTCTCCTGAAAATAAATAGGAGGCGAGGCCGGCAATTTCTTCCGGCGTACCGAGCCTATGAAGCGGGACACTGTTAATTGTGCGTTTTGCTGCTTCTTGGGATTCCCATAATTTTCCTGCTCCCCCTGTGCGCTCTATTGGACCAGGGGCAATTGCATTGACGCGAATTCCGTATTGATGGCCCCATTCAACCGCCAATGTTCTTGTCAGTGAAAGGACACCTGCTTTTGCGGCTGCGGAATGGGCCACTCCTGCACCTGCATTCCATGCATATGTGGCGACCATGTTAATAATGGAACCTTTTATGCCGTGTTCAATCCAGTACGTACCAACTGCACGAGAACAATAAAACGTACCGTTCAGCACAATATCGATAACAGATCTCCAACCATTTGGCGACAATTTTTCTGCTGGACATATAAAATTTCCTGCCGCGTTATTAACGAAAAAATCAATTTGGCCAAATGCTTCATGACTCTTTTTTATTAGCAGATCCACTTCGTCTGGATTGCGAACGTCCATTGATACTGTCATAAAACGTTCGCTTCCATCTGCTAGATCACTTTTCGCTTCTGCAAGCCGCTCCGTGTTTCGTCCGCAAATCACCACATTTGCTCCCTCATCATAAAAACGTTTCGCCATACATTTACCCATTCCGCTTGAACCGCCAGTGACTATGACTGTTTTCCCTTTCAATTTTTCATCCCCCCTTTGTAAAATGAATGATTATTCACTCATTATAGTACCATATAAAGGCACCCGAAAACGATTGTTTTACGGGCGCCCGCGTTTTTATTCTTCGTCTTCTTGTACACGATAGGCATTATTTAATGACACACGCTGGCTGTCAATAAACTCATCACCTTTGCTGCGTGAGACATAATGATAATTTCCTTCATTATCCTGGTAACGAGCTTTTGCATTATCTGATAGCTGCAATTGAAGGACATTGGTCAAACGTTCTTTTAAATGATCTTCTATGATCGGGAATAAAATCTCGACTCGTTTAATCATATTTCTCGTCATCATATCAGCCGAGGATAAATAAATTTTACGCTCACCATTATGGTGAAAATAATAAATGCGGCTATGTTCCAGAAAGCGGCCAACGATACTGATCACTCGAATGTTTTCGCTGACGCCTGGAATGCCCGGTATCATACAGCAAATACCCCTAATAATACAGTCTATTTGTACACCCGCATTTGATGCTTCATACAACTTCATGATCAGGCGTTTGTCTGTGAGAGAATTCATTTTTGCAATAATGCGGCCGTTGCCGTACTTTTTATGAATTTCTATTTCCTCATCGATCAATTTAATAAACGCATCCTGAATATCAAATGGAGCGACGACCAGATGATTGTATTTCGGCTTATCCATGTAGCCGCTCAAATAGTTAAAGAAGTTCGTTGCATCGATGCCAAATTCCTTTTTAGACGTAATTAAGCCATGGTCAGTATATAGTTTCGCTGTAGCATCATTGTAATTACCGGTTCCAAGGTGAACGAACCGCTCAATTTGACCGGCACACTTTCTGACGACAAGTGTAATTTTACTGTGCGTTTTTAAATTGTGCATGCCATAAATTACATGGCAGCCTGCTTTTTCAAGTTCTTTTGCCCACTGCACGTTATTTTCTTCATCAAAACGCGCTTTTAATTCCACTAGAACCGTCACTTGTTTTCCTTTTTCCGCGGCTCTCTTTAATGATTCTATAATCGGAGAGTCACCGCTTACACGGTACAATGTCATTTTTATCGCAAGCGCAGTCGGATCGTCCGCCGCTTGGGAAATAAAATCGACAACCGGTTCAAACGACTCATAAGGATGATGGAACAGAACATCCTCCTGCAGCGTTTTTTCAAACAAGTCCTCACGCGAAGATAAGTCTTCCGGGAGCTGCGGAATGAACGTTTCATACGTTAAATCTTCACGCAATAAGCTTAGTTTTTTTGTGAATGGGAATAAAAACGTTAAATCAATCGGACCGTCAATTTTATACACATCTTTATAATGAATTTCAAGTTCATCGAGCAAATAGTCAAGAACATGCTGATCAAGATCCTGTGATTTAATTTCGAGACGAACCGCCGCTCCCCACTTCCTTTTTTTAAGCTCTTTTTCAATTTCAAAAAGCAAATCACGCGCGCCTTCTTCATGGATCTCCATATCTGCATTACGTGTAATTCGGAACATGTTCACATTTTTCACCGTGTATCCTTGAAAAATGCGATCAATAAAATAATCCAGCACATCTTCTAAAAGGACAAATGCTCCTCCTTTTGCATCCGAGGGCACTTCAATCGCACGGTCAAGCACGCTTGGCACCTGCACAATCGCCACCCGTTCCATTTCCGCATCTACTTCGTCGTTTTCAAGCATGACGACTAAATTTAATGACCTGTTCAAAAGCATTGGAAATGGACGGTACGCATCGATGGCCATTGGAGTTAAGACAGGAAAAATTTCATTATCAAAATACTCCTGTAAAAAAGCCTTCTGATCCTCATTTAATGCATAAGGTTTCAATAAGGAAAACCCCTCTTCTTCAAGGGCAGGCAATATTTCTTCTGTCAGTACACGGTATTGCGTATGTACAAGTTCGTGTGCTTTTTCACTGATCGCTTTCAGCTGCTGCTTCGGCGTCAACCCCGCTTTATTTTCCGGTTTATTAAAACCCGCTTTCACTTGATCTTTTAAACCCGCAACGCGTACCATAAAAAATTCATCCATATTCGAGCTGAAAATGGCCAAAAATTTCATCCGCTCAAGAAGAGGATTGTTTAGATCTGATGATTCCTGTAATACACGTTTATTAAAATGCAGCCAGCTCAGCTCACGGTTATTATAATATCTTGGATTCGCTAAATCGGTAAATGTTTGTCCATTCATCGGAATCCCCCATTTTCACTTGTCATTTTTGTTTAAACTGTAGGTTAATGTTTGTCTGCAAAGCTTTTTCCAAATGCCTTTTTTGCTTCTCGCTTTGATACCGTTCCGCCATTTCATTCCCTTCGCAATAAACGGTAATAAGAAGACCCGTGTCTTTCTTTTTAACGTTAAGATCCTGAACAACGCTGCGTTTAGAATTATTTAAGCTGAAACATAATTTTAAAAGGGCGCCATATTCACGCATTTTCTGAATTTCCTCTTTTGAAAACCACCCGTCAAACCCTTCTAAATACTGCTTTAATTTCGAGTTGTTCGTAAATGATGCTGTCAAGGATAGGTACGCTTTTTCACGGTGTGTAAACCCGTCAAACAGTGAGTTAATTAATAAATAAAACGTATGCCTGCTTTTCGAGTTCGATGAAATATATTCACCGAGATAAAAAAGCGCCGCTGCCTGCTCAATCATAAAACGTTCCTGCTTCGTCATATTCAACACGCTCTCTTTTTCAAAGCCTGTCAGCATCATTTCCGTCAATTTCATCATTTGGTGATGATGTTCTGGATCGTGCCCGTACACTTCTATAAGGCGTGTTACACCGTTTCGCTTTACATCCCATGCTGTGTCCCAGCGACCACTTTTCATGCGTTCCAGCATAATACCGTCCCTCAGTCCCCGTGAACTGACGAAATATCCAGTTGTTCCCGTATGATTGGCTAGTTGATAGAACACTTCAATTGCCGGCAAAATTAAGTCTGCCCGTTCGTTTGAAAGGCCATCCACTTTTACAAATTCTTGATAAGATAAAAGTGATAATTCATCACGCAGCCTGTTAAGTGCTTCCACTGTTAATTCATATCCATGAACACCAAGAGGCGGATAATTTTCTTTTAACTGCTGTATATTTGCAAGGTTCCGTGCACTTCCGCCAATCGCCACAATGATCCCGTCCGGTGCTTGATTTAACCATGAAAACTGGGCAAATTCTTGTCGAATATACTCAGCCATTTTCTTTTGCTCTTTCGGCTTCATCCGGTCTTCTGCGATAAACTGTTCTTTCAGTGAGACAACACCGAACGGAAAGCTGTGCGAGTATTTCAATTTTCTGTTTTCAAATAACGTAATTTCCGTACTTCCCCCGCCGATATCGATTGTCAAGCCGTTTTCGACAGGCATCGTTTTCAGCACTGCTGATAATCCATAATATGCTTCTTCTTCACCGGACAACAGCCGAATAAGAAAACCCGTTTCTTCCCTTACACGCTGAATAATTTCATGCCGGTTTACCGCCTGGCGAAGTGCCGCAGTTGCCGTGCATTCCACTTCTGTTACATCATAATAATCAAGCACTTCCCGAAAATTCCTTAGTGCTTCAAGTAATAAATTTACCCCTTCACCGCTCATTTTACTGTTTTCATCAAGAAAACGGCGCAGTCTGAGCGGCGCTTTTACATTTCTGAATTCTTCAATTCCCGCTCCCTGTTCTTTGTATAAAACGAGGCGGACTGTGTTTGACCCGATATCAATTATGGCTGTCCTGCTGTGATCCATCTGCGTTCCTGCTTTCTTTTTTAATTCATATTTTCCTTATAAATATACCACGCAAACCATTGAGAATGCTTTCAAATTGGATTCAAACAGTATATAATAAGAATAAATGAATGCGAAAGGAGTCACAATTGTGAGTAAATTATCCGAGCCTTTCACCGAACCTTCATCTGACGACAACCTCGCTAAAGCGATCTTTACGGTAAACCGTCACGCAAAAACAGCCACAAACCCAAAATATTTGTACGCGCTGAAAAAGAAAGCCCTCATAAAAATGATACAAGAAGGCAAAGCAGAAAAAAAAGGCCTTCACTTTTCCCGAAACCCTAAACATAGTCGACAGCAGTCAGATGTCCTTGTCTCGTGCGGCCATTATACTTTTCATATGCCTCCTAGCAAGGAAGACTTCGAGCGGCTTCCCCACTTAGGACGTCTTAATGAACAAATCCGCAATCCACGCTGTTCAATGAGTTTGTCAAAAGCAAAATTGTTGCTGGAGACATATACCGGTTTGAAAGAAAACCAATCAAAACCCCATTCATCCGGCCGTAAAAAATATACAAAGCCTGTTTTTAAACCGCTCGGACAATCTTATTAAATAGAAAAGGACGCTTCCGTCCGGCAAGCGTCCTTTTGTCTATTAAAGCGCTAGTTCGTCAATATATTCAACGAGCTGTGCAATTTCCGGTTTGCTTACCTGTGCATCCGCACCGACGCCTGCTCCTTTATGACGAAGTTCATCAGTAATTAGCGATGAGAAAATAATAACCGGCATCTTTTTCAATATCGGATGCTCTTTAATACGTCTTGTCAAATGGTGCCCGTCCATTTTCGGCATTTCGATGTCCGTCACAAGGAGCTGTACTTTTTCAAATGTATTTTCTTGCTCTAAAGTAGATTCTAAATAGTCGTATGCAAGCTGGCCATTTTCAAAGAATTCAACCCGTTCATATCCCGCTTCATTTAATGTGTCATGAATTAATTTGCGTAGCAGCGGAGAGTCTTCGGCAACAATAATTTGTTTTTCAGAACGCTCCCGTTTGCCCAGGCTTCGAATTTGTTCAACATGAATTCCAGAATGTGGATTAATATCGACAACAATTTTTTCAAAATCGATCAATAAAACCATCGTGCCATTAATTTTTATTACGCCGATAATTTGATTGTCTCCACCTTGGTACATTTCCGATGGTTTTTCAATGTCATCCCATGATATGCGGTGGATTCGTGTTACGTTTTGGACATGGAAAACAACTTTTTGCTTGTTAAATTCGGTAACAATATATTTATCCTGTGAACCGTTTTCTGATGGGGGCATACCAAGTGCTTTCGCCATATCAATAACCGGAAGAACCTCACCCCGGAGTTGAATAATTCCTTCGATGTGTTCATGTGCATGCGGAATAAATGTGATCGGCATCGGTTGGATAATTTCTTTTACTTTCATCACATTTATACCGTATTTATTATTCTGTACTTCAAATTCGACAATCTCCAGTTCATTTGTCCCAGATTCTAGCAAAATACCATAATCGCTTGTCATAAGTCTTTAGTCCCCTTTATGTTTTTATTTTACTATATCATGAAATAAAAGATTGTGTATGTAAGAAAAGTTTAGTTTTTTTTTACATTGGCATTATTCATTTACATTATAATAACATTAGAACTTAAAAAAGGTGGATTACAAAATGGAACATCGTTTAAACGAACGCGTGAAAGAAATTGAAATCTCAGGTATACGTAAGTTTTTCAACCTGGTTGGAACGACTGAAAACATGATTTCATTAACGATCGGACAGCCTGATTTTCATACCCCCGATCATGTAAAAAAGGCAGGCATCCAGGCAATAGAACAAAATGCGACCGTCTACACACCGAACGCCGGGCTGCTGGAATTAAAAAGAGCCGCAGCAGCATTTTACGAAAAAAAGTATCATGTGTCGTATAAAGCGGAATCGGAAGTCATCGTCACAGTAGGAGCAAGCCAGGCAATAGACATTGCGCTGCGCACGATTTTACAGCCTGGTGATGAAGTAATGTTGCCAGGTCCGGTTTATCCAGGTTACGAACCGATTGTTCACATGTGCGAAGCGAAAACGGTCATAGTAGATACAACGGAAAATAACTTCCGCATGACAGCAGATTTAATCGAACAATCACTCACCAGCCGAACAAAAGCCATTATATTGCCATACCCATCCAATCCGACGGGTGTCAGCCTAACTGACACCGAACTTCAGGATATCGCCAAACTTGCGAAAGAACATGAAATATTTATTTTGGCTGATGAAATTTATAGTGAAATTGTATATGAGCGACCGCACGTGTCGATTGCCACTTTTTTGCCGCAGCAAACGATCGTCATTAATGGATTGTCTAAATCACATGCGATGACAGGCTGGCGCATTGGGCTTTTATTCGCACCGGAAAATATTGCCCGTCATATGTTAAAAGTGCATCAATACAATGTCTCCTGCGCGTCATCTGTTTCCCAAAAAGCTGCAGTGGCTGCATTGACAAGCGGAATTGATGATGCAATCCCTATGCGTGAAGAGTACAAAATTCGCCGTGATTTTGCGTATGATAAATTACAATCTCTTGGACTCAAAACGGTAAAGCCTGACGGTGCGTTTTATTTTTTCGTCAAAATGCCTGAAAGTTATACAGGGTCTTCATTTGATTTTTGCTTAACACTTGCGAAAGAATATAAAGTAGCGGTTGTGCCTGGCAGCGCGTTTTCTGCAAACGGGGAAGGCTGGTTCCGGCTTTCATATGCATGCAGTATTGAAGATATTCGCACTGGATTGGAACGGATTGAACAATTTGTTATCGATCTTCAAAAATAAAAAGAAGCGGGTTCTCATTAAAGAGAACCTGCTTTACTATTATAACGTTTAAAGAGCGCCTGCGTACCGCTTTCCTCCTCTCCCTGCTCTGCCAGTTCTTCATACATTTCTTTTGCCATCGACAATCCCGGCAGGTCTAAATTCATCCGTTCCGCTTCTTCAAGTGCAATTCTCATATCTTTAATAAAATGTTTAATAAAAAAGCCAGGTGCGTAATCTTTCTTCATCATGCGCGGGGCAAGATTTGAAAGCGACCAGCTGCCTGCTGCACCGAGTGCAATGCTTTCCAGCACCTTTTCAGGATCAAGTCCGGCCGTTTTCGTGTAGGCGACTGCTTCACATACGCCAATCATATTCGATGCGATGGCAATCTGGTTCGACATCTTTGTATGCTGTCCAGTTCCTGCTTCCCCTTGGTAAACAATATTTTCACCGAATGTGTCAAACAAAGGCTTCACTTCATCATAAATCTTTTGATCTCCGCCGACCATAATCGACAGCTTTCCTAATTTCGCACCAATATCGCCCCCTGAAACTGGCGCATCTAAAACAGCAATCCCTTTTTCTTTCCCCTTTTGATACAACGTTTTCGCGAGGCTCGGCTTAGAAGTTGTCATATCGATCATAACCTGACCCGGATGACCGCCTTCAAACAGCCCATCTTTCCCCATATATACTTGTTCAACGTCTTTTGGTTCACCAATAATTGTAAACACAATATTTGTTTTTGAAGCTAACTCAGCAGGCGTTTCGCACCACATAGCACCTGCCTCAAGTAAATCGTTTGCTTTTGATCTCGTCCGTGTATAGATGAATAAAGGATAGCCAGCTTTTTGAATATGTGAGGCCATATGTTTTCCCATCACACCCGTGCCGATAAATCCAACTTTTTGTATTCCCATCTTAGCGCCCCCTTTTTTCTAATCTTTTCCATCATAACTCTTTTTTTCAATTATTTAAACATTTCCATACAAAAAAGTCCGGACAGCATACTGTCCGGATAAAAGTGAGAGAAATGGAGAATGAAAAACTGGTTACGATACTATTATCCCCGTTTTTTTCTTTTTAAAACTTCTTTTTAAATATTTTTTTGAGCAGCAGCAACAAGTTCAACCACTTCTTCAGCTGTTGACATATTTACCGCTTTAGCAGCAAGAATCTCCATATCAGCTTTCGATAAATGTTTCAATTGTGCGCGTGCTTTCAAAATTGAAGTCGCACTCATCGAAAATTCATCGAGACCAAGACCTAAAAGTAAAGGAATCGCAACCTCATCGCCGGCCATTTCGCCGCACATTCCTGCCCATTTTCCTTCTTTATGAGCTGCTTCAATGACCGTTTTAACAAGGCGTAAAATAGCCGGGTTATACGGCTGATATAAATAAGATACGCGCTCATTCATACGGTCTGCTGCCATTGTATATTGAATTAAATCATTTGTTCCAATGCTGAAGAAATCGACTTCTTTCGCAAAAAGATCCGCTATAACCGCTGTTGATGGAATTTCCACCATTATGCCGAGTTCAATGTTTTCCGCAACAGAAATACCTTCTGATTCCAGCTTCGCACGTTCTTCAAGAAGAACCGCTTTCGCTTCACGGAATTCATTCACAGTTGCGATCATCGGGAACATAATTTTTAAATTACCGTATTCACTTGCACGAAGCAAAGCACGAAGCTGTGTACGGAAAATATCCTGCTCCTCCAGGCAAAGACGAATCGCACGGAAACCGAGGAACGGATTCATCTCATGCGGGAGATTCAAATATGGAAGTTCTTTGTCGCCGCCAATATCAAGTGTGCGTACGACAACCGGCTTGCCTTCCATTCCTTCCAAAACCGCTTTATATGCTTCAAATTGCTCTTCTTCTGTCGGAAGATTGTCGCGACCCATATACAAAAATTCTGTCCGATAAAGGCCCACACCCTCGCCGCCGTTTGCTTTTACTCCAACCAGGTCTTCAGGCGTACCAATATTTGCCGCCAGTTCTACGTGGCGACCATCTGCTGTGACCGTTTGTTCGTTGACCAGTTTTGCCCATTCTGCTTTTTGACGGGCAAATGCTTCTTGCCGCTTTTTGTATTCAGCAGCAACTTCCTCGGTCGGGTTAATGTGCACTTCACCCTCTAAACCGTCGATGATGATCAAATCACCATTTTGAATATCAGCTGTCGCGTTTTTCGTTCCAACTACCGCTGGAATTTCAAGAGAACGCGCCATGATCGCCGAGTGAGATGTACGGCCGCCAATGTCTGTTGTAAACCCTTTTACAAATTCACGATTTAGCTGTGCCGTCATCGAAGGTGTTAAGTCCTCTGCTACAACGACTACTTCTTCTGCAATAAGCGCCGGAGCAGGCAGTTCAACATTAAGAAGAGCAGCTAATACACGTTTTGTTACGTCTTTAATATCAGCCGCACGTTCTTTCATATATTCATTGTCCATCGCTTCAAACATACCGATAAACATATTAGCTGTTTCCTGTAATGCAAACTCTGCATTGACAGAATCCGTTTTGATTTTTTCCTCAATCGGACCTGTAAGCTCTGGATCATTTAATACGAGCAGGTGAGCCTCAAATATCGCTGCTTTGTCATCTCCAAGATCACGGCGCGCTTTCTCTTTAATGACTTCAAGTTCCGACTCCGACTTTTTCATCGCGGCATGGAAACGCTCCACTTCAGCTTCTGTATTCGATTCAGCCCGTTTTTCAACCGTAAGATCCGGCTCCATTAATCGATATGCTTTTGCAAATGCAATTCCATCAGATGCGGCGATTCCTTTTAAAATTCCCGTCATTAGCCTGCTAATCCTTCTGATTTTAATAAAGACTCAATTGCTTCAAGCGCCGTTGTTTCGTCACTGCCTTCAGCAGAAATAACAATTTCCGCTCCCTTTCCGATTCCAAGAGACATAACACCCATAATGGATTTCATGTTCACTGTTTTCCCATTAAATTCAAGGTTGATATCACTTGAAAATTTGCTGGCTGTTTGTACGAGAAGTGTTGCAGGACGTGCATGTATACCTGTATCTGCTGTTACAGTAAATGGTTTTTTAGACATAAGTCAATCTCTCCTTCATCATTATTCTTCATTGAGAATAGCATTAATTTTATTTCCACTCAATTATCGAGCTTTCTCTTATTGCTCTTCCTGCAAATTTCTTTTAGAATATACAAATAAAGACAAAAAAGGAGTTCTTCATCATGCATTTTAAAAGACAGGAAGCATTTCGTTACACTTTTTCCGAATCCATTCCAGCTATATGCGAAGTCTATAAGTATTCGTATGGCTCAAAAGAAAAACTTCAGTCATTTAAAGCGGATATTCTCGATCTGAGCCCTAATGGGTTAAAAACCTCATCAAAAATTGATATTGAACAATCCAATGACTATATACTTATCTTTTCATTCCAGCTATCCGGAACGCTGATTCACTTTACTGGCCAAATCATTCGAAAACGAAAAACCGGTGCAGTGTTTGAATATGGAATTCAAAGCGACGAAAGCGATGCAATGAAAGAACAAATTATAGCTGCTCTAAAAACGTATTCAAAAGAACATTTAAAAAAGCAGCGAAGTTAAGGCAGATATATCATTTTCCTTGTCATGCCGCCATCGATGACAATATTTTCACCGGTTACAAATGAATTATGTGGATCAGCAAGATATAAACAGGCTTTTGCCACATCTTCCGGTTTTCCAACCCGGCCGGCAGGGTGTTGGCGATGATCCTCCGGTCTTAATGAATCCTCATCACCCGTTTCAATCCATCCAGGGCTGATGCTGTTTACGCGTATGCCTTTTTCACCGAGTGTCACTGCAAGAGAATGCGTTAATGAAAAAATAGCTCCTTTTGATGCCGCATATAATTCTGTGTTCGGTTCAGACATGCTTTGCCGCGTCGAGCACAAATTGACGATAGCTGATCCCGATGGCATATATCGGGCAGCTTCGCGAGAACAGAAAAAAACGCTGGCTGCGTTAGTGGTCATTATTTTGTCCCAGTCTTTCTTTGTTACGTCCCAGATAGACATAAATGAAGAAACTCCCGCGTTATTAATGAGAATATCAATTTGTTTGCGCTGCTTTGCCACGTCTTGAAACACTTTTTTTATTTCCTCTTCGTCTCCAGCATCTGCCTGGTAAAAAGCTGTTTTCCAACCATGGCTGTTCCAATTTTCAGTTGCAAGGCTCCCGGCTTCCTCATTCACATCCAAAATGACTGTGTATGCCCCATCACGGGCAAATGCAGCAGCAATGGCTTTCCCAATTCCGTTCGCGCCACCGGTAACGATTACCGTTTTCCCACTAAACAATTACTTTCACTCCTTTAACTTCGGGGTACATTCATATATTCATAGTCTACATGTCCGCCATGGCGGGCAATTCCCCGGAAATATTTGAAATCTGGCTGTTTCACTAATTCATGGCGAAAAGTCAAAAAATCTTCTTTTTGAATGCGAATTAGATTTGATTCTCGATTTCTGAGTGAATCCATAGATTGTTTGGCTTGTTCAATTGTCACACATTCACCCCCACCGGAATAGCCTGAAAATGTCACAAAAAGTGTAAAAACCTTTACTATTTCCAAAAAATAAGGCAAAATCTACATAAATACCTTTTTTTCCGTCTATCTTTATTATAAAAGATAAATAGCTGAAATGGTATCGTCAATTGTCGAAAAGGAGCGAATCAGAATGACAAAAGCAGAAGTCGGCAACATAATTGAATTTAAAGACGGTCTACGCGGAATCGTTGAAAAAGTAAATGAAAACTCTGTCATCGTTGATTTAACGATTATGGAAGATTTCACTGAACTCGAACTGGAAGAAAAAACAGTCGTCAACCATAAAAATTATATCATCGTGAATGCATGAAAAAAAGAGCGGATTCTTTATTCCGCTCTTTTCTTTCTATGCTGAAACAATGACGATTCTGTCTTTCTGAAGAACAGCTTTTAATTCTGTTGACTCAGGGTGGTCAAGAATAAAATCGGCAATACCGTCTTCAATATAATCTTGAATCACTCGGCGAAGTGGTCTTGCGCCAAATTGAGGATTATATCCGAGTTGCGCTAATTTCTCTTTTACTTCACTTGTTATTTCAATGGTCACATTTTGTTCACGAAGCATCTTATTCAACTCATCAATCATCAACTCAACAATTTTCTCTAAATCATGTTTTTCGAGTGCATTAAACTCAATGATCGAATCAAAGCGGTTCAAAAATTCCGGTTTAAAATAGTCTGAAAGAGAATCAAGAATAGAATTCTCACTTTCTGCCTTCCCTTTTTCAAATCCAACTGCAATACTTTTTATGCCGGCACCTGCATTACTTGTCATAATGATCACCGTTTCTTTAAAGCTGACAGTCCGGCCCTGGCTGTCTGTCAATCTTCCATCCTCCATAATTTGCAGGAACATGTGCTGAACGTCCGGATGCGCTTTTTCAATTTCATCCAGCAAAATAATACTATACGGGTTACGGCGTACTTTCTCCGTCAGCTGCCCCGCTTCTTCAAAGCCGACATAGCCTGGTGGTGAACCAATTAACTTCGACACACTGTGCTTTTCCATAAACTCGCTCATATCAAGACGAATGAGGGATTCTTTTGAACCAAATAATTCTTCCGCCAATGTTTTTGTCAGTTCTGTCTTCCCGACACCTGTCGGACCAACAAACAGGAATGATCCGATCGGACGGTTTTTCGCCTTTAATCCGGCTCGGCTGCGACGGACTGCTTTCGCCACTTTTTTCACTGCGTCATGCTGTCCGATGACTTTACCGGCCATATTCTTTTCAATATTTTTCATTTTTTGCTGTTCGTTCTGCTGCAATTTCCCAACCGGGATTCCCGTTTTATTTTCAATTAACGATTGAATATCTCCGACTGTTACAACAGGTGTGTCAGAAGGATGTCCCCCATTTTCAAGTTTCTTCTCTAACGCTGCCTCTTCATCGCGGAGTGCAGCTGCTTCTTCATAAGCTTCCCGCTTTAGAGCAGACTCTTTTTTCTTCGCAATAAAAGCAAGCTGTTCTTGAATCGAAACTATGTCTGCCTCATCAATGGTTAAATTAAGCTTTGATCCGGCTTCATCAAGAAGATCAATTGCTTTATCCGGCAAAAAGCGATCTTGAATGTACCGATGGGAAAGAGCCGCACACGCTTCGATTGCATCGTCCGTATAAGAAACACTGTGAAAATCTTCATAATGTTTTTGAAGTCCTTTTAAGATACGAACAGTTTCTTCTACATTC
This sequence comes from Domibacillus epiphyticus, assembly GCF_001975785.1. Taxonomy (GTDB): domain Bacteria; phylum Bacillota; class Bacilli; order Bacillales; family Domibacillaceae; genus Domibacillus; species Domibacillus epiphyticus. Next base: position 24,698 of record NZ_MSFI01000023.1, on the reverse strand, counting down.
GGTTCTGCCACCTGAACCGGTTGAAAACGCCGTTCTAGCGCTGCGTCTTTTTCAATTTGCCGATACTCTTTTAATGTTGTTGCACCAATTAATTGCAGTTCTCCCCTCGCAAGTGCCGGTTTTAAAATATTCCCGGCATCCATTGACCCTTCTGCGGAGCCAGCCCCAACTAGCTGGTGTATCTCATCGATAAATAAAAGTACGTTCTTTCTCTTCTTCAGTTCCGCAATCAGCTGTTTCATCCGCTCTTCAAATTGACCGCGGATGCCCGTTCCGGAAACGAGAGATGCCACGTCAAGGACGTATACTTCTTTTGATTTTAGTTTAGAAGGTACACGGCCTTCCGCGATGTATAGCGCAAGCCCTTCCGCAATGGCTGTTTTTCCGACACCCGGTTCACCAATTAAAACCGGATTATTTTTATTGCGTCTATTTAGAATTTCAATCACGCGGGCCACTTCTTTATCTCTTCCAATGACCGGATCGATTAAGCCGGCGCGTGCCATTCCTGAAATATTTCGCCCATATTCATCAAGCAGACCACCGCCGCTTCCGGAATTTGAAGGTGTTTGCGGCTCACTCATGCCTTTGTTTTGCTGCGGCATATTCATTCCTTTCATAAGCTCCTCAAATGGAAAACCAAACGATTGAAAATTCATGTTTATTCCTCCAATAGCTTCTTTTTCCGTTTTATAGCAGGTACTGCACAAATAATATTGATTCGATTGTCCATTGACATGGACAATCATTTGCACATTCGCTTCATTTTGTTTGCATTTTTGACAATTCATCCATGCCATCTCCTTTTTTGACTTTGACTATCTTTGACTATAATTAGTATACTTTGACCTTCTTTGACTTTCAACCTTTTTGCTCAAAAAAAAAGAAGTGCCTACTGATAGACACTTCACCCAAACGGTAAAAATACGATAAGCAGCAAATCAAAGATAAGATGAGAGATAATAAGCATTGGGATGCTTTTTTTCCATAAATAAAGGACACCCCAGAACAGACCTGCAAAAAAGGCTGCCGCAATCCATATCCATTGACCCGAATAAACGAAAACGGAAGCATATAAGGAAGAAGCGATAAAAACAGCGGCCCATTCATTCATGTACTTTCCTAATCGTTTTTGAATAAACCCACGCCAAAATAACTCTTCCCCCGGGATAAAAATAAGGACAAGCACAATGTAGTGCCAGATAAATTGCGGGCTAAACAGTTTATAGATAGTGGAAACGTGAGATGAAGCCGAAAGCGGCATAATACTCAATAACCAGAATCCTGCTGCAAATAAGGCATAAAGAATGGCGCCTGATATAACGCCATACAACATAAAACTGTTTGTTTTTTGTTGATCATCGATCGGTTCACTTATAATGGACATGCTGATAAAAAATAAATTGGCGGCTGTGTAGATGTACCAGAAAATGTCCTGATCCGAAAACGTCACAAACAATAGTATGTGAGCTGCCGCGATTCCGGCAATAAGCCGCCAGTCCTTTATTAAAGCCATTCGTGTAAAGCCCCTTTCTACTTGCCGCCGTCATTTTACCATATCTGAGAGTGATGATCAAAAAGGCATTACGACAAATCTTTTACAGATAAACCGAGTTTTCGTAATGTATTTGTTGCCGAATCAATCTCTTCTTCAGAAAGCACATCGATCAAACTATGAATATTTTGTTCATGTTCTGGAAAAATACGCTCGATTAATTCAATTCCTGCCGGTGTTATAGCAGCATGCGTAATACGACGATCCTCAGGGCAGGCAACTCTCTTTAAAAGCTCTTTCTTTTCCAATTTATCAACGACATACGTAATGCTGCCGCTTGCCAGCAGTATTTTTCCGCCAATTTGCTGAAGCGGCTGTGGACCTTTATGATACAGCAGTTCCAATACCGCAAACTCGGTTGGATTCAGTCCAGTCTTTTGGATATAGCCATTCACTTGCTCATTTACCACTTTATAGGCACGTGAAAGCACGATAAATAATTTTAATGATTTTTTACTGTCTTTCATTATAATCCCCTGCCTGTCTATTTCATATCATTATTCTATACGTTACACATTTTTCACTTTTTTTAAAAGTGTTTTACAGTTAATTTCATCTTTTTAAGAGAAATGAACAAAACTCTGCTATACTATTTTCATGAAAAAAATTAAAGGCGAGCTAACTATGAAACAAAATGAGCGATTTATTTATATAGGCATTGTCATCATACCGGCTATCATCTTTACATTTATCTTTTATCACCTGCTAATAGAACGTGCAGCCAATGAACGTAACGAACATCTTGAATGGGTGGCAAGTATTCATCGTAATCAAATGGATCAATTTATTAATGAAACGAAAGTGAGTCTTGATATTTTAGAAGCGAGTGTGGAAGAAGAGCCGCTTAATCTGGCGAAGCTAAAAAAGCTGCTGGAAAAAACAGCAGAAAGAGATCCACGCTACGGCGGTATATATCTTCTGGATGCCCAGGCAAACGTTCAAAGCGGAACTAACGACTTATTAAAGCAGTACAATTTACGTGATAAACCATATATAAAAGAAGCTTTGGCAACAAAATCTGCAGCTGTGGCAAATGAGCCCGAAACGCTGGTAAATAATCAGCCTGTCGTCGCTATTGCCACACCCGTCATTTCAGATGATGAAAACGTGTCTTCCATATTGGTCGCACATATTCGATTGGACTATATGAAGAATATTATGTCCCTTTTAACGCCAGATGAATCGATTTCATTTGAAAATGTAAGCGGCATACAAATTTTCACTGTCAATGACAGTTCTATTGACAAACAGAGCAAAAAACACCTTTCGTATCGTACCCCGCTTATGCAAGTGCCCTGGTTTGTAACTGTTCACGAAAAAGATACACTTATGCGTACTTCAGCGCCTTTTATTGTCCTGTTTACAATTATCACATTCATTATTTTGCATGTAGTGTTTTTACTTGTAAAATACTCCATGTTAAAACGACAGACAAGAATTGATTATATGCAGCAGGAAACACAAAAGCTCGAATTAATTGGGACGCTTGCCGCAAGTACCGCCCATGAGATAAGAAACCCTCTGACAGGCATTAAAGGACTCGTACAGCTTCTTGGTGAAAAATATGATGATGAATCTGACCGTCTTTACTTTTCAGTTATTGATAAAGAAATAGGACGCATCAATCAAATTGTAAGTGAGTTTCTCATCCTTGGAAAGCCTACAGCTCAAAAACCGATCATTGTCGATATTCGGGATATTATTCTCGATGTAAACCCGCTTATATATTCAGAAGCCAATTTGCATTCAGTGGAATACAAGATGGCACTTCCGGAAACAGAAATACCGGTCGATGTTAACGTCGATCAAATAAAGCAGGTTATTTTAAATTTGACAAAAAACGCCTTCGAAGCCATGCCAGATGGCGGCCAGTTGACTGTGACAATCATCCAAGATGACCGTCGATGCCTGTTAACAGTATCAGATACGGGACGCGGCATTAAGCAAGAAGAGGCCGATCAGTTATTTAAGCCTTTTTACACATCAAAAAAACACGGCACTGGTCTTGGTCTTGTTGTTTGCCGCAGAATTGTTGAATCATTCGACGGAAATATATGGATCGAGAGTGATTTTGGCTCCGGTACTCGTGTTCATATTTCATTGCCGATAAAATGGCCTCACAGTGCGCCTTCAAGTTGAAGAAGGCGCATTTTTTTATCGATTTCTTTTCCGCTATAGCCGGTCATCGATTTGTTTTTGCCGATCACGCGGTGGCATGGAATGATAATGGGGACTGGATTTCGTTTGTTTGCCTGTCCGACTGCCCGCACTGCTTTATGGTTGCCGCACATGACAGCAATTTCTTGGTAGCTTACCGTTTTACCGAACGGAATCGAACATAATGCACGCCATACATTTTCTTGAAATAGGGTCCCTTTTATATCAAGAGTCAAATCAAATACGTGACGTTCCCTATTGAAATATTGAGAGAGTTGAACAGCAGCCTTTTGTAAAAGTGCATCCTGTTCATCTAATGTTAATTCTGTTGACTCTATCATATGATAAAAGTTTACAGAACAAATCCCTTTTTCACTGCGAACTATCGACAACGGACCGATCGGGCTGTCTAATTTAACAAATTTCATCGTGCTCCCTCTCTCTGTCGTGTATAATAATTTCATATATTTATCCTATCATACAGGTGATCTTTTAATGAAAAAACGTGATTTTTATTTTGATAATGTGCGGTTTGTGCTCACATTCTTGGTCGTATTTGGTCATTTACTGCGGCCGTATATCACAGACAGCCCGCTTAATTATGCCCTGTATATGAGCATCTACTTGTTTCACATGCCGGCGTTTATTCTTGTCTCCGGGTACTTTGCGAAAGGAATTATGCGGCCGGGCTATATAAAAAAAGTGGCTGGGAAGCTGCTTTTGCCGCTTATCATTTTCCAGATCATTTATTCTTTCTTTTATTTCTGGATTGAAGATAAGGAATCAATAACGGTCAGCTTGCTTATTCCCGAATGGTCTCTTTGGTTCCTGCTCAGTTTATTTTTCTGGAATGTGCTGCTTTTTGCCACAATAAAATGGCTGAAACCCGCTGCTGCGATTGTGATTGCGATTATTGCCGGGCTATTAATCGGCTTGATCGATGAATCAATTGACATGCTCAGTATCGGGCGAACGTTTGTGTTTTTTCCGTTCTTTTTAATTGGCTACCATTTGAAAAAAGAATGGTTCGCACCGCTTTTCACTTTACCAGTGCGGATTGTGCTACTATTTACCGCTATCGGATTGTTTTTATTTTTTTATCAGCATACAAACATACAAATTGAGTGGCTATTTGGATCACGCTCATATGAAGAATTACAAGCAGATCCACTGTCCGGTATCGTATGGCGTTCACTCATTTATATAATGAACGTAGTCATGATTGCGTTTATTTTGTCCATTGTGACGCATAAACGATTTTTCTTTACAACATGGGGGCAAAATACACTCTATGTATATTTACTGCACGGCTTTTTCGTCCAGTCATCAAGACATGTTGATTCACTTGAACTGCCGCCGTCGCTGTTCGCTCTTTTTGCAGCTGCTTCGATATTGACATTCATCCTGTCCTCGCCTATTACAGCCTCTTTGTTCTGTCCAGTACTCGAACAAAAGCGGCCAGGCTTTTTAATGAAAAAAGGAGATAGAATAACTTGAACATAACTGTTTGCACATTAAATGCTAAATATATTCATACGAACCTTGCGATCCGGTATTTAAAATCGTATTGTGAGGATGCCTATAATATCGATATCGCGGAGTATACGATCAAAGATCCTGCGATGAATATTGTAACTGACTTGTACAGCAAAAAACCGGATGTCATTGGCTTTAGCTGTTACATTTGGAACATTGAAGAAACGATTCGCGTTGCCGGCATGCTAAAAAAAGTACTTCCTGATTGCACCATTGTATTTGGCGGACCTGAAGTAACATATGATGTACCATTCTGGCTTGATCGTTTAACCGATGTCGATTTTATCGTTATCGGTGAAGGAGAAGAAACGTTCCGGTCATTGCTCGATGAACTTTCCGGCGGCCGTGACTTCTCAAAAGTCGCCGGCATTGGGTACAAACAGGATGGAAAGCACCATATTCACCCGCAGACAAATAAAATTGATTTACGCAAGCTTCCGTCACCGTTCCATTTCGAAGAAGATCTTCCTAATCTTTCAAAACGGATTACGTACATTGAAACGAGCCGGGGCTGTCCATTCCGCTGCCAGTTTTGCCTTTCTTCCATCGAAACAGGTGTCCGTTATTTTGACCGTGAAAAAGTAAAAGAGGATATTCGTTTTCTAATGAAAAACGGAGCAAAAACGATTAAATTTGTTGACCGTACATTTAACATCAGCCGCAGCTATGCGATGGAGATGTTCCAATTCTTAATTGATGAACATGTTCCCGGAACCGTCTTTCAATTTGAAATAACCGGCGACATCATGCGTCCGGAAGTCATTGACTTTTTAAATAAAAATGCCCCTGCAGGACTGTTCCGTTTTGAAATCGGCGTACAGTCAACCAATGATGACGTCAATGAACTTGTCATGCGGAAACAAAACTGGGAAAAGCTCGTTCGGACAGTTACAATGGTTAAAAACGGAGGCAAAATCGATCAGCATCTCGATTTAATAGCCGGCTTGCCTGAAGAAAATTATGATTCATTCCGCAATACATTTAATGATGTATTTGCATTGCGTCCAGAAGAATTGCAGCTAGGTTTCTTAAAATTATTGCGGGGCACAGGGCTGCGTCTGAGTGCTGAGAAATATGGATATGAATATATGGATCAGTCTCCTTATGAAATGTTGTCAAACCGAGTTTTGCCATTCGAAGATGTTATCCGTATTAAGCAGACGGAAGATGTCCTTGAGAAATACTGGAATGATCACCGAACAGATGAAACGATTGAATACATTGTAGAACATTTAGTCAACACACCCTTTGACTTTTTCCAGGATTTTGGTTCTTTCTGGGAAACAAAAGGATGGGGAAGAATTGGCCACCAGCTCGAAGATTTATTCAAACGTCTTGCCGCTTTTTTAAATGATATATATCCAAATCAGTACTATCTTACCGAAAGCATCATGAAATTTGATTATTTAAACAGTCAGCGATACCGCCCGCGTAAGCCGTGGTGGGAAGATCGTCTCGATAAATCAACGCGGTCTGCTGTATACCGTTCTCTGATTGAAAATCCGTCCATAGCCGGAAATGATTTTGCGGTGCTCGGCCTTCACGAAAAAGAGTTATATAAACATACCATGGTTGAACCGGTCAATATGATCAAAGAAGACGGGAAATGGGAAGAGTTAAACGGCTATCTCATTGCCTGGTTTGACCCTGCTGGGACAGGTTCGTCATTATTTTTCTTAAAGGAAGAAAATGTACCGCTTTTGCATGAAAAAGCTTAAATTATTAAGGCAGTGAGCCCGTTCGGTTCATTGCCTTTTTTTAAATAGCTTCCGGTAATGCCCCACTCCATTTCTATTGTTTCTTTTTCTTCTACCGCACTGGCACAAAATAAGCTTTTACGCTTATACAGTTCCGGATCAATATGACATTTGCACCTTTATCTTTCCATTCAAATGCGCGGCAAGCACCTGAAAACCTGCACCACTAATCATGCATTTCTTGCTTTCCTCCACACGCGGATAAGAAGGAGCATTTTTAAACGTATCCGGCCGATACAAATCCCCTGATTTTAAGTCCATATCCCTTCCCTCATTGCTTAATTCTATTTCATTCCCTTTCTACACGTATTTTTAAAACATAAAAAAGCTCCGAACTTTACGTTCGAAGCTTTTTTCATTAAACACCTGGCTGCTCTATATCGTCTTGTGGCCCTTTCGCTTTGGCAACTAAATAACCGCCCAGCGCAATCGCGATTAACACACCCCAGAACACAATCTTCCAAGGTTTCGATTCCGGGAAATGCTCATCGAGAATGGCAAGTGAAGGATGTGATAATGTAAAGACAGCAAGTTTGACACCCACCCAGCCGACGATTAAAAAGGCTGCTGTTTCAAGCGTTGGATACTTTTGCAATAAACGGACAAACCATGTCGCAGCAAAACGCATGATAATCACTCCGATGAATCCTCCTAAGAACATTACTAAGAATTGTCCTGAGTCGATTCCACCAATTTGACCCCATCCGGTTTCCGGTAATGTCACCGCAAGAGCCACCGCGGCAAGCATTGAATCAATGGCAAATGCGATATCCGCTATTTCGACTTTTAACACTGTCATCCAGAATGAAGAGCCTTTTTTTGGTTCTTCAAGACCATGCCCTTCAATGCTCTCATCTTTTTCTTTCCATTTCTTATAAAGATGACTGAAGCAAATAAAGAATAAATAAAGGGCACCAATCGCCTGTACCTGCCAAACTTTAACAAGAAATGATATAAGGAACAATGCGAGTACACGGAATACAAACGCTCCTAATAATCCATAAAATAATGCTTTTTTCTGCTGATCTTTCGGTAAATGTTTAACCATTACCGCCATGACAACCGCATTATCTGCGGCTAATATTCCCTCAAGAATAATGAGGACGCCAAGCACCCAGGCGTATTCAATTAATAATGCCGTATCCATACTTCCCTCTCCTTCCGGTAATAGTATTCCTGTTTCAACTGATACTAAAACAAGCACGAAGAAAACAAAAAAAAGCGAGACCTATGCCTATAAAGGCAAAGGTCTCGCTGAGCATGTCTTATCTTCATGCCAACAAAGCCGATGAATGAATTATCCATGAAATGACGACTTTGTTTTAGGTATACACCTAACGCTACTCCCCTTCGACTTACGTCAAAAGAATAATCAGTTTTTCCACTACATAATTATACCGATTTATTTTCTCCCTGTAAAACCTTTTTAAAAAAAGTGCCGATAAAAAGTGAATTTCATGACGAATACCGTCAAAATTGCACGAAATTCATCCCATCAAATTGTACAGGCGGATGTTTTCATGCTTATCCTGAAACCAGCGAAGAGCAAAATCATTTTCGAATAAAAAGACCAGTTTACCAGCTCTGTCACGCACAAGTGTACTTCTTGATGACGACATAGAATCTTTAATGTCTTCTTCATTTTCCACCCATCGTGCAATTTTAGACCCGATTGGCTCCATCCGTACTTCTGAATTGTACTCGCCCATCATTCGGTGCTCGAACACTTCAAATTGCAGCTGGCCAACTGCCCCTAGAATGTACTCTTCCGTACGGACCGTTTTGTACATTTGAATCGCACCTTCTTGGACGAGCTGTTCGATCCCTTTGTGAAAACTTTTCTGCTTCATGACGTTTTTTGCCGACACTTTTACGAATAACTCCGGTGTAAATTGCGGCAATTTTTCATATTGAAAAACTGGTTTTCCACCCGTCAGCGTGTCACCGATTTGATAATTCCCTGTGTCATATAACCCAATTATATCTCCGCTTACCGCTTCATTAACAGTACTGCGATCATCCGCGAGAAATTGCGTCGACTGGGACACTTTCGTCGTTTTTCCTGTTCGGGCAAGCGTAACGGCCATCCCACGTTCAAATTTTCCGGAGCAAATACGCAAAAATGCAATGCGGTCACGATGAGCCGGGTTCATATTTGCCTGGATTTTGAAAATAAAACCGGAGAACTGTTCGCTGAGCGGATCGACTTCACCCGTATCAGCTGTTCGCGGCTGCGGTGCCGGCGCAAATTGTAAATATGTTTCCAAAAATGTCTGCACGCCGAAATTTGTCAATGCACTGCCAAAGAAAACGGGAGACAATTCACCTGAATTAATTTTTTCACGCGAAAATTCATTCCCAGCTTCTTCAAGGAGCAAAATATCTTCCATTGCTTCCGTATAAAGAGATGACTGTTTTATCGGGTGATCAGAAGCGATATGACCATCTTCATCAAGCGGTAAAAAACGGTCTGCTTCTTCCGTACGAAACTGCTCTACACGTTTATTAAAACGGTCGTAAATTCCAAAGAATTCTTTCCCCATTCCGATCGGCCAGTTCATCGGGTACGATTGAATACCAAGTACGTCTTCCAGTTCTTCTAACAACTCGAGCGGCAGCTTCCCTTGTCGGTCAAGTTTATTAATAAATGTAAAAATCGGGATGCCCCGCATTCGGCACACCTTAAAAAGTTTCAGCGTCTGCGCTTCAATCCCTTTTGCAGCATCCACAATCATGACTGCACTGTCGACCGCCATCAATGTCCGGTACGTATCTTCACTGAAATCCTGATGTCCAGGTGTGTCGAGAATGTTTACGTTAAACCCATTGTATGCAAATTGCATAACGGATGATGTTACGGAAATTCCACGCTGCTTCTCGATTTCCATCCAATCTGATGTCGCAAATTTCCCTGTTTTTTTCCCTTTAACTGTTCCCGCATCACGAATGGCACCGCCGAACAAAAGCAGTTTTTCCGTCATCGTTGTTTTTCCGGCATCCGGATGGGAGATAATAGCGAATGTACGTCTGGATAATACGTCTTCTTTAAATGATGTCATACTGATTCTTCCTTTCTATTCCTACGCGTTTATATACTGTCGATTTAGATAACATATATAGTAAGTATTTTTTTAATTTTACGTCTTTTTGAAAAAAGTTGTGAAGCCGACGGACTTAATTATAAACTAGACAGATGCCTATGTGTAAATAAAATTAATGAGGTGTTTAAAATGACATATGTTTGGGGACTTTTCGGCATTGCTGTCGTTCTCGGTATTGGTTTTCTTTTTTCAACAGATCGAAAACGAATCAATTGGCGGACGGTGCTTGGCGGGCTTGCATTCCAGCTTGCCTTTGCATTTATTGTGTTAAAGTGGGATTTCGGTCGGCAAATGCTGCTGAAATTCACGGAAGTCGTAAATGCTATTATCGGCTATGCCAATGAAGGGATTAATTTTTTATTCGGCGGCCTGTTCACGGAAGAGTCAAATATTACATTTGTATTTGCCTTAAACGTCTTGCCTGTCGTTATTTTTTTCTCAGCCCTTATTTCTGTTTTGTACTATTTAAAAATCATGCAGTTTTTCATTAAAATCATTGGCGGTGTTCTGTCCAAACTTCTCGGGACGCGAAAAGCGGAATCGATGTCCGCAGCGGCAAACATTTTTGTCGGACAGACAGAAGCACCGCTCGTCATTAAGCCATATATTCATCGCATGACCGATTCAGAATTATTTGCGGTTATGACCGGCGGCCTCGCATCCGTGGCCGGTTCTGTTCTTGTCGGGTATTCGCTCCTCGGTGTACCGCTTGAGTACTTAATTGCGGCAAGCTTTATGGCAGCACCTGCCGGCCTAGTCATGGCAAAATTGTTTGTTCCAGAAACGACAGATGAACCAGAGCCCGAAGAGTTTAAAATGGAATCAGATGAAGATGCCGCAAACGTTATTGATGCCGCAGCCAAAGGAGCTGCTGTCGGACTGCAGCTGGCGCTAAATATCGGGGCGATGCTTCTCGCATTCATTGCGATTGTCGCTCTGTTAAATGGGATACTCGGGTTAATCGGCGGCCTCTTTCAATTTGACAACCTATCACTTGAACTCATTCTTGGCTATCTGTTCGCTCCGCTTGCATTTGCGATTGGTGTTCCGTGGGAAGAAGCCATTCAGGCAGGAAACTACATTGGTCAAAAACTCGTTATTAATGAGTTTGTCGCATATTCGAATTTCGGACCGGAAATCCCTAATCTATCTGAAAAAACCGTTGCTATTTTAAGCTTTGCACTCTGCGGATTTGCGAACATTTCTTCACTCGCTATTTTGCTCGGCGGGCTTGGCAACTTAGCACCAAATCGGCGGGATGACATAGCAAGACTTGGATTAAAATCCGTTTTGGCAGGAGCTCTTGCGTCTCTCCTCAGTGCCGCAATCGCAGGTATGTTAATCTAAGTTGTTTGCCCCCCTCTTTTCAGGAGATACTGGAAAAATTTCCAGGGGCAATGAGCAGCTTCATCCTTCTCCATGTAAAGTTTTAGGGGGGGAGATTTCATGAACTGCTGGATGAACGTGCAATCGATGAAGCAAGCGGGCTTTGACGCCTTATTAAAGCACTGGAAGGTGAATGTGAATTTGCCATTCGTAAATATTAAAAAAAGCAGCCTGCGGGCTGTTTTTTTTTAACGGATAATTATCAAAATATTCAAAATTAAATTTTTCCTGACTTTTTTGGTTTTATATTGTCCCTAACGGGAATACATAAACCATCAAGGCATTACAAATTATCTATCTTAGGAGGTATTACACAATGGGATTTATTATGTTTCTAATTATCGGAGGAATCATCGGCTGGTTGGCTGGTCTTATTTTAGGTAAAGATATTCCAGGTGGAATTATCGGCAATATTATCGCAGGTATTATTGGTGCATGGATCGGTGGGGCTTTGCTTGGCGATATGGGTCCAGAAATCGCCGGCATGGCCATTATCCCAGCCTTAATCGGTGCGGTTATTCTCGTTGCCATTGTCAGCTTTATCCTTAAAAAAATGCGTCATGCATAAATAATTAAAAAAACGTCATCCCAATCAATGGGATGACGTTTTTTTATGAAAACTGTTGAAAAGCCTGTTCAAAGTCACGAATTAAATCATCAGGTGATTCAAGACCAACCGACAGCCGCAGCAGTCCATCGGTAATTCCCCTCTTATTCCGTTCCTCTGCCGGCATTGCGGCATGAGACATTTTTGGAGGATAAGATAGAATGGATTCTACGGCGCCGAGGCTGACGGCAAATACCGGAATTTTCACGTTAGCGCTGAATTGGCGCACTGCTTCTTCATTTTCCAGTTCAAAAGAAAGCACAGCCCCTCCACCGGATGCCTGGCGGAAATGGATCGAGTTTCCAGGATGAGAAGCGAGACCAGGATAGTATACATTTTTCACACGTGGGTGCGATGCTAAATAATGGGCGATTTCCGCTGCACCTTTTTGAGATTGCTCCATCCGGACTGATAATGTTTTTAACCCCCGCAAAACTAGCCAGCAGTCCTGTACACCTAAAACAGCACCGAATGAATTTTGCAGCGCGTAAAACTTTGATGCCAGCTCCTCATCTTTCGCAACGGCAAGACCGGCAAGAACATCACTATGACCGGATAAAAATTTCGTCGCACTATGCAGAACAAGGTCCACTCCTAGTTCGATCGGCCGCTGTAGATACGGAGTCATAAATGTATTATCCAAAAATGTGAGGCAGTCATTCGCTTTCGCCAATTTAACAATGCCCTCAATGTCTGTCACTTTTAACAGTGGATTTGACGGTGTTTCCATGTAAACGACTTTTGTATTTGGCTGAATGGCTTTAGCTACCGCATTTAAATCGGTCATATCGACAAACGTATGTTCAATACCGAAGCGGGTCAGCACAGCTGTCACCATCCGGAATGTACCTCCGTATACGTCTTCTGTTACAACAACGTGGTCTCCTTTAGATAATAGAAGAAAGGCTGTTGAAATGGCCGCCATACCGGATGCAAATGCAAAACCACGAACGCCTCCTTCAAGCTCCGCAATAGCAGCTTCCAGCGTTTCTCTTGTCGGATTTCCTGAACGGCTGTAGTCATACTGGCCAAACGAGTCGAAATCGGATTGGTGGAATGTGGAAGCATGCTGAATTGGTACACTAACTGCCCCAGTATTGGCATCAAATTTATGATCGTTATGAAGCAATTTGGTTTGAAAAGTATAGTCGCTCATCAAATCACCCTTTCATTTTTTCAAATGCCTGCGATAAGTCGGCAATTAAATCTTCTGCGTGCTCAATACCGATTGAAAAACGAAGAAGCCTGTTACAGACACCATTTGCAATCCGTACATCTTCCGGGATATCCATGTGTGTCTGTGTTGCTGGGTACGTAATAAAGCTCTCCACTCCCCCGAGACTTTCGGCAAAAGAAATTAACCGCATATTTTGTAAAAATGGATTTACCCAGTTTTCTGATTTTAAACGGAATGAAAGCATCCCGCCCTGACCCGGATATAAGACATCTAAAATATCTTCATGTGTTTCTAAAAACGCTGCGATTTTTTGTGCGTTTTCTGTATGCTGTTTCATGCGAAGGCTCAGTGTTTTCATCCCGCGTGCTAGCAGCCAGGAATCAAACGGAGACAACACAGCGCCGATTGCATTTTGAAATTCAAACACTTTTGCTGATAGCTCTTCTCCCTTGACAGCGATAAGACCCGCAAGCACATCATTATGACCACCGAGGTATTTCGTCGCGCTGTGCAGGACAATGTCCGCTCCCTCCTCGATCGGGCGCTGGAGAACGGGCGTGTAGAACGTGTTATCCACGATTAAAGTCAAACCGTTTTCCTTCGCAAAAGCCGCAACGGATGCAATATCTGTTTCTTTCATCAGCGGGTTAGTCGGTGTTTCTAAGAAAATGGCTTTCGTCTTGTCTGATAGGCGCGTTTTTGTTTCATTGAGATCTTCAAAACTATCGTATGTAAAATTCAATCCGAATTTTTTCCATCCTTTTTCAAACAAGCGGTACGTCCCGCCGTACAAATCTGCTGAGACGAGGAATTCATCGCCTGGCTCAAATAACGAGAGAAGTGTATGAATGGCAGCCATACCCGATGAAAAGGCAAAACCTGCATCTGCCCCTTCAAGATCCGCTATTGCTTTTTCAACAACCTCACGAGTCGGATTGCCTGTCCGCACGTAGTCGTAGCCTGTTGACATGCCAATTCCTTCGTGGCGATAAGCTGTTGAAAAGTAAACAGGCGGATTGACCGTACCTGTCGGATTGTTTGTCCGGTTGCCGATTTGTGCTAATTTCGTTTCAATATTTGTCATGAATATCGCTCCTTTTTATAAAGTGAAACTTCAGTTCAGCAGGTCTCCCGTTAAATATTTGACCATTCACTCATAGGTTTCGGGCATATCATCTTCCGTTTAACGTTTTCCTGCTGCCATTAATATGGACAAAAAAACAAGCCTTCATGGAAGAAGGCTTGTTTTTACACTTCTTCTCATCTACCGGACGGTGTGGGTCCGCTGGATTTAGCACCTTTGCCGCGCAGGCCGGTTGCTGAAGCATCATTGGGCCAGTCCCTCCGCTTCTCTTGATAAGGTTATGTTTAGTTTGACTTATTTTTTAAATGTACAGGAAAATGTGCATAATGACAACCTTTTTATTATACCAAATTGTATCAAGTTACATTTTCTCAGATTATTTATACAAAAGATAGAGATACAAATACAGCGATGGCGAGTTATCTTAACCTGTGTTTTATGCATAAAAAAATGTTTAAAGCATATAAATAAAAGGAATTGTAAATTATCCATAAGTTTTTGTTAAAGTTTTGTAAACTTTATGTTAAGATATAAATATAAGTATTGACAATAAGGAAATGGAGGAAGGAGTGAATGAGCTATGACAGTAGCTGAATTTTACGGAGGAGTCGAATTTTCTGTTACACAATTTGCTGTACAGCTTACTCAAGAAATTAAGGAGAAAATCGCAAAGCGCGAACTCTTTTATAAAGATCAAATAATCCGCTATATTGAACGCCGCGCAACATTTTTCATCCAGTCTTTGACCCTCTCTGGGGCCGTATCAGCTGTAATGAAGAAAGAAGTGACTACTCACGTTCTTTTTAAGCTGAAACCGGTCATGAACCGTCACATTGTATTCCAGGTCGTAAAATAATAAAAGACGCCTTCGTTTTCGAAAGCGTCTTTTTATGTAGTTAACACAAGCTGGAGTGCTTTTTCATGAACCGTAATTTGTACAGGCGTTGTGCCGATCTCCTCTCCATCGACCATGACCGGAATGGGTCTGTCCGTATCCACAGAGACCTTTTTTCCTTTTTTATACATTACTCCATTCTTTTTGATCGGTTCTCCACGCATTAACATAGGGAATAGCTGAAAGAGAACCTTTCCTCGTTTCACAGTATGAAGCATTGTTACGTCAAGCACGCCATCAACAGGATGGGCATACGGACAAATAACAAGTCCACCCCCATAGGATGATGTATTGCCGAATGCAAGAAGCCACGTTTCATCTGAAATGTACTGGTCTCCATCAATTGTGATGATACTTTTAAACGGTTTAAATAATAAAGCAGATAAAACAGTACCGACTGTATAAGCAAATGAACCAGCTCCGATTTTGTTCAGCCATTTCTTATAAAATGCTTGGTTTACACGCTGCGCAATGTCTGCGTCAAGCCCGGTTCCTGCAACTGTTAAACCGTAACACGTGTTGGCTTTTAAAACATCCACCGCTTTTGTTTTGGAGGAAAGGAGCTTCTCCACAAATTGACCAGGATGATTAGTAAGCCCAAAAATACGGGCAATGTCGTTGCCTGAACCAGCAGGCAGGATAGCTAATGCCGTTTCACAATGAACGAGGTCCTGCAAAATAGCATTTGCTGTCCCATCACCGCCAATAACAGCCACAGCTTTAACTTTTTCTTCTTTCATCTTTCCCCAAACAAATTCACGTGCTGACGCTTCTGATCCACCAAAAAGGACTTCATACTTTACGTTTTTCTTTTGCAGATGCTGTTCCACCTTCAGCCATAAAGACTTTGCACGTCCATCCCCAGAGGCTGGATTGACAATAAAGAGATACATATTCATCACTCATTTCTCGGCAGTACCGTTCACTTTGTCCTATGTCTTTTCCTCCATATTATCACAAAAAAATAGAAGCCGGAGCATAAGGTTAAACACCGGCTTCTAGTTTATTTTGTTTTTGAAAAAACGTTTTTTAATTTTGATGCAGCCTGATCTGGTTTATTTGCATGACTAATCGCTGTAATGACCGATACTCCGTCTGCACCAGCTTTCATTACGTCCACTGCATTTTCTATGGTAATGCCGCCAATGCCTACGATCGGGAAATGAGGATATTTCTCTTTCATTTTCGCTATGAGCGTTGTACCGGCAACCGGGCGTGCATCGGTTTTCGTCGCTGTCGAATATATCGGTCCCGTTCCGACATAATCTGCCCCGTCTATAATCGCTTTCTCAAATTCATCCATCGTATGAACCGATACACCCACGATGCCTCCTTTGATTTTTTTACGGACGACTGATGCCGGCTCGTCTTCCTGACCAATATGGACACCATCTGCACCAATTTCAATGGCGAGATCAATGTCATCATTAACGATAAATGGGATACCAGCCTGTTTACACATTGACTGCAAACGAAGGGCCTGATGTTTTTTCGTTTCTCCGGTCAAAGCGCCTTCGCCTTTTTCACGAAATTGAAACATCGTAATTCCGCCATGAATCGCCGCTTGAAGTGTTTCATCTATTGACGTACGGCAGTTAGGCGTACCTGCAATGAAATAAACGGCCAGCTGTTCTTTTTTCATCAGCATTTTCCCCGCTTCTTGTAGGCCCAATGATTGGTCGGACCGTGTCCATTTCCAATATTGATTCCATCTTCAATTGCCGCCTGAATAAACTGTTTTGCTGTTTCAGCTGCAACGCGAACAGAACCACCTTTTGCGATTGCCGCCGTCATGGCAGCAGAGAATGTACAACCTGTACCGTGCGTATCCTTTGTATCAATACGTTGACCTGTAAATGTATAGAATGACTCACCGTCATACAGTAGATCAATCGTTTTATTCCCTTCATCATGACCGCCTTTTATCAACACATTTTTTACGCCGAATGACGCAATCACCTTTGCAGCCTTTTCTTTATCTTCTACCGATTTTATCGTCACGCCGGATATAGCTTCCGCTTCCGGGATGTTTGGAGTTACGACTAGTGCAAGTGGCAGCAATGATGTTTTTAATGCGCCCATTGCTTCCTCCTGGAGAAGAGGCGCTCCCCCTTTTGCGATCATGACCGGATCGACGATGACGTTTGTAATATTATGTTCTTTAATTTTTGATGCTACCGCTTCAATAATTTCTGTCGAAAAAAGCATTCCTGTTTTTAGTGCATCCAGACCGATGTCTTGTATGACTGCATCAATTTGTTTTTCCACAGCGTCCGCGCTCATTGGGTATACGCCATGAACACCGAGAGTATTTTGTGCCGTTACAGCTGTAATGGCCGATGTCCCAAACACCCCGAGTTCCTGGAATGTTTTTAAATCTGCTTGAATGCCCGCTCCTCCACCGCTGTCGGAGCCGGCAATGGTCATTGCTTTTTTCGCTGTCATCTTTCCAGCACCTCTATTCTCGCGTTTTGTCTCACTTCATTTTTACCTGTAAGAGCCAGTTCATTCAGGAATTCAACCGCAAATGTACCCGGACGGTTTGATCCTGATTTATGAGCCGCACGTTCTGCTGCGGTACCGTAAAAAGCGAGTGCAGCTGCTGCTGCCAGAGCATAGTTTTTTTCAACTGCACAAAATGCCGCAATGACCGAACCGAGCAGACAGCCAGTTCCTGTTACAGTCGTTAAAATCGGATCGCCATTTTGAATGGAAAGAGATTCCTCTCCATACACGACATCTTCCGCGCCTGTAATAACACACGTGACACCTAGTATCTCCCCAGCTTCTTTCGCCAGCGTCCGCACATCGGCATTCCCTCCGCCGTCCACTCCTTTTACTTGAATCGACTGTCCGCATAAAACAGCAATTTCACCAGCATTCCCGCGCAAAACATCGACTTGTACTTCCGATAAAATTCGTTTTGCACTTTCCGTCCTAAAAGGTGTTGCACCAGCGCCAACTGGATCGAATATGACTGGAACTCCTGCCTTATTCGCTGCTTTGCCGGCTAAAATCATCGCTTCCACGGTTGGAGCAGTTAACGTACCAATATTTAATAAAACCGCACCAGCGATTTTGACCATATCTTCCGCTTCCTCCACAGCATCCGCCATTACTGGTGAAGCTCCAAGTGCAAGCAGCCCATTTGCCGTAAAGTTTGTGACAACAGTATTCGTTAAATTATGTACGAGTGGTTTCGTAATTCGAACGCGCTCAAGC
This sequence comes from Domibacillus epiphyticus, assembly GCF_001975785.1. Classification (GTDB taxonomy): domain Bacteria; phylum Bacillota; class Bacilli; order Bacillales; family Domibacillaceae; genus Domibacillus; species Domibacillus epiphyticus. The sequence goes on along the minus strand of NZ_MSFI01000023.1, from coordinate 6,221 downwards.
AGCTCTGCTGCGAATTCATTGTTCATCTTATATCTTCCCTTCGATTTTTTAATATATTTGTTTTTTTAAACGGATCGCTAAAACGATATTTCCCTCCATACAAAAACCCGGAACAGCAATACGCCTGATCCGGGTTATCATCAGTGATTGCTACTTCCCTACGCCGGCATTAACCAGATCAGGTGTTTAGGGTTAGGAACAACGTCCCCTCTCAGCCGCAGGGCACCCCCAGTAGTCCTGTTTATTTTTTCATGAGTTTCTGGATGGTAACAATCAATTCATCAATGACTTCAACATCGCCTTCTTGAATGCGCTCGGTGACACACGTTTTGACATGTCCTTCGAGAAGGAGTTTGGCTACGCTGTTTAAAGCAGACTGCGTCGCGGCAATTTGCGTAATCACATCGTCACAGTACGCATCTTTTTCAATCATGCCTTTAATGCCGCGAATTTGTCCTTCAATCCGATTCAATCTTGTGACTAGATTCTTTTTCACAGCATCGGAATGATGACTTTTCCGCTCATTGGTTTCACATGCCGCATGTTCTTCCATCAAGACCGTCACGCTCCTTATGCATACTATAGCACAAAAAAGACCGGCGGGTGGCCGGTCCAAACACTTTACGCTTCAAACACTTCCACTTTCTCCATCACGTCGCCGTTTTGCATTGATTTTACCGCTTCGATTCCGGATGTTACCTGGCCGAAAACAGTATGAACGCCGTTTAAATGCGGCTGCGGCTCATGAACAATAAAGAACTGGCTTCCGCCTGTGTCTTTGCCGGCATGCGCCATTGAAAGAGAACCTTCTTGGTGTGTATGAGGATTCCCTTCTGTCTCACATTTAATTGTGTAACCAGGACCACCCATTCCAGTACCTGTTGGGTCACCGCCCTGACTTACGAAACCTGGAATAACGCGGTGAAACACAACACCATTGTAAAAGCCTTCGTTTGCTAATTTTTCGAAATTTTCAACTGTGCCCGGTGCCGCTTCTGGGAACAAGTCAAATTCAATTTTCGCGCCATCTTTCATTTGAATATAACCTTTTTTTGCCACAATTATCGCTCCTTTATTTATAATCTTTACTATAATACCATGCAGACTCACATTTTCAAACTGGCGGGATTTGAAGAAATGTTTTCCGCTTTCAAGTTCGCTTTTTTTTTCATATAATAGAAGTATTCTAGAAAGGGAGTGTGATAAAAATGTTGACACGTCCCGGATTACTTTGGAAATCTGCTGCTGTGTTTTTATTGATGGCAGCTGGCGTATTCTGGTATGTGCAGAAAGGAAATGAATCAACGGTTATACCTTTTTCTTCTGTGGAAGATATTATACAAAAAGAAGACGGCCATGAAGTCAGGCTTATCGAATTCCCTGATGGCACGCTTCAAATTTACACACAAAATGGAGAATTTACTTCTTATATATCACCGGGCAGCATGGTCGTAGACAGGTTAAATGAGACGTACAATATCCGCTATGAGTATAAAAAAGCGGAACCTTATGAGAACTGGATTGCGATTGGATTAATTGCTCTTCTCGTTGGTTTGGGCTTTTACTTTTACCGAAAAAAAGGCGGTATTGGTGTTGCCCATTCGATGAAGAACAGCCTATCACATGCCCGTCCTCTTCCTGACATCACCCTTCAGGATGTCGGTGGCTTGTCGGATGAAATGAAGGAAGATATCCTGCAGACCCTTTCGATTTTAAAAGAAAAAGACTTATCTACACGTCTCGGTATTGAACCGCCGCGTGGTATTTTATTATATGGACCGCCGGGTACCGGCAAAACATTGCTGGCACAGGCCATTGCACGAGAAATTGGGGCTTCATTTTTCTCGTCGAGCGGATCATCTTTTACGGAATTATTTGTCGGCGTCGGTGCATCACGCGTGCGCAGCTTGTTTAAAGAAGCACGAAAGCAAAAGCCAGCGGTCATTTTTATAGATGAGGTCGATGCACTTGCTGGTCGACGAAAAACGCATGGTGGAGAAGAGGGGGAAAAAACGCTGACGGAATTACTCGTTCAGCTCGACGGCGGCCACGATAATGATGGGCTCCTCTTTATTGCCGCAACCAATCGAAAAGATATGCTTGACGAAGCATTCCTGCGTCCCGGCCGTATTGATTTTTCGTTCCATGTGACGCTGCCGGATGCGAAAGGGCGTAAAGAAATTATTGACATTCATGCCCGCGGGAAAAATTTGACGGACAATGCCGCTGCGATGCTGCATGATTTAGCTGAAGCAACAGTCGGGTTTTCAGGAGCCGAACTTTCCGCTTTATTTGAAACCGCAAGCCGAAGTGCGATCCGAAGCGGCCGCGACACCATTGAAAAGAAAGATTTTGATTACGCGTTAGACCGGACGATTCTCGGTACGATGACACGCCCTCTCGCCGATCCTTTAACAAAGCGTCGTGTAGCGATTCACGAAGCGGGACATGCTCTCGTCGCCGCGCTCACAAAGCCTGGTTCTGTTCGGAAGGCAACAATCATCCCGCGTGGTCAAGCACTTGGTTATGTTGCCCCTGTTCCGAAAGAATTACATTTATCAACAGCGAGTGAACTAATTGATCAAGTGGCCATGATTTTATCAGGCGGTGTCGCCGAACGCCTTTATCTCGGTGAACATTCAATCGGCGTCAGCGGAGATGTACAGCAGGCGAAACAAATACTTGAACGGATGGTCGATACTGGTATTTTCCAGGACCGTTTCTCCCTTACATTCCGACAAGCGGACAAAGAAACAAAAATGATTGATTTGTTCGAACTGGCATTAAAACGGTCAGAAACCCTTATCGAGGAGCATCGAGACGCTTTTGACCGTCTCGTGGAGGCGTTAATGACTCAGGAAACATTGGAAGGTATCGAAGTTGAAGCAATTATTCACCAATTGTAAGAAAGAAAAAAACGGAAGATCCTAGGATTTACCCCGTCTTTGAGACAGGGATCAAAACACCTTTTAAATAGCCTGTTGCCGATATTGTACCGGCTACAGGCTGTTTATTTCGTTTGAATACGCCTCGACAATTTGCTCTACGATGGCTGTCGTAGTGTTGTCGAAGGAGAACATTTCAGACTTTAGCGAGGCATGAAACGATTCGATGGGGGCATTATCAGCGGGCGTTCCTTTACGGGACATGCTCATGATCATGCCTTTTTCTTTTGACTTCCCTCTGGTAATCATAGGATGTATAAACGGATCCCTGGTACATCCTTTGGGCAGACTGGGGGCTTTGCCAGGGTATCTAAAACAAAATCAGTATTCTGGCAGTCCCCGATTGAAATGGCAATAATGTCAGACTGCCCCGTCTGTTTGCGTTTCTTTACTTTCACCCGGCATTGCCAGCCTTACATGACAGCCCAGTAAACCAGTTGAATGTATAATTAAAAATAAGACCTTGCAGCAAAACTGCAAGGTCTGTCTTTAAATCTAGTTTTCTTAACGAAGTCAGCTTTTAACTTGTTTGCTTTTCCATCAAGTAACTGCTTTCATTTTGTTTTTCTTCATCCGGCAATGTCATGAATTTCATTAATACCGCTCCAAGGAAATACAAGCCAGCAAAAACCCACATGACGCCGTGAACTCCAATAATTCCGATGAATGCTCCTACGATGGCCGGTGCAATAAAGTAAGACATACCGGCACCAAAGCTTACGACAGCCATGGCAGAGCCTTTCTGATCGGGAGCCATTGACGTTACAAGAGCTGTCAGCGGCACAAAACCACATAAAATGATACCGAAAAAGATTCCCACTGTGATCATCGCCCAGAAGTTATTACCGAAGAACTGGGGAGTGTAAAGCATTACTAATGTCATGACCCCACAACCGAAACTGCCAACCCACATAACCGTATTGCGCCAGCCTAGCCATCTGTCACTGATGTATGGGATGATTAGATTAAATATGATATTCGCAACCCACATCGTCCCCCAAACTTGCAGCCATTGTTCTGTAGTAAACCCATATTCAGATGACAAATACAGAGGGAAAAAGATAGGCAGAGCACCAATCCCGGTTGAATTGATAATACGGACGATTCCTCCTATGGCAACTTTCGGCTTTTCAACACAAATGGTCAGACCACTCAATAAGCTTTTAAGTTTTTCCTTAGAATTTCCTTGACGTTTAATTCCATCATCTTTGACAACCAAAATTCCAACTAATCCACCGACAACCACCCAGACAACAGCGCTCCACATCAAACCAACGTAGCCGATTTTCGGAATCATGTATGCCGGAAAGTAACTTCCGACAACGTAGAGCCCACCACTCCAGGCTGCCCAAAACAATCCTACTGCTGTAGCCATTATGCGTTCCGGGCTGCGGTACGTCACCCACACTAGAAATGAATAACAGAACAATGGATATCCGAAGCCTCGAAGAGCATAAGTCGGCAGCATCCATGCATAGTTTTGATCTTTTAATCCGAATTCAATGAATAAAACTTGACCAACTAACCAGAGCAGCAGCCCCGCTAACATTACTTTTCTTGGTCCGAAAGCTTCCGTAAGTACGCCAGAAAAGTAAGAGGCGATGGCTAGCACTGCTCCATATGCAGTAAATAGTGTAGCCGATTGTTGAATGGTTAGTCCATGTTCAATAAGATATGGAGAAAGCCAGCCATGTTCGAGACCGTCACCAACCATAAAGATCAATGTTGCGACATATCCCCAAATAACGGCAGCCGGAAGACCTGTCCGTCCTTTTCCTGAAATCGCATTCATTTATATCACCTCATATTTTGTTTTATGGTATCTATAACCGATGTCAATGATCTGAAGATGCACGTGCACTCGACTCCATAAACATATATGACTTGTTATGCTCACCACATTTGTTTCACTACTCAAAAGAACTATGTACATCCATGCTTCTACTTTACATTTACCTTCACCCATTTTTGTTGTTCATGGCTTTCTAAAATGGCATCCGTAATGCACATGGATATATGTCCATCCAAAAAAGTAGCAAAATTGACTTGATCTCGTAAAGGATCTTTTCCGTCTCGTATAAATGTATAGAAATGCAACATGCCGTTTTTCAGACCATCTGGCCATCCTTCATTGTGACCGCCAGGATGATGGATCGATAACCTTGCTTCTGAAGAAAACAGAGCAGGATCCGCTAAAAGAATTTCATTCGGCCGATCTCGATGCCCAATCCACAATTTCTCAGGTTCTTCTTGATTCCAAAACGCAGAGCGCTCACTTCCATTAATTTCAAAACTCAGTCTATTTTTCCGGCCGGCACTTACTTGAGAAACGGTAAATACACCTTTAGTTCCATCTTCAAAACGTACAAGTACAGAAGCATAGTCTTCCGTGTTAATTGGGACAGATTCATAAGCCTCTTCCTGCCCTTTTTGTTCAGTAAAGGTAGATGCGTTCGAAGCCGATTTTTTTCTTACAGGAATAACGGTTGCTAAATCAGCGAAAACTTCGACAATTCTCTTCCCAGTTACATACTGAACGGTATCACACCAATGAGAGCCAATGTCTGCTACAGCTCGGGATTTCCCTCCAGCTTCAGGAGCTAATCTCCAATTAAAATCTGTATCAAATAATAACCAATCTTGCAAATAACTACCATGAACTAAGTTAATTTTCCCGAGCTCTCCGCTTTTAATCATCGTCTCTAACTGTTTCACAATTGGAAATTGACGATAATTAAAATTAACACCATGCACAACCTTATGTTCTCTTGCTAATGCCAATAATTCTGCAGACTCTTCTCTGGACGTCGCTAATGGTTTTTCTGATAACACATGCTTTCCTGCTGCAATAATTTCTTTATTCATTTCGAAGTGAAGGTGATTTGGGGTACAGTTATGTACAACCTGGATATCACTGTCTTGCAGCATATCACGATAATCACCATAAGCTTTTGGAATGCCTAGCTCAGCCGCTTTTTGTTCAGCTGCCTCCTGATTGCTTTGCGCCAAGGCAACCACTTCCACAAACCCAAGTCTTCTAATGGCTTCAATGTGTGTAGGGCCAATAAAACCAGTACCGATAATTCCTACTTTTATTTTTTCCATTCTTTATCCCTCCAATCAAACCATCTCGTTATTTTATAGAGGCCGCTTTCCACGGCCTCTATCCATATTTTTTGTTTATTTTGCTTCCGTTAAAATCTTTGAAAGGCTAATCCATTCGCCTTTTTCGGCAGATTCAAGAATCGCGTCAGAAATGACCGCAATTTGATATCC
>NZ_MSFI01000022.1 GCF_001975785.1 Domibacillus epiphyticus | reverse complement strand
CGAATACCTGGCTTTTTTACTATATGGACTTTTTCAGTGCCCTCATAAAAATCGGTCTTTTTTGTATAACGTCTTTAACTAACGCCCCCTATAGTTTAAGTGATAATCTTCACAATCTTTTGTGTAGGAGAATATAAAAAAGACGCCTTCTTACTAAAGAAAAGCGCCCGATTGCGGAAGATAATTTAAGATTGAGTTATTCCTTGATCTCAAAATGTGGATTCCACACTACTTCCCACAAGTGGCCATCCGGGTCTTGAAAGTAACCAGAGTAACCACCCCAAAAAGTGTCATGTGGTTGGACTGTTATAATAGCATCGGCCTTCCTTGCCTGTTCCATTACTTTGTCAACTTCTTCTTTACTTTCTACATTATGACCAATAGTAAATTCAGTAGGACTGGGAACGGTCTGATTAATCTGGGCATCATGTGCAATATTTTTGCGCTGAAAAATAGCAAGTTTTATGCCTGATAGTAAGTCGAAAAAAGCAACGGCGCCATGCTCAAATTCTTTGCCAACTATACCTTCTGTTGGAAGCCCCAACCCGTCTCGATAGAATTTCAAAGATCTTTCTAAATCATCTACACCTAATGTAAGTACTGTGATTCGTGGTTTCATAAAATATCATACCTCCTAAATATTCATAGCAAGGAAAAGGTGGGTCTTGTGGTAAAGCAAAATACACTACTAGTCCCAATTAGTTTAGGATTGATTCAATATGTTAAATAAATAGTATCATGTAGTTTAGCTTCTTGGATTTTAAAAAAACGGACACATTTACTTAGTGGTACTGTTTATCTTAAAAATTTGGTTGGGGGACATGCCATAATAACGTCTGAAATTATTGATAAAGTGAGGTTGATCAGAATATCCGTATTTTGCAGCAATATTAGCAAATCTATATTGATTACTATTATTTAGCTCTTGAAGAAGGCTTTGAAATCTGATGATACCTGAAAATTCTTTCGGGCTCACCCCTAACTCCTTATGAAATGTCCTTCTTATATTCCTTTCACTGTAATTGAGTTTTTCTGCCAAAGAGCGAATTGAAATCACTCCTTTATTAACATAAATATATTGCAGACCTGTTTGTAGCAAATAATTTGGTTTTGATTTGCTCATTAGTAGGAACCTCATTAGCTTTAGCTCAACCCTTTCAATTATTCTTGAAATTCCATTGGCTGATATGATTTCTTCTGTCATAAATGCAGCTTCTTCTCCCCATATATCTTCAAGAAATACATGATTTTCAATAAACTCAGAAATGGGATACCTTAACTCATGGTCTCAGCTATCTTGGGGCTTTTCCACTTACGCAAAAAGCACAGAATTGGAGCATTATCGTTTTAAATCAAATGGAACAGGGAGAGTTTAAAGGACTCTATCGTATACAAAATGTAAATAATTATCACAGCTAATTAAAAGATTGGATGCAATAATTTAATGGTGTGGCAACGAAATACCTCGATCATTATTTGAGTTGGTTTCAATTTTTAGATATCGTGAAACATCGAGGTGACAACGAAACAGTTAGGAAAAGATTGTTGATAGTTGCTTATTCTCAACCAATGTACTTATGATACACTTAGACTAACAGAATTTTGCATTTAATAAAACAAGGTAACTTGCAATGATGATAATCTCATGAATAAAGGAGAAATGAAAATGAGAAAACTCGTTCTATTTCTGCACGCATCGCTTGACGGTTTTGTAGAAGGGCCGAGCGGTGAAATGGACATTGGCTGGATTTCCTACGATGCTGATTTGGAAAAACACGCGAGAGAAATTCTGAGTACTGCCGAGACTGTCATTTGGGGACGTGGGACTTATCAGATGATGCACAGTTACTGGCCATCTGTGCCTTCGAACCCATCAGCTTCGAAGCATGAACTGAATCATGCCGAGTGGATCGAAAAGACAGCCAAAATCGTTTTTTCCACGACGCTGGAGAAAGTCGAATGGAACAATTCCAGACTGGTGAAAGAAGATGTCGAGGAAGAGATCAAGAACCTCAAACAGCAGCCAGGCAAGGATATGGTCATCCTCGGCAGTCCTAGGTTGGCACACTACCTTATGCAGCTTGATTTAGTAGATGAGTATAAAATTACGGTTTCTCCTGTTCTGATAGGCAGCGGGTTGCCGTTATTCCAAGGTCTCAAGGAGAAGATCAATCTTAAACTTATCGAAAACAAGACATTTGATTCTGGAGCATTAGGCCTCGTTTACCAGACGGTTAGATAACTTTGTCTCCTAAAGTAGATTACGCTAACGGATTACGTTAGCACAATAAAAGCAGCGGCAGTCTAGGTCTTTCAAGTTCCTAATCCGTCACTGCTTTTTTTACGAGTCAGTCTAATTCAGTTTGTCTGCACCAATCTTAAGGAGAGAGTATATCTTTCTTCAACTAACCTGCGCGTTAACTCAAAAAATTATATGAGTGTTTTGGTCATTATAAAATCAATTTGTTCTTCATCACCCATATAAAAAGAGTGGGCTCCAGTTTGAACAAACCCCATTTTCTTATAAAAAGCAATAGCATTTTCATTTTTTTCCCATACGCCTAGCCAGATTTTCTTTTTATTACTTTCCATCGCCATTTCCATAGCTTTATTGAACAGATATTTACCTAGCCCATGTTTTTGAAATTTATTTTTTATATAAATCCTCTCGATTTCCAGTGATTCACCACTCATTTCTTCAGACTGAGCATTATTGGTATTGACCTTTAAATACCCAGCGACTTCATTATTAAAATAAATAAAAAAGAATTTCGAAGAAGGGTTGGATAATTCTTTTTCTAATTGTTTTAAGTTAAATGCCCTTTCCAAATAGGCATTCATATTTTCGGGTGAATTCTGATGCTTAAATGTCTCATTAAATGTTTCATAACTAATTTCTTGAAGTTTGCGTGAATTTTCAAGGGTACACTTTTTTATATTGATAGTCATATTGATATCTCGTTCCTTTATATAATCAATAATTTCTCTTGTTTCCTTTTTTCACAAATCCCCAGTCTTTTTCTATATTTTTTCGTACTCTTTGGAGAAAATTTAAAATGGTTTCTATTTCTTTTTCGGAAAATCCCTGTAATGCAACGATATTGGAATAATCATTTTCTTTTTTTATAAAAGGATAAACATTTGTCCCTTTATCAGTTGGAAAGAGTTTTTTTATTTTTTTGTTATGTTCATCTTCTTTCTTTTCAATAAAGCCATTCATTTCAAGTTTTTTTATTGCACGAGCTGCGGTTGTTCGGTCTACTTTAATCATTTCAGCTACCTTTTCTTGAATGATTCCTGGGTTTTCACATATTCGCACAAGGTACAAATACTGCCCTTTTGTAAGGTCATATTCTTTAAATTCTATATTGCTTATAGAGTCTAATGCCCTGGCAATCGTTCCAATTTCACGTAGAATTTCCTTCATAAATACATCTCCAATTTATTGGATTCAAAAATACTTTAATAATTATTATAATATTTTTTGTTGTATTTACAACAAATTTAGAAGAAATTTTGTTTCCTTCTTCAACTAACCTGCTCCGTTAACTGAATAAGAAAAGGCTGCCGAAATGACAGCCACAGCCGGGATATTAAACAAAAGCACCCCGTTAGTTGAACAACTACATAGCTTATTTAAACTGTTCATAATTTCCTTTGGATTAGAGATACCGTTCTCCATAAAAACAGTTGCCCAATCCATAAACAATTTCCTATAATCTTCTTCATTCATATTTGAATGTAGGAGGGCTACTAGGCATACATCCAATCTAAACTTTGCCCTGAGCATAAACTGGTTAAAAGTCTAATTTTCAATAAGGAGTGAACTTCGAATGAATCCCTGGGGTCTTGAAAATTGTATCTTTCGTTTCACGTATTTGTGGCTTAGAAACGGAGACAATTTCTGGTTTTTTTTGACGACTGTCGGGCATGAAAGAGTTTATGGCTATAGGTTTTTCGGCGGAAGATGGAATCAATATTCGGTTGCTTTAAGAGATATTGTTAACTTCCATTGTTCTCCTCCAACTCCAACTCTATATTAAAACCCTGCATCTGACCTTAATAATCAGAGATCGTTTTTTTAAATCGAATACTGTGATCACCAGATATCCGCCACCTTCGTGTTCCCTTCCATCATTTATAGAACATTAATCATTTCGGTTAGCGTTCTTTATTTTGAAATTAGACTAAATTCCAAAACGAATGATGATAAAGACAAATTTGATCAGTTTGCGGTGTGGCTAGCAGCTACAGTTGGATGGAGAGAGAAACGTGATCATGATCACAATCACGATCATCATGATGGTGATTGTGGATTGGTCTTACAATCATTTCACTCCTGAATAATTTAATTTATTTTTTGTTCAATGAATATCCACCTTTTTAAAGTAGACGATGGTTGCTATGTATCCAAAGATAGATGTACAAAAATAGCGAGATAGGAAATTTCCGCAGGATATGTCGGTTATTATTTGCGATATCTCCGGCTGCAGCCCATGGAAATAGTCCCCTTGTTCTAGATTTTTTAAGTTATAGGTATAAATAAAAACACAGAAAAACCCATGCTATTTATGGGCTTCCCTGTGTTGCTTCCTTTTCAAATTCATTTAAATTATGGTCACACAACCTTGAAACACTATCTACTTGTTCGTTCATTCAGAAACTTCTATTTAAGAATAGATAAATAATAATTGATGGTAGGCTACTCATCTTATATAAAAGTCCCGTCTGTTCTTTTTCTTTCTTTGTTACTTTTTATAATTTCTCTTTCTCTAATGACTTATTGGCCGGTGCAAACCAACCGAGTAGAGCAATACCAACTAATACTCCATAGAAGACCAGAGTCCAAGCGGTACTATGTGGAAAATGATGGTCTAAGACACCAATATCCTGGTGGGCAAGCGTAATTACAGCAAGTTTGACACCGACCCAGGCAACAATTGCATAAGCAGTTGTTTCCAGTGCTGGACGCTGATCAAGAAGCTGCACAAACCAAGTTGCTGCATACTTAATCAAGATAAGGCCAGCAATCCCTCCAAGAACAACAACAAGGAACTTTCCTCCGTCCATGCCGCCGAAATTATCGAGCGGTGAATCCGGAAGACCAAGGGCAATAGCAACTGCAGCTAAAATCGAATCAATTGCAAAAGCAAGATCAGCTAAAGCAATCTTCCCTACTGTAGGCCAGAAACCTTTCCCTGCGGCTACCTCTGCTTCCTCTTCTACATCCTCACGAATATTCTCATTTTCTTTCCCGAACCGGGCCTTAATGACATGCTTTAAGCCTAAGTAAAGAAGATAAGCTGCTCCTATCGCTTGTACCTGCCAGACGTTTGCGATAAAAGAAATGGCAAAAAGTGCACCAAATCGGAAAAAGAAGGCCATAATGATTCCGTAATTTATTGCTTTTTTCTTCTGATCTTCGGGTAAATGCTTGGCTATAACTGCCAGTACAAGGGCATTATCGGCCGATAACAAGCCTTCTAACCCGATTAAAATTAACAATGCCCAAGCATACTCTAGCCAGATTGACTCCATCAACATCTTTCCTTTCTAAAACCTAAAATTTGATAAATAAATTCAGTAACAATAGTATTGCCCTAACAATCCAAAGGCAATTCTAAGAATACAGCTATACTCTTAGACATTTTCTGTATTCTATTAGTTATATTTCAACAAAAAACAAAAACAATTGCAACCCCAAGTTGGCAGTAATTAGTACTAGGAACATTTGATATAGTGTATAAGACACCGAAAAAACTCCCTGATTCTAAAGATCTAGGGTGCTCGAGTGCAACATAATAATTTTTATGTCAATTTAAATCTGCAGCTTACAAAGAACCTCTTGATAAATGACAAGGCGAAAAAGGCAATATAATTAATCAATAAGGCAGATTTGATAAAAACCGAATCAAATATTTTTTTGCAATGGTCTATTGAATACAGGAAACAGATTTAAAAGAAAATTTGATGATCAAATGAACGAAAATTGAAAGAATGGACTATTTTCACCAAATGAAGGCAAATTTATGTTTCAAGCAACACTGGCGCAACGGCTTTTTGATCCCCGACTACGCCAATGCACGCGAGCGCTTCAACAACCTCTTTTCCTTAGGTGATGTTGACAGACATTAATAATTCATAAAGGGAAATCTATTAGAAACCGGAATGTAAATTTCTCCGGTTTTTTCTTCTTCCTTCATTCCTACTAGTAACACAAACCATACAAGTGAATACAAAAAAACATAAGATATAGGGCAAGGTTAATTTTAGCCCTGCAAATTTAACAAAGAGAGGGGGAATTTTTCATGGGTTTTAGATTTGAAGACCGGGATGGCCATTCTAACGTTTGGTTGAATCCAGACTACAGTAATGCCGATCACTGTGATGATCGCAGACGCAAGAGGGACGACCGGGATGATGTGAGAGAACGCAGAGATGATCGCGATGATGATAAGAAAAGGCATTGGCTCTTTACTCTATAGAGTAATCGAAAAAAACGCTAATGAATTGGGTATACCCTTTCACTAGCGTTTTTAATTCCAAATTATTTTTTGTGCTTAATACCCGATATTTTGGGAATTAAAAGATTTTAGCAGGAGCGGCAATCCTAATCTCTGGTAACTGCCTAAACAATAGACAGTGCGCAGGGTACCTATCCCGCCTCAAAAATCTTTTAAAGAAAGAATCAGTTTAATTCAACTTTGGTAATTTCACTCAAATAAACCTCATTTAAAATCGATTCTTCATTCGCGACAACATATTCAATAACTGTAGGGCTTACTGTCCGGATAAAAACAAAAGCTGAATCATCTACATGCTCAATTCGAAACTTTTTCCGCTGAGTTTGCTTAATATCCAGTTGGTTGGTACCAGCTTCCGGCAGGCTGGTGTAATAAATTTCAAAGTCTTCTTCTGACGCATCAATGTATAAATGCCATACATTATACTTTTCTGCTGGGTCAATCACCGTTTTAAATTTTCCTTTTTTCGCTCTTCCAAGAAAGTACTTAAACTTTGATTCGTCATTTACAATATTGTGGTCAATAACTTTTATACTACCGCCTTTTCTGCTTTGAACAAGTCCGAAGGCAACACCTGTTTTTCCCGTAGGCGCAGTTAAAATGTTATGGTTAACCACTCTGTTTCTTTCCTCTTGTTTTAAATAAGCAGCTTCCGTTCCTAGCGGTGGAAAAACTTCAAAAAAATCACCAGACACCTCTCCCCAATTTTGAACATTTTGCACTTCTTCTTCAATCCATTTATTAAACAGATTCATCACGACTGGAGATTTACTTGAATTGCCCGCAAGCAGGATAATCAATTTATTTATTTCGCTGTGTTCTGACCGAGTAAAAGCGCGTCGTAAAGACTCAAAGAAATTTTTAATTCCTTTTTCAATTCTTTCTTCAATCAGTTGCTCCAATTCATCTTGATTGACCAAAAGTTCAACATTGAGTTTTGCCTGGCCGGCTTTGTCGAACAGATCCGCCCGTATCATGCCATGTTCAAACTGTTCATCATACCCTTCTTGTCTTTCCCAAAGAGGTCTTAATTTTTCTACCAATTGTTTCATATTTAAATTCGATTCTTGCGACTCATTAATCAACGTTTCACTTCCAGGAAATTTCGTGCATTCTGCGGGAAGAGTACATGAGATATTCAATTCACGCATTGTTTTTTGGTTATGTTTAAACACTTGGAATGCTAAAAACTCCAGTATGTTTTCTCCACCTAAATAACGGTCTCCGCCCGCCCCGAAATGCTCAATAACATAGTCATATCTTCTTTCCTTTAAACCTGCCTCACGCCAAATACCAAAATCAAAATCTGTCGTTCCTCCACCAAAGTCAAATACGCCATAATACGTTTTTTCATCTTCTTCCGGTTCAAAACCATATTCTTGCAAGGCACAAATTGCATAAGCTGCTGGTTCACTTGCACCCGCTGTGACACGGAATTTTTTCATCAATTCTTCATCCTGCTGAATCGGAATGGGAAGCGTCTTTTTTAATCCCTGCTCGAAACTCTTTAGGATTTTTTTTCTTACTTCTTTTTCATATGTGACCGGGAAAGATAATGTGTAGTCTAAATAAATTCCATTGTGCTGGTTGTTGATATACAAACCGAGGTAGTAGGCATATAACTCAATCGGATTAATTTCCTGCTCTGTTAAGTCTAAAAAGGAGCGAAGCACAACGGCATACCCCTTTTTGTCTTTTAATCGGAGATGGTTTTTCTTTTCTCCAGCCCACTGCTTGAGATTATTCAAGATAGAATAGTAATGGTCACTTTTTCCATTCATCAAGCTATTAAACGCCGTGTGGGAAACGGTAACATCCTGCCATTTCGTCTCGGGTCTTCCTTCCTTTTCTAGATAAAACTCCATGAAATTTTTTAGATCAATAAACTCCATAACAGTTGGATTTTCATAATGCCAATCTTGTACTTCAGTATTATAGTAGCCAACCCCCACACGCATTGGAAGCGTAACGTCACTTTCCTCTTGGTAAACGACTACTGTACTTTTCGTTCCAAAATCAATGCCGACTACGCCATCCTCCCGAATATCCATCTTAGGGTTTCTGGCCATTATTTCATCATTCAGTTTTATCATTAAAGGTTTATCTTCATGAAGGACAGGCCATAAATCCCAATGTCCCCGATTTGGATCTGTTAACATCTTTTCATCATATGTAACGATATCCGCCCTTACTTTTTCAGAGTTTAACAGTTTCTCAATGATCGCCTTAGAATCAATACTGATGGACGGTAATTCTTTCTGGAACGTTTCATGATCTAAATCCTTTAATAGATACAATGTCAGCAAATAATCATATTCTTTTTGGCGTTCTGCGCTTAATCCGCTTGGTACTAAACCGTTTTCCAGCCATAGTTGGAGAGCCTTTTGATCACTAATTTCAAAGGCATTTTCCCCATTTAACCGGAAAACAGGAACGAAAAATCCTTTCCCCTGCAAATCAGTTTTTTGATTTACTACATCGTAATGTTGAATGTCATACTCATTGACTTTGAATGCTATTGATTTAGGAGAGTTCGCTGCTGTATTGGCAAATATTCTTGAAACAGAAGGATTTTTCCCCGAGGAGAAATCGTCTAAAGCCATTATTTTCTTAAATACAGGATGTTCTGTTGTATCAAAACTGTTGGAAGCTTCTTCATGCGTCATGGCATCACCATTAAAACCGGAAACATCCAAATGCTTTTTGTAATCAAAATCATCTTCCACCAGTGGATAGTGTTTTCGATATGGAAATAAAGCTGCAATGCTGTGATCATAAACAACATTTACATTATTCATGTAAACCCATCTAGAACGAATCAGCTTTTTAATGTCTTGAAAGAAGCTTGATTCAACCTTAAAAAAGGTTTCTTCTGCTCTCTGATATAAATGGCTGATTAATGACCTTACTTCTTTATAAGTCATGGAAATGGCAGAGACAGGAACGGTTTGTGCGTCAGGTGAAAATAATACCCGCTCGTCATTCTTTTCCATTAAGTGAATAGGACTGTCTTCCAAACTTTTTTCATCTAAAGTTGTTGTTACGCTCTCAAGAGATTTTTTAACTTCCGCTGCTTCTTGTTTTTCGATTTCCGTTAAGGATTCTGCAGAGAGAGCATCACCAGACTCCATGCGGCATATGATATCGCCAATCTTGACTAGAGTGTCTTCACCTGCAGACAATTCTTTAAGAGTGCCTTCTGTTTCTGAAAAGAGGTCAAATTCAATATCCCCACTGCTGAATTTTGCTAAAGCATCGCCCACTGAAATATAGTCTCCGGGCTGTTTATACCATTGAACAAGAAGAACTTTTTCAATATCCTCTCCAAGCTCTGGAATCGTAATGGATGTCATGTCAATTTCCCCCTAGTTATCATTCTATTTTTCGCCTGCTATATTATATTCTCACAACTGATTTTTTGATGACTTTGCCATTAATACTTACATACCCTGGGAGAAGGATTTCCGTAATGTTCCCGGATAATTTGCTGTTAAGGGTCCTTATGTACAGGTCTTCTCTAAAGACCTCGTTCATTTTCACTTCCTGTGTTTTATACAAAGGGGTGTCATATGTTTTACTGTATTCTTGAAAGAAATACTGAAAAAGAGCGAGCAGGGTTTCTCTTTCTTGTTCTCGCCCTTCCATAATCTCGTTTTTTATAAAATCCCACAAAGATGATATATTTTCATACTGTACACCACAAACAATAAATTCTTGCACTGTATTCCCTTTGAAAATTCCTTTTAAGGAGTTTCTGGTGGTTTCTGATAACTGTTGAACAGCCCTATAAAGTTCTTCTGCTTCTTGATAGTCTGCTCTTCTCTTTTCTAATTCATTGAAATAGGAATCAATTTTCTGATTTAGATAGTGGACTTTTAATTGGAAATCCTTAATTTGCTCTTTTTTAGACTCAATTTCTTGCTGGAGTCTTGCTATTTCTTTTTCTTTTTCTTTCAGCAGCTCCACAGGTTCTCTCATTTGGTTAAACAAGTTAGCTTCTGCTATTTCTTTTATCTTTTCAATAACCCTTTTGTCTTGAAGGGAAACCATTAGTGCATTAATAAAGCTGTCATCTAGTTCTTTATCCATCTTTAAACTCCTTTAAAAGATATCAACACTAACCATTCTAAATTTAAGTAAAGTGTTCTGATGAAGAACTGAAACGTTTTTTCTGCCCAGTTTCTTCTCATGTCTATTTTACAGTCTTTTTCCCTCCGTAAATAGCTTAAAGCGCTTTGTCTGCACTTTAAAGATCCAAAAGGAGGCTTTGTAAAAAGATTTTAGCAGGTCAGTAATCCCGGTCTCTATACGAAAAAAAGATAGCGGGAACCTTATCCCGCTTTAGACCTCTTATTACCTTTTCGACGAAGATTTGATTATATAGTAACCAATTATTAACACAAGTATAGCCAATGTATGCAAAAGTGTATTAACGGGATTATCATGCTCCACAATTACAAGGCGTATCATCGCTGTTATGCCGATATAAAGAAAGTAGCGCAGCGGAAAGTGATAATTCTCCTGAAAATATTTGACGATCATTGCAATGAATTCAAAATATAAAAAGAAGATAAGGATCCTCTCAAGAAGAAGATAATGTTGATCAAAATCATGTGTAAAAACAGATAAATGAACAAAATAGATGATTTCTTTCCCGAGCAAAATACATAATGCACTGGCAAGTAAGATCAATGCTGCATTTAAGGAAAACTGAAGAATTTCAGAAAGCTTGATTTTATATTTTTTCAAAATTTGAACCCTCCATAAGACAGTAGCACGCTAATTGCCATGTTTACCACAGTTAACGCAAAGTAAACCACCAATTGTATCCATCCCTTTTCCCTCTATATCCTTCATTACGTTATTTTGACGTTAAAAAACCGACCTTTCTAATTGAAGAATGGTCGGTTTTAAAGATCAAATATTATTTTTGATTCCATTAACGATTTGAGTTAATCCCTCGTTAATTGGTGCAGCTGGACGCCCGAGAAGTTTTTCGAAATCATTGCTTTCAATTTCTAATGTACCCTCTCGAATGTCTTTTTGGATGCCAACAAGCATAGGAATAAGGAAATCTGGTACGCCAGCACCTTTCATAATTTCGGCATAGGCAGAATCATTAACCTGTTGTACAAGTACTTCTTTACCCAATATAGCACCCAATGCAGAGACTAATTCATCCTGTGTCAACAGCTTACCAGAAAGCTCGTAGACCGTATTTTCGTGTCCCTCACCTGATAACACAGCTGCAGCAGCCTCCGCATAATCTTGTTGTAATGCCCAGCCCACTTTTCCAGTTCCTGCAGAAGTCACCCATGGAGCCCCTGCTAGTACACCTTGAATGCTTGAGCTTTCATTTTCCAAGTACCAATTGTTGCGGAGGAATGAATAAGGAATGCCTGTTTTTAAAATCGCTTCTTCAGTTGCCTTATGTGTAGGCGCAAGAAAATTTTTGCTTTCCATAGCATTCGCTATGCTAGTATAAGCGATAAACTTGACTCGAGCACGCTCTGCTGCAGCTACCGCATTCGTATGCTGCCTGATTCTTGTTTCATTATCTCCATCCGCTGAAATCATTAAGAGCCTGTCAATTCCTGCAAAAGCAGCATCCAATGTTTCTGGACGGTCAAAATCTCCTATGCGAACTTCAACTCCACGACTTCGTAATTCTTCTGCTTTCTCCGGGTTGCGTACACTTAAAGCCAATTGATTTGCTGGCACAGTATTCAATAAGGTTTCTACAACTTTCGTTCCCAGTTTTCCTGTTGCTCCTGTTACTAACATTTTCATATTATATTCCTCCGATTATATTGTTTAACTATCTTTCTTAAATATTCACACTCATCTTGTATTCAACTTAAATACCTGTATTCAATATAGATACTTCTTGTTATTTTGTCAATTAAATACCTTTTTAATTTTTTCCGTATTTTAAGGTATAATACGTTGTATTCAAATAAAATTACATGCTTATTCTATATAATAAATTTTGTAATCATATATAAGGCAGGTGATTGATATGTCTATCAGCAGCCGATTTACAGTTGGCGTTCATATATTAGCTCTTATTGAATTAAATGAAGGGATAAGCTCATCTGAATTTTTAGCAGGCAGCGTAAACACGAACCCAACTTTAATAAGGAAAATTATTGGCATGCTAAAAAAAGCAGGGTTAATCGAAGTACGCCCGGGTATTGCAGGCGCAAATCTGGCCAAGGAACCATCTTCTATAACATTCCTTGACGTTTACAAAGCGGTCGATGTAGTAAAGGAAAAGGAATTATTTAGTGTGCATGAAAATCCGCATCCTAATTGTCCTGTGGGCAGGAACATTCAAGATTCTATCACTCCTGTATTGGCAGCAGCTCAATTAGCATTGGAAAAGGTATTAGGAAATGTAACAATTGAAGATATTGTTAAGGATATTGTTGAAAAGGAGAAATTAAAAATAAACTAATAAAAGACATTCTAGAAACCAGAATGTCTTTTTCGTTGTTCGAAGCCATCTTTGGCCTAGCTGACCTTTGTTTAGAAACCCCGTTTCTTTTTGTTCTTCCAACTTGTACTTCTACTCCACATGCTGCTGCATATTTTGCCCACTTTTAACAGAAACACTTTATTGCAACTCCGTATTTGAATATGCAAATAAGTAAATTCCTTAATATCTTATTATGATTTAAACAATTTGAATTTTGCACATAATGTATTAAAAATATTCGAGTCCTGCCTTTTAATCTCGTGAGAAACAGCCGTTTTCTCAAAGGACGTCCATAGAGAGACTTCTTCTGCATTGAGTAAAATAGTAGAGCCAACCTAAAGAGTAGGTTGGCTCTACTATTTTACTGCCCAGCTCACTGGATCCTGTGTTTTTCACTTCTGTGTATTGCATTGGCGCGTTGTCATCTTTTATTGTAACTGCTTGTGCTACCATTTAGCAGCATCATTTAATCCATATTTATGAATCAATTCTTCTGTGTCATCAAGCCAAGCGTGTTAGGACTAGCAGGATTTTGCCAGCGCTTAATGAATTCTATCTCTTCCTCTGTGCGGTTCTCTGTCAATTTCTTAAATCTTCTAATTCTTTTTTTGTTTCAGCAGACCCATTCAGGTGCTTCTACTTTGAACGAGCTTCCGCCCTTGAATCCAACAGGTAAAGCACTAAAGCCAAAATAATCTAGTTTCGAATAGAGGCTGTTTCCGCTGCGCCTATTGATACAATAAACAAAGTAAATGGGGCTCCCCATATTCGAATGCTGAAATAATCAGAGGCAACCGTGTGAACATCATCGTCTGGATATATTAAATTAAAGACAGCTGCTCAATAGAGCCTTGTAACAAAATAAATCCCCTGTTTTGATAAGAACAGCCATTATAATTGGTCTTGTAAGAGCTTAAATTCCTTGAATATCACTGTTTGCTGATTAAAGAAATTTTTTTATTATTCTAATGCAGCATCTATAAGTTCCTTAGTGTAAGGATGCCGATCTGCTGAAAAGAGATCTTTTGTTTTAAATAAATCAACCAGCCTTCCCTCTTTTAAAACCGCTATTCGTTCACTTATATATTGTACGGTGGCTATATCATGTGAAATGAACAAATAGGACATATTGATTTCACTTTTCAAATCCTTCAGCAAATTTAAAATTTGTGCTTGAATGGATACATCTAAATTGGAAGTTGGTTCGTCAAATATAAGTAAATTGGGCTGAAGGCTTATTCCCCTCGCAATGGCCACTCTCTGCCGCTGGCCCCCGCTGAGCTGATGAGGATACCGATCAAGCAAGCCAGATTGAAGACCCGCCTTTTCAAATAGAATTTCAGCCATCTTACGTTTCTCATTTCTTACTTCTTTTAAAAAAGATGGTGACGCTTCCGGATAATTTTCAAGAGGTTCTATAACCGATTTCCAAACAGGCAGCTTGGGGTTTAACGATGCAGACGGATCCTGAAACACCACCTGTACATGGCGTCTTGCTTTTCTGAGCTCACGGCCCTTTAACTGGCTAAAATCAACGTTATTTACTATAATTTGTCCAGAATCAGACCGATCCAGCGCTAAAATCAGCTTCGCGATCGTGCTTTTTCCGCTCCCGCTTTCTCCGATCAAACCAAGGCATTCTCCTTGCTCCAAATGAAAAGAAACATCGGTCAAAACGGTATTTGACCGATACGATTTAGAAACATTTTTCACTTCAAGCATTTGTATCCACCTTCTCCCTATCTACAGCTTGACAGGCGGTCCATTGGAAACGTCCGGCAGGCTGCATCGCAGGCACCATATAGCATTGTTCAAATGACAGCGGGCATCTAAGGGCAAATGTACATCCCTCTTTAGCAATAAGACCCGGTTCTCCTGGTATGGCAGCAAATTTCTCGAGTGCTGTATAACGTAAAATTGGCCGTGCCTTCAGCAGAAGCTTTGTATAGGGATGTCTTGGATTTTCCCTGAGGCTCTTTGTTGCCCCTTTTTCGACGATCTGTCCTCCATACATAACCGCCATTGAATCTGTTCGCTTTAATACATGCTTCAAATCATGAGAAACAAGAAGGACTGCACAATTTAACTCTTTTTGAAGGCCGGCAAGAAGATCTAAAACTTTTTCCCCTGTCAAAACATCAAGAGCAGTTGTTGGTTCATCCGCAATAATCAAAACTGGTTCAAACATTAAAGCAGCTGCAAGCGAGGCTCTTTGAAGCTGTCCTCCGCTCAGCTGGTGAGGGTAGCTTGAGAAAATCTGCTCCGCTGGCAGCTTTACGCGTTCAAGCCACAAAAGGGCTTGTTTTTTTGCTTCTGGTTTACTGATTTTGTCATGACTTCGAAGCGCTTCAACAAGCTGCCTTCCAATTTTGATAAAGGGGGTAAAACTGTCCTGATAATTTTGAAAAATGTACGCAATCTCTTTCCCGCGAAGGTGGCCCATTTCTTTTTCTGACAAATTTAAAAGGTCTTGGCCACGAATCAATATTTGACCTTCTGAAACACTTAAAGATTTAGGAAGCAAGCCAAGGATAGCAGAAGCTGTCAGGCTTTTTCCGCTCCCGCTTTCACCTGCAAGACCCAGCATTTCACCTGGCCGAATGCTGAGGTTTAGCTTTTTAACCAATCTGTGTTCTTCGCCCCCTTTGTCCTCATACAAGGAAATAGAGAGATTTTTTATTTCCAGCACAGGAGAAGTTCGAAATAAAGCATCTTTCTCGTTTTCTTTTTCTGTTGCTATTTCTTTAGTAAGCGTCATAACGGCAGACATCTTAACCCTCCTGTTTCTTTGTTAACTGCTTTTTACATCAAGCTTATCCCGCAGCCCCTCTCCAATTAAATTGCAGGATAATACAACAAGGAAGATAGCCATTCCCGGATAAACCATCAATTCAGGAACGGTTTGAAAATACGCTCTTCCGTCATTTAACATTGCTCCCCATTCCGGTGCAGGAGGCTGAGCGCCTAAGCCTAGATAAGATAAAGAAGAGATAATTAAAATAACTTTGCCGACATCCAGCGCGGCAAGTACAAAAACCGGGGAAATGATCTGGGGAAGCAAATGTCTCGCAATAATCTTCCATGTTGGGCACCCTCCGACTTTGGCAGCCAATACATATTCTTTTTCTCGCTCTGACAAAACGATGCCCCTGACAATACGGGTGTAGCTGACCCACTTTACCAACACAACAGAAATCATTAAATTCATTAAACTTGGACCTAGAAAACCTGCAATCGCAATCGCTAAAATAAACTCAGGCAATGCAATGAGGCCATCTGCTATTCGCATCATGAATGAATCAAATCGCCCCCCAATATAACCTGAAAGCAAGCCAATGGGAATGCCAATTAAAAGTACTGTAATGATAACCAAAGCCGTAATCCCGAGTGTTGCCCTAGAACCATTAACAAGTCTTGAAAAAATGCATCTTCCCATATGATCTGTCCCGAAAGGATACGTTAAACTCGGGGAAGCAAGACGCTCCGCCATATTTGCTGATAATGGATCGTTCGGTACAAGAAACGGTCCAATAATGGTCATCAATATAATAATTGTAAGAAGAAATATGCCCCAAAGAGTCATCGGTCTGCTGCTTTTTAAATGCCATTGCAAAGCAAAAGGATTTTTTTGTAAAGCAAATGAGATTTTCAACCGCTTTCCCTCTTTCCTTGATTAATACGTGGATCAATTAGATAGTAGGACAAATCCACAAGCAGGTTCAATACTACGACGAGTACACCAGTTAACAAGACATAGCCTTGAATAACAGGATAATCACGGCTCAAAATGGCATCAACCGCCATGCTTCCCAGTCCTGGCCATGAAAATAAAATTTCAACCACCACTGCTCCCCCCAGCAAGCTTCCCAAGCTTAAACCGAAAACCGTCATTACAGGGATCAGGGCTGCTCTAAATGCATGCAGCCAAAGAAGCCTCCATTCCTTTACGCCTCTTGCTCTTCCAGCCCGGATATAATCCTTAGAGAGGGTTTCAATAAGTCCAGCACGAAGAAGCCTGGCATATACAGCTGCCAGTGTGAATCCCAATGTAATAGAAGGCAGTATCATTTGAGAAACCGAGCCCATCCCTCCGGAAGGAAAGATCTGGAACTTAAAAGCGAAAATGTAAATGAGCATCAAACCCAGCCAAAAACTTGGAATTGATGCTCCAATCAGGGCAAAGATCCGTCCGATTTGATCAGGCCATTTCCCTGGATAACGGGCAGAAAGAACACCCAGCGGAACGGATATGCCCACCATGACCAAAAGCGCTCCGGCAGTAAGCTGAAGGGTGATCGGCAAGCGTTCTGCTATTTCATTCCATACAGGTTTTCCGCTCATATAGGACGTTCCGAGGTCCAGTTGCATTACGCCAATCATCCACTGCCCATATTGAACATAGATGGGCTGATCAAATCCAAGGCTGCTGCGCAGCTTCGCTTGATCAGCATCTGTAACGATCATTTCATCCGAATTTAAAATGGCGAGCACCGGGTCACCAGGAGCCATTTTCATTAACCCAAAAGTAAAGATGGACAAGAAAAGAACAACCAAAACCAATTGAAAGAGCCTTTTTCTAATAAAGGACAACAACTTTATTTCACATCCATGGAGTGGGTAAGAATATAATACTCTTCCGCCGTTGGCTCCCAGTTTGTAATGCGTTTGTTTACACCGACAATAATATTGGGATAAACAGCATAGCTATGGACAGCATGTTCATTGATAATATTGGCGGCGTCCTTTGTTAAATTGGTTCTTTTCTCAGCATCATTTGTTGTATTTAATTCTTGAATAACGTCATTTAATGCCGAGATATTGATTTTCCCTACATTCAGTGCTCCCGTGTCTGTGAACGCTGTATTCAAGAAATAGCTTCCATCTCCACGTGGAGACGTATTATTGCTATAGGTAGCAAGGTCCCAGTCAGTGTTTTCTGCAAGGTGTGTATCCGCATTTTCAACGTTTTTGATCTCAACGTCTATGCCTGCTTTCGCAGCATCCGATTGAAACAGCTGGGCAATGAGTGGAAGCTCTGGCCGTGCTTTGTATGTGATAAGTTCTAGTGTAAGCGGCTTCCCGTCTTTTTCCATCGAACCATCTGCATTTTCTGTATATCCTGCCTCGTTTAGTAATGTTTTTGCTTTTTCAACGTTCAGCTCCTGAACTTTATCTGAGAGGCCAAAAGGAAGAGTGCCGTTAAATGGACCGTTTGCCGGTTCTGCATGCCCAAGCATAATATCGTCCTTGATGCTTTTCCGATCAATTAACAAATTAAGCGCTTGCCGGACTTTTACATTCGAAACATTGGCACTTTGCTGATTATATAAAATAAAATGCGATCTAAGACCCGGCACTGATTCCACCTTAAGGTTTTTATCTTGCTCAATCGCTTTCATTCCTTCAGCCGGAAGATTATACACGATATCAGCTTCTTTGGATTGTAAACCGAGGGCCCGCACATTTGCATCTTCAATAAATTGAATGGCTGCTTCGTCTATTCTAGGCTCTCCTGCCCAATAGCTGTTATATTTACTCACCTGAACTTCCTGGTTAGGAATAAAGTTTTTGACTTTAAATGGCCCCGTGCCTACCGGAGCATTTTGAAATTCTTCAGCACCTATTTCTTTTTCAGACTCGGTATTTACAATAGATGTGTAAGGATTTACCAGCTCGGAAGGGAGAGCAGGATATGGTTCGGATGTCGTAATGGTAAGTGTTTGTCCATCTGCTTCCAACGATTTAATTTTCAAAGACCCGCTAAGTGATTCATTTACATCTATACTTCTTTCCAAGGATGCTTTAACTCTAGCGGCATCAAGTTTTGTTCCATCATGAAAGGTAATATCATCACGAATGGCAAATTCCCACGTCACATTATCTTTTGTTGACCATTTTTCAGCAAGCCATCCTTCAATATGCGAATCTTTACCTACCTTTAACAGTGTCTCTGTAACGCCTGCCCGAATGGGTGTAAATACAGTATGGGGATCCATATTTGGTGATTTAAAACTGAAGATCATCTTTACGTTTTTTTCTTCCTTTGTTGTACCTTCTTTTTCTGTACTGCTGTTTTCAGATGAACAGCCCATTGCTAAAAAAATAAACAAAATAGCTAACAAAACAATTAGATTTTTTATACTTAATAAGGGCTTAACCATTTCTTTTATCATCCTCTGCTCTTTATTCGTAATTATTACGATTTAAATCACGGACCATAAAACGTAATAATTACAGTTTATAACGGATATAGTACTGTTCAATTGTTCAATAAAAAGTTAATCTGTTTATTCAACCTGTGAGCTTTTCAGAAGTTTTGAGCTTTCTGCGGGTTTCTTCTTTTTAATCGATAAAAGAACACATGATGCAATAATTAATAGACCCCCTAAAACAGTATACACATCAGGAACTTCCGCCCAAAATAAAAATCCCCACATAGCATTAAATACAATTCCTATATAGCGGGTGATTTCAACAACCACAATGTTTTCATGCGTAAATGCTTTTGTAAGAAAAATCTGCCCAAAAAGAGAAACAATGCCTATGCATATCAAATAAAAAAGTTCGAGTGGAGATGGAATCACAAAATCCGTCCACATTAATGGAATGGAAATGATCACGCCTGCAGCTAAAAAATAAAAAACAATTTCATAAGAATGGTGCATCTTGCTCAAATACTTAATGGAAGTTGCTGCTCCTGCTGCAAAGAATGCACTTAAAACTCCAGCCAGCGCATAAATAGAATAAGATGAATAGTTGAACGGCTTGACTAGAAGAATGGCACCTAAAAAAACAAGGGGCAGAATGTAAAACGTCTCTTTTGATATCTTTTCATTTAAAAAGAGAGCAGATAGAATTAGGACAAAAACCGTTGATAAATGGGCTAAAATGCTGGCATCTGCAAGTGGAATCTTAGAAATAGTATAGAAATAGGCTAACAGATACAAGGCACCAAGCAGTCCTCTTACTAAAAGCATCGGCACTCCTTTTGTGGAAAAAGCTACTTTGCTATGACGCATCATCAAATAAATTAAAACTGTTCCAATAAGGCTTCTGAAAAAGACAATTTCGGCTGCAGGAATGGTGAGACTCACTGCTTTAACCAGTGCATTCATTACACTAAACACTAGGGAAGAAATAATGGCCAGGATCACGCCGTTTTTCATAGAGTTTTCCCCCTGTCTTGTGCCAGATCTGCCCACTTCTGCTCTATCGTATAAACTGCAGGATTGTAATTGGAAAAATCCACCTGATTTTCTGTGCTAAACTTTATTACTTCTCTTTCAAATGTCTGCAAAAGTGATAAAGCTTGAGGCATTTGAATGCCAGCTGATTGGGCAAGTTCATAAATGAGTTTCAACTTTTGATAGTCCTCCAGAGGAATTCTCGGAATAACCCACTTTCCATTACTGTCTATCTCCGCTTGTTTAAATGGAACAGCAGAAAAATCAAAGTACTTTCCTTTATCGTCTGGGATAGAAAATGGATCAATAAGAATGGCTGAGTATCTTATGTATAATAGGTACTCTTGTTTTTCTTTACTGAAAGAATGAAACATATCAATATCTTCACGTGAAAGGGTTTTTTCATGAACAGGATAATTATCATCATTTAAGAATTGCAGCAGATTAATGGGCTGGGCGCCAAAACATTCAACAACAGCAGAGATTTCTTTCCAAAGACGAACCATTGCTCGTATCGTGTGCTGAGTAATGGGGCCTTCAGGGTAAATTTTATACATACATTTTAATGACTGTTCTTTTCTCAAAATTTGATTCATGGAAAAAGAATTCATGAATAAAGGAGGATGAACATACGTAGTGATACTCTTGCTTTCCGCTTCAATAGGTGACGCAGCCATTTGGCATTGAACCCCTAAGCTTTCAATAAATGTGGATACAAGTGTTAAAAAAAAGCTATTCTTTTTAGATGAAGCAAGATAAATCCGCTTTTTCAATGCTTTTGTCAGGACGGCGGTACCTTCTTTCTCACTTCTTTCATATTTTGTTGCGGCATAATAAGCCGAGAAACTAATCAACTCGATTTTTTCTAATTCTTCTTTAAAATGACGCTCAATCAGGAAGTTCGACCCTATACCGGGAGAAAGAAGGATCATTGTTTTTGCTTTTTTTAATTTTTTAAGTGAAAGGCTTTTTAGGACTTCTAGATAGCTGTCACTGGGTGTGCAAATAATAAGTGTCTCCCATCGATCGTCTATCTCTTTAAAACTGCCGTAAAAACAATCAAGATTTCCCTCTCCACTGAGTGCACGGTTTTGGCCTTGATACCTTGCTTTAAGCACTTGACCATACTTTTTAAAACTTTCTTTCAATCGGTTTGTATGAGCTCCCTCCCGATTGACAAGTCCAAGTTTATCGCACCATCCCCTTGATATATCCACAGCGATGTTGATTGCGGCGGGTCCCGCACCGACTATTAATGTGTTTCCAAAAGGCGTTGTTTTCATGTCTACACTATTTCCTTTCCTGCGCAGTGAACCTTTCCCTTTTTCAAGACGACAGTGTCGTAGAAATGATCTTTTTGCACAACATTCGTATAGTTCCATTCATTTGATAAATCTTGATCCAGAGGATAATTAAACATGGATTTGAGTCCGTTTCCGTACCTGATAATCACCTTTGCTTCTTCAGGAAGAACTGACTTTAATTCTTTCAGAACTTCAATCTTATTTTTGACAAGCGAGGCGATTATGATATGCGTAGCGCCTTTTATAAAGGACAATTCACTTACTCTTTGATTCGTAAATGAAACCTTGGATTCGAGGCCAGTAAGCTTTGCTATATTTTTGCCCATCTCAACAGCCTCCACATCAATGTCAAGACACATAATCTCAGCGCCTGTCTGCTTCGCAATTGTAAGAGCAGAAATAGGGAATGCTCCTGATCCTATAAAAACGACCTTTGATTTTCCATTAATCCCAAGAGATTCTAATTCGTTTTTTACCGATTTACATAAGCTGGATATGTATGCAGAGATATCTGCTTGATCATTGAACGTGCACGATGACTGGTATTTTTCAATTGTGCAAATAGCTTTTGAAGAGGCTTCCCGAAGCTCTGCCGAATTTTTTCTGATTTCCTCATCCTCCCCCCATTGTTTCCACCTCTCCCCATTCTTTTCACTGACAACAAATTTGGAAAGGTCATCAAGCTTGTTTGTAAGAAGCTCATAACAAGACTTGCTTTCTTTTATATATGCTGAAAGCTCATTTAATTCATGCCGTATCATTTTGATGGAAACTAAAAATTCGTACTTATCAGACATTATAAACCACTCCCTCACATAAATCGTAACTATTACGATTTAAATCGTAACACTCTCCCTCTTTTTCAGTCAATCACGTTTTATTAATCAGTTAAATTTACCTAGAAAATGAAAATATTATTATAATGCTATTGTTTATTTCTTAGGAATCCATTTTCATTTGTTTCCCAATGCTTTTTGAACCGATTATCATTTTTTCTTGTCTGTCTGGATGAGGGGGTCTTCACAGCTTGAGAGGCCTTTTCTAAAACGCAAAAAAGACAAAGAAGCCTCAAATCAAATACTTGAAAGCTGCTTTGTCTAACTTATTCAGACCGCTTTTTTTATCATCCTTTTAAACAAAATCCAATTCCGCTGTTACGGGCATTGCACGTTTTTGAAGGCTGTCGGAGCGCACACTATAGGCGATTACTTTCTTTTTGTACTGTCTGACTACATCTACGTGATCTTCATAACTATACACAAATAACTTAATCTCTTTTTTGCCCTTTTTTGTATCAATGACTAATGGAGTTCCACTATTTTCTGGATGTAAAAACAAATGCTCATTCCCTGGAAATATATAGTATTTTTCTAAAACTGTCGCTTCGTTAAAATCTTGAATTACTTGAATTTTGTCTCCATCTTCCAAACGTTTTCCGTCAAAGGTGATGATAACGTTCTCTTCGCTTAGTTTTCCATGCATTTCAAATTTACTGATAAGCCATGTCACCGCAGAGGTTGGAAGACAAGACACTACTATTTTAAAAGTCCCTATGAGAATTGCCAAAATGATAGCAGTCATTGTCATATTTCATCATCTCCGTTATAAAGTAAATATTATTATCTAAGTTAGACTATCATAGTACAGTCTTTTTTTTCTCAGAAAATCAAACCATTCTGTGAACGTATCATTTTTTTTGCGGCATAAATGAACGGAATTTTCATTTATTTGTCAATGAAATTCCGTTCTATAAAGAGCGTACTTTTAACCAGCAAACAAAACATCTACTTGCTTAACTTACAATTCTGTGAGAATCTAAAGGTACAAACGTTCGCAAAAAGAGGATTTAGATTTGGCTAGACTAATACGGACTAATGCTATAACTAAATGATTTAAAAAGGAAGTGACCTCAATGGCTTCACCACGAGAAGAACAGCTGATGAATGTAAGGATTGAAGGGCTTCTAAAGGAGATGCCATTTTATGTTGTGGAGTTTGTCCGGGCTAAATTAAGAGCCGGTCTTTCCCCCGCTACACTTTTGGATTACCTATATGATTATCTCAATTTCTTTCATTGGCTCCGCAAAGAAGGAATTGTACATATGGATGATAATGTATCGATTCCCTTTACGATTTTAGCGGAACTTCGAAAAAAAGACATTGAATATTATATCGACCACCTTCAAGGAGAATCGATTGAAGTCCGCGCCGGTGTATGGAAAAAACGGTCTGATGCCCGTGTCACACGTGTGATTCAATCCTTAAAGTCTTTATTTCGCTATCTTACTGAAGAAACTGAAGATGAAACAGGGGAATGTTATTTTGACCGAAATGTAATGGCTAAAATAAAAACAATAAAAAGCAAAGAAACAAAACGCCACCGTGCCCGTCGAATCAGCAGTGCGATTCTGAATGAATCCGAAATAAGTGAATTTATCAATTTTATGAAATGGGAATACGAACACACGCTAACTCCGCGAAGAAAAGCAATGTATCTTCGCAACAAAGAACGGGATATCGCCATTATTTCCCTTATGCTGGGTTCTGGGACCCGGGTTGGGGAAATTGCAGGCATCACTCTTATGGATATCGATGTGAAAAAGAATCAAATAGATGTGAACCGGAAAGGCGGCAAAACCGATTCCATCCATGTCCTCCCTTCCTCTATGCAAGATCTAGAAGTGTACCTGGCGATTCGTAAACAGCGTTATGGAGCAACAGATAAAGATGTCTACGTGTTTTTATCCAAATACAAGGGACAAGCACAGCCACTTTCCATCCGTGCGATTCAAAATAACATAAATGAGTATACAAGCGCCTTTACAAGCGGGAAATCGCTCAGCCCTCATAAAATGCGCCACTCTTTTGCTACGGATTGGTTGAGAAACGGAGGAAGCCTGGTCTTATTAAGAGAGCAGCTTGGCCATAGCTCTATCGAAACGACTTCCCTTTACACGAATTTATCTGATACAGACAGTCAACGCATTATGGAGAGCATTGATATTAACCGTACAGGAAGTGATATAGAGGAATAAAATAGGTTCCCCTAAATGAATATAAGGGGCAAAACCGCCTGAGATTCAAATCACATGGCGGTTTTGTTTCATAAAAGAAATAATAATAGTTATTAAAAGGGGAGTTAACCGCTTCTTTTTGCTAATCCAAGGACAAATCATAACCAAGCGGTGCCATTTTCCCCTGATGTTCCAGACCATTCGTTGATATTTTTAAAATACTTAATGGTACTCGATTACTATATAATAGGAAAATATTCCTCATACCTTGGATTACAATAATACGGAAGTCTAGGTCCTATTTTTGGCAATAGCCAGCAATCAGGATTATCATTATATAATACCTCTGCTTTTTCTTCTGAATGATTTACCAACAAAAACTTTACTTCTGGAAAAAACTCAACGCAATTCATCTAAAAGCCTCCTTAAAACTTTCTTCTTACTACCCACCTTATTCAATGTTCCATTTTTTGTCCATTCCATAAGAATTTACATCCAGCGGCGGTAACCACTCACGACAGAAGCCCATTTCCCATACAATGACCTAAAATAGTTTATTTTTAGGAGGGGATTTCCGATGCAAAATAACGAGAAGAAACCTACCGAACAAGACTATCCGATGCACCCTCATTACGGAAAAATAACGAAATATCAGGACACCCCGCTTACGGTACCCGAACAACGGCAGCTCCGCCAGCCAGGTTTAGAAGAACTAATGGTACCAAAGCCGATTATCGAAAATCCGAATTATAGAGGGAGCGGAAAATTAAAAGGAAAGGTCGCATTAATCACTGGAGGAGACAGCGGGATCGGTGCGGCAGCAGCCATTGCTTTTGCAAAGGAAGGTGCAAATATTGCAATTTCGTATTTGGATGAACATGAAGATGCATATCGAACGAAAGCAAGAATTGAAGAACTTGGGCAGCGTTGTTTATTATTGCCCGGTGACGTGAGAAAGAAGCAGCAATGCATTGACATTGTGGAAAAAACGATGGAGACATTCGGGGAACTTGATGTTCTATGCAACCATGTCGGTATCCAGTTTCAGCAATCAAGCTTGCTTGATATTACGGATGAGCAATTCGATGATACCTTTAAAGTAAATATCTATTCCCACTTCTATACAACACGTGCAGCACTTCTATATTTAAAAGCAGGAAGCTCCATTATCAATACCTCTTCCATTGTTACATATATCGGGCATAAACAATTGATTGACTACACAGCAACAAAAGGAGCGAATATTGGTTTTACACGTGCATTGGCAAACAATCTAGTAGGAAAAGGGATCCGCGTAAACGCTGTTGCTCCCGGACGGGTATGGACTCCCCTCATTCCGTCCAGCTTCTCAGCAGACCAAGTGCCGATCGTGGATAATCCGATGGAGCGGCAAGGCCAGCCTTTTGAACTCGCCCCTACCTATGTCTATCTTGCTTCTGACGATTCACGTTACGTAACCGGACAAACGCTTCATGTGAATGGAGGCGAGTGGACATCCTCCTAAGATAGGTTAGAAAAATAAAACATAAAAAAACACCTCTTGTATCGAAATAATAAAACGAATTTCGATACAAGAGTGTGTTTCCGGACTGTCACTGTGTTATCGGCGTTTTGGAACTAATCGTTTGATAAGCGTGGGCTGCTTGCAGGACAATATCGTCCTCACCCGTTCTGCCCACTACCATCATTCCAACTGGCATACCTTCGGAAATTCCACACGGTACATTCATAGCCGGATGTC
Organism: Domibacillus epiphyticus; assembly: GCF_001975785.1. Lineage (GTDB taxonomy): Bacteria > Bacillota > Bacilli > Bacillales > Domibacillaceae > Domibacillus > Domibacillus epiphyticus. Next base: position 38,414 of record NZ_MSFI01000022.1, on the reverse strand, counting down.
CTGTAATATCAAAAGGAGCTGTGTTTTGAATCATCTCAAGCGCTCTGCCGACCACAACTTCCCTCGGTGAATCAGCAGGAGGAATCATCGTTGCTTTCATTGGCGTAGTCGGCATAATTAAAATATCATAAGACTTGAACATATCGTCATAGGCCTGCTTTAGCTGACGGGCTAAATTTTGCGACAATCCATAATATTTCCCGTTGTATTCTTCGTGCATATACTGGCCTAGCAGCATGGTCAACTTAACGGTTTCAGAATATTCATTCGCTCTCGTTTTTCTGCCTTTTCCATAAGCATCTAAAAGATTTATGCTATAATGCCCTTTCCAGTTCGTACCCATCCCGTTTTCTTTCACCATTAGCGAAGTCAGCCCCTCTATGCCAATCCCATTCCAAATATGAATCCCGTCTCGATGAAGGGGAATCGAAACTTCCTCAACCGCTGCACCAGCAGATGAAAGGCTATAGGCTGCTTCTTTAACCTTAGCGTCCACATCTTCCTCAGATATACCTTCCCAGCCAAAACCTTCCTTCAAGATGCCGATTTTTAACCCTTCCGCATGTCCTTTAAGGGCTTTGCTATATGGTTTCACCGTCAAGTTTGATTGTCTTGGATCAAGTCCGTCGTCCCCAGCTAATACCTCTAATAATAATGCAACATCTTCTACACTTCTTGCGATTGGACCAGCGTGATCCAACGTGAGTTCAATCGGCATGATGCCGGTATAAGAAACAAGACCATATGTAGGTTTTAGGCCGTATACACCGCACCAGGAACTGGGCATTCGAATAGATCCCCCTTGATCGCAGCCGATTGCCATATCCACTTCCCCTGCGGCAACCAACGCGGCAGATCCACTTGAAGAACCTCCTGTAGACCGTGTTGGATCAATCGGATTCAAAACAGGTCCAGTAGCAGAAGTATGACTGCCGCCGGACAGACAAAAATCTTCACAAACGGCTTTCCCAGCAATTTCCCCGCCTTCATCTAGTATTCTGGTAACAATGGTAGCATCCTCAGCTGGAACAAAACCCTCTAAAATAGCAGAACCGTTCATCATTGGCACTCCAGCAAGACTAATGTTATCTTTCAAGGCAATCTTTTTCCCCGCCAGTTTTCCGGTGTCTTTACCTTTTACAGCTGTTTTCCAATACCACGCATTGTACTTGTTTTCTTCAGCCGGCGGCCTGTATCCGGAGGTTCGAGGATACTTAACAGGCAGTGCCGGTTCAACCAGCTCATTCAACCGGTTATAAGATTGGAGTGGACCGCTAGAAATCATTTCTTGGAAAGAAGCCAAATCTTCTTGAGTTAGTGTTAAGTGGAACTCTTTCGCAATTTTGTCAAGTTGATCAATAGTAGGTTTTTTAACAGTCATCAAACCACTCCTCTTTATATGTTTTTTAAATACATTTCCTGAAATGAGTGTATTGAATATAAAATCAAAATTCTATTTTATTGTTAGATTTTATAACAATAAAATTAAATAAATTCTCCTTCCAATGCCTATACTGTTTTAAATACAGCGACAGCTTCTCTTTTTGGCAGTTTTATATGATTATAAGATCCATTTCTTAAAAAAATGTCAGATTATCTTCCATATAAAAAGAAAAACATGAAGGAAGCAGTTAAAATGAGAAGATGGCTGGGAGGAGGATATTCAATGGATCTTTTTGATATTGAAGTTTTTTTGGAAGTAGCCAATCGTAAGAGCATGAACAAGGCTTCAAAGGCTTTGCATATCTCCCAATCAGCTGTGAGTTCAAGAATTGCAAAATTAGAAGCAGACCTGGATACTGTACTGTTTGAACGATCTAAAAAGGGTGTATCACTTACCTTTTCAGGAAAGCAGTTTTATTCATCCGCTGAACAAAGTTTAAATGCCATCAAAAAGAAGATAAAAGCATTAAAAGAATTAAAACGATCAAATGCTATGAAAATAGGCATTACAAATTCACTGTCTCACATTATTCTTCCGGTGCTTTCCTCTATTATTTATAAAAATTCAACGTTGGAATGGAAGATTGTTACTGGAAGCTCGAGAGATTTATTACAGGCTGCCCAACTTGGCGAGATTGACATTGCCATTATTAACAACCCCCTTATCAATAATATTGGTTTAGATAAAATCACGTTGTTTGAAGAAAAACTTATGTTAATTGGGCCATCTGATTATAAAAAAAATTGGATTGATATCCAGTATTTTTTGCAAGATTCAACGTTTATATTGCCCGTTAAGGGTATGCCATTAAGAAAATTAATTGATCAAAAAATTTTCAATCCACTTAATACTTATCCAAAAAAGCTAATTGAAGTTAATTCGTGCGAAGCTATGAAGGAGTTCGTAAGCAAAGGGGTGGGCTTTGCTTTTTTGTCCTTATCTTCCCTTTGGCAAGAACGTCACATTGAAGGAAATCAATACTCTTCTGATTCGACGGGGAGGTTATTTCAACTCCTCAATTTAGAACATTTAGATGCATCGCAGCAATGCATTTGTGTTTATTCACCCATCGATAATGAAAACATCATGAATATCATCAATCTTCTTCAGAAAGGACTTCACCCTTATATTGATCGGCTTAAAGAAAATGTACCGTCATAGAGCTGTTTTCTGGAAATTAACCTTCTTTTCTTTCCTTTTTTCTGTTTCCAGAAATACTACGGTTAAAAGGCTTAGAATAAACAGAAGCACACCAGTAAGAAGAAACGCCGCTTTAATGCTGATATAAAGCGTAACAATTCCAAATAACAGGGGATCAATTAATTGAGCTAGCCGATTAGACATTAATCGCAATCCTACCGCAATGCCTCTCTCATTTTCATCTGTGTTTTCTGAAATGAGCGATAGGGATAAAGGCTGGTTAATCCCGAGTGCAACCCCCGAAAATAAAATTAACAAGACAAATCCGAAGTAATGAGTCAGAAATGGCGTGACAAAAAGCAGGCTTAATGACGAGATAAATGTAACTGCCAACAACACCTTATATCCAAGTTTTTCAATTAATGCTGGATAAATAGGTTTCACGAGAAAGGCTGAAAAAGCCCCTATTGAAATTAAAATGCCGATCTTAAAAGGGGAAAAATTTATTTCCTGAAGGTAAATGGGGAGAAACGTCATTCGAACATCAATAATGTATAACACTATAAAGGTACATAAAAGAGCAGCAACAACCCCTTTGTTTTTTAATAACCGTCCGCTATTGGCATACATCTTCTTTATGTTAATTTTCTTATCCGATAAATTGTATAGTTTTGTTTCCTTTAATTGATAAACCATCAGAATTAATAAAAAACTTATGAAGGTGTATACACCAAAACTTAACGTCATATTGTACTTTTCAGAAAGAAAACCTCCAATTAAAGGGCCGATCGTTTGGCCAACGGCATTGTAAACGGAAAATGAAGCTATACGCTGAGGCTGATTTTGCTTGCCTGCCGTAACTAGTACTTGTATTACTAACCAAACCGTCATTTGCCCAATACCTGCAACGATTTGAGCGATAATCAAAAGATAGATATTGAAAGCAGACATGTACAATAAACCACTGATAAACATAAGCAGGGCACCGATTCGTAAAACTTTTACACGCCCGATTGCATCAGCTATTCCTCCACCTGGAATTGCAAGAAAAAAAGGCAATACGGCGTAGATTCCAACGACAAACCCAATGTTTACTTCACTTATATCTAAAGATTGGGCATATAGGGCAATAATCGGCCTCGTTAAAGAATGAGCCAGCCAATAAAATAAACCTGATAATAAAATATACAGCCACATGTTGTCGCTCTTCGAAAGCTTTTTCAATAACATATCCATACCTCCATGATATCAAAAGAGCCGAAAAAAAGGCTCTCTTGATCAATGCACTCGCAAATTACTTCGCTGCCATAGCTTTAAAGGCGATTTTATCATCATACAATCCCGTTGGAAGTGATTTCAAATAGGAGGATGCTTCCTCAATATTAACAACATCTGCATACTTTGCATTCATGTCAAACAGATTAATTGCATGAGAAGCCTCACCTCGGTCAAAAGTACATTCCTCAACAATACCGACTTTAAAGTTATAGGAAAAAGCATCAATCACACTAGCGCGTACACAGCCGCTTGTTGTTGTTCCACAAATCAATAAAGAATCTATTCCTAAATCAACGAGATAGCCAAGCAGCGGCGTACCATGAAATGCACTTGGTTTTAGCTTTTCGATTACGATGTCACTTGGAATCGGTTCGATTTCTTTCATAATTTCATTGCCTCGAATGTTAACAGCTGCTTTTCCTTCCGACGCACGGCTATTTTTCCGTCTCCAGCCTCCCGCGTCAAACCCGTCATCCCTCAGGTCTTTTCCTGTCGTATATACAACGGGTATATGCTTATCCCTCGCAGTGGCTAGTAAATTCTGAATATGAGGGAGTGCCTCCCAAGCTGCCATTCCACAACTGTTGCGCCAAGTTTTAATAGATTCCAGAATAGGCTCAGGTTTATCGCCACAAAACGCGTAATTCACATCAACAATAAGGATTGCCGGTTTCTTTCCTAATCCTGCTTTTACGTCATATCCCGCTTCGCCAAAAACATCTTTGTCCTGATTTGTTAAAAACTTCTCCCAAGCTTTCAATACTATTCCTCCCGAGTATATATTTGATTTCGTTCAAAAAATTGAACGGAGATCACAGACGATTAATGGTGTTACTTGTTCACAAATGTCATATCAACAATCTCATCATATTGAATATCTGTCTTGAGCAAACCGGCATTCTTCACTACTGATAAATTTGTTTCTACTGATTGTTCAGTAACCTCACCACTGTACACCCATAATTCGTCTTCATATGACCGATCGAGTGTTTTCTTTAAAACTCCAACATCCATTGTCGGAAACTCCTTTTTGGCAATATCAAAAGATCCTTCTGGATTATTCTTTACATACTCCAGTCCTTTTTTCATTCCGTCAACAAAACGTTGTACCGTTTCAGGATCGTTTTCAATCGTTTCAAGTTTTACATTAACTGTTGAATAAGCATAGGGACCTAAGTCTGCGGGGATATTAACCATAGGCTCTGTCCAGATCCCTTCATTGATTCCTTCCGTTAAGATTGGTTCCGAAATAACGGCAACATCGGCCTGTCCTTTATCAATAATCGCTGTCATCGCCGGGTTATCAACCTCGAGTAACGTTATATCTTTTTTAACATCTAATCCTAATTGAGCTAAATAATACCTTGTGATCGAGTTTGGTGTTCCTCCATAGAAGCCCGTAGCAATTTTTTTCCCTTTAAAATACTCAGCCAAATCTTCTGAATTTGGTACTTTTTCGTCTTTGGCAACGGTAAAGTAAACATTACCCCGGTTTACCACATTTATAATGGATCTCAGATCAGCTCCTTTTGCCTTCGCAAAAGCATTGTGCTCAGGTCCCCCAATAAACCCCCATGCCTGATCCGTTAATACCGCGTTCGTATGCGCTCCCCCGCCAGTCAAGGTCGTAACCGAGACATCTAATCCTTCAAAAAAGCCTTGATCAATTGCCACATATAGAGGCAAATACCCTAAGTTGCGAACAGGTTCAGCGATAATAATTTTGCCGCTTGCCGACGCTTTCGGATCAGCAGAAGAATCTTCTTTTGGAGCAGCATTTTGATTACCAGAACAACCTGCTAATACGAGCATAAATAGACTTAGAAGGACAAAGAATGGAAAACAAAATGACTTGTTCAGCTGCTTCATTAATTCTCACCCCAGCATTATTTTTGATGTAGCATACCCGCGAGCAAAAACTTTTCTATTTGGCTTACGACCGCATATAAAAACATAGATAACAGTGATAGATTAAAGATGCCCGCCCAGATTAAATCGATTTCATATGTCTGGCCTGCATAAAAGATCATTCTACCGATTCCATGAGTAGAACCAATGTATTCACCAACAATCGCTCCAGTCAGCGCGAGACCAATGTTTATCCGAAGTGCAGAGATAATAGAAGGCATCGTCCAGGGAACCACAACCTTGGTGAACACTTGTAAACGGGTAGCGCCAAGTGAATAAATCATGCGGATTAAATCACTATCTACACGCTTTAATCCGTTATACGTTGTTAAAGTGGTAATGACGATCGTGATCGCAACAGCCATAGCGATTTTGGAACTCATCCCCAGTCCAAATATTAAAACGATGATGGGAGCCAAGGCTAATTTTGGCATGGATTCAAACATGATGATAAAAGGTTCAGCGACTTTGGCATAGTACCTAGACCACCAAAACGACAGCCCAAGCATCGCCCCCGCTACGGTTCCAATCACAAAGCCATAGACCGTTGATTGAAACGTGAAGAACGTATCTCTCCATGCTGTTCCATCCAAAATGATTTGCATCCAGGTAGCGAGAATTTCAGATGGTAAACTCCAGAAAAAAGGATCAATGATTTGAGCCCTGGCTCCTGCCTCCCAAAAAAGAATAATAATAAGGAAAACAAAAAACCGGCCAGCATTCACTTTCCACTCTGCTAGAGGTTTGTTTTCAAGATATTTCACATTCGATTTTTGCTCTTTTTTCCTTTTTGTTTTCACGTTGCTCAGGGAGGACAACTCTTTGCTTATTCCTGTATTTTCCACGAGGATCCACTCTCCTTTTCTTGCTTGATTAAATCACTTTTTTCTCAATTTGAGATGCTTTTTTTGTCTCTTCTGACAACAGTGAAAGGGCAAGCTCTTTATACTCAATGAATTTTTGTGATGTCACGATTGTTGGCTTTCTTGGTCTCGGGATATCAATGCATAAATGTTCTTTTATCCCGCCTGGCCGTGCTGACATAATGTAAACCTCATCTGATAAATAGATCGCTTCATCTATGTCGTGTGTAATAAATAAGATTGTTTTTTGGAAATCATCCCATAAATCAAGCAGCCATTCCTGCATAACGGAACGTGTTTGCGCGTCCAATGCACCAAATGGTTCATCAAGCAAAATGATATCCCGGTCATAAAGAATCGTTCTTAACAAGGCTGCGCGCTGCCGCATTCCTCCAGAAAGCTGTGAAGGATAACTATGTTCAAAACCGCCCAGCCCGTACTTCTCTAATAAGGGAACAGCAATATCACTTGCTTCTTTTTTTGATACACCTTTCAATTCCATTCCCAAAATGACGTTGTCTAATATTTTTCTCCACGGCAGCAATAAATCTTTTTGAAGCATGTAGCCTACAGTCCCTGCCATTCCGTTCACTTTATTTCCATCCACCTTAATTTCTCCCATACTCGTCTCCATCAACCCTGAGATAATGTTAAATAGAGTCGACTTTCCGCATCCGCTTGGTCCAATTATGCTAACAAACCGATGGTCAGGGATTTTCATATTGATATTCGATATAGCGGTCGTTTTTGTATTGGATCCTGATTCAAATACTTTTGTTACGCCCTTTAATTCCAGTTTAAAATCTGCCATTTGAATCCCTCCTTGTTTGTCTTAATTAGATGGTAGCAAACTAAAGAAATCTTCAGTTATCGTCTTTGCATATGAGAGGAAATCTTACAAATTTCACTTAAATCATATTTTTTATGATATATAATGATTGAAAACGCTTACCTTTCATGAAAACAGGAGCCGGCATGTTTTGTCTCCTTTTGACATAACGATCAATTTATAAATAATTACTTTAAACACAATGAAGAAATTAAAAAGGCCCCGGGCTCAATTAGAGCACAGGGCTTTACTGCTATTCATTTATTTTTTGAATTACCTTATCCACTAAGGTCTTTGCATCATCGGCTTCAATCGTTGTAAGCTGAATGCGGCAAAAGGGTTTTACCCGGCATTGCAGACAGCGTCTAAAGCAGTCCGTTTCGTAAACGTTCAGAAGATTACTGTAATTTGTTTGAAAAATGTGCTTTGCGATTTGTGATTCTGTGACTTTTAGGTTCTTTTTGCAAAATTTAATGGCACGCATTCTATTCTTGATCGTAATGAGTGAATTGAATATCAAGCGTACGCAAATAGGTTTGCAGTCCGGCATCCTGAATTGGGATGATAAAAGCTGCTTCACCTGACTCGTTGTGATGGGAGTGCCATAGTCCTGGCGGTGTAACAAACGCTTTTCCTGTGACCCAGTCGATACGGATCGGATCGATAATTTCGTTTGTCTCCGGATCAATTTGATCGCCAACTAGTGTATACGTTCCTGGTGCGGCGTAGGCAACAAAATCCAGCGCAACTGATTTATGACTATGTGGAGCCTGATTCGCGCCTACAGGAACAATGCCCAGCATCGCCCATAACACATGGGTAATCGTCAATGTCTGGTCGAATTTTTGATTGTTTAATAAGATGGAAATCCGGTTTTTCAAATGTGCATCCGGTGCATTTGCCACTTCATCCAAATGTTTCTTTGCCTCTTCGGCTGTGTAAAGAGTCGGTTTAAAACGTGCTTCCGTCGCTTTAACGCCTAAATAATCAAGAAGAGGTGTATCTAAAATATAATAAATTGTGGCGTCTTCTTCCGCTGCATGCAGACTGACAGACCCTGATGGCAGCGTCAAAAAGTCTCCTTTTTTCCAATTGATTGTCTCTCCATTTACTTCTGTGCTCCCGGCACCTGAAATAATGTAGTAGAGTTCACTTGTTGCATTCGGCTCAGTTTTAATGGAGTCGCCTGCATTAATGCGAATAAATTGGGCAAGGAGAGAAGGACTTGTCGCTTGATAGTCTGTTTTTAATTCTTTACTGAGGTCGAGTGTTACTATTCTAGTTTCGCCTGAATTGTATAAGTCCGGTTCAAATTCTTTCGCTGGAATCGGGCTAATGATACCGCTTCCAATCGGATCCGCAGCATTTGTGTATTCAAAGAATTGAGCGTCTCCCGTCCAGTTTTCAGCTACTTTCCCTACAGATAATTGACCAGCTTGTGCATTAGTTGACATTTATACCCCTCCATTCGATTGTTACGTTTATTTTATCTTGATGCTTATCGTTCGTAAAATATATAATTTAAATAGCAATGATATCGTTTTCAAATAATTGAATTGCAGGTGACCGAATGGAACTGAGACAGCTTCACTATTTTATAGCCGTAGCAGAAGAATTAAATTTTAGCCGTGCTGCAAAGCGGCTGCAAATTACACAGCCTCCTTTAAGTATGCAGATTCAAAATTTAGAAAAAGAATTAGACATTTTGTTATTTTACCGTAATAATCGGCGTGTAGAACTAACTGAAGCCGGGAAACGTTTTTACGAAGACACAATTAAAATCGTCAGTCTTCTTGAAAGTTCTGTTGAAAACGCAAAACGCATCCATAAAGGAAAGCTTGGACATCTGCGGGTTGGATTTGTCGGTTCGGCTACATATGATATACTTCCATCAGTTTTGCAAGATTTCCGGCGCTTTTATCCTGACGTGCAAGTACACTTATCTGAATTGTCTACACCTGCCCAAGTAGAAGCACTACGGCAAAACGAAATTGATGTCGGTGTTTTAAGACCCCCTGTTATTGACGATTCTCTTTGTACAGAAATTGTATCGATCGCCCCGTGTATGCTTGCAGTTCCAAAACACCATCCTTTGCTAGAATTGGAGAACGTCACACTTGCTGATATGAAACCGTATCCATTCGTTTTATTATCACCTAAAACGTGGCCGGGTCTATATCATGAGATTTTAGGTCTTTGTAATCCGATTATTCAGCAAGAAGCGCTGGAGTTCCAAACCGTCATTGGTCTAGTTGCTGCTGGGATGGGGCTCGCCATCGTTCCCCGTTCAGCGATGAACCTTCACACACAGGAAGTCGTCTATATTGATGTGAAACAGCTGCCTCTTGCATCTATGGGTATCACATACCGATGCAACGACCGTTCTCCTCTTGTCAAAACGTTTTGTGATCTTGCACAGAAAGAAACAGCAAAGGAAACGTAAAAAGAGCCTCCGGAAAAACGGAGGCTCTCTTCATTATAAAAATACTGCAAGGATTTTTTTCTGCTTCGAGAGTAATTACACGTTTCCAAATTGCGCTTCATGAAGACGGCGGTAATGTCCATTTCTCTGTAAAAGCTCATGGTGACTTCCCTGTTCTTCAATTCCAGAAGGCGTCACAACGATAATTCTGTCAGCCTGCTTAATCGTTGCTAAACGGTGGGCGATCACAAGTGTCGTCCTGCCCACGGCAAGCTCCGACAATGCCTGCTGAATGGCAAGTTCTGTTTCAGTATCAAGTGCCGATGTGGCTTCATCCAAAATTAAAATCGGCGGATTCTTCAAGAAAATGCGGGCAATCGCAATGCGCTGTTTTTGTCCGCCCGACAGCTTCACACCGCGTTCTCCAATAATCGTATCAAGCCCTTCAGGAAGTGACTGAACAAATTCCTCTAGCCGGGAGCGCTTCAAGGCATTCATTATCGCTTCATCCGAAGCGCCAAGATCCCCATATAAGATATTGTCCCGGATCGTTCCAGAAAATAAGAAAACGTCTTGCTGAACAATCCCGATTTGACGGCGGAGAGAGGCAATTGTCACTTTTTTTATGTCAAGCCCATCAATTGTAATAATTCCTTCATCAACCTCATAAAAACGCGGCAGCAAGCTGCACAAAGTGGTTTTCCCAGCACCAGACGGTCCAACAAAGGCGACCGTTTCACCCGCACGGATTGATAAACTGATATTGTTTAACACTGGCGTTGTTCCGTCATAACCAAATGTTACATTTTGAAAACGAATATCACCATTAACCATATCAATATCAATTGCATCAGGTGAATCGGCGACATCCGGTTCTGTTTCCAGCAGCTCAATATATCGTTTAAATCCGGCAATGCCTTTCGGATAGCTTTCGATGATCGCATTTATTTTCTCAATCGGGCGGAAGAAAATATTCGACAACAAAATAAAGCCAACAAATTCACCGTATGTGAGTTCCCCGTTCATGACAAAATATGTACCGCATATCAGCACAAACAGCGTAACAACGCGCATTAGCATATAGCTAATAGACATATTCAGCGCCATAATTTTATACGAGAGCAGTTTCGTGACACGAAAACGGTTATTGTTTTCATCAAACTGTGCTTTTTCATGTTGTTCATTGGCAAATGCCTGCACAACGCGGATGCCGCCCATGCTGTCTTCGATGCGGGCATTAAAATCAGCAATATCGCCAAATAATCGATGAAAAGCACCGGTCATTTTTTTGTTGAAATGAACAGCAAGCCATAAAATTATCGGGATAATGATGAAGGTTAAAACAGCCAGCTTCCAGTTAATATAGAACATCAAGGCGAAAGCCCCTGTCAGCGTCATCAGCGCAATAAACAAATCTTCGGGCCCGTGATGCGCCACTTCACCGATTTCCATTAAATCACTCGTCATTCGTGAAATTAAATGGCCTGTTTTTGTATTATCAAAAAAGCGAAAAGAAAGCTTTTGAACGTGGCCGAATAATTTTCGGCGCATGTCCGTTTCAATATTGATGCCGAGCATATGGCCCCAGTAGGTGACGACATATTGGAGACCGGCGTTTAAAATGTAAATAAACAATAAGCCGATGCAGGCCGCGATAATGAGATTCCAATTCCCGCCTGGAAGCAAATCATCAATAAAATAGTTCACGACTAGCGGAAAGGCCAGCTCTAATAGACCGGCCAGCACCGCGCAGAAAAAATCTAGAAAAAATAACTTTTTATACGGACGGTAATAGGAAAAAAATTGTTTTAGCAAACGACCACCTACTTACTTTTCATTAATAAGTACAAAAAATACGGAGCGCCAATGCAAGAAACGACAATACCGACCGGAAGCTCTGACGGCATAAGAATCGTTCTGGCGATCATATCGGCAAATAATAATAACAGCGCTCCAATCAATGCACTAATCGGCAAAAATCGTTCATGCTTCGGTCCAACAAGCCGGCGGGCCACATGGGGCGCAACTAATCCAGCAAACGCAATGCCGCCTCCTGCTGAAACAGAAGCTCCTGTTAAAGCCGCAGCCACAATGAGCAGTTTTTTCCGCTCACGCTCGACGTTGATGCCTAGACCCATTGCCGCTGCGTCTCCAACATGAAGGATATTTAAATAGCGTGACTTGTAAATGGCAAATGGAATCAGAATCAGCAGCCAAGGGAGCACCGACCAAACATAACCCCAGTTTGCGGAGTAAATACTGCCCATTAGCCACACTAGAGCTTTATTAAAATCACGGTCTTCCATACTCAACTGAAGCACAATTAACACAGCGGATAAAATGGCCTGCATCGCCACTCCGACTAAAATAAGCCGAAGCGGCGTGACCCCGTTCTTCCATGCGAATAGATAAATCAGACCTGCCGTTAAGATGGCACCCAGAAATGCCAGAAGCGGCAACATAAAGACAGATAGACCGCTTACTTCTTCCAGTACACCACCTGTTAAAAAAATAAATAAAACAACAGCAACACCAGCACCAGCATTAATTCCGATAAGCCCAGGTTCGGCCAGATCATTGCGTGTAATGCTTTGAAAAATGGCACCAGCTATGGCGAGTCCTGCCCCCACACACATGGAAAGCACCATTCGCGGCATTCGAAAATCGAATAAAATCAATTCGTTTTCACTTGATCCTTTCCCCAATAAGGCATTAAATGTATTCATTGGGGATAACCGGATGACCCCTGTATTTAAACTGGCAACAAATACAGCCAGAATCAAGATTACAAGCAAGCCCGCAAGAATCCAGGGTGATTTTTTAAATAGTATCATAGAATTTTCCCGCCTTCCCGGCGAGCTAAATATAAAAAGAACGGCCCGCCGATCAATGTCGTAATGGCACCCAGTGGTGTTTCGAATGGCGGTTGAATCATGCGCGCCGCAATATCAGCCAAAACGACCAATATCGCGCCGAACAACCCTGAAAAGAGAATAAGCCACCGGTAATCGATTCCTATCAGCGAGCGGGTTATATGAGGAACAATAAGGCCGATAAAAGCAAGTACACCCGCTACAGAAACAGAAATCCCAGACAAAACAAGAATAATAAAAACGCAGACAATCTTGACAAATTTCGTACGCTGCCCGAGACCTTTTGATACCTCTTCCCCCAAACTAAGAACGGTCAAAGACTTTGAAATAAGAAGGCCAAGAATGAACACAGGTCCTCCGATAAGCAAAAGCAGAACAACCTCCATCCATTGAACACCATTGACACTCCCCGCAAACCAGAAGTCAATTTGTTTCGCCACATTGAAGTGGATGGAAATAGCAGTTGACAATGAAATCAGCAATGAACTGATTGTAGCGCCTGCCAATGCCAGCTTTACAGGTGTCAAACCGCCGATTGAAAGGGCCCCAACGCCAAATACAAGCGAAGCACCGAATGCTGCGCCAATAAAGGAAACCATCATCAATTGAAGACTTGTGGCTTCCTGAAGCCAGACAAATGCAATGGCTATTCCAAAAGCGGCACCGCTAGTAATGCCCATTATGGATGGGTCTCCGAGTGGATTTCTAGTCATCCCTTGCATAATGGTCCCCGCCATCGCAAGATACGCACCAATCAAGGCTCCTGCAATGGCACGGGGAATCCGGACTTCCCGAATAATTTGATGGTTTGTATCTGCCGTATTAAAAGCAAATAAGCTATCTTTTACTGTGGATAGCGAAATATCGGCCGCTCCGAGACAAATAGAAGCGGCCATTGCGGTGACTAGCGCAAAAAAGGACATCGTTGCCCAAAATGGTTTTCTTTTTGATAGCATTGCCATATCTTTCCCTCAATTCTACAAAAAAAGCGGTGTTCTCCCCACTAAAAGGAGATCCCGCTGACAATTAATAACCCGTTCCTGCAAGTGACAGTTGTGATGATTTAACCAGATCGTACGTTAAACAAATCGGCTTCCCCGAACGAGGATGCTGAACTATTTCTGCATCGATGTTAAACACTTCTCGCAAATTTCCTTTTGTCATCACGGCATTGGGCGTCCCTTCAGAAACGATTTCCCCATTCCGCATTGCCACAATGTAGTCCGCAAATCTTGCAGCATGATTTAAGTCATGCAGCACCATGACAATTGTCCGGTGTTCCTCTCTATTTAAAGACTGCAGAAGCTCAAGCACTTCAAGCTGGTGTGATAAATCCAGATAGGTTGTCGGCTCATCAAGCAAAATCAATTCTGTTTCTTGCGCAAGTGCCATAGCGATCCAAACGCGCTGGCGCTGGCCGCCGGAAAGAGCATCCACTTCTCTATTGCGGAATTCCGATACAGAAGTAACATCCATTGACCATTCGATCATTTCACGATCATGCGCTGTCATGGTGCCGAATCCACTTTGATGAGGAAAGCGTCCGTAAGATATAAGCTCGTAAACAGTTAAACCAGACGGGGCTTCCGGCGTTTGAGGCAGAATCGCCATTTGTTTTGCAATTTCTTTCGTGGCCATCTTTTGAATGACTCCCCCATTTAAATACACAGCGCCACTTTTTGCCTCTTTTAATCGTGCCATTGTTTTCAAAAGAGTCGATTTACCGCAGCCGTTCGGTCCAATAATCGTCGTTACTTTGCCGGCTGGAATATCGACTGTTAAATCACGGACAATATCCGCTGCTCCGTAGCTAATGGTTACCTGTTCTGCGTGTAATTTACTCATTTGTTGCACCTCTTATCGTTGATGGCTTTCGATAATTTTTTCCGTCATCATGTCAAGCTGTCCTTCCAAAGCATACGGGTCAGCATAATACATATCTTCAAAATTCATGTCATACACTTTGTTTTCTTTAACTGCAGACAAGCCGGTCCATATCGCGCTTTTCTTCAATTCTTCCGTTTTTTCTTCATTTGATCCTTCGCCGCTCCAGGTTGTTACAAACATATTGTCTGCTGCGTATTGCGGCAATGCTTCAAGCGATAGTTCTTTATATTGGGTGCCTTCTTTAATCAGTTTTTGCATTTCTGCCGGCGGGCTTAATTGAAGCTGATCGTAAATGATTTGACCGCCCCGGCCCCAGTTATCGCCAAAAATCCAAAGTTTGTCGCCTTGAAGCTCATACAAACCAAACGTTTCGCCTTTCTCTACAAGAGGTGCCACTTTTTCGCGGGCTGCCGCTCCCTTTTCTTCAAATGACGTAATCCATTTTTCTGCAGCATCTTTTTTGTTCACGAGATCTGCAATTTTACGGAATTCGCCATAGAAGTCTCCTTCAGATGCGTATGGAATAACCACAGTAGGTGCAATTTTTGATAATTGATCATAATTCTCATCTGACTCCATAATGATTAAATCCGGTTTTAATGCGAGTACTTTTTCCATTGAAACCGGTGTGCCAATATTCTCAATGCCGTCGATCATTTCTTTCGTATAAGGGCTGTTCAGAGGAAAATCCGTTGATCCAAGCGGCTTCACATCAAGGGCGAGTAAGTCTGCTAAATAGAAATCTGTTACGACGCGTTCTGGATTCGCTGGAATTTCCACCTCTCCTTTGGATGTCTCAACAATTCTTGTTGCCTGCTCTCCATCTTTCTCCGTTTCCTGTTCTGCTGCACGATCAGGTGATCCTCCGCACGCCGCAAGCAAGAGCACCATCATCAAGCTAATAAAACCAAAAACCTTGCGTTTCATCATCTATATCCTCCTAAATGCTAATGATAATCAATTTCATTTAAAAATTTATCATACATTCATAGAGGCTGTCCATACCTTTTTTAAAAAAGAAGCCATTTTTCCGAGACCACTGAAAAAGTCCATCTAGTGTTAATTAAGCCAGTTCGCATGTTTAAATATTTCCCGCTCAACGTCATTTTCGACTTGTCAGATGCGGTTGTCGCTGAGCGCTCAAAATATGATATGGCCTTCAAATATCCTCTCTTTGTTTTTGCAATATTTTTTAAAATCCTCGTCTTTTCTGAAACTCTTTCTATTGGAGCAGATACTATGTAGAAAATAAATGGTTATTGCAAGAAAAAAGAATTAAATTGTATTGCAAATAACTTGAGATCCTTTTTGCTGACAAAACGAAAGTAAAAATAGATAGACCACCCCGGGCCAGACTGTTAAGAGAATTAAGCAGAAAAATAAAAAAAGAACCTTTGTTTAAAAGGTTCAATTGAGCGGCAGCCAAGAGGATAACTTATTTTAAGTAAATAGACCGGAGGCGGGATTTTCGCGGGTCCACGTATCCGCCGTTTATTTGGTGTCCAATAGAACTTACAATTACTGCCGCTGCGAAAAGAAGTAGTAGCTTCTTCAATTTAACAATCTTCTTTCTATTTTTTTATTTTAAAGATTACACCTAGCTATTTCTTTCTTCAATAGATATTCAAAGATGTCGAAAAAATGACACAAAACACACCGGAAAACTAGGTCTATTTCTTTTTAATTGTTTATTAAAAAAGACTATATCAATAGTAATGTTATTGTGCTCTTATAGTGAGGATAAGCTTTCCATCGTTTGTACCATAACTGGATTATGGGCGGACTGTATCAAAGAACGATGAAACGCAAAATCTGCTTCTACACCTGTCTTATCAGCAGAATAAAGGTCATCTTGAATAATTGCAGTACCTTATGCATATTCTCTACATCTTCCGTCGTTCGTCTAAGTGCAGCTAGATAAGCCGCATCTGGCTCTTGTATTTGACGCATTTTAAACATATATTTTCTTTCTTTAGACAAATTCTCATGTGAAGGTTTGGAAGGGCAATTGCAGCGACAGCCCCTTTTTATATATAAAATTTCACTATTTCAAAGCAACAATCTATTAGAAAAACAGCTTTATTAAAATACATAATCCACGTCTTATAAATAAATAAAATATTATTTTTTAATAAATTCTTTCATCTAATAATTAAGTGAAAAGCCCTAAATAACTGGGTTATATGAAGACTTTATATGAAGAAATTGGCGCAACTCTTGAATTTAATTCGACTCTCTTCATTTGAACTTTAATCCATCTTTTGTTAAGGTTGTAAAAGTACTTCAGAATTTTACGTTTAGACCATTGTAGGAAATAAACCAAATTCAAAAAGAAAAAAAGAAATAAACTACCAGTTTACAATCTGTGTATACTCGTTCCCTCAGTTGTGATTCCTCTTTATCCTGCTCGGATTGCTCATTTAATCACAAACTTTAGAAAAAATTTCTCTTATTGGACTCTTTTTTGAATTTTGATGTCTAGCACAAGTTGACACTCCCCCGCGAGTCTTGTTTAGCTAATCAGACGTGATTGTAGAGGACAAAAGGACTTGGCAAAAAACAGTTCTTCTTTATCCGCTATGGAACATCGACGTTGACTACAGGTCTTTGCGAAGTTTTAGTCTTTGCTGCTCTGTTTAGGATAAATCTAAATCCGCATAAGAAGAGCAACAAAGCGGCAAAATGAATATGATATAGGCAATCTTATAGTGAGGTGTTTTGGTGGATCCATATGTAGAAGTCAGGAATGTTTCGAAGATTTTTGGAAAATCTCCTCGAGCAGCCATTGAATTATTAAAACAAGGCAAATCAAAGAAAGAAATTTTAAAACAAACCGGACAGACTGTCGGCGTAAATAATGTTACGTTCGACATTTATCCCGGAGAAATTTTTGTCATCATGGGGTTATCTGGAAGCGGCAAATCAACATTAATCCGTATGTTTAACAGACTGATCGATCCTACAATTGGTGAGATTTTAATTGATAATGAAGATATCGTAAAGATGAATGCCGCCAGACTGAGGGAAGTCAGGCAAAAAAAAATCAGTATGGTATTTCAGAACTTTGCTTTATTTCCTCATAAAACAATACAGGAAAACACCGAGTATGGGCTGGAAATTCAGAAAGTTCCTCCTAATGAACGGCGGGAAAAAGCGTTGAATGCGCTTGAAGTCGTCGGTTTAAAAGGGTATGAAAATCAGCTGCCCTCCCAGTTAAGCGGCGGGATGCAGCAAAGGGTCGGCCTTGCACGGGCACTCGCCAGCGACACCAATATCTTATTAATGGATGAAGCTTTCAGTGCCTTAGATCCGTTAATCCGTAAAGATATGCAGGATGAATTGC
The DNA here is from genome assembly GCF_001975785.1 of Domibacillus epiphyticus. GTDB lineage: Bacteria > Bacillota > Bacilli > Bacillales > Domibacillaceae > Domibacillus > Domibacillus epiphyticus. The sequence goes on along the minus strand of NZ_MSFI01000022.1, from coordinate 20,427 downwards.
TTGCCATTCAAGAACAATACAAAAAAACGATTATTTTTATTACCCACGATTTAGATGAAGCACTGCGAATTGGGGACCGAATTGCGCTGATGAAAGACGGCAGTGTCATTCAATTGGGAACACCCGAGCAAATTATGATGAATCCAGCGAATGAATTTGTTGAGAAGTTTGTAGAAGATGTTGACTTGTCAAAAGTACTTACAGCTTCCCACGTAATGAAACGGGCAGAGAAAATCGGTGCAGATCGAGGCCCAAGGGTTGCGCTGGAGATTATGCGTAAGCAGGGTTATTCAAGCATCTTTGTTGTAGACAGAAAGCAGAAATTACTTGGGGCGCTGACAGCAGAACAAGCACGCCAGGCAATCGATCAGAACCAATCTATTTCTGACGCAATGACAACCGATATCCCGACGGTTACTGAGGATGCCTTACTCGGAGATCTTATGGACGAAATGGCCACGTCAAGTCTGCCCATTTCGGTCATCGATGATGAGAGAAGAATGAAAGGAATCGTGATCCGCGGAGCCGTTATTGGCGCTTTAGCAGGCAACAAAGATTCCTTGAATGAATTGGAGAGTGAGTAATTCAATGAATATGCCGAAAATTCCGCTTGGAGAATGGATCGATTCTTTAGTCGATTGGATAACGGTAGCGTTTGCTGGATTGTTTTCACTTCTAACCAGTTCTATTGAGGGTCTCTTAAATATTTTGGTTGATGTTTTAAGTGCTGGCCCCCCTATCGTCTTAATGGTTGTTTTAGCTCTCTTGGTTACATATACAAGCAAATGGCCATTAGGTATATTTACGATTGTCAGCTTGCTGTTAATCGATAATCTTGGCTATTGGGAATCAAGTATTCAAACCCTTGCTATCGTGATTTTATCAGGATTGCTCACTGTCGTAGCAGGGATCCCGATTGGAATTTGGTGTGCACAAAGGAAATCGGTGAGAAACATCGTTACCCCTATTTTAGATTTTATGCAAACGATGCCTGCTTTTGTTTATTTAATTCCATCGATTTTATTTTTTGGAATAGGCGTAGTGCCAGGCATTATTGCTTCGTTTATTTTTGCGATTGCTCCGACAATCCGCATGACGAACTTAGGAATTCAAGAAGTGCCTAACGATTTAATTGAAGCATCGGACGCATTTGGCTCAAGCAACAGCCAAAAATTGTTCAAGGTTCAATTGCCTCTGGCAACTCCGACGATTATGGCAGGGGTTAACCAAAGTATTATGCTTGCTTTATCTATGGTTGTGACAGCTTCATTAGTTGGTGCACCAGGACTTGGAGCAGATGTTTACCGGGCTGTCAGCCAAATTAACGTTGGCCAAGGCTTTGAAGCTGGATTATCCATCGTCTTCATAGCAATTATTCTCGACCGGATTACACAAAACTTGCGAAAGCCAGCATATGAGCATATTATTAGCCGAAAAATTGTTTTTTCATTTTTAGCGATTCTTGTGGTGGTCACTGCACTCGTTTTAGGATTTGCAAAAGAAGAAGCGGTTCAAGAAAATCCTAGTGATATCGGTGCACAAACGGAATATAAAATCATCGGGATTGAGCCTGGAGCTGGAATTATGACGCAGGCTAGAAATGCGTTAAAGGATTACGGGCTGGAGAATTGGCAGCTTGCTGAAGGTTCGTCGGCTGCTATGGTGGCTGAATTGAAAAAAGCCTACGATCAGAAAGAACCAATCGTTATAACAGGATGGTCTCCTCACTGGATGTTCTCTTCATTCGATTTGAAATATCTAGAAGATCCAAATAAAACCTTTGGTGGAGCGGAGAATATTAATACAATCGCAAGAAAAGGTCTAGAACAGGATGCTCCTGGCGCATACAAAATACTGGATCAATTCTCTTGGGAAACGGCTGACATGGAAGAAGTAATGGTCCTCATTGAGGAAGGGATGGATCCAGCTGAAGCCGCTGAAAAATGGATTGACGATCATCAGGACAAAATAGCCGAGTGGACAAACGGTGCCCAAACAGGCAATGGAGAGCCGATTAAGCTTGTTTATGTTGCATGGGACACAGAAATCGCCAGTACGAATGTGGTTGGCAAGGTTCTTGAGCAGAATGGATACAATGTTACAATGAGTCAAGTTGAAGTCGGTCCAATGTTTGCAAGTATTGCCAACGGCAGTGCCGATGCAATGGTTGCTGCATGGCTGCCAAGCACCCATCTCGAGTATTACAATACCTATAAGGATCATGTCGTTGACCTTGGACCAAACCTTCAAGGAACGAAGAATGGATTAGTGGTCCCTGAATATGTCGATATCGATTCAATTGAAGACTTAAAGTAAAAACATCGTACGTCTGCGAAATAAACTAACACCGTCTATAATAATAGACGGTGTTCTTTTTCATGAGGCTTTGTAAAATTATTTAATTCCCAGCATATCATTGATTTTTGTATAAGGATAACCATGTGCTTCCGCTACAGCTTTGTAGGTGACGGCTCCATTGACTACATTTATTCCTTTTGACAGAGCTTTATTTTCTAATGCCGCCTGTCTGTATCCCTTGTTGGCGATTTGTACACCATATGGGATGGTTACATTGGTCAGCGCCAAGGTTGAAGTTCGAGCCACTGCACCTGGCATATTGGCAACGGCATAGTGGACCACACCATGTTTTTCATAGGTAGGATCTTTGTGAGTAGTAATATGATCAACGGTTTCGATCGAACCTCCCTGGTCAATCGCAACGTCCACCACAACAGACCCAGGCTGCATAGTTTTAATCATTTCCTCTGTCACTAACTGAGGGGCCCGTGCTCCAGGAATGAGAACGGCTCCAATTAGTAAATCTGCTTCTTTAACTGCCTCTGCTATGTTATAGCTGTTCGAAGCAATTGTTTTAACCCGACCCTGAAATAGATCCTCCAGCTGGCGGAGCCGGTCGATATTTACATCCAAAATCGTAACATTCGCGCCTAGACCTATGGCCATTTTCGCCGCATTTGTTCCGACAATGCCGCCTCCGATTATGACGACATTCCCCGGAGCAACGCCAGGGACGCCACCGAGAAGAATCCCTTTTCCTCCCTTCGAATTCTCCAAAAATTGAGCGCCAATCTGTACCGACATTCTTCCAGCCACTTCACTCATAGGAGTTAATAAAGGCAGTGCCCCGTTGTCCAGTTGAATCGTCTCATAAGCAATCGCCACTACTTTGTTGTCAACTAATGCTTTCGTTAGTTCAGGTTCTGGTGCAAGGTGTAAATAAGTGTATAAAATTAATTCCTCACGGAAAAAGCCATATTCCCCTGGCAACGGTTCTTTTACCTTGATGACCATGTCTGCTGCCCATGCTTCCTTTGCCGATGATGCAATATTGGCCCCTGCTTCGATATAGTCCTGATCCGTATAGCCGCTCCCTAACCCGGCTTGTGTTTCAATCCAAACCTCATGACCACTTTTACGAAACGCTGTTACGCCAGCCGGGGTGATCCCTACCCGATTTTCGTTATTCTTGATTTCTTTCGGCACACCTATGATCATGTCATTCTTCACTCCTTAGATTTTTTTATTGAATGTTCCCTTTCATCATTCCTTTTTCAATAGCCTGGATAGAATCATTTAGGATTTCAATTAATTGGCTCATCTCTCTTTTGTTGATGACAAGCGGCGGGGCAAAAACAAGCGTATCTTGTCCATCAAACACAACTGAACGGCAAATGAGCCCGCGTTTTGCTGCCTCCGCTACAATCTGCGGAACTAATGGTGCCTGAAATCTCTCTTGCGTGTGCTGATTTTTCACGATTTCAATGCCACCCATTAATCCAAGTCCTCTTACTTCCCCTACAATTTCCCTCTCACTCTGGATCCACTTGAAGCCATTTAGCATCTCTTCTCCCATTGCTTTTGCATTTGCGATCAAATGCTCCTGTTCAATGATTTCAAGGTTTCTTATTGCTACAGCGCAGGCCGTTGGATGTCCGCTATACGTATATCCATGCAGGAGTGTACCTTTGGACAGCTCTGTGAATTCTTGATGAATCCGTTCTGAGAGCATTACGCCGCCCAGTGGAACGTAGCCGCTCGTTACCCCTTTTGCGAAGCACATCATATCAGGTGCTGCCCCATAATGCTCCATGCCAAAATACGTTCCTGTCCGTCCAAATCCCGTAATCACTTCATCCGTAATAAACAAAATGTCGTACTCATCGCAGATAGCTCGAACTTCTTTAAAGTAGTTTACCGGCGCCACATGAACGCCGCCTGCCCCCTGTACTGGTTCTGCAATAAACGCCGCAATCGTCTCGGGCCCTTCCGCTTCAATCACTTCACGCAAAGACTGGCTGGAGGCATGATCCACATAACAGAAATCAGGTGCCAACGAGTTGGTAAAATCCCGAAAAGGTTTTAGACCTGTAGCACTTGTTGCCCCCATTGCGACACCGTGATAGGATTTCGTCCGTGAAATAATTTTTTTTCGGTTTTCTTGTCCTTTTAAAATCCAATAATGCCTGGCAAGTTTGTAAGCTGTATCATTCGCCTCTGAACCGCCAGACGTGAAAAATGTGGCACTCAAGTCACCAGGGGCAATGTGCGAAAGCTTCTCCGCCAGCCGGATAGCAGGTTCATTGCTGAATGTGGCAAAACAGGAGGTGAACGCTAATGTTGACATTTGATCCATAGCGGCCTGTCCTAACTCTTTTCTGCCATGCCCGACATTTACATTCCAGAGGGAGGACATGCCATCAATGACTGTATTTCCCGCTAGATCATGAAGATGAACTCCGTTGCCTTCTGTAAAAATAAAGGCTGCCCCCTGTTCTTGCTGCTGTTCAATTGGCGAGGTTGGATGAAGAAAGTGCTTTTTATCTAACTCCGTTAACTCTTGAATTAATTTCAAGTTTGTCATCATTAACACCCTTTCCATGTATAGAACCTATGAGATGAATTTCTATTTGATTTCTCTACAGTATTTATTGCAATTCTCGTGCCAACTTACTTATAGTCGAAAAAAAGCAGAGAAATCGATATAGTTTGCAAGGATTGATTAACTATTTGATCAAATAAAAGAAGATTGATTCATTTATTGATTATTTCTATCTTTTTGATTTATATTTTAATTATATTTAGAAGGAACTGTCTGTGAATTGATGCAGCGTGTAGTTCGAATCTCTCATTATTTCTTGTTAGGTGGGCTTATATATGGACAATATAACGCTTGAAATGGAATTACAGAAAATAATTGAAACATCCAACAATAACATCACCATAACAGACGAAAAGGGCATTATTTTACGATCTCATCCTGACCATTGGTCTATTTATGGGATGAAACCGGATCAATACATAGGAAAATCTGTTTACCAGCTTGAAGAAGAAGGGCTTCTATCTCCTTCGATCAATGCGATCGTTCTAAAAGAAAAAAAACCTTCCCGCATTATGCAGCATACGAAGACGGGCCGTGTTGTCATGTCAACCGGCTACCCAGTTTTTAACGAAGAAGGAAGCTTAGTTCGAGTCATTAGTTACAGCCAGGATCAAACCGAAATTTGGAAATTACAGGAGCAATATAAGCAGCTGGAACGAAAAGTAAAAGGGTATCAAACAGAAGTAGAAGAGCTTAGGGGAAAAGAATTTGTCCAGCACTCTATTTTGGTTAGAAGCGCTGTGATGCAGCAAATTTTAAAGACTGTACATGGAGTAGCAAAAACAGATGCAAACATTCTGTTATTAGGACCATCCGGAGTAGGGAAAAGTACGGTTGCCCGTTCCATCCATAAAAAAAGCAACCGGGAGAAAGAGCCGTTTATTGAGGTCAACTGCAGCACGATTCCTGAAAGCTTGTTTGAATCTGAAATATTTGGTTATGAGCACGGTGCTTTTACAGGGGCCGCCAAGAATGGAAAACAAGGTTTAATAGAGCAGGCAGATGGAGGTACGTTATTCTTAGATGAGGTCGGGGAACTGCCGATGGCGATGCAGGCAAAGCTGCTAAAGGTGATCCAGGAAAAAAAGATAATGAGGATTGGCGGGAAAAAGGAACAGCATATTGATTTCCGTTTAATTACTGCGACAAATCAAAACTTAGACAAAATGGTCGAGCAGGGAACTTTTCGACTGGATTTATATTATCGGTTACACGTCATTCCTATACAAATCCCAGCATTGAGCGAGCGGAAAGAAGATATCCCGATATTAATTCAGCATTATGTTCAACATACTAATGATAAGTATCAGATGGAGAAAACGTTCCATCCCTCTACTTACGATATTTTGGTGCATTATGAATGGCCAGGGAATATACGAGAATTAGAAAACTTAGTCGAACGATTAATTTTAACGACAGAGGAAACCACTATTTATCCGAAGCACCTCCCTTCTTCCATTCGAGGTATGGATAATGGAGAAAATCAAGAACGATGGTCAATCGAACAAGAGGCTGAGGGAAAGCAAGATTTGAAAAAAACACTTGAAGAAGTGGAAAAACGCTTAATTGAGAAAGCGTATCAACAATGTAAAACCACGTACGAAATGGCTGATTATTTAGGCATCAGCCAGCCTTCTGTCATTTACAAGTTAAAGAAATATAAAGATCACTTTGGAGACACGAAAACGAATCCTTGCTGAACATGGAGCCTTTTAACATCGTTACTCGTAATAACTAATCATACTTCGTTTTTTTGGGGGATATCCATGTTTAAATTAATACCAACATGTACTGAATGTGATCAAGAAGTAAAAGAGAATGATGGAGTTTTCGGAAAGATGCGTTACCAAAGCGGAAAGGTATGGCTGAAATAAAGGCTCATTTGCAAAATGAAGGAAAATTCATTTGTGAGTACTGCATTCACCGTCCGAAAAACCGGACGGTGTGATGTGTGGTATTAAAACAAAAACAAAACAACTTTCTTGTTACCGACCCAGCAGCTGAACCAAGTGTTCAATCTTTTTTCTTCTTTCCGTACGTATCTGAATAGCCTGGTCAATTGTTACCGTCACAAAATGACAGGTTGAAAATGGTCTTGACTGCGCTACCAAATCCATGTCCTGGCTAATGACCGTGCCAATGGTGACAAATCCTCCGCCTGTTGTGGCATCATTGTGTAAAACAATCAGCTCCTCTTCATTCGTAAACATAACAGATCCAATTGGATAAGCAAAATCGACCACGTTTGAAAAACTGCTTCCTGCGCCAAATGGAGGGTGATGTTCGGTAAAGGATAAACGCGGACCTTTATAACGATATGCTAAACGATTCGATTCGGGTGAAACCGTCCACTCTGAACTAAGAAACGTTTTGACACCGCTGTCGCTTACTAAATAACTTGATAACCCAACGATGAGCCGCAGTTCTTGAAAATTAGAAAAGGCAGGAACGAATTCAAGCGGAACAGATTTCCCTGCCTGTTTAAATGCCCCTGGAAGAGGCTCATGAATGTTTAGCATATCACCAGTGACTAGCTTTCTCCCGTAAAAACCGCCAATACGGCTTAATTCGTAGGTTGATTTGCTTCCAAGAACCTCTGGAACATCGATGCCTCCGGATATACAAAGATAGCTTTTTACTCCTTTTGCACACGAAGTTATTTTCAAAAGGTCTCCTTCTTTCACTGTAAACGCTTGCCAAAAAGGGATCGGCCGTTCATTTAAATAGGCATCCATCGGCGCACCGGTTAAAGCAATTAATGTTTGTTGTTGAAAAAAGAACGTACCGCCAAGTAATGTCATCTCAAGCGCGGCGAATTCAATTGGATTGCCGACAAGAAGATTGCCAATCATATAGGAATATTTATCGGCTGCCCCAGATGGCGGAACGCCCAGATGGTACTGTCCGACTCTTCCCATATCCTGTACCGTTGTCCACAAACCGGCTTCTTTCACTTCGAGCATTTAGAAATCCTCCATCAGTTCACGTATGTATGTTTCGCCCTTTTCGAGATATTCAAGGGGAGAGAGCATAATGTTTTTCATTTTGTAACGATACCCTCCCTCTTCTGTCTCCACTTTAATTTGATTGTACTCCTGCTCAGTTATCGGCCGGTACTTCCATATATCTCCCGGCCGGGCCAGAAACGATGTTTCCATTAAGTCTGCCAAACGTTTTGTTGGATCCACTACTGGAACAGCTGAACGGCCAATCAACTGGTAACTTCCTGGTCCATTGACCGGATAGATTACATTAAAAGCTCCGCCAAGCCCAATTGCCCGTTCAGGCGTATCTGTACGGGGGCTATCGTATTTTGGTGATTGAATGATATTATTTTGATGATGCGAAAGCGGGAAATGCCAGGCCGTTCCCGGCAAGAAGCCAACCATTGTAATCAAATACGGTGTTTGGGAATGCCGCTCAATGAACGCTTCTTTGTCTGTAAACCCGTTTACTTTCATCACATACTCAAAATTGGATAATCCCGGTTCCGGATGTCTGTTTTGAAAACGGCGGGAATATTCCTGTGTAACCGGATCGTCGTACCATGTCGGTATTTCCACGATTCGCACAGGTAAATGCAGCCTAGCCGGATCACTTTTCGTTAAATCAATCTCTTTTAAATAAACTAGCAAATCTCTAGCTGAAATAACATCCGGATTATAGCGGACGAGATAGGATGCATTTGAGGACACAACGTCAATAATACCCGGAATGTTCCGCTTTCTTACTTCTTCTGTAATGGCAAGCGCTTTAAAGTTGCTTTCCACTCTCATGTCACGCGAAATTTCAGCGTAAATATATTCATCTCCTCCAAAGTTAAAACTCGTTTCAGGCAGGTTAAACAATTCATTCCCCCCTTTACCCTTGCTGCTTTTTCTTCATTCGTCTGCTAATTGTGGCCGGACTTACGCCCAATACTTCAGAGACTTTTGCGGCCGTTCTGTACTTTTGAATTCCTCTTTCGATTAATTGGGTTTCCAGCTCTTCCACCGCTTCTTTCAGAGGCATCAAGTCATGAACAAACAGCTGTTTTTTTCTTTTGCTCTTTTCTCCGTAAAGAGACTCCAAAACGTGCTCCCTATGCAACCATTCGTCCTCATTCAGCACAATCAGCCGTTCTATAATATTTTGAAGCTCTCTTACATTTCCTGGCCAGCCGTAGGTTTCAAGCACATCAAGTGCTTCAGGTGTGAAGCTCTTCTTAATATCATACATTTGTTTAAAATGTTCAAAAAAATGGATGGCTAATGGGAGAATGTCTTCTTTTCGATCCCTCAGCGGTGGTATTCGAAAAGGAATGACATTCAACCGGTAGTAAAGGTCTTCTCGAAAATCTCCCCGCTCCACGAGTTCCTTTAAGTCCCTATTAGTTGCTGTCACAATCCGTACGTCGACTGGAATCGTCTCAACCCCGCCAATTCTTGTTACTTCTTTTTCCTGTAGTACACGCAGGAGTTTTACCTGCATATTAAATGGGAGTTCTCCGATTTCATCCAGAAACAGCGTCCCTCTGTGAGCTACTTCAAATAATCCCGCTTTTCCCTTTTGACTGGCGCCTGTAAAAGCGCCTTTTTCATATCCAAATAATTCACTTTCGATCAGCTGTTCCGGTATCGCCCCGCAATTCACCCGAATCAACGGTTGATTACTGCGGGAACTTTCCATATGAATGTTATAGGCAAAGATTTCTTTCCCGACGCCTGATTCCCCTTCTAATAAGATCGTAGAATGCAGCTTGGCCACTCGTTTTAAATTGGCCAGCAGCTTATCGATTTTTTGGGAACGATAAACGAGCTGTTTTTCTTTATCGTTAACTCCCTTTTTTCCATTCTCCTGCGTCAGCATTCTGGTTGACTCTTTTTCTTCAAGAAAGGATGGCTCTTCCTGTGTTATATCTCGTGAGAGGATCACCACTTTCTCCAAATTCCCTTCATGATAAACAGGTGTAGCGACCGACCAGATTCTTCTGTCACTGTTCGATTCCTGGATTGCGGTCACTTTTTTCTTTTGTTTCACACATAGGTCAAAGACGTCAGGCTGAAAGAGATTCTTTTTGGAAAACTCACTTATATCCTTTCCGATAATATCTTCAGGTTTGTCCACTTGCCAGAACTTCTCTAAAAATGTTCCGGCCGCACGAATAATTTCCCCTGTGTTATCAATGACAATAATCTGTTCCTGGGAAGAAGCATAAACAGCCTGTAAATCCGAGTACAAGTTACGAACAAAGTCCAGTTCCTGTACCGCTTCTACAAACGTTTCCCGCAAAAAGAAAATATGTACGAGACCGGTAATTTTCTCACCTATCTTAAGCGGGTAAAAATTACCGCTCATCTGTTTAAAGTTCAGGGAACTGTTAACGCTTACAATTGTTTCGCCATCCATTACCTTATCTAAATCTTTATCAATCGTTAATAGAGTTTTATAATTTCTAGATAATAGAAACGATTCAGGCAACCCTAGAATGCTTTCTGCCTCTTCATTAATGAATTCAATTTCGAACTGTGTATTCGTCCGAATCATCCCTACTCCTGCACCGTTCAACAGCTCATTTAAGCGGGTAAATTTTAATTCGTTTAATTTTTTGTGAGCATGCTCAATGGTACTATACCCTGTAATATTTTTTTCATCATCCTCCCCAATAATGAGTGAAACATTATGAAAAAATTCTACAGGAGAGGTCTGTGGGACTTTTAAAATATCATTTTTATATGGGATCTCCAGCTTAAAATCATGTGTTTCGATTAAACGATCCGTTAATAATTTGATTGTCGTATACCCAACCAATAATCCGCCATCCATTACCAGCGCCGTACTTTCTCCCTTATCGGTCAATTTTCGCATAGTGTCCCCGATGGTTTGATGGATATCGACAGCAGCTGATACGGACTCGAGAATATCTTTCCAGATGATCAAACTACCACTCCTATCCTATAAACATGTCCCATTTATTCCATTATAAAAGAGCATCTTGTTTTATTTAAACTTTTTTCACATTTTTTCAAACTTATCATTGGGAAAAAAGCCCCCATTAGAGGGAGCTTTAACGGAACTGTCATACTTATCCAAATAAGGAATGCTGAACGTTTATATTATTAAGTATTCATTTAATGCTTGCTGAAGCGTGCCCAGTGTTTTTGTCTTAGGATCGAATGTTATTCCGAGTTTTATCATTTTCTTCACTACTTCTGCTCTAAATCCTGTAATGACCGTGTTACATCCCATCAAGGAAGCAGCATCGATAATTTTCATTAAATGGTCAATGACCTCGGCTTCCATATCCGCGATTCCTGATAAATCCATGATCAAGGTTTGGATGCGGGATATCCCAATCTCATTCAGAACCTTTTCCTCAAGGATAGAAGTACGAAAAACATCAACAGAACCAATCAAAGGTAAAATACAAACAGAGGTATTGATCGGAATGATAGGAACGGACAGATTTTCAACTAACTTTCTATGTGCCATAATCAGGGAATCTTTATATGTAGAATAACTAATAAAAAAGGTATTTAAAAATGCATCGACCCGCGTATTAATTTCCTTTTCCAGCTTAAAAAAGTTCAGGGGTATCTGTTCATTTACTAATGCGTTATACTGTTCTAAGAAATTCCACAGCGTCCTGCGGATGGCTTGTACCCACTCCAATTTGAATGATAGGTCAATGGAATGGCTCGCCCACGCTATTCCTTCTTGTTTTGCAAACAATTGTAGTTCTTTTTCTTTCCCGTCAATTATATAAACAACCAGCTTATGGGCATTATTGACAAGGTCGATATTACCAATGGCTAGAATCTCATCAATTTTATCTTTTACATTGACAGCCTCTGATAATAACTTCTTTTCAAATTCCCGACTATTTTCCCCAAAAAACTCCTTTAGTTTAACAGAATGTTGAGATGTGTCTTCCAATTCAAACTCCCCCTTGTTTATGTACGTGCTGCTATCTTTTATTAAAACATAAAAAGTAGTAAATTTAAATTTGTATTTTTACATATTTTGCAATATAGGGGGTATTTTTGTACGGATCCTCATTTAACTAATGAGTTTTAGAAGAATCAAAAATAATGAAAAGGAAAAAGCATGTTTTGATTTCATTTTTCAAAACATGCTTTTTCATTTATCGGAATTCGATTTTAAATAATATTTTTAATAGCTGCTACCTCTACACCAGCCGTTTTTAAGGCTTCTACAATTGCTCTTGCAAGGTCGGGGGCTCCAGGCGTATCGCCATGAATGCAAACCGTCTCTGCTGTAACGGAAACGTCCTGTCCGTTATTTGTAAGCACTTTCCCCTCTTTAACCATCCGGACTACACGCTGAGCCATCGTTTCATAATCTTGAATTTGAGACCCTTTTCTCGTCATCACAATAGACCCATTTGCCGTATGCTCCCGATCAGAATAAGTTTCCTTCGCAACAGGGATTCCCATTTTTATTGCTTCTTCCAGCACTGCCGATTGGTTTAAAGCATAGACAACCATTTCCGGATCAATATCATGAACGGTCTCTAGTATGGCACGCGCAAGTTCTTTATCCTCCATTGCTCTCATAAACAAAGCACCGTGCGGCTTGCAGTGCTGAATTTCACCACCTGCTACTCGGACAAATTCACGTAACGCACCGACTTGATACGTCAGGTAATCCTTGACTTCCGATGTTGTACAAGCCAATTGGCGGCGCCCAAATCCCAGCAAATCCGGGAATCCCGGGTGAGCTCCAATGGCGACGTCATATTTTCTTGCTAACTCAACTGTTTTCCTCATTACATGCGGATCCCCGCCGTGATACCCGCAGGCAATATTTGCAGACGTGATATATGGCATCATTTCTTCATCGTTGCCTAATTCATAAAGGCCAAAACTCTCACCCATATCACAGTTCAAATCTACTTTATACATCAAAACCCCACCTTTCTTAACTCTGTACTTTTTGTTCTGCTAATAACTGTGTTGTATAATCTCCTGCGGTAAAAAGATCATTTTTCATGATTCGTTCAAGAAGAGGCAGATTAGTTGTCAGGCCTTCTACTTCTATATGTTCGAGTGTTCGCTCCATCGTTTCAATCGCCGTTTGCCGATTAACTCCATGCACAATGATTTTTCCGATCATCGGGTCATAAAAAGGGGAGACCACACTTCCCTCTGCAACAGCAAAATCTAGCCTGATATTCTGTTCAGGCAATGCAAGCCGGCTGATCGTTCCCGGTGAAGGAAAATAAGTATTTGGATCCTCTGCATAGAGTCTGCATTCTATTGCATGACCTGTCATTTGAATTTCCTCTTGAGAGGCAGGAAGTTTTTCGCCAGCGGCGATTTTCAACTGCCACTCTACTAAGTCTATACCGGTAATTTCCTCCGTGACAGGATGTTCAACTTGAAGACGTGTGTTCATTTCAAGGAAATAAAAGTTTTGATTTTCATCAAAAATAAATTCCATTGTCCCAACATTTGTATAGCCGATTTCCTTTACTCCGCGTACCGCTGTCTCCAATAGTTCTTTTCTCAAGTTTTCATCAAGAAATGGAGAAGGGCTTTCCTCCACCACCTTTTGGTTTCTGCGCTGGACGGAACACTCCCGTTCGAATAAGTGCACCACATTCCCATAAACATCTGCCGCTATTTGTACTTCGATATGACGTGGTTTAGATATCCATTTTTCAAGAAAGACCGCTCCGTCATTAAAAAAAGAAACCGCTTTCTTAATTGTTTCATCAAATGCTTTTATTAATTCTTCCCGATTTTCAACGAGCTTCATACCGATTCCTCCGCCGCCAGCACTTGCTTTCAGCATGAGCGGATAGCCGAGTTCTTCCGCCACTGTAAGGGCTTCTTCAATTGAGCCAAGGCTCGTATCAGAGCCTGGCACAACTGGAACACCCGCTTTTTGCATTTGAATACGTGATTCCAGTTTGCTTCCCATCAGTTTCATCTTTGCTGCTTCCGGACCGATAAAAACAATGTTTTCTTCCTGGCAGCGAATGACAAATTCCGGATTCTCGGATAAAAATCCATACCCCGGATGGATCGCTTCCGCCTTCGTTTCTTTTGCCGTTTGAATAATCTTTTCTATGTTTAAATAACTTTTTTTCGCCTGTGCTGGACCGATGCATACAGCTTCTGTCGCTTCATTTACAAAAGGGGCTTGCGCATCTGCCTCAGAATAAACCGCTACAGTATGAATCCCCAATTCATGGCAAGTGCGGATAATTCGTCTTGCAATTTCCCCTCTGTTTGCAATTAAAACCTTCTTGAAATACGTCATCTTTTTCCTCCATCCCAAACTAGTTATTTCTCAATCAAAATGGCAATCTCTTGGCCAGAATCGAGCAGCCCTTCCTCTTCCACAAGAAAGCGTTCAATCACTCCATCTGCTTCCGCCTTGATTTCATAGAAATTTTTCATTACTTCGACTAGTCCAATCACATCGTCCGCTTTGACCTGATCGCCTTCTTTTACAAATACATCTTTATCTGGAGCCGGTCTGCGGTAAAACACACCCGGGATTGGTGATACGATAGATTTAGCCATTCATTTGTCCCTCCAAGTTTCCTTCTATATGCTTTTTCATTTGAAGAATCTTCTGTTTATGTTCCTTTCTTGCCTGAAGCGCTTCTTCGATGGCAACGGGAATGAAGCGGACCTTTTCATTCGTTTTTATTTGAGCCATCTTGTTTAAATCTGTGCTGATAATTGTACATACCGTCGCATATCCACCGCCCGTAACCGCATCGTTTAATAAGGCGATCGGTTCTATGCCATCCGGCACCTGAATGGATCCAATCGGGTATCCCAAATCAACAACGTTAGATGGATTGCTTCCGGCCCCAAACGGCTGCTCGCGCTCCACAAAGTTCAGCCGCTCACCCTTAAAACGATATCCAACCCGGTTCGCTTCCGGCGTAACGGTCCAATCGATCGAGAAAAACCGCTCCTTGCTTTCTTCCGTCAGCCGGTAGCTGCACAACCCGATGACTACACGGATTTCGTGCCGTTTAGAAAATACAGGAATGAGCTCTTCTAGAATGCGTGTGCCCGATTTCACCACGTGATGGTGATCGGTGCCAACTTGAAGCACATCCCCCGCTTGAAGGGCACGCCCTTCAAGGCCGCCAATCCCGCAAAGTGTATATGTAGACCGGGAATCCATAATTTGTGGAACATCAATCCCCCCTGCAACAGCAAGATATACCCGTGCCCCTCCCTTCACAAAATCAAAGGACAATTCGTCCCCCGCTTTGATGGACAATGTTTCCCACATAGAGACCGGTTCCCCATTTATTTTTGGAGGAATTTCACCACCTGTAATGGCAATGACTGCATCCTGCTGAAATTCAAGCACCGGACCGAGATAGGTGACTTCAAGCACTGCCGCGTTTTCATCATTTCCAACTAGTAGATTGCTAGCCGTGTAAGAGTACTTATCCATTGCTCCTGAAGGGGGCATCCCTACTTCATAAAAGCCGATCCTTCCATAGTCTTGAACGGTTGTTTGAAGACCCGGATTTTTTACTTTTATCATGAATACAACCTCCTTAACACATCATCAGAAAACGCCTTAGGATTTTCGAGAACATCTTGCGCTTTAAACGTAATATCTTTCGTTACATAACGGAACGTACCCTCTTCTACCTGCTGACGGATTGAGTCATACTCTTCTCTCGTAATGCTTCTATATCTGAAGATGTCCCCCTGCCTCGGAAACGTCATGTCTTCTTTGAAATCAACCAGCTTTGAATCTTTTTCGAAAATAGGCGCCGCCGCAATGCCAAACAATTGATAGCCCCCGGCACCCTGTACAGGATAAATAACGGCAAATGCACCGCCAAAACCAAACGCTCTTTCAGGAGTGAAAGTTCTCGGGCGTACATACTTCGGTGCTTCAATCTGCTTTTCACGAGGAACCATTTGATAACACCATGGCAGACCCGGCACAAAACCGATCATCGATACAAGATAAGGATAGTCCGTAATCCCTTTAATTAAGGCATCTGTCGATTCAAATCCATTTATGCGCGCTACATATTCAAGATCGGTTGACTCCGGATCCTGGTGACGGTCCCTAAACCGAATAAGTGCTTCATGAGTCCACGGATCTTCGAATAAAATCGGAACATCCACGAGCCTAGAAGTTATTTCAAAATCATCCATTGAAACCGATTTCTCTAATTCTTTCAGTTTTGAAATAAGGGCATCCGGATGAATGCTATCCGGGTTAAACCGAACCATATAGGATGCATTTGATGGACAAATGTCGAGTATGTCCGCTGCATTTTCCTCTCGAAGCTTCTTTGTAATTGCCATCGCCTGAAAGTTGACTTCCAAACTCATTTCTTCTGCCAATTCAACAAAAATAAACTCATCACCGCCATATTCGTAACGGGGCATCAACATTCACCTCACTCATTTATATAGAACATTTCATCCTTCTTTTCCTTAATTGCAATATTCGTGCCAAGATTAATATCTGTAATTTATTCGACTTTTCCAACTATTGAAAGCGCATTACAATTTTTAATTTCAAAATTGAAACTAGTTATTTCAATGTTGAAATTTAGGTTCGTGTAATAATTGAGAACAAATATAGCCTCAGCCTTCCTCACCATCTGTAGAAAAGCAATTGGTAATGAACTGTCTTTGCACGTATAATTATTGATTTTCTTCAAATAGTAAGAAAGTGAAAATTGAATGTTATGGAGGATGACGCATGTATTTTTACAAAGAAGATCTCATCAATTTGATTGTGCCGGATGGTCCGGATCCGGCAGCGGCAAAAGTTCTTCAAGAAATACTTGGGGGCCGTTTTGGTGAAATGAGAACGATGATGCAATACTTTTTTCAAAGTTCCAATTTCCGTGGGAAAGAAAAGCAATACCGGGATTTATTAAGAGGCGTTTTTGTTGAAGAAATCAGTCATGTTGAACTCGTTCAAACAACCATCAATCAACTGTTGAATGGATCCGGGGAGCCTGGTGTCGGAAATGAAGCACCAGATGGCGCACCGCTGAATGAAGCGGTTTTGCATGATAATGTGAATCCGCATCATTTTATCATTGGCGCTCAATCTTCTTTGCCCGTTGATGCAGCCGGAAATCCATGGTTGGGGAGCTACGTGTACAGCCACGGCAATCTAATCGGTGATCTTCTTGACAACTTGGTGCTGGAATCGACAGGAGTTCTTCAAAAGAGCAGAATTTACGAGATGAGTACAAATAAAGCATTTAGAGAAACGCTCGCTTTCCTCATTGTGCGTGATAATGCCCATCAAAACGCTTTTGCGAAAGCGCTGGAAACATTAGGAGTCGATTGGGCAAAACTTTTCCCTGTCCCTAATTATGATATCAACAAATACCCTGAATGCAGAAAGTATGGGGAAATGGGCTTTCACAACGCTCAATTTAATTTCAGGCTTGACTCGACACGCATCGCCGAAATCTTTCAAGGTGAATCGCCAAGCAGAAACGGCGGCACATTACAGGTAGTTGACCCTCCAGAAGGGTTCCCGGTGCCCGAGCTTCCTGAAATGCCGAATGAACATAGCCCAGGCCTTAAAGATATGGACCTCTAATCAACATTACAGAAATTACAGTCGGTATATTGAGTGAATCACTCCTTTCTACTTAAAAAGGGAGTGATTCTAATAAAAAAACACTCAAACCATTTGCAGGCTTTTATTCAGTCCTGTGTTGAATGTCGATTCATTCATTTTCAAGAGGATTAATTGGCGCTGCGTTTTATTTAGGATAGTTTAACGGGTCCAAAAACAAGCGTGGAGATCAATCTGTTCTTTACAACAATATGAAACATACGAACAATTCCTGCGAATATGTAATTGAAAATGTTTCTGTGTTAAGTGGAATTATTCAAGATATTGAAACAGATATAAATTATGAAAATGGCTGATTTTCAGAGAGCTCGACAAGTGTTTAGAACTATCTATAGAAACAGAAGCAGAAGCAGAAGACGGCAATTAATCCATTGAAGGAAAATTTACATCAAATGAGGTTTATTCATGATTAGGTTAACGAATTAAATAAAGTAATTGGCTTGCTTTCTGAACGTTCACAAGAAATCAACTAGTGTAGAAGAAGTATACTATACAACTCGGCAAAAGATATTTCCACGTGTTCACAGACGAATGCTTTCTGGATATAGCAGCCTTCTAGACAGGAACAGCTTGCGTCTATGGCAGAAATCAATTCGTCCGCATATGCCATTGCCTCAATGGCAGAGGAGTTCAAATTCAATTTTAAATCTGAGATTCCGTTTCATCAGAGAACTGGATTTTTTAAAGAATAATAAAAAAGGATGCAGCAAGAGTCTGCATTCCTTTTCTGTTAATCGTTTATATGATGATTACCTCCATAGGTTTCATTGGATACTATTTAATATTTACATAATATTATTATGGTTATTTAGTATTTAAGAATCTGTTTCGTATATTGCGTAAAATCCCCCAGATGCTTATCAACAATTTGCTTTAAAATGTCTAGGTTGATTGTTTGATAATCATGGACTGCAATGTTTCGAAAACCAACCATCGCTTTTAGCCGTCCGGCTGTTTCCTCATCAATAATAGATTTAGAAT
Organism: Domibacillus epiphyticus; assembly: GCF_001975785.1. Lineage (GTDB taxonomy): Bacteria > Bacillota > Bacilli > Bacillales > Domibacillaceae > Domibacillus > Domibacillus epiphyticus. The sequence goes on along the minus strand of NZ_MSFI01000022.1, from coordinate 1,937 downwards.
GCAGCATATCAAATGCTTCTCTGCTCGTTTGAGGAAGTCCGAGCCGCTCTACAGCCACTATATGCATAGCAAGGTCAATTGCCGCTTCACATGCTCTCTGGATATTTAAAACGATCGAATCCTGCTTTGTAAAATTCTCCAAGTTGACTGGATCGTTTTCATACACTTCCTGAATTCTTTTTAAACATCGTTCAATGACACTGACTTTATTTAGGATGACATCATTTTTCATAAATAGACCCGCTTTCATCTACATTGTTTAAAATTGGCATTCGATCTTCATTTAGCTTTGCGTACATGCTCAGAGCGGTCATTTGCATGTTCATTCTTAAAGTTTCATCCTCGCAAAAAATGACTTTTCCCGTTGAGAAAATTTGCGCCTGGAAAACGGTGGATGCCGTTCGAAGATTGACAAGATCCACCTCTATTTTAAGTAAGTCAGCCAGTTCCTGCGCCAACATAAATAGCTCATATGATGTCGGGGAATGACCCTTGCAGTAAAATGCAATATCAATATCGCTTTCTTTATGTGTTGTTCCTTTTGCATAAGAACCAAAAACGATAATAAACGACGGATTTATGTGTTTGATTAAAAAGTTTTGGATGGTTTGAACTAATTCTGAATGCAAGAAAATCACCCCCAAAGAATAATATACATTATACCCAACTTTTCCCCTAACGTCCGCAAAGATCGCCTTCCACGTTACATATTCGCTGCAAATGAAAAGAATAAGAAGAAAGCTAAAACAAAGATCACGACTACTTTTGAAAATTTTAAAAGCTTCTTATTTACAAATAGTTTATTTAATAAATAAAAGAATCCTAAAACCCAAACGCCGTTTTGAAAAAAAGTGAACAAAATATTATTTATTACATTCAAATCAAAATAAAAACTCAATATCACTCTCCCCTTTCATTTTATTTTACGAAAAAGGATTAATATGTTGATTAGAAAGAACGTTGTTAAATCTTCCATCACTTTATCAATAGACAAATCATATACATCAAGAAAATCACAATTCTAAAAGGTGGGGTTTTATGATTTTTTTACATAAAGCGATTTCCATCATCATCGGCAGTATTTTATTAGCGATTGGTGTGAACTTTTTTCTCGTACCTTCTGAATTATTAGACGGCGGCACGATTGGAATTGGACTCATTTCTCACTATTTGACAGGGGCACAAGTCGGTTTAGTTGTTATTTTAATTAGTACGCCTATTTTTATCTTCGCATGGATTTATAACCGCCCTTTTTTTTATAACAGTCTTCACGGCATGATTTTTTCATCTTTTATGATCGATTTATTTTATCCATTGCATTCGATTGGAGAGCTGTTTCATGCCCCTTTTTTATACGCTGTTGCTGGGGGGATCACTGTCGGTTGCGGGATCGGGATCATGCTTTTGTGTAATACGAGTGTCGGGGGGACAGACCTGCTTGCACTCATGCTCGCTAGGCGTACAAATGTAAACCCCGGCTATATTATTTTTGGCATTGATTTTTTCATTGTTTTCACAGGGAGCATGATTATTCCTAATGGAAATGTTTTGTTGTCATGTATCACGGTTATATTTGTTGGGATAGCAACAAGCTTAATTTCAGCAAAGGGACTTACCTATGCAATCGTATAAAAAGTAAAATTATGCTTAATGATGCTAAGGTTGTAAAATTCCATACTTAAACAAACAAAAAAAGAACAGCTTCCGCTGTTCTTCTCGTATGCCTGGCGGCGTCCTGCTCTCACAGGGGGAAACCCCCAACTACCATCGGCGCTGAAGAGCTTAACTGCCGTGTTCGGGATGGGAACGGGTGTGACCTCTTCGCTAATGCCACCAGACTGTATGAAATTGAAAGGAATTGTTCCTTCAAAACTAGATAATCCTCGTAAAAGTAACCGGCAAACCACGCCATGTCGTTCCGTTTGGAAAACCGTTAG
>NZ_MSFI01000021.1 GCF_001975785.1 Domibacillus epiphyticus | reverse complement strand
CGTAAAAAGCGGCGCGATGACGATGATGATGACCGCCGTAAAAAACGTTGCTAAAGAAGGACCCTGGGCGTATATACGCTCAAGGTCCTTTAGGTATAAATAGGTCTATTATTTCCTTATGAAATATGTAGTTTAACGAAGCAATTCAAAGCGTTTTTCTTCAATAAGCTTGTTAAGTTCCTTGTCTTGTAAGCTTAAATTTGATGGAACACCGCGACACAAATAGCGGAACTCAATGATACCGTTAACAGCACTATGTTCTCCTACGATCCTCAATCCCCGCTTATTCATCTCTTTTCTTAGTTCTTTCAATTCTTTGAGGGCTTGACTTTCTTGATATTGATTCGCTGATATATAAAATCTTTTCATCCTATCATTCGATGTTTCAACATCTTTTAATTCACGCTGTAACGACCGGATCGTTAAGTTCTGGATGATATAGTCATGAATGATTTTTATATCTTCATCTGTTACGGTTGTCATTGATAATCCCCCCATCAAAAAGATTTCTCAGTTATACTTTTCTACTAACAATAGAAAGATTCCTCCTTCTATAGTACCTTTCCGTTTACGTCAATAGATTACTAATAACAGACTGAAAAAAACCAAAAATTTATGCCCTGCCGAAAAAAAGGATGTGTTCTGCCAGACGAAGACTTGTGTTATCCCCCAAAAAAAGAACTGTCAGAAACACCGACAGCCCTTCTTATACAATCCTTTACGTTTTTACAATAGCAACGGTTTTTCATACATATAACGATGCAAATCATTAAGCGTTTTAGGTGGAATCGAATCGATTTCCTTTATTGACTTTATTTCTCCTTTTGCTTTATTTATGATCTTTTCGTCTATTTCACTGTTCCAGAGGGCCTTTTTAAAATTTCCTGTAACGATTTATTGTCTTTTCTTTCCCATTCCTTCTCTTCCTCTTGCGTTCTATAAAGACTTGGATTGTCTCCAAATATAGAATGAGAGCCATGATGATTATTTTATCTCGGGAATTCAAAATAAAACTCCCTCCAAAAGTAAAAGTGAGATTATTTACAATTCACACATCCAGGGGCTTTGATAACGTAATTCGAGGTCTTGTGGCTCTGAACCATTGATACCAAAGGATGATGATCAGAATAAGGTCAATAGCATCGCCGCCATAGTACATAAGCTTTCCGCCAATTTCTGCCTGCTCCGCCGGAACACCATTTGGAGGAAAGGCATAAATGTATTTGGATAGGATTCCGTGAACAGCTAAGGCAATCACCAAAACGATTGAACGATAGCGAAAACTGGTTTTATGTGGCGTCGGCTCAAAATAAATGATGGACATAGTGAAAAGATAACCCGCAAAAAACACATGTATGTGGACTGCTATATGTACAAATATGCTGTGCTGCATCAACATATACAAATCTGTCGTATATAAGACCCATAATCCACCAACATTAAGGATGGATGTGATGATGGGATCAGTAAGGATGCGCAATGGCCAACTCCTAAGGAGGCTTGAAAGACGACGTGCTGAGATCACATTGATTGTTCGCAGGAAAAGCGTTATGGGTGAAGAAAGCACGATTAGGAGTGGCGCAAGCATTCCGAGGAATAAATGGCCGAGCATATGCGCAGTAAAGTCAACATGCGCACGATTCGCTAAGGGGCCGACAATTGCGGAAGCGGCAGTAAGAACACCTAGAACCCAGAAAGCTGTACGGTATAACGGCCATGTCTCGGCGTGCCGGCTGGATATAATTGCCGCAAAAATATACATAATGAGTGCCAGCAAAACGGGGAATGCTAATAACAGTTGAAAGATTCCTCCATTATCATAATGATTGTGATCATTAACGTTCATTATGCGTCACCTCCCATTTGTCAGGCGGTGTTCGGACGATGAGTAAAATACCAACCACGATCAGCAAAATGGCAAGTATATTCCATGTCAAATCATAAGGGCGAATATCTACGTTATATCGAATTTGGTGGAGCCTCATAACCTTGTGTTGGATTGTTCCGTCATATAACTGGAATATCCCCGCTCCTAAAAACGCTCCTCCCCACCACCGTTTAAGCCACAACCCATTTCGGCGGCGCAGGTCGGCAAAGAGGAACAATGAACCGACCGTTGCAAACCAACTAAAAGCATGAAACAAGCCATCTGAAACCAATCCCATGGCGGTAGTTGACTTGTCATAGAAATGATGCCAATGAAGAAGTTGATGAAAAACAGCTTCATCAATAAAGGCGACTAGACCTACCCCGAACAAGATTCCCGACCATAAATTGCGAGAAGCATACGAAATGTGATTGGTTTCCATAATGTTCCCCTTTTGATAGATAGTTTATTTCTTATTTTTGATTCAAATCCTCTTACACATAATACCCGCATTGTAAAAGGCAAAAACACCCTACAGGCGGTCGTATATAGCAAAAAGATCATTCTTATCCGCGAACCTTATTACACAGAAAAAAGGCTGGCTAGGTTCACCAACCTTTTTGTTTTGATAACGAGAACGCTCAAGCCCTAAAACTTTATTGTGGATTGGCACAACATGAAGCAAATAGGATGATAAAAGCAAATCTTATCACCCTTTTAAAAACCTGAATTTTTTATTGTGCCTCTTGTTCTTCATTCGCAGGATCATCCAAATTTTCATCTCCTCCATCATCTAGAACATCATTATCAACGCCATCCTGGTCATCACCATTCAATACACCTTCATCGCCACCGCCATTATTCTGGTCACCACCATCTAATAGAGCATCATCAGCACCGTTATTCTGATCTTCTCCATCCATTAGATCATCATCAGTACCGTTATCAGTACCATTGTCAGTACCGTTCCCTCCATCCATTACATCATTACCCTCATCTACTTGATCCTCTTGTTGCCCATCATCAACGCCGTTATCCTGATCCTCTCCATCTCCACATCCGGCTAATCCACCTAGCGTTAAGACCGCAGCCATCCCGCCAGCTACCCATTTCTTTTTCCATTTATCATTTACATTCACTCTTTACTCCTCCTTTTACTGTATCTAGTGCGTATCGTGCCCTTTGTTACAAATTACTATACAAAGAAGTACTTGATATTTAGCCCCAGAAGAAAAGGAAAAAGACTCTGACGTTATACTGCTGTCAGAGCCTCTCCTTTATCGATTGTGTTAAAAAAGCGGCTTTAAAAAGGTCGTTTATCTACCATAGATTCCGATCATCCTGCTCATTTAAACATTCAGCATATTTTACATATGCATCTTGGTAAAATATCTTTTCTCAAGAGCATTTTTATGACTTAAAAAGAATGACTTAAGAAATCCCCATGCTATTTCATTTCAATAGGGATAGTATGGATAATAAGGATAGTCCGGGTATGGGTAGTATGGATAGAACGGCAGGATAGGGAACAAGTATGGAAAATATGGCAGTCGTCGTCTCGGTCTTGGAAAATAATACGGAAGTTGTACGTCTACTGCATCATCAAAATAATCGTTACCGCTTGATGAAAAGAACTCTTCTTCAGGTTGTAAATTTTGCTCCTCCACCAAAAGGGCCTCCCTTACATCATTTTTCACTTTCACTTTACTTTATTCAACTCTCTCGAAGGTCGTGTTGAACAAATCGAACTTTATGGTTGTACATCTGTAATGAACTACTAAAAGCCGGAGGAAGAATCCCCCGGCTTTTTTGATTATTCACCTTTTTTGGCAAAGTGTTCAATTCTTTCACCAATTTCATCACGGACGCGCTGGAAAAAAGCCCATTTTTCTTCTTCTGTCCCTTCCGCCTTCGCAGGATCATCGAATCCCCAATGAACACGTTTAATGTGAGGCGGTGTAACTGGACAGTTATCAGCCGCGTGGCCGCATAGTGTCACGATTAACTCAGCATTGTTTAGAATGTCAGCATCAATTACATCAGACGTTTGATTTGAAATATCAATACCTGCTTCATTCATAGCCTTTACGGCATTCGGGTTTAATCCATGTGCTTCTAATCCCGCACTTTTAACTTCCCACTTATCACTTAAATATTTTTTAGCCCAGCCTTCCGCCATCTGGCTGCGGCAAGAGTTCCCAGTGCATAAGAAATAAATTGTTTTTTTAGACATAACAGAACTCTCCTTTACGTTCAGTTGTTTTTAATGAATAAGCAATAACCACAAATATAAGCCAGCCAATGTGATAAACAAGGTTGGTATGGTTAAAATAATTCCTGTTTTAAAGTACGTTCCCCACGAAATGTTAACGCCTTTTAAACGTAAGACGTGGAGCCATAGCAAAGTCGCAAGGGAGCCGATTGGCGTGATTTTTGGACCTAAATCCGCCCCAACGACGTTGGCGTATATTAATGCTTCCCTGATTATTGGGGGTGTAGCCGTATCAGAAATCGCTAGCGCATTGATCATCACCGTCGGCATGTTGTTCATAATTGAAGATAAAATAGCGGAGATAAAACCCATTCCAATCGTTGCAGCAAATAATCCTTGTTCCGCCGTTGCCTGAATGACATCAGCAAGTACCGACGTTAATCCTGCATTACGCAGACCGTAAACGACCACATACATGCCGATCGAGAAGAACACAATCGCCCACGGTGCCCCTTTAATGACGGTTTTTGTGTGTACTGCCGGACTTCTTCTAGCCATGGCTAAAAAGAAAATCGCCACTATACTAGCCACAATGGAAACAGGAACATTCAGAAATTCGCTGACGAAATACCCAACTAGCAGGATCCCAAGTACAAGCCAAGACAAACGAAACATTTTATGGTCTTTGATCGCTTCATCCGGTGCTTTTAGCACGGACATGTCATACTGTTTCGGAATGCTTTTGCGGAAATAAAGATATAACACGGTAATACTGGCTACTAATGAAAATAAATTCGGTACAACCATTCGAGACGCATATTCTGCAAATCCTATATCGAAAAAGTCGGCTGTAACGATATTCACCAGGTTGCTCACGACTAACGGCAGTGCTGTTGTATCTGCAATAAATCCACTGGCAATGATAAAAGGAAACACCATTTTTTCCTCAAATTTTAGATTTCGGACCATTGCAAGAACAATCGGCGTTAAAATCAGTGCAGCCCCATCGTTCGCAAAAAAGGCTGCGACTAAAGCGCCCAGTATGGACACATACACAAACATTCTCACGCCATTTCCTTTGGCCATACGGGCCATATGTAGAGCCGACCATTCAAAGAAACCAATCTCATCTAAGATGAGGGAAATAATAATGATGGCAATAAACGCCAATGTGGCATTCCAGACAATCGACGTTACATCGATGACATCGCCAAAATCAACAACTCCCACCATTAAAGCAATGACAGCCCCTATACAAGCCGACCATCCAATGGACAGATTTTTAGGCTGCCAGATGACGAAGATGAGCGTCACCAGAAAAATAGTAGATGCTGCTATGACTGAAAACAAAATACTTCTTTCTCCTCTCTATTCGCAGGTAATACGTAATCCCTGCGCTTCCAGTTCAACGAATCGTTCATTCTGATCTGGAAGATGCTTTAACAAGTCATCGATAAAACCGCCATATTCGTTTTCCCGGTTTAACGAATAAAAAACCCACTGCCCCCTGCGTGTTTCCTTTACGAGACCAGCGTCTTTCAGTTTGCGCAAATGCTGGCTGATACCGGGCTGGCTCATATTGAAAATCGCAACGAATTCACAAACACAGCAATCATGTGACTGAAGAAGTTTCATCATCATAAGGCGTGTTTTGTCTCCGAGCAGCTTCAATAATTGGGATGCTTTTTGCATATCGAGCGCAGGATCCATATTCATCATTGTTTACCTCCTATTCCGAAATTATTATATAATTATGTACTTATATATGTAAATCCAAAAAGCCCGTTTTGAAAAAATTGATCAAAACAGGCTTTTATCCCGTTGATTACGAAAATCACTTCATAAATAAGAATGATATTTAGTTATCTCATACTTATCTTTTGCTTTAGGCATCAATTGGTACCTTTCAAGTTAAGCCTGCTTTTTCTAGCGCGATGTTACTGGCTGGAACAGGGCCGATGCCCATAATGTTTGGATCGACACCTGCAATTCCCCAAGAGACCATTTTCGCCATTGGTTTTATTTCAGGCCGTTTCGAAAGGTAGTCATCTGATGCCAGGACAATTGCCGCAGTCACGTCGTTAATTCCACTTGCATTCCCAGCTGTGACGGTGCCTTCCTTTCTAAATGCGAATTTTTAGTTTTCTGAACCCTTCCATGCAGTTGTACGAACCTGTTCATCTGCTGTAATCTCAATTGCCCCATCTCTTTTTATCTTTCACGATTACCGGTACGATTTTTTTCGCAAAACGGCCGGACTGCTTTGCCCTCGCCGCTTTCGGATGTGATTCCATCGCAAATTGCTCCTGTTCTTCACGGGTTAATCGATACTTTTCTGCTAGATTTTCCACCGTTATACCCATTCCGCATCCGATGTATTCAACCCTTTCAAAAATAAACGTCTTAAACAGTCAAACTGCATGATACGTGAATGTAGTCCCCTTGTATAAAGTATCTCCAAAACGAGAAAGTGGAAGCTTAAATTGTTTGCTTCTCGTCGATTATCGGGGCCGCTATATTGTCTACTGGCTTCTCTTTTAGAACGATCGCACAGAATGCAGCGACTGCTGAAGCAATGGAAAAAAATATAAAAACACGGCTAAAATCTTGAGATCCATCGGCGCCAACTGCTACTAAATAACCCGCAACAAGAGGAGCGACAAAAGCACCCATTTGACCGATTCCATTCGCTAATCCCGTGGCACTTCCCACTACGTCCTTTGGATAGCGTTTTGGCAAGTATGCATATATAGATCCGAAGTTTAAGTTGACAAAAAAGCCTACGAGTAAAAGGAGAGCAAGTAATAATCCTGTATTCCCTTTCTCTACCGCACCAAGCATCCATAGCACCGGAATGCTTGCTATATAGGCGATCAAAGCGACCGGTTTCATTCGGTAAAATACTTTATCCATCAGCCAGCCGCCCAGCATCATTGCGAAGAATGCAACGATATAAGGCGCGGAAACAAAGAAGCCCATTTCTTTAAGATTCAATCCATGCTGCGTTACTAAAAAGGAAGTCAGCCATGTTGTCGTTCCCCAATAAACAGCCAACTGACAAAATAGAAGCAGCGTATATACATAGAAGTAAAAATCTTTTAAGAAAAGCCCGTAACTTTTTCTTTTTTCTTCCTTCGAAATCGTTTCAGCGGGAGAGGCAGTTGATTGATCAATGTCTTGGTCCTCACTCAATTTTCCTTTATCAATCATTTCCTTCGGGGTGTCAGTTACAAAGTACCATAGTGCTAAAATGGCGATCACACCCGGGATAGCGAGAATATAAAATACGGGTCTCCAGTCTCCCCCGAATAAGTAGAAAGAGAGGCTGGTCACGATGACAGGGACAATGGCCGGCGCAACTGCCCACGATGTAGCAAAGAATGAAATGGCTCTTCCCCGTTCCTGAGAAGGGAACCAGTTATTGATTGCCCGGATCGCCGGTGCAAAATGGTGGCCCTCGCCAAAACCTAAGCCAATTCTCAGTAAAATAAACTGCGTGAAGTTTTTGACTGCCCCTGTGAACGCGGTAATGGCTGTAAATACCGCTATGGCAATGTACATCACTTTTTTAGGTCCAATTTTATCAGCGAGAAAACCGGCGCTTATTTGAGCAGCCGCATAGGCAAAGAAGAACACAGAGGCCAATTGTCCTACTTCCACCGGGGTTAAGTTTAAATCCTCTTGAATGTATGGCAGGAACGTTAACACAGCTAACCTGTCAAAATAATTAATAATATAGACCAGCCAAAGAATCACAAGAACGACATACCGATACCCCCATGCTTTTTTAATAACAGTAGCCAACTTTCTCTCCTCCTTGTTCTTCTTTTGGCGGAATCAATGTGATCCCATCCCCATTAACCTCGTTTTTAATACTTTTCCACCAGCATTCCTCGGGAGTTCATCAAGAAACTCAATTTCTTTCGGCACTTTATAATCGGCCAGCTGCTCTTTCGCAAACTGGATGAGTTCACTTTCCGTGACATCACTCTCGGGTTTTTTCACAACATATGCTTTCACGTATTCTCCAAAAAGCGGATCTTCCATGCCCACGACGGATGCCTCGAGAACTTTTGGATGCCGGTACAGCGCATTTTCTACTTCAATCGAATAAATTTTTTCCCCGCCCCGGTTAATCATGTCCTTTTTCCGGTCCATAATGTATACAAATCCATCCGGGTCAATCCGGGCAAGGTCCCCCGATTTCCAGAAACCGTCGTCATCAAATGCCTTTTTGTTTGCTTCGTCATTTTCCCAGTATCCGGGCACGACCATCGGACCTTTAATGTACAGCTCCCCTACTTCATCCGGGGCACATACTCTGCCGTCTGTTTTAACTGTTTTAATTTCAGCAACCGGAACCGGCAGCCCGACCGATGCAATTTTATCCATGCCATATTCCCGCGGCATTACCGTCGTCGGCGAAGTGGTTTCTGTTGCGCCGTATGCGTTATGAAGCGAGGCATGCGGAAAATGCGTTCGGATTGTTTTTACTGTTTCTGCCGAGATCGGTGCGCCGCCATACGCAATCGTTTTAACGTGTTCATACGAATGGTTTCGAAACGATTCATGATCCATCATCATGATATAAATTGTCGGTACATTAAATAAAAAAGTCGCTTTTTCTTTCGCCACTGTTTGAATATATGGAACAGTACTGTACCGCTCTAGTAAAATAATCGCCCCGCCGACAAGCAGCATGTGAAACAGCTGCCCGATCAGACCGGTGACATGAAAGAGAGGGATCGCAATTAGTGTACGGGTTGACTCGTCTGATTGCATCACTTCGCGGTAACTGATCGCACTGTGAATGACATTGATATGGCTGCCAATACCGCCCTTTGGAAGCCCGGTCGTGCCGGATGTGTACAAAATGTATAGAGGCATTTGATCTGTCAAAGCAACACCAAATGAAACAGCTGCCCGCCCCATTTCCTCTTGAAATGAAAGCCATCCTTCTTCCTTTCCATCAATAAGAAGGCAGAGACGGAGTGACGATTTTTTAACCCAGCCGCCAATTTCCGGCAAATACTTTTTCGAGGTAATGATAGCAACCGCACCGGAATGCCCGATCATATAACTCAGCTCATTTATTGTCAGCTTCGTGTTCAGCGGTACAAACACCGCACCAATTTTTGCACAGGCGAGTGCTGTAATAATAAATTCAATGTGGTTGCCAAGAAGCATCGCCACCCGTTCACCTTTTTTCACACCAAGCCGCTGTAAATTTCCCGCTGCTTTTTCTACTATATTTTTCAACTGATAATATGAGATTCGTTTTCCGTCTTGTATGACCGCCTCTCTATCTGGAAATTTCACCGCAGATTGATTAAACATTTCATAAACGTTGGAGGGCCGTGCAGAATAAACTGATACATTCCGTCCAAATATGGTTTCTCGTTTGATCATATTGCGCCTCTCCTTTAATTCGATGTCCAGCCGCCATCGACATGTAAAATTTGCCCGGTCACATATCCAGATGCATCCGATGCGAGAAACACAGCCGGACCCATCACTTCAGAGGGCTCTCCAATTCGTTTCATCATGGTCCGGCTCACAATACGTTCAAGCCGTTCAGGATTCTTCAGCCATGGTTCCGTCATTGGTGTTTTAATGTATGCAGGAGCAACCGCGTTTACTGTTACATTGTAAGGAGCAAGTTCCGCCGCCCATACCTTCGTCAGCTGATTAATGCCTCCCTTGCTCGCCGCATAACTCGTCTGGGCGGGCATACCGATTTGGCCTAAAATAGAAGAAATATTGATAATGCGCCCACTTTTCTGATTCATCATTCTCATTGCCGCCTGCTGCCCAACAAGAAATATTCCTTTTAGGTTCGTACCAAGCACCTGATCCCAGTCATCTTCTTCAATGTCAATTAGAGGTTTGCGAATATTCATCCCCGCATTGTTTACGAGAATATCCAACCTCGGAAATTGTTCATCGACGTACTCAAATAAAGAAGCTACTTCTTCCCTATTCGTCACATCTGCTGTTTTCCACTGAACAGTGAGACCTTGTGTCGCCAATTGATCAACCGCAACTTTTAAAGCGCTTTCATTACGACCGGTAATCATGACATTTGCCCCTGCGTTTGCAAATCCTGCTGCTATAGCAAGCCCAAGACCTTTACTTCCTCCTGTCACAACCGCCGTTTTGTTATCAAGACGAAAAGAAGGAAAAGAGTAAGTCTCCATTTCAACACCTCCATTTTTGAATTGTAAACTTCATAATGCAATTACAGTGCCAAGTGCAGAAATATTATCCGATCTGCGTTTTGTAAGCGATTTCATAAATAAGCAATAATAAAACCGAGTCCTTTTCGAATCAGCGATGAAAAAAAGACTCAATCATCTGAGTCTTTGCTAAAAAAGTGAAAACGCGTTGTATTCAGACTTCCGCTTATAACCCCAGGCGCTTCATCTTTTTCACCAGCGCTGACTGACTGATGCCTAGTACACCAGCTGTTTTTCGAGTCGTTTTGTATTCGGCAATTGCCCGCAAAATCATATCCCTTTCCACTTCTGAGACCACTTCTTTCAATGTCCTGTTTTGGGTGGGAAAAACGTCACCTGGTGGAATGGTCACTGGAAAATCCTCCACACCAAGAAGGTCATCTTCTGCTGTAACAGCTGCCCGCTCAACCATGTTTTGTATTTCCCTTATATTGCCCGGCCAGGAATAGGACTGTAAAAGCCTATAGGCATCATCTGATAAATGCTTGCTGAAACCATATTTTTTGTTCACTTTACTTAAAAAATGACAGGCCAATAGGGGAATATCCTCGCGTCGTTCGCGCAGCGGCGGGATTCGGATTGGCACGATATTTAACCGGTAATACAAATCTTCCCGAAATTCCCCTTTCGCGACTAGTGATTCAAGATCCTGGTTCGTTGCTGAAATAACACGGACATCGATTTTCAGCGTACGGCCGCCGCCAATTCTTGTAACCTCAAATTCCTGCAAGACACGGAGCAATTTTGCTTGAAGTGCAAACGGCATTTCACCAATTTCATCGAGAAAAATTGTGCCGCCGTTAGCCTGTTCAAACAATCCAGGTCTCCCTTTATCGTGAGCACCTGTAAAGGCTCCTTTTTCATAGCCAAATAATTCGGATTCAAGCAAATCTTTCGGAATCGCAGCACAGTTTACTTTGATAAAGGGTTTATTAGCGCGGTCGCCAAGACTTTGAATTAAACTCGCAATGACTTCTTTGCCGACGCCGGACTCGCCGAGCAGCAGCACAGTTGTTTGCACACGCGCCATTTTTTCTGCCAAATCAATCACGAATGCCATTTTGCTGCTGTTGGCGATGATTCCCTCATGCATGATAAATTGTTTTTTTTCTTGATATTGCTCCAATTCTTTTAAATATGTTTCCGCAAGCTCTTTTGTTTTCTTTAGCTCTTCTTTAAGGGTTTGGAGATCTGATATATCACGCAAGTTCGTGACGACGTATTTGATTGCTCCCTGATGATCAAAAATGGGGCTTCCGGTAACAAGCAGTTCTTTTCCATTTACATTTTGCATGATGGTCATCTGCTTCTTTTTTCTAAGCACATTTAGAGTTATAGAATCGGAAATAACCCCTTCTTTTATTACATCCCGCAAATGGCGGCCGATCAGCTGATCCTCTTTGACACCGGTCACCCGTGTATATGCTTCATTCATGATTAATCCTATTCCAGTATGATCCGCGACAAAAATTGGATCGTAGCTTGCGTCAATAACAGCTTTATACAGTTTTACAACTTCTACTTCAAGACTATGCATTCCTCTCACACCCTTCTCTATTATTTTATTAGTTGAATCAGGTTTGATTCGTTTTTTCATCATTATTCTTACAGGAAAGTGATCTATTTCATTGGCACAGATCATGCATTTATATAGATAAATAAAGTTTTTACGAAAAGGAGTGTTTTGAATGTATAACTTTTCTTCTTCACCAGAGCAGATTGACATGATTAAAAAAGCAAACGCTTTCATGGTTGATTATGTTTATCCGAATGAAAAACATATGGTTCCCCACCGCGGTTTGCCTGAAGAAATTTTAAAGCCTCTTCAGCAAAAGGTGAAGGATATGGGGCTCTGGGCTGCCCATATGGCAAAGGAAGCAGGCGGTACAGGGATGGGATTTCTATCACTGGGCCTTTTATCAGAAGTGATCGGACGCAGCCCAATTGCCCCGTATATTTTTGGCTCAATGGCACCAGATGCCGGTAACGGTGAGATTTTATGGCATGCCGCCACAGATGAGCAAAAAGAAAAATACCTATACCCGCTCGTAAACGGTGACGTTCGTTCGTGCTTTGCAATGACTGAGCCGGAAGTTTCAGGTTCTGATCCACGGCTTCTTCAGGCAATTGCAGAGCTTGATGGAAATGAATGGGTGATCCATGCACATAAATGGTTTACAACAGGTGCAATCGGATCAAGCTTTTCAATTGTGATGGCGAAAACCGATCCAGATGCACCGGTTCATCAGCAATTTAGCCTTTTCCTTGTTGACAATGATAACCCCGGATTTGAAATCGTCCGTGAAGTACCTGTTATTGGCGACCATTTTGCCGGCGGGCACTGTGAAGTGCAGTACACAAACTGCCGCGTTCCAAAATCCGCTTTGCTTGGCGAACGCGGCGCCGGCTTTAAGCTTGCTCAGCTCCGGCTCGGTCCTGGACGCATTACACACGCAATGCGCTGGATTGGTGTTGCAAAACGCAGCCTGGATATGATGATCAGCTACTCCCTTGAACGTGAAACACGTGGACAAAAACTTGCAGAATTTCAAACAATTCAAAATTTCATCGCGGATTCAGCTGTTGAAATTGAAGCATTTCGTTTAATGACATTAAAAGCGGCGTGGCTCATGGATCAGGGAGAAGAAGCACGTCAAGAAATATCAGCGATTAAGTTTTACGGAGCCAAAGTATTGCATGACGTAATTGACCGGGCCATTCAGGTACACGGAGCATTAGGTATTACCGGCGATACACCGCTTGAAGGATTTTATCGGGAAGCACGAACCGCCCGCATTTACGATGGACCGGACGAAGTACACCGCATGGTCGTCGCTCGCTCCATGATTAAAGCTTTTAAGAAGCAAAGGGAGGAATTTGCCATTGAAAAGTGAAACAAAGACCATTAACTGGAAAAAAGTTGAACATTATTTAAAAAATGAATTGAACCTTCCCATTTCTGAACCTATTCAAGTCGACCCGTTCACATCCGGGTACTCGAATTTGACGTACCGCATCTCAATCGGTGACTGGGAGGGAGTGCTTCGGCGCCCTCCTTTCGGTTATTTGCCGCCAAAAGCCCATGATATGGAACGTGAGTACAGACTCCTTTCCACGATTCATCCGCTTTATCCAAAAGCCCCGGCACCTTATTTATTTTGTAATGATCCGGATGTAATGGACCGGCACTTTTACGTCATGGAACTGAAAAATGGCGTAGTCATCGATGACAAACTTCCAGAAAAATGGAATAATATTGAACAGAAACAGTGCATTTCCGAAACATTCATCGATGAACTCTCTTTATTGCACAGCATTGATTTTGATGTGTCGTCACTTGGCAAACCGGAAGGCTATTTGAAGCGGCAAGTAGAGGGATGGATTACGCGTTACGACCGAGCCCGGACACCTAATACGCCGGACGCGGCTGACCTTGAAACCTACTTTTGTGCTCAAAAACCCGAATCACCGGCAGCAACTCTTGTCCATAACGATTTTAAACTAAATAATATCATGTTTAAAACAGAACGCCCGGATACTATTGTCGCTGTGTTTGATTGGGAAATGACGACAATCGGCGATCCATTACTCGATCTCGGTATCAGTCTCGCCTACTGGACAGAAAAAGATGAAGCCTTTACAAGCTTGACCGCAGTCACAAATCAGCCGGGATTTTACTCACGCAAACAGCTGGCTGAGCGGTATGGCGAAAAAACGGGGCGTGATCTGACTAACCTTCCTTATTATGTGAGTTTCGCTTTTTACAAAATAGCCGCTGTCCTCCAGCAAATTTATTATCGGTATAAAGAAAGCGGCTCTTTTGAAGAACGGTTCGAGCGGCTTCCTGAAGGAATTCTAACATTAATTGAGCAATCACGGAAAGCTGCGATTGGAGAAATCGTATAAATCCCGAACAAAGCCCGCCGCTGGCAGCGGCGGGTATTATAAGATCTATAAAGGCATGCATGTTTATTTAAATTGCTCCGTTTCCGGGTGATCGGATTTACGTTCGTTTAAAATGCCCATTCCTTTGATGTGCTGCTTTGCTTCTTCATCTCCTAAGTGATAGATGATCGCATAAATTATTTGTTGTGCTCCATCATAGTGATCGTTTTCTGGATCATGATGATACTCAAGATAAGGGATGTGTGAACGGACATACGTTTCTAATTCCGCTTCATATTTTTCTTCAAAAACTCTTTTCAGCACACTGATTTCCTGGTCATTCGCTTTAATTACAAAACTAGGACTATCAATAGGTTTATCTAAGATGCTCTCACTGTTAAGGTCAACGTAATACGTTTTCTTATCTTCTTTCATCTTTTCATCTCCTATTCCATTTAGTTATTCTGTACCCCCTGAAAGATAAATAAAACATAAAGAAACACGCGCTTAAGGATGCGTCTATGTTTAATCTATTTCCATCTGCGTTTAAATTTAAAGAGTTCCTGTATGTATCCATAGACTGATACAGGTGACATAATCATTTGATAAAATAATATGAAAAGAAGAAATCCTGTTAGGTTTTTCCGTACTTTGAGCTTTAAAGGTTTAAACACAAATTTCGTTTGGAATAGATAGAGGAGTCCAAAGCTAAGGAAAGTGAGAGGCAATACGAATAATGTCATCGCTCCCACAATCCAATAGTAACCGAATAAAGCCAAAATGAGGCCAGGAATCCATCCCAATGTATAAGTTAAATCAAGATATGGCATGACAAAGTTCATACCCGTTAAATATTTCGTATAAATTTGGGGTTGCTGCCATGGTTTAATTTGTGCGAGTCCTTCAATCATGCCTCTAGCCCATCTAGAGCGCTGGCGGATGAAATGCTTCAACGTGTTTGGCGCCTCAGTAAAAGCCACTGCCAAAGGTTCAAAATAAACCTTCCATCCTTTTTCAAGCAATCTCCAAGTTAAAACAATATCTTCGCCAATTGCATCCGGCCAGCCATTTACCTTTTGAATGCTTTCTGTTTTGTATAGACTGTATGCACCTTGTGCAACAAGGGTTCCCTGATAAAGTCCCTGTAATCGTTTAATAGAGGCAATACCAAGAAAGTAATCCCACTCTTGTATTTTCGTCCATAAATTATCACGACTGTTTTTTACTAAAACCGAACCTGCTACAGCACATACGTCACTTGGGCTGCTCTTCATCCGTGCGACTAAATAACGAATAGCAGACGGATGGAGTAATGTATCTGCATCCAAAGTGATTAGGTAATCCGTAGTGACTTCTTTCAACCCCCGGTTCAACGCATGAAATTTGCCGGGTTTATCTTCATGCAAAATGGCTAAATTTAGACCAAACTCCTCTTTAGCCTCTAAAGCTCTTTTTACCGTTTGATCAGTTGAACAGTTGTTTATCAGAATAACGTTAATACGACCGTTATAATCTTGCTCTTTCACATAACTTAGAGTTTCTTTTATACTACTCTCCTCATTATGAGCTGCAATAAGCAGAGTAATTGAATCTCTTGGAAATTCGTCAACAAAAGGCTGCTGTCTATCTAATGATAAACTAGCAACAAGAAATGCATTCATGTAACCTGGAATATAGGCAATCCCAGCAATGATGATGAATGCGACCGGAAAAGAGAGAATATGTGATAAATCAGAAAGCCATGGAAGCGTTATATAAATAGACAGAGCCATCCACGAAAATGCAAATAAATGGCTGGCCCAAAATTTTTTCTTAACAGATAAATATCGTCTTTTATTTTTTCTTGGTTGCGGGTTCATTGGGTTTAAATTTGGTTGCATCTTTTTTCTCCCTCAACTTTTATAAATGATTTAAACACAGAAAGCATAAAATTTATACATTCCCCGCTGTATTAAACCTTAACATCTTTACGTCTTTACGCATAGCACTTCATGAGAGGCTCCACACTAAGCTTAAAAAGAACAAAAAAGACAAACCCATTTCAATGTAATTAGGTTTGTCCTGCTTATCCATGTGAGCATTATATTGTTTTAGCAAATTCCACTATTGATTTTGACATCGCATTTATTTCATCCATTGAAGCATTTACTTCTTCGGTTAGCGCAGCTTGAGTCTGTGTAAGAGTACTCATATTACCAATTTGGTGTAAAATGGTTTCGATCAATTCATTCATCTCACTCAAGCTGTTTTCTATGTTCTCCGTTGCCCCTGAACTATGAACAGCCAGTTTTCTTACCTCGTCCGCTACAATGCCAAAACCACGGCCAAGCTCCCCTGCACGGGCAGCTTCGATTGCGGCATTTAAACCTAAGAGATTTGTTTGTTCCGCAATTTCCCGGATGAACTTTGAAATGTTCTTTGTTTCATCCGTGCTGCTTTTTGCTTTATTAGCAGCTTCAGTCGATTGCTCCTGAGCGATCGCAAGTTCTTGTGCTTGACTGGTGATTGAATGTACCCCTCGCACCATCTCGTTAATAGAATCCGAGAGCTGCTGCATTTGAGTCGTCATCGTTTGCACAATTTGTTCTTTATTTTTTTCATACGTAATATCCCGGATTGTTCCGGCCACTCGCAATGGGACACCCTGATTGTCACGAATGGTTGCTCCACTGGCATGAAACCAGCGATATTCTCCGCTTTTTAACGCAAGCCGATATTCTTCTTCAAAGGGGGTATTGCCGGTATAATCATTTAAATGGTTAGCAAGAGCTTCCACAGCCCGGTCTGCGTCTTCTGGATGCAGTCTGCTGCTCCAACTGCCCATCACATTTGGAAAATCCGTTTCATCCGTATAGCCAAGTGTTTTACGGAATTGCGGCGACCACCAAAATTCATTATTCGGATTAACAACGTCGCCGGCAACTACGGTCATATCCCAAGGTGCTTCTACCAGTGCACGATTGATAAGATCATAACGTGTTACAAAATTCTCTAATTGTTGTTCTTTCTTTTTCTTCTCATGTATATCAATTAAAGCGCCAGCAATTCTTACAGGAACACCATTTGTGTCTTTTACTGTCGCTCCGAGAGCATGAATCCAACGATATTCGCCACTTTTAAAAAGCACACGGTACTCCACATCAAATGGCGTCTTTCCCGAACTGTCAGTTATGTAACTCCCAAAAGATTCAACTACCCAATCCCGGTCGTCAGGATGTAAAATTTTCACCAGGCTATCAAGGCTATTAGGGAACTCCGTTTCATCCCGGTAACCAAGCATTTTACGAACTTCATCCCCCCATACAAACGAATTGTCAGGATGATTCGGATCGCCTTCTACTACATCCATTTCCCATAAACCAACTTCAATCGCTTCAGTCACCAGTTCAAGACGAGTAGTTACCTTTTCGGTATTCTTTTGCATCATCTGCAAAACCGCGTTCAGATTTTCTGCTATTTCTCTTTTTTCTTGACTATCACCAGAAACTTCAAACAAACTAGAAAAGTCATTTACTTCTGCTTTTTTTCTTAATTTTCGACTTTCCTCTAATAATGCAGCGAGTTGGTCAGCTTGTGCCGACTTAAAAAACATAGATCATTTCTCCTTAAAAAGTAAATTTTTTTCTCTACTGCGCTTAAAAAAAGCCCTTGTCTAAAATACGGTGTGTTGCAACTGGTCTGAAATCCTTATGCAATCGTTAAACCTCAATTTCGAGAAAGACTTTTGGATTATTTCAGCATAGTCTTAAAGACACTTTTATTATACACAGTTCGACATCATTCGACAATATTTGCATCGCGAGTAAAAATATCCATCTTTTTATGAAACCTTTATAAAAAGAATCCACCTCGTGATACAAAAGACTTTCGATTCACCAATCTTCAGCAAATACCGCGTGAAAACTTCTTTCGATTAAATTAAAAAAGGATGGATAATCAATCTGCACAAATAGAAACCCATATAATTGGTCTATATTTTTGTTTTCGATAGTTCTTTGTGATGAATTATTGTCCAAACAGTCATCAGAATGTTTATTTTCTTTATGTAGGGGTCATACATAAAAAGAAACTATTTTATAAAATTGCAAAAACGAAAATTTCCTGTGAAAATTTTGGCCATTGGTGAAAGGAGCATTTTTTATGGATGTTGCCGTTTTATTGGAGTACGGCTGGGTACTGATCATTTTAATTGGGCTAGAAGGAATTTTAGCCGCGGATAACGCTCTTGTAATTGCGACGATGGTGAAGCATCTGCCGCAAGAGCAAAGAAAGAAAGCCCTGTTCTATGGACTGGCCGGTGCTTTTGTTTTTAGGTTCGGCTCCTTGTTTATTATCTCTTTTTTAGTTGATATTTGGCAGGTACAAGCAATTGGTGCCATTTATTTATTTGGTATTGCGATGTATCACTTATTAAAGAAATATGTATTAAAAAGCCATTTAAAGAAAAACGAAAAGGAGAAAAAAGGTTCCGGCTTCTGGGTGACCGTTATCAAAGTCGAATTGGCGGACATTGCGTTTGCAGTTGATGCCATTCTTGCGGCGGTTGCACTCGCCATCACTCTTCCGGAAACAAATTTGCCGGAAATCGGCGGTCTTGACGGAGGTCACTTTTCGGTCGTACTTGCTGGCGGTATCATTGGACTAGTTATTATGAGATTTGCGGCCGGATATTTTGTTGTATTGCTGGATCGGAAGCCCGGACTGGAAACGGCAGCCTTTCTCGTTGTTGCATGGGTTGGGGTAAAACTCGGGGTTTTTGCCCTGTCACATCCAGATGTGGCCATCCTATCACAAGACTTCGGAAAAGGGACAGCTTGGAAATTAATCTTCTGGTCAGTCCTTCTTTTGATCGGTATAGGGGGCTGGTTCCTTTCTAAAGACAAGCCGAATAATGATATGAAAGATAAGGAAGAAAACGAAGAAGTGTTAAAAGAAACGGATATATTGAAAAAATAAAAAACAACCCTTTGATTAGCAGACTGCTGTTAGTCAAAGGGTTGTTTTCATTTTCTTCCATAAAAGGTTCATCATTCATTAACGGACATTTTCCGCTGGTGACAATAAAGTGTAAATTATGTGTGGAAATAGGGAAACCTAGTCTTAATGAATTGATAGATGGCTTAAAAGGAAAAACTTGATTTTGGGCTTATTGGGGGGACTGCAATGATAGATACATCAAAAATTGAATCTCCTATGCTTGCATGTTTAAAGGATGAGCGAGAACGGCAGCCGCCTGGGATGGTTACTCCTTTTGCTGCAGAGGAAGCAGT
Source organism: Domibacillus epiphyticus (assembly GCF_001975785.1). Lineage (GTDB taxonomy): Bacteria > Bacillota > Bacilli > Bacillales > Domibacillaceae > Domibacillus > Domibacillus epiphyticus. Next base: position 92,851 of record NZ_MSFI01000021.1, on the reverse strand, counting down.
CGGTAAAATGATAGCCATACAGCTAAAAGAAAAATGAAGAGAAGGTTTGAAAACTAGTGCGGTCCGTGTTTTTTCATCTGAAAAATCAGCAGCGAGCACTTCTATCTTCGTAAAACTTACTTTTCCCAACATCCCAAAGCTATATTTAGCAGCTTGTAAAACGCTAAATATGGCTTTTTTGATGCAAAAAAAGATCATTCATTAATACATAAAAAACGCATAACTATAAGCAGATTGTAGAAACTTTCTTTTTCCATAAAATCCCTGGAGGTCTCTATGCAAAAAAACAATAATCCAACAGAATTACAACGCGGGCTAGAACAAAGACACATTTCATTAATGTCTTTAGGAGCTGCTATTGGGGTTGGTTTATTTTTAGGATCAGGTTCAGCCATTAAGTTGGCGGGACCCGCTATACTACTTTCCTATACGATTGGTGGAATCGCGATATTTTTTATCATGCGTGCTCTCGGGGAAATGGCAATAGATAACCCGGTAGCTGGGTCATTTAGTCAATATGCGTACGATTATTTAGGGCCTCTGGCAGGATTTTTAACGGGATGGAATTATTGGTTTATATGGCTCGTTGCCTGCATGGCTGAAATTACAGCTGTAGGAATCTATATGGAGTTCTGGTTCCCTGACATTCCGCGCTGGATATGGGCGCTTGCTGCATTGGTTTTAATGACTGCCATAAATTTCATGTCAGTCAAGTTGTTTGGTGAGTTTGAGTTTTGGTTTTCACTTATTAAGGTCATCACCATTTTCTTTATGATTGTCGTTGGGATTGGCATGATTACTTTTGGGCTTGGGAACGGGGGCATTGCGACTGGAATCCATAATTTATGGTCTCATGGCGGATTTTTCCCAAACGGTTTTTCAGGAGTCTTAATGTCTTTGCAAATGGCGCTGTTCGCCTACATGGGGATTGAAATGATTGGCGTTACTGCAGGAGAGGCGAAAAATCCTGAAAAATCATTATCAAAAGCGATTAATACGGTTTTTTGGCGGATTCTTGTTTTCTATGTTGGCGCATTGTTCGTGATTATGTCTATTTATCCGTGGGACAACCTTGGCACAGGGAGTCCATTCGTCATGACATTCAACAAAATTGGAATTCCAGGCGCTGCAGGAATCCTTAATTTTGTAGTACTTACCGCTGCTCTTTCATCTTGCAACAGTGGTATTTTTAGCACGGGGCGCATGCTTTTCAATTTGGCACAGCAAGGTGAAGCACCGGCTAAATATAGCAAATTATCGAAAACTGGTGTTCCTGGAGCCGCCGTAGTTGCTTCTGTAGGGATTTTATTAATCGGGGTAGCCCTTAATTATTTAGCTCCAGGAAAAGTATTTATATGGTTAACCAGTATCGCCACGTGTGGAGCTGTATGGACGTGGGCCATTATTCTATTGTCGCAAATCCGTTTTCGTAAAAGATTGTCTAAAGAGAAGCAGAAAAAACTTCTATATAAAATGCCCTTTTACCCCTTTAGTTCGTATTTGACTCTTGCTTTTCTCGGTTGTGTCGTTGTGATCATGGGCTTTTTTCCACACACCCGGTTCGCACTCCTCATTGGACCATTATGGTATGGCAACTTAATTGCGTTTTATTATTGGAAAAAGGCTTCATAAAGATCAAGTAATTTGCTAATTTTTCTTGCTCTTTGTTGTTTTCTTTTTAGTCGTCGAATCAGTTGTTTTTCCTGCCAGCTTTAATGCAATATCCGCCTTTTCCATATCATGCGTAATTTGTTCTTCAAGATCATAAGCATGGTACATTTCATTGTCAATCATGTATTGTGCGATTTTGTCATGTGTATCAATCGCATTATCAAGTTCTCGGCGAAGCACCTGCTTTACCTCAGGGGTAGCTGTTTCTGTGATAGCTACGGCAAGATTTCGCACAGCGGCTTTTCTTTTGATGTCAATAAAAAATCCGTAGCAATCGCTAAGTCATCTAGGATAACTGTTTTTTTCACCATCGTATTACCCCTTTTCCTTTTCTAGATTCGTACGTAAATCTTTAATTGCTTTTTTCGAGCTCTTAATGTCCTCCTGGAGCATCTTTTTTAATTTTCTGTCTTCCACCTGATCGGCTATTGCCATACTTTTGGTTATACAAGATGTTTTAAATAAAAGGACTTCGTGTACTTCCAGCGTTTCATGCATTGCGAGTTTTTTTGCCATTGTCTCTCCTCCTATATGCGTCAATTAGAAATGAACTTGTCCGAACTTTTCCCCTTCTCTTTAAAATTTTAAACCGTTTCTAATGAACAATAAAAAACAGGATGAGCTTCGGCACGTCCTGTTTTTGACTATCCTTTAATTTTCAATTTCATCTACTTTCACACATTTAATTACGATTGCTAAAAGGATAAGCCCCAGTACCCCAGCGATTATATAACTAATATTCAAATAGTTTTTCATGACGATTGACATAATGGGAGGGCCTGCTGCAACCCCGATAAATCTTGCCGAACTGTAAAATGAAGAGATGGTTCCTCTCTCTTCTTTTTCTATATTTTCAGTAACGATTGCATCCAGCGGCGGCAGTAACGCGCCAATCACCGTGCCGACTACACTTGTCGCAATTAAAAGAAGGACAAGATTTTTGCTTGTAAAACCGACAAAAGCAATGCTGACTGACAGGATAATTAAACATACGATCATAATTTTTTTCATTGTTGGAAGATGGCCTTTCATTTTGCGGCCGGTGATAAAGGAAGTAATACAGAGCATAAAAAGAGGGATTGCTAATATAAACCCTTTTTTGATTCCATGCTGATTATGAACTTTTTCCAGAATATCAGATAAGAAAAATAAAACACCAAATAACACCAGCATAACAAATATTCCAACAAGGAATAAGGTAAACAGCCATTTTCCTTCATGCTTGAACGTTTTTCTCGTATTACGCAAAAATTCATTGAACTTTTTCGGTTTGTCTTTTTCCTTTGGTACTTTAATAAAGAAAAAAATTAATGCGATGGAGATTAAGCTAAAAAAGGAGATGGAAAAAAAGGGCAAAAACCATAGTACGGCAGCAAATACAGACCCTAAGATAGGGCTCAATACTTTCCCAAAGGTGTTGGACGTTTCGATAATTCCTAAACAGGCGCTTGCCTTTTCATCATCATCTTTATACAAATCACCGACTAATGGCAAAATGATCGGGAAAGCACCAGATGCCCCAATCCCCTGTAATATTCTTCCGATTATAATCCATGTATACGGATTTTCCATTTTCCATGAAGCAAACCCGGCAATCAAACCCCCAATTAACGCAAGAATCAAACTTGGCAGTATAACCTTCTTCCGTCCGTAACGATCAGATAAATATCCCGCAACAGGAATAAGAAAAATGGCGGCAACGGAGTAGCTGGTTATGATCATACTGGACTGAAAAGGGGATATCCCCACTTTCCTTTCTAATATCGGCAGAACCGGTATTAGCATGGAATTTCCAAGAGTCATGACAAGCGGAATAGAAGCCATACTGACAACGCACGACACGCTTACTTTTTCTTTTTTATTCGTATCCATAGGGCGCCCCCGTGATGTTTGTTATGTTTTTTCTAATTGAGTATAAGATGACCTTGAAAATTCTTTTTATGCACAACAGAGCACGTTTGATTTTCTTTATTTTCACGTTATTTTCCATCTTTTTTTTCACATAAAACACCTTTCTCGTGAAAGCCTATCTCACGAGGAGGTGCAAAAATGGGAAAACAAACAGGCAGTAACAGCTCTGACGGCAAACTTGCTTGGTGGCAGTTATCATTGATTGGTGTTGGCTGCATTATTGGTACAGGCTTTTTTCTAGGATCCAGTATAGCCATTAAAATGACAGGTCCTTCGGTTGTCCTCGCCTTTTTAATGGCCGCATGTGGAACCTATATCGTGTTTGAGGCAATCGCAAAGATGTCTGCCAAGGATCCCCAAAAAGGGGCATTCCGCTCTTATGCGAAAAAAGCATATGGACGATGGGCCGGGTTTTGCAGCGGCTGGGTTTATTGGTGTTCTGAAATGTTAATTATCGGGAGTCAATTGACAGCGATCTCGCTATTGTCAAAATTTTGGTTTCCTGATGTCCCTTTATGGATGTTCGCAACAGGATTTGCGATTTGTGGTTTACTTGTTCTTTTTATCGGTACAAAAGCGTTTGGAAAATTAGAAAGTGTATTTGCTGTAATCAAAGTTGCTGCCATTTTTATGTTTATCGTGATTGCTGTTTTAGCGTTAACGGGGACGTTTGACGGCAAGCCAATCGAAGGGCTTCCGAGGTCTCTTAATGAGTTTTTTCCAACTGGAGCAATTGGGTTTTGGAGTTCTCTCTTGTTCGCCTTTTATGCGCACGGGGGGATTGAGGTGATGAGCGTCATGGCCATTAACCTTCGGAATAAAGAGGATGCACCTAAAGCAGGGAAAGTGATGATCGGATTATTAGGACTCATATATTTTACTGCCCTTTCGTTAGCATTAACACTCATTCCCTGGAATTCGTTTCAGCAAGATAAAAGCCCCTTTGTAGTAGCATTACAAAGCTACAATCTGGACTTTTTCCCGCATGTGTTTAATGGCGCCATTATCATTGCTGGTTTTTCAACTATGTCTGCTTCGTTGTTTTCGGTTACTACCATTCTTTTGACGTTGTCTGAAGATGGTGATGCTCCAGCTATCTTTAGCAAGCAAAAGAACAAGAAGTTTAAAGTGCCTCTACCTGCTGTTGCATTGACTTCTGGCGGGCTTGTCTTATCCATCGTCACATCTTTACTCTTACCCGGAAAGGTATATGAGTACATTACAACAGCGGCTGGACTTATGCTGCTTTATAATTGGTTTTTTATCTTAACGTTGTATCACAGGTTAATTGAGCCCTCTCCTTCTGATAAAGTTAAAAGGGTGATCGGCATGATTCTTGTCTTTTTAGCAGTGAGCGGCACCCTGTTTCACTCCACAAGCCGGCCAGGCTTCTTTATCAGTTTAGTGTTCATTACCATTATTGCTGTAGTTGTTTTAAAACTGCGTAAAACATGGGAAAAAGAAAAAACAAATGAATCCAATGTTTAGCATTATAAAAACAACGTACGAAATGCCTGTATGCCAAAGTAGATCCCAAAGCCAAACATGGATAATGACGATATAATGGAGATCATTTTTAAGAGCGCGCTGGATAAAAATCTTCGTGCGACGCTGGATAAAGCGGCCATCAGTAAATCCCAACAAAGGATCCCGGCAATAATGGCCGCACTATAAAGGAATAGTTGATTATCAGTTAAGGATTCTGCTGTTTCCGCAAGAACGGATCCATATATACCGAGCCAGAACAAGACTGTTAAAGGGTTTAATAATGACATTAAAAATCCCGATAAAAAAGATCTTTTTAACGGAATTGCTTTGCCTTTTTTTACTTTCACTTCTATCTTGTGCGCTGTAATTAAACTCTCCACGCCTGTGTACGTAAGGACAAAGCAGCCAAACGACCATAGCAGAGTCTTCATAAAAGGCGAATCGATAAACTGGGCCACACCTAAATAAACCATGGCCATATACGCTGCATCTGCTGTTAAGGCGCCAATGCCAAATATCCAGGCATGAAAAAACCCGTTTTTAATCCCCGTATCTATTTGGCCAGCATTAACAGGCCCGACCGGAGCAGCTAATGATACGCCTAAAAAAACATATGTGAGTATTGAATTCATGAAGCAGCCCTCCAGGAAACTGATGTAATGGCATCATATTCAGAAGAAGGGGCTTGTACTACTAATCGTTGAAAATTTTGGATGAGAGAGTATAGAATTAAAATATCCGCTTACCAAAAAGAGTAATCTTGTCGATAGAGTGAACCTAACGACAAAAAAAGACACCCAGCTGTCTCGTTTGTAGTTATAAAAGACAGTTATTTTACATAAGAACTTTAAATAGACTATCCCTTCTCATAAGAGAGAGCAAGCTTGTTTTATACGTAAATGATCAATAGGCAGGAACCCATTTTGAAAAAGGATAAGCTCTTTACCCAACTATCATTCATAGTATGTTATGGATTAGATATTCCTTTTAAGAAAGCGGGGATGAAGCCATGAAATTTTCAAGAGGGAAGCCATTTATGGTGGGTATAGAAGACCCTTTCATGGAGTAGGGGAAACATACATTATGGCGGGTAAGGAAGACCTTCTATAGCGATAATGAGACCTTTTTTATATCCCTTTTCTTTAAAGGAGTAGCTTTAACTTTTGCATCACTTGCCGCTTTTCTTCTATAGTGAACCCCAAAAGTTAGAAAAATAAGTTAAGCAGCTACCGAGGATTGAACCCTGTATTAAACAGGGCTCAATCCTTTTAACTGCACCTCCAATCGTTAGTTGTATCTAACAATTGGGGTGCAGTTCAATTATGGGAATCGATAAAGGTCTCATTACGTAAGAACCTTTGTCTTTAAGGCTGCTGCTGTTTTTTTTCATTGTTTGAACCCTTTTTCCTTTTTCGAATATAAGAGGTAAGAGAAGGAGCAACTAAGAAGAAAAGAAAAAGGACGAAAATAAATAATTCCACCGAATCCATCACAATAAAAGGATTCAACACATTCTTTATTGAATTCGTCAAACTAACATGTAAAAACGTAACGTCAACGTACAAAGAAAAGCTGATTAATACGACTAGTATCAATAAAGCAATACCGAGGATCTTCATTTTACCACCCTCTTCAAAATAGGTTCTGAGACATTTTTTTGTTGAATAACCATTACTATTTTGCGGCTTATCCCTTACTTTTTTTCCTGTTCTTAAAGAAAGCAATAATTAGAAGGAATATTGGTATAATAACTTGAAAAGGAAGATGTACGTAAAAGTGGACAAATCGATGTTCCTCCTGAAAAAATTCCGAAAAGTTGCTAGCAACTGCTATGGACAAGATCAAAATGACAACTCCAATCGGAACAACGAGACGTGCAGATTCTTTGACCGCAAACAAATTAGCAGCGCCTTCCATCGCCACATAGAAAAACACCGCTATCTTAACAAAGACGCCAATTACTACAGCAAGAACAAAATAAACATCGAGACGTTCCAAAAAACCAGCAACTTCAACTGTCTGTATAGTCGAAAGAAGGGGATACTGCGAACGTGAAACGAGACTTACTCCGAGGACGCTGATATTGACCGCCGTGATAAGAGACAGGATTAACCCGCATAATCCAATCGCCATTAAACCCGTACGTTTCGCCTTTTCGGATCGATTTAAATACGGTAAAATCATCGTAAATACAACGACTTCCCCAAACGGAAAGTATAAATTATGCATTAGGACCGTTTTCATGACCGGCTGTATGCCATCTGCAAGTATCGGTCTCAAATTATTGCTATCGATAATTCCTCCAACAACGACGAGAATTGAGGCGCTAATTAAAAGAAAACTCATAAATACAAAAAGGAATTCCCCTGTCCGGCTCAATACTTCAATTCCTTTTCGGACTGTATAGATAACCAAAACAATAAGTAAAGCATTGATGACAAACAAAGGGGTTTCCGGATAAGCAAATGTTACCAGCATTTCCCCGAAATTCCGTAACACTCTTGCTGCAAGGTAAACAAAATAAACCACATAAAAGAAGGCGATGATCCGTCCCAGAGTGGTCCCCATTATTTTTTGTACATATTCTGTGGACGGGATATCTGGATAGTAATAATAAAGGCTATAATAGATTAAATACAAGAAAAGTCCGCCTCCCATCCCAATCAAAATGACAAGCCAGGCATCCTGTTTCGCTTCAATGGCCAGGGGAACCATCAAGGCACTCCCAAGCTCAAACAAGACAATAAGAACAAACAGCTGGTATGCGTTGATTTTTGCCTTCTCCAACAGGCTCTCAATTCCTTTCCATTACCGGTTTATTTCCATTTGCGAAAGATATGAATTGGTTCTTAACCCCGTTCTGCGTATGAATGCTTCAACCTTTACGTTCACTTTTAAATCAGGGAAGGTCACATCATGCCAATTATTTTTCATCTTTCTCCATGCATCCGGATAAGAACGCTGTACAGTCTCACCGAAACCGAAAATATCCGATTTGTTTTTTTGAGCCAGATTAATCGAGTCTTTTAATTCTTTCTCAATCTCTTTACCCAAGCCTTTTTCAATGTTTGCAATTACTTTCGGATCTGTTAAATCAACAGGGACCACAACTTCGCGAATATCTCCTTCCGCACGTACATGAATCGTGATAGCAGGTTTTCCATTTTTTACGTCAGCAGATACTTTTGTTTTTTGCCGGATTACTTGGTAAGCAATTGCGTCTTTCTTTTTTTCCCAGTCTATATTCACGTTTGTTTCCTTTACTTTATCAAGTATCCAAACAACGCCCCTCGCATCTTCATCATGGAACCAATCAATTAATTTTCCTTCTTTAAAAATGGCGAGACCATCCGCTTCGAGGGTAGCATCCAGTTCGGAATTTTGAATATTTTCTAACTTTTTCCCTTTTTCTGAATCCCCTTTTTGCCGAAAACCTGTGATCACAAGCTCTCTACCAGAAGACTCCAAAATCGAAATTGATTCTTGAATACTGACTTTTATATGTTCACCAAACATTTTTTCAGTGGTTTCTAACGTTTTATTTACCTTTTCTGCCGGAATCCGATCGATGGACGTCAAAGAGGTTATAATATCTCCTGCTTTTCTACCCTTTGCAATCACGATCGTCATGGTCGTCCTAATCTCAGGATCACGCTCAAAGGCATCCAAGATATCTTGAATACCCTCTTCCCTTGCCACCTCTTCACTGATAACCAATAGGTTTGCATGGGAGTGATACAATCTCCGTGATACCTTGGTCGAAGCACGAAAATGCGCTTCAAGGATATTATCTCCTGTTGAAGTATATACACTTACTGATGGGCCTTGCCCCCCTCCTCCTCCCTGAAGTCCTCCCGCTACGTTATTGGGATTGATAAACTGGTGGGTCTTTACAAATTTCCCTTCCTCATTTTTATCAATTCCAACTGCCGAGATGATGGCAAGCTCAGGCAACTCTTTTTTACTCCAGCACCCCGATAAAAACAGTAAACTTATTAGCATGAGGAAAAGAAACATCCATCTACGTTTCATTTTGGTCACCTTTTTTGATGTTTTGATTTTGATTATCTATTTGGCGATTGGCAGGCGGCTGCGGCCTCTGATCTTTCCCTTCCCGGATCAAATTTTCAGTAGCGATTAATCGTGGCCGTTCTTTATAAGCCCAAACTGGTTTCCGGACAAATGTATCACCGGCTTCACCCGGAATGAAGGGTGCGATTGGAGACATATATGGAACACCGAATGAACGCAGGCTGCATAGGTGAACCAATAGCATAATTAATGCCAGTATAAGTCCATAAAACCCAAAGGTTGCGGCGCTGATCATAAATAAGAATCTGATTAAACGGGCTGATATTGCAACCGCATAGGAAGGGGTGGCAAAGCTCGCTATAGCAGTGATAGATACGACAATGACCATGGCAGGTGAAACAATTCCGGCTTGTATCGCTGCCTGTCCAATGACAAGCGCTCCAACAATAGAGATGGTCGAACCTACCGCTTTCGGCATGCGGACGCCCGCTTCCCGCAAAATTTCAAACGTTATTTCCATAATGAGGGCTTCAACAAATGCCGGAAAAGGCACGGATTCCCGCTGCGCCGCAATAATAATGGCCAGCTGTGTTGGTATCATCTCCTGATGGAAAGTCGTGATAGCAATATATACGGCAGGACCTATAAGCGATATAAAGAAGATGAAGATACGCAAAAAGCGAACAGCTGTTGCAATATCATACCTTTCATAATAATCTTCAACGGATTGAAAAAATTGAATAAATACGGCAGGACCCAACAGTACAAATGGTGTACCATTCACAAAAATAGCAATTCTTCCCTCCAGCAGGTTGCCCGCGACAGCATCCGGCCGATCTGTATGGTAAAGTGTTGGAAATGTAGTCAATGTCTGATCTTCAATCAGCTGTTCAATATAGCCCGATTCAAGAATGCCATCAAGGTCAATTCTTTTTAACCGTTTATGTACCTCCTTGACTATTTCTTTGTCCGCAATCTCATTTATGTACATAACCGAGACGTCTGTCTTTGTCATTTTTCCGAGTTTCATGGACTCAATCCATAAATCTGGATTGTTTATGATCCGGCGTACCATAGCGATATTTGTCTCAATCGATTCAGTAAAGGCTTCCTTTGGTCCACGGACTGATACATACGTAGTCGATTCCTGAATCGAACGTCTTTCTCCTCCTTGTGTGCTGGCAATAAGTGCTTCACTTACACCATCAATAAAAATAATGGTGTTCCCCGACATCAAGGATCCAAACAATTCATCCCAATCATTTACTGGTTTGACACCGCCGAGCGCAACCACCTCTTCGGTAATAATAGTCAACACTTCCTGGGGAATAATCTTTTCTTGTAAAGCTGGGTTATTCATCATTGGTTCGATTAAAAAGTCGTTTACCGATTGACTATCAACCATGCCCTTAACATACACAACTGCGGTTTTAATCTCAGGGTTCCGGCCGATTTTTAATGATCTAAAAACAATGTCTGAACTGTTTCCTGTTCTTTTTCTAATAATGTCAATATTGGTCGAGAGTGTGTTATCGATGTAACCTGGATACTTGGTATTACTATTTGGTTGATCGGAGCTGTTTTGCTCTTTTTTCATGTTTTTTTTCGTTTGTCTTTTTCCGTTAAAAAATGAAAACATAAGACCAGATACCCTTTCTTTGCTTTTTCATTATTCATGTCCATAGACATTTTCCTTTATACAGGGTGTCATAAATCACCAAATATTGAATTTTATTTCACCTGAACTGTTACTGATACACTATAATAAAAGTGAAAATGGTCAGAGCCCCCGGCTCTGACCATTTCATTTTTTAATTTTTGCTGTAGCTTTCTTGTTCCAAACTAATACCCTGCCTATTTTGTATTTCTTTTTAAGATTTAATCTCGCTTGCAGCACGTTAGATAGCTCTATATAGCCTATACGAACAAGTTAATAATAAAAACCATATGGTGGGTAAGGCGGATATGGAGGATACAATAAACTACCTAATAATCCCCCTGCCAATCCACCGAGAAAAGGACCTCCACCCCCCAAAAAGAAAGGTCCCCCAATAATTCCGTATGGATACACATTTTTCACCTACTTTAAAGAAAAAAATTTTCAAGCTCTTTACAAACTATGCTCAATATCTACCGAGGTTACTTGTCCTTGAAAATAACTGTTCTTATAAAACACGCTGCATACAAGTCTAGTGCAGTTCATCAAACTATCTAAATTCCAATCATTATTAGAATGAAGTATTTGAATGCATAGTAGATGGATTTACTTGGAACAGCCTTACAAGATGGAGGGAATAAAGACACCATGATAGTTTTGATTGCTGATACCGCTGGTGGTTTTATTATTGCGATGTGGGCTGGTATACAGACAAGTATTCATAAGCAGAATCAAAAAAACACTTTTAATTAAAAACAGGCATATCCTATTCTGAACAATGATAATCGTCCCGTCTTTGTTTAATTTTCACCTCGACTGGTATTTAATATCTCCCTTTCTTAACTATCCTCTTTTGAGAATAGTTACTTTTTTATTTCGTAAATCTTATAGGTAGAAATTTTCCAAAATAATCTTTCATGAAAAGATTTTTTATTTATTTATTTATTCAGACTAAAAGGTGGTTGCTCTATTTCAAAAACAAGTAAGGCAAAAGGTAAAAATTTTTTTCTAATCTACACTCTTGTCTAAGCATCTGTGTAAACTTTTCATACTCTGTAGTAAAGGAGGTGGAGATTCATGAGTGGAGTAGCACCTTATGGATATGGAGCAGGTCGTGGCTTTGCGCTTGTTGTCGTTCTATTCATCCTTTTGATCATCATCGGAGCATCATTTACTCATCATCATGGATATTACTGCTAATATGAATTTATCGTTTTGAGGAATCTCTTTATTATGTACCACTTTGAAATGAATGGTCATTACTTAAAGGGTAATGACCATTTCATTTACCCTTCTCTATAGTTTCTTGAACAAGTTATTTTATTTAAATCTAGACTTGGAGGTGATTTAATGTATCGTCCTATTAGACCAGTAGTGTGTCCACCACGTTGTGTCGTTCGTGATTATTACACTCCTCGTGTCGTGCCTTATATTCATCCGATCGTGAATGTTAATCGTCAGCACATTGTGAATGTTCCCCGGCACATTTATCGTCCAATTACAAGAAATGTGATTGTTGATCCGGGTTATCCAAGACGTTGTTGTCGGTACTAAATATAACCCAATTTTGTAATTACATTCTTCCCAAGCAGCCTTGTTTTATTTATATGACGGATTGTAATATTAAGTGCAACACCTAGAAAATAGAAACGCCCATGACAGCTTCTTGTAAAATGTAAGTTCCTACACAAACATTTACGGAGGGCTGTCATGAGCTACCAACATCTTAACACATTCGAACGTGCACGAATAGTAACACTGAAAGGGCTGGGCCATTCCATCCGGCAAATCGCTGAGAAGATCGGGCGGGCGCGCCGTCTACCGTGTCTAGGGAGTGGCGAGGAATACACTGGCAGCGTGGAAGCAATGAAAACACCAACGGTCTGCTTCGTGAGTTTTTAAGGTAACAGGTGACGAGCTTGGCCGGGCTCTCCAGCTGCTCAACAACCGGCCAAGAAAATGTCTTGACTGGCGCACGCCACACGAAGCGTTCATCGGCGAAATGTTTTGACAAATGATCATATAATAAAAAAAATTGATAGAAGAAGAATCCATTTTGCTTATGAATTATTATTAGTTTCATTCTTCATATCAAAAACAGTGGAACACTTTCTTAAAAGAAAAGGAGTTTCGATTTATTTATATCAAATTCCCCTTAGTTCAAAGTAGTTCCTGTTGTATTTTTACATTGCATCTTGCAATCGCTACCCAATGGGAAAGCGATTGCTTTAACTTGAACAATTTTATAACGCTTTAAATGTCCTATCTGTTTAAAATGAAGATGTTACAGCGCTATTTATAGAGATTTAAGAGTCTAACCCTAATCGATCTCCTTGAAGAGTTGAATTGAATTTTTAGCCACTGGTCGGGTAAAATATTACTTTGACTTTTTATTTGTTCATTTATTTTTTATTATCAGCCTTTTGTCCAGTCAATCTATATCATTCGCCATATTATGTAGTAAAGAATGAAGAATAGAACAACTAACGCAAAGCATTGCCCACCTCCTAATGGGCCACCTTTTACCTCCTTTTGCTAATAAGCAGCAAAAGGAGGTTTTTGGAATGCTTAAAACTTTCATCATGTTTACACATGGCGGTACCGATTAAGCATGGAACAAAAGCTGTGTTAAATGGAAGAGCAGCGGAAATATAAACTACAATACAGATCGATTAATAAGAGATTTTTTATTGGTCAAACCTTCACAAAATGAAAGGTCCCTATTTCGCTTTTGGTATCGATCATTTCTTAATTCAAGGGAAATTTTGATCCTTCTATCAATTCCTGTGAAGGTATGATGTACAATTCATTATTTTTAAAAGGACCGTAAACTGAATGGTAAGACTCAATAATTTGAAATCCTATCTGGTAACCGATCCAGTTTGGCAGCTGATTATTCCCTTTCCCGTATAAAAAAACGTCGTATTTCTCATTTCCTTTAATATTTAATGAAGATATAAAATGATTACTCCAAATTTTCAAGGTCTTTTCATATGAATAAAGCTTTGTCCACCTAGATAACCACTTCTCTCCATATAAGTCTTTAACTGCAAACTCTCCTAGCCCTTCAATGATAAGAGCATCCTTTAAAGAAATGTCTTTAACATCTAAATTTAAGTACGCTAATCGGCACACATGGTTATATTCATGAGCCAATACGGCTTTTACTTCCTCTTTTTCTAAATCAGGGGACAAAAATAAAAATATAGCCCTCTTAAATGCTACTCCGTTTTTTTTTATCATGTTGTAATTTGTTGCAAGGTAAGAATCTTTAATCGGAAAAATAAAGATGGATGTTTCCGGACCATTCCATATATTTTTTAGTCGTTTAAATTCCTGGCTTACCAGCTCCCATATATTATTTTCCTCCATTCTCTGAACAACCTTTTCCATATGCAACCAATCACTAGGCTCGAATAATCCATGTGTCAATAAGTGATAATGGATTTCTTCGACACTAGTATTTGGGAATAAGCCCTTAAGCGGGCAACATAATACATCACACTGAATAAAATAAGGATCTTTAAGCGGTCGTTCTTTGCATACTTTCACGAAATGATAAAGCCATTCTACGGTGTTTTGAACAGACAAGTGTACCCCTCCTTATTCACTGATCTTTTATAGGTATGCACTTGTGAATGTTTTATTAGTAGTATTGTTATCCATAATATTAGATTCATATAAAAAATGTTTTATTTGATTTTGTAGAGACTTGTGTCTAATACAAAAACTCACTCTCTGCATAAACTATTAAATACGACCCATGATTAATCAAAAAAGGAGGGTGAATAATGGCTTATCCAAATATCTATAGTATTTGCCGCAAACATTATGGAAAAACAGTAAGGATTACTTGTCTTGATGGCCGGGTTCATTCTGGTCGAATAACTAGAGTTACCAGAGAACATGTCTGGATCCGTCCTATCGGAGGGTTTGGAGGATTTGGTTATGGTTTTTACGGAGGATACGGATATGGTATACCGATTGCTCTCGCAGCAATCGGCGGGTTTGCTTTAGCAACAGCTTTCTTATGGTAAATATCATTGTATAGATAGAAATTGCAGATGATATAAGAACTTACCCGATCTTAAAAGTTGTGTCCATACCATGATCGTTTTATTAACAGGGGCTGAAGCACTCCTACAGCCCTGTTTTTCCTTCAACCCTGCAATTTCAATTTATTTGAATTTTATTCAGACTCCTATTTTCAAAATACCATAAAAAACGACTGATTCAGAACAATTATTAGCAAGGAAAAAATGTGTCATTTCCCTCAATCCAAACTTTACAATACTATTTATTATCATACGTGCACCCCTGCCCAACCAACCACTGGAACTTCTCATATTATGTAGAAAAGGAGGTGAAAAGTATGAGTCAAGTAGTTGCACCAGGTTATGGAGCAGGCCGCGGCTTCGCACTAGTTGTTGTATTATTTATTCTTCTAATTATTGTTGGAGCTTCAATGTTCCGTCATGGATATTATTGCTGATAACTCAACTTCAAGTTTTTTAAGGTTATCTTCCATAAACATTTTCCCAATTTATGGGCAACGTTCAATCATGTAGACAAAAGTCTTTTAATAGAGACATGCCTACAGTTTTTTCATTGGTATAACAATCCTTTTTTCTGAAGAATACCCAAATTTTTAAATAAACGAAAGGAGGTGAGAAATATGAGTGGAGTAGGCTATGGATACGGCGGCGGCGGCTTTGCATTACTTGTCGTTTTATTCATTCTTTTGATCATCATTGGCGCATCATTTACTGGATACGGCTACTAAAAACAAATAAGTTCAAACACGATTTACCATGAAACAGCGGTCATCTAATAGATGACCGTTTTAAAGTTGAAAATTAGCCACCAAAAAATTACTACATAAAATCTTTGTACATAACGTAATGTTTATAATGAAGCAAAACATTTGAATAAATTGGCGGAGGGGAAAAATGAGAATTTATCGAACGTACGATTATGAGATGATTGCAAAATTAAATAAACCTGTTCATGATATACACTCCAAATTTTATCCGGAATATTATAAGGAATATAGCGAAAATGCTGCTAAAGAATTCTTTAAAAAGATCATCAACATCGAAAGTTTTATTTTTTTGATCCTAGAGGATCGGAACCAAACCCTTGGTTATGTTTGGATCGAAATTAGGAATTATCCAGAAATCGCTTTTAATAAAGGCTATAAAGCCGTATATGTGCAGCAGATTAGTATCATAGAATCTCAAAGGAACAAGGGGTACGGTGCAAAGTTAATGGAAGAAGTATATAACATAGCAAAAAGCATGAATATAGGAATAATTGAACTTGATTATTGGGTTGAAAATCAAGATGCTAAGGACTTTTATAAAAAACTCGGTTTTATTAAATCCAGAGAGTTTGTTTACAAACAGATCTAATTTAGCCGACCCGTTTCATCTGTTTTTTTAGCACCGTTGCTTTTGACGGTGTTTTTCGGTTTTAATCCGCACGCATTTCCTCCTTTTATAACAGAGTATAAGGCTTTTTCAATTTCTTGATACCCCGTACAGCGGCAAATATTAGATGATAACCATTCTATTACTGTTTTTTTATCAGGATTCGGATCATTCATAAGCAATGCATGGCTAACCATAACAAATCCTGGCGTACAGTAACCACATTGAAAAGCAAAATGATTTACAAACTCTTTTTGGATGGTTGAATTTAGAAGACCTTCAATTGTCGTTATCTCTTCTCTAATTGCTTCTATGGCCAGCAGCAGGCATGACTTCATTGGTTTTTGGTTCATGATGACTGTACATGCACCGCAATCTCCGTTTAAACAACCTGGTTTAGCACCTGTTAAGCCCAATTTATCACGCAACACGTTTAATAAAAGATCTGAAACATGTATATCTGTTTCAACTATTTCACCATTGATTTTTAATTTGATTGTAATTTTTTGATATGTGTCTTTACTTATTTTCATCACCTTCAAACTTTTTTAAAAAATCCACGATTGTATTCTTTAAAACAAATAATCGATACTCATTAGAGCCTTCAATATCGTTTAAAATTGGCTGTGGTAAATAATCGAATGATGCTAGAGCACGCTCTTCATAAGGTTGGGTTCTGGAGTTCAATACGGTTTCCATTTGTTCTGAGCGAAATGGGAAAGGACAGACACCACTGAATGCAAATCTTAAAAATCCATCCTTTTTTAGAGATGCAACTGTCAAAAGAGGGTACCCTGTTTTCCATTGCTGCCGCTTTTTCACACTTAGAAAAGGCATTTCCATATATATTTTCTTTGTTGCAAGCTGGACAAGAAATTCTTCTCTTTCAAGCATTAATTTTTGATCAAACACCTCTTTTAAAGGTTTTCTTTTAACACCTTTACTACCTGCAATAAGCACATCACTATCCGTTAAAAGAAATGGCAGTATTCCTTCTCTGTAAAAAATCTGTCCACAAATATTACCGCCAATAGTAATCTTAATTCTTGATGTATAATCTGCTATCTCTCTCGCCGTCTCAGCTAATAACGGAAAATAATTCTTTTCATTAAAAATGCTAAGCGGAAGTGCTGATCCTGTGATGAGCTCGTTGTTATGAAATCCCCAAGTCTGAGTTTCAGGAATCGACTTAATATCTATTACAGCATCTGTATAAACACGGTTTAGACGGCCAAGCGTAATGATCTCAGTTCCACCTGAGTAATAGATAGGCTTCCCGCCCCTAGAAGCTAAATTTTGATATAGATCCGTCGCTTCCTTGATCGATTTTGGTCTGTAGTACTCAAAATCAAAGGAGATCACCTTCATCGGCTCCTTTCCTTTTCCGCCATATCAATTCAGGAAGCAAAGGAAGTTCGTTTAAATGAACGCCCGCAGCTAAAGAAAGACTGTTGCCAAGCGCTGCCGGCATACCTAACAGTCCATGTTCTCCAAGACCTCTTAAACCGTATGGTGAATCTTTCTGAGGTGTCTCGATAAATTCACATACATACTCAGGATTTTCACCATATCTTAATGGCCTATAGGTTCTCAACTGAGGGTTCATTACTCTGCCGAGATCATCAAAATAAAACGTTTCTCGTCCCCCAAAAGCAAGACCCATGCTCATGGCGCCTGTAATTTGCCCTTCTGCCATCTTTGGGTTCATCACTTTACCAGCATCTATGACTGAGATGGATTTTGTTATTCGATACGTATATTCACGCGTATCAAGCTCCACTTCAACTCCCTGTGCACCGACCGTCCACTCCGGGCCTGGTTTTCCGGCGCCAGTTTCAGGGTTTAGAGGCGTCAAATGTCTAAGTACATAATGACCTCTACCAATAATTTGTCCTCCAATGGCATTTCCATTTGGATACGTGTACCCGTAAGCTAGTTCTTTATACGATAACCCTTTTGAAGGGTCATCTCGAAGAAAGACTCTCTCCCCTCCGATTTCAAAATCTTCTACAGGTGCTCTTAACACGCAAGAGGCAAGATGTTTTAATTGGGATATAGCATCATCCGCCGCCTGTAAAGCAGCTCTCCCAGCCATAAACGTTCCTCGGCTCGCCACTGTTTTCCAATGCTCTGGCGTACTTTGTGTGTTCACTTTCATTTGCACTTTCACTTTTTCGAGGTTTATTTTTAATCTTTCTGAAACAATTTGTGCAAGGATCGTTTTCGATCCGGTACCAATTTCAATAACTCCAGATACAAGGTTCACACTGCCGTCAGGGTTAAATATTAAAATAACACCGGAGCTCGCATTAGTATCAATGGTTGAGGTCTTCCAAACACAGCTGATTCCTTTAGCTTTAACCTTAAAATTACCAAGATCAATTCTTTGACCCTTTTCCCATTCCATTAATTTTTTTAATCGATGAATACATGCAGGTAAATTGCCGACTGAACTGGAATTTAACAATACCTGTGTAGGTGTTGTGTGACCAGGAAGTATGGCGTTCATTCTTCTCAGCTCGAGAGGATCCATCCCGAGCTTATTAGCGAGAGAATCCATCGTTCTTTCAAAAGCAAATAAAACTTCTGAATGCGAATACCCTCTATAAGGAGAAGCATACGGGTGATTCGTATACATACAAAGAGAATCGCAAGAGACATTTTCAATTTGATAGGGCCCGGTACAATCCACTGCCCCAGCTCTGCTAAGAGATACCGCTTTATCTGAGTATGCACCTCCATCCCACAGATAAAGTATTTTAACCGCCTTTAGTTTTCCTTTTTGAGAACAACCAAGTTTTATAGTGGCATCCAATCCTATGTGACAGGGAGATGTCAACATGTCTTCTTCCCGAGTATTTTGGACTTTTACTAATCTCCCCCCTGACGCTCTCGATGCAATATAAGCAAGAAGCTCCAGTTGAACAGAGGCTTTTCCTCCATATCCCCCGCCGACAAGTGGTGTAGTAACAATCACGTCGCCTATGTCGATACCAAAGTATTCACTAATTAATCGCTTAATCATGAATGGAGCCTGGGAAGATGAGGTGATGAATACTTTACCGTCAGCCCGAATACTTGCTAATGCGCACCTCGTTTCCATAGCTGCATGGTCGGACGGTCTTAACGAGTAGCTCTCCTCAACCACTACATCGCTTTCACTCCAACCTTTCAACATATTCCCTTTTCTAATTTTAGTGCGGTTCGCAATGTTCGTTCCTTGTTCCGGATAGACTTTTGATATTTTTTTGTATTGTCCCAGATCTTCATGGATAAGAGGCGCCTTAGGATCTAATGCCTGTCTTGGCGTATTAATGACTGGAAGGGGGGCATATGTAATATGAATAGTGTCCGCTGCTTGCCTGGCACGTTTCGGTGTATCAGCCACAACAAGGGCCACCACTTCCCCATGATAGCGAACTCTTTTATAGGCTATAGGGTAACGATCTCGTATTTCTTCACCTGTTAACGGTAGATTCCCTCCGGTAATAACTGCTTTTACTCCTGCCAATTGTCTTGCTCTTGAAAGATCTATTTTCTTTATGAGCGCATGCCCATATGGACTGATAACCTTTTCCACATACAGCATGTCTCCTTCCTGACTATCTCCTGTATATTTGGCCTGACCGGTTACTTTTTCCCATGCATCTTTTCGAGCAACACTTTTCCCTATCATTACCATTAGATCCTCCTTATTACTTTTATAACCCTTTTCAATTTCATTTTTCCAATACTTATATTCCTCCATCCAAAAAAAGGATAAAGTATGCCGCTGCAGTTATTTTTATATAGTCCACCTACATTTTCAAGGAGAATGTACAAGACCCTGGGCACCCTAAACCAAAATCCCACTCGTAATCTTCAACACTTTTTAAAATATATATGTGAGTTTTTGGTCTCTTATCCTGAAAAACCTTTTGTGCTGATGAGCAAGAGCTCCAAACAACCAAGACTTAACATACCAAAACAATTTCCGTCTTTTTTGATTAACATGCATGGGTATTCTTTTGTGTAAGAGACAATAACATTTTCTTTAGGAGTAGTGTTTCATGACATCACACATTTATATGACGGGATATGAAGTAAAATGAAAGGGGGGGTTTAAAATTAAGATTACTTTTTATGAACATACACATGTGATAATAAATAGGATGCTTATAAAAAAATAAAAAAAAGAGGGAGTTATCTAATGTGTGTAGTCCCCCTTTTATTGCCTGTATTCTGGAATAAGGCTGAAAATATTAATGTAATTTTTCAAGAATTATGGAGGGCGATCTTATACGTTTTATTCCAATCAAAAGAGGGGTATCGTGAGGAGTTAACAGTCTTTTCCTTTCCAAAAGCTGAGCAGCAAGGACTGCGCTTTTCCACCTTTTCACTTTATGCTAACTTAGCGTAAAATAATCAATTCCATTTGTACTTTTTATTTTTTCCAATATGATACTTAAGGTTTCATGTGGTGTCATATGGGAGTTATCGATTGGGATGGTCCATTTTGCATCATAATAATACTCTCTCTCAAGAAAATGCATCTGGAACCATCTAGGCACATGATTTTGCCTTTTTATTAGTCGCTCAATTATTTTCTTTTTAGGAGGAGTTAGTGTGAAATGATATACTTGCGTTTTCTCATCCATTTGCACAAAATCCAGCACATCGTTGACTCGCTGTTTATTATAAATTTCAATTCCAAAAATAAAGACAGTATGAATCCTATTTTTCAAAAAATTGTTGGTTAAGCAGCCTGTATTTTGTCTAGCCAATTTATAAAGACGGTCTCCATGTGGACTGCAAAATCCACGGTCAACAAATTTATACACCTCGTCCATATCGATCCCGGCAATTTCATCGTTGTATAAAGGCCCTACTTGTGATGTTAAAATCTCACACAAGGTTGTTTTTCCTGCACCACTAGCACCACTCACGAAAACAATTTTTTTCACACAAATCATACCCCTTCTTTTTTTCGGCACAGGAGTAATTAAGTCCGAATTACATTTCAATTCCTACAATACTATAGGATATAGTAAAGGGTATGAAAGGTGCTCTAAATATGTTACTCAAGTCCGTGATCTTGCACCTTCGCTATCTTCAAAATGTGAAACCACTGACCTCGTGTATAACTCTAAATTGTTTTCTGCGTTAGATACTTGCTGTTGTATACGAGAGTTTTTATTTATACAAAAAGACTTTTATATTATTTGAATTATCTATTGTTGCCAACAAAATATCTTTTATATCTACCTCGTATGTCACCTGAATTTTATTTTTTAGCCAATTCTCATCTTTGCCCACTTTATTTAATTCGTTAACATTAATTTTTCCTTCTTTGATTATTGTTTTATGTAAAGAAAATGGTTTTGTCTTCAGATTTATATCCGAAGGGGTTAATGGTTGATTTTTGGGGTTTATAAAAAAGGAAATTGTGCCTCCCGGTTCCCATAATGCAAGTGACACTTTTTCTATACCATTTATTTGTCCTTTTCTTAGTTCCGACAATAGGAAATCAATTGAAATTCTTGCTTTTAATAAATTTTTATAAAGTACTTGTCCATTTTCTATAATGGGAAAGGGCGAAGGATCGACCCAATGTCTAAATTTTCTCCACTTTATACTTAAAAGTATACCCATTGTATATAAAAGAACCAATATAAACACAGTAATGATTGACCCTTTTACTCCTAATGTTGGATCTGATAAGGGATGGGCGATAATGTTACCAATTAATATCGCCATGATAAAATCGAGTAACCTTAATTGAGAAATCGATCGCTGTCCCATGATTTTTGCAGCTAATAGCAAAAAGAAAAAAGCCATAATGGCTCTTACACTCCATTGAATTACCGTAAGTGAATCCTGTCCGAGAAAAAAAGCCACTCTATACACATCCTTTATACATATTTCAAATCCTATATGTTATTGTCACCTTTAATACAATTTTTATAAGGTATCGTATGGTGGAAAATAAAATAATATTTTATTTTCAAAACAAAAAGAAAGGGAAGTGATATAGACTATCAAACAAGGTCTGCATAAAAAAATCCCCTAATTCAGTTACCGTCAGTTACAGTTGACGACCTTCTTCAGGGAATAGCAACTTACTATTAATCCTTTTTAGAGTTAAGACAAAACCATATTTAAAAGAGTTTACTTAACGAATTCTATTAAAAAAAGTGCCCATTTGTCTTATAGCATTTATTCCATTTGATATGTCCCCCACCGTTGTCACAATTTGGTTTAAATTACCCATCATCCCTGGTCTTTGTTGATAAAGCCCTTCCTGAGGCTGAAAAGGATTGATACCCCGGTCAGTATATCTAGGTTCAGGATAGCCCGGTCCAGGGTTGCGATAACTTGGTGGCGAATAGGATTGAAAAGGTCCTTGATAAGGAGGTTGATATGTTCTTGGATAGCGTTTAAACGATTGTGGATATGGTTGAAATTGTCCTGATCCTGGATTTGGAGGATAAAACGGCATGAGTCTTCATCTCCTTTCTTTTATAAATATTTATATTTCAGTGGACTTTATAATGTTTCTATCGATAAAGCAGCCTAGACATAAAAGGAGAAAGGGATATAACACGGAGGGTAACCCCTGCTTGTCATCCACATTAGACCTTCTGTTATTATTTAGTCTTATTATATGAAAAAAACAAAAAATGGATTGTGATAAACTCACTAATTAAAAAAAGTTTAAACTAAATTTAACAAACTTGATAAAATTTCTATTTCTTTTACTTTCAAGAAATCCTTCCAATGCTCAACAACACAATTTAAACAACTTTCATTTTTTTGTATTTCCCCTCTTTCACAGAATTCCATAAAAAACTGGTTAATCTCTACAAATATGAGTGGGCTTTGCATCCCTTAACTTTACCGAAAGAACGAATATTATTTATTTCTTTAGTATAAAATGAAACTATTTATCAATATTATTCGTAAGTAAGAAAAAAGAAGAAAGAAGGGATTAATATGTTAAAAAAAATAATTATGAGTTTCCTGAATCAAAAAACTTCTCGCAGATATTCAAGCAGTGATTATCGGCATAAAAAATCTCATCACCCATCAAAATATGGACACCAATACTACAAGAAAAAACGAAAATCCTTTAGCTCTTACAGTAGCTGATTAAAATGAAAAACATTTTTTCAGAGCTCTTGGAACGACCTCTTCAAAATAATAAATTGATTAAAAACCGATATATCATTCACCAGTTTATTGGAAAAGGAAGTTCTGGTCTTGCTTACAAAGCAACTGATTTTAAAACAGGTCAATCCGTTATAATAAAACAACTAAGAAAAAGAAAACGAAATGACCTGCATGGGATCGAATCGTTTCAACGGGAAGCGGATTTTTTAAAAAAGTTAAATCATCCATCCATCCCTTCTTATCTAGATGCTTTTATGGATGAACATCACCGTTTTCTTGTCATGGAGTATATTGAAGCGCCGAATTTTGAAGAGCTGATTTTTCATCAGAAAAAGGAATATAACGAAAGAGAAACGTTTTCTGTTTTGTTGAACATTCTCCATGTCGTTAAATACTTCCATGATCAAAAAATTGTTCATAGAGATTTGCGTATCCCGAATATTTTGTGGGATGGCATCCGTCCATATGTGATTGACTTTGGGTTAGCAAGATCGCTGGATGAGCAAAATGCCGTACTCCCTAAAAAAGAAAAAGAAAATATGCTTTTTCGGGAAATTTCTGTGCAAAGCGATTTTTTTGCTCTCGGTCATTTTGTACTCTTTCTTTTGTATTCTCAATTTGAGCCTCAATCGAAGAAAGAAAAAAGCTGGGAAGAAGAGCTGGATCTTTCTGCAGCAGCAAAAAAAATGATACGAAGGATGCTTCAACTCGATCACTCATATGAATCAGCCGATGAACTGATGATTGATGTAGAATCGTTTTTTTTCACTGATAAAGGGACTAGTGTGCTTGTACACTAGTCCCTTTGCTTTTGATTAACATCTTCTCTAACATCCTCTGCTAATTAGCCAATATGAATAAACGTAATTTATTTTGAGGAAAATACAATATAGAAAGGAGTGTTTACATTGGAAAAAGAAAACAAAGAAACACCTAAAGCTGTAAGGAACTTCGACCCTAAAGATTATACTCGGAATGATGAAGTATCCAAAGGGCTGGCTGCTACACATGAACAAGTGAATGATTACTACATGTCCGGAGAAGTTATACGAACTAAGTACGAAAGCACTTTACCAAGAAATCCTCAAAAAAAGCCAAAGTAAAATTTACTCTTCTAACGAAAAGGCATGCTCCTAAAGGTGCCTTTTTTATATAGAAATAATATCCTCATTACATACTTTAGTATGCAATTCCTTGACGCGTTCTTTAAATGCACGGTTTTACTGCAAGTGCTTCCTGCTGAAGTCCTTTTTTTTTGATTCGTCTGATCGAAAATAATAATACTATACTCTAGCCCGGCTGTTTGATAAATGGAGACGGAGCCTCTAATTTTTTAGTTACTCTCCTCTCGGGCTTTCTTACTCATACATTTCACCAATTTTATTTATTTCATTATCAGTCATGAAAAATCCGTGGCATTTTAGCAGGGATTCTTTAAGTGATTCGGATACTTGTTTTGCATCGTAAGCACATACTGCGATACTGCCTTTTGAAGACAGGATTTGATTTATTTTATTTTCATAACTTGCAATTTCACGCTCTATGTCTTTCTGGTCTCCCCACTCTACATGGCCCCATATGCGGGCAGACACACTTTTTTCTTCGTATGGTTCTAATGTTTTTAGAAAAAAATTTAAAACTGTTATAGGATGAAACGTTCCTTTTGAAAAATAAAAATCAAAATTATTCTTGTAATGTATTTTGGATAATTGCTCGATGCTTAAAAGATGTTTTAACTGATTTTGTATCACAGGGTATATTTTATTGTTCTCTATAAACAAAATATGATCCCCCTGCTCGATTCCGGTAACAATATAAGTAATCGCGTTCTCTATATACTTTTCTATATCATGAGAATAATAAAATATATGTCCATATGAAATTAGGTCTCTTGTTAATTGTGGTATTTTCTCTTTCAAATTAGCAGCCCCCAAACTGATGTCTTTAGTATTAAACAATAATATGCTTCACTACACATCTTGGTTTTCGATTGCTTTGCCTTTTGCTTTTTACGCGCCATCCCATCTATCCTGCACCTTTTTTAATCATCAGATTTTCGCCGGTAAAATACAAATGTTTTCACAATTTGTAAATATACATGTTAAATTCAACATTTTTCACTTTAAATCCTTCAATCGTACCGGTTTTAGACAAAATTTAATCTGTCTTAAAATTAAAGAAAAAACCCCAGATACAAAAAAAGAAAGGAAAGATAAAGATCCTTTCCTTTCTTGCTTGCCTAATAAAACTTTTATTTTGCTTCATTATAAAGTGCGTCTACTTGATACCCTTTTGCTTTATAATAATCCAAAATACCATAGTAGATAGCTTTTGCAGCAGCTGTACGCCAGTAATCCGATTTTAACTTTTGATTATCCCCCGCATGATCAATAAAACCAAGTTCAGCAAGAGTAGCGGGCATATCATTATACTTAAGGACTTGATAAACCCCCGTCTTTTTCACGCCGCGATTATTCAGTTTCAGTGCAGTAATCATACGGTTATGAATTTTTTCTGCCAGAAGCTTGCTGTCAGCAACATGAGGATTAGATGCACTGTAATAATAGGTTTCCGTTCCGTTTGCTGATCCGTTAAACGCATTGGCATGTATACTAACAAACACATCCCCACCGTTATTTTTTGCAAAAGCAGTCCGATTTGAAAGTGAAATGAATGTATCTGTTGAACGTGTCATTTTCACATTAAAAGGTGTTTCTTTTAACCATTCATTTACCTTCAATCCGGTAGCTAAAACAACATCCTTTTCTTGTAATCCAAATGCTATTGCACCAGGATCCGTTCCACCATGACCCGGATCCAAAATAATCGTTTGACTTGAAAGGAGTGAATCCCCTTCTGGATTTGGCGGAACTGGTGTATCTGTGCTGCGAAGGTAATACGTGTTTACAAAACCAGTTACCGTATCTGACTTCACATATGCCCAATTTCCAATAGAATGAGCAACGGATACACTTGTATCTTTAGCCAACTTTCCTTTTGAGGCATATGCTGTAGATGGACCAGAACGAACATTCAGGTTATCGGCATTTGTCAACATCGTTTTTTTGAACTCGTTATTTTCTATTGTACGGAATGTCGGGTTGATTGCCCGGGCCAGAAAAACCGCAAAATCCGATCGCTTCATCGTTAAACCCGCTCCGAATGTCCCATCTTCCATTCCATTCGAAATTCCCCTTGTCATTAATGCATGTGCTGCACCAGAAAGGGATCCGTCAAATGAATAACCTAATGATTTTGAAAGTGCGACAGCCATTTCTCCACGATTTATTTCTTTATATGGTAAAAAACGTCCTCCTGCGTATCCTGAAAGAATCCCTTTTTCGACAGCAGACTGTATATATCCTGAACCAAAGTTACCAGAACCAACATCACTAAAACTCGTTGGTCGCCTTGTTCCATCTAATTGAAGGGCTCGTCCTATAAACGCTGCCGCTTCCATTCTGGTTACTGGTTTATCCGAGTCGAATATTGTTGCTGAAGAGCCGTTAGCAATTTTCCCTTCCACCAGATAGTTCACTTCTTTTCGTGCTCGATCAGGTACGTCAACAAATCCAGCTGCCTCTGCTGAATTTCTTGGTCCTAAAAGAGAAACACACAGTAAAAAGGCCAATCCGACAAGTATTGCGCTTTTCCTCACAATTTCCCCTCCTATTTTCCAATCTATAAATCTTTACCTCCGTTTACGTGTTATTATGTATTTCTCTATAACAATCTTTAATTGTAATATTTTTGATATTTTCGAGATATAAATGTTATTATTTCTTATAATTTTAAAATCTAAAAACTTTTTTATAAGTTAAAAAAGTGAAATTAGGATAAAAAAAATGCACCCTCGCTGAGGATGCTCCAGTCAAAAGATACTTCGATTTAGCTTTTTTCGATATAGTGCACACTGAACAATTCCTCTCTGTCCGTCCACACTCTTATTGAGCTGAAACCACAATTTTGAATGAGAGTCTGAAACTCCTGCACAGAATATTTATAGGAGTTTTCAGTATGAATCATTTCACCTTTTCGAAAACGAATGGCTTCTTGTCCAACATTCACTGTTTGGTCACACAAACTTTGAATGTGCATTTCAATCTTCCCTTTTTCGTTATTATAAAAAGCTTTATGCTGAAATTGTTCAATTTGAAAGTTTCCATGTAATTCTCGATTGATCCTATTTAATAAATTAAGATTAAATTCAGCCGTTATTCCGTTTGGGTCATTATAGGCTTCGTGCAAGATGGTTGCATCTTTCTTTAAATCCACTCCAATAATGAATCCATCTCCGCTTTCTAGCAAATGAAATGTGCGGTGAAGAAATGCGCTGACTTCATCTGGCTCAAAGTTTCCAATTGTCGACCCAGGAAAAAACACCACTTTTCTTCCCTCTTTGTTGAGCGGAAGGTTTAGGGGATACGTATAGTCTCCACATACGGCTTTTACTTTCAAATGTGGAAATTCAAGAGACAGCTTCAAGCACGATTCGAATAAAAAATCCTTCGAAATATCGATAGGGATATACTCTTCTAGTGAATGGAGAGCGTTCAACAACGTTTTGATTTTCTTGCTGCTTCCGCTTCCATATTCTATTAAAGAAGAAACAGGGCCAACAGTGTGAGCAATCTCGGCTTTATATGTTTCTAGAATGGCTATCTCGGTTCTTGCCGGATAATATTCCACCTGCTCCGTAATTCGTTCAAAAAGTTCCGAACCTTTTTCATCGTATAAATATTTGGACGGAATTTTCTTAACTGTTGAGCGGAGACCGTTTAGTACTTCCTCAAACATATTTTCTTTTTTAGCATATAAATCATATGGAATAATATTTGCTTCTGTCGTTTTCATCCTCAATCCTCCGCTAATCGTATTCCACTGAACTGCCAGCGTTTCTCAGGCTGAAAGAAATTACGGTACGTAGCCCGAATGTGGGAAGAAGGCGTGGCGCATGAGCCTCCCCTTAATACCATTTGGTTGCACATGAATTTCGCATTATACTCCCCCAATGCCCCTTCCATTGGTTTGCTGCCCGGATAGGGACCATAAGCACTGCTTGTCCATTCCCAAACGTCGCCATACATTTTACAAAGCAATCCCTTCGCCTCCAAATCAGCTGACAGGGGATGAAAATGTTGTGTTTCTACAAAATTGCCTTCGATTGCAACCCCTTCTGCAGCATACTCCCATTCCGCTTCTGTCGGAAGTCTTTTTCCTGCCCATCTTGCATAGGCATCTGCTTCATAAAAACTTACATGGCAAACGGGCTCCTCTAAATTCAACGGCTTTTCACCCGAGAGTGTAAACTGGGTCCATTCTTGCTCATCTTCTTTCCAATAAAGCGGTGAAGTCCATCCATAGTTCTTAACAGCTGCCCAGCCATCCGACAACCAATATTGGGGCTTTTCATACCCGCCGTCTTTCATAAAGGCTAAATATTCACCATTCGTTACGAGTCTGGATGCTAATTTATATGGCTCTAGCCAAACCTTATGTCGAGGGTGCTCGTTATCGAAGGAAAACTCTCCGCCTTGGTAGCCAATTTCTACTAACCCTCCCTGAAATTCTTTAAAGATCATCAACGTTTGCTCTTTTGCCGTTTCTTTCAATTGCGTATATAAAGGTTTCAAGGGATTTTGAAAAAAGTTATATTTAATATCCGTCAACAGTAATTCTTGGTGCTGTTGTTCATGGTGAAGGCCTATTTCCAGTAAGTCTTTCACCTCTTCTAACAAGGAATCATCGAGGTTTTCCAGCAATTCAACGATGTTTTCATCCACATGTTTTCGGTATGTATATACTTCTTCGATGGTGGGTCTGGCCAATACGCCTCTTTTATAACGGGGATGAAAGGTTCCTATCGTCTCATAATAAGAGTTGAACAAATAATCAAAATGGGGATGAAACTCCTGGTAACTCTCTTTAAATGGTTTAAGAACAAAACGTTCAAAAAACCAGGTTGTGTGGGCCATATGCCATTTAGGAGGACTAACATCGGAGGTTGATTGAACGATAAAATCTTCAATTTCTAACGGTTGTACTAGTTCCTCCGTGAATGTGCGTATTCCGCTATAATGGGTTACTGCTCTTTCTGCAAGATTGTTTATCATACCAATTCATCCTCCCTCGAGTATCCAAGCTTTCTTGGATTCATCAAATTTCCCATCTTCTTTCATTCAGTATGGAAAGGCGATAAACCATTTTACGCATTGGCGGCATTGCAAATTCATGTATGTTTTGCAAACCCGCTTTACCTGCCCTCAGAGTGGATAAAATAGACGTTGCTTCAATAAAGCATGAATTCAATGCTCTCCTATAGCTTGATTATTTAAAATCAAGCAACAACAGGATTATTTTTCAATATGCTATTCCCCCGCTTGCATGACCATAAACAACTAAGCACTGGAAACCCATGAACCGTTTGCAATCAGCAAACCACCGTTTGAATTATCAAACGGCTAATAAGGGTTGTTTATTCCTCGCAAAAAATGAAAATAAGTTGTTTAAACTGCTGCTTTCGCTAAAGACCCCGATGTTCGACCTTTTTTTAGGCTTCCCTATTCCATAGCAAGAAGAAGTAAATATAATCCATTAACCAGGATTCCACGATTGGAATTATTTGTTTGGATATGATAGCAAATACGATCCCTGGCAGAGAAAGAACAATGAATACAACAATCATAAAGTACCATTTGCATTCGGCTCCATTTGTTGGTTTGGAAAATAGTTTGATCAAAATTACGTAACAAACGTTGATTTTACGGAAAGAAAAAGAACTCGTTTTGAATAAAGATTAATCAAAATGAGTTCTTTTAGTATTCTATAGAAATGATTATTATAAAAAAGTTTGATCAAAACTCATAAAAACCTTAATTCGATTTCACCAAATCTTACACGTTGAACAATACTATTGTGTAGAATTCCTACCCGATTTTGATGCGAAAAACATCTACAACATTAATCTAATGATGTTTTTGAAAAAAATATAGACTTTAAAAATGTTGGTTTTTTCAATTCTCGTAACTTTATTTAATGACCGGCTCCGTGACTCGATCCTGTGTTTTTCACTTCTATGTATTGAGTTGGAGCGTTGTCATCTTTTAAGCTTTCAATTATATCTTTTGTAACTGCTCGTGCTAGCGTTTTAGCGGCATCATTATCACTTTTAAAATGAATACCCATTAGTTCTCTAGAAAGTGCTACTTTTTTTGCTGTTTCTTCCAAATGAGCTTTTTCATTCGGGAAGAAATAAGAAAGGATATAAGCTGATGTCCAAGCTGTTGCTGTGTGTCCTGAAGGATAAGCAGGGTGTGGAGGCACCATCATTCCCTCTGGTAATTTAATAGATGGATCTAAATCCGTCGGTCTTGGGCGTAAATATTCATATTTTGCTTGGTATGTTGCGGTTAGAGATGTATAAATTGCTCCTGAAACGACAGAATAAACGCGAGCTGATTCGGGGCCCATTAATCCATATTTATGAATCAATTCTTCTGTAGTATTAAGCCAAAGCGTGTTAGGACTAGCAGTATTTTGCCAGTGCTTAATAAATTCTACATCTTTTTCTGTACGGTTCTCTATCAATTTCTTTATATCTTCTAATTCTTTTTTTGTCTCAGCGGAATCATTTGCAGGAGGTGCTTCTACTTTGTAAGAACTTCCATCCTTAAACTCAAGTGCTTTCCAAGTGCCTGCTGTTGGTGTCACAGGATTTTCATGTGTCCATCCCATTCCTTGGTGACTTGGTTGCTCGTTTTCCTGCCCCTCATTTTTAAGTTGTTCCTCGCTATTTGCTTGTTCTGAGTTACATCCTGATAAGATCAACAAGAGTAAAATGGCTAATAAAGTTGAGATAAATGGCTTATTTCTCATGGTAGTTCTCCTAACTTATTTGAAATATCTACACATTTCATTTTATTTTGAATATGTGAAGTATGAATGAGTCTTTTGTGAATATTCACTGAACTGCACTGTAAGGATTAAAACACTAGGATGAGGCTGATAACTAGCATTAATAACGATAAATAGCTATTTGTATTAATGATGTGAGTCCTCTCCTTACTTAACTAGTATTCTCCGTCTATGTGACTGGTACTCAGATATTTCTTCCTAGCAACAAGTTGATCAACCCATGTTTGATAATGACAAATTAAAAGAGTTTCCCTTCAACTAACCCGTTAGTCGAACAATAATGTATACGCCTCATATCATATTAGTACTGTTCACATAGGAGGCGAAATCAGTGGATTTTCATAAAAATACTTATCGAGAGTCATTACTGAAGTGGTGTAAAGACATCGAAAAAACGTGGAAATCTATTCGAGGGAAGTTAACAAATGTTGACGAACAAAAATTAAAGCATTGGGAAGACAACTTTTTTGCATTAAAAAAAGAAGCGGAAATGGAAAACAGCACACATGATTATGATGAATTGCATCGAAAATCAACATCCTTATATGACGAGCTCAATGGATTCTTAAACCGTCCAAAATGGATATCTGATCAAAAAGAAGATGAAAAAATTCAAACCGTTCCGATCGGAGGACATCGATTACCTCCTCTTCCTTATCCATATGATGCTCTAGAACCTGTCATCTCAGAGGAAATCATGAAACTACATCATGATAAACATCATCAAAGCTATGTCGACGGCCTTAATAAAGCTGAAGCAGAAATGAAAAAAGCACGAGATAAAGGGGATTTTCACTTAATTGCCCATTGGGAAAGAGAAGCGGCGTTTCACGGTTCAGGACACTACCTGCACACCATTTTCTGGAATGTGATGAGCCCGCGTGGCGGTGGTAAACCAGCTGGTCAACTAAGTAGAGCCATAAATGAGGCTTTTGGCAGTTTTGAAAAATTTAAAAAGCATTTCTCCGAAGCAGCCAAAAAAGTGGAGGCTGTTGGTTGGGCCATTCTCGTTTGGGCCCCCCGTTCTCACCGTTTAGAAATTTTAACTGCTGAAAAGCACCAGAATTTAACACAGTGGGATGTTATACCATTGCTTGTTCTAGATGTTTGGGAACACGCCTACTACCTTCAATATAAAAATGATCGGGCTAAATATGTAGATAACTGGTGGAAAATCGTAAACTGGAGAGAGGTCGAACAACGATTTAATAAAGCCAAAACAATTATGTGGCAGCCGTTTTAGAATGGAAGCAAAACTGCTGCTATTAGATTAGTTTAAGACCTAAAGTGATCATTAATTATTTTTAAACCGCAGTTTATTTGAATTGATGCTTTCCTAAATTATCCGTCGGCGTTCAGTTTATGTTACTCATTAGATAAATAGCGAAGGATTGTCAGACAGGCTTCATAACGAAATCCTAGTGGCTGGCAAAAACAAAGGCCGGGTACGATCCGCTGTACTCGTTAGCCGTTTCCTTCATTTCGCTTAAATTTAATCCCCGTATAAAAAACAATAGTGAACACGTGATTAAATCTGTTATCACTCGCCATCTATGTTCGTATAGAAATATTTAAATCCACGTTAATGGAGAAAAAGCTGCTGCTGAAAACGATTTCTGTTGAAGTCTTTGTGAAAAGCAATGTTCCTGGTGTTATTGCGGAAGGTGGTGGAGATAAAAACAGCACACACTTTGAAGCAGCTAGATATCCATCTTGAACATGCAAACCCCCACCATAATTGACATGTTATTCCCGAATGTAAAGAAAAGACCAGGTATAGAAGATTTATAGTTTAGTGACTTTTTTATGAACGATCAATAAAACTGTCATCCGCTATCTCTTAATGGTATCGCTGGAAAATCATGAACTACCCCTCCTTTACTGCCTTCAGATAAGGATATTGGGGAATGCGGATGCTGAGTACGAAGGCCCCTAATGGGATTTATAAATGGAGCGTATCATCTTAATTAAAAAAGGATAAGCTCTTTACCTAACTAAGAAACATATTATGAAAAGGGCTAGATATTCTTTTCAAGAAAGAGGTGAAAACATGGATATTTCAGCAGCACATGATGAAATGGATGAAGTACCAGTCCAAGGTGGTTTCGGAAGACCGTACTATGGAGGTTTTCACGGTGGGTACCGAAGACCGTATTATGGTGGTTTTCATGGTCATTATGGAAGACCGTATTATGGCGGTTACAGACCTTACGGCGGGTACGGTAGTCCTTTTTATGGCGGCTACGGCCCCTATTTCGGTGGATACGGCGGTCCTTTTTATGGCGGCTACGGAGGGTTTACAGGACCATTTCTTGGAGGATTAACAGGTGGACTATTAGGCAGTCTGTTATAAATAATTAAATTTAAACAAAGTCCTCGGTTTATACATTCCGAGGACTTCCCAGTACAATGTTTAAAAATTTTATATGTTTTTTTACTAATCATCCATTATAAAAAGGATAATAGGAACAAACATAACGAATGTAAAGCTATTTTCGGCACCACTAAAATAAAAAGCAATAGACGTCATTCATACTGCACCCATTATGATGATGACTTTTCCAAGATTCCCCAGGTGACATAAACCAATGATGAAAATGAATATCCAAAAGCAACCCAGTCCAGTAAAAGTCTCATTTCTCTCTTCTTTTTTACATGGATGAACAACAAACAAAATAGTTCATTTACCTAGCCGTTTTGTTAACTGATCACGCCATTCGCCTGCCAATTCCTTGACTTCCAACACATTTTTCAACCCATCATCATCCCCTGACTTTTGAAAATAAATTTGATTAGCCGAAAAAATAGAGACTTTTTTGGGATGCGGTTCTACTAACACTATGTTCGAGTCTTTTTTCACCGTACCTTCTCCTAAAACTCGACACAAAAAGCCTGTATAACCTGTCTCCACCATCCTTTTTAGAAGCTTAGGTATGCCAGTTCTCTTTGTTATCGTACTGCAAGGAATTCTGCCTTGTGTAACTTGAATAACAGCTTCTCCCAAGCGATAAATATCTCCGATGCAAACATCACGTTCTAACATGTTTGTAACCGTTAGATTCTCGCCAAACGCGGCAGGAGGCAGTGAGATTTTAAACTCTTGTTCCCAAAGTAAATAATGTTCATACGGATATACACAGACAGCACGGTCTAGACCACCATGATGTCGTAAGTCAGCCACTCCGTCTCCACAAAATCCAACTTTTTTTAGAAAAGTCTCTTCAACTGTCTCTTTACATATCGCCGTATCCACTTCTTTCTCTTTTCCATACTTCATTTTTCGGGGTAAACCTATCGCGAAATTTATCAGATCGATGTTGCTGTTTCTCAATATACATCCCTGCCTTTATTAAATTTGATGGCAACAAAACACTTACCATATTTTACAACAATGCCGCCCTCTATTGGAACAACTGATTCAATAACGAGATTTCTTATTAAATTCTTAAAAAATTTTCGTGTGAGAAAATCTCACAATCTTTCATATAGTTATTTAAAAAAAGATTATGATAAATAGGAGTCAAAAGGATGTAAGGATTATTCTATGAATAAGGAGAGAAGCCAATGGAAAGATCTCAAGCTACAATAGAAATTTTAAATGCGAAAAGAAAGCTGCAGTTAAAATGGAGTGATATTGCGCAATCTATTGAACGTTCAGAATCATGGACAGCTACTGCCTTATTGGGACAAGCAACCCTATCAGTTGACGAATCAGAGAAAGCAGGAACATTATTAGATTTGTCTAAAGATACAGTTGAATCCTTAACGATTGTTCCATATCGCGGGACTACTGTTCAAATGCCCCCTACTGATCCACTACTTTATCGCTTTTATGAAATTCTTTTGGTTTACGGACCAGCGATTAAAGACTTAATTCATGAAAAATTCGGAGATGGCATTATGTCTGCCATTGATTATGAGATGGATATTCAAAAAGTAGAAGATCCAAAAGGAGACCGGGTTTTGGTCACATTAAACGGAAAATTTTTGCCTTATAAAAAATGGTGAAATACAGGGCACCATTACACTTTAAGTACCAGCATCCATCTTTCGTGGGTGCTTTTTGTGGTTATACGTGAGTAAAAGTTGATTGAAAAATAAAATTTTTTAATTTTATAACAAAATAAATGAATAAATTTAATCTAAAATGGGTATAGTACTTTGATATCCAAAGGAGGGTAACTATGGAAAAGAAGAGATTACTAGTTTCATTTGCTTTATCATCCCTATCTCTCACGTTAATTGCCTGTTCTTCTCCAGAACAGGAATCAAGTGAAAAAGAGAAAGCGAACGTGGAGCACGAGGCCCATAGCGCTGAATGGTCTTATAAAGGAGAAACCGGACCAGAGCATTGGGGCGACCTAGATCCTGCAAACGCTGCATGTTTGAACGGCAAAGAGCAATCCCCTATCAATATTGAAATAGCGCAAGTACCAGCAAATGAAAAACTTGAAAATCTAGAATTAAACTACATACCAAGTGATTTTTCTCTCATCAATAACGGTCATACGGTTCAAGGAAATGCTGAAAAAACCGATAATTCCATTGTTGTGGATGGGAAAGAGTACAAACTCATCCAGTTTCACTTTCATACTCCAAGCGAGCACCAGTTTAATGGTCAAAGTTTTGATATGGAAATACATCTCGTTCATCAGGATGCGGATGGTCAATTAGCCGTTTTAGGTCTAATGATTAAGGAAGGCGCTTCAAATCCTGAACTTGAAAAGGCCTGGGGAGTACTTCCAAAAGAAGAAACAGCTGAAGGAATAAAATTAACAGAGCCGATTGATTTGATGAGTATGCTTCCAAAAGATCAACAGTCATTTCGTTATAACGGTTCTTTAACAACTCCCCCATGTACAGAAGGTGTTAAATGGATTGTTTTAGAGCAGCCAATTGAAATGTCTAAAGAGCAAATCGATTCATTCCGTCAAATATTCCCGGATAACCATCGTCCTGTACAGCCTTTAGAAAAACGCGAAGTAATGAAAAACTAATCATGTAGAATAGCAAATAAAGCGAAACTCCTTATAAAGTTTCGCTTTATTTGCTTCTAAATGCTTTTATTCCGCTATCTTTTCCAGATTTCCATTACTCTCCATTTTAAAGGTGGTACTGGATGTTTCTTCATCATCAAATAAAACAAGCCTCCGTGCGCGGTTCATTATTTTCATCATGGTTTCATAATCTTCCTGCATAGTCAGAGACGATTGCTCAAGATTTTCAAGCTTCTTTTCCAACATAATTTTTTCGCTGGTTACTGCTTCCAACTCTCTGCGCAGTCTCTCATTTTCTATCTTCAAATCATCGGATCCATCAATGCTCCGTAAAAAAGAAATCACTGTGTCCATTGTAATTGGCTGAGCCAAAATAGGAAGATCTACTTCAGACTCTGCCTCGGAAAGTACTGGTGTTTGGTAAACGTCTTCCCCTTTCTTTTTTCTCTCCATTTCAAGCAGGCGATTGCGTTGTTTTCGTTGTTTTTTTGCCAGATCTAGTGCCTTATCATATTGCTGCCGGACTACGGCGTTCCATCGAAAACCACAGGCTGCAGATGTCCGATTAAGTAAATCACCCACTTCCTCAAACGCTTTCAATTGGGTACTGCCTTCACGTACGTGCCGAAGTACGGTTTCCGCCAGCAGTGCATCATTTTCAATTGACCAAGCATCTTGACGTACTTTCATTTGCTATCTCTCCTTGTTTAAGAGTGTTTATCCTAATGGTAGGATAGCCACACACCAATAATTTTATACGAATATGGAAAAAGGGTATTAGACGTTCCACTTTTCTATTGATTCTTCATTCTATTCCAAAATGCACTTTAATATTCATATCAGTTCTGGACTATGATTAGAAATTCTTAATTTTAAGATCTTAACAAAATAATCTATTCGATGTGGTTATAAACTTAAGTGCAAATTAATGAATAAAAATATGTAAAAGTTTTGTAGTTTTCTTAAATTAACACATTAGATCATAACAGGCTGCCTAAGCAGCCCTGGCTGATAAGATTAATTTACAAAGCGTTCAGATTTTCCGGCAGTTTCCCAATATTCATTACGCAAATGCACTTTTTGAATTTTACCAGAAGCCGTTTTAGGAAGTTCTTCCACGAATGTAACACCCGTTATTGCTTTGAAATGTGCAAGGTGACTTCTTGAAAAATCAATGATTTCTTGTTCTGTGATAACGGAGGATGGCCGTTTTACTACAAATGCATGTGGAGTTTCTCCCCATTTCTCATGTGGTACAGCAATAACTGCAGCCTCGACAATATCCTTATGCTCATATAGAACCCCTTCTACTTCAATGGAAGAGATATTTTCACCACCGCTGATAATAATATCTTTTTTCCGGTCAACGATATCGATATATCCATATTCATCTACGGTTCCCATATCCCCTGTATAAAGCCAACCGTTCCGAATTGCTTCCATAGTAGCCTGTTCATTTTTCCAATAGCCTTTCATTACACCATGGCTTCTTACTGTCACCTCTCCTATCGATATACCGTCATGAGGTACTTCATCCCCTAATTCGTTCACAACCCTTACTTCGCAGCCAATCATGCCAAATCCGGCTTTTGCTTTTAAATTATACTGCTCCTTCACTGAAAGATGATCCAACTGTGGACGAATAACCGAATACGTACTAAATGGTGATGATTCTGTCATTCCATAAACTTGAATGAACTCCCAGCCAAGCTCCTGCTCTACTCGTTCGACAAAAGATGGTGGAGGAGCTGAGCCAGCGATCATCACACGCACATTCTTCGGAACTTCCGGTTTATTCTCTTCATTGTATTGAAGTAAACTATTTAAAACTGTTGGCGCCATATGCATTACCGTTACACCATGTGCCGAACACGCATCAAATATCGATTTCGGGTCCGTTTTTTTATAACATATGTGTGTGGCGCCGCTAGCTGTGTAATAAAATGGAGAACCCCATCCATTCACGTGAAACATAGGCAGCACGTGTAAATATACATCCCTATCTGAAACCCGCAATGCATGCATGGATGACATCGCATGCAAATAGTTATTTCTATGCGTCAGCATGACACCTTTCGGATTTCCTGTTGTTCCGCTCGTGTATAGAAGGCTGGCAAGATCATCCTCATTCACAGCCTCCCTGCAGAAAGCGGTTTCAGGAAAACGCATAAGCCAATCCTCATAACTGATTTCAGGGCATTCTTTTGATTTTGAATGAACAATCAATTTACTTACTGTTTTAAGTTTGTCTTTAATTGGCTTAATAAGTGAATAAAGTTCGTCGTCTACGAAAAGAAGTTTCGCTTCACTATGATTTAAAATAAACAAATAATCTTCCGGCTTTAATCGAGTATTAAGAGGAACCATCACAGCTCCTATCTGAAACACACCGTAGAAACCTTCTAGCATTTCAAGTGAATTTGGTGCAAGATACGCAACTTTATCCCCTTTTTGTATCCCTTCCGATTTTAAACCATGTGATAATCGCTGAACACGTCCATTAAGATCACGGTAAGTGATTGATGCCGTTCTTGTAATCACAGCTGTTTTCTCTCCGTAATAAGTCACAGCCCTATCAAGAAACTGTGTCAAAACAAGTGGTAAATTCATGTTTTCATCCCCTTTGAAATCTCGAATTTTTTCACTCATAAGAAAATAACCACCAAATTTTTGGCCTTCACCGTTTTTCCTCTCTGCCCCCAGGAAACAAACACAATACCAAATAATCCCTTGATTCAATCATAACATAATTATATACAGACGTATTAACTTAAAAACCACTTGTCTTCCGGCAGATTAGTATCTCCAAATCATGTATATATTACGATCTACCAGTATTCAGAAACTCCTTTGTTTGCGATAATTACCTTCCTTTAAATAATTATACACATTCATATACATATCTACATATATACCAATCTACATATTTATTTGTATATATGTATATAAGTAAATATGTAGATTTGTATTTCTGTTTATCCATAATTAAAAATATTCATTCCTCTCCCTTCTACATGTACCGCATTCATTTTTCCCTTTTAGCAAACAAAAATAGGCATTCATTGCATTGCAATGTTAAAAAGTGTAAGATTAGAACCAAGTAATAATATAAGGTATAAAAATACTTGATATGAGGTGTGGGTAGTGAGTAAATCTAAAGCACGTATTACCGCAATCGGTTCTTATGTCCCTGAACGCGCATTGACAAATGACGATTTAGAAAAGATGATCGAAACTACTGATGAATGGATTACCCAGCGTACAGGTATTAAAGAACGACGAATTGCAGCTGATGAAGAATTTACAAGTGATTTATGTGTAAAGGCCGTTGAAAATTTGACTGAATCATTCAACAAGTCGATAGCTGATGTTGATATGATCATTGTTTGTACGATAACACCTGACTTTCATATGCCCAGTGTTGCCGCTAACGTTCAGGCAAAATTAGAAATTGAGCACTCAGGAGCAATAGACGTAAATGCTGCTTGTGCTGGTTTCACCTATGGATTACACATTGCAAATGGGTTGGTCACTTCTGGTTTACATAAAAAGATTCTCGTTATCGGTGCTGAAACAATGTCAAAGATCACGGATTACAGTGACCGGACTACATGTATATTATTTGGAGATGGTGCAGGTGCAGCACTGGTGGAATATGACGAAGAAAAACCGAGCTTTATTTCTTCCTATTTAGGTTCTCAAGGCGAGGCAGGGATAAATCTTTATAGCACGAACCTTTCCAATCGTATGCATGGAAAAGAATTAATTGATAACGGCTACATTGTTCAAAATGGCCGGCAAGTTTATAAGTGGGCTGTAACAACAATACCTGATGGAATGAAAAAAGTTATGCAACATGCCGAATTAGATGTAAATCAAGCTGATTGGTTCGTCCCTCACAGTGCGAATTTACGCATGATCGAATCAATATGCGAAAAAAGTTTATTTCCAATTGATCGTACATTGACTAGTTTAGAAGAATACGGGAATACATCCTCAGCTTCTATCCCTTTAGCATTACATAAAGGAATTAGAGAGGGAAAGATAAAGCCAGGTGACAATATTCTTTTATATGGCTTTGGTGGAGGGTTAACTCATTGTGGATTATTAATTAATTTGACATTGTAAAACCCTCTTGATGAAGAGCTTTTATAGATCTTCATCTTTTTCATGTCTTCCCTTCCCTAGCCTATATCAGTGAAGCTTTATTTTAAAACACTTTTTAAGAAGTTATTGATTAATTCCGATTTAGCCCCTTTTCCATGCTCCTTCCCAAACTTATCTAATTTTTTGGCGACACTTTCATCGATGTAGGCACTAATCTGCCTTTTTTTAATCGTCTTCGGTTTATTGGTAACAGAGTCAAGAATATCATTAACACTGCTACCTACAACATTTTCACGTTCCGTACTAAGATCATTACTAATAATTGTATTATCATTAGTATTAGTATCTTTATTATTACTAACAGTCGTTTCTTTTTTGTTATTCACTTTATTATTAGCGACCGCCCCAAAGCCCGCCAGTCCTTTAATTTGTTTGCTCATTTTCTTTTATCTCCTTCCATAACTCAAAGTAACTATTCGCGACATCATTTGATTTCTTATGGAGTGTTGCTGGAACATTTTCGTATGCCACACTGCTTGCGAAACGGATACTCCTTGGAATATATGCATCAAATAAATGAATTTCACTTTCAGAACAGTATTTTCTCGTTTCTTGCATAACCTGTTGATGTAAAATAGTTTGAAAGTTTACCATTGTCCCAACAACCCC
Source organism: Domibacillus epiphyticus (assembly GCF_001975785.1). Classification (GTDB taxonomy): domain Bacteria; phylum Bacillota; class Bacilli; order Bacillales; family Domibacillaceae; genus Domibacillus; species Domibacillus epiphyticus. Next base: position 51,827 of record NZ_MSFI01000021.1, on the reverse strand, counting down.
CAACACTTTTAAGTAAGGATTAAATTGTTCCTTGAAATCGTCAATCGTCCCTAACACTTTCACTAAGGACCTCATGGAGTAACTTTCAGGTGAAAATGGGATTAACACCGAATCAGCAAATGCAAAAACGTTGCCCACCATGAGTGACAGTGAGGGCGGTGTATCGATTAAGATAAAATCATATTCTTCCTTTAACCTGCTGCAAGTATCTTTCATAATCGTAAAGGGAGTCTTATATTTTTTCCCCTTACCGATTACTTCAAAATCAAACCCTATCAGATCATCGTTACTTGGCAGGATATCTAAGTTCTCATATACATTCACAATAGCCTCTTCGGGTAATAGCCCTTCAATTAATACATCAAATAGACCAACATCAAAATCATCAGGATTCTTTCCAAATGTAAGAGACACATTGCTTTGATTATCGGAGTCAATGATAAGCACTTTCTTACCCTCTGAAGCAAGAACCCCTGCTAAATTTGTAGCAGTTGTCGTTTTAAGAGAACCGCCTTTATTATTATTAACTGCAATAACCTTCATTTTAATGAAAGCCTCCTTATAAAAAAACACTAATGACACTTAGTTTATAGGTTATGAGTCCATCAACACTTTTAGTACCACTATTTTGGTTATTAACTAGAATTTTCGTATAAGTAATTTTTGTACCTTTAAATTTGTTTATATTTTCATTCTTGGTACCAATCATAACTAAGCAATAAACGTTAGTTATTCGAATAAGGTTAAACTTACCTTCATATAGAACTTCAAAAAAAAGAATGACATTCATACTAACTTTGATACTAAGCTTCTCATTAACTTCAATAAGCATTAAAAATTTTACTTGCAATATATGTTTCAATTCAACGTTGGTACTAATATTAATACTTTTCATCGCACGCTTAAAACTGTACAGACGCCTTGTGTTTAGCAGGTTTTTGTTACAGAAGAAAATATTATGTTGACTTAAGTTTTTCCGTCCTTTTCTAGATTAAGGAGGTGCTTTAAACAACACCGTTAATACGAATATGAAATTTTAATCTTTGTTGCACAGCATTTTTTCTAAAAAAAGCATTATCGGTATTAGGTTGCAATTTTGTGCCTTTATTCATCGTTCCGACCAGTAAGAATTACAAATTCAAAGTGATGCCAAATAGGGCCTATGAAGTTAAGGACGATTTCTGTTCCAGACTTTTTCTCACACTAAAAAATAATGAATATCACTAACAACTTTTGAGTGCTAAAAACGTAATCATGGAAAAACTGTGCGGGGTTCACTCCCATCGTATATACATACTGAATACTTTTTGTATACATATACATATCTACACATTTACATATATACATGTATACTTGTAAATGTGTAGATATGTATCTATATTTATGAAACTTTTTTTATAGAAGTGCTGGTACTAGTGCGATTACAGTCCCTGAAAAATATAGCGGAAAGGAGGGATTCCAAAAACTCGTATACATATTTACATATATACTCATCTACAAGTAGATGAATATACAAATCTACTCAAATACATGTATGTTGGAATCAAATTAGGTATAACATGTTTGGAATAAAAACAGCAGTCAGTTTAGGAGTTTACTTTATTCTGTTATAAGCTTCCGTAAATATAGTCGTACATATTAGCTAAATACAGTGAGATCAACTTCTAACTTTATCTTTGGATTTCAATACATTTATCTAAGGGAAGTCTTAGTACGAATAAGGGACACTTATTGCGGGAAATTAAGTGGATATCTTTAGTAAGCAGATTAAGCATTAGTGTGTCGCTCTATCGTGAAAAACGTAAAGAATCAAGATGAAGGTCATTTTAGAAAGGTAGGGTGGTGTGATACAAAATACGAACAAGCTACGCCTGTGCTCAGCAGTTAAGCTATATTCAGAAGCTTTGCCTTCAGTCTGTAATGGTACGGGGCCAGACAAAGAAACGATGAATCTACACATATACTAATATACTTGTAAATATGTATATTAGTATATGTGTAGATATGTATACTAATGTAGATTTTTTTTTAATAACATCATTAAAATAAAAACTTATAATAAGCTAACCATCAACACCAGTATTAGTATTAATTTTAGTACTAAAAGATGTTTCTATTCATTTAAGTGTTTGTTGATCCATGGCATCCTGCGAATTGAAAAGTGAAGTTGCATTATTCTTTATATCCTATATAAAAAACAACAAGATCATTTCCGTTACGATCCATCTTAAATTAATTAGCAATTACGCTTTAATTTTTTATAAACATTTATAATGTATACATATCTACTTGTAATTCTGTATATTTGTATACATAGATGAATACGTTAAACGCTCATACTACAAAGTTAGTAATAAAATATACGTCTAATAATCATCGTACTTACCTTCAATGCAGTATTACATGACACATACATATTGCGCGAAGGATACTAATTTGCTAAAACACTGGAAAAATGGGATAAAGCTTATTCATAGATTTCTAAAAAAATATTTCATTCATATACATATATACTAATATACACGTATACTTGTATATTAGTATATATGTATATGAAGATTCAGTTTGATTCTATATATCAAGATTACTGGAGAAAAACATATTCATATGTAGAATCTTTTCTAATTTACAGGACACATAAGGAAAATGATGTTATTATGAAGATAACTCATTTGTCTACATGTATACATAAAAAATAAAAGGAAGTGTTTAGTATGTCGAAACATCCATGCACAGTTGTAACGTTTGGAAACTTCAAAGGTGGCACAGGTAAAACCACGAATAGTACTATGATTGCTTATTCATTATCAAAAATGGGCTATAAAGTACTACTGAGTGACCAGGATCCTCAGGCAAACGCTACAAGCCTATACTTACGTACAAAAGCCCTTATTTCAGATGAAATTGTTTCATTTGATCGAACTCTTATGTCAGCCATTCAAGCGGAGGATTTATCCAGTATTGTAACGGAAATAAAAGAAAACTTATATTTGCTGCCAAGTTTCAGTGACTTTGCGCTCTATCCTAAATTTCTAGAGAAAAAATTTCCTAATAATTTGGATCGCGTACAATATTTCTCCTCATTACTAAAACCTTTAAAAGAGGATTTTGATTTTATTTTTATCGACGTACCTCCAACCATCTCAGATATAACAGATTCAGCTTTATATGCATCCGATTTCGTGGTCGTTGTCTTACAGACACAGGAACGCAGTTTGCAAGGGGCAGAGATGTTTACAAAATACCTTCAATCATTGATTGATGACTATGATGCGCACATGGACATTCTAGGAATATTACCTGTTCTATTAAAAAATGGAGCACCCGTTGATATAGCAACTCTTGAAAGTGCAAAAGAAATTTTTGGAGACCATAATCTTTTTAATACACTCGTAAAAAATATGGAACGGTTAAAGCGTTACGATATAACGGGGATATCAGAAGAGGACATGCATGATCGAAAAGTAATGCGTAGTTATCAAGAAGTAACAGAAGAATTTATTGCAAGATGGAAGCAAGAAGTAGGAGTGAAGGAACATGTCTGATTTGTTAAAGAAAAAACCTAACAAACTTTTAAACCGAGGAAAACAAATTACTCCAGCGACAACTTTTTCCTTAGATAATGACATAAAAACAAGGGAGCCTGTTAAGGAAGCAGAAACCACTCCCAAGAAAATGCCAGAGACAAAAACTCGTTCCACTGCAGCCTCTTCTACAACAACAGTACGAGTAAGTATGTCAACGAAAGAAAAATTAAATGCACTGGTTACAATGGGTACTGCCGATAGTGTGGATAGTTTATTAGAGATTTTAATAGAAGAATATCATTCCACTTATCTAACAAAAGATGAAAAAAAACAATATTCTCTAATTCTAGATATATACGCATCAAAGAAAAAGAAAAATTGAATCGATTATTAGCAGAGAAGCTGTGTTTGAAGAACAATTCAAGCGCTGCTTCTTTTATTTTTCTAATAAAAAACACAAATTAAAAAAACGGTAGATTTGTAAATGCGTAAACATGTAGACTTATCTACAGATAAACTTGTAGATAAGTCTACAATGTGATGATGTGCACGAAGTTATCCACAAGCAAAAAACCCCGCTACAACAACATTTTAGGCAAAAAAAATCTACATGTATATGAATTAAATTAATTCTAATTTATATACATGTAGACTTATAGATGTGTAAATTAGTAGACCTATCTACAACATTACTAAAAAGGCTAAAACGCTATTGTACCGCCAAAGTTTATTAATTATAATTGAAAAAAATTCAAATAATACTCAGTTTATTCTAAGCGGTAGTGTTATTTTGAATAGAAAAAAAGAAAAAGAGAAATAAAAAAGGCAAAAGCGTGTTATAAAGATGCTACCAACATCTTTATAACCGTTCACCGTGAATAGGCCACGGTAAACACTTGCTTTCACCTTATTAACTACTTATTTATACGTATATTTTACGACAAATAAGCCAAGTTTTCAAGGGGAAAATCTTGCTATTATAGTTAGATTGAAGGCGTGTTTACCGAATTAAACGGTAAATGCGTCTTTTTGTTTTCTTTGATATGGAGGGAAAACGTCATGACTGTAAGCAAGATGATTTCAATAAGTGAATTCAAGGAAATGAGTACATGTAAACTACACGCGGAAAACCATAAAGAACAGCAATCAACTAAATTAATGCTGCTAAAATCAATTGAAGCTGTTTACGGAGAAAGATATTACCGTTTAAAAGAGGGGACTCGCAAAGCGATCGACATGATGTGCTGGTTTGCATCCGAACGTGGATTTTTCTTTGCAAGTGATGACTATTTTGCAGAACGTTATAATGTTTCAGCGAAGACCATAAGAAATATTTCAAAAAAACTTCGCGATCATGGTCTAATTGTTACTGTATACCGTCGTTCAAGCACCCAAAATGGACGCAGTGCACCGATCCATTTGTTTACTGAACATCCATATTTTATTCAGTGGAAAGAATACCTCAGTTTAGAAGATTTCCAGACTGATTGCCAAACTAAAAACGCGGAAAACCCTTATGACTCTAAGGATCAAGAGACTCAAACTGATTCTACCAATTATTTAAATTTAAATAAATCTTTTAAAAACATACGTAAAGAAGATCCGTTTTTAGATGATTCCTTTACACCATCTCATATTCCCCAAACCTTTGTTTCCACTGTTAAACAATTTTTTGGTGAAGCAAAGGCCATTTACAAATTATGGGGTAAAGCGAAATTAGCACACCGAATAAGCAAGTTCGGAAAGCCCATAGAACTACTTGAACAAATCGTGGTCCAGGCATTTAAAGAATCTATTTTTGCATACAAACACGGCCGAATAAAAGGTGCTTTCGACGGATATTTCTTTGGTACATTGCGAAACATGATCAATGTCGAAAAAAGAAGAGAAGGGTTTGAAAATCATCCAGTTCTATATGACTTTTTGCAAACTGATTAATTCCGTTTAGCTTTTCTTAGAATAAGTATGATTTTGCTGATATATTTTCTAGCAAGCAGGCAACAAGTTTATTGAAGTTCAATTAATGGGCAATTTTCGAGTTCAGGGGTAACTCAAAGTCATCTTTTAGACAATACTTTTTGAACTCTGGGTAAAGCAACACCAAAATTAGTTTGGTGTATACATATCTACACATATACGAATAGATATGTATATGTGTAGATGTTTTCAGGGGAACTGCGTTTTAAAAAATTTCTCGAAAGAGTGTTATATAGTAAGCAATTCAAGAAAGAGTAGGTATAGCATGACGCAAGCTATGTAAACACATGTGAAAGACAAATTCCAATTTGAAACTTTATATGAACTCACCTTCGTAATGTTTGACATAAGGCCAATTGTAGCATTATAGGGTCCTACTAAAAATGCTGATACGGCTCCAGCGAGCATCGCAACGGTTAAAATATGAGGCGATATACCAATAATGTCGGGATTTAAAGCTTCAGCTACCAATGCAAGAGTTACTGCGGGATGAAGGCCGAAAAAAGCAAAAGCTAAAGGGATGAGAGGGAGCAAAATTAAAAATACTCCACTTCCAATTGTGTTCACAAGCTGAAGAATTACGCTATTCAACAATTCATTGGTATCCGAAACGTTAATAGCGGAAATGAAAAAACCAGCTGCTAGATAAATAAAGAATTGATCTTTCATGCTAGTTGAAAATAGTTGGAAATGTTCTTTCAAATGAAAGCCAAATTCTTTCCTTTTTTTCAATAAAACGGACCAGCAAAATGCAAACGGAATGACTAATAATGCCACAAGAATGATAAAGGAATAGTGAAATTGTGATTCGACTATAGAAATAGCGATGTTAAATATAAAGATTGCTAAAAAGATCTGATATACTTTTCCTGGATGTGGTTCCCGTTCATCGATCGTCATGGAAATTTCATTTAATGGCGGAATTTGATGTATATTTGCTCTTTTTGCTCGCCGCGATCCAATATACCAATCCAATCCCAGTCCCAACAAACTTAATGGGACAACATAGGGTAGCATGGACAGCCAGCTTACACCTGTCATGCCAATGACAATGCCTACAATTGGGGTAACCGGTGCCCAAATTAATGGCATGGCAAATCCGCGAGTTATTGCTCTGCTCATAAACCCATGACGTAACCAGGACGATTAACAGGCATAAACAGATAGAAGGTTCTCAACATTCAACTGTCGGAAAAGAGTTGAAATAAGGTAATGTAACATTTCATCGTGATATACACTTGAAGAAGATTCTTTCATCGTACAAAGAAAAGAAAGATGGGGGGAATTGTTTGCTGTTCTTGTTCCCTTATCAATGTTAGGTGTTATGTTTTACATGTTTCAAAATAAATTATCTGGTGGTTCAGGATTTGAAGGGACAGATGGAGCCGCATTTGTCGGGGGTGTCGCAGTAATTCTTTCAGTAATGGCAACGATTGTCTTTAATCGGATCCATGCTCTGGATAGAATTAGTGATCACATAACAGATGGTTTTATTTTTGCCTTTAGAGCAATGGCGCCGGTTATCCCAATTGCAGGGTTCTTTTTTATGGGAAGTGCCGATTTTACTGGCTCTATTCTATCTTTGGAGGAAACTGCTGCTAAACCAGCTTTTCTATTTGATATGATTCAAGCAGGTCAAACGTTTATTCCGCAAAACTCCATTATTGCTGGTTTTGGTATACTACTAGTTGGGTTAATAACTGGTTTAGATGGATCAGGATTTTCGGGTCTTCCTTTAACAGGCGCTTTAGCAGGAGCAATGGCAGAGGGAGTTGGAATGGATGCTTCAACATTGGCAGCAATCGGGCAAATGGGTGCCATCTGGGGTGGCGGAACAATCGTGGCCTGGTCTTCACTTGTAGCAGTAGCTGGATTTTTGCAACTCTCGCCAATTGAGTTAGCTAGAAAAAATTTCATTCCAGTTATAACAGGGTTATTAATTGCGACTACAGTAGCTATTATGATTTGGTGAATAAGCAAATGGCAACTTATCAAAAGAAAATGTATAAATGATAGGTCTTTAACTTAAAAGAATTCCAGGACACGGCATCCAAAAATTTTGCCGTGTTTTTCTATTCTTACGTTTTAAGTGATCATGAATTTAAATACAGCATAAAATAAAATGACATATACAAATATACATATAGATTTGTATATTTGTATATTTGTATATGTTAGAAAAATGTCCAGTCCTTTATGGAACATCCTATGCTCATAAAACATCTTTTAAATTAAATACTCTGTTGTGACTGTTCTTCGATAATCAAAAGGTAAATTGAATGACGATGTTTTTTTAACTCTGAAATTTGGTTTTCTAAAGAGCTGTTCGGTTTTACATATCGTAATTGTTGAAAAAGAGACCATATTTCATCGTTAATAAGAGTATATTTTTCTAAAAGTTCGTTCATAGATAAAGATTGTGTTTTTTCAGCAATTGAAGGCTGTTGAAAATCTTGAATTTTTTTGATGATTTCTTTCTGCCAATCAGAATCGTTCATGCTTTTTGCATAAATGTATAAGTCTAAATAGTCATCTATTAGTAAAAACATTGCTTTATTATTCATGAGAATCCCCTTTCTAAAAACTCTTTCCTAAAAAAATTAAAAATCACAGGTCATATAAAAGAATAACATATACAAATCTACATGTATACATATAGATTTGTATATGTACGATAAAAAGATTGTTGAACTTTGTTCCTTAGTTATGTCCGCAGCCAAAGATAAGGCTTTTTCAAATGTGTGGTCACCGACAGGATATATCTTCACTCCTGTTTTCTGAACTTTTTCCAATAATTCTTATGTAAAATGAATATTTTTAAATTCAACAATCAAATGTAACCCGGTGGAATAACCCATAATATTGATATTGTTTGAGAACGTTTTGGTATTAGTGCTCCAAGTGCTTCTGTCAAAGCACCTAAAGAAACAACAGAAAGACCGGCCAAATGGCAATACCTTTAATAATTATGCGACTGCCAATCAAATAAGATAAAGCTGTTAAAAAGATAGATAAATAAAATAAACCACGAAAACAACACCTTTTTCTTTAGATAATCCAGTATTTATTTTGTCTTAAAAATTTTGTGTAAATTTACAATCGTATTCACAACAGCAAATAGTGGAATTAAGAAATAAAACAATAAAGATGGTTCAGGATATAAGATTTTATATGCAAGTATTACTAGTAACCAAGTAAGCAATATGTTAAGTAATCTATTAGTCAGTTCAGTTGTAAACATTGTACACCTCCAGTCCATTCGACTTATCAAAGTATAAATACGTAATAATTAAGAAAAAGTTTCCATTTTTGCGAAAGGATTATAAACTATTGGGGACATCAAACTATTCTCTTACTTTCATAATAATCCCAGTAATATGATATAATTACATTATAAACCAATTGTAATTATTGGTTTTTCGCTAGCTAGTGATGGAGTAAGTAAGAATTACATTATGGAGGTGCAATGAATTGGATTTAGTACTGGTACTTATTATAGCTATCGTGATTGTTTTTATAGCTATGAATATATTTAGATCAGTTGAAAATAATAAGATGGCTAAACAGAAAAATTTTGGTCAGATTGCTGGTGAAAGGGAAGTGTTAAAAAGCAGCCCCTCGCAAGAACTCTTGACAACTCTCGGACTTGTGAATAACCAAGCCGCTCCGCTTCGTGATAAATTAAACGCTGCATGGGATGAACAATATGCGGCAGGTGTGAAGAAGAGATTAATTGAAAAGAACATCATCTCTGAAGATGATTATAAGTGGTATGAGCTTGAGCTGAAACGCTTTTTCCTTTTGTCCGCCGTTATGAAAAACGTCCCGATGTATAACAGCAAAGTTGATGCGATCTGGCATGACATGATTTTATTTACAAAAGAATATTCCGTTTTTTGTGACGTGTTCAATCGTGGTTTTATTCACCATATGCCATCGGTGGATAGGGAGAAAACAGAAGAGAAAGCAAGCCACGAAAGAGCAGTATTTGAATTATTTTATACAGCGATATTCTCCATACATGAAAGGACTGATTCTATTCATGGGGGCTTTTTTCAGAATCGTCTGGATAAGTCATTTTTGACAAAGCTAAACGAATTGACAGGGGATAAACTCAACGATTGGCTGGATGATGAATTGTTTAAGTTTCATCACCCGGATAGTCTGCAACTGATTCAAGACATCCGCGAAACACTGAAAAAGCAGGCGAAAAAAGCTGCTTTAAGTTTTAAGAAATATTCTGCAGCTAACAACAAAAACACGCTGACTATACCGAGGAGCAGTTAATCAGATCCAGATTCCTTGATATATTGGATTATATTTTATTCCATGGTGGGAACGATTGAACCTGAAACGGTGAAATCAGAAGGAGCATATTCTTCTTGTTCAGGACCATATATTTATGATGAAAATCAAAAGCATCATTCGAATGATTCGAATAAGAGCGATAGTTCATCGGCCAGTTGTTCCAGTTCGGGTGATTCAAGTGGAAGCAGTTGCGGCAGTGGTTGTGGAAGCAGTTAACAAGTATACTTACATACATAGTAAAAGGAGCGGGCGAAAAGTCAGCTCTTTTTCTTCTTTTTCAAAAAGAAAAACACTAAAGACATACCATCAAAATTCACGTTTATTAGTAGAAGCATGTCCAATTCCATTATAAATAAGCAGGATCAATCGTTATACAACGGTTTATTTCCTCAAACTGTAAATAATCAATAAAACCCCTGCTATAAGAGTAAAGCTCTTGGTTAAAGGCACTTTTCCGGATAACCCCATCAATCCTATCCCTGTCGTAAGGACTAAAATGATGGGACCGACTAATGCAAGAAGGCTGTTAATATAAAAAGCTTTTTCCAAGTCATTAAATTTCATCATTAACATAGCCGCAGTGATTTCTATGCTTCCTGAAATAAGTCTTATTAAAATAATGCCAAGAAGAGCTTTTTCAATGAAAACGATCATTTTATCCTCCCTCCAAAACATTTTCCTATAATGTATGCCTTAGATGGACAAACTAGTTCCAAAAAATATCCTTTACAAAAATATACCTTGTTCAACAAAGAATAAAGGTTAATTATTTTGCTTTGTTCTGATAACGGGGCGGGATAAATGAAAATGTATATTTTGTTAGATATCGAATAAAAAAATAAATATAGCCGATAAATTTTCTTAGTGAAGGTATGAGAGCTGATATCAATGGGACATAAAATTCCGGGAAAAACCAAAGCTGCTCGATTTCAAGTTGGCGTTAGCAGAACCATTCCTAACAATTAGCTTTCACGAAGAATATCTTCCTGACCAGAAAGCAAGAAGAAATGAAGCGATATTGAAAGAGTTTTAGAGGTGTTAAGAGAGGGACTGAAATTAAATGAATCGGAGAATGTAGAAAATGACTTCGAGTAACCGGTATAGAGAAAAAAGAAGCTGACGCATGAGTTTTTTGCGTCAGCTTCTTTAAATTATCTAGATGACAAGCGGTAAAGGAAGACGGCTAGTTGACCTCGTGTAATGTGATGAGAAACACCAAATTGTGTTGCAGTGAGACCATTTGTGACTTTATTTGCGACCAGTGCATCGACAGCTTCTTTGTAACGGGAAGATACATCAGTAAAAGTAGATGAAAGGCCACCTCCTGAAAGAGTATAAGCCCGTTGTACTATAATCGCGACTTCTCCACGTGTTAGCGGATCATAGGCACCGAATCTTGTTTCTGTCTTCCCGCCAATGATTCCGGCTTCTTTAAGAGCGTTAACGGCACCGGCCGCCCGATCCGGTACGTCAACAAAACCAGATGCTTTGGCTGTTTTTGTAGTTAAATTCAGTTCTTTAGCCAACCATATGGCCGCATCCGCACGGATAATGTTTTTTGACACGCCAAATTCCGTTTCAGAAATCCCCTGAGTAATTTGGTTGCGAACCAAATAATCTACAGACGGTGAATAAAAAGAAGGGACATCACGAAAGACAAAATCCGGTTCCGGCTGCGGTTCTGGAACGTTTACGATGATAACAGCCGATTCCCCCGCGTATGTCACTGTAATGGTTGTACTGCCGTACCCTTTCAGTTCCAATCTTCCGGACGCTGCCGTGGCGACATTTGTATCAGCCGATGACCATCTTGCCTCATTAGTTACGTTTTGAACTTCGCTGTTTTTGTAAATGGCCGTCGCTGTGGCATTAATGATATCTCCAGGAGTTCCGGTTAAAGATGCTTTGTTCGTTTCAAGCTTTACGACGGGGTTCGGTTCCGGCTGTGGTTCAGGACTATTCACGACAACCATAGTCGTTTGATCCTCATATGTTATCGTTATCGTCGTACTGCCATAGCCTTTCAGCTCCACTCTGCCAGCTGTGACGGTGGCCACGGTTGTATTGGAGGATGACCAGCTTGATCCGCTGGTCACGTTTTGAACATCACCATTTTTGTATGTGGCGAAAGCTGAAATATGAAGGATTTCTCCTGGCTTACCGACAAGAACAGTTGGATTGGCTTCAAGTTTAACAATGGGATTCGGCTCCAGCGCTGGTTCCGGAACGTTTACGATGATAACAGCCGATTGATCTCCATAGGTTACGGTTATCGTTGTGGTGCCATAGCCCTTCAGTTCTACTCTTCCAGCTGTGATGGCAGCAACGGCTGTGTTGGAGGATGACCAGTTTGCCCCATTCGTCACGTTTTGAACATCACCGTTTTTATAGGCGGCGGAAGCTGTAACATTCAGAACCTCACCCGGCGCTCCTGATATGGAATTTGTGCTCAGGTTGAGACCGGTCAATGGATTTTCTTCATTAACAGGTTCTGTAAATGAGGACGCCTGAATAAGACCGTAACCGAAAAACGGATCTCTTCCTGGGTGCCCAAGATCCCGCGTATGCTTGATGAGTAATTGACGGAGCTCCTCATTGGTAAGCTGTGGATAAGCCTGCTTTAATAAGGCAAGTTTTCCTGTTGCGTAGGGAGCCGCCATAGAAGTTCCGCTTAAGTAGCCGTACTGATCATCTAAATACGTGCTCAGAATATTTACACCGGGAGCTGATACTTCGACAGCAGGTCCTGTTGATGAGAAAGCTGCACGCATGGAATAGCTATCAACGGCACCGACGCCAATGACCGACGAGTAACGGGCAGGGAAGTCGACCGTATCATCTAAACCATCAGGCGCTCCATCGTTTCCTGCTGCCGCCACGATAAGCAGGCCGCTTGCATAAGCTTTATCAATAACAGATTGGAATGCAGCGGAATCTACCTGTGTGCCGGAACTCAAATTGATGATGTCCATGCCATTCGAAATTGACCAGTCGATTCCTTCGATCATATCGGATAAATAAGCAGCACCGTCCTGATTAAATGCCTTTACTGCATAAAGTTCTGATTCATAGGCGGCACCTTTTACGCCGAAGCTGTTATTTCTAGCGCCAATTATGCCGGCCACATGTGTTCCATGACCTTGATCATCGTTGTAGGAAGAAGTGTAATCAACTGTTGAAATGCCTCCAGCAATCGCTAAATCACTGTGGGGTGCAATGCCTGAATCAATTACCGCCACTTTTATTCCTTTCCCGGTAAAACCGGAATTCCACGTAGCAGGCATATTCGTCGCCGGAATGCCCCAATCTTCTACCTGTTCATTTAGATGAATGAGGATATCTTCTTCAACATGCTTGACAGAAGGGTCCTCCAAAAGCTCATCAATCGATTGTTCTGGTATTTCAACTGAAGCGACAGGCACTTGATCGTATGTCACCGTGACATCTCCCCCAGCATTCTCTACTGTTTTATCAATCTCCTTGTCACTCAATTCCTCATCGAATACAATGAGCATCTTTTTTTCCTCATCACCATCTGCAAAAACAGCACAATCCCCATGAAACGAAAACAGCAAACCTGCAGACAATAGCCCATAGAGAAAGATTTTCAAGCAATAGCCTCCTTTCAAAATATAAATAAAGTAAACAATTTCATTATTATTTTCCTTCTAATAAGAATAATGAAACCTTGAAAGCATTGAAGAAATGATGAAGCAAAATAACTTTTGAGGATGAAAAGGGGAGAATGCCTTTTAAAATAAAATTTAATCTATTAAGAAAGAATTAGAGGATAGCCAAAAAGTTGCAGTAGAGTTCTCGAAAGCCTTTCAACTACGATTCAGAAAAACCTACCAGCTACTTGGAAAATGCGAAACCTTACATGACAGATGCTTTTTGCTTATAATCATGCTGATTGGTACGTTGAAGAAGTGATGGGTTATGCGGATTCTTATGTGAATGGCTATGCGGCTATTGATGGTGATACAGGCGGCAGCAGTGGCGGCAATTCAAGCGTAGTGAATGTAGGGAAGAAATACATTGGAAATTCTGTTTATGTTTTCGGCGGTGGGCGAAATCAAAGTGACATTGCACGTGGGCGGTTCGATTGTTCCAGCTTTGTTCATTGGGCATTTAAACAAACAGGAGTTGATTTAGGCTCGTTGGGATCGACAAGCATGGAAACGTTAAAGCATTTAGGAAAGCCCGTTTCACCAAGTGAAAGTGCAGCCCGGTGATATGGTGTTCTTTGACACATATAAAATAGATGGCCATGTGGGCATCTATGTGGGCGGCGGAAAATTTATTGGAGCGCAAGGAAGTACAGGCGTTGCAATTGCTGATATGAGTCCAGGCAGCCATCGGGCTAAAGTTTTTAATGGCCGTGTTAAACGCGTTTAAAGCAGCTTTCAAACTGCTTTTTGCCTTTAGGAAGGAATCATAGAACTAAAAATTTAAAAATGGAGTGATTAGATGAGCCAGTACCTTACTTTCGATAAAATTATATTCTGAAGGCGCAACTACGAAAAAATCGTTTTTTCCGCATCTTGTATATTTCTTATTTCCTCATAATATGTCTTTGACTTCAAAGTTTTTCCAGTTTCCTCGTGTATAGCCTGACTTCCTTTAATCACAAAATTGCGCTCTTTGAAAGTAGCTAAGTATTGATATTTGATAACTTTCCGCTTAAAACAATGGATAGACCGCTTTAAAGGTGTGGCTACGAAATATCTGGATAATTACCTTGCTTGGTTCTTATTTGTCGATAGTCGTAGTAACGAAAGCACTAACAGCACATTAAAGAATTTCTATTATCATCATATCTATTTGAAATGACGGACACATATTATAGTTTGCGTCTTTCAAAATTCAGAATATAGCATTCGATATTCAGTCTATAAAGGAACTTTTATGAAACTTATTCGTAATAAAGAGCATAAACAAATTTTAATTGGAGGTGATATGCGGTGTTTGGAGAAGAGCCTAAGTGTACTAAATGCGGTAAAGAAATTAAGGGTGACGAGGTTGTTTTTATAAAAATGCGTTATCCAAAACGTAAAGGGATGACTGAAATAAAAGCGTATTTAAAAAACGAAGGTAGTTTCATATGTGAAGATTGTTTTCATCAAAAATTAAATTGATATTTGTTGATATTTGATAAAAGTGAAGGGGTGATTAAACTGATCAATTTCTCCTGTTTCAGAAATAATCGTGGCAGCGATCTTTTCTCCTATACCAGGGATTGATTGAATAATCTTATATTCTTCAAGTTCTCCAGCCAGGGCATCAATTTGGTTTTCCAACTGAGCTAGATGCTCTTGGTATTGGAGAACCATTGTGATATACATTTCTAGGCTATGAGATGACTGTGATACATGGTGCTTTGAAATGGATTTCGTTTAGCTTCCTCCATTAGCTTTTTTGTTCTTTCCTTTGCCCACCGTTCGGAACGGCTCATACATAATGCGGCAATTCTTTCAGCTATTTTCATTTCTCCAGCGTTTAATACAGCTTCTGACGTAGGAAACTCCAATAAGGTATGCAGGGATACTTTGGAGTACAAGTCACCAAACACACCTCTATACTCAGGAAATACTTGATCTAAAATCGAATGAAACTTGTTGTTGCACGGGCAGGTACGTTCTACCCCGGCTACCGATAGGATAAATCCTAAACAAAAAAGATCAACCAGAAAAATCTGGATGACCTTATAATACGAACGAGGCAGGTTAGTTCAATAAGGATTTGGGAAAAGTGATGGATTTGAGTCAATAATTTGGACAATAAGTTAAGGTCTTAAGCAGATCTTCTAGCCTGGTCTTCAACAGCTTGTGGTGTTTGATAGCTTAGACTGGACATGGTTTCAAAAAAGTTTGTAGATTTGGCTCATAATGATGGACTTTGTCCAAGCTGAATGGTATCGACAAACGATACCATTTTTTGCTTGCAGCCACAGACTAACTAAATGAAATTTATGTGAGATATCCTTGTTACACATTCTTAACCTGTTTTAATTTGCAATAAAATTGGATATGTCTCTATTTTTACAAATATCATAGATACTATTCCAAGGCCTCATTCTTTCAAACACCGCACTGGCAGCTAGTACATCGGTATCAGCATATCTTCTTCCGATAATTTGCATTCCGATTGGCAGGTTCTCTTTTGAAAGCCCGGCTGGAATGGATGCTGATGGATGGCCAGTAAAGTTTGTGAAGTATGTCAAACACCAGCCGATTAGCGGGTCAACCTCGACTCCATTAATTTGTGTCGGTCCCATTGTATTACCGTCATTAGTGTTATCTACCGGCAAAGATGCGACGGTAGGGGTAATAATTAAATCGTATTGTTCAAGTACATTTTGAATAGAATCGTAAATCTCAGTTCGCATATGCTGGTCTCTATTCATATCTAGCACGTTCAATTTATAGCCCTTTTCGAGCCATTCGATATACTGTGGAGGAAGGTCGCCCTTATGGTCCTTCAAAATATCGATGCCCTGCGCTTTAAAATTTTCAAGTGTATCAATATTTGATGGCAAGATCAATCTGCTCCACAAATCGCTTAATTCACGTTGGTCCCTAGTAATGCCAAATTTCACTTCCTCTACATGGGCACCAGCTTGTTCAAATACCTTCACAGCATTTCTGACCACTTCTGCCACCTGTTTATCCACTGGGAAAACATCAAAATCCGGACTATACGCAATTTTCATTCCCTTTACTGACTTGCTTAAGGCTCCCATATAATTTACTTTGTCATCTATACTGAACGGGTCTCTCGAGTCATAACCCGCTAAGGCTGTTAAACCAATGGCTGCATCTTCTACATTTCGAGTCAGAGTTCCTTCAAATAAAAATGGGTTCAATCCTCCAAATACGTTCGGTCTTGCAACAAAGGGAATACGCCCAAACGAAGCTTTGTAGCCATACAGGCCGCACCAAGCAGCAGGAATGCGGATTGATCCGCCGCCATCTGTTCCTTCGGCCACAGGAAGCAGTCCATCTGCTACCGCTGCAGCGCTACCGCCTGAAGAACCACCTGTATTTTTCGCCAGATTAAATGGATTTCGCGACGGGCCAAATAAATAATTGTCACATGTTCCCCTGAATCCCATTACAGGACTATTTGTCTTCCCTACAAGGATAGCACCCTTCTGTTCCATCCGCTCTGCATATACGCAATAGAAATCAGCAATGAAATCCTTCAATGCAGGAATTCCGCCAAAAGTAGAAGGCCAGCCCGGCTTGAAGTCGAATAAATCTTTTAATGCTGTTGGGATTCCGTGCATAATGCCAACATCTTCCCCTGACATCAGCTGATCCTCGGCTTTCTTCGCCCGCTGTCTTGCCCCCTCAAAATCTAAATGGACAAAGGCATTTAAACTTTCATTCCTTTCTTCAATCCTACCAATAACTCCTTCTATAATATCAACAGGGGATAACTCTCTACTTGCTATTTTTGTTTTCAACTCTGCAACAGATAGATAAGACAGTTCGTTCGAAAGAGACATTAGACTACCTCCTATAAACAAAAATGTATACGCTTACAAATATATTCTCTTATAGCTTGAAAAATCCCTTTCTCTCCATAATTTTTATTTATTTAGAAAGTTACTAAGTATAGCTTGCTGTACGGTAGCGAACGTTTTCAAAGAAGAAAAGTTAATATTAGCATTTAAAATTGTTGTCGCTAAATAAGGTCGAATCCCTGTGAATATGGCTTCTATTCCTAACAGTGCAAGAACATGATAAATTGGATTTGAGTCAATAATTAGGACACAAAAAAGTTAAGTCTTAAGCTGTTCTTGTAGCCTGGTTTTCAATAGCTTGTAGTGTCTGATAGCCGATGCTGCTATGAATTCTGTTCCGGTTATACCAGCCTTCTATAAACTGAAACATGGCCAGCTTTGCTGCCCGGTCTGTGTACTGCGTATGATAAACTTCTTCTTTCTTTAGTATGGCGTGGAACGACTTTATACAGGCATTATCATAAGGACAGCCTTTCTGGCTGAAAGACTGCTTGATTCCGTGTTTTTAACTCACTGCTGGTATATTGTGAGCCAAGATCGGTATGAAGAATTAAACCCTTTCGGGGCTTTTGAGAAAAACAGGCGTTTTGAAGTGCTTCGATCACCAATTCCGAAGTCATAGAACGGGAAAAAGAATAGCCAACGATTTTTTTCGAATGCAGATCCAATACAGAGGATAGATAGCACCAGCGGTCTCTTACCGTAGGAATATATGTAATACCCGCCACCCATTTCTCATTGATCGTGCAGGTAGTGAAGTCTCGTTTTAAGAGATTCTCCAGTTGCACAACCTTTTCTTTTGAGGGGGAGGGACGGTATTTCTTCTTGGTAATCGAACGGATCCCAGCCTTTCTCATTAAGCGTTGGACACGCTTCAAGCTTAGACAAAAACCGTTGTTTAATAAGGTTTTATGGATTTTCGGAGCGCCATAACGCGCCTTACTTTCCAGGTGAATCCGCCCTTTTTCCTTCGTGAGTTCCTGGTTTTCCAGTTCACACTTTGACGTCGTTTTTTCAAGGGGAATCATAGTAGCTGCTTCTTGGCACCGCCAGTATTTCGCACATTTTCTGGACGGGGTATTGATCCTTGTGTTCTTCGATAAAATCGTTGAGCTCTGTTTCTGTTACTTTTTCGCGAATATGGCCATAGCCTTTTTTAGGATTTCTACCTCCTGTTTTAACCGAAGGTTTTCTTTCTGGATCTCGGCTAACTCTTTTGGTGTGAGCGCCTTATTAAATAAGTTGAAACCGGAACCCGGCACAAGCATTGTTATCTTTGGTGCAGGTACAGTTGGTTTAAGTGCAATCATGGCAGCGAATGTGTGTCATTGCGGCATCATTATTGCTGTTGATGTTCAAGAAAACCGATTAGCCTTAGCAAAGGAATTAGGAGCCACCCATACTATTAATGCAAAAGAAGAAAAAGTGGCAGAAGCGATTATGAAGATTACCGAAAAAGGGGTGAACTATGCGATTGAATCCAGTGGTCGTCCTGAAAACTCCCGGAATGCAGTAGATTCACTTGCCGTTACAGGCAGGGCTGTGCAAGTGGCAGGTGGTGCTATTGGTTCAGAAGTATTTCTGGATATCAATACGATTTTATTTGAAAGAAACTATGAAGGTTTTTTGATGGGAGAAGGTGTTCCTCAAATCTTTATTCCAAGATTGATTGAACTAAATAAGCAAGGAAAATTCCCTTTCGATAAATTAATTACGTATTATTCCTTTGAAGAAATCAATAAAGCAGTAGAAGACGCTCATAAGGGTACAACCATTAAGCCCATCCTAAAATTTTCATAAATAATTAGACCAAATAGACTTTCGACTTGTAGAAGAGAACATATAAAATAAAATGTTTGTGAAATAGTGTACTTAAGCTAACGGGGGCTTTAATTGAATTAGAAAAAATTTAAAAGTCGATTATTACAAATCGGCTCAGAGTGTCGACAAAAGGGACTTGGAAAGGTCTTATTCCAAGTTCCTTTTCAAATTTTAATGAGATTTTTGCGGATGCTGCTTTTTTTTTCTGAATTAGTGTCTTGATGTTCTTCTGGTGTATCTGTTTCTTTTTTATCCTGAAATTGAACATCGGGTTTAGACACAGGTGCAGAATCAGTATTTTTTTCAAGTGTAGATTCAAATACAGGTATAGATTCGTAGACACAGGTGCAGATAAAGGTTTAGACATAGGTGGTTGTAGAGAAGAAGGTTGTGCCGAAGAAAGATCAAAGTTGATCTTTCTTGGCATTACCGCTGATACATATACAAATCCAGTCTGCTGGTAAAGTTGTTGTGCAGCATACAAAAAGAAGTTTGAAAGGTCCGATTGTTTATTGAGCCATTCAATAAACTCAGGTGTCAGATCGCGGCTTAAACATATGTTGATCCGATCCCCTTGCTGGTAAACCATATTTCGAGCCATTTTGCTATACCTAATACTTTTTCTTTTTGTTGCTCATAACGTGGTGAGCATGTGTAAACAAGTAAGCCGCGGGCATTAACGAATAGTGGTTCATTTAAAAACGTTGCATTAGTCGTTCTATCTTTTTGCGTTATGTTAAAGATAATCTTTAAGGATGGCAGCGCCACCGCCATAAAAGAACACATAAGGATCGTCTTTTAGATCATCAATTTTATTGATTATAGCGCTGCTAATCTGTTGAGCCAGCTGTAATAAACCTGTCTTTGATTCTTCAACAAGAGCGCCATGACGAGGGTGTTCAGTGTCAAAATAGATTTCATTAAATTGAGCCATACTATCAATAGATTTAATACTTAACAGATAATCCCGTAATCGATTTTCTAAACTAAAGGGATGTTTGATGATCTATCATGTTATTTACTTGATTATAGAGTAATATTAAAATAATATGGGGTTAAATGGTAATGCGGGAGGTGAATTTTTGAAAAAGGCATTTCGAAAAGGATGTATTTTCATATCCCTTTTGTTGTTAGTTCTTTGTATCCTCGTGTATTTTCTTGATGTGTCGATATTCATGTCAGAGTACATACCGTTCTATAGTTTAGGTATTTTAAGTTTTGTTACGTCTGTGCTTGGCCGATCTACAGGAATAACGATAAAAGAACCAATTCTTAAACGGTTAGAAAAGACCAGTTTTTATAGCAGTTTGATTATCGTGTGTTTGTTTTTTCCACCAGTCTACATATTATGGGGAACGCTTATGTTTGGTCCATAAAGTGCCTTATAATAATGAAAATACAAATGCAATTATAGAGCAACATATTTTAAAGTCACTTTATAAAAATATTCAGTTGTATTGTAATAATAAAGAAATACCTTTTGCTAATATATGAGATGGTTAAATAAGGATAAAAGCTCTTCTTCAACATGGGGGGCTGGGTAACACCGTTAACACCCTCATTGATTAGTTTATTTTTTTGATTTTAAGGAGTACTTCTTTATTAGTTTGTATAAACATTTATTGTAATGAAGATGATACATTTGATGAACCATTAGATGGAAAAGAGGAAGAAGAAAAAGTGTATCGTTTATCAAATTATCAAAAGATACAACAAACCAAGCCATTATCATACGGTTAAAACGTTATTTGGCTCAGCTTAAAATTTGGTTTGATTTGGTTTATCCTGTATGATCTTTTTAAAAGGGGTGATAAATTGTTTTCAAGTACTGGAATCAAACCTTATTTAACAGAGGATCTCGTTGAAACTGTTCATGAAAATAAACATGCTGAGCACAACAAAACGTATAGTGCGGGGATTTCTTTTAAAGATAGCCAGGACGTACATATTGGAGAATTAACTATCTACTTTATTGTTACTGGTTATGGATTTGAGGGTTCTAATGGAAACATCGATGTTCATTTTTGGGTTCCTTTTCTCTTAACCGAAGAACCTGAAAAGTACATGGAAGAAGCAGAAGCCATGCAATTTATTTTTATTAACTTTGCATCGGAGATCCAGGACGTAATTGATGGTGCGCTAGATGCTTTATATGATCATTGGGATGAGGGCACTCCGTTAAAATCATTATTTGAAAAAGAATGATTGATGAGCTATGCAGTCGTAAGCTGTATGGCTTTTGTTATGCAGTTGTTTATCGTTTTATCCGGAATTTGGGCAATACTTTCATTACCTGGTGTGGACTCGCCGAATGTAATTCCTAGAGTAATTGAATGGACTACAAAATTTATTCTTCCCTGGATCATATTGTATTGGATGATCAGACTCGCTAATCGTTTAGAGGAAATTGAATGATTAAAATTGGAGAGTAAGGATAATAAACACCGCCCGATTCATAGGGCGGTGCGGTGTTATTCTTGTTGTCTAAATTTGATAAAAGACAAACCATCCATAAGTGTTTATCAGGACTTCCACAGTACTTCAGTAGCTGCCGGTTTTTTTAACCAACTTTTCTATTATGGGAAATGTCCAGTTGGTCAAAACTGCCGTATTTTTCTTGAACAAATAAAAGTGCGATACTGCCGAGAATGCTTGGAATGGCAAAGGCCATAAACGCACTTTGCGGTTCCAGGCTGGTTGCGAGCAGCAGCCCTATGATAAGCGGCGCAAGGATGGCACCGATGCGCCCAACCCCAACGGTAACGCCAACCCCTGTGGAACGTACTTCTTTCGGATAAAACTCAGAGATATACGGATTAGCCAGGTTTTGCGTTCCAACCGTACAGGCGCCACCAATTGCAATCAATACATACAGCATCAGTAAGTTGGAGGTCATGCTAAGGGCGACGAAGCAAACCGCACCAAGCAGATACATGGATACGAGCACTTTCCGATGGCCGATTCGGTCCACTAAATAGCCGCCGATCAATGATCCTCCAATTTGTCCAACCCCTAAAACGAGACTGAATGAGAGGCTGGAAGTTAATCCATAGCCGGATTCCTGCATAATTTTTGGGAGCCATGTATTGAGGCCATACACCATAAGCAGACAGCTGAAAACAACAATCCAAAAAGCAAATGTACTAACGGCACGGTTGTCAGCAAACAATTTAATGACAGGGGAGCCTTTCGCACTTTCCTTTGCACTTGCATATTCGTAATCATCTGTTTCTTTGTAATTTCCTTTTGGGTCCACTTGATTTAAAATGGCTGCCAGTTTGTCTCCCTGTTTACGCAGAATGTAATATGAAAGAGACTCAGGAAATGTTTTCAGAAAAAGCGGCAATGTAAAAAGCGGGATTATGCCGAGCCAGTACAAAACTCTCCATCCGAAGTCTTCCATGATATACATTCCAATAAGTGAAGCAAGAATGCCCCCCACTGAGTAGCCACAATACATTGTTGCGACAATAAGAGCCCGGTTTTTTTTAGGAGAATACTCGGTCATCAAAGAAATGACGTTTGGCATAAGCCCTCCCATCCCAAGAGCTGCGATAAATCGCATGATCGTAAAAACCGTTGCATTTGACGCCAGTCCTGCAAACAATGTAAATACGCTGAATAAAAACATACAAATAGCTAACACTTTTTTGCGGCCTATTAGATCTGCCAGCGGGCCAAATACAAATGCACCGACCATCATTCCTACTAGTGTATAGCTTCCGACAGCTCCCGCTTCAACAGAAGTTAATCCGAAATCTTCCATCATTAATGGAAGGCCTACACCATACATAGCAATATCAAAACCATCGAATGCAATGGCATATACACACCATAAAAAGACCAATAAGTGAAAACGGCTAAACTTACTGCCAGCCATTACGTCAGAAGCATTGATTTTACGCATTGATCTCTGCCTCCTTTTG
Source organism: Domibacillus epiphyticus (assembly GCF_001975785.1). Classification (GTDB taxonomy): domain Bacteria; phylum Bacillota; class Bacilli; order Bacillales; family Domibacillaceae; genus Domibacillus; species Domibacillus epiphyticus. The sequence goes on along the minus strand of NZ_MSFI01000021.1, from coordinate 28,740 downwards.
TCGTAACGCTTCGGCTATAAGGAGCGCTGTTTTTGTTTTCGTTGTCATGCTGTTCTCTCCTTCGTGATGTTAAATGTGTTTGTATCATAGCACGGAAGAAAGGGTATAGCGTAACTGTTAATATTGATAGTTAGATATAGCTAAAAGCTATATCAAGGGTTGGCATAATAATCGATTATCTGCTTTAATTCCTCTAAATAAATATTGGTCATTCTGCTTAGCCTCGTTTTTTTATGGACAATCCATCCGACCGAAATGGTCTCGTCTTCTTCCAGCGGGACAGAAACAATATCAGAACCGTTTAAATCAGCACTTAAAATCCCGGTAGAAATCGTATACCCATTCAACCCGATCAACAGGTTAAACAGAGTCGCACGGTCACTCACATGTATGCTTTTTTTTCGGGGGAGGGTGCTGAACATTTCTTCTGCGTAATAGAAAGAATTATATTCGCCCTGTTCAAATGAAAGACGCGGATAGTCTTCTAAATCCTCAAGCGTCACAGATGATCTAGAGGCAAGCGGGTTTTTAGCACTGACAAAAATATGCGGCTTCGCTTCAAAAAGGGGATGAAAGTCTAATCCTTCTTCCTTCATCATTTGCATCATGACTTTTTCGTTAAATGAACTAATATACAAAATGCCGATTTCACTTCGCAGATTTTTCACATCTTCGATAATTTCATACGTTCTTGTTTCGCGCAGGGTGAATTGATATTCAGGGGCGCCATGTTTTTTTATCATTTCCACAAACGCATTGACGGCGAAGGCGTAATGCTGGGTGGAAACGGAAAACAGCTGCCTAGATGGGGCGGCGTTAAAATAACGGCGTTCGAGCAGTTCTGCTTGCTCCACCACCTGGCGGGCATACCCGAGAAATTCGGCCCCGTCGGTTGAAAGTGTGATGCCTTTGGATGTGCGAAGAAAAATATCGATGCCCAGTTCTTTCTCCAGTTCTTTCACCGCTTTTGACAAGCTCGGCTGGGACATATAAAGACGCCGTGCCGCTTCATTAATGGAGCCGCACAGCACAATTTCAATCACATATTTCAACTGCTGCAATGTCATTTTGTCTGTTCCTCCTTTTCATCTTACTTTAGCATAGATCGAGCTAAACAGATGAGGAATGAGAAAAGAAACGCGAGTAATCTATACAAGACTAAGGAAACGCTAATAGATAGTAGCATAACTAAAAATTGCGCACGGCTGAATAGAATGAGTTTATTAGTATTCCAATCGCAAAAGTTAAAAGAAGAAAATTTGTAACTTGCAATTTGTTCTCTTTTTTATTTTTAAGAAATAAACATATCCAAAGAATAGCAAGCAGATTGTTAAGTGCAATGGTAAACACTTTCTTAACTCCTTTCGGTTCCTTGATCCAGCGTAGAGTCATTATTCACCTATTTTTGGATTTTCTTTATCATAAAGTCAAGCAAGTTGTTAATTTATCTGACAATATATATTTTTTTAAAAATATTGAATTTTCATTATAGATTGATTATTATATGAATTATCAAACAACTTTATAAGCGAATGACGATTGTGGGAGAGCGCAAAGCACCATGCCGCCGAAGGAGCAAGTTTCAAAAATACCCATGAAACAAATCTCTCAGGCATACAGGACCACAATTGGACGCAACTCTGGAGAGAGCAGTAAGTGAAGCCACCAACGGGGAACACTCCAACATAAAATGGAGTTAAACTCTCAGGTAAAAGGACAGAGAAGGGATATATTGCCCTTCTCTGTCCTTTTTTATTTTTGGAAAAGCAGGATGAAAATCAAAAATGGAGGTGTATTAATGAGGACAGAAACAGAATTAAAGAAAACACCGCTCTATGAGATATACAAAGAAAGCGGAGCAAAAGTGATTGATTTTGGCGGATGGGCGCTTCCTGTACAATTCACGGGCATTATGGAAGAGCATGAGGCAGTACGGAAGGAAGCTGGACTCTTTGACGTTTCACATATGGGGGAGGTCATTGTTGAAGGAAAAGACGCGGAGGCGTTTATAAACTACCTCGTAACCAATGACGTAACCAAACTTAAATTGAATGAAGCCTTATATACAGCGATGTGCTATCCGGATGGCGGTACAGTGGATGACATGCTTGTCTACAGATTAGAGAACGAAAAATATTTACTCGTCGTTAATGCAGCAAATATTGAAAAAGATTATGTATGGATAAAACAACATGCAATTGGAGACGTCAAAGTTGAAAATGTTTCTAATCAAGTAGCACAGATAGCCATCCAGGGACCTAAGGCGGAAAGTATCTTGCAAAAACTTACAGACTTTGATTTATCAAAGATCGGATTTTTCAAGTTTGCCCAGGGAATCAAACTTAACGGTATAAGGAATGTTTTAGTATCACGGACAGGCTACACTGGAGAGGATGGCTTCGAACTTTATTTAGAAGCAGAAAAAGCAAAAGAGGTATGGAAAAACGTTTTGGAAGCCGGGAAAAGAGAAGGTTTAAAACCGTGCGGCCTTGGAGCCCGTGACACGCTTCGTTTTGAAGCACGCTTAGCTCTATACGGACAGGAACTTACAAAAGAGGTTAGTCCTCTGGAAGCTGGTATTGGCTTTGCCGTAAAAACAAATAAAGAAAGCGATTTTATCGGTAAAGAAGCACTAAAAACACAAAAAGAAGAAGGGTTAAAAAGAAAAATAGCAGGCATTGAAGTGACAGGACGGGGGATTCCACGGCACGGTTACAAAGTCATTTCTGAAGATGGAAAAGAGATTGGTTTCGTTACATCGGGAACGCATTCACCGTCCCTAAAGAAAAGCCTGGGTCTTGCATTGATTGAATCAGAATATGCTGAAATAGGCAAGGGACTGAGTGTAGAAATACGGAATAAAAAGATTCCAGCAAACGTCATCAAAACACCATTCTATAAAAGAATTCATCAATGAAGGAGATTAATCATATGACATCGACTTATCGGTACCTTCCTGATACAAAACATGATCAAGAAGAAATGCTTGCGGCTTTGAATCTATCAACAGTAGATGAATTATTCAGTGATCTTCCCTCTGACATTCGCATGGATCATGAATTAAACATTCCGGAAGCGGTTCCAGAGCCACTTCTTATGAAAAAAATGCAGCAGCTTTCCTCAATTAACAAACATGCAAATGATTACCCCATTTTTTTAGGCGCGGGTACGTATGATCACTATATTCCAAGCGTTGTGAATCATATGATATCACGCTCCGAATTTTATACAGCTTATACGCCTTATCAACCAGAAATCAGTCAAGGAGAGCTGCAGGCTATTTTTGAATTTCAAACGATGGTTTGTGAACTAACTGGAATGGATGCTGCCAACTCTTCCATGTATGATGGCTTTACGTCACTTGCGGAAGCTGCATCTCTTGCTGTTGCCTCTACAAAACGGCCGAGAGTATTGATCTCCAAATCCGTGCATCCGGAATCGCGGGCAATTTTAAATACGGTATCTGACGGCCAAGGCTACAAAGTGGAAGAGGCAGAGCTTAATGTAGATGTGACGGATTTAAAAAATCTGAAAGAACAAATAGACATGGATACGGCAGCTGTCATCGTTCAATACCCAAACTTCTTCGGTTCAATTGAAGATTTGCAAGAAATCAAACATATTGCACAAGACAAAGGCGCTCTATTTATTGTAAGTGCCAATCCGCTTGCATTAGCACTTTTGGAGGCGCCGGGGAAAATTGGAGCCGATATCGTTATTGGAGACATGCAGCCTTTAGGACTGCCGATGTCCTTTGGCGGTCCACATTGCGGGTACTTTGCTGTGCGCAAAAAGTTTATGCGCAATTTGCCGGGCCGTATCGTGGGACAAACAAAAGACGTTAATGGAAAAAGAGGTTTTGTCTTAACGCTGCAGGCTCGTGAGCAGCATATTCGTCGAGATAAAGCGTCTTCAAACATATGTTCCAATCAAGCATTAAATGCGCTTGCCTCTTCGGTTTGCATGACAGCACTTGGAAAACAAGGCATCCGTCATATGGCACAACTGAACTTTGAAAAAGCGGATTACATGGCAAAACGCCTTGAGGATAAAGGATACAAAATTAAGAATCGATCTCCGTTTTTTAATGAATTTGTCATTGAACTTCCGACTGCAGTTAAGGAGGTCAATCATACGCTTTTTGAGGCAGGAATAATCGGCGGATATGATTTGGAAAAAGACTATGGGTTTAAAAATCAAATGCTCGTTGCGGTAACAGAACAACGTACAAAAGAAGAGATTGATCATTTCGTAGAGACATTGGAGGGTGCTGTGCATGGTTGAGTACAATGAGTTAATTTTTGAAATTAGCCGTTCCGGACGTATCGGTTCAAGTCTTCCCGAGAGCGACGTACCGAAAGTCAATTTGCAAAATAAACTTCCTGACCATTTGATTCGGACTGAACTTGCGGAGCTTCCCGAAGTGTCAGAACTGCAGCTTGTCCGTCATTATACGGCTCTTTCTAATAAAAATCATGGGATCGATAATGGTTTCTATCCACTCGGCTCATGTACGATGAAGTACAATCCAAAAATAAATGAAGATGTGGCGCGCTTAGAAGGATTCAGCCGAATTCACCCTTATCAGCCAGTTGAAACCGTTCAGGGAGCGCTAAAGCTTTTGCATGAACTGCAAGAAGACTTGGCTGAAATTACAGGAATGGATGCTGTTACTTTACAGCCTTCAGCAGGTGCTCAAGGTGAATGGGCAGGGTTAATGATGGTAAAAGCCTACCATAAACAAAAAGGTGAAAAAAGAACAAAGGTCCTTGTCCCGGACTCCGCTCACGGGACAAATCCAGCCAGTGCAACAGTTGCCGGTTTTCGAACTGTAACGATTCCATCCAATGGGGATGGCCTGGTAGATTTAGAAGAATTAAAAAAGCATGTGGATGATGATACCGCTGCATTGATGCTTACAAATCCGAATACACTTGGCTTATTTGAGAAAGAAATAATCGAGATTGCAAAGGTCGTGCACGGGGCTGGCGGTTTGTTGTATTACGATGGGGCGAATGCCAATGCGATTTTAGGAAAAACAACACCCGGAAAAATGGGCTTCGACATCGTCCATCTGAATCTTCACAAAACATTTACAACACCCCATGGAGGTGGAGGCCCCGGTGCAGGTCCGGTTGGAGTGAAAAAGAAGCTGATCCCTTATTTGCCAGTCCCGCGTATCGAAAAACAGAACGATCAATATTTCTTGAATGACAATCAACCGTTATCGATTGGCCGTGTAAAAGGGTACTATGGAAACTTTGGCATTCTAGTTCGGGCTTATACGTATATTCGGACAATGGGTCCTGTCGGCCTGCGTCAAGTGTCTGAAAGTGCGGTCCTTCATGCGAATTATCTTCGCAAAAAGCTCGAACCGTATTTTGATTCACCATTTTCGCAAGTTTGTAAGCATGAATTTGTATTATCCGGTTCCAGACAGAAAAAGCTGGGCGTGCGGACACTTGATATGGCTAAACGGCTGCTTGACTTTGGCTGCCATCCGCCGACTATTTACTTCCCGTTAAATGTAGAAGAATGCTTGATGATTGAACCAACTGAAACAGAATCGAAAGAAACAATTGATGCCTTTGCTGAAGTCATGATCCAAATTGCAAAAGAAGTAGAGGGAAATCCAGATATTGTTTTGGATGCACCTCACACGACCACGATTGGCCGGCTGGATGAAGTCCAAGCGGCAAGAAAGCCGGTCGTACGCCATTCGAAAGAAAAGACTGAAGAAGGAAAAGCGGAGAGCGTAAAATCATAAACTTCATTTTGAGTGAGCCACGGAGTAATTTACATGTACCGTGGCTTCATCCCAATGAGAAATTGACATAAGTAAGGAGATGAATGAAATGCGATTATCATTAACAGAAAGTGCATTGAAAAAGCTGAAAACAGTCGTTTTACAAGAGGGTCAATTGCCGCGCATCGATGCGGACGTAGCAGGAGGCTGTGGAATGACCGTTGCATTTTCCCTTGTTTTCGATGAAGAAAGAAGGAATGATTTCATTTTAGAACTGAATGGAATTCGTATTCGAATGGATCGCTTTACACAACGTTATATTGGGGAAGAGATACAAATTGATTTTACTGAGGAAAAAGGGTTCCTTGTCGCAGATGCCTTTTCTTCTAGTGCCTGTTCAATAGATATTGTCTGATTGGATTTGTAAAACATATGATTTTTTTGAAAGTTTCTTTTTGCCTCCCATAACATATATTCACTTTCTAATTCTATCCCCATATATTTTCCCTATATAGGTTTGGCCTGTATTCGTATCATTATCTGAGTTTTATATTATGTATCATTCCAATTATATGTAAAATTACACTTGCTTATACTGCGTAGCCATTTTATAATCAAGAAAGCGCTACCGATTTAAAGCTAAAAAAATTGTGAGATAATCTCACGGAATTATTAAAAAATGTATCTCCCTGTAGTATAGTCCTTCATATAGTCCATTTAAATATTTTCTATCCACGTAGATTCTTTAGTAAATGTAGTCTAAAAACTTAATATAATGCAGATGATAATTATTGGAGAGTCATTCAGTTGACACCGAAGGAGCAAGTTCCATAAAAGCCTATGGAATTAATCTCTCAGGTAAAAGGACAATAGTTAGATGCAACTCTGAAGAGAGCTGTAAAACAGCCACCGAAGGAGCAGATTCTTTCCAGAAAGAATGGTAACTCTCAGGTAAAAGGACAGAGAAGGTAGAATCATTACCTTTTTCTGTCCTTTTTTGTATGCTTAATTATGATCTGAAAGAGAGAAAAAAATGATTACTAGTAAATAAATAAAAAGGGAAATGGAGCTTTTTATTTATTTAATAGAGTGAAAATTCAAAAAAGGGGGCGGCTTATGGAGAAGGCAATGCAAGTAGCAACGAGTTTTCCTGTATGGGTTTTTGCCATAATCGTAATAGGAATTGTGGTCTTTCAAGCGATTATTTTTATTAAACTTGCTGTAAAAACAAGCCAGAGCGTTGGCATGACGCGGACAGAAGTGAAAAGTGCTCTAAAGGTAGGGGCAATAAATGCCATTGGACCTGCAATGGGGAGTATGATTATTGCCATCTCCCTTATTACCTTTTTGGCTGAACCCATCACATTAATGAGATCGGGTGTCATTGGCTCTTCTGCTATCGAGTCAGCTGCTGCCAGCCTGGCTGCTGGTGCATATGGAACAGAGCTAGGAGCTTCTGATTTTAATGAACAAGCCTTTACAACAGTTGTATGGACATTGTGCCTAGGCGGGCTCGGGTGGTTACTCGTCATCGTTTTTTTCACAAAATCATTTGGGAAAGCACAAAACAAAGTAGCAATGAAAAGTGGGAGAGGAAAAGTAAACCTGATGGCGGTTATTTCAAGTGCCGCTATGATCGGTGTATTTGCCAACCTTGCCAGCGGTGAAGTAATGAAGGGGTTTACGAACTCAATAGTTGTTATCACCTCGGCAATATCCATGTATATCATTTTATTTATCGCCAACAAAAGAAATTTGACTTGGGTAAAAGAATGGTCACTCGGGTTATCGATTTTAGCAGCTTTGTCAGTGGGCTATATGATGACACTTTAAAGAAAAGGAGGAAATACAGATGGAAATGGGTAAACAGGAGCTAATAAAAGAGGAAATAGCCTTACCTCAAGGATTAAGTATGGATGAGTTCCATGAGAAGTCTCACTTTTGGGGCCGGTTAACGATGTCTATGGTGATTATTTTAAGCTTGCTGCTGCCTCTCTATCTTTCATTTGTCTCTGGATATCATCCGGGATGGCAGCCGATTATAACCGCTTTTGTCGCATATGCCGCCATGGTCGGATATACGTGGGTGATAGAACCCATTTCCTATTATCCTACCCTGGGTGTTTCCGGAACCTATCTTTCATTCTTAACTGGCAACATTTCAACGATGTGTCTTCCTGCTGCAGCAGCTGCTCAAAATGTAATTGGTGCTGAACCTGGGACAAAAAAGGGAGAAATCACAGCTTCCCTGGCAATGGGTGCTGCATCGCTGGTAAATATATTTATACTCTCCATCATTATTGCTTTCGGCTCATTTCTTATTTCTCTGATTCCACCATCATTTCAAACATCTTTTCAATTTATAGTTCCAGCAATCTTTGGCGGCGTTTTAGCTCAATTCGCTTTTCATAAACCGATTAACGGTATAGTCGCTCTTGCTGTCGGTATCATCATCAACATCCTGCCAATTGTTTCTTTTGCGAAAGGGATTATTTGTATTGTGATTACCGTTGTCATTTGTATTTACTTGGAAAAATTGAAAATTCAAAAGGAAAAGTTCTGAGTAAAAAAAAAGAATAAACATGAATAATGCTCACAAAAAATAGACTGATAGGAGTTGTTGAAAAATGAGTAAAGAGAATATCTTAAATTGGATCAACAGCAATGAATCACTATTTACAAGTATGGCAAAACAGATTTGGGAAAATCCTCAAGTCGCTTATGAAGAAAAGTATGCATCAGAATTGCAGAGAACAACGATGGAAGAAGCAGGATTTACGATTACATCAAATGTAGGCGGAATCCCAACTGCTTTTGTAGCGGAATATGGTTCAGGTAAACCGATTATTGGGGTGCTGGGAGAATACGACGCATTGCCAGGATTGTCGCAAACGGTGAGCGCTCATCATAATGAAGTGGTTCCGAACGGTCCGGGGCATGGATGCGGCCATAATTTGCTTGGAACAGCAGGAGTGGAGGCTATTATGGCTTTAAAAGAAATCATGAAGGCTGAAGGAATTACAGGCACGATTCGCTATTATGGCTGCCCGGCGGAGGAAGTGCTTTCGGGTAAAACATTTATGGCCAGAGCGGGAGTATTTGATGATCTTGATTGTGCCTTAACATGGCATCCGGGTACATCAAATTTTGTCATAAATACAAGCATGCAATCGATGGTTTCGATAAAGTTCCACTTTAAAGGAACAACCTCACATGCTGCAGCTGCACCACATGCGGGAAGAAGCGCTCTTGATGCAGTAGAGCTTATGAATATTGGCGCAAATTATATGAGAGAGCATGTTCTGGACGGGTCACGCATTCATTATGTGATTACGAATGGGGGCCTGGCACCGAATATTGTACCTGATCATGCAAGTGTATGGTATTACTTACGATCAGCCACAAAAGAAGGCGTAGACGACCTGCTTGCGAGAATTCAAAAAATTGCTGAAGGCGCGGCGTTAATGACAGAGACAGAAGTGCATTCTGAAGTACTGGCATTTGCCTATGAAACACTTGCCAATGAAACATTAAGTGATGTTATGTTTGAAAACATGAAAATCGCCAATTCTCTGGAGTTTACAGAAGAGGAAAAGTCTTTTGGACAGGAACTGGTGAATACAGTTGACCCTAAGGTTGTACAAATCGCTAAAAATCTTTTTGGGGCTTCTGCGGATGAATTGCTGCCGACAAGCCAGCAGTATAATAAACAATTAAGAGGGACATCAGTTGCAGGTTCTACAGATGTTGGAGATGTTAGCTGGATTACACCAGTTGCACAAGTGATGACGACATGTGCGCCGGCTGGCGTACAATTGCATTCCTGGCAAGCAACCGCTTCTTTCGGCTCTTCAATTGGTTTTAAAGGAATGCATCTAGCAGCGAAAACAATCGCGCTATCTGCTTTTGATTTGTTGATGGATGAAAAGATTATTGAAAAGGCAAGAGCAGAATTTAGAACGAGTACGGAAAGCAAGCAATATGAAGTTGGCATTCCAGAAGAAATAATGCCCCCTTTAGAAGGAGAGATTTCGGAATTAGCGAAATCATCTTAAGGGGCGCTGTGTAACTCCGCCTATAAAAGCAGAACTGCCTGGCTCCTGTCTGTAACGGGAGCCAGGCAGTTTTATTTTAACTGATAAGTAATTAGTAATTAATCAGTATATGTTCTCATCGAAATATAAGCAAAAAACAAGCCCAAAGGCTTTTTTCTTTTGAAATTTCGGGTAAACAATAAAGAAAGGAGAGATACATATGACTGCAAATAACCATTATCACCGGCTGCATAAAGAATATCTGCTCGGACTGGATGAACGGGCCAGACAAGTAGAATTAGATAAGTTCGAAACTGTCCAGCTTCACATGTATGACTGGTTACAAAAGGAACACGGTTTCACATCACAACAGGCACAAGATGAAGTAGATCCCGAACACAGAAACTTTGTTATCGACGAGCTTCGAAAAGAAGATGAATACGAGCAGGATGAGCAGGATAGACGGTCCAAATTTTAGACTTTCATAAACCCATAACTTCATTTAAGCAATTGTTAAACGAAAGAGGATTTTGAACCTTTGTGATGGGATTGTTTATGTACATTTTTGTATTTTAAAAAAGATTAGGTAAGCCGTTGGTTCTGTATAGTGTCATAAAATATGGAGATATATATACCGTATGCATTTTTTACGATTCCTGTTTTTGAATTTGAAAAACGCTTAATCGGGTGTATTGATCTATCCGTATAAGTGGGATTCAAGAGAAGGAACGTTTTTATACATTCTTCTTTTTTATTTATATACGGTTGCTGGTAACAGTATTAATCTTTAACAAAGCGAGGGTCAGAAATGACAGTTAAACTCATCTCAACACAAGAAATAGCAAAAAAGGTGCTGAATCATGAAGATGTATTTATTTTAGATGTACGTAATACGGACGCTTTTGATGAGTGGAAAATGGAAGGGAGAAATGTAAAAGTCATGAATGCCCCTTTCTCTAAGCTTACTGAAGAAGATGCCCTTCTTGATAAGCTGCCGAAAGACAAAGAAATTTATACGATTTGCGCAAAAGGCAATTCTTCTAAAAGGGCAGCAGAATACCTGGAAGAGAAAGGATTTAAATATGTCTATTCCGTAGAAGGCGGAATGAAAGCATGGAGTGAATATCTTGAGCCGATTAAAGTGGGTGATTTGATAGGTGGAGGCTCCATTTATCAATTCGTGCGTTTAGGAAAAGGATGTTTATCTTATCTAATTGAATCAGAAGGAAATGGCGCCGTTATTGATACGAACCGGATGCTTGAGACGTACGAACAATTTGCGGAGGAACACGGCATACGAATTACACACTTATTAGATACGCACCTTCATGCAGATCATATTTCAGGCGGGAGAGCACTTGCTGAAAAACTTGGAGGAACATATTATTTGCCACCTAATGATGCGGAAGACCTGAATTTTGATTATTCCCCGATCCAGGATGGTGACATCATCTATGTAGGAAGTTCAATGATCAAAGCTGTCTATTCTCCTGGTCATACAATTGGAAGCACTTCGTTTATTATTGATGACCAATATCTGCTGACCGGGGACATTTTATTTATCGACTCCATTGGCCGGCCGGATTTAGCGGGGAAAGCGGGTGACTGGGTTGGTGACTTGCGTGAGACACTTTATGAGAGATATAAAGAATTGAAAGGTGAACTGTTGGTCTTGCCGGCTCATTTTATGGGAATAAATGAAATGAAGGATAACGGGAGCATCTCAGAAAAACTCAATGTGTTATACAAACAAAATCATGGTCTAAATATCCATGAGGAAGAAGAATTTAGAAAGACAGTAAGCGAAAACCTGCCGCCGCAGCCAAATTCCTATGAGGAGATACGCCAAATAAACATGGGCAAATTAATGACTGATCTAGAACAACAAAGAGAAATGGAAACGGGCCCTAACCGATGTGCTGTTCGATAGCATCACGAAAAGATGTCTAAGTGGCATCTTTTTTTGTGTTGTTCAAGAGTATAATGATTGACATTATACTGTATAGGGTATATAGTTGGTCCCATAAAGAATCGCCAACGGAATACAAAGCAAAAGGAGACTTGTGTGATGACCTATGATAAGAAAATCGTAAATCGATTAAATCGGATCGAGGGACAAATTAAAGGAATATTGAACATGATCGAAGAAGGAAAAGACTGTCGAGATGTGGTAATCCAGTTATCGGCAGCACGCGGAGCAATTGATCGAACCATGGGGGTTATTGTCAGCACAAATTTAGAGCAGTGCATTAGAGAGAGTATAGAAAAAGGCGAAGAAACAGAAAATCCTGTTAAAGAAGCAGTGAACCTGCTAGTAAAAAGCAGATAAAGAAAATGAAACGGTTGACGAATCAAATTGTATCGGATAATATACCCTTATAGGTATAAAAATATAACGGAGGGGATATCAATGAAAGTAGATCAGGTTTTAGACGCAAAAGGTCTGGCATGTCCGATGCCGATCGTGAAAACTAAAAAAGCGATGAATAACTTAGAGGCAGGACAAATATTGGAAGTGCAGACAACCGATAAAGGCGCGAAAAGTGATTTAACAGCCTGGACAAAATCAACAGGGCATACAATGCTCGATTCAAAAGAAGAAGATAGCGTGTATACATTCTACATTCAAAAAGGATAATTTTTTTACTTATTAATATACCCATACAGGTAAGGGTGAATATCAAACAGGGAGGCATCATCATGACAGAACAAAAGAAAAGAACAACGATTGTTTTATTCAGTGGAGATTATGATAAAGCAATGGCAGCGTATATCATCGCAAACGGAGCAGCAGCTTATGATCACGAGGTAACGATTTTCCACACATTTTGGGGATTAAATGCTTTACGAAAGGACGAGCCATTAGAGATTAAAAAAGGATTCCTTGAAAAAATGTTTGCCAAAATGATGCCGCGCGGTGCGGATAAAATGGGCTTATCAAACATGAACTTTGCTGGAATGGGTCCGAAAATGATCAAGCACGTGATGAAAAAGCATAATGCGATGACACTTCCCCAGTTGATCGAAATGGCTCAGGAACAGGATGTTAAGTTAGTTGCCTGTACAATGACAATGGATTTGCTTGGTTTGCAGCAGGAAGAATTGCTGGAGGACATTGATTATGCGGGTGTAGCAGCTTATTTAGCGGATGCGGAAGACGGAAATGTAAACTTATTCATTTAAGATAGAAACCTGAATGGTGAATAAAGGGAAGAGGGGGATTGAATACGATGCTTGATACAGATATGATAGTAAACATTTTATTGATTGCTTTAATGGTTTGGTTTATATATCGAAGCTTTGCACCTGTAAAAGGGATTAAAACGATTACGACGAGTGAATTAAAATTAGAATTAAAGAAAAATGGGAAGCAGTTTATCGATGTTCGTACGCCAAATGAATTTCAGGCAAACTCAATCAACGGGTTTAAAAATATACCACTTTATGAATTGCAGAAACGGGCGAACGAACTGTCAAAAGAAAAAGAGGTTTTGGTCATCTGTCAAAGTGGAATGAGAAGCAGTAAAGCAAGCAAAATGTTAAAAAAGCTTGGCTTTAAGCACATTACGAATGTTAAAGGCGGAATGAGTGCTTGGTAAACGTGTCAGGAGGAGTTTAAATGAAACATATCACGCCAAATGAGGTAGAAGAGTTAGTCAGCCAAAGAAATGATCAATCTATTATTGATGTTCGTGAGGCAGAAGAAGCAGCAGCTGGAAAAATTCTTGGTGCAGTAAATATTCCTTTAGGTCTATTAGAATTTCGTCTGCAGGATTTGGATAAGTCAAAAGAACATATCTTGGTATGCAGGTCAGGCGGCAGAAGCGCAATGGCAGCGAATTTTTTGGAAAACCGCGGATATAAAGTCATGAACATGACGGGCGGCATGAATGATTGGCAAGGACCAACGGAATAATTTTTTTACTCTTTTATATACCCCCGTTGGTTTAACTGATAAGGAGGAAACAGAATGATTACACCAAACCATGTATTAGACGCCAAAGGGCTTGCTTGCCCGATGCCGATCGTCAAAACAAAAAAAACAATGAAGGATTTAGAGCCCGGTCAAGTATTAGAAATTCAAGCAACCGATAAGGGCTCAACGGCAGACCTGCAGGCATGGGCAAAAAGCACAGGTCATGAATATTTAGGAACAGAAACAGAAGGAGATACCCTCCGTCACTTCTTACGTAAAGATGGTGCAAACACTGTTTCAGAAGGGACAGTTATTCCTGAAATTACTTTAGAAAGCTTTAAAGAAAAAGTAGAAGCAAATGAGAATTTAACGATTTTAGATGTTCGTGAATTAGACGAATACGAAGAGGGGCACATTCGTGGAGCCGTACACATTCCACTGGGTGAAGTGGAACAGCGTTGTGGCGAATTAAAGAAAGATGAGTTAATTTATGTGATCTGCCATTCAGGAAGAAGAAGTGAATTAGCGGCGCAATCGATGGCAAAACAAGGGTTCAAACAATTAATTAATGTTGTTCCGGGCATGCGTGACTGGACAGGGGAAATCGTTTAAACATGAGAAGAAAATGAACAAAAGTGCAACGGTCAGCATTGTTGCATACGGTATTGGTGCCGATATAGCCTTTAATGTTAATACTAATACAAGTACTAAAAAATTTTAGCTAGAAATATACCTGGGGAGGTAATTGATATTATGTCTGTTAATCCAATGACAGCGAAAGAAGTCGCAACAAAGGTCGTTAATAAAGAGTCGTTCTTTCTTTTAGACGTTCGGAATGAAGATGCTTTTCAGGACTGGAAAGTAGAAGGAGAAAATATACAATATCTCAATGTTCCATACTTTGATCTGTTGGATGGAGTGGGAGAAATTTTGCCGAAGCTCCCTCAAGATCAAGAAGTCCTGGTTGTATGTGCAAAAGAGGGTTCATCCATTATGGTTGCTGAAATGCTTTCAGAAGAAGGAAAGACAGTAGCTTATCTTAAAGGTGGAATGAAGGCGTGGAGTGAACATTTAGAGCCGGTTAAAGTGGGCGATTTAAAAGACGGCGGCGAATTGTTCCAGTTTGTCCGCATCGGAAAAGGATGCCTTTCTTACATGGTGGTATCAAATGGAGAAGCAGCCCTTATTGATGCCACGCGTATGACTGGCGTGTACACAGACTTTGCGCAGGAAATCGGCGCCATAATTACCCATGTATTTGATACCCACCTTCATGCGGATCACATTTCAGGTGGAAGAAAAATCGCAGAAGCAACAAATGCTACGTATTGGCTGCCGCCAAAGGATGCACAGGAAGTAACGTTTAGATACCAGCCATTGGAAGAAGGGCAAGACGTAACAATCGGCAATACGACGATTACGATTCAACCGCTGTATTCTCCAGGCCATACGATCGGGTCTACCTCTTTTATAATAGACGAATCGTATTTGCTGTCAGGCGACATTCTATTTATTGACTCTATCGGACGGCCTGATTTGGCTGGATTGGCAGAGGACTGGGTTGGTGATTTGAGAGAAACACTTTACACACGCTACAAAGAACTATCAGATGAACTCATCGTATTACCGGCTCACTTTATGATCATGGAAGAGCTGAATGATGATGGCAGCGTATCAGAAAAATTAGGAACATTATTTGCAAAAAATCATGGCTTAAATATCGAGGATGAAGCCGCGTTTCGAGAAATGGTAACCGGCAATCTGCCGCCACAGCCAAATGCGTATCAGGAAATTCGTGAAATGAACATGGGCAAAATCAGCCCGGATGAAGAAAAGCAGCGTGAGATGGAAATTGGTCCAAACCGCTGTGCCGTTCGATAAAGAATGGAAACAACAAAACTTCAAAAAATGAATGGAGAGATTAAGATGAATTCAGATAAAGTGTTAGACGCAAAAGGACTCGCTTGCCCGATGCCAATTGTAAAAACAAAAAACGAAATGAATGAACTGGATTCCGGGCAGGTACTGGAAATCCATGCGACAGATAAAGGCGCAAAAGCGGACCTGACTGCATGGGCAAAATCCGTCGGACACGAACTAGTGAACCATGCAGAAGAGGGCGGTGTGCTTAAATTCTGGATTAAAAAAGGATGATAATAGAGTGAAAGGGTATCGGCGAGATACCCTTTCTCCTTTTGAAAGGAGGAAAATTGGATGGATTATGATTTTATTGTGACCATTTTCTTGATCGGCTTTATTGGCTCTTTTATTTCCGGGATGGTCGGGATCGGCGGTTCCATCATTAAATACCCGATGCTGCTATATATTCCCCCCATGCTCGGGATGGCGGTATTCAGTGCCCATGAAGTATCCGGAATCAGTGCCATTCAAGTCTTTTTCGCCACGATCGCTGGAGTCTGGGCGTATCGAAAAGGCGGTTACTTGAATAAAACACTCATTATCTATATGGGATCAAGTATTTTAATCGGAAGCTTCATCGGAGGCTATGGTTCCGGCATGATGTCAGAAGGAGGCGTCAACCTTGTTTACGGAATACTTGCAACGATAGCGGCTGTTCTGATGTTCATACCGAAAAAGGGGATCGATGATATTCCGTTTGATCGGGTTACATTCAATAAATGGCTGGCAGCTGGAATGGCCTTCATTGTCGGAATCGCAGCAGGCATCGTTGGTGCGGCAGGAGCCTTTATTCTCGTTCCGATCATGCTCGTTGTCTTAAAAATTCCAACAAGAATGACCATTGCTACGTCTCTTGCGATTACGTTTATTTCATCTATCGGCGCGGCGATCGGAAAAATCACAACTGATCAGGTTCTTTACGGTCCGGCAGCCATCATGATTATTGCGAGTTTGCTTGCTTCGCCATTAGGGGCAAAGGTCGGGAAAATAGTCAATACGAAAATATTGCAGGTTCTCCTGGCTTTATTGATTATAGGAACAGCAATGAAAATTTGGATGGACATTTTTTAATAAAAATATGATTTGATCAAGCGGGAAATTAACCCGCTTTTTTTGATAGGTTTTCACAAATTCTTATGTGCTTCGCCCTAGGTTTGGCGAAATACCCAGCTGTTTAGATAGAAGAATAAAGTAGGCAAGCCGCCAAAACGGATAAATTGTTTGGCTGTTTGTTTCAGCTTTTTATTTTGTTGAACTTTCTTATCTGCTAGATAAAAAGCAATCAAACCTTTGTTTATGAGGTGATGAAATTCCCGATCCGGCAAACTTCGTATACTCTCCTCTGCTTTTTCTTTAAAAAATCTAATTCTTTGGACCATTTTATCTTCACTATCGTAGTAGAAGATAAAATTCAAATCATCCTCTTCCCGGTCTTCTTCTTGATCGATAAAATAATCAAGCATGATATGAAGACCCTGGACCCAGGGGAAATATCCGTCTTTTAATACATCCATATCTTCAGTTTTCAAATCATGAGACGCATAGGCTGCTAAGCAAAAAATGCCCAATGTAGATCCTGTGCAGGCAGAAAACTCATACCAGGTCATAGTGGGAACACTGTGCTGGTGCCTTGCAAACCAATCTTCTAATAGCTTAACCCGCTTATTTTTTTCAACATGTTTGAATACTTGTAAGTCACAATAGTACCCTGCTAGTTGATGCATGATTCCCTGCGCATTTAGAAATCCAGGCAGCTCTTTTAGAACATCTTGGCATGTTGAGACTAGAGAGGCTAAATATCCCCCATCGTCTTGATCGTTCCGATATTGATAATAATTTTCAGGCTCTTCTCCAGGTGTTAAGGCATGATACATAGATAGATGAAGCAATCTGAAATCTCTTTCTTCCAAAGAAGTACTCCTATCACATAAATTATCTAAGTAGTCACTGATCGTTTGGTAGGCCACAATAAAACGAATGATGTTTCTGCATTGTTTTCCAGCAAGCAATCCATAAACAGCCCCGCCATCACAATGGAACGCTTTCTCTTTAATGCTGGAAAGCGCTTGTTTACGCAATTCATCATTCGGAATTTTATTTGCCTTCTCCCGCCACTCATTAACATATTGATGAGCGGAGGGAAGTACCTCTTGCCGTACTTTATACAGCAATGTCCATGGTTTTGTTGGCACTTTCAAGATACACCCTCCTAACTTTGAGGATCACGAAGATACTGGACTTGGTCATCAACTTTTGGTATTTATGATAGCCTTTTGTCAATATATTTATTCTAGTTTTGTAAGGATAATCGGAACCGTCAAGAATTTTGTGTAAATGATGAACAGGAAAGTATTGGGTAGCTTAGGGTCGGCCATATATGACGATGAGCAGCGGTTGTATCGAATCAGTCTGGCATATTCCTATAAAAAAGGCTTGTTATTCAAAGGCCACCGTCACTGTATTTCACCATCGAGGGTGGAGCAATTCACCGGACACTCAAACATTCTCGAGACGAAAAAATATATGTATCTAGAAATCAGTGCTTCAAAGCAAGTTATTTACTAGTTAGAAAATGTTCCACCTCCTCTACAGGCAATGGCTTACTGAATAAATACCCTTGTCCATATTGGCAATTGTAACGTTTTAGAATTTCTAATTGTTTTTTATTTTCAATTCCTTCTGCTACTAAATTGAAATGAAGATTGTGTCCCATTTCAATAATTGTTTTCACGATCGTATGGTCATTTGTATTCAGATCATTGATAAAGGTTCGGTCTATTTTCAAGCTATCAATAGGCAGCTGCCGAAGCTTGCTTAAAGAAGAGTAGCCTATGCCAAAGTCATCTATAGATAAACTTATCCCTATTGCCTTGAGTTCGTTTAAAAGCGGTTGAGACTGGGTAATGTTTTGGATAATGCTTTCAGTGATTTCTAACTCAAGATATTCGGCGCTTAATTGCGTTTTGTTTAACACGCCTTTCAGCATCTCGATAAATTTCAGGTTTTCGAACTGCCTTGCCGATACATTTACGGATACTTGAATAGGCTCATACCCACTTTCATGCCATACCTTTAATTGCTTACATGCTTTTTTTAGAACATAGGATCCTAGCTCATGTATAAGACCGCTTTCTTCAGCTATCGGTATAAATTCTTCTGGTGAAATGAATCCCATTCGTGGATGTTCCCATCTAGATAAAGCTTCTACACCGTAAATTTTTCCGCTTTCAAGCTCTATTTTAGGTTGATAGTAAACTTGAATTTGGTCATAGAGGATGGCTTTTCTTAGTTCGCTTTCAATCATGGCGTTACGTTGAAAAAGATCACTTAACGCGGGCTGGAAGAATATAAAATCGACTATTCGATTTTTTTTTGCATGATAAAGGGCGATGTCCGCCTGTTTTATAAGTAAGTCTACATGTTGGCCATCTTTCGGAAATTGACTGATCCCAGTTTTGGCTGTCATATAGATTTCCTGTTTGTCAATGCGGAAAGGCTTTAAGAAAGAAGCGTTTAGTTCGTTAACCAAACGTGCGATTTTCTCTTCTTTATCAAGCTTTAAAAAAATAAGAAATTCATCACCTGAATAACGGGCGATCAAACCGTGATGATTGATGATTCTTCCAAGTCTTTTGGCAACTGCTTTAAGCAAACGATCTCCTGCCTTATGACCATAGGTTTCATTGATCACTTTGAATCGGTCTAAGTCCATGAATAATATGGAAAACGAATATGACTCTTCGTTGGTCGATATTTTATTTTGGACAAACTCCATAAAATAATAACGGTTCGGCAGCTGCGTCAACCCATCGTAATACGCCATTTTATACATTTTTTCTTTTTCTTCTCTTTGTCTTGTTATATCCCTAAAATAAACGGATACCCCTTGGAGAGAAGGAAAGCCCCTAACTTCATACCATTTATTTTTAAAAAATTCTTCAAACACGATGGGTTGTTGCAGCAAAAGAGCAGTCTTGTATTTTTTCACGAATTTATTAATATCTGAATGCGGCAGGGCATCGTAAATATAGTTACCTAAAACTTCTTCGCGTTTTAGATCAAGAAGTTGTTCTGATACTCTATTTATATATTCAATTCGTAAATCATTATCTAATGAATAAAAAGCATCTGTTATACTTTCCAGAACAATTTCAATACTACTATTGCTAAAATTCACTAGGAGGCCCCCTTAAAACGCATTTTGTTATTTTTGTATAATTCATACTTTTTCCCGATTTGTAGGTAATCGAAACGATATAAAGTTGATAAAACAAGTGCGTTTCGAAAAGTACATCGGGCATATAACTATATCTATATAGTGAAATTACAATTCCTGTCAATGGTTTTAAAAGGTAACTATACTGACTTTGATTTGGAAGTTGGTTTTCATTCAGTATAAAGGAGCGGCGTCCATGGGAAATACGATCTACCTTGAAGGTGACCATAACCTATCGCTGGTTATTCTTTCGATATTAGTTTCTGTGTGTACATCCTATACGGCTCTTCATCAAATTGGCAGATTAACAATGTCGGATAAAGGGGTTATCAGAAATTACTGGCTAATTGCAGCCTCTATCGCAATGGGAAGCGGCATATGGGCTATGCATTTTATTGGGATGCTGGCGTTCAATATCAATTTAGACGTTCGATACAATCCACTTTTGGTAGTCATCTCCATGTTGCTGCCCATTATGACGTCAGGGTTAGCTTTTTTCTTGCTAACTCGACATGCCAATAAGAAGCTGTTGTTTGTCAGCGGTACGATATTGGGGATTGGAATTTTGTTGATGCACTATATTGGAATGGAAGCCATGGTAATAGAAGCGGACATTCAATATGATTTGTTCTGGTTTTCTGTTTCTGTTCTTATTGCTCTTTTGTCTGCAAATGCAGCGGTACAGCTGTTTGCTTTGTTTAGGGATCATCCTGTCTATAATAAAATGTGGGTCAAGCTAGTTTCGGCTATTTTACTAGGTGTTGCGATTTCTGGAATGCATTACGCGGGGATGAAGGCGGCGGTTTTTATCGTGGAGGATAGCTACGTTTTAAACCCACTGCAGGTATATTCAAAAAATAATGCTTTAGCCGTTAGTGTAGGAATTACCGTTTTATGTATTCAGCTTTTTATTTACATCAGTCGTTATATGGACCAAAAAACTTCTATAAAATTAAAAGAAAGTGAAGAGCGTTATCGTCAATTAGTCGAGTTATCGCCAATCGCCATAGGTATACATAAATACGGCGTTTTTACGTATATCAATCCGGCCGGTATGCAACTTTTAGGTGCGAAGATAAAAGAGGATGTTATAGGGAAAAATGCATTATCTTTTATCCATCCAAGTTATCACGATATTGCCAAGGAGCGATTGAGGACGATGTTCGAAAATAAGGTTCCGTCAGCCACTTTAGAAGAAAAAATGATGAGGGTGGATGGACAAATATTTGATGTCGAAATAATGGGTACACTCATTACAATTAACGGAGAAACAAATGTCCAGGTGTTGTTTCAAGATATAACAGAGCGAAAAAAGTTAGAAGAAATTACGTTTCGGTATGCCTTTCATGATACGTTAACGGGGTTGCCAAATCGACGTATGTTTGAAGAAAGTCTTCATAAAGTTGTACGAATTGAACCAGTAGATGCAAGCATAACAGCTGTTATGTTTATCGATCTTGACGGCTTTAAACAGGTCAACGATATTCACGGGCATGATGTGGGGGATTCCTTATTAGTAAGGGTTGCAGAAAAATTAACAAACAGTGTTAGAAAACAAGATATGGTAGCTCGCTTAGCCGGTGACGAATTCACCATTTTATTAACAGAAATTCATGAAGAAGAAGTTGTTCATATTGCAAAAAAAATAATAAAAGCATTAGTTCCTCCAATCGAAACTAAAAATAAAACCGTCCATGTTACACCGAGTATCGGCATTTCCTTTTTAGACAAAGGAGAAAATGCTGATTCACTAATTAAAAAAGCGGATATTGCGATGTATCAGGCGAAACAGACAGGAAAAAATCAATATAAAATTTACAAAGAGGAATAATGGGAGTTTGTTAATTAAAAATGAATAAACAGAAGAAAAGTAATCTAATTATTGACACAAAATGCGGTGTCAAGAAGAAATGCATGGGAAACGATCAACACAAAAGAGAAAAAGGGGATCAAGCTTCTTTTTTGCGCGAAGAGAGGAATATCCGACGTTTTAATTTTAACAATTATCTGTGATCATTTTTATGATCAGACGAGGAAAAGACCAAAATAACATATATATACTTTACAAACCCTTTTATTTCAAAGTATGATAACTCGCACAGTCTGTATTTTTTAAATAAAGGGGGCAAAAAAATGACGGTGAATAAGAAAAAACTGGAATCAGAGTTGAGTGAAGCATTAATTAAATTACAGCGAGAGTTAATTGGACGCGGTCCTCAGGAAACCAAAACATATATTGTTCAAGATATGGTTATTGCCCGTTTCAAAGGAGTGATGACCGTTGAAGAAAAACATTTAGTCAGCCGCCAAGACGGCAGGAAACTTGTCAAACAAATGCGTCAGGTCCTCAGGGAAATGTACAGTAAACAGTTTGAAGAGATTGTCGAAAAGCACACAAAATGCAAGGTGCTATCAAGTCATAGCGACATGAGTACGAAAACAGGTGAGCGAATCGAAGTGTTTATTATTGATCGCAATTTGGAGAAAATGCTGGATTGAAAACTAGTGTTGACATGAAAAATAGACCGGAGTAAAATAAATTCCATCAGCAACTACATATCTCGGCCTAGTCCCGTCATCGGGAACGGAGGACCCAATTTTTTTGGGGCTAATTCTACAGTTTTGTAGAAGGGATGAGAGCACTCTTTCGCCATCCTGCCCGTCAGCTAACTTCGTCGGCTAAAGCGAAGGAGGTCTAAAGACCACCTTTATTCAGGGGGCTTTTTTTTGTTGCGTTAATAACGCGGCGGAAACAGGCAGCTTGAAAGAATAATAGGTCTTTTTCATTTTGCCTATTTTGAAAAAGCATATGGGAGGCAGAACGCAAAGAGAGCAGAGATGCTAGCTGGGCGTTACGTAGACCAATGATGTCTTTTTCTCAATCAAAACAGGACAACGTGTCCTTTGTTTTGTGCGGAGAAAAAACGTCATTGGTCTTTTTGTTTTCAAAATGAGAGGATTAGGGATTCGAAAAGTGCTGTTGAAGATGTAGTTGCTTATTTCATTTTATTAAAAGGCGGAAGGATAAAAATGAAAAAAATCATGAAATTTATAGATCCTCCAAAGATTCTTGTTTTAGGCTTTGCGGCTATTATCATGATCGGGGCATTCTTGTTGACGCTCCCTATTGCAACAGTTGACGGAAATGGCTTGTCTTTTTTAAATGCATTATTTACTTCTACTTCCGCCACCTGTGTTACAGGCCTGGTCATAGTGGACACCGGCACAACATTTACAAAATTTGGACAACTTGTCATTTTATCATTAATCCAAATTGGCGGATTAGGATTTATGACGTTTGCAACGCTCGTTGCTTTTGTTTTAGGAAAAAGAATTTCATTAAAAGAACGACTGGTTCTTCGTGAATCGTTAAATAACATATCAATGGAAGGGATTGTCCGGTTAGCCAAAAGAATTTTAATTTTTACGGCAGTCATTGAAATAATCGGAGGGATCTTATTATCTTTTCGCTTTTCGTTTGATATGCCAATTGGAAAAGCGATTTATTACGGTTTTTTCCATGCGATTTCGAATTTTAATAATGCAGGTTTTGACTTAATGGGTGAATTTCGAAGCTTAACCCCTTATGCAGAAGATCCGATCGTCACCTTAACGGTTTGCGCCCTCATTTTATTAGGAGGGATCGGTTTTATTGTCATGAATGAAGTGTTTGAATACCGTGAAACCCACCGTTTATCACTGCATGCGAAAGTCGTCTTGGTCACGAGCTTCGTGTTAACAGTGGGTGGGACGATGTTGATTTTTTTATTGGAGTTTGGAAATCCCAAAACGCTGCAGCCATTATCCTATTCTGGAAAAATATTGGCTTCGTTGTTTCAATCGGTTACCCCAAGAACTGCCGGTTCCAATACATTGAATATACCGGATTTAACTCAGTCCACCATTTTCTTGATCATATTTCTAATGTTTATTGGGGCTTCTCCAGGCTCAACTGGCGGCGGGATTAAAACCACCACTTTCTCTACATTAATGGGCACTGTCTGGTCTCAGATTAAAGGGAAAGAAGATGTTGTGTTCTTTCGTCAGCGTATTGTTTTTGACACCATTTACAAAGCGCTGACGGTAACAGTAAGCGGGTTATTCCTTGTCATTATCATGACCATGCTGCTGACAATTACGGAAGAGGGAAAAGACTTTTTAATGATTTTGTTTGAAGCGACTTCTGCTTTTGCAACGGTTGGTTTGTCCATGGGGTTAACGCCTGAATTGTCGCCTATAGGACGGGTGCTCATTATTTTTACTATGTTTGCTGGGAGAGTCGGACCGCTAACCATTATGTACGCAATTGCTATAAGACGACGGCCGGACCCTTTCCGTTATCCAAAAGGAAAAATGATGATTGGATAATCAGAATGGTAAGGAGCCAGAGAGATGAAAAAAACTACAATATGCAGTGATTGGTTTAGGACGGATTGGGGCGAGCATAGTAGGAATAATTATGGAGCCGGTCAGGAACTATTGGGGATTGATCAAAATGAAAAACGAGTGGAAAATGCGTAGCTTTATATTACGCACGGAGCAGTGGCAGATAACGGAAAAGGCAACATTAAAATCGATTGGGATTGATCATGTGACTGTGTCATCGCCGCCATCGGTGGTAATATGCAGGCGAGTATACTAGCGGTATTGCTTTTAAAGGAGTTCGGGGTAAAAAAAGTGTTTGCAAAAGCCTTAAATGAACAACACGAAAAGGTATTAAAAAAGTTGGAGCGGATTGGATTGTCTATCCGAAAAAAGATATGGGTGGACGAGTTGCACATATCTGCTATCACTAAACGTAATGAATTTCATTTTTCAAAAGATTACAATCTTGAGGAAATCAAGACTCCTCCAGTGACAGAGAAAAGTCTGTGGGAACTGGGTACTTTTAGGGCTCGTTACAATGTCAGTATTATTGCGATCATTCAAAATGGCGATATGATTTTGTCCCCACCTTCAAATCAAATCAGTAGTGATCGGCAAAAAGGAAAATTTGTCGTTATTTGCAAATGTAGAATAATACGAAAAACGACAAAATAATAGTTTGAAGTATCTTATAATAGAAGAATTAAAATTTTTAAAGGCGGAGAAATATGAATAATAGCAGCAGGTTTGTTGTGAATGCGGCAGGCAAGCGAGGAGAAACCTATTATACACAATGCCAGGATAAAAAAGAACTAAAAAAATGGGTAGAGGATAATAAGGAAAAGCTTGTGATAGACGAACTTAAAATAATTGATAATCATAAGCATCCCCTTATAAAATGGTTTTCTTTTAAAAAGTGATTTTTCAAAGGGGAAAATCAGCAGTCTGGCTTTTAAGTTTAAAGTCAGGCTGCTGATAACCTCTTGATCGGGTTAATTTGGTCCTTTGCTACGCTTTTTCCCAATCAACTTCTATTTCAATCCCAGCAGCTCTAATCATTGTAAGAACAGGGCAGCGGGCATCTGTCTTTTCTTTTAGTTCCGTTAGCCTTTCTGAAGGTTCACTTGTTACTACACTTACTTTGAACCAAACTTTCTCGAAAGTAACTTGTGCGCCTGCTTCACCTCGAATTCCGCGTGGATCAAGTTGGCCTTTCACATCAAAGTTTATTGACTGCAGGTCAAAGTTCATTTCCTGTGCCACCATATTAGCGATTACATTTTCACAACCAGCCAAAGAAGCCAAAAGATAAGAAAGCGGATCTGGACCTTCATCGTTACCACCCAAAAGAGGAGGTTCATCCATAATAATTTCATGCTGCTTCGATTTCACAGTCGTTTTCATTTTTTGCGTTTTTCCTATAACGTGAAACGTCATTTTGTCCTTCAGGTTCATCGATTTGCCCTCCTTTTTTTTGATGCGTATCTATTCTTTCCACAGTACTGAAATTTAAACGTGAACTGGTAAAAGTGATACAGAGGATTCTGGTTAATTCGAAAACATAGGATCATTTATATAGAATATTTGTGTATATAGGTAAAAAATGAATAAGGTTTTTCAGTTAACAATTCTTTAGTAAAGGTGGAGAGGAATCTGGGGTATATTCAAGTTGCCAAAAACAAGATTGAACATAAGCATATATGTTGTGCTTTGGGTGCAAAACAATATGAAGAGGCAGTCATATCGGCTTTGAGTTGGCGAAACCAGGCAGGTCTCTCGAATTAAATTTGAGAAATAAACGTGAATTAAGAGTCTCGTCTTTTCGTATTTATTATGTTATTACATAAGTGAAATTTCAGACTTTCAGATATTTGGTAAAATTTTCTGTATAAAATCACCTCTTTAGATCTGAAATAAATGAAAAATTTGTCGATATTAAGAGAAATGGGATCAGCAACAAGAAATACATAATATAGGAATGAGGTATGGGATTTTGAAGTGGTTTTATAATTTGAAAACGTCTGTAAAATTAATTTCATCGTTTGCTTTAATGGCCATTGCAGTAGCATTCATCGGATTCTTTGGTTTGAACAACATGAATAAGCTCAATGAGGAGCTTAAGTTTATGTATGAAGAGAGAGTCGTTCCGATTGACCACGTATCAAGTGCACAGGTTTTATATCAACGGATGAGAGTCAACATCCGTGATATGAACTTTACTGATACAACCCCGCAGCAAAAATCAGACCGGGAACAAATAATTAATGATTTAAGACAAGAATTAGAAGGGGAAATTAATAAATACCAAGGCACCACTATTATTGAAAAAGAGAAGGAATTGTTGGATGAGTTTGAAATAGCATGGAATGATTATAACGTTTTGATGGATGAGGCGATCCAGTACGCTCATGAGGGCAATCAAAAAGCTTACCACAGATTAGTTCCTGAATTCAAGGAAGCAGGGGATAACGCTGAAAACGTTCTGAAAGAATTAATTGAATACAACACTCAATTAGCAGAGAAATCGAGCAAGGATGCAAATGCATTATACGAAAATTCCCGGACGATTACGATTATCATCGTTATTGCAGCAGTGTTGTTTAGTTTTGTACTTGGGTATATCATCTCTCAAATTATCTCCCGTCCTTTAAAACGCGTAGTAGGTGTTGTGGGCAAGGTAGCAAATGGTGACCTTAGTGAAACAATGGAGATTGATACAAAAGACGAGGTCGGACAGCTAGCCAAATCCGTTGATAATATGGTACTAAGTTTAAGAACAACAGTAGGCGGGATTCTGGCTTCTGCTGAAAGTGTATCAGCAGCTTCGCAAGAAATTTCTGCTACGACTGAAGAGGTAGCAAGCAGTGCAACTACTCAATCAAGTGATGCACAAACAATTACCGAATTGTTCCGGGATATTTCGGCAAGTGCGAAAAGTCAAGCTGATGACGCCCAACTTATGAAAGAACAGTTTAATGAATTAAACTATGCTATTGATTCTGTTGCTAAAAATGCGGAAGAAACGGCAGAAGTAACCGAAGCCCTATTAAATGTAGCGAAAGACGGCAGTACAGTCATTCAGTCGTCGATTAATGGGATGACACAATTAACGGATCAAATGTCTTTATTAGAAGAGGACGCAGGTAAAATTGGAAATATTATTAATGTGATTAACGATATCGCAAACCAGACCAACCTTTTAGCTTTAAATGCGGCAATTGAAGCGGCAAGAGCAGGTGAACAAGGTAAAGGTTTTGCGGTAGTGGCAGACGAGGTTCGTAAACTAGCAGAGCAGAGCAGCGGGGCAACAAAGGAAATCACAGACCTTATTAAAGGAATTCAAGAGAATACGACATTAAGTGTTAAAGCTGTAAACGAAGGCGTATCCGCATCTAAAGAGTCTGGTGAAGCATTCGATTCTATTTATGAAATGGTTGGACAAGCGAACTCAAAAGTAGCGGAAATTGCCGCAGCAAGCGAACAGCAGGCTGCACAATCGAGTGAGGTCATGGGCTCCATTGATAGCATTGCATCAGCGAGTGAGCTGCAATCGGCCCAATCAACAGAAGTGATGCGTGCGATTGAAAGTATTGCAGGAGCAAGCGAAGAAACAGCTGCAGCTAGTGAAGAAACTGCTGCGACATCTCAATCTCTTGCTAATCTTGCAGAAGATCTAAATACCTCTGTTTCAATCTTTACACTTAAATAATAGATAATCCCTACTCGTTGTGAGTAGGGATTAATACTATTATAATAATTTTGGTAGTTTTAAGTTATAGTACTTCCGGAATTCCCTACTAGCCAATGGGGTTCCTTCTTGCACCTGCTGCCATGCCTTAACTTTAATTGAATATTGCTTAATATGAGATAAAACGAGGCAGGTTTCTTTCTCGAATAGGTCATTTCTATCATTGTTTCATTCTCTTCCGTTCCAGGAAGAATATCTTTTTCTTCATTATATATAGAACTCCACGTCAAGAAGAAACACGTAAACGGAGCAGTTGTTCATTTAGCAACTGCTCTTAGTGTATATAGTATTTCAGAACTTCCAAGTATATAAAAAATATATATTTGAAAGTTGTTTCATTTATATAATGAAACAATTTAGTATTTCTATTAAAAAATTTATCACTAGTTAAAGATATTATAATCTGGATGAAGAGAAAACTTGGATACTGGTAAATAAATCTTTTATCGAAATACTATTGATTATCCATTCGGTAGCGTGTTATATTGTTAATCCACCGCTAAGTAAGGTGGTTTCAGAAAAATCGGGTATAGTTAATTATTTGTGGATAATTAAATCAAATAACTTATTGACATATTATCTGAAATATGATATATTGTTAACCTGCTTTTAAAAGGAATATTAATTAGTTGAAGAGAATAAATTATCCTTGTTACAATAGTTATTCCTAGATAATAAATATTGAATAAAGTAGTTGACTTTAATCTTCGATAATGACATTATTAATTAGCTGTCGATAATGACGGTGAATGAAATTGATCTTTGAAAACTGAACAAAATCAATAAAAACGTCAA
>NZ_MSFI01000020.1 GCF_001975785.1 Domibacillus epiphyticus | reverse complement strand
TGCCTAATGAAATAACCGTGTCTAACTTTTAGGGGTCACTCCATTCATTAACTTCGGGTTTTCACCTCTTCTTATTGAAAAACAATCGTTTTATTTCCGTGTACGATAATGCGGTCTTCCAAATGCCATTTTACTGCACGCGCGAGCACACGCCGTTCGATGGAGCGCCCGATTTTTTTCAAATCTGCCACATGGTCGCGGTGATCAACACGTTCAATATCCTGCTCGATAATCGGTCCTTCATCAAGGTCATTCGTTACATAATGAGACGTTGCTCCGATCAGTTTCACGCCGCGGTTATACGCTCTCTCATATGGACGCGCGCCAATAAATGCCGGTAAAAACGAATGATGAATGTTAATAATCTTATTCGGGTAACGCTCCACAAACTCCGGTGTCAAAATTTGCATGTAGCGGGCAAGCACAATCACGTCGATATTGTACTCCTCTATAAGCCGAACCTGCTCCTCTTCTACCTGTTTGCGAATGTCTTTATTCGCTGGAATATAATGAAATGGTATCCCAAGTGACTCGACCATTCCACGTGCATCCTCGTGATTTCCCGCCACAAACGCAATATCGGTCTGCAAGTCGTCGCTCTGCCATTCCCATAACAGCTCAAGGAGACAATGCGGTTCTTTTGAAACAAAGATCGCCGTTTTTTTCCGCTCACTTCCATAGGCAAATCGGTAATCCATCGCAAATTTTCCCGCTAACGATTCAAAATCTTTCTCCATCTCTGCACGCTTTTCTGCAAGCGACTCGGAGTCAAATTCAATTCGGATGAAAAATGTTCCGCCTTCAGGATCACTTGAATACTGACTTGATTCAATAATGTTGGCACCGTGATCAAACAAAAACTTCGACAGTGCTGACACAATTCCAGGTCCATCCGGACATTTCACAAGCAGCCGGCCGCGATTTAGGAAACCGTCGCTACTATTCGACTTTTTTTCAAGCGCATTTATATTTACAGTCATTTCAGTACACTCCAGTTGTTGTTTTAATATCTTATTATAGCGGATAAATATAACTTTGAAAATAATATTCAGCCTGACTCATCTTTTTGCACAACAGTGAAATAATAAAAAGACTCGAAATGGAGGAGCAAAAAATGGAAAAAAAGGAACAATGGTCGTCGAAAATTGGATTTATTTTATCATCAGCTGGCGCTGCAATTGGTCTTGGAGCGATTTGGAAGTTCCCTTATGTAACTGGACAGAGCGGCGGCGGCGCATTTCTGCTGTTATTTATAATTTTTACGCTTTTGATCGGCCTGCCGATGCTCATCGCAGAATTCATTATTGGACGCGGTTCCGGACGTGAAGCGGTCAGCGCCTACAAAAAACTGGCTCCAGATTCATTCTGGACGGTCATTGGCAAATTGGGCGTCACCGGCAGCTTTTTGCTTTTATCTTTCTACAGCGTCATTGGGGGATGGGTGCTTACTTACACGATCATGGCACTGTTTGGCAGCGTGATTGGGGGCGGCGATGCAGGTGCATTATTCGGAGCGGTCACAGGAAATCCATGGCTGACAATTGGTGGTCATGCAGTCTTTATGCTGCTGAATATTCTTGTCATTGCTGCAGGTGTGCAAAACGGCATTGAGCGGAGCAGTAAATATATGATGCCCCTTTTATTCATTTTCTTTATCGCACTCGTCGTACGGTCTTTAACACTTGATGGAGCAATGGAAGGCGTGAAATTCTTCCTGCAGCCGGATTTTTCAAAGATTACCGGGGAAGCTGTATTATACGCGCTTGGGCATTCTTTTTTCTCACTTGCGGTTGGGTTTTCATGCATGGTAACGTACAGCTCATATTTAAACAAAAACGTTAGTATCCCGGCATCAGCCGGGTCTATTGCGCTGATGAACATATTCGTTTCTGTACTTGCCGGTCTCGCCATTTTCCCGGTCGTCTTTGCCTTTGGATTCGAACCTGCAGAAGGACCTGGACTGCTTTTTGTTGTCCTTCCGTCCGTCTTTTCACAGCTCCCGTTTGGCGAACTGTTTTTGTTTATGTTTCTCCTTTTATTTTTGTTTGCGACACTTACCTCTTCATTTAGCCTGCTTGAAATAATTACAGCTGCGTTTGCAAAAGATGAAAACAAATCCCGAAAGAAGATCTCATGGATCTCGGGCATTGTTGTGTTTTTCGCTGGGATTCCGGCGGCGTTGTCATTCAGCACTCTTTCTGACGTGACCCTTTTCGGCAAAACCGTATTCGACGTGACTGATTTTCTCGTCAGCAACATTCTTCTTCCTCTCGGCAACTTGCTGATTGCCTTGTTTATTGCATGGCGGATGGATCGGTTGCTTGTAAAAGAACAGTATCAATTGAGCGACTCTGGTCTTGGCAAGACGTTTTCAAGCTGGTTTTTGTTAATGAGATGGCTCGTCCCAATTACGATTGCCGGCGTATTTGTGTATACGATCAGCCAATTTAACCAATCATAGATGTTTCAAAATAGTGAACATTTCGCAAACATTTTTTTAATCATTCTCTTATTGAGATATATGAATGGTTATTAAATTGATTTTCAGACCAAAATGATATAAATCAGGCATTTCAAGCGATACAAAGAAATTTTTTCTCTTCCCACAATAAAACCATCTCAAAATGTCATCAATATCATTCCAACAAAGCATTGAAGAGATGAATAAACAACATTATGATGTTTTTATCAGAATTCATTATTGAAGTTAGGGGCTGAACATATATGGCAATCACGAATGAAGTGACACAAGGCGAATATCAAGCAGCAAAAAAATATGTTGATGATGTATATGAGATCGTAATCAAACGCAATCCAGGAGAAAGCGAATTCCACCAGGCGGTTAAAGAGATTTTCGAATCATTGACACCTGTTTTCGCAAAATATCCTAAATATATGAAGCAAAACATCCTTGAGCGCATGGTAGAACCTGAACGCGTGATTTCTTTCCGTGTACCTTGGGTTGATGACAACGGCAACGTACAAGTAAACCGCGGTTTCCGTGTCCAGTTCAGCAGCGCAATCGGACCTTACAAAGGCGGTCTTCGTTTCCATCCGTCTGTTAATGCAAGCATTATTAAATTCCTTGGTTTCGAACAAATTTTCAAAAACTCGCTTACTGGCCAGCCAATCGGCGGCGGTAAAGGTGGTTCAGACTTCGATCCAAAAGGTAAATCAGACAACGAAGTAATGCGTTTTACACAAAGCTTTATGACTGAATTGTACCGTCATATTGGCCCGGACATTGACGTGCCAGCTGGCGACATCGGTGTTGGCGGACGCGAAATCGGCTTTATGTTTGGACAGTACAAACGTCTTCGCGGCGGTTACGAAGCTGGCGTATTAACTGGCAAAGGTCTTCAATACGGCGGCAGCTTGACACGTACTGAAGCCACAGGCTTTGGTACAGTGTATTTCGTAGACGAAATGCTGCAAGATAAAGGACAGTCATTTAAAGGGCAAAAAGTAGTTGTATCTGGTTCAGGCAACGTTTCAATCTATGCAATTGACAAAGCTACACAACTTGGCGCGAAAGTTGTTGCATGCTCGGATTCAAACGGCTATATTTACGACGAAAACGGCATCAACCTTGCGACTGTAAAACAATTGAAAGAAGTAGAACGCAAACGCATCAGCGAATACGTTCTTTACCATCCGGAAGCGAAATATGTAGAAGGCTGCTCTGGCATCTGGAGCATCCCTTGCGACATCGCTCTTCCATGTGCAACACAAAACGAAATCGATGCAGCTTCAGCACAGCTTCTTGTTAACAACGGGGTAAAAGCAATCGGTGAAGGTGCGAACATGCCTTCAACTCTTGAAGCAATCGAAGTATTCTTAAACAACGGCGTTCTATTCGGCCCTGCAAAAGCTGCCAACGCAGGAGGCGTAGCGGTTTCTGCCCTTGAAATGGCTCAAAACAGCGCTCGTCAACCATGGACATTTGAAGAAGTGGATGCAAAACTTCACAATATCATGAAAAACATTTTCAAAAACAGCAAAGAAGCAGCTGCTGAGTTTGGCCATGAAGACAACCTTGTTGTCGGTGCCAACATTGCTGGCTTCATCAAAGTTGCTGACGCGATGATCGCTCAAGGCGTCGTTTAATACAGATTTTCCAACACTCCGGATTTGTCCGGAGTGTTTTTTTTATATCAATTTCATACAAAAACGACGCCTTTTTGCAAGACGCCGTTATGTCACCTTTAATACTTCTTTCTGGATTGACGCACGTTCCTTCAACAGACCAGCCCTTCTCTATTTCCTCTTATTCAGCAAACGGCACTGGTTCAGGCAGTTGACCCAGCACTGAGTCGGGAATGTCTGGAAGCTCAGGATTATATACGTCTAAAAAGGCATTAGCCATGGCTAAATAGCCTGCAGGTGCCGGATGAGTGTCGTACGGATTTGGCAAGTAATCAACTGCATCTGTTCCAAAATAATGCGCCACCGGTACGAATGCTGCTCCTGCACGTTCGGCTTCCTGTTTAATAATCTCATTCAGCAACGCAAGCTGCTCTCCTACGGCGCCTTTATAATGGGCATTAACATGAGGATAAGGAAAATAATAGCCCATTGCATACACGTCTATGTTAGGATTTACTTCATAAATTTTATTCAGCAGCTCCTTATAATTTTCACGCACTCCATCCAGTGCAAGCGCCGTTGTAATCGCATTAAACATGACTGTACCGCTCCCCGAATTATATTGGAAAAGCGGCAATAGGTCATTTGCGCCTGCTGAAATCGTCATAATGTCCGAATTTTGAATGACACGTTGTCCAGCGGCACTTCCCACCTTTTTTGTCACCTGTTTTACCGTATATCCCGGAATGGACAACTGTTTTGAGTAGGAATCGATGACTCCAGCACGATAGAGGCTCATGGCAATCATGTCGGTATATCCTGCTCCAATTTCCCGGCTGGGTGTTTGTCCAGCCGCGACCGAATCCCCGATTGCCACATAATTCAGTCCTGATGCCTGCACATTTGGCATACAAAAAAGGGTTATAAGTAAAAATAAAAAAACGATTCGTTTCAACATCCTGTCCACTCCTCCAACATTGTTCTAGTTATTGTGTCAATTAAACAGCCGTCTTACCCCTGTAATATTTCCTGAGAAATTTCCCTTTTCATAAAAGAAACACCTGCCGCTGAAGACAGGTGTTTTGTATCAGGATTTATTTGAGATTTCATGTTAAAGGACATTATCGCGATACTCATTATCCATTTTTTTAATTTTAGTATATTTAATGGTTTCTATTTGAATGAATAATTCAAACAAAATCATAAAATCCCCTCATTTCGTTTTTATGTTAACGTATAAAACTCTGCAGGGATAGAACCAAAATTTCTTCTGTGATAAAGCATTGGATCCCGCTTTTCGATTTGAATGTCGATCACTTCTCCAATTAAAACGGTATGATCTCCCGCTTCTACTTGTTTAAATGTCTTACATTGCAATACCGCAAAAGCACCTTCAATAATAGGAAGGCTGTTTTCAGAGAATCTCCAATCACATGTACTAAATCGATCTACGTTTTTACTGGCAAATGTTTTACACAGCTCCTGCTGATCCCCGGCTAAAATATGAACAGCAAATTTCTTTCCTTCTGTAAACGCGTTAATTGTCGATACTTTATGATCAATTGACCAGAGTATCATAAGGGGATCAAGAGAAACCGAGGCAAATGAATTAACAGTCAAGCCTACGGGTTCCCCATTATGATCTGCTGCGGTCACAATTGTCACGCCCGTAGGATAATTTCCCATTACTTCTTTAAATAATGTTTGTGCTTCTTCTTTTAACATGGTTCTTCTCTCCTTTTATACTAATCATGTTTTTTAAATCTTCGTTTCTCTTTGAAGAGCTGGAATTTCTGCATTTTCCGCTGCCCGAGCAGATTTAGCGGATGATGAATACTTTTCTTGAACAACCATAATACAAATGGCTCCGATGACTCCCGGTATTGCAAACACCAAAAAGTTTTGGAATGTTGGAAGGCTCATCGTTAACAATACTCCCCCCATTATGGGACCAATGATTGCCCCAGTACGTCCAACCCCAAGGGCCCAGCCAACCCCGCTAGAACGCATTTCAGTTGGATAATATTGAGATACGTAAGCATTGGCAATAATTTGCGTTCCGATGGTTGAAGCCCCCGCTATAGCAACTAACGTATACAAAATAAGAATTGGCGCTTTAAACCCCAGCATACTGAGCGAAAGTGCGCCAGTGATAAAAAACAAAATAAGAATGCGTTTCGCACCCCAGCGGTCGGCCATCCACCCGCCGAAAACAGCGCCAAATATTGCGCCAAAATTTAGCAATAATAAAAATATTAAGCTTGAGCTGATCGGATAGCCTGCTTCAACCATCAATTTTGGCAGCCAGGTGTTTAAACCGTAAATCATCAGTAAGCACATAAAAAAAGCGATCCAAATCATCACTGTGCTTAACGCACGCCTCTCTTTAAATAGAGAAACGATCGGAATACCCTCTTGTTTTTGGTTGGCTCCCTCAAAGTGATCGCCTTGTTTGTATTGATACATCGGATCAATTTTTGATAATACTTTTCTTACTTGTTTCTCATCTTTTTTCATTAATAGAAAATTTGGTGACTCCGGCAGTGTTTTGTACATAATAGGCAAAAATAATAACGGGATAGCACCTACAAAAAAGATCGATTGCCAGCCAAAGTCAGGAATTAAATAAATAGCAAGTCCGGCGGATAACATTCCCCCGACAGAATATCCACTAAACATAATCGTTACTAGTGTATTTTTAAGCGATTTGGGTGAGTATTCCGTCATTAAAGCCACAGTATTCGGCATCACCCCGCCCAACCCCAATCCAGCAATAAACCGGTAAATACCAAATTCCGCAGGTCCTGAAGCAAAGCCAGCGATTCCAGTGAAAATACTAAACATCGCTACACAAAATAAAATCACTTTTTTTCTTCCTATTTTGTCTGCTAACGGCCCAAAAATTAAGGCCCCCATCATCATCCCAACTAAAGCATAGCTTCCTAATGTTCCCGCTTGTGTAGGCGTTAACGACCATTCCTCAATTAAAGCCGGAACGACAGAACCATATATAACAAGATCATAACCGTCAAAAGCTATGATAAAGCCGCACCAAAATAATATAGAGGCCTGAAAGGAATTAAACTTTGAATCATCGATCGTTTTGATCATATTAATGGATCGCATACAATACCCCCTTGAAATGGATACTAAAAAGAAAATCGAATATTGATAGCGTTTTCAATAATCGCCATATTTGTCCCATCCAACCCTGTTCTAAACCAAATGAAGCTTCATGAACCAATTTTCAAAAGTCTATTTTTTGAATAGCCCGATTGTACAAACTGTTCTTTTACGTCTTTAATATCGTTTTTTATTTGTAGTATTAAATCTTCAATGGAGGGAAACGTCTTTTCTTCCCTAACAAAAAAGCACACCGTCACTTCAACATCTTCTTTGTAAATCGATTGACTAAAGTGAAAGATATGAACTTCGCAGGATACTTCATGATTATCAAGCTGAAATGATGGACGGCGGCCGATATTCATTACGCCATAGTGTATCTGTCCCTTGACATGTATCCTGACACCATACACACCATTTAAAAGAGAGACTTTTTGATCGGTCAAAATATTTGCCGTGGGAAAACCTAATGTTTTGCCAATTTTTCTTCCAGAAACAACGGTACCGGAAAACCCAATCGTTTTATGGGAGAATCCTATTTTATTTGAAGACATTTTATGGTCTCCTTTCCCGCACATGCCGCTATGAATCATCCTTTACGCACCATTACGTACCACGAATTTCCGTTGTTATGCACTTTTCGTTCCTTCTTTAACGTTCGAAGTTTTTTACAAACCGCCGCTTGCAGCGTATTTTTTTCTATAAACTGAGAATCAAATAAATCAAAAAACGTTAAAATCTTTTTAGCACTGGCACCTGGATGTTTTCTTAAATAGTCAAGAATCACATGTTCAATGTTCATTATCGTCACCTCTTACTTTTAGTACCGGAGAGCATTGCAGGGAGATGACTGCGAATGGCCGTCATACTCCCTGCGGATTACATGTTAAACTCGTGTTTCAACTTTGATATTTTTTTCTTCAAAGCGAGGCAAAACTTGTTTAGAAAAACGTTCCATCGCTGCCATTGTTTCTGAATGAGACAGTCCGCCAAAATCAAAATAAATGATGACTTCTTCAATCCCTGTTTCTTCAATTTCTTTCAATTTTGCCGTAACATAGTCAGCATCTCCAACAATAATGCTGTTTTCGCTCAAATCCTCTATTTGCATCTTTTTAAGCTTTTCAACGATATCAACAAAATAACGAATATGCGGTGGAGCTGTTTTGGGATCTCCAGGAAATGCAGGAACAAGGCCTCTAAAATATTTAAGCATCCGCTCTTTCGTTCTTTGAACCTCTTCTTCCGAATCCGTTACATTCAAGAAAAATGAACATTTTGCTTGTTTCTCTTTAAAACCGTGCTTTTCCGATTCTTCTTTAAATTTAGCAACGGCATTGGTAACGCTTCCAAAAACCATCGATGCAGCAAAAGGTGCAAAAATAACATGTTCACCCATTTCCGCAGCTTTTAAAACAGATGGCTCACTGAAAGCGGCTACATAAATTGGCGGGTGAGGGTTCTGGACAGGGGTCGGTGTCAACTCGATTTCAGGGAATTTATAGAATTGTCCATCATAAGAAATTGAAGGCTGTGTCCATGCTTTCTTAATAATGTCTAACTGTTCAAAAAAGATTTCTCTGCTATTGTTGAAATCTACCTGGAACACATCGTACTCCCGTTTGTCGTACCCTCTTCCCGCTGAGAAAATGGCTCTTCCGTCACTTAATAAATCAAGCAATGCGTATTCCTCTGCCATGCGGATTGGATGACTGGCTGGAAGTAACACGGTCGCTGGAGCCAGCTGGACTTTACTCGTTCTCGCTGCAACATGGGCCAAAAAAACAGAAGGAGATGGTAATACTCCAAGTGCGCTGAAATGATGTTCTGGTACCCATACAGAATTAAAGCCTAATTCTTCCGCATACACACACTGCTCAACAAGGTCTTTAATCATTTGATTAGAATCTTTCCGCTCATCCCCATAAATGCTTGGATTGTCCGTCAATGTAAAATAGCCAAATTTCATCTTTACTTCCCCCTTTTGTTAAACTATGATTAACCTTGTTAACCATAAGTTGTTAATCAGAGTATAATTGACGGGTAAAATAAATGTCAACTGCTTTTTTGAGTTTTCTGTCAATTCCCTTGTGTTAAAATGGTAACCAAGCATTACAGGATGAAATGAGGGTTCGTGTATGGGTGTAAAAGATGAAGAAAAAAAAGGAATTCAATCAATCGAATCCGGTTTTTCGATTGTAAAGGCTGTTTCGTTAGCGGATGAACCTTTAACGATTACTGAACTATCTAAATTATGCGATATGCCAAAAAGTCAAATATATCGCTATTTAATCAGCTTGTGCCGGATCGGGTTTCTTGAAAAGGGGCCAGATTTGCGTTATTCGTTAGGCAATGAATTAACTTCTATTGGATTGCATGCAATGAAAAAAGTAGATATTCGAGTAAAAGCTCTTCCCTATATAAAAAAGCTGAATGAATTATTAGACGAAACTGTTGCACTTGCGATCTGGATTGAAAAAGAGGGACCAATTTTTATCACCTGGGAAGAGAGCCGAAAACCGATCAACATAAACGTCCGCATCGGCTCTGTTGTCCCTTTGGCAACGAGTGCAACAGGAAATGTGTTTGCCGCTTTTTATCCTCCTGAAAAAACAAAAGAGTTAATTGATCGTGAACTCCGGAATAATCATATGGAGCGATCAGCATTGGATTCGCTGCTTTCTACAGTTAAAAAGGATCAATATGCTTACACGGAATCTCACTTGCCAGGCATCACCGCCATTTCTGCTCCCGTTTTTGATCAAAAGAAAGACCTTGTTGCAGCTCTTAGTATTATTGGATTATCCGGCGTTTTAGATAGCTCAAAAAATTCAATCGCCACAACACAACTTTTGAAAACGGCAGAAGAGCTGTCTTCTAAGCTGGGTTATCTTTATCTATAAAATTACTTATGGGCAAAATAAAAAGGGGCTGTCTTTTAGACACCCCTCTCTTTATTTTGATGGCCGGATTTTCTGATTTTAAGCCGGATTTCTTACCCTTTAGGCCGGATTCCCGTGAATTCGGCCTAAAGGTTGTATATTCCGGCCCTGATTGAAATAATTCGGCCAAAAAAGGACAGAATCCGGACTTCCACCCTTACATTTTTTCTAAAAACAATTCATATAGTTTCTTTACAACCTCACCCGGCTTGCCATTTCCTATTTTTTGTCCGTCCACTTCGACAACCGGCAAAATCTCCTGTGTCGTGCTTGTTAGAAAAGCCTCATCGGCCGCTAGCAATTCATCCGAAGTAAAAGCCTGCTCACGAAAAGGGATATCCAGCTCTAGCGCCATTTCTTTCACTGCAATGCGAGTGATCCCGTGCAAAATGTGATTAGTTGCCGGAGCGGTTAAAATTTCTCCATTTTTTACAATGAAAAAGTTCGAACTTGAGCCTTCCGTAATATACCCATCGCGGATCAGGACTGCTTCAAGAGCGCCCGATTCAAACGCTTCCTGTTTCGCTAAAATATTCGGCAGCAAATTCAGCGACTTAATCCAGCAGTTTTGCCAGCGTTCATCCGGCAGCAATTTTATTTTCGCCCCGCTCTCGCGTACTTCTTCATTTACATGCTTAGAAGGTTTTACGGTCATTGAAATAGATGCCGGTACATTCGGAAATAAATGATTGCGCGGCGCGATACCGCGTGTTGCCTGCATATAAACGTCACAGTCCTGCAATCCGCTCCGCTCAATTAAATCATCGACAATCGCCATAATTTCTTCGCTGCTTTTTCCGACATTCAGCTTTATTGCTTCAGCACTTTTAAAAAATCGTTCCATATGTTCAGGCATCATAAACACCCGCCCATTATAAACGCGGATCACCTCGTAAACACCGTCGCCAAACTGGTGGCCGCGTTCATCAATTGGCAGCACCGGATCGTTTGAACTGATAATTTTCCCATTCAAATATGCAAT
This sequence comes from Domibacillus epiphyticus, assembly GCF_001975785.1. Lineage (GTDB taxonomy): Bacteria > Bacillota > Bacilli > Bacillales > Domibacillaceae > Domibacillus > Domibacillus epiphyticus. Next base: position 132,491 of record NZ_MSFI01000020.1, on the reverse strand, counting down.
TGCCATGCTCAGAAGCCTCTTTTCATTTGTTTTTTCCATTATACTTTCTTTTTCGAAAAACTCATACAGTACCAGCTTCCTTCACGTACAACCGTCTTTACCGCCTTCAGTTTCAATCCTGCTGCTTTGGCATCTTGAACGAGCTCCTTACGTTTCGGAAGAGGATATAAATTATCGTGTGCTTCCATAAAGGAATTAAATGCCGCAGAAAAACGGCGGCCGCCTTTTTCCAAGTAAAGCGGTGTAATCACAACAGCCGTGCCTTTTGGACTGAGCAGCTGAGCCACACGTGCAAATAAATCAGCACGGGTATCCGGCGAGTAATAATGTAGAAGGTTATTCATCATAACGATATCAAATAAACCGTCTGGAACATCCCATTTGTTAATATCCGCGTAATAAAATCTCACTTTCTGATCAAGCCCATACTTTTTTGCCTTTTCTCGTGCAATATCAATAACATCTTTGCTAATATCGACTCCTGCATATGTTCCGCGATTCATCTTTCGGGCCAATTTCATCAAATAACCGCCTGTGCCGCATCCAATATCAAGTACCCATTCCGGTTTTCGCAGCTGCAATTCTTTTACAACATGAGGAAACGCCCTTTTTTCAATAAGCGCGGATGTGGCCGCCACCGTTTTCCCAAAATGATCACCATTAAAGCTGCTTTTCCTTTTTGTTTTGATCATGTCTGGATAATTCATAAGAACGGGCATGTGCATCTCAAACATTTCTTTCAATAATTCACCGATCGCATCCTCACTTTTTTGCGTAAAAAAACGCATCATTTGCTTTGATGGGATGAGTTGTTCACCATTTTTTTTCAAATGATCTAAAACAACACCAGTATCCGCCCATGACCGCAGTAAATTGTCTTCATATCCATATTCAGAGATGACCTGATCTATACTCATGCCCCTGGACAGTTTTTCAAATAAATCAAGCCGATAGCCGACATACGCATGCCAAGTTGGCAAAAAGGGTTCGTTTCGTTTCATCCAGTTTCGGGCTTCCCACATTTTCCGGTATTCAGCAATCACTTATTTTCCTCCTCAGACCATTCATCCTCTTACGTATTTCTATGTATGTTGATCACGATTTTTATAACCATATTCCCGAACAGACCGGTGTGAAAACACAAACAACCGGGAAAAGAAATAAGTAAAAGGAGCTGATTGAACGTGATGCCGAAAATTATTAATGTGCGCAATGTAACGGTCGTTGGTTTTGAATTGAGCGGGACTCAGGAAGAAATAGCCGAGATGCGGCCGGAATGGACGGCGCGTTTTTTGGAGAAAGCAAGCCAGATTCCTGGTCAGACAGATAGTCATCTGCTTGATATTTGTTTAAAACGGGCCGGCCAGCTTTACACACATTGTATCGGAATGGAAGTCACTCAAATTGATATCATTCCCACAGGCATGACAAGTTTGACTGTTCCAGCCGGATCATATGTACTTCTTGAGTTTTTCGGCAGCGAACAGGAAATACCGTTCGCTTTTCGGACCATTTTGCAATGGGCGCGGGACCACAAAGTCAGGCTCGACAAAAACGAGTTCCGAATCACTGTCACGCTTGAAGAAAAATACCGTCATCTCTACTGGCGTCTTGCAGATAAGCAGAGCGAAGCAGCAGAAGAAGCAGTATAATATTCACATATGAATCTAGTGTTTTTTTCTTATTTTAATCTTGACTATATGCAATTTATTTCTATATTGTTAATATATGTATCAGTAGGAATAAATTTTAAAAAAAAGAGGTGCAAGAATGGAGAAGAAATGGAAAGGCTTATTTGCAATACTTTTATCCGCTATCCTCTTGATCCCCATTGCTGACCAGGCTTCAGCATCAGAGCTTCAGGGCACATCTTCAGGAACAGCGGTTCAAGCCACTGATGCAACAATAAGTGCCGCCGCCAAAAAGTTTCGTGATGTACCATCGAACTTCTGGGCAAAAGAAGAAATTGATTACTTGGTGCAAAGTGGTATTATCAGTGGATATAAAAATGGACATTTTGGCGTTAAAGACGCTGTAAAGCGCGAACATGCCGCAATTATTTTAGCAAAAGCGCTCGACATTCAAAATGAATCGGCACCGAATCCAGGATTCCGCGACATTCCGACGTCTCATCCTGCTTATAAGTCCATAGCCGTTTTAACAAAATACGGTGTTTTCAGTAAAGCAAAGTACTTTAATCCATCCGCTAAATTGAAGCGCTCGCAAATGGCAAAAATTATAGCAGAAAGTTTTGGACTTGAGCCTACGTACATCGTTACATTTAAAGATGTGAAACGGACTGACTGGTTTTATGACTATGTATCTACTCTTGGCAGCGCAGGCATTGCAGGCGGCAGCAACGGCTACTTTAAGCCAAACAGCGTAATAAACCGTACTGAGTTTTCCGTCTTTGTTGCACGTGCACTCGAAGCAAAATTCCGGACCGGCGTTCAAGTAGACATTAAAGGTGCCTCATACGAGTCAGACGGCCGTATTAAAATGACGCTGACCGTCTACAATAATTCACAAAATAAAGTGTTTAACATTAAAGGCGAGTATACGCTATATGCGGGCAACACCGTTGTTGCTGACATGCCTTCTCCACGGTTAATGCAAGGTGTTGTCATCAATCCAAACCAGCAAAAAACAGTTACAGTGTACTTTGCACGGACCGAAGTGAAGCAGCGTCCTGCTCTGCAAAATCTAACACTTGACTATGAACATGCATGGAGCTACTATAAATAATTCGAAATCCCGCCGGTTAATGGCGGGATTTTTTGTTTCATATCAAATGCAAAAACACCCCCATCAAACTAGGTGATATTACACCCGATTGAAGTCGATTTGTAGCGCATGGGCAACTTGTTATGCCTGCTGCAATCTTGTTGCCGTAGACCCACCCGAATAGCTGCTGTTATGATGGTTATAATATTTTTTACTGGAGGAAACCATCACGTGGAAAATGCTTATGATGATATTAAAAAAGGAGAACGGGGCGCCTGGATCAGCATCATCGCCTACCTGTTTCTCTCTACAATTAAACTAACCGTCGGCTGGATCGGGGCTTCGGCAGCATTAAAAGCAGACGGGCTAAACAATTCAACCGACATTATCGCTTCCATCGCAATATTAATCGGTTTAAAAATTGCCCGTAAGCCGCCGGACGAAAATCACCGTTACGGTCATTTTCGTGCTGAAACCGTCGCGTCGCTCATTGCCGCTTTCATCATGGCATCCGTTGCCATCCAGGTCCTCATTTCAGCCGGAACGTCATTTTTTCAAGCCAATCATGAAACGCCGGATATGATCACCGCGTGGACGGCCATTTTCTCTGCAGCGATTATGTACGGTGTGTATATGTACAATTCAAGGCTGGCAAAAAAAATCAACAGCCAGTCCATCATGGCGGCAGCGCAGGACAACCGTGCGGATGCGCTCGTAAGTATCGGGGCATTTATCGGTATTATCGGTTCAAGACTGGGCGTTGAGTGGCTTGACACCTTAACCGCTTTTGCTGTCGGACTGATCATTTTCAAAACAGCCTGGGGGATTTTCTCGGAAGCGTCACTCTCACTGACAGATGCGTTTGACTTGAATAAAATCCGAGATATACAGTACTCTGTTGAAAAAGTACCCGGTGTTCGCGGCGTGCCCAGTATTAAAGCGCGATCGCACGGCAATGTCACATTCGTCGATGTCGTTATTTTAGTCGATCCGGATCTCAACGTCGTCGAAAGTCATGATATTACAGAATATGTTGAAGAAGCTCTATTGCAGGAACACAACATACGCGCCACCCATATTCATATTGAACCGAACGGCCGCTAGTCAGCGAGCCGTTTTGTATTTCCCGGCGATAAAGAACCGCCTATTTGTTTAATCTGCCCGTTGTTTGATAACATAGAGAAAAGCAGCATTTCACAATAGATGAAAAGGAGATTTACATGGCACAGAAAATCATTTTTTTCGATATAGACGGTACCCTTTATGATCACGATAAAAAACTGCCGGCTTCTACAAAACAAGCCATCCGCGACCTTCAGGAAATTGGCCATGAAGTTGCAATTGCAACAGGCCGCGCGCCGTTCATGTTTGCAGACTTGCGCAAAGAACTTGATATTGAGACATTTGTCAGCTACAACGGACAATACGTTGTTTTTAAAGGAAAACCTCTTTACAAAAACCCGCTCAACAAGGAAGCCTTATTGAAGTTGACCGAGGTTGCAGTGGGACGCAATCACCCAATTGTGTACATGGATCATGAAGACATGAAAGTGAACACGCCAGATCACGAAGACGTGACGGCCGGTATCGATTCTTTAAAAATTAATCATTTCCCTGCTCACGATCCGAATTATCATGAAGGACGGGAACTGTATCAATCGCTGTTATTCTGTAAAGATCCTGAAGATAAATTGTACGAAGAGCAATTCCCCGAATTTGATTTCGTCCGCTGGCATCCGGTTTCCTGTGATATCGTTCCAGCTGGAGGCACCAAAGCCAAAGGCATCCAAAAAATCATCGGCCAGCTCGGGATTGCTCCTGAAGATATTTACGCATTTGGCGACGGCTTGAATGACGTTGAAATGCTGAAAACAGTCGTCAACAGTGTCGCAATGGGAGACGGCCATGAGGACGCAAAAAATGCCGCAAAACACATTACGACCAACGTAGATGAAGACGGTATCTTAAACGGTCTAAAAATGGTCGGACTGCTCGACTAAACAAAAAAAGAACGGCCACTCAGTTAGTGGGCCGTTTTTTTGTTTTTTGGCGACGGAAGAAAAAAATTAATTATAATTCCAGCTGTTTTATTATTTTAGCTGGATTACCTCCAACAACGACATGATCAGGTACATCTTTTGTGACAACAGCACCAGATGCTATGACGACATTATCACCAATTTGAATACCCGGGTTAATAATAGCCCCTCCACCGATCCATACATTGTTACCGATCGTGACTGGTTTTCCGTATTCCGCCCCCGAAATTCGTTCATATGGATCGAGAGAGTGTGCGGCAGTATATATATGTACACCCGGTGCCATGAAGCAGTTGTCCCCGATTCGCACTTCACATACATCTAGAATAATACAGTCAAAGTTCGCATAAAAATTTTCTCCAGCATGAATATTGTAACCATAATCACAGCGGAAAGTCGGTTCAATATATATATTTTCGCCAGTTGAGCCGAAAAGTTCTTTTAAAAGAACAGTCCGTTTCGTGTTTTCTGTTTCTAACGTTTGATTATATAGCCTGGTGAGTTTTCGTGCATTTACACGGTCATTCATCAACTCAGGATCTGCTGCATGATAGAGTTCACCATTCACCATTTTTTCTTTTTCCGTCCTCATCATGATCTCTCCCTTTATCAGTGCTATGATCACTTTCAAGAGAAACGTAACGGCCTTTCCCCGATCCAATGTCAAGAGAAGGCCGCTGCTTATCATTTTTTGTAACGGGTGCTGCCCTGTTCCAGACTTTTATCAGTTGTTCAAGATAAGCATTAGCCGCTTCTTTCGTGCTTCCTGCTCTTCTGCTGAAGAAAGATCATATTTTTTCAGTAAATGAAACAGCTCGTTTAACATATCCTGCGTATGGTCCTGCTGCAGATATTGCTGGAGTTTTTCGTATAAATCTGCCGGCAGAAACGCCTGCTGGCTTTCAAGCTTTTTCACAACATCTTCATTTGAATGATCGAGTTTGCATTCACTCATGTACATCTTCCCCTTTTCTTTTAGTTTATTCGTTTATTATAGCTGAAAAATCAGGAATCGTTCATTTTCATTCCGTTCATACAGCCCTTCGATCCGGATTTCGTCCACTAATTCAAACACAGTCTGATTCTGCAAAAAATACATATACTCCTCTGACGGATAATATAAAATAAGCGTTACTTGCCGTGATGATTGCTCAACAGATAAAAGAATCCGCTGAATAACACTCATGAAGATCTGCACTGAAAAAGGATTGAAAAAGTAAAAAACATTGTCATGCGGCTGCACCTCGTAGTCCTGCGCCAGCACACGCTGAAAATCGACCGTTCCTCTTTTCCGTTTCATTTTTCTTAAATAACCCGCTTTGTTTTGGAGCGAGTCTTCATAAAAAGCAGGATTCATTTCAATTCCCACAACAGACGCCTGAAAACGGCAGTGCACATAAAAAGCAACCCGGCCCTTCCCGCATCCGACATCGACAAATCCATCTTCCGCCGCCAATTCACAGCGGGAAAATAACTGCTCCAGCCCCTTATACGGTGTTGGCTCATAGCGGTGATAATGAGATAGAGAAGGGAAACCGTACTGATCGCCCGTTGTTTGAATCGACATTAATTGATCATACTCGTAGTCATTCATTGTTTTTCTCCTCACGCCATGTTTAATACAAATTGGTTAAAACATTGGGCATCATTTTCCTGTATTCTTTAATTAAATAGTATTTCCACAAAAATGCTATCCTTTTCTCATATATAAAAATGCCGTGTATTCAACAGGCAGCTTCTCTTGCTTATATCCCTTATACCCTAACTTTTCATACAATGAAATGTTTTTCTCACTTTTACTTCCCGTAAAAAGCTATAGGATACACCCGGAAAGCGGCTCTCGATTTCTTGCATTAATCGTCTCCCAATCCTTTGTTTTGATAAGCGGGCTGCACCATCAACTTTCCGATATAGCAGATTCCCTCTTTCTCATATGCTCTGACCGACCCGATGATCTTCCCTCTTCCACTCAGCACAAGATGCTTTCAAAAGACTCCTTTTTTTCAAGCGTCTGCGTTAACGGATGGATCGTGTAGTCATTGTATATCTCCGCTTCCGACATGTAAGCGAGTTTTGTCAATGCTAGAATCTCTTCTGCATCCTGATTGGAAGCCTGTTTGATTGGATACAATTGGATCCCCCCCTCTCTATTTCATCTTACTCTAATATTTCAAACTAAAAAACTGCTCTGTTAATGATTATTTCACTTTACCCAAAGTACAACAAACACATAGCAGATAAGTCCTGTATATGTATGTTAATTCAAAAAATCATGGTAAAATTTTTATTAATATTAGAAAAAATAAAGGGGGGGTTATTTTGGAGAAAGGATGGAAAGAGGAACTTTACCAACAAGATAAATTATATCCAAAAAATCAGCTTATACAGCGTTTGACACCGAAAGAATATAGTGAAGCACTCATCTTAAAAACAATTCGTTCCTTAGAAGGAAGATTTAAAGAACTTGCAGAATCCGAAAAATATGATGAAATGATTTTATTAAACAAAGAGGTAGAATCTGTTATCTCAAAGGAATTTTCCACTTTTAAATTACCACTTTCTTATATTACGTACAACAGTGAAGATACGGTACCTCTCCTGGAACAGGAACTGTTTTTAAGTCGTGCAGACGTGTTAACAAATGAGAAAAAGTCCGTTAAAAACTTTTTTAAAACACTCAAGTTTGAGATGCGCACGGCGGATCGTGTCGAATTTATGGTGAGCTTTACAAGAATGTCTGGCGTTCAGCTACTCACAAAACCACTTCAAGAATTGCAAAAACGTGGTGTTCCTGTTCGTATTATTACATCGACTTATTTAGGAATCACAGAACCGAAAGCCCTGCAGCATTTGCTTCAATTTTCTAACGTTGAAGTTAAGATAATTCATACACAAAAAGAATCATTCCATACAAAAGCTTACTTATTTGGTCGGGATTCAGGTTTAAATTCTGTTCTAATCGGATCATCAAATTTATCACATTCAGCCCTTATTAATGGTCGCGAACTAAACATTCGATTACCGGATACAAATCACATACCAGCTTATGAGAAAACCACGGCATTATTCCAATCTATTTGGGAAAGTGATGAAGCAATCCAACTGACAGAAGATTTTATCGATACATACAGTTCATGGTTCAAGGATCAAAAACAAAAGGGTATGGTTGCTGAACCTACTATAGCAACAGAAGAAAAAACAGAATTTCAACCCAATGCTATGCAACAAGAAGCTTTAAAGAACCTAAAAAACACACGGAATCTAGGAAATAATAAAGGAGTGATCATTGCTGCAACAGGAACCGGTAAAACATATTTAGCTGCATTTGATGTTCATCAAGTTCAACCAAAAAGACTTTTATTCATTGCACACCGTGAAGAGTTGCTTGATAATGCGATTCAAACCTTTGAATTTGTCTTTAATTCAACTGACTTGTGCGGCAAGTTGACCGGAACAAAAAAAGAATGGAATTCACAATTCGTTTTCAGTACGATTCAAACACTATCAAAAGATTCAACATTACAACAGTTCTCTCCGGCTGATTTTGATTACATCATTATCGATGAATTTCATCACGCAGAAGCAACCACGTATAAAAAAGTACTCGACTATTTTGAGCCTAAGTTTTTACTAGGATTAACGGCAACGCCAGAAAGAATGGATGGTCGTAATGTTCTCTCACTATGTGACCATAATATTGTCTATGAAGTTCGGCTGCGTCAAGCACTAGAACAGCAGCTACTCGTTCCATTTCATTATTTTGGCATAGCTGATGAAACCATCGATTATTCGACAATTAAAACAAGTAACGGATTTTTTGTAGAAGATTCGCTTGCAGAGGCACTAAATAATGAGGAACGCGTCGACTTTATTATCAACATGATGGATATGTACGGCTATCATGGTACCCAATTAGTTTGTCTCGGTTTCTGCGCGAATGTAAAACACGCAAAGTTTATGAGTGAATCATTTAATAGAAAAGGATTACACACTGTTTATTTAACGGGAAAAGATTCAGTTGAGGAAAGACAGAAAATGATTGCTCGACTCGAAAACCCAGCCGATGAATTACAAATCATTTTTACAGTAAATATTTTTAACGAAGGGATCGATATCCCAAAAGTAAATATGATGTTATTTTTACGCCCGACCGAATCATCAACTGTTTTTATTCAGCAGATTGGTCGTGGTTTACGTAAATATAAAGGAAAAGAATTTGTCACCATATTAGACTTTATTGGTAACTATCAAAAATCTTTTATGATTCCACTTGCCCTCGCTGGTCAAACGAATCACCAAGCATTCGATCGGGATGCATTACGTTTAGAAGTACGGCACGAATTCAGCGATTTCCCGGGCGGATCGTACATTGATCTTGATCCTGTTTCTCAAAAAGAGCTACTTGATAAAATTGAGTCAATTCGAATGGACACATTGGCAATGTTAAAAGCACTTTATCAACAATTCAAAAATGAACTTGGCCGCTCCCCAGAATTAATGGACTTTTTATATTCAGAAAACGCACCAAGTTTGAAATTCTTTTTGAATAAATATAAGACTTGGCTGGAAACGAAAAAGAAAATGAATGACCTGTCTGTGTTAGAAGCAACCTGGCTGGAAGATCTTCCATTAATGCAATTAATGAAAGACCTAGAACAAAAGCTACCTCTCAAATGGCCTTATGAATTTTTAATACTAAAAGTTGCTTTTGAACAAGGGACAGCCTCTGTTCAAAATGTATTTTCTTTAGCTGAAAAAAGTTTTTCCAAATCTATTTCGTCTGCGCATAAAAGCTTAGTATTACGCTCGATGGAAAGAATAAAATGCGGAATTGTTGAAGGTGATACATTTATTTTAAATGATGAGATTCGCTCTCTATTTACTGACGAAGAAAAATATAATTATGCCCTGGAAAGAATCGATTACGGATTAATTGAATTCCGTCGCACTTTCCAATCCTCCTCGTTTTTTGATAATGAAAATAAGCTTGTTTTATATGAAAACTATACAAGAAATGACTTAATAGTGTTGTTTGAAGCCACCCAACCAGAAGGATCATGGCGTGAAGGTGTACAACGGGTCAACAATCATTACTTGTTATTCGTTAACCTAAACAAAGCAGAATCCGTTGAAGATCATTTACTTTATAAAGATTATTTTATTGACCCGTCAACCTTCCATTGGCAAAGTCAAAACCAAACATCACATGAATCAAAACGCGGACAGGATTTTCAACTTCATCAAGAACAGGATATTCATATTCATTTATTCATTCGAAAATTTGATCAACTACACGGTGTAACTTTACCATTTATGTATTTAGGCGAAGCTAATTTTGTCTCCAGTAATGGTGACAAACCAATGAGCATTGTTTGGTCTCTCCACAATCCTCTTCCAGAAGATTTATTTATGGACTTCATCCGCTAATAATAGCTTATCAATCGTCGGAATATCCGCGGGTGCCCATTCAAGCTTGTTCAGTTCAGCTAAAGGCACCCAACGTAGTTCGGCATGTTCTTCGGCAGTTGGTGTACCTTCTGTAATACAGCATTTGTATGTCAGCAAATTCACAATGATCGCTTCATATTCATGAACAACCTCTTTAATCTTTTCTCCCACCTCTACTATGCAGGATAGTTCCTCTGCGATTTCTCTTTTCAAGCTTTGTTCCGGTGTTTCATTTTGTTCGATTTTCCCCCCAGGGAATTCCCATAGATTAGGAAGTGTCATATTAGGTGAGCGAAGGGCGCAAAGGATATGTCGCTCCTCATTTTCGATTACTGCGCCTACCACACGTACTGATTTTTTCATAGGGATCAACTCCTTTTTCTTAACTGTAGCATATTTTTAAAAGAATTAGCGAAATGTACTCGGGTCTCATATCAATCAACTTTTTTATCCTAGGCATTGTTCTTATAATGATCCTTACTCTCATATATTAATTATTACTCAAATTTCTCCACATAACTTGATTTTGAAAATCATTATCAATTAAAATAGATAAAAACGAGGTGAGGACATGCTGGAGGAGCTTTTGCCTTTTCACTTTACGGAAAATGAACCGGTGTCAGGAACTGTGCATGACTGGGTTCATCATATAGATACGTTAACAGCTTCAGCGGAAGCCCACCTGAAGCTTGCTTCTATTCCGGCAGCAGCTTCGATGTGGATGCGCCGCTACGGACTTTTTATTACTGGACATCTCTATATGTTCAGTAAATACAGACGTGTTTGGAACGGGACTCCTGCTCAAGTTGGAATTGTGATAAGATCCGGTGAATCGTGGCCGCTGTTCTTTCAGTTGAATCATGAAAAATGGGATCAATGTGATGATGATGGGGCGAGGCTGATTCTCGATCGCCTGGTGAACCCTGTCATTGAATTGCTCGCGAAAAATGCGAAGCTGCCACCGGTTATTTCCCGGGAAAATATCTTTGGTTACGCGCTTTGGATGTACGTGAATGTACTGGAGGATGCAGGTGATTTGCGGCTTCTTAGGGAGTATGAACGTTTTTTGCAGAAGAAAGGACCGGCGGAAGCCATGCAAAGTTACACCCGGATGACTTGCTGTTTATACAAAGAGGTCCCTGGGTGTGACAAGTGCCCCTATTGTCCAATGGTAAAGGAAAAAGCATGCGAGGATCTTCTAGGCGAAGTGAAAATCAATTGAGAATGTATAACCGTACCCGCCCTGGGTACGGTTAATTTTTTAAACAGCGTTGTTATTTCACAATCATGACGGGGCCATTCACCCGCTTCACCACTTTATGACTGACGCTGCCAAGCACCATTTCCTGCAAGGCATTCAGGCCGCGGCTGCCGACAATGACGAGATCAAATTTGTGCTCGTTTGCGTATTCAACAATGGCCGGTCCCGGTTCGCCGTGTAAAATATTTACGTTATACGTGAGGCCGTTCGATTTCAGTTCTTCTTCCACCGGCATAAGCTTTTTACGCCGCGCTAACTGCAATTCCTCTATTCCTTGTGAATGGAGGATTTCTCTTTTTGCTTTCGAAAAATCAGCGACGAATACAATGTTTACCTCACTGTTTTCAGATAAGGAAGCGATTTTTACTGCTTCTTTCGCGGCCCTCACTGAGTTTTCAGATCCATCTGCAGCGAGTAAAATCTTTTGGTACATTCTCTTTCCCCCCTTAACGTGTTTACCTTTTGCGTTGACTATCATGGATTGCCACCTGATAGTTGATAATTATTGTTTTCCCCATATTTCCATACAACATTCATGCAAGACATTTGTTTCCGTATCGATCGTCCTAGCTTATTCTCCACGTTGTAATCAAATGCCTTTATAAACCTTTCAACAGAAGCAAAACGGCCTAGTTGATATTTATTTTTTTAAGCGCTGCATCTTCCTGCTGATGGTCGACTGGTTTACTCCAAGTACGGATGCGATTTCCGAAGTGGATGCGTACTTTCGTTTCGCTAATTGCAACAGCTGGTTTTCGGCTTCTTCCACACATTCTTTCAGCGGGATAATGTTGTTTACAACAACACTTTTAGATTCCCGGCGTCCCGAAGGATAAAATAAGCCTTCCAATTCAGATTGACTGATCATCTCTTTTTCAGTTAAGACGACGAGCCGCTCGATAATATTTTGAAGTTCCCGAACATTCCCTGGCCATTCGTATTCTTGAAGAACATCCAGGGCTGAATTTGATATTTTGGCTGTACGCATATACTTTTGATTAAACACCTCGACGAAATGCAAGATGAGTGGCAAAACATCGTCTTTTCGATATCGAAGTGCAGGAATTTTGATCGGAATCACATTTAGCCGATAATAAAGATCTTCACGAAATGCTCCTTTCTTTACCTCCTCCAGCAAGTTGCGATTTGTCGCCGTGATGAGCCGAATATTGATGGCAATGGGCTTTGTTCCGCCTACACGGACAAGCTGCTGTTCTTGAATGACACGAAGCAGTTTTGTTTGGAGCGGGAGAGGCATTTCGCCGATTTCATCCAGAAATAACGTTCCTTCACTTGCCAGTTCAAATAATCCAAGCTTTTGTTTTACCGCTCCAGTAAACGCTCCTTTTTCATAACCAAACAGTTCAGATTCAAGCAGGTTCTCCGGAATCGCGCCACAATTGATGGTAATAAACGGTTTTTCAGATCGAGGGCTGGATTTATGAATGTAATTCGCAATGACTTCCTTACCAACACCGGTTTCTCCTAAAATTAAAACGGTTGAATCAACATCCGCTACCCGCTGAGCAAGGGAAATCACTTGATTCATTTCTTTGCTCCGGTAGACGAGCTGTGTTTCCGTTTCCGTGCGGCTCCGCAGGTCATTCAGTTCTTTTTTATACCCTTCTATTAATTGCTTCATCTCATTTAATTCCGATTGGAGCCGGCTCACTTCCGTAATATCACGCGATGCATTAACGACTCTAATAATCTCGCCATTTTCGTCTTTAATCGGCGTCCCAACAACCTTTAACCTTCTGCCTGTTTTCGTTGTTTGAATCAAGGAAACGGTTTCTTTTTTCTCTAATACAAGCCTCGTGACAGACGGTTTGTAAATACCGGCTTCTTCAAGTTCATATACGCTCTTGCCGACTAATTCCTTTTCTTCCTTCCCCCACAGTTCTTTACACGCTGAACTGACACGCAGCGTCACACCTTGATGGTCGGAAACATAAATGACGTCATAAGATGTATCGAAAATCGCTTTTAAATCAAGGTTTAAATTTTTATAAGAATCGAGTTCCTTTAAAAGGCCTTCATAATATTTCTCTTCTTCAAATAAAGCGGAAATGCCGCAAAGTTCACCTTTTGAGTAGAGGGGAGAATGATTGAAGATTACCTTTCGATCACCAATATGCACCTCACTGATCGATTCTTTTTCTTCAAAAAACAAGAGCGATTCCATTCCGGGCACTAACTTAAAAATCGATATATGCTGCTGGTCCGCTTCCAAATTAAGAAGAGCGGCTCCCTTTTTATTCACGAATTGAATCATGCCCTGAAGATCAATCATTAAAAACCCTGATGACAGCGAATGGAGGGCAAATTCCAATGATACATTTAAATCTTTAGCCAAGTGATCTCCTCTTTTCTTGTTTGCGTTTTTGCATAAACTCTATGCAATGCTGCATAAGTAGTCTACTATAAAAAGAGTAAAAAGTTCAAATTTTTTCATAAATCATATGTTTTACCCTTTTATCACCATCATCTTTAAACTTGGCACACTTTTTGCAATATGTTTTATGAGTGTTACGAAAACAAAACAAGGAGGAGTTGAAGATGATGCAGCATAACTATCGTTACAAAATTATGCTCATGATGGTTCTTATGGTTATTATCAACTATATCGACCGCGGGGCCATTTCATACGCTCAAAAAGACATTATCGAAGAGTTTGGATTCGATGCGATTGCGTGGGGTGCAGTACTCGGTTATTTCGGCTACGGTTATTTATTTGGCGCACTATTTGGCGGCATACTCGCTGACAAAAAGGGGCCAAAATTCGTTTGGATTATTATCGGTATTGGATGGTCCGTCTTCGTTATAGCCACAGCCTTTGCCGGGGAAATTGGAATGGCTTTATTCGGAGGATCTGCTTTAACAGGTTTCGCCTTTATTCGCATATTATTTGGATTTGCGGAAGGTCCTACGTTTTCAACGATCAACAAAACAAATGCAAACTGGGCAACACCAAAAGAACGTGGCTTTGCTGTTTCGTTAGGTCTTTTAGGAACGCCGCTCGGAGCATTATTGACAGCGCCGGTAGCAGTAGGTCTCTTATCTATTACAAGCTGGAAAGTGATGTTTATTCTGCTCGGAAGTCTGGGGATTATTTGGGTCATTGCCTGGTCAAAAATGTTTACAAACTTACCTGAAGAACACCCTAAAGTGTCAAAAGAAGAGCTTGAAAAAATTCGTTCAACGAAAGATTTACTGCCTGATGAGAAATTGGTTGGAGAACATGATGACAATATTAAATGGTTTCATTTCTTCCGTAATCCGACGCTCGTATTTAATGCTTTAGGCTATTTTGCTTTCCAGTATATTAACTTTTTATTGCTGACATGGACTCCGAAATATTTGCAGGACGAATTTGGATTTCAATTATCGGCTCTCTGGTATTTAGGAATGATTCCATGGATTGGCGCCTGCTTTACGGTATTATTGGGCGGAAAGATTTCAGATTATCTGCGGATGAAGACTGGCAGTTTACGCATCGCAAGATCTGGTCTTGCGGTTGTTTCCTTACTATGTACCGCAATCTGCTTTATTATGATACCGACGGCGGACACAATTGTGGGCGTCATGGTCTTAATGTGTATTGGAAACGCTTTTAACTCATTGCCAAACTCCGTTTATTGGTCCGTCATTATTGATACAGAACCGAGCCGTGCAGGTACGTATGGCGGTATTACTCACTTCATTACAAATACGGCAACCATTATTGCTCCTACACTAACGGGCTTCCTGGTCGTAAGTTATGGTTATCCTTCCATGTTTGTCGCAGCCGCAGTTGCTTCGGTTATCGGGATGACAGCCATGCTGTTTGTTAAACCAGGTCAGAGAAAACAGAAAAAAATTGCTGTCTGAACAGGAGATGAATAGCTGATGGATATATTAACCGCTTCAACATTAATAAAAAAAAGGGAGCTGTCCCCTGTTGATTTAGTTAAAAAATCGCTGGATGTGATCGCTGAGGAAAACCCTAAAATTAATGCACTTATTACCGTATCAGATAAAGCAATACAGTCTGCAAAAGAACTGGAAAGCGAATTAATGTCAGGAAACAACAGGGGTGCTCTTCACGGAATTCCAATCGCCGTAAAAGACTTAATCTTTACGAAAAAAATGAGAACAACGATGGGTTCAAAAGTGTATGAGAACTATCTTCCTGACATTGACGCAACTGTCGTTAAAAAACTGGAAGATGCTGGAGCTATCATCATTGGGAAAGCGAACACCCACGAATTTGCATACGGCCCAATAGGTGACCGCTCCTATTTTGGCGCATGCCGCAATCCACATAACCCGGATAAGATTTCAGGTGGTTCAAGCAGCGGTTCTGCCGCAGCAGTCGCCGCAGGAATGGTGAGCGGAACATTAGGAACGGATACTGGCGGTTCCATTCGAGTTCCTTCATCCGCCTGTGGTGTCGTCGGGATGAAGCCAACTTTTGGGTTAGTCAGCAAAAAAGGCGTATTTGATTTAGCGTATACGCTGGATCATATCGGTCCAATCACAACGAACATAAAAGATAATGCATTACTATTAAACATTCTTGCCGGTTTCGATCCAGAAGACCCTTATTCTATACGTTCGGAAAGAAAAGATTATAGTGCTTTGATTGGACAGGACATAAAAGGAAAAGTCATTGGTATTCCATCGTTTTACTTCCAGCAGGTTGATGAAGAAATACAGGCGGCTATTTCAAAATGTATTGCCTTATTCGAAAGGCTGCAAGTAGAGATTAAGAAAATTGATCTAAACTGTATGGACGAGATTGCTTGGGCTCAAGCGATAACCATTCAGTCTGAGGCTGCTGCCGTACATGTAAAGACCATGCAAAAATATAAGGATGATATTGACACAGAAGTATACGAAAGGTTAGCTGCCAGCCGCGAAGTAAAAGGGTATGAATATGTTGAATCACAAATGAAGCGAAGTCGGTTAATTGATGAATATAATCAATCGTTTCACGATGTGGATATTTTACTGGCTCCGACACTGCCGATGCTTCCAACCGATATTGGTCAGAGAGAAGTCCTAATAAACAATGAAAAAGAAGGTGTCCGGCATGCGCTGTTAAGATTAACATCTCCGACAAATTATACCGGAAACCCTTCATTGTCAATTCCTTGCGGCTGGTCGAAAAGCAATCTTCCCATCGGTGTACAGTTAATTTCAAAGCATGGAAATGAATCTGAACTATACCAATTTGGCTATGCTCTTGAACAAAGTCTTAAACCTTCTAGAAAATAAATAAAGTTAAAGACTGGCTGATTCACGCAGCCAGTCTTTCGTATGAAGATATAAGTGTAGTTATTTCCCGGGAAATGCTGAGGAACTAGCCCTGTTTTTTATACAGCACTGATTACACTTTTCTCGCACGGGCACGCTTCCGGATGATGTCTTCGAGCGCGCCCGATCCCATTAGAACACCCGGTACGATGAGAAAAAGGCCGAGCCAGTGGTAGTAATAAATCGGTTCATTTAATAATACAGCGGAACCGACAATCGAGAAGAACGTGTTTAAATTCAGAAAGATGGCTGATTCAGATGGGCCAATTTTCGTAATCGTGTTATTGTAGACTAAGTGTCCGATTGCCGTTGCACCGCATGCAGAAAGCAAAAATACGCCAAGTGCGGTGAGGCTGCCATTTTGCAGAGAAGCGAGTCCGTCCGGCTCCATCATTAAACTTGCCAGGAAAATACCAAGAGAGCCGAACAGCTGCATATACCCTGTTAAGAGCAGCGGGTCCATTTCGCGTGCAGCACGGCTGACGATAATAAAGCTGAACGCTTGCGTGGCAATAGAAATAAAAATATATAAATCACCAAGTGCCATTCCGCTGAGTCCACTCCCGCCACCGAGTACCGTGACAAGAACACCAGCCGTTCCAATGAAAAATCCAAAAATGCGCAAGAAAGAAATTCCGCTTTTAAGGAATAGAATCGACATAATAGCCGTTAAAATCGGACCGAGGCCGAGAATGATTCCGGTGTGAACCGCGCTTGTTCCCGCGGCGCCAAGACCGAGAAATAAATGATGAAAGAAGACGTTAAACAGGCCCCCGCCGAGTATATATTTCCAGTGCGTTTTTTTAGGAAGATGAACTTTGCCCATGAAGCCCAGAATCAAAAAAATAACAAGCGAGGCGGTAAAAATCCGAAGCGACGTAATCGTCACCGGTTCAAAAGTACTAACAAGAATTTTGATAAGGGGAACATTAAATCCCCAAATCATCATAGTGAAGACAAGTATGATATACGGTCGAAAATTTTGCAAAGTGTCCCTTCTTTCTTTTGTAAACAGTAAAGCCCTCGCACAGCTTCATTTCACTTTCCGGCCGGCACTTTTTTTCGTAAAATCACCTGATAAAATACATCGGATAAAACAAGACCAAGTGCAATAGAACCGGAGATCATAAATGCTTTGGCGGCCAGACTGACGGCGCTGCCGTAGTCATTTTGCACAAATGCACGCATTGCCCGGTAAGCAGTGCCTCCGGGAACAAGCGGAATGATTCCGGCAACGGTGAAGATGATGACCGGCGTTTTATACATTCGGGCATATAGATGACCAATTACTGCCACTGTAAAGGCTGCAGCTACTGTAGAAGGCAATGAATCCACGGCATTTTCAGATAAGAAAAAGTACACCATCCACCCTGCCATTCCGACGGTTCCGCATTTCACGAGCAAATTTTTTGGAACATTAAACATGATGCCGAAGCTGGCCGCTGCAACAAAGCTGAACAGCATATTATATAAAATCGTCACCGCCTTGCCTCCTTTATATAAACGTCATGACGACAGCAATTCCGCTTCCAATTGCCAGTGCCGTCAACAATGCCTCCGCCCCTTTAGCAAGACCCGAAATAAAATGACCTGCCATTAAATCACGCACCGCGTTTGTAATAAGAAGCCCTGGCACAAGAGGAATAAGCGATCCGACAATAATCCGGTCAAGATCTCCGCCTAATCCGATTCGATAGCAAAGGTACGACAGCGTTCCACCTGCCAGTGCTGCAAGAAATTCCGAGAAAAACATTGTCGGCACAACGTCCGACACTTTTAATGCGATAAAATAGGCAAGTCCGCCTGCCAGCATAGCCGGAATCACGTTATCCCAGCTCCCCTTTAACAGAATGACAAAGGAGCCGCTCGTCGACGCTGCCGCTGCGATTTGCATTAAAAAAGAAAAAAACATGGGTGCTTTTTGAATCGCCTTTAATTCACGATAGGCCTGTACAGTTGTCAACTCGCCTGCACTGATCCGCCGGGAAATCGCGTTAACTGCACTAACTTTATATAAATCTGTCGTCCGGCGCGAAATTCGTATCAGTTTGGTTTTCGTCGGCTCCTCCGTTTCAATTGAAAACATAATGCCTGTCGGCGTTACAAAGCTATGCGACTCCAAAATGCCATAGGATAGCGCGATCCGCACCATTGTATCTTCTACACGATATGTCTCCGCTCCATTCTCCAGCATGATTTTCCCCGCCAGCAAACTGACATCCATTATGTCATACTTTTCCTCGAGATTGGCATCCATTAAATCACTCCAATCTTTGTCAATTGCCCTCATTATAGCTTATCCCGCCGGCACCGTCATGCACATCCCTTGGAATAAGCGTAAAAAAAAGAGCAGCCGCATTGTACATCTTTTGCGGCTGCCCTCTATCATGCGGCGTTTCTATATTGTTTACTTTTAAAGAAGTAAAATGGTTTTCCAACCGGCAAAAACTCACGGCCAAAGTGCTTGTTTAACACGGATGCACCGGCACCGTACAAAGATACAAATGCGATTAATAATTCTGAGTAGGCTGCTAGCGTATGCATCGCATCCTCCATAATGCCAAACGAGCTTAATGTTAACCCGATAAATAGAAGATCAATTAAAACGAAGTCAATGAATAGCACCTTATTTGTTTCCATAGACCCAATGGTCATAAAAAGAGTGAAAATCAAATATCCTAAAAAGACCATTCCTAACTGTTTTGTATCGACGCTGTCACGTAGAATTTCACCGAATACACCCATTTGCATTAACCAGGATGTACTGACGGCAAGCCAGAATAGACCATACGCGCCAAACGCTGTTGCACCGAACGTGTTATTCAGTTTCGTATCTAGAATGGATGCATAAATCTGCGCTATACCGCCAAGAAAAATGGCCCACGGTATAACAAATGACAGCCCTTCAGTCCACCCGAGTTTTTGCGAGGATGCTACCAGTGTAACAATCGCCAGTCCAAATAATCCGATGGCTGAAGGATCAGCCGTTACAATTTTAACCTCTCTCGTCCCGTTCATTTTGTCTCCCATCCCTTGCTGTTCGTTTTGTATCATGCGAGTAGTTGTGAAATTCACATCTATATTTGAAACCGCATACATCCCCTTTTGTATGCATCCCTTATTTTTACCGACTAGTCGGTTCTTTTGAAATAAAGGTTCAATATACATGTTGTCTTCAAATAGTTTCACATTTTCTCCACATAATACCCTTTCATATTGTAACCTAAACTGCACCATTTTTCCATAGGAACAAAGTGCACAAACTTGTTCTTGCGGTCATTGTTGAGATCAGGAATATTCTGTTATGATAAAGAAAAGCATCAACTGGACGGAGATGAATCTGTTTTGGACTTATTAATGATTGTATTGCCGGCTTTTTTAATTTTTCTGACCGGCTACGTGGGACAAAAGTGCATCGGATTTGACATTAAATCTATTTCAATGGCCGCACTCTATTTAATGTCGCCCTTCCTTGCATTTCGTACCTTTTATGTAAATGCTTTAACGATGGAATATGTTTATATCATTGTTTTTTGCCTTATTTTATCTCTTTTATTAATTATTGTCGTGCTACTTACAGGTTTTCTAATGAGAGCGACTCGGCAAAAAATGGCTGCTATGATTCTGGGCGGTGTGTTTATGAATAGCGGAAACTACGGAGCACCGGTTGTATTATTCGCGTTCGGTGCCGTCGGGTTTGATTATGCGGTTATTATTATGGTCTTTCAGGCATTTTTAATGAACACAATTGGTTTATTTGCTGCTTCGTTTGGAGGAGAAGAAGAAACGACATTGAAGCAGTCCCTTCACCGCGTTGTGCGGATGCCCGTTATTCATGGAGCTATTCTTGGAGTAGCCTTGCAGCTTATCAATGTACATATTCCTTCAACAATCATGGATGCAATCAGCCTTGTTGCTGATGCCTCTATACCGACCGTCATGCTAGTGCTAGGCATGCAGCTTGCTGTCATTGCAACGAAGCGTGTGGCATACCGATTTGTTAATTCGGTCACCGTTATCCGGATGGTCGTATCCCCGCTTCTTGCAGTCGTCATTGTGTCATTTATGCCGATTAATGACTTGCTGAAAGAGGTCATGATTTTGCTGGCGGCAATGCCGGCGGCTGCGAACACGACCATGTTCGCAATCCAATTCGGCACGGAACCGGACCTTGTTTCGTTTACGACGCTCCTTACAACCTTGCTGAGTATTATTACTCTTCCTCTTGTTCTCTTTTTTCTAGGCGTGTAGCAACGGGGACCCCACTAGGATATAGACGCTTCTGCGTTTTAGCATAATTTTTATAAAATACATAGCTTCAATATGGCATATTGCCAGTAGTGACGGAAACGAGCTGTGACTACACTCTTTAAACAGCGGTTCTCACTACCGTTTTTAATATCGTTGCAGCTTTCTTTCCCACAGTACATTCACCCAAATACCCACTTAACAGGAAATCAAATGCATAAAATATTATTTGTTCCCCTTTCCATTAATAGGCCCTTTTCCTTAAAATTGATTTAATTCACAAAATTTATTCAATATCGATTATAATGAAAAAATAACATAAAAAGGAACGTGAAAACATGCTCAAATGGCAGAAAGTTGGAGTGTTCGGAATAACGGGCATTCTCGTATTAACTGCTGTCATGATCGGTGTTACGGTCATTTTGCTGTTCCTATCGTTTCCCAACGAAACGCGGCATACGCCGCTTCCGGATCTGCCCGTTCCAGAAACTGCGGCGGAACAAAAGACAAAGGAAACAGCTGGGAATGCACCCAATCTTCCAGAAGGTACACTAACAGGCGCCCTTTTTAACCGGATTAAAAAAGGAATAAGCTACAACGAAGCAAAAACGATTATCGGCACAGAAGGAATACTCGACACAGAAACGAATAGTCCTTCGAACGGCTATACATACGAAGCATACTCATTTCAGGAAACGGCCGATTCTAGCACACGTCTCTCATTAACATTTATAAACGGCTCCCTTGATAACAAATCCATTTACTACGCACGTAACGGTTCTTCTTCCGTGACGATAACAGCTGCAAAATTTGAAAAAATTCAAGTCGGCATGACATATAAGGAAGTACAAAGACTTGTTGGCGGAACTGGCAGCGTGGGCAGTGAAAGTGGCTTTAATAGCCATGAAAATCATTATTTGAGTATTATTTACGATGGGGTTGCCCCACACTCGTATGCCAGTCTTATCTTCTCTAATGGCACCGTCAGCAGTAAAACTGAATATGGATTAAAATAATTTTTTTATCGATGGGCGCATTCGTAATTGTAATGTATTTTCTTTTATGGTCGTCAAAAAACCGCCTATATTCTGGGCGGTTTTTTGACGTAATTTTACACGGAGAACAGAATGTCGCCGGATTATGAGTTTTTCACCATACTTAATCGCCGCTTTCATGACCTGTACAATCATCGTCAACACACCATTCCGTTTTCTCAGCTGTCACCTGCTCCTCCGCTTCCACTTTCTGGAGCACCTGCAGGAATGACTCTTCAGACTGAGCCCCCGATACTGCATACTTCTCATTAAACACGAAAAACGGTACACCCTGCACACCAACCGCTGCTGCTTCCGCCTGATCCTCTCGCACTCGATCACGATAGCGGCCGCTTTTTAGAACGTTCAGCGCCTCTTCTTTCTGAAGTCCAGCTTCTTCAGCTAATTGAGCTAATGTTTCAACGTCCGCTATATGTTTTGACTCTGTGAAGTATGCTTTCAACACACGTTCCGTGAACTCCGCCATCTTCCCCTGCTCTTTCGCAAAATGAGACAGGCGATGCGCATCATGCGTATTCGCCGGGATTAGTGTATCCATTTGATAATCAAGTCCGGTTTCTTTCGCTTGAGCCGTCATTTTATTGTTCATCGCTTTCGCCTGTTCTCGCGTCATTCCATACTTCTCAGCCAGCAAGTCATGAATGTCTTGATCCGCTTTTTTCGGCGCATTTGCATCAAGTTCAAAACTACGAAACTCGATATCCACCTTCCCGTCAAACAAACGAACGGCCTTTTCAAACCGACGCTTTCCAATATAGCAAAACGGACATGCAAAATCCGACCAAATTTCCACTTTCATTTTTGTCCACTCCTTTTCCTTAGAGTAGGGCACAAATACATGAAGTGCAACTCATCTGCCCGGATCAGTTTCTGAAAGACATGCTTCCTCCTAGAACAGCTCGTACCTGTAATGAATGGACAAATTCCGTCTTACTTTGTTCAATAACACATTCCAGTCCATCTTTCCTCTGATATAATCAATCAAAAAGGAGTTTTACATGAACAATATAACCTCGATCCACACTCGGGAGCTGGATTCCATTCGCCATCAGTTTTCCGATTATTTCGAAGAGCATTCGGATGAAACGGAACTTGATCGCCTGTATCACAAGTGGATTCCGCTTCTCAGCACATATGTGACGCACGACTCAATTGAAACGGCGATTGATGATTGGTACGCGCTTATCGAACACTCGAATATATGGTCCCTTTACATGGAAGAAACACAGGTGAAATCAACACGCCCAACTGTCATTAACACACTTGAAGCATGGAAACAGCCAATTATTTTTGCCGGCAAAAAACAGGTTGACGGCACATATAAAAATTGGTCCGATGACCGTAGATGGACCCTTTTGAATGCTGCAACGGATCACTTTATCGGCATCGCGCTGCCTTTTCCTGATAAAACTCAAGCAGTTCTTCAGCATTATTTTGAAGCGACGGACGACTTTTTCAATATACTCGCGGATGATTATGAGAACAGCCCTCATCCGACAAGGGAACTGTTCTTAAAGCACTCCTATTTAACATGCCTGGCACATCTCAGTAATTAGCGCTTACTTCCTAGACTGCTGTTCTGCGTTTAAAAGCCCTCCCAGTAAAATGACAACAGCCGTTAAGTAAAACCAGAGAACGAGCACGATAATGCCTGACAGCTGACCATATAATTTCGTATAACTAAAGGTGGCTGCATAGTTGCCGAACAAAAGCGAGGCAATTTGCCAGCCGAATGCGACGAAAATGGCTCCGGGCATAACATAGCGAAATGTGTGCCGCTCGTTCGGGACGATCTTGTAAAAAGCTATGAAAAATACGATTAAAAATAATGTGCCGATCCCCCATTTGGCAATAGGCCAGATGGACAACCAGCCGGACCATCCTTCCATCTTATTAGAATGTGCGGCAAGCCTATGTAAAACACGTTCAGCGAGAGGAATGACAATTGATAAAGGTACCAAAATCATAAAAATAATCGTCACTCCAAAGTCACGGAGCAGCCCTTTCCAGAAAGACAAGTTCCGTTTGATTCCACTAGCATCATTAAGTGATCGTCCGAGCGACTGCACTGCCATAGATGACAGCCAGAAAGTCAAGATGAAGCTAAGTGACAGCAACTGTCCTTTCCCTGTAGACAGTACTGTGGTTACATTCTCTTCAATGATTGTGAACGATTCGCCAGGCGCATACGGTTTCATGAATGAAAGTACAGCTTTCTGATCAATCGGGAAAAAGCTTATGAATGACAGCATAAATATGATAAAAGGGATCGCGGATAAAAGCATATAATATGCAGTCTGGGCAGCCTGATCATAAAAGCGCTCACCGAAAAAGCGGCTGAGAATTCGCTTCATAACAATCATTGTCTTCACCTCATTTATCTTTTATTAACCAAATTTATATAAGAATATACTGACGTTCAGGCAGAATTTTTTCCCATAAAAGAAAAGGCTGCCGTAAGCCCACGGCAGCCTTTCTAGTTATTATGCCCAAATATCACCTGTTGCACCTTGTGAAATAAACCCTGCATTTGCTTCATCTGTGTCGATGTGCATTTCGAGTGCATAGCTATCAGATACGCGGATGACGACATTGCGGAATGACACTGGACGTTCGCCGCCCATTTCAACCGTAACGATTTGACCGTTTTCAACATTGTATTTTTTCGCGTCTTCTGTCGTCATGTGGACATGAGCTTTTGCAATGATCAGCCCTTCTGACAATTCAACGGAACCGGCTGGGCCTGTAATTGTTACAGCTTCCGAACCTTTAATATCACCTGATTCACGGAGCGGCGGTTTTGCACCGATTTTCATTGCGTCTGTCCAGCTAACTTCTACTTGTGTTGCAGGACGGCACGGGCCAAGTACGCGCACGCGTGCAATCTCGCTTTTCTTTCCGGCAATCGTAACGGTTTCTTCAGCCGCAAACTGCCCTGGCTGTGACAAGTCGGCCCGCTTCGTCAATTGGTGGCCTTTTCCGAATAAAGTTTCAAGATGTTCCTGTGACAAATGTACATGGCGCGCTGAAACGGCCACCGGAATTGTTCCATGGTTTGTTAATGACATCTATCTTCCAGCCTTTCTGCTTATCATTAATTTGTTCATGCCTATTTTACATGATTTGACCGGAAAAATACGAGGAACATGCTTTTTATTGTTCTGCTTTTTGATCTTTCTCCATTAAAACTATTTCTAAGCCGGCCTCCGTTGAATATTCTTCCACTTCATGAAAGCCGAATTTCGTGTACAGTTTACGCGCTGCTTGATTTTGGGCACCTGTCGTTACTTTTACGATCCTCCCCTGTGCTTCCTCTTCCAAAAAATATGCGATCATTTCAGAGGCAATGCCTTCGTGAAATTGGCCGGGATGCACGACAAGCCGGTGTATAAACGCCGCGCCATCTTCTTCTTTATACGATAAAAAACCGGCTAGTTCGCCGTCTGATAAAAAACCGAAGAACGTTTCACCGCTTTCCATAATCGTTTGGACTGTATCATGTAAATGAGGGATGCCATCAAATCCAATCCATGACGCTTCCACTTGATAACCCGGGATTTGCAGCGCCAAAATTTCCGCTGCCACCACTTCTTCTTTATGATTTAGCCGTTCAATCATACGAGGTAACCCCTTTCAAAAATCTTCGTACAACGATTATACCTGTTTCGTTCAAAAATTTCAGAGTATAGTGTGCAAAAATTCAAAATTCACTATAAATTTGTGTTATCATATCGGAATGGAGGTGAAACTAATTGAATTTACTTATTAGCATAAGTCGGTTTGCCGGCAAAACATTTGCCATATGGGTTCTTGTTTTCGCCGCTTTCGCGTTTTTCTTCCCCGCACAATTTACTTGGATTGCGCCATACATTTCAATATTACTTGGCATTATTATGTTCGGAATGGGGATGACGCTGTCGGTTGAAGATTTCAAAGAGGTTGGCCGGCATCCGAAAAAAGTGTTAATTGGTGTACTTGCGCAGTTTATTGTTATGCCGTCTCTTGCTTTTGCTCTCGCAAAAGGATTGCGTTTAGAGCCCGAAATTGCAATCGGTGTTATATTAGTCGGCTGCTGTCCCGGTGGAACAGCTTCTAACGTCATGACGTTTTTAGCAAAAGGAAATACCGCATTGTCTGTCGCAATTACGTCGGTTTCCACATTGCTTGCACCCGTTTTAACACCAGCACTTATTTATTTACTGGCTAGCGAGTGGCTTGAAGTTTCTGCTTCAGCGATGTTCATGTCTGTCGTCAAAATCGTTCTTTTGCCAATTATTCTTGGTCTCATTGTTCAAATGTTCTTTAGAGAACAGGTGAAAAAGAGCACAGAAGTCATGCCGCTTATTTCTGTTATTGCAATTGTAGCGATCGTGGCGGCTGTTGTATCCGGCAGCAAAGACAAAATTGTTGAATCAGGTCTTCTTATTTTCGGCGTTGTTATTTTACATAATGGTCTCGGGTATTTGTTTGGCTATTTAGCAGGGAAATTGTTCAAAATGCCGTATGAAGATAAGAAAGCGCTGGCGATTGAAGTCGGCATGCAAAACTCTGGACTCGGTGCGGCTCTTGCTGCTGCTCACTTCAGCCCGCTCGCCGCGGTGCCAAGTGCTATTTTCAGCTTCTGGCACAACATCTCAGGTCCGCTGCTCGCCACGTACTGGGCACGAAAAGCAGAAAGAAAAGGATAATGTTTTAAAAAAGGATGCCTCAAAATAATTTTGAGGCATCCCTTTCATTCTGTATTTTTCTATCTTTTTTGTTGTTGATAAAGAATCAAAAACCCTTTTCTTTGAATAAGAGCTGCAGAAGATTCCAATACATGACCCGTCCAAAGATCTTTCATGCTCCTGAAATTTGGCGGCAATTCCACTTCAACTGCTTGTTCTGCTGGATTGAGAATAATAAGCAGCTTTTCCGTTTTATTTTTCCTTGTGTAGCTCAAGACTTCAGGATGAAGAGGAAGAAAAGCGAAATCCCCTTCATTGCGAAAAGCACGAATTTTCTTCCGCATGGCAATTAACTTTTTTACAAAGTGAAACAACTCTCTGTCCTGCTCGTCCTCGTTCCATACCATACACTTCCGGCAGTCCGGATCTGCTCCTCCTGTCATGCCGATTTCATCGCCATAATAGATGCATGGCGTTCCTATGAAAGAGAGATGGAACACAAATAGCAACTTCAAGCGGTCCTTATCCTCATTTGCAACGGTCAAAATTCTCGGCGTATCATGGCTGCCCAGCAAGTTAAAAGCAGCCTCGTTGACCGATAAATGGTACGAGTGCAGATGGTGTACAACGTCATTCATAAATTGACCCACGGTTAATGTTCCCTTGGCGAAAAAATCTACCACACTATCAGCCAACCGGTAATTCATGACCGAATCAAATTGGTCCCCCTGAAGCCACGCCATTGAGTCGTGCCATATTTCACCCAGGATAAACACATCAGGCTTTACTGATTTTACCGTGCGCCGGAACTCACGCCAGAAATCATGGCTTACTTCGTTCGCAACGTCAAGACGCCATGCATCAATATCGAATTCTTTTATCCAATACACAGCGGTTTGAAGCAGGTACTTTCTCACTTCCGGATTTTCCGTATTAAGCTTGGGCATCGTTTCTTCAAATCCAAATGCATCGTAATGTATAACAGATCCTTCTTGCAGGGGAAACCGATGAATATGAAACCAGTCTTTATACGGCGATTTTTCCTTGTTTTTCAACACATCCTGAAAAGGTGCAAAACAGCGGCCGCAATGGTTAAAGACCGCATCCAGCATCACTTTTATCCCTCTTCTGTGACATTCGCGAATGAGCTTTTTTAGTAATGGTTTGTCTCCAAACTGTGGGTCAATGGCCAAATAATTGGTTGTATCGTATTTATGATTGCTTTCCGCCTGAAAAATTGGTGTGAAATAAATCCCATTCACGCCTAATTCCTGAAGATAATCCAACCGTTTTAAAACTCCTTCAAAGTCACCGCCAAAGTAGCTGTTTCTTTCTGGAGGATCCCCCCAAGGTTTTGACCCTTTTGGATTTAAACTTGTTTCCCCGTCTTCAAACCGTTCCGGAAAAATTTGATACCAGACGGTGTCTTTCACCCAGTCTGGTGCTTTAAATACATCAACCGCATGTAAAAATGGAAAGGCGAAATAAACACCGCTGTATTCTGGAGCTTCCCGATAAAACCCTCTTTCTGTATAGAAAACAGATTCCTTTCCATCCGTACATTTAAAACCGTATCGGAGGCGGCGAAAGAAAGGTTTTACAGCCGCAAACCAATAATCAAACAGTTCATCGGAGCCGGAACGTTTCATTTCTTTCCGTTCAAACTGCCAGGAACCGTCTTTTACTATGTAGGGATCCCCATATAATAAATCAACTTGTTCAAGATCATTTTTTTTCGATTTCATTAAAATGTGAACAGTTTCTTCATCATAAGCATAAGCAAAATTATGTTTGGCCCGGTGATAGATCGCTTCTTTCAGCATAGTATCCCCCACATTTATCAACATGTTTTACAGCTTATTTTCACCATAATTTGATACAAATTATCAAGGTAGTTATTTCCTTATCTATAAAGCAAGTCATCTTTTTAGCACTCGCTATTAAAAGACGGAAATTTTGAGGATAAAAAAACTGCCCGGCAGATACCTGAGCAGTTTCGTCATTATATTCCGTTTTTCTCGATGTCTTCGTACTGTTTGACGATTTCTTTAAACAATGGCTGGTCTTCTTGAAGCTGTGTAAATATCGTGATTGCAGCCGAAAGACCCTTTTGATGGATTGTCTCCTGTACTTCCACTGATTCCGGATCCTGTGGGTAATCGTACAGAAGTGCTGCTGCGATGCTTTTTGCTAAATAAACTGGTGTCTTGCCAAGCAGTTCTGCGTATTGAACGGCAGGGCTGACGAGACGGTCTTTTGCTCCAAGTTTTCGGATTGGAGAACGACCGACACGTGTTACTTCATCTGATATAAAAGGATTGGCAAACCGGCCGATAATTTTCTTAATATACGCGTCATGAGCTGCTGAATCAAAACCATATTTCTTCACTAAAAACTGGCCTGTTTCTTTCAGCGTTTCAGATAACAGGTGTTGAATTTTGTCTGATTCAAGAGCTTCATTGATTGTTTCAGCACCCGACTGCTTGCCAAAGTACGCTGCGACCGCATGACCCGTATTTACTGTAAATAGTTTCCGTTCAATATACGGCGTTAAGTCGCTCACCCATGTAATTCCTTCAACAGGCGGCTTTTCACCGGCAATTTTTGTTTCGTCAACTGCCCACTCATAAAATGGTTCTACAGTGACCATCAATTTATCTTCATTTGATTGATTCGGTACGATCCGATCGACTGCCGCGTCGGGAAAACCAACGCGTTCGTCAAATGCCTTCTGTTCTTCTTCCGTCACTTTTTCATAAACCTTTTCTTTCAAAAGTGTGCTGCCGCCGACCATGTTTTCACAGGCAATCACATTCACTGGCGATGTGCGTTTTTTTAACCCTTCTGCAATAAGCCCTGAAATAAGCGGCAAGATATTTGGTCCAACTGCTGCCGTTACAAGATCAGCCTTCGCAATTGCGTCAATCACTTTGTCAGCATCAGCCGCGCTGTTAATTGCCCGCACATTTTTCACGAGAAGTTCTTCATGCGATTGATCCGCCAGCACGACCCGGTACTCACCTTTTTCATTGATCAAATCAACAAGCTCATTGTTCACATCCACAAAGCACGTTTCAAAACCGGACTGATACAGAAGACTTCCGATAAATCCGCGGCCAATATTTCCGGCTCCAAAATGAACAGCCAACATATTAGTTCACCTCGTCAAACATCGCTAAAATTTCCTCTTTCGAAGACGCATTCACAATTTTCATCACATTCTCTTCCTCAGAGCAAACAATCGCAATTTGTGACAAAATCTCAAGGTGTTCATCACCTTTACCCGCAATCCCGATCAATAGTTTTACAACGTTTCCATCAAAATCAACACCATCCGGCACTTGAATAATCGATAGACCCGACTCTTTCACCGCTGATTTCCCGTCTTCTGTCCCATGCGGAATAGCCACATAATTCCCCATATAAGTAGTTGTTAGTTCTTCACGCTCAAGCATTTTTTCAATGTACGATGGCTCCACGTATCCTCTATCTACAAGCACCTGGCCCGTTGCTCGGATCGCTTCTTCTTTCGTTGCCGCCACTTTATTTAACACGATATTTTCAGCTGATAAAATTGACATTATTCAACACTCCTCAATTCATTTATTTTTTCATTCAAAAACAGTTCAAATTTTGATGCCATCCATTCTTTTATTTCCTTTTCCTGTCCTGATTGAAACAAGGCTATGCTGTCGTCACTTTCAATCGTCATCGCACTTACGTAACTTAACACCTCAAGCCCTTCTGTATGATAAGGATCAGGCGACAGCAACATCAATATAACGTCCACTTTCATGTCGGCCTCATCCATACCACTCAAGACAACCGGTTCATCCATCCTATGAATCGTCACAGATGGCTTCAAAACATCGGAATGGCGCGTATGAAAAAATGCGATTTTTGTTCCAGGAATCCCAATGCCCCCAAGTTTTTCCCGTTCAAGCAGTGCATCCACAACCGCGTCAACTGACCGAAGTGTAGTGAGTTGTCCGCAAGCCTTTTTGAGAACTTGTTCTGCCTGATGTTTTCCAGCTGCTGTTACTGAAAACTGAGAGAGCAGATCCATGATCCCGCCTGTATAATGATGAATACTTTTGACGGATTGCTCAATTTGCGAAGCGGATCGGGTCTTGGTGATTATCTTTTCCGGCTTCTTTTTTGATAAAATCGCAGCACGTCTTTTTATGAAGGAACGGACTTTTGTCAGTTCATCTTTCGTCAGCATCGGACTGACCACGATATGCTCATAAGGAAAATCCGGAAGGTGAATCGTTGAAATCACTAAGTCATCTTCATCAATCTCTGTATTGTTTAATTCAAATAACGAAATATTTTTCAACCCGGTCAATTCCGGAATTTCCTGCTTCAGCCTTGAAGCAAGCATTTTTGATGTACCAATTCCGGTTGAACAGATAATATACGCTTTTAAAGGTCCAGATACCTGCGCACCGGGCAAAGCCGACCCGAAATGCATGACGAGATAGCCAATTTCCTCATCCGGGACTGTTACGTTTGGAAAGACGTGCTGCACACCTTCTTTCACGACATTAAACAAATAACTGTAATCTTCTTTAATGCGTCCAATAAGGGGATTTGAGATTCCCATTTTCTGATGAATACGGTACATCGCTGGTTTCAAATGAACTACAAGTCCTTCAAAAAGTGACTGATTATTTATCAAATCGGCCGACAGCTTTTTTTCAATAAACTGGATGAGGCTTTTTGCTTTTACCGCCACTTGAAAACTTGATTCTTCGAGTACGTATTCTTTATCGTGACGCAGTTTTGCCCCTTGTAAATGCATCGTAATATAACCAATTTCCGCTTCTGGAATGTCCATTTGAAAAAAAGCCTTCAGCTTCTCGGTCATTTCAGAAGCAATTTCATATTCAGGAGCTGCCTGCAGGTGCTGCAAGTAGGCATGTTCCATTTGAATATTTCCGCCCCGTTCAATTCGCTCGATCGCAAGGGCTAAATGGACAACTAGTCCAATATGAGCGCTATCCGCGATCGCGTATGGCAAACCGGCATTAATATCCTTCACCACTTGCTCAACAACAAGTAATTTTTTCTTTTCAACGAGACCAAGCAGCCGCTCTGAAATGGACTCTGTCGCATGAATAGATTTTTTTTGAATGCTTTCTTTCACAATTGCTAAAAAATCCACTTCATTGACATGTTCGGCAATAATGCTGCTCATAGCCCTTCGTTTTGCGGTTTCAGTGCCTTTCAGTTCAACGCCATATCCACGTTTCCGAACTAACTTCAGCTGAAATGGCTCAATTCGGCTTTCGAGTTTCGTTAAGTCGCTGCTGACTGTGGCAATTGTTACATGTAAATCATTAGCAAGTCCTATCAGTTTTACAGGCTCAACTGACTCAAGCAATGCGCATAGAATCATTGTTTGGCGCTCGTCCGGCGTGTATTCACTGTAGGAAAGATGTGAAATGGCGAGCTTCAGCTCATCCATTTTTTCTTTCTTCCCCACAATTTGGATGCCGACACCTGATTTCTTAACCAATTGCAAACCATTCGTTTCAAGCGTCTTTTCAATTCCTTTTAAATCGCGGTGAACCGTTCGAACGCTGACATCAATGTCATCTGCAAGCTCCTTCACCGTCATTTCTTCATTTCGATCAAGCAAGAGATCGAGAATCAGCCTTTCACGTGCAGAAACATACATGCCCAGAACCCCCTTTTCCAGGAATAAACTGTGACAACTTTTTACAATACGTCTCTTCTTCTACATCATAAACCTGTCAAACTACCGCTTCAACTAAAGAAAAAAATCATTTCGTCAAATAACTTGTTGCCATAATTAAAGTGAGAAAAACACTTTGGCATGACTTTTCATTTGATCACCATATTAATAAAATGATCCCGCCGTTACGAAACGGCGGGATCGTCCATATTATTATTTCTTTAACTGCTCCATTAATTCATCATACCTTGGGCTGTTTAAGAAGTTTTCAACCGAAATATGATGTGCGTTTGGCAGTTTTTCTTTCGCACGATCGGTTAGATCTTTATGGGTAATGACCACATCGGCATCATCAGGCAGATTGCTGATGGATGTATTGGATACATGAACATCAATCTCCGCTTTTTTCACTTTGTTTTTCAAAATGGATGCGCCCATTGCACTTGAGCCCATTCCTGCATCACAGGCAAAAATGATTTTTTGAACATTTCCAAGTGCAGCTGTGTTTTCTGCTGGCTGATCTTCTTTTTTCACAAGAGAAGAAGCGTGGCTTTCTTTTCCTTTAAGAGCAGATGTTTGTTCTGCCGCTTTTGCTAGATCCTGCTCATCTGTATCTTTTGAACCTTTCAAAATCACAGCTGAGATCAAGAATGATACAATTGCTGCTGCAAGTACACCCGCAAGGACGCCAATGTGATTTCCTGGCGGAGACATGATCATCAAGGCAAAGATACTGCCTGGTGATGGCGCCGCTGAAAGTCCTGCATTAAACAACAAGAATGTGAATATGCCTGTTGCACCGCCCGCAATTGCTGCAATTAAAAGCAGTGGCTTCATTAAAATGTAAGGGAAGTAAATTTCGTGAATTCCGCCGAGGAAGTGAATGATCACTGCACCAGGTGCGGACTGTTTCGCCATTCCTTTTCCAAAGAACATGTACGCAAGCAAGATACCAAGACCCGGTCCCGGGTTTGACTCAAGAAGGAAAAGAATAGATTTTCCCGCACTTGCTGCCTCTTCAATTCCAATCGGGCTTAAAATTCCGTGGTTAATCGCGTTGTTCAAGAACAGCACTTTCGCCGGCTCAATAAAAATGCTTGCCAGTGGAAGCAAATTCGCATCGACAATAACTTGAACACCTGCTGCCAATGTTTTGTTGAGCGTGAGAACAACCGGTCCGATTGCTTTATACGCAATCAGCGTTAAAATACCACCGATGATGCCGGCTGAAAAGTTGTTGACAAGCATTTCAAAGCCGGATTTCACTTTTCCGTCTATCATCTGGTCAAACTTTTTAATCGCATAACCACCGAGAGGACCCATGATCATAGCGCCGAGGAACATCGGAATGTCTGAACCGACAATTACCCCCATTGTTGCTGTCGCACCAACGACACCGCCTCGAAGATCATATACTATACGTCCACCTGTAAAACCAATTAAGATTGGCAGCAAGAATGTAATCATTGGTCCAACAAGTTTTGCTAAATCCTCGTTCGGAAACCATCCTGTTGGAATAAATAAAGCAGTAATAAGACCCCAGGCAATGAATGCGCCTATATTCGGCATAATCATACCGCTTAAATGACTGCCGAAACGCTGTATTTTTACACGCACATCCGCTTTTGGCTGCGTTTGATTGTTCATCTGTAAAACCCCTTTCTCGTTATTTCAGTATGTCTTGCTATCTCTGTCTGTATGTTTATAATAAAGCGGTTTCAGATTATAAACAATCAATAGAAAACACTGTTTTGGCAAAGTCAATGTTGTCATCATTGAATAAACAAAAAACCACCGAACAAGTTCGGTGGTTTAAAAGGCTAATTATTCGCCAAGACCTGATGATTTCATTGTTTCTGTAAGAGACTCAATTGCTTCTTCAGCGTCTGAACCGTTTGCTGCAATTTTTACAGATGCGCCCTTTGGAATGCCAAGAGACATAACGCCCATGATGGATTTTAAATTCACGGTTTTCCCATTGTATTCCATTGTTACATCTGAGCTAAATTTAGAAGCCGCCTGCACAAGAACTGTTGCGGGACGTGCATGGATGCCTGTTTCGTCAATAATTGTAAATGTTTTTTCAGCCATTTTAAAAACTCCTTTATTGTTAAAAATATTTCAACAGCACTCATTATAAAGTAAAGCATAAACAAATACTACTTATAACCCTGCACGCCCTTAAAAACAGTTAGCTGCCCACTATACTTTGGAATAATGAATGAAAACGACAAAAAAGACCCCAAAAACGAGAATGCATCTCTGTTTTCGGGGCATTTTATGTTACTTCTTTTCGACCGGATCGTGAAGAAGCGGCGGTGGTACAAGCCATCCTTTTTCTTTGTTTAATCTCAAACATTCACCGCCAAGTCTTGCTTTCTCGGCATGAAACTTTGCAAACATCGCGCCAATATCTTCACGAATCGACTGGCCCATTGCCATGCTGCAGGCACTCAATCCCGTAGCGACATCCCGGGAAAGATTGGCGGCTATTTCCGGATCTTGAAATCGTGCGCCGGCCGGAATATCATCTAACTTTGCCTCAGGACGTTCAGGAGGCGCAGGAGGGAGAGCAATCCCATTTTCTTTCAATACTTGATCCAGCTCTGTCATTTCCGACTTTCCCATCTTTATTGCTTCTTCAATCAGCTTTTTCAAATCCTGGTCTCCCGCATGATTGATCAGCGTGCTATAGCCAGCAATCATGCTTTTAGCCGTCAGTGAAGATGTCCATACGGCCATAGCTTCTCCGTAGTGCAATGGTTCATCTTTCGGATTTCCACTTAAAATCCCCATTTTATCCCTCCGTCAGAAATAAAAATTTGTGCACTTGCACGCTCGTAGTATTTCCTGACGGTGTATGAATTACACACTTGAATGGATCAAAAAACCGCCACCCGAGTTCATTGCCGGCGGCGGTTTTCAGTACTAACAAATTTTATTCAGTTCTACCATCAACCTTATTCTCATATCGTTCAATTCATTTAGATCAGTAGGTTGCACAGATTTTCATGTTATTTTGTTACATCCAATAACACTTTTCCTGTGCTCTTTCTGCTTTCCACCCACTGATGCGCTTTAGCAGATTCACCCAAAGAAAATCTCTTTCCAATTTTCATCTCTAAACGGCCGTCTGCCAGATAAGGAAGCACCTTATTGGCTGTATCTTTTAATAGGTGCGGCCGATGGGATCTAGTCGTCCCTAAACTAAACCCGAGAACAGAACGACAGCTCGAATGTAAATCTGTCGTCTTAATTTGTCCTGCCTTTCCACTTGAAATACCGAAATTAACTAATCTTCCATACTTCGCCAGACAAGCAAGGCTTTTTTCTGACACTTGACCAGAGATAGAATCTAAAATGACATCTACACCTTGACCATCCGTTAATTCATTTACTTTTACTGAAAAGTCATCCTGCTCATAGCATATAACCTGGTCGGCTCCTGCTTCAAGTGCGATGGCCGCCTTATTTATATTCCCTACTGTTCCAATCACATGGCCTGCACCTAAAATTTTGGCAAGTTGAATTGCCGTTGTTCCAATCCCACCGGCAGCCGAGTGAATAAGAACCGTTTCACCGGGCTCCAGTCTTGCTACATCGGCGAGAAGCTTATACGAAGTGAACGAAACAGTCGGACAAGCGGCTGCGATATTAAAGTCTATATTGTCAGGAAGAACAAACGTAAGATTTTCATCCGCAGCGACATATTCCGCATAAGACCCGTTTTTCGGAAAAGCAATGACTCGCTGCCCTGCTTTTAAATGTTGAACTTCCGAGCCTGTTTCCTCAATAATACCTGCAGCATCCAATCCTGGTATAAAGGGAGGCTGTCCGGCTCCATGGTAGTTACCGTACCTTGACTTAATATCTGCAAAGTTGACACCAGTAGCTGCAACACGAATTAACACTTGTTTTGAATTTATTGAAGGTTTATCAATATCCATATAGGTTAATACTTCAGGTCCGCCAAATTCCCGAACAACAACTGCTTTCATTAAAGATCACTCCCGTCCTATGAATAATGTTAAAAAAAGAAATGATATTAAAGAAAGAAAAACTGCTTTTTGAAACAAAGCAGTTTTTCTTATCATTTTTTACCAAGGTGTACCGATTAGTACAAATAGCAGCCAGGCAAGACCCGGTCCAAGAGCGATAAAAAGGCCGGCAATAATCAAGAGTTTTCTGAAAAAGAGCCGCTCGTTGACACCTTGAACATTCGCAAGGATAAGTGCTCCATTTGTCGAAAATGGACTGATATCAACGACACTGGCCGCAACCGCGAGCGCTGAAACGACTCCGATGGATGACATGCTCGGATCCTGTAAGATTGGAGCGGAAAGCGGAATAACAGCAGCCAGGAAACCAGTTGTAGAAGCAAAGGCCGAAATAACCCCTCCTACATATGATGCCATTAACGACGCGAGTACAGGATTTCCAACGCTCGCAATGAGTTCCGTCATGTAATCCATCGTACCTACTTGTTCCATAACACCCACATATGTCATGATGCCTGTCACCATAATCATAACTGGCCAAGGCATTTGCTTGATGATCTCGCCTTGTTTTTTAGGAGCCATCAATGCGAGCACCAGCCCAACCATAAACGCGCCAAAGCCCATGTTCATTTCGAATACAAGAGCCATTGTGATAAGAAATCCAATACCAAAAAGTGTCGCAATTTGATACCATAACACTCCGTTTTCTTCTGGTTCTTTTACACTGACAGCACTGCCATCAACTGTAGCTGCAGCAGCCATTTGAGCGTTTGTACTGTTCTTTAGCAAGCGGAGTCCGCCGAATGCAAAGAATACAACAGCTGAAATTAATACATAAAATATAAACGTGTTGATAAATAGCATAACTGGTGAATGAGAAATGGCTTCGGATTCCATGATACCGTTTACAACTAATCCAAAGATATTTAGCGGGGAAAATGCTCCCGCGTACATTCCCGTAGAAATCAAAGTACCCATTAAGATCGGGTTAATGTTGTGTTGAAATGCCAGTCGCAACGCGATCGGAAAAAGGATTGGACCAATTGCAACGGAAGAGGCTCCAACAGCAGCGAGCAAGGCACTAAGTGCAAACATTACCCACGGAAGCAATCCAACATTTCCTCGAACCAGCCGGAGACCTCCGGAAATAATCAAGTCAAGAGTTCCATTGTTTAACGCAATGGCAAACAAGTAAGTTACTCCCGCAAGAAGAATAAACATATCTATTGGAAAAGCAGCATAAATGTCCTCTACACTTAGTCCGCTGACATAGGTACCGATAACAAAAGCGGCAACGATCCCCAAAATACCCATGTTGACCGAAATGATTGAGCCGACGATAAACATGGCTAAAAGTACAATAATCGTAATAAGTTCCAAACCCATATAATTCCCTCCTAAATGGATGTTGCTTAAACATTCAATTTTTCTTTTGTCTGTTTTTCAAATAATTTATAAAAAGCATGTAAATCATTTTTAATATGATTGCTCATTTCTTTTTCTGCTTTATACGGATCTTCTTCTACAATTGCGTTAAAGATTCTTTCGTGTTCATCAATATAACTCTTGCGATTGGAAGAAATATAATAATCTCGAAGAATATTATTTCTCATATACAGACTTTTCGTTCTAATTGTCTCTAAAAGGCCGATCAGCTGGTTATTTTGGGACGCGTTAATGATGAGTTCGTGAAATTGTGTGTTTAACTCTACTACCGTAGAAGGGTTTTTATCTAAAAGCGCTTTCTTTGACTCCGTTAAAACTTCTTTGATTTGTGTTTCAAGAGACTGGTTCATATTTTTTGCGGCAAATTTTGCAGCGAGTGATTCCAGCCTCTCACGACATTGGTAAAGGTCGATCACATCTTGCAATGTCGGTTTAAAAATATGGATAACGCTTTCATTTTGAATTAAAAGTCCGTCTTTTATTAACATTCGAATCGCTTCTCGAATTGTTCCCCTGCTTACTCCAAATGTTTCCGCCATTTTTGTTTCTATTAAACGTTCCCCTGGCTGATATTGCCCTTCTAAAAGTGAAGTGAGGAAGCTTTGATAGACTTGTTCATGAAGCGGCTCCAGACGTATAACCTGCAACATTATACCCCCTTCTTTATTCTGGATTTTTAAAATATTCTATCTATTGCTAATATATAATCATTTTGTGTTTACTGTCAACAGTTGACGAAAATGTTTTTCTATTTAACTAACAAACAGAAAGAGGAATCTCTTCAACTCATAAGCTTTCGAATTAGTTTTCCAACGAAAAAGGATGGCGATGTTTACGCCATCCTCTATTTTTATATCTGTGCGCATTGCTGTTTTTTAGAATTTTCCTGATAACAAATGGCCCGCATTTGGAACCTCTGTTTTAAGGTTCAATTGCTTAAGAATTTTATATACAGTTGCAACGCCAGCGGATAAAACTGGAATGCCAAGACGATCTTGCACCGCTTGAATTGCTGGCAAAGAAGGCATTTGAACGCATGCTGATAAGACAACTGCATCTGCTCCTTCGATATTCAGCTTGTCTGCATGCTCAATGAGATTAAGAGGGTTTAAACGGCCGACTTCCAAGTTGTCTGCAACTTCAAGGCTGATAGAGTCAATTACTTCAATACCGGCCGCATTTAAGTATTCTATAACCGTTTTTGTCAATGGTTTCATATATGGCGTGATAATGGAAACCTTTTTAGCGCCAATTGCTTCAAGGCCTTCAATTAATGCTCCTGCACTGCTGACAATTGGTGCTGCACCGCCATTTGCCTCTGTTGCCTTTCCTAAACGTTCTTCAGAAATTTCATGATATCCCGGTCCTTGGCACATGATGGCCACAAGGCATGCATACGCTAACACATCGCAGCGGGCGTCTGAAAGTTCAACTGCACATCGATCACTATCTACGTCCATTTTTTTCAATTCTTCCGCATTTACGTGCATCATGCGCATACGTGCTGAATGGAAGGTGAATGTTTCTTCCGGATTGATCTGAATTCTGGAATGAAGCATCGCCGGAATTTCTGTCTCCATCGTTGTATTTGAACTTGGTACGATTAATCCTACTCGATAATTTTGAGTCATTTGTTGTTCCTCCTGTAATGTTTGTTTTATTGTCATTTCACTTTGTGAAAATGGCCTGTTAATTCACGGTTAGTTAACGGTTTGACCATCTCGACGCATGAGCGGAGCAATTGAAGGTCAATCCCTGTATCAATCCCCATTTCGTGCAGCATGAAGACCACATCTTCTGTCGCGACATTTCCTGCTGCTCCTGGAGCAAATGGGCATCCGCCCAGTCCGCCAATTGACGTATCAAACCGAGTAACGCCTGCTTGAAGAGCCGCTGTAACATTCGCCTGTGCTAAGCCATACGTATCATGAAAATGTGTCGTAATGATTGCTTTTGGCTTTAACGCAGCAATTGATTGCAGCAGCTCAAACACTTGCTGCGGATTCGCACGGCCGATCGTATCGCATATGACGATTTCATCTACTTCCGATGCATCGATTCGCTTGACCATCTCTAAAACAAGGCCGGAATCCACTTTTCCTTCATACGGGCACCAGAAAGCAGTGGCAATATTATAACGAATAAAAACTCCATTATCCTTTGCCTTCGCGATCACCGTTTCGAAATTTTTGATCGACTCTTCTCTCGTCATTTTTACATTTTTCAGATTGAAACTGTCACTTGCACCCACGACTAATGATAAAGCGCGCACACCATTCTCAATCGCTCGTTCATACCCTTTTTCGTTTGGAATCAGTGCCATATATTGAATAGAAGGGTCTTGCTCAATTCCTTCCAGCACCTCTTTCGCGTCCTTCATTTGAGGGACATATACGGGATGAACAAAGGACGTTGCTTCCATTCTTTTGATCCCTGTTTTGTTTAATCCATTAATCAGTGCGATTTTTTGTTCCGTTGGTATAAAGTTCGCTTCATTTTGAAGACCGTCCCTCGGTCCAACTTCGATGATCTCCACTTTTTTTGGCAAATTCATAAGGCACATCCTCCTTCCTTACTTATTTAATTCCCAGTTTTTTCGCAAGATAAGGTTCCAAGCCGCCGAGCTGCACCATCTCAATTAAATGTTCCGGCAGTTTCGTACCTAGATACTCTGTTCCTTGAGTGTGGTTAATTATTTTCCCTTCTAACAAATCAATTTCCACTTCATCCCCCTCACGGATGACAGAAGGGTCTTTCATCTCGACAACTGGAAGACCTACATTAATGGAATTCCGATAAAAAATACGGGCAAAGGAAGCGGCCACAATCGCTCCAATTTGATGGTGCTTTAACACCATTTGGGCTGTTTCACGGCTCGAACCCGAACCAAAATTATGACCAGCGACCAGTATATCCCCAGGCTTCACTTTCTTTGAAAAGTCTGGATCAATTGCTTCCATTGCATGCTCAGCCTGTTTCTCCACAGGCTGACTCATATATTGACCTGGAGAAATGATATCCGTGTTTATATTGTCTCCGTACTTCCATACACGTCCCCGAATAGTTGATGACATTTACCTGACCCCCTGCAGAAGATATTTCCGTGGATCGGCAATTTTCCCCTCAATGGCAGTTGCAGCTACTGTTGCAGGAGATCCTAAATAGACTTCCCCGTCCGGACTTCCCATGCGTCCTCTGAAATTGCGATTTGATGACGACATAACCACTTCTCCGGCACCGATCACACCGCTGGTAAACCCGCCGCATGCGCCGCACGAAGGCATATTGACGATACATCCAGCTTCCGTCAATATATCTAAAATTCCTTCTTTATTCGCTTCCATCCAAATATGCTGTGAAGCCGGCACAACGAGACAACGAATATGATTGGCAATCTTTTTCCCTTTTAGAATGTCAGCCGCAATTCTCAAATCACTTAGGCGCCCATTTGTACACGACCCTAAATATACCTGGTCAACTGTTTTTCCTTCCACTGCATTGACAGGATGTACATTATCGATTTCGTGCGGACAAGCCACCTGCGGCTCTAAGTCAGATGCATTGTAATGCAGCGTACGCGTGTAGACAGCATCCTTGTCACTGAATAAATCATCTATTTCATCCGTTACCCCTTTGGATCGTAAAAACTTAATGACCTTTTCATCAGGTTCAATTAACCCTGTTTTCGCGCCCGCTTCAACTGCCATATTCGATAAAACTAACCGTTCATCCATTGACAAACCTCTTATAGCACTTCCGGAAAACTCGAGAGTTTGATAAGTCGCTCCGGCATGTCCAATATCTTTAATCGTTTTCAGCACGATGTCCTTTGCATACACACCGTGCGGCAATTCTCCATCCCAAACCACTTTGATCGTTTCAGGCACTTTCATCCATGTCTCACCAGTTAATAGAACTCCAATCATTTCTGTGGAGCCTATTCCAGTCGCAAAAGCCCCTAATCCTCCCGCCATGCACGTGTGAGAGTCCGTTCCGAGAATTAGACGTCCCGGACGGACATGCCCATGTTCTACAATCACCTGGTGACAGGGACCTTCGAATTCATAGTAATAAGGAAGATCTTGATTTCTTGCCCAATCGCGAGTAAATTTCAAAATATCGGCTTGCTGCACCGTTGCGGGCGGGGTACAGTGATCAGACACCACAACCACCTTTTCTTTATCGAATAATCGCCCGCCTAAACGGCGAAACCCGCCATCTATTAACCATGGCCCCAATAAATCATGCATCATGGCAATATCAGCCTTGACCCATACGATTTCACCTGCTTTTACTTCGGACTGTCTGGCGGCTTTTGCGAGAATCTTCTCTGACATGGTCATGCCCATATTCATTTATCCCCCTATTTAAATAATCCCGTGCTCCCTCAATGCTTTAATTTGTTGTTCTGATAGACCGATTTTTTCTGTTAATATCTCCGATGTGTGCTGACCCAGCTCAGGTCCCGCCCATTCAATTTCACCAGGTGTTTCACTCATTTTCGGGACGATTCCAGGCATTTTCAATGTTCCCAATCCATCTACTTCCACCTCGCGAATCATTTCACGGGCTTGATAATGTGCATCATTTACGATATCTTCAATTGAATAAATGGGGCCTGCAGGTACTTTTGCTTCATCTAAGTAATTCATCACTTCTGCAAAAGGCATGCTCTTCGTCCATTCTTCTATCAGCCCATCTAAGTAGTCCGCATGCTCGGACCGTTTTGCGTTATTTTCAAAACGAGGATCTTCTGCTGCCTCCGGGTGGCCCATCGCATTCATGAGGCGTTTAAAGATCGCGTCTCCATTTGCCCCGATTACAACATACTTTTCATCCGCACATAAATATGTATTAGAAGGCGTAATACCTGGCAATGTGCTTCCCGTTCTTTCACGTATCATTCCTGCACGGTCATATTCAGGAAGCGTACTCTCCATCAAGCTAAAGACAGATTCGTAAAGTGCCACATCGATGACCTGTCCTTCACCCGTGCCTTTCGTATCGCGATGATACACTGCCATTAATGCCCCGATAACAGCATAAAGGGCAGACAAAGAATCCCCAATACTAATCCCTACTCGTGTA
Source organism: Domibacillus epiphyticus (assembly GCF_001975785.1). Classification (GTDB taxonomy): domain Bacteria; phylum Bacillota; class Bacilli; order Bacillales; family Domibacillaceae; genus Domibacillus; species Domibacillus epiphyticus. Next base: position 89,518 of record NZ_MSFI01000020.1, on the reverse strand, counting down.
GGAGGGCGGTCTGGATAACCGGTTATATAGCGAAGTCCGCCCATTGCCTCTCCAATCGAACCAAACCCCGCTTTGTCACGGTATGGTCCATCTTGTCCGTAACCCGATACGCGGATCATAATAAGACGTGGATTAATTGCCTTTAAGTCTTCGTATCCAAGCCCCCACTTTTCCATTGTTCCTGGACGGAAGTTTTCAATTAAAATATCCACTTCTTTTACAAGCTTACGGATCAGTTCTTGTCCTTCCGACTCCCTTAGGTTAATCGTGATTGATTTTTTGTTTCGTGACTGCACATACCACCAAAGACTGGTTCCATTCTCAACCACTCGCCATGTACGGATCGAATCTCCTGTTTCTGGAGACTCCACTTTTATCACCTCTGCACCAAATTCCGCCAGCAGCCTGGAAGCAGAAGGACCTGCAATCAATTGTCCCATTTCTAATACGCGTAATCCTTCAAGGGCTTTTTTCCCCACTTCAACCATCTCCTGTTTCGAATTGATAAACATCATATTTTAAGTTAATTGGTTTTAGAATTTTAAAATAAGTAATCGCTTTCATTTTTTATATCATACAACTTCATCAGTTAACTGTCAACCGTCGACAACAAAACATTTTCTTGTTTCTTTATTACTTGGACTCGCATTTAAATTCATGTAAACTTACCTTATACGGAAGATCATGAAGGTTTAAGCCCTTTTGGACAAGAATGAAGAAGACAAAAAAGTGGTATACTGGATCCATAAAAGAACCTTTCTGCCCCCGAAATACATAGACGTAAAACCACATTTAAACTATCCAAATACAAAGAAAACAAGTGTATGATTATATTTTTTTGTATATTGCAGGAGGACTTCAATGAATGAAATAAAGAAAAATGAACCGCTGCACAGTCAAGTTTACAGTATTGTCAAATCCATGATAATGGAGGGAGAATTTCATCCTGGTGAACGCTTGATTGAAACGAAAGTGGCAGAAAAACTGAAAGTGAGCAGAGGAACTGTTCGAGAAGCATTTCGCATGCTGACAAAAGATGATTTGCTTGTTCAAATTGATGGTAATTTATTTGTCTATAACCCCGGCGCTCAAGATATATTAGACATATATGAATGCCGAAAAAGCCTTGAGTCTCTTGCAGCAACACTTGCAGCGAACAACATTACAGAGGAACAATTAAACCAATTAAATCTGATTATCGAAAACTCCAAAGAAGCATTAAAGACGGGGAATACAAAAGAGCTCATTTATTATAATCAACAATTCCATGATATTATTTCGCTAGCATCCCAAAACAAGCAGCTTATTCAATTATTTGAAGTGATAAATGCGAAAACCCTTTACATCCGTAACTGTATTTTGAAGGATCGTCCCGAAAGCTTTGAGGATTTGGTTAATGATCATGAACAAATATATTTAGGACTCAAGGACAGAGATCCAGAAAAAGCCACAAAAAAAATGTGTATACATATCCAAAGAAGTTCAGAAATAGCAAGCGCATCGCTACATTCTCAAGCGGGGAAATCAGAAGCTTCCTTAAATTAATAAAAGAACAAGCCCTATTTTGAAATAGGGCTTGTTCTTTTTATTGTGATTTTCACTTTAGAGGCGAATTTCTAAGTACCGCTGTCTGAAGGATAATCGTGGCAATAATCGTTGCCATGTTCATCACTGTATACAATCTTGTATTTTCTAAAAACTTTGTTGGCGAGGAATAGTTGAGATCATTCACAATGGCTTTTATATGGTATTCTCCTATTTCCGGCAATGTTTTCTTTAATGCCCTGCCAGGGAGGAGCGGTCCCTCTTCTAAAATGATACACCCAATCTTACTTTTATCTCCTAGTGAAGCATCAATTCCAAAAATAAATGGCTCCTTGAACTTTTTATTAATTTCTTTTAAGACCAGTTCTAAATTCTGAGCATGGACAGGATCTTTTAATGTACCATACACCTGATAGGGAACCTGGCTGTCTTTCAGCATTGTTCCGACTAAAGGTCCAAGAGAATCTCCAATAGAAAGATCCGATCCGATGCACAAAATGATGATATCGTTTGATTCATGTTTTCGGAAGATTTCTGTCATCTTGTATACGATTCCTTCAACTTCTTCCGCTACTTTTTCGTTCGATTGAATAGAATATAATTTTTTTTCATCTCTCTTGCTTATTTTCCTGCTCCGAAAAGGAAACATTCCCATCCCCTCTATTCAAATAGTTAAAAAAGCTATGGCGATCATTCTAATCTGAAGAAAGGAAAGGAGAGAACAACATGAGAATGCTGAAAATCTTAACATAACAAACTTTCCTTCTTTTAAATTAGTAGATAGGCGTTAACGGTCTCTTGCCATGTACACCGGCAACCAAATTATCCGCTCCAAGCTGTGCCATTTTCATTCTCGTTTCGGCCGTTGCAGAACCGATATGCGGAAGTGTGACGACATTCGGCATACAGAGTAATGGATTGTTTTGGCCCGTCGGCTCTTTTTCAAACACATCAAGTCCAGCTGCCAGAATTACGTTTGATTGAAGCGCTTCTATTAAAGCTGCTTCATCAACGACCTTCCCGCGCGCTGCATTGACAAATATGGCAGTCTTTTTCATTTTTGCGAATTCCCGTTTGCTGATCAATTTTTCTGTCTGTGCCGTCAGCGGTGTCATCACACAAACAAAGTCTGATTGTTCAAGAAGCTCATCCATCGTGCAGTAAACAGCATTGTATGTATGTTCCGCTTGTTCATTTCTCGAACGGTTGTGATATAAAACGTGCATATCGAAGCCAAAATAAGCCCTCTTTGCAAGCGTGGTACCGATGCCGCCCATACCAATAATGCCAAGCGTTTTATGGTGGACATCGACGCCGAATTGTTGTTGTAAAAACCCTTGCTCTGACCAGCCTCCGGTTTTCACAAATTGATCAAGCTCTGTTACTCTCCGGGCCGCTGACAGCATAAGTGCGACAATCGCATCCGCGACTGTATCATTTAAAACACCCGGCGTATTCGTTGCCAATATCCCTCGTTCTTTTAATAATGGAATATCGAGATTGTCATAGCCGACTGATGTATTGCAGATGATCTTTAGTTTTGGCGCCTGATCAAGCAGCGCTGTGTCAAACTTTAAACCCGCTCCAAGAACACCTTCCGCTTCTTTTAATGCGGCCAAAAAAGCAGGATAGTCTTCCTTATAAGCCGGGAAATAACTTACATCACACATTTCACGAATCTTATTTAATACTTGTTCGTTCATTCGTTTGTATACCACTACTTTTGGCTTCACCTTGACCATCCTTCCCTTTTTCATCTTTTTTTACACACCCAGAAGGAACCATTTTTGCTTTACTCTCGTCCTGCACTTTTTCATTCATTTTATCATTACAAAACAATCAACATTCTAAATAGCGCTTTTATTTTTTCAATAATTGAAAAAATATTTACTGGACTGCATGGCTGTACTATACTAAAAGGTAATTCACAAAGAGGAAAGAGTGTTCAATGTGCGTATGTCTGTGAGACAAAAAAACATCGTCCTGATCGGATTTATGGGCGTTGGCAAAACAACAATCGGCGAACTCGTCGCAAAAAAATTATATAGAACCTTTATCGATGTCGATAAGGAAATAGAAAAAGATTTCGGGATGACCATTCCTGAAATTTTCGAGAAACATGGGGAGCCTTTTTTCCGTGATTATGAGAAGAAAAAAACATGTGCGCTTGCTGAAGAAAAGTTAAAAGTATTGTCCATTGGCGGAGGCGCCTTTGTACAGCCTGAGATTCGCCAAGCATGTCTTGATAATTGTGTTGTCTTTTATCTTGATATGGCATGGGAAGAATGGAAAGAACGACTCGATATGTTGATCGACAGCCGGCCTGTTTTGCAAACTCGTGACATTACTGAAATTGAAGAACTATTTTATAAGCGTCAGGACGCCTATTCCATTAACCATTCAACATTGACGATCAGTAACCGGTCAGCCGAAGAGGTAGCCGACTTTATTGTTGATTCTTTGAAGCACACGTGGGATATGTATGAGCCGATGAATGATTAAAGCGACTCCTTAACGGAGCCGCTTTTTTGGATTTTTAAACAGATTTTTCTGTCACATATCCTTCTTTTGCTGCACCCATTCCGACGAGAAACAAGCAAATGGCCGTACCGATTAACAGTAAAATTGGCACCGTCCATCCATTCATTGCGTCGTGCAGCGCCCCAAATAACGCAGGTCCTAATGCGGCAAATAAATAGCCGCCGGATTGTGCCATCCCTGATAAATCAGCCGCTTCAAATGAATTTCGTGTCCGTAAACTGAAAAACATCATCGACAGGCTGAACGCAAAACCACCGGCAATTCCGATCATAATCACCCATAAAAGAACGAAATCAATTCGTCCAAATAAAATACCGGTAAGACCGCCTGTCATTAATACTGCCGCTATCATCACAAGCGGACGTTGATTGTTCATTTTGTCTGCAATAACCGGCACAATGAACGTAAACGGCAGCTGAGAAAACATAACAATCGACAGCATCCACCCCGAAGCTCCCGCACTCATTCCCTGCTCCTGCAAAATTTCCGGCAGCCAGGCCACCAGCGAATAAAACAGCAGCGACTGAACTCCCATAAATGCCGTTACTTTCCATGCTAACGGTGAAGACATAAGCGGGGTTTTCTTGTATGTACCTCCTTCTGTTTTTACAGGATTGCGGATGTGTGTCATCTGCGAAAGCCAGACGACAATGGCAATCACCGCAGGAATGATCCAGAAGCCGACCGCAGCCCGCCAGCCAAGATCACTTGACGAAGCAATCGGAATGCTGAAACCGGAAGCAAGGGCACCTGCAAAATTCATGGACATCGCATAAAAACCGGTCATTAAACCCATTTGGTGAGCAAAGTTCATTTTTACAAAAGCAGGCATGAGCACATTACAAAGGGCTATGGCAATGCCGATTAAAATGGTACCAATAAATAACAGACCCGCACCGCCGATAGGTCGAAGTGCCAGACCCACTGTTAAAATAAGAAGTGCGCTGAACATCACAACTTCCATTCCATACATTCTTGCCAATTTCGAAGCAAACGGTGATAGAACCGCAAACCCAAGCAAAGGAATGGTTGTCAGAGCACCTGCAGCGGTGCTTGAAATACCAAGATTATCTCGAATCATAACAGTAAGTGGACCAACCGCCGTAATTGGCGACCGCATATTTAATGACAGTAAAATAATGCTGAACAATAAAAGCAGCCGGCCTGATTTTGACCGCTCTCTTTCTATAAGTGCCTCTATACTCATATCTCTTCCGCCTTCCCATTTATGCCGGCTAACTCTTTTAACCGGGCAATGTCCTCACTGACAATAGCCGCCGCTTTTTGCGGCTGCCGTTCCGATATCGCCTGAACAAGCTTTTCATGTGCGCCAGGATCGACGTTTGGATATCCATTCATGTCGGTTAAATCATGAACAGACGCATGAAGCGAATCCGCAAGCCGCGCATATAGATCAATCAAAATTCGGTTATGTGACGCCCTTACAATTGCATGATGAAGCGCAATATCCGCTTCGGCAAATGCATGCAGGTCAATAGCTTCCTTACACTCATTCAGACGCGTTTGTATAAGGACCATTTCTTCTTCTGTATGCCGTTCCGCCGCAAGCCATGCCGCTTCACGCTCCAACGCATGCCTGACTTCCAGTGTTTCAAAAAGTGTTGACGTCTCAAGCCTCTGCTGAAACGAAGCGCCAAGTGCTGTTGTGGACCTTATATACGTTCCGCTTCCCTGTTTCGTCTGCAAGAGTCCTGCATGAACAAGTGCCTGTATTGCTTCACGGAGTGTATTGCGGCTTACGCCGAACTGCTCCATCAGCTCCATTTCAGGTGGGATGCGCATTCCAACAGGCCAGGTTTTCGATTCAATGAATGTCTCTATTTGAAGTACGACTTGTTCAACGAGTGAAGAACGCTTTGCTTTCTTTACATCCATGCGTCATTCTCCTTTTTCTAATTTGTAGGATGACTGGGTAACCCAACTTTATCATGAATAAAAAAAAAGGTAAATGCTAGCAAGGATCATTCATTCAACACAAAAAAGTCCCGCCATAAAATGGCGGGACATCTTTTACGTTATTTATTTTCCCCTTAAAAACGTCACACATACCCCTTCTGGGATCGTTACTTCCGAATTTGCGGGCGTTAACCGGCCTGTATCTGAATTTCGTTTAAATAACACAACATTATTCGTTTTCTCATGAGCGACAACAAGGAATTGCTCTGTCGGATCTAAATCAAAGTCACGAGGCCAGTCGCCTTTTGTTGATACAATTTCCACTAATTTTACATCCCGGCCCTCTTCGATCACTTCAAACACTGCGATACTGTTGTGGCCGCGGTTCCCCGCATACAAAAAACGTCCATTTTGTGCTATACGGATCGCGCTTCCCTGGCTGTTTTCGGTAAAATCAGCCGGTATTGCTTTATGAGCTGCGAGCAAGTTAAACGTTCCATCATTTTCATTAAATGCTAATACAAGTACTTCATTACTGAGTTCTGTCATAACATACGCTGTTTGACCGGATGGATGGAACACAAGATGACGCGGCCCTGATCCCGGTTCGGTATTGAACACCGCTTTTTTCAGTAAATCTTCGCCGGCAATTTCATATGTGATGATCTCATCTGTGCCAAGGTCAACCGCCACGACAAAACGTTCATCACCTGTAAGGCCGAAAAAATGCGTGTGTGCTTTTTCTTGACGATCCGCATTCGGGCCTGTCCCTTCATGCGTCGCCACATCGAGTAAATCAATCAATTGACCCGTTTCTTGATTAATGCTGTACATTTCCGCTGTACCCGTATGGTATTGCGCCGAAAATGCACGCGTACCGTTTGTGTTCAATGAAACGTAGCAAGGAACGCCTTCACTTTCCAGCACATCGTTCAACTTTTCAAGCTGTGCATCCTGGATTTTAAACGCAGCGAGGCCGCCGCCTTTCCCGCCTTTTGCAACCGCATATAAGAATTGCTCGTTTTCACTGATTGTTACATATGTCGAGTTGTTTACTTCTGCTGCAACGGCTGCATTGAGAAGCTCCTCTTTCTCTGTATCAAGCTGAAAAGAATGTATCCCTTTTCCTTCTTTTTTCGTATATGTTCCTACAAATCCAGTGTATACCGTCATCCTGGTGCCTCCCGATTATCTATATTCGTCTCTTTTATTATATACAACATAAAGAACAATCAACAACAAAACAAAGGCAGCGTTGGATACGTACCAGTTTGCAGGCAGCGAAGTTTTCTTAAAAAACGTTTGCTTGATATGATACCATAATTAGACAAACTACTTAAAAGGAGTTCAACCGTGAATGTAATAGCTAATTTCTTCTCTAAATACCTGGCTCTTTTTATGATTATCGTCGGGATCACGACTTATTTTTCACCCGTTCATTGGCAGTCAGCTTCCTGGGTACCGGCTTTTTTACTTGGGCTGGTTATCTTTTTCACTGGTTTGTCGATGAATGTAAATGCAATAAAAGGGGTGTCGCGCAAAAAGAAAGAGCTGCTTGTAATCACATTAATGAAATGGACAGTGACCGTCTTTTTATCCGTTGGACTAGCCCTTCTTTTTTTCAAGGATCATCACGAAATAACGGCTGGTCTTATTTTGTCCGGAGCGGTACCGAGCGCTACTGCAGCTGCACTATATTCGTTTCTCGCCGGAGGAAACACATCTCTGGTTGTTGCTGCTTCACTGCTTGACACGGCAATCAGCCCCATTATTACCCCGCTCGTCATGATTGGCTTTTCCGGTCAGGAAATATCTCTATCTTTTTTGTCGTTATTATATTCATTTTTAACAATCGTTATTATTCCGCTCGCAGCGGGTTTGCTTGTCCAGCGATTCATGCCTGCAGTTGCTGCCAACGCAACCGTCATTATCAAACTGGCATCATCCGTGACGCTGCTCTTAATCATTCACACACTAACAGGGAGTGGTAAAAAATATATTGCCGAACAGCTCGATATCTTGCCGCTCCTCGTTGCCGTTATTTTTGTACAGGTAGTATTCCCGATGGCCGCCGCCTGCGCAATCGGAAAGTGGTGCAAATTCAATAGGGAAGATTTACTTGCCGCCGTCTTTCAAGTCTCTCTCTGCAACACCGCTCTCGCTGCTATTCTTGCCCACGAATACATCGGAGGAATTGGCAGTATTCCACCGATTATCAATATTATTATGAACCTATCGATCGGTGCGTGGCTGGCAAATTACATTGCGGGCAGACATGAAAAAACCAGCTGATGTCTTCGGCTGGCTTTTCAAATTTACTGTTGTAATTTTAACACCCCCGTCCATTTGAAATTCCCGGTTTTCTTGCATTCTGTAAGGGAATAAGAATAGTACTTTTTATAGGAGAAGGGATTGTTAGGATGAGTGAAACCATTTATGGAAATACACCTTGTTTTTTAGGGGCAGTAAATATGGTAAACGAAACGAACTTGAACGGCGTAGACGCAATTGTATATGGGGTGCCTTGGGAAGGCGCAGTGACGTGGGGCGACTACACAGGGTGTGAATTAGGTCCGAAAGTAATGAGAATTAGTTCAGGACGATACAGCGGCTACTTGCCGGAGCTCGATCATATCGATGTATTTGAACATGTAAAACTTGGTGATGTCGGGGATGTTGATGTGGTGCCGGCTGATGTGGAGGAAACGATGGAACGAATAGTGCAGTTTACCGATCCCTTATGGAAAAGCGGCAAGTTTTTAATCGGGCTCGGCGGCGACCATGGCATTACATTTCCGATTGTGAAATCATTGACAAATCAAGGCAAGAAAGTCGGCATTATTCATCTTGACGCTCACTACGATAATTTGCCGTCACATGAAGGCGATCCGTATGCTCGATGCAGCCCTTTTATCCGTTTATATGAACAGGATGGTGTCCGAAATGAAAGCATTATTCATACTGGCATACACGGCCCCCGCAATAAGCCTGAAAGTGGGCGTAATGCGCGTAATGCCGGCGCTGTAACTATAACCATTAACGACATTCGCAAGCATCATGATTTACAGGCACTTGGCCGTGAATTGCACGAGATGGCTTCTAAAGAGGTTGATTGTGTTTATTTGAGCATTTGCAGTGATGTCCTTGATTACGCGTTTAATCCTGGAGGCCCGGTTGACGGCAACGGTCTCACCTCGTTCGAATTGTTAACGCTCGTTCATGAAATTTGCAAGCAGGGCGTCATTGGCATGGACTTTGTGGAAGTATACCCGCAGCAGGACCCTGCACAATTTTCAGCTCATTTTTCTTCAACGATTATTTTGTACGCTCTTGCGGGTCACGTCTTGCAACAAAAACAATAACTATTCGACAGTAATGGATATCCTTTTATCACTCTAAATAAAAAAAGAAGCTGCCTTGTTTCATTGAAGGCAGCTTCTTTTTATTATAACTTCACAGTCATCACCGGTGTTTCACCTGCGGTTGCCTGCACGTTTTCATGTTTGTCGAGTTGCTTTACAATATCGCCGTTGGAAATGATCATCGGCGTTATTGTGCTCGCAGCTTTTTCCTGAACAAGTTCCAGGTTGTATGTTAAAAGTAAATCTCCTTTTTTCACTCGATCGCCTTCCGCCACATGAGCATTGAAGCCCTCGCCTTTCATGTTGACAGTATCAAGACCAACGTGAATTAATATTTCCAGACCGCCTGCTGTTTCTAATCCAATCGCATGCTTTGTCGGGAATACATTCAGTATTTTCGCATCTGCCGGTGCAACAACTTTTCCTTCAGACGGAGAAATCGCTACGCCATCTCCCATCATTTTTTGTGAAAAAACAGGATCTGGTACATCACCAAGGTCTACCACATTACCGGTCATCGGCGACATGAGCACTACTTCCGATACTTCTTCTTTTTTTTCTTTACCAAAAAGTTTTTTAAACATGACAAATCTGCTCCTTTTTCATTCTGTTCCTTACCGTTCACTTAAAAACGCCATTATTTCACCTGCATATGGCATTGAATCGGCTGTTCCATTTTTCGTAACAGACAACGCAGCCGCCGCCTGTCCGAACCGAACAGCTTCTTCAAGAGACTGTCCGCTGGTGATCGCATGTGCAAAGCCGCCATTAAACGCATCTCCTGCACCTGTTGTGTCAACTGCTTCCACGTTAAATCCCGGAAGGACTCTTCCAGAAAACGCTCTTTCCGACAAAAAGACCCCTTTATGACCAAGTGTGATCATGACTGTCTTCACACCGAGCTGATGCAAAATATCCGCTGCCTTTTGAGCTGACGCCTCGTTTTTCACTTCAACACCTGTTAAATTACTAGCTTCTGTTTCATTGGGTGTCGCATAGGTAACATGCTTTAAAATTTCACGTGGAAACGCCTGATACGGTGCCGGATTTAACAATACCGGAACATTATGCAAAACAGCTCTCTCCACCGCTGCTTCTACTGCTCCCATACTGATTTCCAGCTGAAGTACGACGATATCGCCTTCTTTTATTGCCGCATCCGCTTCTAAAACGTTCTGTTTTGTCATCGTACCGCAAGCACCCGGTGCAATGACAATTTGATTTTCTCCATTGATATCGACTGCAATTAACGCAGCTCCGGTAGCTTCCTCATCCGCTATCTGTACAAAATGCGTGTTAAATTGTTCCTTTTTAAAGTGTTCTACTGCATCTTGTCCAAATAAATCACGGCCTATTTTCGTTACAAACGTTACGTTTGATCCGCTGCGGGCAGCTGCTGTTGCCTGATTGCCGCCTTTTCCACCAGGTCCTATTTGGAATGGACCGCCAAGCACTGTTTCGCCCGGTTTTGGTAAACGAGGTGCCCGGCTCATCAAGTCAACAACGTAACTGCCGATGACAATAACATTCCCCATGTTCTCTCCTCAAATCGTATCATTTTTCTTTTCCTTTTCAAAATCATAACTATGCATTAACACTTATTTATCAAATGGTTGTCAAAAGAGTTACAGTTACCTGACAGCTTCTGGTTCGTTACTCACCATGCAAACATGAAAAAGCTGTTAAAAGTACTTTGCCGACTGTTATCGGTGTTATCTCAAATATACACAACAATCTTGTTTCCACTCGCAGCGAAAAAAGACCGCTTATTGTTTTCAACATAAAGAAAAGTAGGTTTTAATGCCAATAATTGATTCCTTATTTGGTTCGTCTATCTAGGCCGGTTTATCTTTATGAAACGCTTTCATTTTCCTTAAATAAAAATTTTCCTGTTCTGTTCGTTTCCCTGTAATAAATTCATCAAGGCTTACTTCTTTAACGGATGATACACCGTTATGTTTAACCCCTGGCATATTGGCTGCCTGCTCCATTACCATAACCGGCGTGTAAATTGATTCTGTGACGAGAAAACGGGCAACACTAATTTCATTTCGCTTTCCTACATGACCATATTTTAAGACCACCCTCCAATATTTCCAGCCCATTTTAATCCCTCCGATTTTTATTTATTTTCACCTCTATTTCTTCTTATGTTTCTTATACCCGTAATATCAAAAAAAGCACAAAAAAGCATCATAAAAAATGACAGACCAGAGTAATTGTGTCCGTCATTTTTTATATAACGCTATTCTTTCAATTGAATTATTCACGGTATACCATTGATCATCCAAACTGTAGCCATTCACCTGTCCTGCCACTTGATCCCGTGAGAAATAATATAGAGGGTATCCTTTGTAAGTCGTTTGTTTTTCACCTGTATCTGGACGAGTAATTACTCCAAAGTCCGCTTCATTGAAGCCTTCAGGGATTTCGCTTGATCCAATATAAAAAGGCGGCCATTCATCCAGGCAATGATTCGCGCAGGTGGATACATTCCGCTTATCATGTAAGTAATAATACAGTGTCATTCCAGCTGAATCGGCTAAATACTGACCGGTTTCTTCTCTTTCCATCACTTTTAATGGTGCACTCGGATTTTGAGCAGCATCACGCGGTTCGTTAATCGGCGCTGACATATTTTCCGGTTGTTCATCCGGGCGACAACCGCTAAGCAGAATAAAGAGCAGCACATACACAACTTTTTTTTGCATAAAAACCCACCCCCTTTTTGAACATGATGTCCAATAAGAAGGATGATTATGCAGTGTTTCACGTGAAACGCTGGGTTAATTTCCATTTTATTCTTGCTGCACACATGGTAACTACCGTTGTTTTTTCATAGCAAAAATAGACTATTTTCAAACCGTTTAGAACAAAAAAGAATGCCTTCTCGTCTTTTGAGAAGGCATTCTTTTTCTTATGACGGTTCCACAATGACTCCTTCAAATGCAGACCGGTAAATGTTTCGTATATCCACTTCGCCTAATGGAAGCGGACTTCTTGCCAGTATGCGTTTTTGCTGAACACCATCTTTTGTTAAGCTTTCCAGTGCTGATTCAGGGATATTAAATCCGGCCAGAGTCGATGGGATTCCCACATCTTTTACGATTCGTTCCAATTCTTCTACGCATTTATATGAAGCTTCTTCGTCTGATAAATAGTTTGAGTTTCCTCCAAGCGCATTTAAAATATCGGCCATTTTCGTCTGGCAGCTTTTTCGAATATAGCCCATGACATATGGCAGCAGTACTGCATTGGATTCGCCGTGTGAAATATGAAATTGACCACCCAGCGGATAGGCAAGTGCATGGACTCCTGCTACACCTGCATTGAAAAAGGCAAGGCCTGCGATGTAGCTTCCATTGCTCATATCAATACGTGCTTGCTGATTACTTCCATCTTCGACTGCTTTTCGAATTGAACGGCCAATTAACCGAATCGCCTGCAGGGCTAATCCATCTGTTACAGGACTCGCATTAACTGATATGTACGCTTCCACCGCATGTGTCAATGCATCAATTCCGGTTGCCGCCGTCACTTTTGCTGGAACGGAAACGGTTAGCTCTGGATCCACAATCGCTGCGTCTGCAAGCAAGTAATCATGCGTGACCACGTCCTTCGTTGTTTCAAGAGAAAGAACGGAAATATTGGTCACTTCTGAACCCGTTCCCGCTGTAGTTGGAATGAGTATTTTCGGCAATCCTTTTTGAGTAACCTGTTTGGTGCCGGATAAGTTTAAATAATCAGCAGCAGCGCCTTCGTGTACACATAAAACCGCTGCCAATTTTGCTAAGTCAAGAGCACTTCCTCCCCCGACCCCGACAACCATGTCATAGCCGCCGTCACGTGTAAACGAGACGAGTTTTTCACCTATTGCTAAAGGCGGCTCCGGCACAACATCTGTGTAAACCGTTACGTCATATCCACTTTTCTCAAGAGGGTCTGTGACCCGCTTCGTCAATCCGATCTTCTCCAGCATCGGGTCTGTAACGACTAAAATTTTCTTCGGCGAATGTTTCTCCACTTCCGGTATTAACTGCGAAAGAGAACCCCAGCCTGTATAGCTTAACGGCGTGAAAATTAATTTTGCTGTACTCATGATGTTTCCCCCTCATTTACTCGTAATAGCCTTCCGTCGATTTGCGGAACGTTTTAAATTGATCTGGATCATGGCCGAACCATACTTGAGAATTAGTTTCCTTTGCAATTCTGCGTATTTTTTCAACGCTGTTTGCATAGCCGAGTGAATCATAAATAATACCAGGCGGCTTAATTGGAGGACCGAAGCTTTCCGCTGTATAAACGGCATCGGATGCCAGAATGATTCCGCCCGTCTCCGGCATATCAATGTGAAGACCAATCATTCCCCAAGCATGCCCGCTTCCAAAATTCAAAATTTTAATTCCTTCTGCCAACTCAAGATTGTCCTCATTCCGTTTCACTGTACGCCATTGGAGATTATTTTTAATCCACGCATCAATATCACCCCACACATACGCTCCTTCTTTTTGGTTGCGAGCGTACGTCTGCAATGTACCGTTCAATTCATCTTCATGCACAATAATCGTTGCATTTGTAAATAATTCTAAGCAGCCAGCGTGATCAAGATGAAGGTGAGAGGCCACGACGTATTTTATGTCTTCCGGTCTTACATTCAATTCTGCCAAACGGTTATGCAGGTAGCATTCTTCACTCATCGAGATCGGAAACATACTCTGGGTTGCGGCCCCCCATCTCCCTTCCGGACCCATCGAATTCGGGTTGCAGGCCGTGTCAAAAAGAATTTTGCCGGCCGGATGATCGATCAGTACCGTATAAACAGGAAACTCCACAAATTCTGTCTGCGCATTCGGGTTATCAACTGTAGCCGGATTGTGCATCGCAATCATCCAGTTTTTATCCATTCTCATTCGCCCATTGTCCATTACATACAGTTTCGGGTTTGGTTTAATAATGTTGCACATATTCTTTTCCTCCCTTAAAATGTCGTTTTGATTGTTACGAATTTCAATTCCGTCATTTCTTCTACTGCATATTTAATTCCTTCACGTCCGTAGCCGCTTTCTTTTACTCCGCCATACGGCATATGATCCAGTCTAAATGTCGGAATATCATTAATAATGACGCCGCCTGAATGGAACTTACGAGCTGCATGCATCGCATTCATGATGTTTTGCGTATAGATCGCCACATTCAGGCCGTAAACAGAATTGTTCACCATATCAATCGCATCATCAAGTTCTTTATATGGAACAATTGATACAACGGGGGCAAATGTTTCCTGACAAGAAACCGACATGTCTTCTTTTACATCCAGTAACACGGTCGGTTCGAAAATCGATTCGTTCCGGGAGCCGCCAAGACCCACTTTCGCCCCTTGCTGTACTGCTTCATTTACCCAGGACTCAATCCTCTCAATCTCACGGCTGCTGATCATGGCACTAATATCCGTTGTTTCATCTAACGGGTCGCCCGTTTTTAACGTTTTCGCCTGTTCAATAAAACGCTTACTAAATTCGTCATATATCGCTTCATGCACGTATATTCTTTGCAATGAAATACAAACTTGTCCTGCAAATGCGAATGCACCTTCTACACATCTCGGGATGATTTTGTCAATCGGTATATCCGGTTCTACAATTAAGCCTGAGTTCGAACCTAATTCGAGTGTAACTTTACGCAAACCGGCTTTTTCTTTAATAATTTTCCCCACCGCGGCGCTTCCGGTAAATGTTACTTTCTGTACACGCGGATCTGTAATAAGCACATCACTAAGCTCTTTTCCACTGCCTGTAATGACCTGGAGTGCTCCGTCTGGAAGGCCTGCCTGCTGAAATACTTCAGCGATGAAATACGCGCTGAGCGGTGTTTGTTCCGCTGGTTTTAAAACGACCGTATTCCCCGCAGCAAAAGCCGGACCAAGTTTGTGTGCAACCAGGTTAAATGGAAAGTTAAACGGGCTGATCGCCACAACTACACCTAATGGCTCCCTCCACGTAAACCCAATCCTGTTTTCACCACCAGGAGCCGCATCCATAGGAATCGTTTCGCCATATATGCGCTTTGCTTCTTCCGCCGCAAATTGGTATGTGGCAACGGTTCTGTCTATTTCTCCCCGCGCTGTGCGTATAGGCTTGCCTGCTTCGAGCGCAATCAGCCGCGCAGCTTCCTCTTTTCGTTCTTTTAAAATGAGTGCCACATTCGTTAAAATGTCCGAGCGTTGGTATGATGGCATTTCTTTCATCGTTTGATAAGCAGACTGGGCACCTTCAATGGCCTCCTTTACGTCGGCTTCATCCGCCATACTGATGTCAGCTAGCACCTCATCATTGTATGGAGAACGCAGCGTGTATGTTCTTTTCGCCGCTTTCAATTTTCCATTTATAAACAAATTTTTTGTATTCATTTCAGCCCTCCCTTTCTTCCTTTTACTGTTGCAAGATGCGTGCCAACATATAAAAATTGATTTAACGCCGTTTATAAGTTGTAAAAAAATTTCCACGGTGATAAAATTCACCAAAAGAACATTTCATATACCATTTAATCATCGTTACAATGTGGTGATATTTTTCCTTCAATGGTGATCATTTTCACCAGTTCTATTCTTTTATCAAAGGAGAGAATTATGACAGACATTTGTGTTTATACGCCTTTATTTGAAAACGTTTGCATCGATACCTTCAAACAAATGGAAAAGATTATTGAATTTTCAGCTGACGGACTGTATGTTGTGAATCATGAAGGCCTCACTTTATTTGCGAATGCTGCGTACGAGGACATTACCGGGTTTAAACGGGAGGAACTCATTGGCAACCATATGGGTGATTTAATTCAGAAAGGATACTTTGACCAATCCGTATCATTACTCGTGTTAGAGGCGAAAAAACGGATTTCGATTTTACAGCAGATAGGCCAGCAAAAAAAAGATGTCATTGCGACAGGCAACCCCGTTTTTGACGAATCAGGCAATATATCAATGATTGTGACGAGTGTAAGAGATATTACGCAATTAAAGGAATTGACGAAAGAATTAACGAAGGCAAAAAGCTTTTTGCATCTTAACCAAAACCGTTACACATTTTCGACAGACGGTTCCGACGAACAAGTCATATTTCAAAGTATGCTTATGAAAGAAATTATTCATAAAATAAGGCAAATCGCCCCATTTCCTACTAGCGTTTTACTATCAGGGCCCTCCGGTTCCGGCAAGGAAGTAATAGCTAATTTAATTCACCAATTGAGTGATCGAAAAGAACAGCCTTTTATTAAAGTAAACTGTGGAGCCATTCCAGAGCAATTGCTGGAATCAGAGCTTTTTGGCTATGAAAAAGGCGCCTTTACCGGCGCCAATCATGACGGAAAAATCGGCTTGCTTGAATTAGCTGATAAAGGCACGGTTCTTCTTGATGAAATTGGCGAATTGCCGCTGGCACTGCAAGTAAAATTGCTTCGTGTACTGCAGGAAAAGCAAATTCAACGGATTGGCGGTACGACAACAAAGCAGTTAGATATTCGAATCATTTCCGCCACCAATAAAAACTTAAAAGAACAGGTTTTGAGTGGATTATTTAGAGAAGATTTATACTATCGGCTGCAAGTCGTAGAGTTATCAATTCCGCCTTTAAATGAACGGCCTGAAGATATCGAAATTTTAATTGATCATTATTTTTCTTACTTTTGCAAACTTTATAACATTGAAAAGCACGTTTCACATGAAACGAAACGGATCTTGCAAAACTACCACTGGCCTGGAAATGTGCGGGAATTGAAAAACCTGGTAGAAGGAATGCTTGTATCTGTCCCTTCATTAACAATAGAACCTGTTGATTTGCCGCCCCACTTTAACATTCAACACAGCCAGGAATCTTCTCCTACCCTAAAACAACGGGTGGAGCAATTTGAAAAAAGGATCGTGCACGATGCGTTGCATAAAAAAAATACGATTCGCAAGGCCGCGGATTATTTAGGGATTGATCACTCAACACTTGTGAAGAAAATGAAGAGATGGAAAATGACGAAAGAAGAATAAATCTATTCAAAAAATCCCGTTGTTTCACGTGAAACAACGGGATTTTTTTATAAAGGCTTCAGCTGGATATCTGTCTGTTTTCCAAGATACTCAATCATGTCATGCCATTCCTTTGGCTTATTCGATAATACATCGTAGTATGTTTGAATAAACGTACTGACAAAGTTTGCTGAAAGTGACTGTATCGAGTCCTTATATGGCAAGAAACATAGATCCAAATCTTTTACTGCTTCCCCTTCATTTGTCCATGCCGGATGAACATATGGGAAATCGAGACGCTGATACCCTAAATGCGACAGCACTTCTCGGCGGACGAATGGATCCATTACTTTTATGCCGCCAAATGAATGGTCTGCCGCGCGGTATGGATCGTAAATTTCCGCAAACATGCCGATCAAATTAAGATCATGGTCTTTTGATAGATTCATTAAATCTTCATGCCGCTTTTTCGCCAGAAAAGGACCAGCGCCAAGCCCTTCTTTCGTGATAATCGTAAAATCGGTCATCGCTACGTTAAGCTCTCTGTTATAACGGTATTCCGTTATGCCAACCACTTCATCATCGTGTACTGCTAAAAAAACACGGATAGTCGGGTCATTTAACGGCTCTTCCCACAAAGAGTATTCAAGTACCTCTTCCGGTGGAAAGACCTCCTGCATTGTTTTATGCAGTTTCGCAAACATTGGATCTTCAATGCTTTTAATTTGTACATATTCCATCAAAAAACCTCCCTTGTCTTACCATATATCCGGTTTTGCAACCATAAACCATAACATCATCATTAACAATGCTATGTAAATCCATACAGAACGATGAAGCTTCTGTACTAACTCCTCCCGACTCAGCTTCTGTTCATGAAACTTGCGAATGACCGGTGAAAACGCCCGCGCTAAAAAAAACACCGAACTGATCATGACCGCAATCGTCATCACCACCCACGATGCCGTCCACGGCCATGCACTTTGCCATATAAGCAGGACACCCGTCGTGACAAGCACATGGCCGGCATGTTTCACAAGACGAACAGCCGATGTAAAAAGAGACAAATATTCCAGCAGCACAATACTCTCTGCTGTTCGCATTTTTTTCGTCATTGGCACAAGAACAAAAAATGGACCAATTGACAAAATTGAACTAAAAATATGCAAAAACAAAATAAGTTGATAGATTGTGTTCACACTTTACACCGCGCGAAATTCATGAACCCAAACGCGCATTTGCGGCAGCCATGGCATACCCGGATGGTACGATAAAATAGAATTTTTATACTCCTCAACAGTCTCGTATCCTTCCTGCTTTGCATGGTCATCCGTTAATTCACCCAGTGACTGTGAGTACACGCGTTCAACCACAAAATCACGGCCTTCAAGCGTCATAATTTCGCCAATGTCTGCATAGCGGCCGTTACGGCGCGTTGCTGTCTTTTCACCATTCAATACTTTCTGAACATCCTCTTCCTTCGTGACTAAGCGTTCAATTGTACATGTTTTAGGAGGCAAAGCTGCCTGTTCATTTTGATTTGTCATCTATTAAACCACCTTTTCTTTATTGTATCGCTTTCACTTTATCATATTTTGTAACGTTTGACTTATATGAATTGCCGGTCAATTTCGCATCAAAAAGCAAGATGCCAGTGTCGATGCTGAAATTGGCATACATCCACTGGCGAAGTATATTTATATAATCCGCTCCGTTCTTTTTTTCATAAAATAAGCAAGAACAAAGATGGCCAATGGCAAAATGATCGGCAGCCGATGCCACCAATCTGAAGCACCGACGGCCAAGGACAATGTTGGCAGTAAAAGGACTGCCCCGCTCAAAATTATTGCCTGCCACGACTTTTTGCGCAAACCCAATATCAATAAAAGCAGCACGGATCCAATTACGATCCACAATCCGACCCCACTAAGGAAGAAATCCATCCCTTCTCCTCCTTTCTACCTCTCTTTATTATATACGCTTTATTTCATGAAATGATTTCTTTCAGCTTATTTTGGCTGATGACGAGTTTCTTCCTTCCATCGTCCAAATCATTAAGATAAAAACATATATAAGGCCTGGTTGCGCTTCCTTACACTGGGGGGAAATGACTTCTAAAAGCATCAAATATTGTGTAATTTATCCCTATTTTGTTTTAAAATGTGATATGCTCTAATTGATTAGTTTACATGAAGGGGTAAAAAGTATGGCATGGTATAGTTATTTTTTATTGAATGTTCCGGAAACTTTAGCAATGATTGGACTGACATTTATACTTTTCGGGATTTCAATTAAAGAAAATGTAAAGTCCATTGTCACTTTTTCCATTTTATACGGGGCGGCAGCTTTCAGTTTAAATATAGGGATGAGTAACTCGTTAAAGCCTTTCATTCTGTTGATCATTTATTCATTATTAATCTCAATCATTTTTCGTTATTCATTCGTTAACGGTCTTATTTTAAGTTTAGTCTCATTTATACTTCTTAGTTTTTGTGAAATTACTTTTTCAGTACTATATATTCATCTCTTTTCCTTAAACTACGATGACGTCTTAAGTCATCCATGGAAGCGAATTTTAGCAAGTTATTGTACGGCGATTATTCCCATGGCGGTATTAGGAGTTGTCTTAAATAAACTACCTATTAAAATAAAATTTCCTTTATTGGCTAAATAAATCATATGAATATTTTTGTACTCGTTCTTATTGTATTGCTTCAAATTGTGATGATTTCCTTTTTTATCGTATCATTACTCGTGTTCCATGATGGCTTTTATATTTATGGTATTCCCGTTCACCTGATTTTTGTTGTTTTATTAAACATACTCTCCCTTCTTGTTCCGGGAAAAATGTATCAAAGAGAATCAAAACAAAGGGTGAAATTTACCGAGACGACACATGAAGAACAATTTCGAGCTTTAGTTGCTTCTGTTCGTTCGGAGCGCCATGATCTCAATAATCACTTAACTGTTTTATCCGGTTTATTAAAAATCAAAAGTTATGATAGTGCAGAAAACTATATAAAAGAGATGATCGGTGAAACCCGAATTAATAATCAGGCATTAAGCATATATAATCCCATCCTTGCCTCGATGTTATATTCGAAAATGGATAAATACCAAAAAGAAGGCGTTTTCTTTAAGGTCAATATTTTATCTGAGGAGATCGTCCATATCCTCCCATCTACTGATTTAATTCGTTTAATGAGCAATCTGCTAGATAATGCATATGATGCGGCTGCTGAACTGCCAAAAGGGAATCGTGCAGTTATTCTTGACATTTGGGAAGCGAAAGGGGTGATTCATCTTGTAGTAAAAAACACAAGCTCCATTAAAAAGTTTGACTCTGCGTTTTTTGAAATTGGGTACTCCACTAAGCCAAAAGACAAAAATAAAGTAAGAGGCTATGGATTATCCATCATACAGGAAATCACAAAAAAGTATAACGCAAAGCTGGACATCAAGATTGAAAATGAGCTAGTTTGCTTTGACATCCAGTTTCCAAAAGGATTAACACATGATCACCATCATAAGTTATAAGGCAGCCGTTTTGTTAAGTGAGTATTCCGAAAAAAAGGATGAAGTTGACTTTCTTCGTTACGGCATAGAAATTTTATTAGGCGGGTTCATTAAAATCATTGTATTATTTTTGACAGCAGGCATACTTGGAGTTTTCCAGCCAATGGTTTGGGTATTTTTCACCTTTGCCCTATTCCGCTCTTTAACCGGGGGACATCATTATTCTACATATAGACGTTGTTTAATAGCAGGTCTCGTGATCATGACAGGCACATCCTGTATAGCAAGTTATGCTGCTGAGTTCATCCCATCCGACGTACTGTTAAGTATGTTATGCGGGTCGGCTGCCATGGGCTTCTACTTTGCTTACATTTATGCACCGTCTAATCATTTTTATAAAAAAAGTACAGATAAACAAAAGGAAAAGCTGCGAAAATATTCTTTTCTAATGATTCTCGCATGGTCTTTTCTTATGTACATTTTGCTCTTGACTAATTATTCAAGCGTACTCATTCTCGCTTCCATCTTGGGGTTTTCATTTCAAATGGGCAGCATCCATCCTTATACATACAAGATTGTAAACACCATAGAAACATTTCTAAACAGGGGGCTTACAAAATGAATAAAGCAGGAAAGTTTATTGTTGGTGTAATCGCATCCGTCATTGTTCTCATTGCCAAAGCAGAAATTAGTTCAGCGTCGAGTCTTATTTTCTATCAACCTACATTGCCAGAGAAACAGGATTAACGGCTACAAAGCCGGGATATGAAGATTCCAAAGTACATTAAAGAGCCTGAGGATTCCTTCCCCAGGCTTGTTCTTTTCTTTATAATAAAGCGTCTGCTTCCACGATTTCCACCGTTAAATGCTCATTTGCCGCTAAATCAATTTCGTATGGTTTCACTTCTTTCTGCTCTTCATCCTTTATAATTCTAATCTCAGGACGTCCAGCTGAATGAAAATTATATTTGGATACGATGCCGGTTCTGCCATCGTTTAATTCAACTGTCAATCCTTGAGGATAAATAGCAATACACCCTTTAAACAACTCGATCTGTTTGCTTTCAAATTGTGTTCCGCTTCCCGTATAAAGCATTTCAAGACCTTTATGCGGCAGCAAAGAAGAACGGTAATTGCGCGAACTTGTAACATCATCAAATACATCTGCAACACTGATGACTTTTGCGTATTTATGAATTTCATCTTCTTTTAACCCTCGCGGATAACCTGTGCCATCCATTCTTTCATGGTGCTGGAGCGCACAATGAGCGACAGTTAATGGAATTCCATCAAGTTTTCGAAGAGTATCGAACCCTAATTCACAGTGTGAATTTACCTGTTCATATTCTTCAGCTGTTAACATTTCGCTCTTATTTGTGATTTCGGGCGGAATAAACATTTTTCCCAAGTCATGCAGCATGGCCCCTAAGCCTATTTCCTCGATATTTTTCAACGGCAGTCCATTCTCAATGGCAAGCTGACATGCATAGATGGATACGTTCAGAGAGTGGGTATATAAATAATTCTCTTGAATTTTTGTCGTTGCCAATAAATTTAATGCATGTGGATTATCCGTTAAACTACTAAGAATATCCCTAAATGTTTTCTGAAAACTGCGTACCGCTCGATCCGACTTCATCATTCCTTGCAGAGTTGGCTTGTTGGCATGCAGCTCGGCAATGGTATGAAAATTTTCGGTTATTACATTCACCGCTTCGTTGCGCAACTCCTCAGGGATAGATTCAACAATTTCAATCCCTTCTGACGCCTCATCCTCTATATAGATGGTGGAAATATTATATTTTTTTAATTTACTTATTAATTTATCAGTCAGTTCTGCTCCTTGCGTTAAGAGAACTTTCCCCTTTTCATTATAGATGGGCTTGCCTAATTTCATTCCTGACTGACAACGATTTATGTTGATTAAACGCATTTCTTTCTCCTTTGCTGACAACACTATTGACCCATGATGTTTCACTCATTAAGCGGATGACAAGAACTGGATTACAACTTCCTTTACCGGGCACTTATTACTATAATTTTTTTCATTATAGCACATTTTATGTCGAAATATGACGATTATAGTAGAACATAACTATAAATAACGTCTATATATTAATGGTTGAATTTACCTGTATCAAAACTCATAGATTTAAATGCTCTATCTCCTGTATCTTATACAAAAATCTTTAACCTGATTAATATACTATGTATAATATGAAATATGAAGAAAGGGGGACCACTATGGGTATTCCAAAACCACTCGTTCAAATAAATCAACTATTTATGGTCGTGTCCGTGTCAGTGGGAATTTCATTTCATTACGCATGGCTCCTGCTGCCGTTTATTATCGGGGTATTTACGCTGATTACAAAGAAAAATCCAATCATTTTAATTAGCAAAAGATTTTTATCAAAGCCTGCAAATCAATATATTCAAGAAGACAAAGATCAGCAGATTTTTAACCAGTGGATTGCGACAATTTGCTTAGGACTGGCAATTCTATCGTTTTATTTTAACTGGACTGCAGCCGGGTACGCATTCAGTATTATGGTCGTGCTGGCGGCAGGTGTTGCGTTGATGGGATTTTGTATCGGCTGCTTCATTCGTTATCAATACATGATGTGGCGGCATCGCCGGGCAAGCCGCTTATAAAGACATATATGTGGAAATTTCAGAAGAGGCTGTCTCAACAAAATGAGACAGCCTCTTCTTTATTTGATCTGACGAGTACCTTGTTTTACACGCTCAATAATTGATCCATTTGATTCCGAATAAAGTCTATATCTTTAATGGATAAAAGCAGCTTTTCAATATCAATGATTGATATTAAGCGATCCTCCTGTAGTGATATCCCTTTAATAAAGGACACTGTGCTTGTCAAGATTGAATCAACCGGTTTCACCAAGGATTTGTCCACGTTTATGATTTCATTTGTTCTTTCTACCATAAATGCCGTCACCGTTTTATTGGCTTCTACAAGAACATAGCGAGTGTTTCCACTATTTCATTTTTTTGATTAAATAATAGGTTAGACATATCGATGACAGGAATAATTTGTCCCCTTATATTAACAATCCCAAGCATATACTCAGGCATATTGGGAATTCTTGAGATTTCCGATATCTTTTCAATGGACACAACATGATTTATAGGCAACCCAAAAGATCCCTTTTTTACATTAAATAATACAAGCGTATCTTGCATGAAAAACCTCCGATATATAACTCACAATCAAAGACCAAAGCCCCTTATAACGAGTTGTTCGATATTAAATTTTATGGATATTTCGATCCCGAAAATAATTCAATTACCGTGTTTTAAACTGACCTGCAAGGGTTTCCAGTTCATCTGCCAGGAATCGGATATCATTAACTAAAGTTGCAAATCTAAGAGCAATTAGATATGCCTGACTTGCGGGACGTTCTGCTCACTTCACTATTATCTCTGCGATATAGATCCCGGCTCTTGCAGTCCGCACCATGAGTTATTTTTATTTACCCGCGTCTTTTCGCTTGCGTCGCCTTTTGTTTCGCACTGTACACCTATCGTGCCCAACCTTTGCGGTATCCTGGCGTGAGTGATTGGCAGGCTTCTCGGGACTCCCATAGCAAAGCTGAATAAATTTTGTTTTAAAGCAACAAAAAGATCACCCCGCCTATCAGAAAAACGAAAAAAGAGTGTCCCATACGCAGTATGGAACACCCTTTTTTATTTATTCATTTAAATATGCCCAAGCATATTGAGCGTATAGTTCAGCTCCGGTTGCGAGTGCGTCTTCGTCAATGTTGAATTTGCCGTGATGATGAGCCCATTCGGTATCTTTTTCAGAATTGCCGCTTCCAACAAGTGCAAAGCTGCCAGGTGCATGATCCATATATTCGCTGAAATCTTCACCGCCCATTGTCGGCTTTTCATTATAGATCACATCGCCAAATGCTTCTGACGCAACCTTTTGGACTAGCTTCGCACTGTATTCATCATTGATGACTGCTTGAGTGCCGCGGGTATATTCTACCTTTGCTGTAGCGCCATATACTGCAGCAACATGTTCAGCATAATGCTGGAGCTGTTGTTCAACATGGTCTCTTGTTTCAGTATCGAAACAGCGAACTGTTCCTTCAATTACCGCATTTTCTGCAATAACATTGAACCTTGTGCCGGCCACTATTTTTCCTACAGTGAGAACAGCAGGGCTTTTTGCATCAATGGTTCTAGAGACGACCGTCTGCACATTCATGACGAAGGAAGAGGCAACGATTGCCGCATCAATACAATTATGCGGCATGGCACCGTGGCCGCCTTTTCCTTTAAACGTCACCTTGAATAAATCGGCTGAAGCGAAAGAAGGTCCTGGCGTGCAGGAAACTTTATGAGTCGGCATCTGCGACCATATGTGTATGCCGAAGACATTATCTACACCGTCCATTGCACCTTGTTTCACCATTGCTTTAGCGCCTTCTGCAATTTCTTCAGCAGGCTGAAATATCAATCGGACTTTTCCCGGCAATTCATCTTTTATTTCCAATAATGCTTTAGCAGCAATCATCAGCATCGCCGTATGGGCATCGTGTCCGCAGGCATGCATTTTTCCTTCTTCTTTTGATACGTATGGCAGGTCTTTGTTTAGCTCTTCAACCGGTAAAGCGTCCATGTCACCTCTTAACGCTACTGTTTTCCCTGGCTTTCCGCCTTCGATCGTCGCAATTACCCCGGTTGGTTCGGTTCTTCTGAAAGGAATTCCTAAATTTTCGAGATATTCACAAATAAGAGCTGTTGTCTTTTCTTCCTCGAAAGGCAGTTCAGGCTCGCTATGAAGCTTTCTCCGTAATTCGGTTAGTTCTTCACTATTTTTCTGAATCGCATCTTTAATTACTGGATGAATCATTTTACTCAGCCTCCGTTAACTTTTTAGCTGCTTCATATAGAATATGGACAGCGTTTGCTATATGGCTTGAATCTGACCATTCTTCCGGACAATGGCTCAGTCCATCTTTACTTGGTATGAAAAGCATTCCTACGTCTGTAAAATCGGAAAAGACCATCGCATCGTGACCTGCCCCGCTGTTAATTGGACAGTGCGGGATGTCTAGTTCACTGCTCTTTTGCTTCAAAAGGGAAAGAATTTCAGGATTCATTGCTTTTGGCTTCATATATAAGAGCTCCTGAACGGATGTATCAATCCCATTTCCATTATATGAATCTACTATTTTTTTCACTTTCTCGACAACGTTGCGTACATGTTCTTCCTTGCCTGATCGTATATCCAAAGTGAATACTGTTTGGTCGGGGATGACATTAGCTCCGTTTGGAAATACATTGAGACGGCCGGCTGTAATAACCGTTCCTTCTCCTTCACTAACTGCCAGCTCAGGCAATTGAGCAATGATTCCTGCAGCCGCGACTAACGCATCCGAACGGCGGTCCATCGGGGTTGTCCCTGCATGACCTGCCCGCCCTTTTACTGTTACTTCCAATTGCGTTAAGCCGACGATTGCTTCCACCACGCCAATGGGAATATTTTTTTCTTCAAGGATTGGTCCTTGTTCAATATGCAATTCAAGAAAAGCCTTAATGGTTTTGGGATCTCTTGTTTTAGGCAAAGACGAATCCAGTCCGATCGTTTTCATCGCTTCTTCTGTAGTGATTCCATCTTTATCTGTTAGCTTTTTAAAATCAGCATCACTTAGCAGCCCCGTGATTCCTCTTGAACCCATCAGTCCGCTGCCAAATCTTGCTCCCTCTTCTTCCACGAGTGCAATAATTTCCAAAGGATATTTCGGCGTTATATTATTTTCATTAAAGAGGGCAGCCACTTCAAGCCCGGCCACTACGCCTGCAGGACCATCGTATGACCCTCCGTTTGGAACTGAGTCAAAATGGGAGCCGATGAGAACGCTGGGCCCCTCTTTTAACGTGCCCTCAAGTTTGCCAAAAATATTGCCAAAACCATCTTCCTTGACATATAAACCATATTCAATCATTTTACTTTTCAGATAATTCCGCGCCTGCAAATCCTCATTACTATACGAAAGCCGGGTTGTGCCTTTATCAGGTGTTGCGGTGAATGTACTCAATGTGTCAATATGGCTTTCGATTCTTTCTTGAACATTACTCATCCTGTCATTCCACCCTTTCTTACAAGAATCCTACAAAGATACCCGCTAATATGACGGATACAATCGTGACAGTGATAAAACCACCGACAAGCATAGGCGGCATCATGTGGCTCGTCAGTATTTCTCTTTCTTTTTCATCTTCTGTTAAAGACTTAATGACTTCGTTTGTGATGATGTAATCAGCCGGGAATCCATATAATGCAGTCAGCGAAACAGCAAACGCCATATTTTTGCTTACCTTTAGAATTTTACCTGCGATAAATGAGAAGATATACATACCAATAACAGCTAAAACAATTGTTCCGACAAGTGGAAAGATAATCTC
Organism: Domibacillus epiphyticus; assembly: GCF_001975785.1. Classification (GTDB taxonomy): domain Bacteria; phylum Bacillota; class Bacilli; order Bacillales; family Domibacillaceae; genus Domibacillus; species Domibacillus epiphyticus. The sequence continues at coordinate 62,185 of NZ_MSFI01000020.1, read as the reverse complement.
AAGCATCATGCTTGGTGTTGCTTGTTTTAATCCGTCAAAAATAAAGAGCATAAGACCCATGAGGGCAAACCCGAAACCATTTGCTTTTTGTAAAACCTGCTTTTCGAGAAACCCAATACTTTTCGCGATTACACCAAACAGCAAGCAAAGAACAAACGGGCTGACGCTCGCAACAGGCGCTAATAGAGTAGAAACAAGATAGGCTAGGTAAGCGACAAATGCCAGTCTAAAAAATTTAAAGAAATCCGTATTGTATTTCTCTGGCATATTTTTAAATAACTTAAGTTCTTTTTGTGCTGTTCCTGATGAAGCAGCTGCTTCCTCTTCAGCCAGTTTCTGTTCATTTACCGCTAATTGTCCACTGCGGTATTGTTCAAGAAGTCTTTTCCCTTCTTTTTTCAACACGATAGACGTGATCGGATATCCTGCAAAGCCTTGCATGACATAGATAACGATAGCAAACACGGATAATGAAACGAGACCCGCTTCTTTTGCCCCTTCTGACATGATTAAGGCAGATACTATTCCACCCACTAAAGGTGGAATCGCCACAACCACTGTCTTAAAGCCGTAGATGAGTGTTCCAACACTTAATAAAATTGCGATAATTCCTAAAATACCAGAGAGGGCAATGACAATAGTCTTCCACTGATTTTTCAGTTCCTGAATCGATAACAACGTTCCCATATTCGTAATTAACAAATACATCATCATGACTGCAACAGTTGACGGTACACCAGCCAATGCGACGATGTCTTTAGGGAAAAATGTCCAATATCCGATTAGGAACAAGACCGCGCAAACGAAAATGGACGGTACCCACGCTTTTGTCCGTACGGCTACTAAATCTCCTATAAATAAAATAAGAACAAGAATAACCAAAGCTAACATCTGTGACATAAAAACCTCTTCCTCTTCCTTTTCTTTGTTTGATTTACTAATATTTCGACAAACGAATTTTAATATTAGTAAAATAGGAGTATTATTATACTATACTTTCTTCAAATTTAAATTATTTGTAATTTTCTTAATCTATATTAATTATTGAAATATATTTCTTTACAACGGCTGAGACCAAATAATTTTAAATTTTAGCTATTTCCCAGTTAGAACTGAAAAAGACAACCTGGAAGGATGCCTATAAGCGTATATAAATTAAACCCGCCAATGCTGAAGATTCGTTAAAGAAGGCGGCAATTTAGTATTCAGATCGCCATTCGCTGAATTACCCTTGTGCTTGTGTAAGAAAAATACTTTCTAGTTAATTAGCTCCGCTTAAATCAGCATCTCTCAAGTCTGCACCAATAAAGTCACTCATTCTCAAGCCGGATTTTCTTAGGTCAGCAGCGATCAGCAAAGCTCCTCTTACATTCGAACCGATTAGATTACTATCCTTTCTTAATCGGCTCATTTTGACTTTTCACTTTCTTTCCTTTTCTCCGTACTAATTCACTTGTTTGCAATAGTAAATCATTAACGATTGCTCTTTGGCCTGGAACATCAAGGTCTAAAATAAACTTTGTACTTCGTTTAGTGAGATCTTCGTTTTCCATGCTGCAAACTTTAAAAATGGGCCTGCTTCTTCTAGGACAATGCTTCCACATCCCTTTTATTCGCTTGCATCTCAAGATCTTCTAAAAATAAATCACCACGGCTTTTATATTATCACCACAAAAGAACAAAAAAGGGTATTAATGTTAAAACAAAAAAGAACGTAACGAAAGTGCAGTTACGACAGTCTATCCTAATAAAAGCTGATAAAACAGAAGTAACCTGCCTCTCATTTCCAAAAAATTCACAAATGAGAAATGTAAGTTTTTATTGAAAATCAATATTCACCTTCACCCCTCGCTGGATTTGCTCACATAAGCAAACATTTCATGTCACAACTAGTAACAAAATCTGTTCGTGCTTACTATTAAATGAACGCATTGCAGCTATATGTTTTCACTTGACCAAAGAAAATAACTTCTATATAATAATGAGTGTTCATTTAGAATTATTATAGTTAGTTTCGAGGGAGTATACTAAGGTAATTTGGGGGTATACTACCTAAGCAACTGCTTATAATTCACACAACAATTACATAGGAGGAATTTACTTATGTCTCTAATTGGAAAAGAAGTACAACAATTCTCAGCAAAAGCTTTTCACAACGGTGAATTTATCGATGTTTCAGATCAAAACTTTAAAGGTCAATGGAGTGTAGTTTGCTTCTATCCTGCAGACTTTACATTCGTTTGCCCTACTGAGCTTGAAGATTTGCAAAACGAATACGCTACGCTAAAAGAACTTGGTGTTGAAGTGTACTCTGTTTCAACTGACACACATTTTACACATAAAGCATGGCATGATCACTCAGAAGCGATCGGCAAAATTGAATATATTATGATCGGTGACCCTTCACAGAAGATCTCCCGCATCTTTGATGTACTAAACGAAGAAGAAGGTTTAGCTGACCGCGGTACGTTCATCATCGATCCAGACGGCGTCATCCAAACTGTTGAAATCAATGCAGGCGGCATCGGCCGTGATGCAAGCACGATTGTGAACAAGATTAAAGCAGCTCAGTATGTTCGCAACAATCCAGGTGAAGTTTGCCCGGCTAAATGGCAAGAAGGTGCAGCAACACTTAAGCCAAGCCTTGACCTTGTAGGAAAGATTTAAGGAGCTTACTCAATGTTATTAGATGCAGATATAAAAGCACAATTAGCCCAATATCTTCAAATGATGGAGGGCGATGTGCTGCTTAAAGTCAGCACAGGATCCGATGACGTATCCCGTGATATGCTGGTATTAGTTGACGAACTAGCTACGATGTCGTCTCACATTAAGGTAGAGAAAACAGAATTACAGAGAACGCCGAGCTTTAGCGTAAATCGTATCGGTGAAGACACTGGCGTAACATTTGCCGGTATCCCGCTGGGCCACGAATTTACTTCATTAGTATTGGCTCTCTTGCAAGTGAGCGGAAGAGCCCCAAAGGTTGATCAGAAGGTCATTGATCAAGTGAAAAACATTAAAGGCGAGTATCATTTTGACTCATACATCAGCCTGAGCTGCCATAACTGCCCTGATGTTGTGCAGGCACTGAACTTGATGAGCATTCTCAATCCTGGCATTACACATACCATGATTGACGGTGCGGCATTCAAAGAAGAAGTGGAAAGCAAAGAAATCATGGCAGTGCCAACCGTGTTCCTAAATGGGGAATCGTTCGGCAGCGGCCGTATGACACTTGAAGAGATCCTTGCCAAAATGGGCAGCGGTCCGGATGCATCCGAGTTTTCTGACAAAGAGCCATTCGATGTTCTTGTTGTCGGAGGGGGACCATCAGGTGCAAGTGCAGCTGTCTATGCAGCACGTAAAGGCATTCGTACAGGTCTTGTTGCTGAACGCTTCGGCGGCCAGATTATGGACACGATGGGCATTGAGAACTTTATCAGTGTGAAATATACGGAAGGTCCTAAGCTCGCTGCAAGTCTTGAAGAGCATGTAAAAGAGTATGACATTGATGTCATGAATTTACAGCGTGCCACTCGTTTAGAAAAGAAAGACCTAATCGAACTTGAACTCGAAAATGGTGCAGTTCTAAAGAGTAAAACGGTCATCCTATCAACAGGTGCCCGCTGGCGCAATGTTGGTGTACCAGGCGAAGCAGAATTCAAGAACAAAGGTGTAGCATACTGCCCTCACTGTGATGGCCCATTATTTGCTGGAAAACACGTAGCTGTCATTGGCGGCGGTAATTCAGGTATTGAGGCAGCCATTGATCTGGCCGGTATTGTGAAGCATGTAACCGTTCTTGAATTTATGCCAGAATTAAAAGCTGACACGGTACTCCAAGAGCGTCTTTACAGTCTTCCTAACGTAACGGTTCTAAAGAACGTTCAAACAAAAGAAATTACCGGTACTGACAAAGTGAACGGGATTTCTTACATTGACCGCGCGACGGAAGAAGTTCACCACGTTGACTTGGAAGGTGTATTCGTTCAGATCGGCCTTGTACCGAATACCGACTGGTTAGGTGAATCGATTGAGCGTACCCGCATGGGTGAAATCGTCGTCAATAAACATGGCGCAACAAACATCCCTGGTGTATTTGCTGCAGGTGACTGTACAGATAGTGCCTATAAACAAATCATTATTTCAATGGGATCTGGTGCAACCGCAGCCTTAGGCGCATTCGATTATCTCATCCGAAATTAACAAAGAATAATCCAAAAAAAGTCGCTATGCTTCTGATAAATCAGCATAGCGACTTTTTCTTTTAGTGATTACGCACCTCATATCCAGCCTCATTTATTTATGGTACAGTTCACCCAGCCTTTCTAACTTTCAAAAAAAAGAACCTTCAATCCATAGATAGATAAAGGTTCGGTGTTTTATTACCAATGATATTCTATTATTTACTCAATTCCTTAAGTAAATTTTTTTATCTGTTTTATCAATCATTGCCTTTCAATTTCTTCATTGTCATTCAATGCCTTTGCTCATTAATTAAAGACAGGAAAATTTTTTTCGCTTAGACCAAGCGCCTGTGCAGTTGAAGTATGAATTTCATGCAAAAGCTCTGGGTTATCCATTAGTGACAAGCCATAAGAAGGAATCATTTCTTTAATTTTTGGTTCCCACTCTTTCAACTGTTCAGGGAAGCATTTTGTTATTACTTCCAGCATGACGTGAACGGCGGTAGAAGCACCCGGAGAAGCGCCCAGCAATGCTGCGATCGAACCATCAGCGGCACTAACAACTTCCGTGCCAAATTGAAGCGTTCCTTTTCCGCCAGCCTCCGTATCTTTGATCACTTGCACACGCTGTCCCGCTACGACTAAATCCCAATCCTCGCTTTTGGCGTTCGGGATAAACTCACGGAGTTCTTCCATACGCTGTTCTTTTGATAACATCACTTGCTGGATCAGATATTTTGTCAATGACATGTTTTTTGCACCTGCAGACAACATCGTTAAGAGATTATCCGGTTTTACGGACGTGACCAAATCAAGCATTGAACCGGTTTTTAAAAACTTTGGCGAGAAGCCGGCAAACGGTCCAAACAGCAGCGCTTTTTTATTGTCGATAAATCGTGTGTCAAGATGCGGAACAGACATTGGAGGAGCGCCAACCTTCGCTTTTCCGTATACTTTTGCATGATGCTGCGCTACAACATCCGGATTATTGCACACCATAAATATTCCGCTTACCGGGAATCCTCCAATATGTTTTCCTTCAGGAATACCGGATTTTTGCAGTAAATGTACGCTTCCTCCACCGCCTCCGATAAAAACGAATTTTGCCGTATGACGTTCAACAGCCCCGCTATCGAGATTTCGCACAATCAATTCCCACATGCCGTCGCTCGTACGTTTAATATCATTTACACTATGTTTGTAGTTTACTGCAACATCTTTACTCTTTAGGTGCTCAAACAACATGCGCGTTAAAGCGCCAAAGTTGACATCCGTTCCAGAGTCAATTTTTGTGGCCGCTATCGGATCATTCGATGCGCGGTCTTGCATAATAAGCGGAATCCACTCCATCAACTTTTCCGGATCATCCGAGAATTCCATTCCTTGGAATAGGGGATTTTTTGACAGCGCTTCAAAACGTTTCTTTAAAAACGTTACATTGTCTTCCCCTTGTACTAAACTCATATGAGGCAATGACATGATAAAGTCTTCTGGATTATGTATTAGATTGCTGTTTACAAGATAAGACCAAAACTGCATGGAAACCTGAAACTGTTCATTAATTTTTATCGCTTTGCTAATGTCTAAAGATCCATCCGGTTTTTCGACTGTGTAGTTAAGCTCGCACAGTGCCGCATGCCCCGTTCCCGCATTATTCCATTCGTTGGAGCTTTCCTCTCCTGCGTTTGAGAGCTTCTCAAATACTGTAATGTTCCAGTCCGGCACTAATTCCTTCAGAAGTGTCCCCAACGTCGCACTCATGATTCCGGCACCAATTAAGATAACGTCTGATTTCGATACGCTGTTGCTCATTTTTACCTCCCCTATGCCCCTAAGATTCGCAGAAAAGATGTAAGCGCTCCTGTTTAGGCGTACACCAAACCAAGGCGCGAAATAGACACACACCTTTTCTATTTCAATTATATCATAGTGTATGCCAATTATTTATAGATTAAAATATCTACTATAATTATAAGTTATAAAAAAAAACGGGTAAACAGTGAAAAATGCGTCTACAAGGCACAGGAACTTCTTCTAAAAATTTTACTACTCATTTAAAGACTCGCGAAGACGCTTGATATCGCTTAATGGAGGCAGACCAAACATTCGAGCGTATTCACGGCTGAACGGGGAAGGACTTTCATAACCTGGTTGGAACCGGCATTTGCAGCTTCCGGTATATCTCAAAGCAATAGACGGCGAGCTTCCTGTTCTTACCTATGAATATCTGTAATGGAATATGATGGTTAACTGAGAGGTTGTACTTGTCAATTAAGGAGCGGAATATAGGAGTATACGATTTTTATATTACATGTAAAACATATGAAAAGGAGTACCATTTCACACAATTAACCATCCTCTATCTTTATGATATGATATTAAGAAAGTGGTTTTTTTAGGAGAAATAGTTTATGAATGAACTAATTTTTGAAAAAAGGAAATTTAACTATAGCAGCCTAAATCAGATAAAGTCTGTTTACTTAAACGATTATCCAATCGTTTATATCCTATATAACAAAAAGCGGCCAACAGCTTATATAGGACAGACAGTACATGCAACACGTCGCATGAAAGACCATTTTAGCAATCCAAAACGTTCCTTCTACGATGACACAATCCTCATAGGTCACGAGGAATTTAATCAATCTGCCACATATAATATCGAAACAAATCTCATCAATTACTTTATTGCAGATAATCACTATAAGCTACAAAATGTCAGTCAGACTGTTAAAAATCAAATGCATAATTATTATCAAAAAGAATACTACAATGAAAAAGTCTTTAACAAGGTGTGGGAAAGACTTCAGCAAGAAAAAATCGCTTTTGATACAATCGAGAACCTTAAGAACAAAGACATTTTTAAATTATCCCCCTATAAAGCACTTTCTGAAAAACAATTAGAAATTAAAAACAAGATAATTGATTTTTGTAAGGAAAACATTAACAAAGCAGGACATCACGTTTTTTTAATAGAAGGAGATGCCGGAACAGGTAAAAGTGTCTTATTAAGTTCACTATTTAACACGATTCAAGACTATGCTAATGACAAAAGTTCTAAATTAGCTGATACAAACAATTATTTATTGGTTAACCATGGGGAAATGATTAAAACTTATCAAAGTATTGCATTTAGCTTACCTAATTTAAAAAAGAAAAATTTTTTAAAACCTACTCCTTTCATTAACCAAATGGATAAGACTTCTAACACGGCAGACATTGTTTTAGTTGACGAGGCCCACTTGCTGCTTAGCAAGGAAGATTCTTACAACAATTTTCTAATAATCAACTCGAAGAAATTATTAAAAGAAGTAAAATATCGGTCATCATTTTCGATCCAAAGCAAGTTTTGAAAATTAAAAGCTATTGGAATAAAGATTTATTAAAACATATTACACAAAAGTATCAGGCAGAAACTTTTCAATTAACGGATCAGTTTAGAATTAATGCTAGTCCTGATATCCCAAAATGGATTGATAATTTTGTTTCAAAACAGTTATTACCCCTCCCTAAAACAGAAAATGAAAATTATGAAATTAAAATTTTTCAGAACAGCCAAGATTTTAAAGCGGCGATTGAAAATAAAAATAATAAATACGGGCTTTCACGAATCGTTTCAACATTTGATTATCTGCATAAGAAAGATGGGGCGGAATATTATGTAGACGAAAGCGGACTAAATATGCCATGGAATATTACAAAAAATAATGTGACTTGGGCAGAAGAGCCTCATACCATTAAGGAAGTCGGCTCCATTTATACTGTGCAAGGATTTGATTTAAACTATGTGGGTGTTATTCTAGGCCCTTCTATCGGATATGATGAAGAGAAGGATCAATTACTTATAGATACTTCTAAATATAAAGATACCGAAGCATTTCGCTCCAGAAAGGATTTATCACTTGAGGAAAACGAAAAGGTAAAAGAGGAAATCATTTTAAATTCTATTAATATATTAATGAAACGCGGAATACATGGCCTATATATATATGCCACGGATCAAAAACTTAGAAGTAAGCTACTCTCTTTAGTAAAGGAATGAAAACATTGAGTGAAATAGAGGCATTAATAAAAGCAATTAATAATTTTAGAGACGAACGCAACTGGCGTCAATATCATAACCCAAAAGATCTAGCCATCTCCATCTCCCTTGAAGCATCAGAACTACTGGAAAATTTTCAATGGAAAAACAGTGAACTAGCATTAGAAGTAAATTCCGAAAATATTGCAGAAGAAATTGCCGATGTATTGATCTACTCTCTAATGCTATGTTCAGACCTTGATTTAGATGTAACACAAATTATCGAAGAAAAATTAAAAAAAAATACACAGAAGTATCCTGTTGGAAATGAGTAAGGGATAAAGAGAATTTCCAATGTTTTGATGCAAACTGTAACCCCTAGATAAGATGAGACATCTTCTGATAGATAAAAGCACGACACTTTTTACCAGTAAAAGACGTGCGTTTTACATGGAGAGGCGAACGTAATAGCCTAATTCCGCAGGCAAAAGTATTGCTGTGACTGGCTTTTTCATAAAATTATGTTCGCAGAGGCTCCATGTCAAACGACAAGCTGCCTGAGCTAACTTCCAGTAATATGTGTCACTTTATCTATCGTAAACTGTTCCTTTCTGTCGCGCGGTCACACAACCTTAAATAAAGCTCCTGAAGCTAGACCATCATGAGCTTTTAGATTTTATATTAACGAAGGAAACCATCATCTCACTTGTGGTACGGTTCACCGTAACGTTGGATAGGGTAAATAACTAAGGAGAGGAGTTGCCCTCTCCTGCTTTTTATTTATTCAGACTATCAAGAATCACATTTCTCCAAGCTTTTGCATCAACCCCATTTAAGTCAGCTGTCACAATGAGGCGTTGAGAGAAGCCATGTTTATCGTACCATTTCTTTTTCTTTTCCCAATGTTCACGATAACTTGGAACATTTAACATGCCAAGGTGTTCTATATACCATTCATCTCCTCTGTATTGAAGAGTAAAGTCTGGTCGATAGAATGTTCCATCATCTGCATATAAAGGCACATCATATTGGAAAGGGATGCCCTCTTCAAACAATATGTTAGCAATAATAACTTCATTTTTTGACTGAACCATATGGTCAGAAAGTGTCCTATGTATTTTACCTTCCTCGTACCATTCATCCATATCGAAAAACTCTAATGGTATTGGTTCAAATTCAAAAGTAGATGAGTTGATCTTAATTAGTTCAGATGCTTCTTTTCTGCTCAAACTTAGCAGTGGTGATATATCTTCTTCTACAAACAGAGTTGTATGCACTTGTGCCCTTGTAATACCTGTATAAAAAAGCTCCTTTGAAAGTAGACGTTTTTTACTTTTCGGCAGCACAAAGTAGACTCTTTTAAATTCACTTCCTTGTGACTTATGGACCGATATCGCATACGCTAATTCCAAGTTTTCTTCTACTGCCGACTTTGAATTAAAGTTTACTCTGTAATGTTCTTTTCGGTTAAATAGAACTTGGAACTGTTGTAACCGAAAGTTATTCCAGTACCATTTCTTTTTGTCAAACGGATGCACATGAACAAATCCTAATTCTCCATTAAATATTTGAACCTTTTCATTTGATCTTGTTTGCATGTTATAAGCCCAATATGGGTTTGACTTCGGACGATTTTTATATTGAATCACTTTGTCGAAGTAACTAACTCCACCGAGATTTCCTTTATTTGTTTTGTTAGATCCGTTAAAAACATCTTGGATTAACTGATTAATTGATTCCGTACCAAATGCTTCACCTCTGTAAGGTGAGATGATTTGGAAAGCCTCTGCACTGTGATTCCCGTCTTCTTGGTTGAGTATCTTAAAGTCTTCCCAAAGCCGTTCTGGGTCAACTTTTTCTCCTCTCATTTCCTCGATATCACTAATGATGGTTTGGTATATCTTCCGTTTAAGTTCTTCTCCGTCATTCCAGTAAACTACGGATAAATCTTTATCGATTTTTCCACCCTTTTGTACTTTTTGTAGTACATCCTCAGAGTTGATCTCCTTTTCCACATTAGAACCTTCCGTATAAAGGCTGGCAAGCTTTAAAGATATACCGCCACTTTCTAGCTGCCTACAATTAGTTTTAAGCATTCCTATTGATTCAGGAAATTTGCTTTTTAACCAGTGTAAAATGTCGGAAAAAGGCTTACCTACTCCTATTGGTGGAAGCTGATTCACGTCACCAACAAAAATTAACCTTTGTACCGTATTCAAATTAATCGCCTTAAACAGTGTAGCTAACAAATTGACGTCTATCATAGAAGCTTCATCGATAATATAGGTAGTCACATTCGTCTCTACAGTTCCGCCGCTTCTCTTAAAGGTCATATTATTATTTAACCAGCCACGCTTTGCCAAAAATGAATGAATCGTCTCAGCAGCCTTGCCTGTTCTCTCCCTTAATCGATCAGCAGCTTTTCCTGTCGGAGCTAATAGCTGAAATGTTGTTCCTTCACCGTGAGCTTTCATTATTCCATTGATAATAGATTTAAGTATTGTTGTTTTCCCTGTCCCAGCTTCTCCATGAATAATAGATATTGGCTGCCTAAATATCTGTCGGCAAATCTCGACTTGCTCATTTAATATATTCTTATATTGCTCTGGAGCTTTTTCAAGAATAGGACTTTTAGGACTGTAAAGCATATTTTCCCAATCATTATCTGTTACTGGGTACTTGAGCTTAATTTTAGACCGTGAAAGTAAAGTACGAATAACCTTTTCAATTTGTCTTTCTAGCTCATATACATGTTTACGATATAGATAAATTGACTGATCCGTCTTTCTTATGTATAGGCTTTTTGCCAGCTCATCTTCATCTACTTCTATATGCCGCAATGTAAAAGAATCCTTTTTATATTCGGGCATATGTGACAGACTTTTGTTCAACTTGTTTAAAATCTGTTTTGCATCCAAGAATGCATGCTGGTTAAATTGCTTTAGTACTTCACAACAAAGGGCTTTTAATCTTCTTGGGTCATCTGTATCCATCATGCTCTCTTCTCCTAGGTCAGGGGAAGGAAAAACACCATGGTCAATCTTATAAAATGTTATTCTATCATCCGAGTCATCACCAATATACTCTTCATTCAGTAAATATGGGTTTTCAATTATTTCACTTAAAGATGAATATACTCCAGATTCATCTCTATTCTCACTAACAATTCTTTCAATTTGCTCTTTTGAAAGATCGAATCGTGGAAGAACGTCTTTAAGTATCGTTCGTTCTTCATCATCTTTGATTTTCCAATGTCTTTGTATTTTTTTCAATTCTGTTTTATCAATATTCAAAGACGGTGGCGCCTCAACTTTTCCTTCAAGCAAACCAAAAAGCGTTTCTTTGATTTCCCTAATATCAGTTTTGGCAATTTGTGTTTTTACATATGGAATTGCTTTTGAAAAATTCACATAGTTCATAACTGCTGGTAATCCAGGCAGCAAGCCTCTGTGTTCCCATAGCTCATTTATTAAACTACTTAACCAGTTTATTCTTTGGTTCCAGTCTTCTGTGGTATCTCCAAGCTCTTTCAGAGTATGTGCAATATCTAAAAAGCGTTCAATTAGCCCTAACGCTTCGTCATCACTAAATTTACGGGTACCATATTTGAAGTTCCGTTGATTTTCAGGAATAAAAGCTAACTTTGAAAGGATTTCCTCATTGTCCATGTAACGGTGATAAGGGATTCTCATACCCTCTTCGGCATAATTAGATTGAATGACACGGCCCCATACAAATCCTCCGAATCTATTTAGGCTTTCTTCACTTTGGTTTTCATAAGTCATTTCATCTCCAATTTCTTTTAAGCGAGCCACTCCTACCAACACATATTTTTTATCCTCCCCGCTAAAAGGGTTATCATAGTTGGCATAATAAAAAATTAACGAAGTACCTTGCTCTAGATCGGCAAAGTATTCCCTCATATTTTTTGCTCTTAACTCAGGATCGAATCTTCCATTCCTTTTAGCGCTTTCATCATACATTGCCTCATATGGCCATGTATTAATTGAGTATGGCGGCATATTCCATTTTTTTGTTTTTGTATTATCATTAAAAAATACTGGTGGTTCGTTCTCAGCAGTAATTTCACTGTCACCGAAAGCATTGATACTATATGAGCATGGGAGGACTCTTGGTAACTCTGATGCATGTACACCGCTGTTTTCCTCTTCCCATTCTAGGTTACGTTTACTGGCAATAACATCTCCTGGAAATGAGTATCTTCCTACACAATAAACATTTTCTTTTGGATTATTACATACTCTCCCATTCCAACCATTGTCATGCCAGGCAATTCTTACAGATAAATGGTTTGGCATTAAAAAAGCCTCCCTTTCATGTTATCCTTACATATTCTACATTTATTTCTATTATTCAATAAATCACAGAGAAATCCTGCTAAACTACTAGTTTTAAAGAAGAATAGCAGAGGTATTTGTAAAATTTTGTAGAATGTAATTACTATGAATTATTTTTACTTTTATAGAACTGTAGGAGGATAGTCGATGAGCGATGAAACACCTCAAGTAAATAAAAAATCGGTATCGCCTGATGAAGTTCTTTCTATTACTGATCCTGGTGATGAAGTACAGAGAAGATTTAGATACCAGCATACATATACTGCTCTTATTGCTATACAAATGACTTCAGGAAAAATAGCTTATAAAGAATTACTATGTGAACACCATGAAGATATTCTAGGTGTTCGTAATGATGGGAAATTTGAAGGAATACAAATAAAGACAAAGCAAATATCAGACGGGGCATTAGAATTGGAGGAAGAGTCAGTAACAAAAAGCCTATTAAGGTTCATTAAACTAAATAACGATTTTCCAGGTTCGTTTAAGAAATTTATTTTTGTATCTAATTGTCCAACAAGAAATGATGGGACAGGAAAAAGTTTAAATAACCTAATAAATCAGGCAAAGACTAAGAAAACACAAGATCCCTTCAAGCCAGGTACATTAGAAAAATTTTTTAAATCGCTATGTGAAAAAAGCAAGTCAAATGAGCATGATGTCATTAGTGTCTTATCCATGATTGAAATTCAACAAGGTCCAAGTATTGAAGATATAGAATCAAAAATTATAACCGATCATTTAGGTAGAATGGTTGAATGCTTTCAAACACCTTTACCTAAATTAAAAATCATCCTTGATTCTATTGTTAGTCAAATTTATTTTTCTTCATCTAAGAGGGTTGAAAATCCACTTCAAGATTATATTTCCTTTGTAGATGAAAACGAGCAGCTACTTGATAAAGTGTATATAAATACTAAGAGGATTTCTATAAATAGTATTAACAGATTAATAACTGAGCCGCTTACAAAAAACTTGTTTCTTAGTTCAAGAAAAGGACCTCCTATCCAAATCAATTCTTCTACATCAGACCTTATGTTTTATAAAATGCAATGTGGGCTAATTGAAGACGATAGTATTGAAATCATGGATGACTTAAGGGCATCTTCAGAGACTTATATTTTAAAAAATTATTATAAAACTAAAAATCCTACTGAAACATTAGAACAATTAGACCAAATTCGTACGATTGTAAAAAACCAAGCTATTGAATCAAAATCTAGGAGCAAATTAAAAGGGTCACCATATGGTGTAATAATGCTTCACGATATTGAAGACAGATTGGAAAAGATAGTTGAAAATCGTCATCATGATGTCTATCAAACACCTTATGAAATCCTTAAGGGCATAGTCGGGATACTTACAAATGAATGCAAGGTTGCTTTTAGCGAAGAGCCAACAGGAGGTTGGAAAAAAGCATGGATCAATCACTACTCGAAAGAATAATTAGACTCGATGAGAATGATGAAATAAATATAATTAGGATTCTTATCTTGATTGATAAAATGGCAGGCCGAAATCAGAAGCAAACTATTGATGGGATAAATAAGTTAGTAAAATTGGATTTTCTCTTACGTTATCCAGTAGCCTTAGAAAGAGCTCTAATGAAGCTAAAAAAGGACAAGGATATACCTAAAATAGATATACAAGTATATGAAAGAGAAAGTGTAGAGACAAATTTAATGCATTTCAATTATGGGCCATGGGATAGTAGGTATCGGAGATTCCTTACAATTCTCGAAGCTAAAGGCTTAATTGCTTATATTATTAGTGGAAAAACAGTTAATGTCTCCATTACTCAAACTGGTCATAAAACAGTAGAGGACATTTCTAGTTTTTCTGAATTTCAAGATTATGTAATAAGGAGTGGACTAATAAAAAGGCATTTTGGTCCATATTCTTCAAAGAAACTTATGAATTTTTTTTATGAAGTGTTTCCTGAAATGGTTACAATGAAACAGGGAGAGGAAATAAAAATATGAATTTGAAAATAGAAAACTTAACGCTTACTTGTAGAAAAGAAATAATAGAAATTCCCTTTGCAAAAAATATTACTTATTTTTACGGAAAAATGGGTGCTGGTAAATCAACCATATTACAATTAATAGACTATTGTTTAGGTAATGAACTTGTTGTAACACCTGCTCTCCAACAAGAATTCATTAATGCTGAATTAGAACTTGTACTAGGCAATAATCAAGTTACCCTTTTTCGAGAAAAGGGTTCAAATCAAGTACAGGTTGAGTGGGTTGACCTCCAAAAACAAGAGGTATTAAACGTAATTGCCCCAATTAATAAGCAGGAAAACCCCCAGCCTTTAGTACCAAACACTAACATAATATTATTAACGGACCTATTATTTTATTTAGGTGGATTTCAACCTCCCCTTGTTCGGAAGAGTAAAAAATCTGAAAACACAGATCTTATCCGTTTGAGTTTTAGAGATTTAATGTGGTACTGCTACCTTAATCAGGACGAGATTGATAGTTCCATGCTTCATTTGGAAAAGGAAGCAAACAATTTTAAAAGACTAAAAAGTCGAGATGTAATGAGATTAATCCTCGGCTTTCACCAAGAAAGTGTTGCTTTACTAGAAAGTGAGCTGCTTGAGGTTCGCAATGAAAAAGCTACTCTTTATTCAACCGCAAAACAATTACATGTGTTTTTAGAAGAGAACCAGATAGGAGAGACTTCTACTATCTTAAAAAGAATTGAGGATATCGATGAGGATAATCAACAAGTAAAAATTAATATTAATAATATCAATAAAGAGATCAAACAGGAGAATAGCCATCCAGTAGACAAACTAAGAGAAGAAGCAAGATCTTATGCAATTCTTTTAGATGAACTTAATACATCAGTTTATGATATTGAGGTACAAATAGCACAAAGGAAAAGGCTTTTAGGTGAATTTGCATCGGCTAAGATGAAAGTTAATAGGTCGTTAATTGCTAGGAACACTCTAAAAGATTTGGAATTTTTAACTTGTCCTCAGTGTGAACGTGAATTAATAAATAGGGTCCCTAATAACAAACAATGCTCTTTATGTAAAGTTCCATTTGATGATAAAAATTATTTTGAAAGTAATAACATAGAAGTAATAAAAACTGACTTAACATCTAGATATATTGAATTACAAGATTCTATTACTCGCCTTAACCGACAAAGGGATGCCATGTTAAAAGAATTACGTAGAATTAAAGAGGAAAAACAAGTAATTGATGAGGATCTACTTGAATTACAAACTACTTATGATTCAATTTATTTAGCAAAAGCAAAATCTTATGAACGTACATTAGGAGAGCTTAAAGCTGAAAAGCTAGCGCTACATAAATTACTCCCATTAACAAATCAAGTAAAGGAGTTACAAGAGAAGGCCGATAATTTATTAGTTGATGAGGCACGCTTAAAACGGGAACTAAAGGAAGCAAGAGAAAAAGCAGAAAAGGATAATACCAACCTCGAAGAGCTTAAGTCATTATTCCTTGAAAATTTAGTCGAAGTAGGTCTTCCAGGTGTTAACCAAAGTGATATCGTATCAATTAGCACAAATGACTTCATTCCAAAAATCTATCGTGCAAAAGATGATGATGTATATGAAATGCAGTTCTCTAAATGTTGCTTTGCTTTAGCAATACACCGCTTAGCAAAACAAAGGAAAGTACCTCTCCCAGGTTTCCTCATGATTGATACACCAATGAAAAATATTAGTGAACGAGAAAATGAAGACATTTTTAGAGGCTTTTATACTTTTCTTTATAAGTTAGCAGCAAATGAGTTGAAAGATTTACAATTTATTGTTGTAGATAAAGAATATTATCCTATTCCAGAAAAGATTTCTAAAAAGGTCAGTATAATAAAAAAACATATGACCCCTGATGACCCTATGCATCCGCCATTAATACCATATTATAAAGGACACTAAACTTTTTGAGTTCAAATAAAAAGGTAGAGGAATGAAAGCATTCTTCTACCTTTTGCTCTTAGATTTTTTACATTCATTAGGAATATCGTTTAGTGACCTCTCAATCTGCTTGTAAATACTCCTCAATCTTTTTTCTCACTTTATAAGATAGATTTTCATACCCTGTCAATGCCCGGTTAATTATCCCCGTTTATGCCGGAATAAAATTCCGGCTTTTTTCTTTTCTTTCATTCGGTACGAATCCCCTTTAATATTGAATGTAACCGAATGATGCAGAAGGCGATCTAAGATCGCTGTGGCTAAAACGTCGTCTCCAAAAATCTTCCCCCACTCGATAAAGGACTTGTTAGAGGTTAAAATCATTGCTCCATGTTCATACCGTTTTGATACTACTTGAAAAAACACATTAGCTGTCAGCTCATCAAAAGGAAAGTATCCGACTTCATCTAGAATAATCAAGTCCGGACGGCGGCTCCAGCGGTTGATCAGGCGGGTAAGAGTTCCTTTGCTTTCTGCCTTCCGGCACTCTGCCACCATTTCTTCAGCCGTCAAGAATAAGGCCGTAAATCCTTGAGTTAGTGCTTCCAAGGCGAATGAAATAGCGAGATGAGTCTTTCCAACACCAGGCGGTCCTAAAAGAATCCGGTTAATAAACAGACGGGTTAATGTCTCTTTTACACGCTGTTCACTGACACTTGGCTGAAAACTAAAATCAAAGTCGTGAATCGTCTTTGTATAAGGAAGCTTCGAGCGCTGAATATGTTTTGCTAATAAGCCAGCTTCTCGATTTTCCCATTCCCGGAAAACAACCGTGTCGAGAAAATCAAAATATGATACATTATTGTTAGATGCGTTCTCAACGATGTCATCAAGCTGGCTGTATATTTCCAGCCTAACAGAGCCAGGCGTTCTTCAAGAAGTTTTTTCATTCTGAATCACCTTCTTCGAATGCGGCATAGGCAGCGAGAGAGCGGGTTTCCACATTTGGAACAGGAGTAGAAACGGAAGAATCGGGGGTCGCCAAACCATGATGATTCTTCTGCTTCTGCTCTTTTTTTGTAGAATGAATTCCTTCGAAATGCTCTGCTTTCATAGACGTTTTTGCCTTTTCAGATACAAGAGGGTGCTGGGCTATACACTCCAGCTCATCGTAAATCTCAAGCTGCTGTTCCAGTGTGAGTCTGATTTTTACCCGTTGGCCAGCGAATCGAAAAGGCACGGAATATTTATTGCCCAAGTAGGAAATAAAGCAGTCTTTGCTGACTTCGCGGGATTCCCATTTGATCGTTGGAAACAGCGGTTTTACACCCCACCCCTGTAGAAATGGCTGCTCTTTTTGCAGCCGCTGAACCGGCGGTTTTTGAGTTGTTTCATGCTTCTTTTTATTGGCGGTTTGATCCAGCCAGATCCGGATATCGCGATTCAATGCTTCCAGTGTCATTTCGCGTTTTCTTTGAAGAAAGTTATTCTTTAAGTAATGTACGGTTCTTTCCACTTTTCCTTTCGTCTGGGGCCGATATGGCTTATATGCTTTTGGTACCACGCCATAGTAGGCGAGAAAATCTTCAAAAATGCGATTGAATCGGATCTCCAGAGGACTGTGCTTGGTGACGACGGTCCTCATATTGTCATACAAAATTTGCGCAGGGATGCCGTTAAAATAACTGAATGCGTTCATGTGACATTTCATCTAGGTTTCTATTTTCATATCTGTTGTGAACTCAATATACTTCATGCGTGAATAACCTAAGACCATGATAAATGCATAAACGTTCTTTTGACGGCCATCCACTTCATATTCACCGATTTCTGCACAGTCCATCTGTGCCTGTCTGCCAGGAGGTGTTTCAAAGCGAACCGTGGCTTGTTTCTTTGGCTGAGCCCGATAGGGCTGAATGAAGTCACGCAGAATCGTACTTTTTCCTTCGTAGCCCATCGCTTCGATTTCCTCAAGCAGGACGACACAATTGTTGTTCCTTCCTGCACGCGCTGCAGAAGGTAGGGCTTAAAAGCTTCAAGCTTGCTTTCTCGTTTCTTTCTTCTTTTTGTTTTGGGCTGTTCATCACTCTTTATGTATTTGCTGATCGTTTTACGGTCAAAGCCCGTTTTCGGCAATCGCCGTTTTCGTCCATCCTTTTTGATGTAATTCTCTAATCATAAAAAATTCCCCTGTCTTCAGCACCGCCACATACAATCCTCATTCTTTCAAGCTATGTGACGATTATCTGATATTATTGGGGAATTTTAAAACGGCGTTATTGGGTATTTTAACAGCGGAACTGACATATGGTTCGTTTCTCCGCTTTATTTGATATTAATTTAGAAAATCCTCTAAAATAAAACCGCATTATTAAATATCTAGTAATGCTGCTTACCTTTAAACATTATTTGATTTATACAAAGGCAATCTTGAAAATTTACTTAATTCATTTCTAAGATTCTCCCAATTCATTTGAGTTGCTGTTACGAAATTACTATAATCTGTACTATTAATGGACTCTTCTAAAGAATTAAAATTCGTATAAAAACGCTCATTATATTGTTTTTCAGCAAATACGAATCCCTTAGTTATATATTCTAATAATTTTTCTTTATTGTCTCCAGTTCTATAATTTATCTTATATACCCCTTCATCTATAATACTTATTATTGAGCCTAGTATTAAAACCCAACGTGCTACACTAGGCAAATGCTTTTTATCAGGTCTATATTCTTCATCATTTAAAATCTTTTGTGTAATTAAAAAATTACTTCTAATAGCAAATGACCACCAATAAAATAATTCTATCGGTTCTATATTTAAATCCTTATCAACCATGTCTTCAAATTTTTCATAAATTAAGAGTAAATTTCTAAAGTTATCAGTTGCGGCAAATGCATCTGCATCCATTTCTAAAGTTCTAAAATCTAATGACGAAACGTTTTTTATATTTTTACTATTATCTTTTTCAAACATTGGAATGTAATGAATATCATTCTGCTCTTTTGAATTTAAATACTCACAATGCCCGTTAAGTAGATGACCTAGCTCATGGGTAATAATAAAACGAGAAACAAAAATTGTAAGTAACCCAGCTAATTTGTAATCTATAACTTTACTATCGAAAAGATTAGGATTCCCATTCCCATCAAATTTTATAAACTCATAAGATGCTTCTTCCACATCTTCAATATGTAATTTTTCTAAAAAATCATCTGTTTGCATTTTTGTAAATCCATAAAAATAATCAAAATAATTATCTATAACCCCTTTATTTATCTGTATATTGTCTAAATTATTTTTAGACCAAGCTTTTCCACCTAGACTTGAATCATCTTTAAGATAAAATTCTAACCTATAGTTTGATGTATCACTTTTAAGAAGCTCTTTTACAAGGTATTGATATTGGTCATAAATATCCTTTGCTCTGTTTTTAATATCAATATAGAAATCTTCTTTATTAACCATTTTATCTTATCCTTTCAATGTTAAAATATTTTTCCATTGATTATAATTACCTTATTTTAACATTTCGATAAAAATAAAAACAGTCTTACTTCTAATTAGTAAGACTGCTCATTCCTTAAATATCGTTAAATAAAACCTCACTTACTTATGATACGGTTCTCCCCGATTAATCCGAAAACTCCGATACACTTGCTCCACCAGGATTAATCGCATTAACTGGTGCGGGAAGGTCATAGGGGAAAACGACAGCTTCTCATCTGCACGGCGCAGAACGGTGTCACTTAGTCCGAGCGAGCCGCCGATCACGAATGCTATTTTGCTTTTGCCGTATGTAGCGAGTTTGTCCAGGTCAGCGGCAAGCTGCTCGGAGGATTTCATTTTTCCGTTGATGGCGAGGGCGATGACGTATGTATCCTGGCCGATTTTTGAGAGGATGCGTTCTCCTTCTTTTTCTTTTACCTTGATCATTTCCGCATCGCTTAACACTTCTGGTGCTTTTTCATCCGGTACTTCGATAATGTCGATTTTTGCATATGCGGAAAGTCGTTTGGCGTATTCATCAATTCCTTGTTTTAAGTACTTTTCCTTTAACTTTCCGACAGTTATAATAGAGATATTCACACATTAACCCCACTTTACAAACATATTATAAACAAGTTTTCCACAGTAGTTATCCACATATCAACAAGCTTGCTATTTATCATTTACTATACACTATTTTATATTTTTATGTTTCTCGCCGTGTATATTGTATATATTTTACCTTATATTGTAAAAAACGACGCAAAAATTCCGGTTGTCCACCTGTTGACAACCGGAATTTTTCGTTATTATCCACATACCCACAGGATTCATCCACATTTTGTGTCCGAATATTAGTTTCCCACAATATATATGGCAACTCTTTCACAAAACTCGCATGCTGTTTCTTCGTCCGTTTTTTCGATAACAGGTGCGGTTTCGTTTTCGTCAACAGCAATATCAAGTGCCAGTTCAACGTGTTCCGAGCAACAATACATTCATTCTTTCCTCCATTACAAATCGCTTTCGGCCACTAGTTTTAATACAGTCTCCTTCTTTTGTCCATCGCGATAGTAAAAAACCGTAACGCTGTCGCCTTCTTTCTTATTGTTATACATATATTTACGCAGGTCAATAACGTCTTTCACCGGTTCGCCGTCCAGTTCGGTGATGACATCGTATTCCCGCAGTCCTGCTTTGGCTGCTGGCGAATTTGTCAGCACCTGCTCAATAATCACGCCTTCTTTTACGTTTTCAGGCAGCTTCAATGTTTCCTGCTGATGGTAAGATGGCAGCTCACTTACGTTTTGAAGTGTCACACCCATTGCCGGACGTTTCACTTCTCCATATGCTTCAAGGTCCTGAATGATTGGAAGAGCCGCATCAATCGGGATGGAGAGCCCAATTCCTTCAACTGCACTCTGGGCAATTTTCATCGAGTTAATGCCGACAACCTGTCCCGCAATATTCACGAGTGCGCCACCACTGTTTCCAGGGTTGATTGCCGCGTCTGTCTGTAAAACTTCCGCCTGCCAGTCGTTAATCATATCGCCGTTTAAATCAACTGGAATGGCGCGTTCAAGACCGGAGATGACACCCTGCGTAACCGATCCGGAAAATTCCAGGCCGAGCGGATTCCCGATGGCAATAACCGGTTCGCCGATTTTCAATGCTTCCGAGTCGCCAAATTCAGCTGTTTTCTCGACGTTTACCCCTCTGATCGATAAAACAGCCAGATCTGTCCATACATCACCGCCAATAAGCTCAGCAGGTTCTTTCGTGCCGTCGGCAAGTGTCACTTCCAGCTGCTGTGCACCTTCAATTACGTGGTAATTTGTCACAATGAACGCTTTGCCGCCTTCTTTTTTATAAATCACACCGCTTCCTGTACCGGCTTCCTGCGTCGTTGCTTCTGAGCCGAAAAAATTCATCGACTCTTGAATGTTTGTAATGCCGACGACGGTATCTTTTGCTCTGTCGACTGATTTTGTCACATCTGTCGTCACATCAAGCGATACTTGCTTGGCATTTCGATTGTCAGATGTATTATTTTCAACAATTGATGCCGTATCATCATTTTGATAATCAGCAATGGACGGCAGTGTCGTCACCACCAGTACCGCTCCTATGATCACACCGGCCAGCCCGGATAAAAAATAACCGCCTTTTCCACCTCGTTTGTGACGATCCGAGCGCCCCTCATCATAATAACCCATATATGCCTCATCCTTTCCATCCTTTTATTGTTTCACCATTCATTCTGTCTATTCTGAAAAAATTATACGACTTTGCCAAAAAGATGTGCAACCGATATGCAAACACGATGAAGCCCGATGCCCTTTCCCCCTTATTCATCAAAAAAAGGACTGCTTTTTTAGGCAGTCCCGTTGCGTTTATGCTTCAAAATCTTTTATTTTTGCATCCGGGCTTAAGATTTTTTCTGGATCAAACTCTTCCAATTTCTCGCCCTTTTGCACTTTAATTGCCCAATCACTATTCGCAAGTGCGCCCCGGCCAATTGTCACCGCATCGGCTTCGCCTTTTTCGATGATCGCGCTTGCCTGTTCAGGATCTTCAAGGTGTCCGTTTGCAATGACAGGTACATTACCAAACTTTTTAGCTAATGCAGCAAGGCTTGCTCCCTGCCCTTCAGAGAATGCAGGCTCCCATGCTTTGTATTCTGTCACATGAATAAAATCGACACCTGAACGGCCCAGCTGTCCAAAAATAATTTCTGCATCTTTCTCTTTGCCAGCCCATTTATGCGTATGATCATTCACTTTGCCCTGGGAAATGCGAATGCCTACTGTAAAGTCGGGTCCAACAGCCTCTCGAACAGCTTTGACGACTTCCACAGCTAAACGAACCCGATTTTCTGTAGAGCCTCCGTATTCGTCTGTACGCTGATTCATATAGTCTGTTAAAAATTGATCTAATATGTAACCGTTCGCCCCATGTATTTCAATTCCGTCAAATCCTGCTTCTTTCGCACGCTGCGCTGCTTTTACAAAACCAGCAATAACATCCGCTATATCTTGTTTAGCTGCTTCTTTCGGTGTCGGGAAGGCACCTTCACCGCCATAAATACCTAACTGTTCCCCTTTTGGTTTAACAGCAGAAGGACCCATGGCCTCTTTGACAAAACGGTTTCCCTGAGAAAGAGCACCTGCATGCATAAGCTGCGCAATGATCTTGCTTCCTTGCTGATGAACGGCCTCCACTACTTTTCTCCATGACTGCACCTGATCATCATTTACAATTCCCGGCTGGTTCATATATCCCTGGCTATACTTATCGTCTGGATAAATTCCTTCCGTAATGATAAAACCGAAACCGCCGCGGGCAAATTTCTCGTAATAAGATACCATCTGATCGGTTGCCAAACCTTCATAGGCTGCACTTGTTCTTGTCATAGGAGCGACCCCTGCCCGATTACCGAAATCGATCGTTCCCAAGGTTACTGGACTAAACAAAATTGTATCTTTCATCATAGATTCCTCCTTTTATAAAACCCCACTAAGTATTCTAAAGTGTAAAACTATATTACATTGTTCGCACCAGATTCGTCCATTATTCAGTCTTGCTTTACCCTTCTGAACCCCAAAAAAACGATCACAGAATAGTTTCTCTGTGACCGTTCTTATATAACCGCCAGCTGCGTTGGAATTTTCGGATCAGTGTCGAACAAATCGAATTGTTCACCGACTCCTGCATCTTTCATTTGCAGCGTTTGTGTGACACTCATTTTCGCCAGCTCTTTCATGTTATTGTCTGTGCTTAAATGTGCTAAATAGATTCGTTTCGTCTTTGGTCCAATCACATCATTCATCGCGAGGGCGGCATCTTCATTTGACACGTGGCCTACGTCGCTTAAAATGCGCTGTTTAATGTTCCACGGGTAACGCCCCATGCGCAGCATCTGCACGTCGTGATTGCTTTCAAATACATACGCGTCGGCGTTATCAATCAAGCCTTTCATCCGGTCGCTGACATAGCCTGTGTCCGTAATCAAAACGAGTTTCTTGTCACCTTTGTGAAAAATGTAAAACATCGGCTCAGCCGCATCATGTGAAACGCCAAATGACTGAATATCGAGCGCACCAAAAGTTTTTACAGTTTCCGTTTCAAAAACAAACTTCTGGCTGTCATCAATCGTCCCAGTCAACCGGTCCATTGCCCGCCATGTTTTTGAATTAGCATACACCGGCAATTTATACTTTCTTGCCAGCACGCCAAGTCCTTTAATATGATCACTATGTTCATGTGTGACAAGAATACCGGAAAGGTCTGCTATCTGTCTGCCAATCGAAGAAAACAGCTCTTCCATCCTTTTTCCGCTTAATCCCGCATCCACAAGAAATGAATGACCGTCAGATTCCACGTAAATCGCATTGCCGGTACTTCCGCTTGCAAGCACACTAAATTGAATCGTCATCTATCCCACTCCAGTTCATTACGACTCTTTTTCCGTCTGATAAATCGATCCGTTATAGGCATTGACGTAAAATTCTTTCGTTTCACCGTCTTTTCTCAACTGAAAATACCAGGTTGGTGACAGCACCTGCGATTCCGTCAGCTGCACGAGAGTATAATAACCAAGTTCAGCATTCGCAACCTCAGTATCCGGTTGAATAAGCCCATTTTGATACAGGGCATCAATTGCCTGGAAAGCTGTTAATATCGCTTCCTCATCTGTGTGTTCATCAATATTTGAAAGCATTGTCTGCGTATAGCTGATAATATTATCTTTATCATCAAGCTTCAAGGTGACTAGACCGCTTATATTTTGGAAAAGCTTTTTATCGTCATACTGCTGATAAAAAATAACCGTTTTTTCTTCACGATCCCGCTTCCAATACGAGTATTGCTCGCCCAAAAGCACATTGTTTTTCACAAACGAAATCATTTTATCCCGCATTGCCCCATCTGTCTCATACGGTTTGTCCAATACGCTTTCAATTTTTGTTCCATTACTGTCAATGCTATCAATCTTAATCGTTTGATTCGTATAAAAAAGAAAATCCGATTTGGAAAATGTTTTCGGTTTTGCTGTAATAATCGATAATTCACCGGCATCAGCCGGCATTTTTTCATATTCAATCCGATCGTTTTTTAGTTTATCTTCAATGGACGTTGCCTTAATAACTTCAAACCGGGTTGCATCGAATTTATTAAAAAACATGACCGCCAGAAACAGATCGAGCACGAGAAAGACCGCGATAAAATATGTTTTCGTTTTATTCCAATCCATCAGCTGCTCCCCCTTCATCTGGCTCAAGCCGCAGCCACATGCCATTATATCGGTAGTACCAGGAAGGCTCTAGCGCTAAAATTTCCGGCTGATCTGTCATTTCATAGCCAATTCGCATATCAGTCAATAACGTCGGATCAATATCCTTGGCGAGCACTTTTTTCAGTGCATCTTCGCCTTTATCCAGTTTAACCGGAGAGCCCGTTTCTGGAAGGGGATTGTGAATCGTAAAGGATGGACGTTCATACTCAAAAATACTGTCGCGCCCCCAATTTTGCTTTATCTCTGCCATTCCCAGCGAGTTAAAAACCGGAAAATCACCGGAAAATAACCGGTAGCTGATTTCAGAAGAACCCGCTTCTGCACTGAAAAGACGGTAATCATCAACCCAGCCGTTATGGTCATTGACAAAGCTGATGCTTTTATCAATGAGTTGATCGAGTGTAATCTCCTGACCCGTTTCACTTTCCTGTGCCAGATCCACATACTCGATCACTCTGGTGCTCTGATTGACGCTCATTATGCTCGAACCGTCCGTATATTCATCTTGTCCGGACCTTGATCCTCGTCTCACATAGCTTGGATCCGTAAATAAAGCTTTTTTAAACTTATCAGTATCAATTGGTGCCGGTAAATATTTTTGGACAGGCAATACAGGCGGCTCTTCTCTTACAAATAAACGGGACCCGTTCGGAATTTCATGTGAAATGTAAGGTTCGAGACGATCCGATTTTTTTAAAAAGCGCGTTTTAAATGCTAAGAGTGATGGTGATTCAATCTCGCTTTTAAAGACAAGCCGTTCCTCTACAGATACGAAGTAAACAGATGCATGGTTGCCTTGTCCTTCTGCTCCGCTAATGACAATCCGGTCAAAGACAGCATTTGGTACTACCGAATCATTAAATACAAATACATTTTTTATCGTATTGAATGGTATGTCTGATGTGAAGAACAATTCCACTCGTGAATTGCCGCTGAGAAGCTCGTCAAATTGCCGCTCACTCAATGAACTTGATATATTTTCAGGCTCATAAAATGTCCATGAAGCCATTTCCTCCATAACCCATGTCAATTCTTCCTTGGCCACTGTCCCATAATGATTATCCTGCAAATGGACGATAATTTTGGACGGTTTCAGCAGCACAGAGATTTTTTGCTGCTGGCCAATTTCCACTTCCTTTACAATTTCAGACGAATCCTCTCTAATCGTTTCATAAGAAGGCTGGTAGTTCCAGATGCCCCACGTGAATGCCAGGCTTATGAGCACAAGCAACGCCAGGGCAATGGATTTGATTTTTTCATAATTCATTCCCAATCATCCTCTTCGGAAAGATCCGCAGGCAGTGTGAAGAAAATGGTTGTCCCTTTTCCTTCAATGCTTGTCGCCCAGATGTGACCGCCGTGCGAGCTAATAAGTTCTTTTGCAATCGCTAATCCTAGACCTGTCCCGCCCATTTTTCTTGAACGAGCCCGGTCTACACGGTAAAAACGCTCGAAAATACGCTCAAGGCTTTTTTTCGGAATGCCCATCCCTTGATCGCTAATACTCACCTGAATGGTATTGGCGTGCTCTTCTACCTTAAATGAAACAAGTCCGCCTTCCGGTGAATATTTCAACGCATTAGAGATAATATTATCAATCACCTGTGTCAATTTATCTTGGTCGATTGTGACGTAAATCGGATAACGCGGCAGTTTACGCTGGAATGTCACTTCCTGTGATTTCGTCATTTCGAACCTGTCAATTATCTTATTAAAAAACTCGATAAAGTCTGTATCTTTTTTCGTTAAATTATACTCGTGGCTGTCGAATTTTGATAATTGAAGCAAGTCATTTACAAGCCGGATCATCCGCTCTGTTTCTGTCTGTGTGACATCAAGAAAGTTCGGGGCAATATCCGGATCCTGCCACGCGCCTTCCGCAAGTGCTTCTAAGTAGCTGCGCATTGTCGTAAGCGGCGTGCGGAGTTCATGTGAAACGTTCGTCACAAACTCACGGCGTTCCATTTCAATTTTTTCCTGTTCCGTAATGTCATGCAGAACGGTAATAAGTCCATTAACAAAACCGGTTTCTTTTTGAATAACGGAAAAATTCGCCCGTAAAATATACGGTCTGTCGTGTGTGCTGTAATCAAGAATGACCGAATCCTGTTCATTTAATAAATCATCAAATGAATAGTCTTCTTCCAGATTTAAAAGTGTCACAATTGGTTGTGAAATCACTGTTTCACGTGAAACATTCAGCATTTTTGAAGCTGGTTCATTAATCAAAATGACGCGCCCTCGGCGGTCAGTTGCAATAACACCATCTGTCATATAAGAAAGAACCGATGAGAGTTTACGGCGTTCGCCTTCTGTCATTGCCTGTGCTTCCTGCAGCCGCTTTGTCAAGTTGTTAAATGTCACGGCAAGCTCGCCGATTTCATCTTGTCCGTATACTTTTACTTTCCGTGAAAAGTTCCCTTTTCCTAGTGCAACCGCCTGCCTCCTCATATCGGTAATCGGACGGGTGATTGTTCTGGCTAAGGTAATACCTAACACGGCTGTAATGACCAGTGCCAGAACTGCCGCAGAAAATAAGATTTCATTAATGTCATCGAGCTGGCCGAATACTGTTTCAACATTGCCAATTAAATACACCGCACCAATCACTTCACTGTTGGATAAAATTGGCGAGGTGAAGACCCAAACACGCTGGCCTGTCCGTTCATTAATGAGCATATTATCTTGCGCCGAGCCGGCAGAAAGCGCCCGCTTCACAGCAATTTCGGTCATTCTTTGCCCGACAACTCCCTGGTTCGTCACATCTGATGTACCGATAATCCGGCTTCGTTCATCGATCACCCGTACTTCAATGATATCAGGGGCGGAAAAGTCATCTAATATATGCCGAATATCCTGTTCGAGCGTAATTGTTTCCTCGTCCCGTTCTTTCAACATTCCTTCCCGCAAATTATATTCAAGCAAATTCACCCGTTCCTGAAGGGAGCTTTTAAAGTTTGCAATAAATTTTTCTTCAAGAGAGTTTACAAAATATACGCTGATAATCTGCATTGCAAATAAAATCAGCAGCACATATATAAGGACAAATTTCATCTGAATTGAACGAAAAAAACCTACCCGTTTCATCAACGTTACTCCTGCTCTGGGTTGCGTAAGTAGTATCCTACTCCTCTTCGCGTCACAATCCAAGATGGGTGGCTCGGGTTATCTTCAATCTTTTCACGCAGCCGGCGCACGGTCACGTCTACTGTCCGAACATCTCCGTAGTAGTCATAGCCCCACACGGTCTGCAGCAAATGCTCCCGAGTCATCACCTGGCCAATATGTTTCGCCAGATAATGAAGCAGCTCAAATTCACGGTGAGTCAATTCAATCGTCTCCCCGCGTTTTGAAACGATGTACGCATCCGGATGAATGGTCAGCGCCCCTACCACAATTTCATTCGTATCTGATTCTTCTTCTACCTGTACAGGCACTGCCTGATGACGGCGCAGGTTCGCTTTTACCCGCGCGATTAATTCTCGTGTTGAAAATGGTTTTGTTACATAATCATCCGCACCGAGTTCAAGACCAAGAACTTTATCAATCTCAGAATCTTTCGCGGTCAGCATAATGATTGGCATCTCATATTTTTTTCGCACTTCACGGCATACTTCCATTCCATCACGTCCCGGAAGCATAATATCCAGCAGAACAAGATCCGGCTGCATTTCTTCTACCATCTCCACTGCCTGATCCCCGTCGTAGGCACACTGAACGTCATATCCTTCTTTTTTTAAATTAAACTGCAAAATATCTGCAATTGGTCTTTCATCATCTACAACCAATATTTTCTTTTGCATTATCTATTTCCCTCACTTCTTTTTCGATGAGATAAAGATGGCTTCAAATACTATATTTTATCATATTTGTACTTCTTTCGCCTTTCTTAACTTTACCATGAACAGCGCTTCAATGACATCCGTTGTCCGACCGGTAAACATTGCGGAAAATAACAAAAAGCACCACGGGAGCGAAATCACCGCGATGCTTTTTTTATGGCTCAGGACGGAATCGAACCGCCGACACAAGGATTTTCAGTCCTTTGCTCTACCAACTGAGCTACTGAGCCGTAGTAAAATATAATCAAAAATATCTTTCAAAATTCTGTTAAAAAATATAGCGGCCGTTTATTCTAGAGGACATACTAAGGTGAGGACGGCCGCCACCAAGACAGAACATAACGATAGGTTAAAGTAAAAATGGCGGTCCGGACGGGACTCGAACCCGCGACCTCCTGCGTGACAGGCAGGCATTCTAACCAGCTGAACTACCGGACCAAATTGTTTACCAGCAACGTTGTTAATAGTATCACATGCCTATGGGAGTGACAATACATTTTGTCGCAAAAAACGAACAAGGCGAAGAAATTTTGACAATTTTGCGTCTATTCCCAAACATTCTAAGACAACAATCGTCTTTTTATGCGGGAAATTAACATTATTAGGCAGCAAGCCCTATAATAGGGTGGAACCGGAGTAATGAACCTTTTTAGCAATAAAATTGTTCTCAAGAAAAAAACACCGACTCCTAATGGAAGTCGGTGAAGATTTTTATTAACTCCAAACGCTTCTTACAACGTTCGTCTGATTGCGGTCCGGTCCTACGGAGAACACGGACAATGGAATGCCTGTAAGCTGGGAAACACGCTCGATGTAGTGACGTGCGTTTTCAGGAAGTTCGTTCAAGCTTTTCACGCCTGTAATGTCTTCTGTCCAGCCTGGAAGCTCTTCGTATACTGGCTCACATTCAGCAAGCGTACGCAAGTTAGCAGGATACTCGGTAATCAGTTCGCCTTTGTAGCGGTAAGCCGTACAAATCTTCAACGTTTCAATCCCAGTCAATACGTCGATTGAGTTCAATGAAAGATCTGTCAAACCACTAACGCGGCGGGCATGGCGGACCACTACGCTGTCGAACCATCCAACACGCCGTGGACGGCCTGTCGTTGTACCGTATTCACGTCCAACTTCACGGATCAGATCACCGATTTCATCGTTCAACTCAGTTGGGAATGGGCCATCACCAACACGTGTAGTGTACGCTTTCGAAACGCCAACAACATGCGAAATTTTTGTCGGACCAACGCCGGAACCGATTGTCACGCCTCCTGCGACCGGGTTTGATGACGTAACAAACGGATATGTCCCCTGATCGATATCAAGCATTACGCCTTGAGCGCCTTCAAACAATACACGTCGGCCTTCATCCAGCGCGTCATTCAATACAACAGATGTATCACATACAAGATGTTTAATTTGTTGTCCGTACTCATAATATTCATCAAGAATATCTTCCACCTTGAACCCTTCTGTTTCGTAAAAACGTTCAAGAAGACGATTTTTTTCCGCAATGTTATGCGTTAATTTCTCTTCAAATGTTTCACGGTCTAAAAGGTCTGCCATACGAATTCCCATACGGGCTGCTTTGTCCATGTAAGCAGGACCGATTCCTTTTTTCGTCGTACCAATTTTGTTGGCGCCTTTGCGCTCTTCTTCCACCTCATCAATTTTCAAATGATAAGGGAGAATGACGTGCGCCCGGTTTGAAATACGAAGATTATCTGTGGATACACCGTGTCCATGCAAATACTCGAGTTCTTTTACAAGCGCTTTTGGATCCACAACCATGCCGTTGCCAATCACACAAATTTTATCCGAATAAAAAATTCCTGATGGGATTAAATGAAGTTTGTATGTAACACCATTAAATTTAATTGTGTGGCCTGCATTGTTTCCGCCTTGATAACGGGCAACGACCTCTGCATTTTCTGAAAGAAAATCCGTGACTTTCCCTTTTCCTTCATCGCCCCACTGTGTTCCTACTACTACTACTGATGACATTTTTTTGCACCTCCGAAGGTTCATGAAAAACGTTTTATCAACCTCAATTATTTTACCAGTAAAAAACGGTGTTCGTCAAACAGAAAAGACGAACATTTTTATAATATTTTTTAAAATTCATTCGTTTTTACACAAAAAAAAGCCAGCGTTTCGCTGACTTCTTATGCTCCGGGCGGTGCAGACATTTCATCCATACGACGCTCCACATTGACGAACTTATTGTATTCTTTTACGAAAGCAAGCTCGACTGTACCCGTCGGACCATTCCGCTGCTTCGCAATAATGATCTCAATCATATTTTTATTTTCCGATTCTTTATCATAATAATCATCACGATACAAAAACGCGACAATATCGGCATCCTGCTCGATTGAACCGGATTCCCTGATATCAGACATCATAGGCCGCTTATCCTGTCTCTGTTCAACGCCGCGGGAAAGCTGAGAAAGTGCGATAACAGGCACTTCTAGTTCACGGGCGAGCGCCTTTAACGATCGAGATATTTCCGATACTTCCTGCTGGCGGTTTTCGCCCGAGCGGCCATTTCCCTGAATAAGCTGCAAATAATCAATCAAGATCATCCCGAGGCCCTGCTCCTGTTTCAAACGACGGCATTTCGACCGTATTTCACCGATGCGCACACCAGGTGTATCATCTATATATATACCAGAATTGGACAGACTGCCCATTGCCATCGTTAATTTGCGCCAGTCTTCATCCGTTAAAGCACCCGTCCGCAGGCTTTGTGCATTAATATTGCCTTCCGCGCAAAGCATCCGCATGACCAGTTGTTCAGCACCCATCTCAAGGCTGAAAATAGCAACAGTCTCATCTGTATTTGTCGCGACGTTTTGGGCAATGTTCAGCGCAAAAGCGGTTTTACCAACCGATGGACGAGCCGCAACAATAATTAAATCGTTGCGCTGAAAACCGGCGGTCATTCGGTCAAGCTCCGAAAAGCCGGTTGGAATTCCGGTCACATCGCCTTTCCGGTTGTGTAGCAGTTCGATATTGTCATACGTGCGTACAAGTACATCTTTAATGTTATGAAACGCGCCAGCATTCTTTCGCTGTGCCACTTCCATAATGCTTTTTTCCGCTTCGCTTAACAGCCCTTCAACTTCATCTTCCCGCTCGTAGCCGTCCTGTGCAATCGTTGTTGCCGTCCGAATTAGACGACGAAGGAGTGATTTTTCCTCAACAATTCGGGCATAATATTCAATATTGGCAGCCGTCGGTACCGAGGCCGCAAGTTCACTTAAATATGAAATTCCGCCGACATCTTCGATTTGTTTCGCGGCGGCAAGATCTTCCGTTACCGTTACAACATCGACCGCTTTCCCGTGATCGCCAAGCTTCAGCATCGTTAAGTAAATCTGCTGGTGGGCACTCCGGTAAAAATCTTCCGGAATTAATATTTCAGAAGCAACCGTTAACGCAGAAGGTTCTAGAAAGATCGCTCCTAGTACAGCCTGTTCTGCTTCAATATTTTGCGGCGGTACGCGGTCCGTTAATACATCGTTCATTTTCGAGCCTCCTTGCGCAAAAAATGTGACCAGAAAAAAATCCGATCACATTTGTTATTTATTTATTTTTCTTCTGAGACGTGTACTTTCAAAGTAGCCGTTACTTCATTGTGCAATTTAACCGGAACGTTTGTGTAGCCAAGACCGCGGATGCCGTCCGGCAGATCCATTTTTCGTTTATCCACTTTAATTTTATGTTTTTTGTTCAATTCATCTGCAACTTGCTTTGCTGTGACAGAACCGAAAAGACGGCCACCTTCACCTGTTTTCGCATGCAGTTCAACCGTTATGTTTTCAACGGTTTCTTTTAACTTTTTCGCCTCTTCCAGCTCCTGCGCTGCAGCGGCCGCTTCTTTCTTCTTCTGTGCATCGAGTATATTTTTATTGCCTGCCGTCGCTTCTACTGCAAAACCGTTTTTAATTAAAAAGTTATGCGCGTAGCCGTCCGCCACGTTTTTCACTTCACCTTTTTTTCCTTTTCCTTTTACATCTTTTAAGAAAATAACCTTCATTCTTCCGTTCCCCCTTTAGTCAATTCGTCAATTACACGACATAGTTCCATCTCAACATCTTCGACTGATGCGTCTTTAATTTGTGTCGCTGCGTTTGTTAAATGGCCGCCGCCGTTCATTTGTTCCATAATAATTTGGACATTTACTTCACCGAGTGATCGGGCGCTGATGCCGACCGTTTCTTCTCCTCTTTTCGCAATGACAAATGATGCCTTTACATTGTTCATAGTGAGGAGCGTGTCGGCTGCCTGGGCAATCAATACCGAATCGTATACATGATGGTCATCACCTTTGGCGATGGCTATGCCATCTTTATAAAAATAGACGGTTTCAATGATCTGGCCGCGCTGAATGTACGTGTTGATATCTTCTTTTAAAAACTTCTGAACCAAAATGGTATCCGCCCCATATGTGCGCAAATAAGCAGCAGCTTCAAAAGTACGCGCACCAGTGCGGAGGGAAAAGCTCTTTGTATCGACAATAATGCCAGACAAAAGCGCTGTCGCTTCAATCATCGATATTTTTTTTGTTTTCGGCTGATATTCAAGCAGTTCTGTAACCAGCTCGGCTGTCGATGACGCATATGGTTCCATATAAACAAGAATCGGATTTTTAATAAATTCTTCTCCTCGACGATGATGGTCAATAACGACAACACGGTCTGCTTTTGAAAGCAGTCTATCTTCAATAACTAGTGATGGCTTATGTGTATCAACAACAACAAGCAGCGTTTTACTTGTCGCTATTTCCATCGCTTCTTCCGGTGTAATTACACGGGAGTAAAGGACTGGATTTTGCTCTTTCAATTCATGCAGAAGCCGCTTCACGGCCGTATCTATTTGTGAAAAATCAATGACAATATATCCTTCGCGGCCGTTAAGTTCAGCAACATGACGGATCCCCATCGAAGCCCCTACCGCATCCATATCTGGATATTTATGTCCCATTACAATTACTTTATCGCTGTCAATGACAATATCACGAAGCGCATGCGAAATAACCCGTGCTCTCACGCGCGTCCGTTTTTCCGTCGGATTCGTTTTTCCGCCGTAAAATTTGACTTTCCCGTCACCTTGCTTAACCGCCGCCTGATCCCCGCCGCGTCCCAGCACCAGGTCTAGACTGGATTGGGCAATGTCACCGAGTTCTGGAAGGGGAATGATTCCCTGTCCGATACCGATGCTAAGCGTCAACGGAGCATGATGCTTTGCTGTTTCTTCACGTACTACATCTAAAATCGAGAATTTTGTTTCCTCGAGTGATTGTAGAATTCGTTCGTTCAAAACAGCGAAAAAACGATCGGAAGACGTACGTTTTAAATAGATGCCATTTTCTTTTGCCCAATTATTGAGCAAAGAGGTCACAAGACTATTTAAACTGCTGCGTGATTGATCATCCATTCCCTGCGTTACATCGTCATAGTTATCAAGAAAAATAATGCTCAGCACGGTCTTTTCTTCCTCAAATTGCTGGACAGTTGCCTCCTGTTTTGTTACATCAAAAAAGTACACAAGCCTCTCTTCCGGCTTCACTATGACACGAAACAGGCTGTCGTGGAGCGAAATAATGGTTTCTTTCTCTCCTTTAATGGCAGCAGGTATGTGTTCCGCGATTTCATAAAGTGACTCTCCAACAATCGTATTCTCATTAAAATAAGACGTTAAAAAGGGGTTCGCCCATTCCACTTTATATTCTTTACTGTAAAGAAGAATTCCAATTGGCAGCTCCTGAAGCGTTTCATCGCCCACTTTTTGCAGCCGAAGAGACAGCGTAGCCACATATTTCTCCACTTCATCATGGAGCCTTTTCTCTGATAAATACAAAAACAGGAGAAGAAAAATCGTAACCGCAATCATCACAACACCCGCCAGGTAATTGTATGCCAGAAGCATGATTGAGGCGGCAGCGAGCACAACCGCGATAAAGATTAACGGCAATTGTATAATTCGCCTGTTATAATACGAAAGCATAGCTTCAGCTCCTAATTATAAAACTCCATTAAGGTACTTAATGGAGCCGATTTTAAAAAGCATATTACGGCTTTTTTTGCAGTCGCTGTCTTAAATCAAATCCTAAGTCAATTATACCTAATAAACGAATAATATAAAGGACCGGAATGACTAGAATCGATAAAATCGCAATGATGATCGGAATAACTTTTGGCCATTTTTTAATGTGTGCAAAAAAGAACACGAATGACAAACCATGAACATATAAGCAGGCTTGCAAAATAAACATCACATTTACATAGATGTCATACCACATTGTCCCATCTTCCGGTTGGACAAGCAGTGCCCCGATCATAAAAAAGAGGTAATACCATAAAATAGACCGCGGAAGCCTTACAGTCCAAAATGGATTGAATGGCTTTATTTGAATCCCCAGTCTCTTTGCGATTGGGTAGTTGATACGCATTAATAGAAACACGATGACAAACGAAGTCATAACAAATAATGCTGGTAAAATCGCATTAATGTATTGAATGGCTTCATTAATTTGTTCCGGCTTGTAAACCGGTTCACTGCCTAATATTGCACTCGTATCTTTTACCGACTGGGAAAAGAGCGCACCAAATTCATCTACAAAAGATAGATCAAACAGCCAAATGGTACCGACGTAATGCACGATAACGTTCAGTAGAAACGTCAAGCTTCCGGCCATATAAATAATCCAATTATCATACTTCTTCCGCACCATTATTCCCATTACGACACCCGTTATGCCGTACATGAAGGCCACCGGCAAAATAAAAGGGCCGGCAATTAAAAACGTAATAGCCACTGAACCAAAAAGCAGCATGAACGCCGGAGCAATCTCATATTTCGCGCTATAAATAAAAAAAGGCAAGAGCAAAAACAAGACGCCGACAATTGATAAAATCGGTACATAAACTGAAATAAGAAGCAGCACCGTAAATAGCGCCAGCATGATTGCCCCTTCTGTAATCACTTTCGTCTTTCCCACTACAACACTCCGTTCATACACCGTAAATCCGGTATTCTCTTTCTTTATTCTACCTTCCTTTTGATGTCCATTCAACTTTAAAAACGCAACAGTCCGAACAAAAGATCGGACTGTTACGTTATCTTTTATATATGAAATTGACGGATGGCACTAATCAATTCCTCATTTAATGAAGCAAGCTGTTCAGACGCCGCTGCGACGCTTTCAATCGCTGAAAGCTGTGTTTTCGTCCTGTCCTGTACTTCTTCGCACGATGCAGCAGATGAACGAGCCTCTTCTGCTAAATGACCGGCCGTTTGAACCACGATGTCTTTTTCCTTATTGGCGGTTTGTATATTATCCGCAATTTCTGTAATGGCAGCTTCCATCTTGCTCATCAATTCCACTTGAGCCGCAAAGACACTTTCTGTTTCCCTCACTGCGTCAGTTTGCCCCATTATATGATCGCCTGCTTGTCCCATTGTATCGATAGCATGCTCAGAACCACTTTGTACAGCCGCAATTTTTTTATGAATTTCACCTGCTGCTTTGTTCGACTGTTCCGCGAGCTTTCTCACTTCCTGAGCGACAACGGCAAATCCTTTCCCATGAGCTCCTGCACGCGCCGCTTCAATCGATGCGTTCAATGCGAGTAAATTCGTCTGAGCCGAGATGTCTTCAATAACATGAACAATACTTTCAATGCGGGTAATATCTTCCGCCAGTGTGCGGACCGCGGTCATTGCAGCGTCCATCCGGCCAGCTGATGCATCAATTGAAGACGCTGCAGCGGCCACATGCGCTGTTCCTTTCCCGGCAGCTCCTGCAGCCTGCTGCGCCAGCTCGGACATTGCAGTTGATTCTTCTGATATCAAACTGATTAAATGGCCAAGTTCACTTGAACGATCGGCCGCTTTTTTCGATCCACTTGCCGCGCGTACAGTGCCATCCGTTAGCTCTTCCAGTGCCGAAACGGCCTGCGTACCGGATTCATTGATTTCCTGCACTGCAATGTTTAGATGCTGAATCGACTCACGTAAATTGGCCGCTGCATCATCCGTTACTCCTACTATACCGCGCATTTTTTCTACCATGTTGTTAAAATTTCTGCCGAGCGATGCCACTTCATCTTTTCCGGGTACACGTACATGCGTCTGAAGATCCCCCTCAGCCACCTGACGGACTGATTCATTCAGCTTTTTGATCGGCTTTGTAATTTTTGAAGTCAAGATCGATACGACGATAATCACTAAGAGAAGAACCGAAAATGCAGTAATCGCGAGATTTTTCTTCAAGTCATTTGACACACTAAATAAATTCTCTTTTTCATAGACGGCACCAATTTTCCAACCCGTTTTACTGACTGTATCGTACACGACAAGGCCGTTAGCCGTTTCGATAACACCGTTCTGTTCCCCTTTAATTATGCCAGCCATCACCGGGTCTTTCGAGACGTCTTGCCCTTTTTCCGTCGGATGAATGATAGCCTTTCCCTCATTTGATAAAATGACTGGATAGCCGTCGTATCCGATGTTCAGTTCATTCATCCGATTTGTCATACTCGTTAAATTAATATCCGTTCCAATAACCCCAAGAACATTCTCACCGCTCACAATCGCTTTAGAAATCGTGATGACATAATCGCCCGATTCGCTTTCATACGGCTCGCTCCAGACCGGATCTTTTGATTCAAAAGCCTGCTTATACCACGTGGATTCCACCGGATTAAAGTCATCCGATAAAGTTGCTGACGGCGCTATTTTAAATACGCCATTTTCAGAAGCATAATATACACTCAGCGCATCTTTATATATTTCTGTATAGCGGTTAAAAACCGTTTGAATCTGTCTGTCTGCTGCACTGTTTGGCTGAGTGGATGTACGATATGTATTTGCATATTGAATGACTTGATCTGATTCTGACAGCAATTGAATACTTTCTTCATACTTTTGTAAAAAAACAGCTGCTGAATTGTTCAGTTCCTTAACGAATCCTTCTGTTTGCTCTGTCGCATCTTCTGCTATTTTCTGTTCCGTTTTCCACCCTGTAAAAAAAATGATAAAGGTAAATGCACAAACCAAAACAATTGTAATAGGTACAACAAATTTCATTCGAATGGTTTTCACTTCAGTCACTACACCTTTCTCCCTATCCCTTCTTCCCATTATAGTGTTATTGACCTAAAGCAATATTGAGCCTTTGTAAATTATTTGTTAAAAAAGTTCAATGATTCTGAATTGTTTAAGCAAATGTAGATTTCGTGCTAAGTTTCTTCTATGGTTTGCTTATTTTAATGTATTTTTCTCACATTTTTCATAAAAAAAACACAATGTTGTCAATTCAACATTGTGTTTGTTTCTATTCTTATCTTTCTTCTCCAACGAATGGAAGAAGTGCTACCTGCCGTGAGCGTTTGATTGCGATCGTCAAACGACGTTGGTATTTAGCGCTTGTTCCTGTAACGCGGCGTGGAAGAATTTTTCCACGTTCAGATACGAACTTTTTAAGCAAATCAACATCTTTATAGTCGATATGTGTAATACCGTTAGATGTGAAATAACAAACCTTTTTACGCTTACGTCCACCTCTGCGTCCTGCCATGAGTTTCCCCTCCTCTTAATTGATTAGAACGGAAGATCGTCGTCTGAAATATCGATCGGCTGACCGTTATCTGCAAAAGGATCTTCATTCATTTTAGAATAACCGGCATTGTTAGTGCCGCGCTGTTGATTCTGCTGTTGCTGGCCAAATGGAAAGTCCTGATTGCTTTGCTGCTGTCCGCCGCCATAACCACCACCCTGCTGTTGAGGAGCATTGCCATATTGGCTGCCTCCACCACCGCCGGATTTTGGTTCGAGAAATTGGACACTGTCCGCCTGAACTTCTGTCACGTAAACGCGCTTTCCATCCTGGCCTTCGTAATTGCGTGTCTGAATACGTCCTTCAACACCGGCAAGGCTTCCTTTTTTAAGGAAATTCGCCACGTTTTCAGCCGGTTTACGCCAGATCACACAATTAATGAAGTCCGCTTCCCGGTCGCCCTGTTGATTCGTATACGCACGGTTCACCGCAAGCGTAAACGTCGCAACCGCAACTCCATTTGGCGTATAGCGAAGTTCTGGATCTTTCGTTAAACGGCCGACTAAAACCACTCGGTTTATCATCAGAATCAACTCCTTTTCTTTTAAAATGTTTCAAATTGAAACATTTTGAAAAAGATGTGTATTTATTACGTTATGATTATTTTTCTTCTTCTTTAACAACGATATGACGGATAATGTCATCGCTGATTTTCGCAAGACGGTCAAACTCTTCAACTGCAGCTGCATTTTCAGCTTTAGCATGAATAAGTTGGTAGAAGCCTTCACGGAAATCATTGATTTCATACGCTAAACGGCGTTTACCCCAATCTTTTGACTCGATGATCTCCGCACCATTAGAAGTAAGGATACCGTCAAAACGCTCAACTAGCGCTTTTTTCGCTTCATCTTCAATGTTTGGGCGGATAATGTACATGAATTCGTACTTTCTCATCTTCGTTCACCTCCTCGTGGACTATGCGGCCCTTTAAAAGGGCAAGGATCAAAGGTTTAGAACGCGACATCCTGTCGCAACACCTTTGTGACCCGCTTCCTACGGGCCTAAGAGTAAGTTTTCATTACTCACAAGTTGAAATTATAACATGAATTTCTCAACAGCGCAACATTATCCAACAACTCATGGCAGCTTGGCAGAGGCATCTCCATTATAGAACGTATGTTTGAATTATGCAATTTTTAAAACATTCTTTGTTTAAAAAAAGCTGGATATGTCATATTACTGACCATAATTGAGGTAATAGCCGCATTTCCGAACGCGGTTAATAAAATAACAAGCTGGTATTTAACCGCAATGACGGGGGAAGCACCGGCTATGATTGCCCCGGTCATCATGCCTGGCAATTGAACGAGACCAATTGTTTTCATCGCTTCCACATTTGGAATCAATGCCGCTTTCACCGTTGTCTCAATCAAGTCTTGCGATGCCTGCCGATTCGTTGCACCGAGCGCGAGTTTTCCCATAATCAACTCTTTCGTCAAATCAAATTCCCGCTTTAAACGGTCGAATGTTAAGCTGACCGCGACCATTGAGCTGCCGATAATCATCCCGCTCATTGGCAAAATATATTGCGCTTCATACACAACTATTTCGAATGATACCCATATGAGGACAGAAACCATTTCAGCCGTTACAATCGCTAAAAAAGCAATCAAAAATGAATGTTGGAATTCGCCTCCCCGCTTTGCACAGGTTCTCGCTGCGACGATGATCATAAACAGAATAAGCAGAGTGAAGACAACAGGGGATTTTAATGAAAATACAAATGTAATAATATAGCCGATCGCCATTAATTGCACAAAAGAGCGGATTGACGCCACAATGATGTCTTTTGATATTCCAAGCCGTTGTTTATGTGAAAGCCAGAGCGGCACAGTCATAAATAAAAAAGCAGCAATCAAGGCCGCATAGCCTATATCTTTCAAAAAATCACCCCTATAACGAAAAACTCCACCGAAAAATTAATCCGGTGGAGCTATTTAATGCTCAATAATTTGTTTTCCGGCTGCGGGCGCTATCTGGTAATGATTACCTATGCTAAGTGAATCAGCGTATTTTCAGTGCGGGCCGCAAGAGAACCATTTAAACGTTAAAACGGAAATGAACGACGTCGCCATCCTTCATGACGTATTCTTTTCCTTCCAGACGTACTTTACCCGCTTCTTTGGCGGCATTCATTGAGCCGTTTGATACCAAGTCATCATAAGAAACTGTTTCGGCACGGATGAAGCCGCGCTCAAAGTCGGTATGAATGATCCCCGCACATTGCGGCGCTTTCATTCCCTGGCGGAATGTCCACGCACGTACTTCCTGCACACCTGCCGTAAAATATGTTGCAAGTCCGAGCAATGAATACGCGGCTTTAATTAATTGATCAAGACCGGATTGTGAAATGCCAAGCTCTTCTAAGAACATTGCCTTTTCATCGTCATCAAGTTCGGCAATTTCTTCTTCCACTTTTGCACTGAT
Organism: Domibacillus epiphyticus; assembly: GCF_001975785.1. Taxonomy (GTDB): domain Bacteria; phylum Bacillota; class Bacilli; order Bacillales; family Domibacillaceae; genus Domibacillus; species Domibacillus epiphyticus. Next base: position 21,038 of record NZ_MSFI01000020.1, on the reverse strand, counting down.
GACAATGACTTCTGAGCCTTCACCTGATGCATAGTCGCGCACTTTTTGGACGTGCTCATTGCCTGATGGATCCGCAATTTCTTCTTCACTTACGTTCGCCACATACAGCATCGGTTTTGCCGTAAGCAAGTGTAATTGTTTCACGATTTTTTGCTGCTCTTCCGTAAATTCAATAGAGCGGGCCGGCTTGTCCGATTCAAGCGCTTCTTTCACAATGACAAGTACATCATGTTCCGCTGCCGCTTCTTTATCCTTTTGTTTTGCAAGTTTCGCCACACGAGCTAAACGTTTATCCACTGATTCCAGGTCCGCAAGAATCAATTCCAGGTTAATGACCTCGATATCATCAATCGGATCCACTTTTCCGGATACGTGTGTAATATTTTCATCATCAAAACAGCGGACAACCTGGCAGATTGCATCTACTTCACGAATGTGTGATAAAAATTTGTTGCCGAGTCCTTCTCCTTTGCTTGCCCCTTTTACAATGCCGGCAATATCGGTAAACTCAAAGGCTGTTGGAATTGTTTTTTTCGGCGAGACCAATTCTGTTAATTTCACAAGACGTTCATCCGGCACTTCCACGATGCCCACGTTTGGATCGATTGTACAAAACGGATAGTTGGCCGATTCTGCTCCTGCTTTCGTAATTGCGTTAAATAATGTGGATTTTCCGACGTTCGGAAGCCCCACAATACCTGCTGTTAATGCCATATTGTTCACTCCTTATCATTTTAAAGGATCAAAGGCTGCATTCACGTCATGCTGCCGCAACGCCTTTGTGACCCACTTCCTGTAACCCTAGGATCAAAGGATAAATTTCCAGCGCCTTCTTAACTGGCTTCCTAAGGGCCCACGGACAATATTTTTCAACCTTTCCCCATTATATGGACTGAATCAGAAAAAGGCAATTTCAGATCATGCGCAAGAGGAACAAGCATTAGACGGGGTCTTTTTTCCTTCCGGCGCAATTGGTTTATGAGCCCATTACTAACCCATGTATCCATTGTGTGTCCGTAAAAAAAGAAAGAGCGGCTTATTCGCCGCTCTGTTCAATTACTTTTTTCATTTTTTTCGAAAATTCACGTCGTGGCAGCATTACGCTGTGGCCGCAGCCTTCACATTTAATGCGAATATCCATGCCAAGCCGAATGATTCTCCATCGATTCGCGCCGCATGGGTGGGGTTTTTTCATTTCAACAACATCATTTAATTCAAATTGTTTTTCTTCCATCACGCTGTTCCCCCATTTTTCCGCTTTTCTGCTCCTGATTCTTCTGTTTTAGAATACATCACCATGCGCGGATACGGAATTTCAATACCATGTTCATCTAGACAATCTTTAATTTCTTTTCTCATCATTCGTGCAACATACCAATGATTCATCGGTGTCGTTTCTGCCGTAATACGCAGCGTCACATCGGATGCGGCCAGCATTTGAATGCCCAGCAGCTTCGGTGTTTGAACAATCTCTGGATATTTATCTTGAAGTGTTGCCAGTAATTCATTAATAATCCGCTCTGCTTCAGAAATATTTTCTTCATAGGCAATACCAACGTCCACTACTGCAACACTATTATGCAAGGAGAAATTTGTTACCTCAACAATACTCCCATTCGGTAAAATATGCAGTTCACCGGTCCACTGTTTAATTTTTGTCGTACGCAGTCCAATTTCTTCAACGGTCCCTTCAAATTGACCTATCCGTACGAAATCACCAACGGAAAATTGATCTTCAAAAATGATAAAAAATCCAGTTATCACGTCACGGACGAGGTTTTGAGCACCAAAACCAATGGCTAAACCGAGTACACCGGCACCAGCGATCAACCCTTTTACATCAAAGGATAGTACAGCCAGAATATTAATAAGCGCAACAAAGTACACGACGTATGCGAGAACATTTTCAATCAATTTTAAAAGCGTATTTTCACGCCGTTCCGAAAAAGTGAGCGGTGCTTTCGAGCGAATCGCAAAAAAATTGCGAATTGCAATTTTACCCACTTTCACGATTAACATGGCGGCGAAAATGGTTAAAATAATTTTAATCGACCCTTCACCAAACGCCAGCCATGTCTCTTCATTTGTAAATTTCGCCCATAACTTTTCAAGGGCGCGCTGATACGTAGTTAATGATTGTTCTTCCAAAAGAAACCCTCCTTGCTGTTTCCTGAGACGTCACCATTTTATCAGGAAACCACCAACATTTACAGTGAGGTGATTATGAAGTTCCTCCCCCAGCTTTCTTCAAAAGATCCTTCACGTTTCCTTCACCTGCCCGGCAAGTTTAGCCACAGGTCCTTTCTAGGAGTAAGTATAACTCTGAGGTAAATGGGCAAAATCATCTTGTGTAAGGTTAATGAAATGAATAAAAAGGAGGCTGCTGTTTTGGTAAAAAACGTTTCAAGTTTTGCTGAGACAAAAGAATACAATCCTCAAATGGTTCTTGAAATGGATGAAAAGCATAGAGTAGAAGAAAATTTGGCGAACCCGAATTATAAAGTATACGTGCCAAGCTCCATTTCTTTTTCAAATAAAGGGTATTACCGGCTGTCTCATAATGAACTGACTGACCATATATTTTAAAAAAACAGCGGAGTGAATACAGTGTAAAAAAACACGAAAAGCCAGATATTTGCTGTCTTTTCGTGTTTTTTCCAGCTTAATCTGGCGAGTATCTCATTACTTTGTTTCTTGATCCAACAATTCAAGAATACGATTTAAATCATCAGCGGACATATACTCAATTTCTATTTTGCCTTTTTTCCCGCTTTTCGACTGGCGAATTTGTACAGGGGTGCCAAACCGGGCCCTTAATGCCTCTTCCCGATCAAGGATAAAAACATCTCTTTTTACCGGTTTTGTTTCACGTGAAACTTTTTTGTTCAGTTTGCGGATCCAGTCTTCCATCTGACGAACGGTCCAGCCTTCATTGACAGCTTTTTTAGCCGCTTCACTTTGCTGTTTTTCTAGTTTTACTCCAAGAAGCGCACGTGCATGCCCCATTGACAGCTTCCCTTCTGCGATAAACCCTTGAATTTCAGCTGGAAGACCAAGCAGACGAACATAGTTAGCGATGTGCGGACGGCTTTTTCCAATCCTTGCGGCGAGGTCTGCCTGTGTAATCCTTAACTTATCAAGAATTAGCTGATAGGCCGCCGCTTCTTCCATCACTGTCAAATCTTCACGCTGCAAGTTTTCAAGAAGTGCCAGTTCCATCATCTGCTCTTCTGTTAACTCTTTTACGATGGCTGGGACTTCTTTCAGTCCCGCTGCTTTTGCTGCACGGAAGCGGCGTTCGCCGGCAACAATTTCATACCCTTTTATGCTTTTGCGAAGCACAATCGGCTGTAAAATGCCATGAGATTGAATAGATTGCTTTAATTCGTCAATTGCTTCCTCATTAAAAATTTTACGGGGCTGGTGCGGATTTGGGCGGATGTCTTTAACAGAAATGTCTTGAACGCTGCTATTATGATCCTTATCTGTTCCTAAATCTTTAAAAAGCGCATCCAGCCCTTTGCCTAGTCCTTTAGCCATGTGCAGCCACCTCTTTTGCAAAGTCTAGATACACTTCTGCACCACGCGAACGAACATCGTAAAGCAGTATCGGTTTTCCGTGACTTGGTGCCTCACTAAGCCTTACATTTCGTGGAATGACCGTTTGATATACTTTATCGCGAAAATACTTTTTCACTTCTTCTACCACTTGAATACTTAAATTCGTTCTCGCATCAAACATCGTCAATAGTACACCTTCAATATATAAATCTTTGTTTAAGTGTTTTTGAACAAGGTTCACTGTGTTTAAGAGCTGATTCAATCCTTCAAGCGCATAATACTCACATTGAACAGGGATTATTACGGAATCGGCTGCCGTTAATGCGTTAATCGTTAATAGCCCGAGCGACGGCGGACAGTCAATGATGATGTAATCATACCTTTCACGGAGCGGTTCAATCGCTTTTTTAAGGCGAAGTTCGCGCGAAATGGCAGATACGAGCTCAATTTCTGCTCCTGCAAGCGCGATTGTTGCTGGCGCTGCGTACATCCCTTCTGCCGTTGTCTTTTTAATTACTTCCGACAGTTCCACATCATCTACAAGAACGTCGTAAATACATTGTTCCACGCTGCTTTTTTCAATGCCCGCACCACTTGTTGCATTCCCCTGTGGATCGATATCAAGAAGCAAGACTTTTTTTTGAAGCGAGGCTAGAGAAGCCCCGAGGTTAACGGATGTTGTTGTTTTGCCTACGCCGCCTTTTTGATTGGCGATCGCTATTACTTGTCCCATTGGAAACCACCTGCTTTCTTCTGTCGGTGTTGTCTGTTTCTTATTTTAACAAAATAAACGTTTTTTTGCTTTTTTTCATAAGAAAAAAAGCCGTTTTTCGACTCAGTTGAGCAAAAACGGCTTTTCGTTTTTCATTGTTGCGGTTTTTTCGGTATTTGAATGGTAATCCGGTAAAAGTCATCGCTTTCTTCTTCTATCTGCTCCACGTGAATCCCGCTTTCCTGTACGAGTGACAGTGATTGACGAATTGTATTCACCGCAATACGGATGTCCCGGCTGAATGCTTTTTTGCGCGGCTTTGGCTGCTCTTTTTCAAGCATTTTTACAACACGGTCTTCTGTCTGTTTTACATTCAGCTGCTTTTCGATCATGATTTGAAGCAGTTCGCTTTGTAAGTCCGGCTTTTTCAGCGGTAAAAGCGCACGTGCATGACGTTCTGTAATATGCTTTTCAGCCACTGCCTGCTGCACATCTTCCGGCAATTTTAGCAGCCGAAGCTTATTTGCGATGAACGACTGGCTTTTTCCAACCATTGCAGCGAGTGACTGCTGTGTCATCTCATTTAAATCGAGCAGTTTTTTGTATGCAATTGCTTCTTCGATCGGCGATAGTTCTTCCCTCTGTACATTTTCAATTAAAGCTGCGGATGCCGTCTGCTCATCTGAGAACGAGCGAATGATCACCGGAACAACAGAGTGTCCGAGACTTAACGCCGCTCTAAATCTTCTTTCACCGGCTATAATTTCATACCGGTCTTCTATTTGTCGTACGACAATCGGCTGAATAATGCCATGGACAGCAATCGTTGAGGCCAGCTCTTGAATTTTCTCCTCATGAAAAACAATACGAGGCTGATACCGGTTTGGCTGAATGCTTTCTACGGGAAGTTCTTTTACTTCATCTGCCTGCATCATGATTGCGACATCGGATGACTGTTCACTTTTCCCTCCGAACAAACGGGAAAAAGGACGCTTCATGACTACACCACCTTCTCTATTCTCCACCTGATAGTATTCGCCATGAGGCGCCTTGTTCCTGCTATCATCATTCAATTGGTGTTTTATTTGGTGTTCCCGGTTTGCGCGGGTATTTTTTTGGCGTTTCTTTTTCTTTTCGAACCACAATAATTGTCCTCTCACTGTCTTCAACAGGAAGACGGAATGAAAAGATGTTCTCCGTTTTTCCGCCCAGTACGTTAATGGCTTTCGCTGCCGCTTCCATTTCTTCAGCTGCACTGGCCGCTTTCATGGCAACAAATTTCCCGCCTGTTTTGACAAAAGGCAGGCATAGCTCAGATAAGACGGACATACGGGCAACGGCTCGGGCTGTGACAATATCATACTGACCGCGATGCTCAGATTTTTGTCCCATTTCTTCTGCCCGTCCATGTACAAAATGAACGTTTTTAAGCTTCAATTCAGAAGCAAGATGATTCAAAAACGTAATTCGTTTATTGAGCGAGTCAATAATTGTTACGTCAAGCTGTGGGAAAGCGATTTTCAGCGGAATGCTGGGAAAACCGGCACCTGCTCCGATATCACAGATGCGGAACGGCTTCGTTAAATCGGTATGCATCGCAGCAGTCAATGAATCAAAGAAATGTTTTACGTACACATCTTCCTGATCGGTAATCGCCGTTAAATTCATTTTTTCATTCCATTCGACAAGCACCTCATAATACCGTTGAAATTGCTTCATTTGCTCTTCTGAGAGAGTGATCCCTTTTTCAGCAAGCTGTGATTGAAATTGATCGATTTTCATATAGACCTTCCTTATTCACTTCCAGTCCGTGCAACACGGCCCTGTTCGATATAGACAAGCAAAATGGAAATGTCGGCTGGATTGACGCCGGAAATACGGGATGCCTGGGCAATCGAAAGCGGACGCACTTCTTTTAAATTTGTCCGTGCTTCATTCGCAATGCCGCTAATCGCGTCGTAATCAATGTCAGCCGGTATTTTTTTATTCTCCATCTTTTTCATGCGATCCACTTGCTGAAGCGATTTTTCAATATAGCCTTCGTATTTAATTTGGATTTCAACCTGCTCTTCAACTTCTTCACTCAACTCGATATCAGCCGGAATAAGTTTTTTAATGTCTTCGTATGTCATTTCAGGACGGCGTAAAAGCTCCGCACCGCGAATCCCGTCTTTCAATTCACTTCCGCCTGCTTCACGGATGACTGCCTGTGTTTTTTCATCCGGCTTAATGATCGTTACTTTTAAACGATCGATTTCTTCGGCAATCGCCGCTTTTTTCGCTGTAAATTTCGCATAGCGCTCTTCAGAAATAGTGCCAAGACGATAACCGATTTCTGTTAAGCGAAGATCCGCATTATCATGACGCAAAAGAAGGCGGTATTCAGCACGGGATGTTAACAGGCGGTATGGCTCGCTCGTTCCTTTCGTCACAAGGTCATCGATCATGACACCGATGTAAGCATCAGAACGGCTTAAGACAACTTCTTCCTTGCCAAGAACGCGGCATGCAGCATTAATACCTGCCATGAGACCCTGTCCAGCTGCTTCTTCATAACCGGACGTACCGTTAATTTGACCTGCTGTATATAAATTTTTTGCTCGTTTTGTTTCAAGTGTCGGCCACAGCTGCGTAGGAACCACTGCATCATATTCAATCGCATAACCAGCACGCATCAGCTGGGCTTTTTCAAGACCTGGAATTGTTCGAAGCATGCGATACTGCACATCTTCCGGTAAGCTTGTCGAGAATCCCTGCACGTATACTTCTTCTGTATTCCGGCCTTCTGGTTCAAGAAAAATTTGATGGCGCGGTTTGTCGTTGAAACGGACAACTTTGTCTTCTATTGAAGGACAGTAGCGTGGTCCGCGCCCTTTAATCACGCCGGAATACATCGGAGAACGATGCAAATTCTCACCGATAATATTATGTGTTTCTTCGTTCGTATACGTGAGCCAGCACGGAAGCTGGTCCGTAATGTAATCTTCTGTTTCATAGCTGAACGCCCTCGGGACATCATCCCCAGGTTGAATTTCTGTTTTCGAATAATCAATTGTCCGGGCGTTTACACGCGGTGGTGTACCTGTTTTAAAGCGCACAAGCTCCAAGCCGAGCTCTTCAAGATGCTCGGACAATTTTAAAGATGGCTGCTGGTTATTCGGTCCACTTGAGTATTTCAAATCGCCAAGGATAATTTCCCCACGCAGAAACGTTCCGCTCGTAATGATGACCGCTTTGGAGCGGTACATTGCGCCTGTTTGCGTAATAATACCCCTGCATTCCCCATCTTCGATAATTAAACGTTCCGCCATTCCTTGAATAAGCGTCAAATTCGGTTCGTTTTCAATGGTTTTCTTCATTTCCTGTTGATACAATACTTTATCCGCTTGCGCACGCAGCGCACGTACAGCTGGACCTTTTCCTGTATTCAACATCCGCATTTGGATGTGTGTTTTATCAATATTCTTAGCCATTTCGCCGCCGAGAGCGTCAATTTCCCGGACGACTATTCCTTTTGCCGGTCCACCAACAGACGGGTTACATGGCATATAGGCAATCATGTCCAGGTTAATCGTAATCATTAACGTTTTAGCACCCACGCGTGCAGAAGCAAGACCCGCTTCAACCCCTGCATGTCCTGCACCAATGACGACTACATCAAATTCGCCTGCATCATAATAATTCATGTACTGACTTCCTTTCCTTTATTATTTCCCGAGGCAAAATTGTGAAAACAGCTGGTCAATCAAACTTTCATGGACACTTTCCCCGATAATTTCACCGAGCAGCTCCCACGTTCTTGTCAAATCAATCTGTACTATATCAATCGGCACACCGGCTTCTACACCATTAATAGCATCGGTAATAGACCGGTTCGCTTGATTTAAGAGCGCAATATGCCGCGAGTTTGACACATATGTCATATCTTGTGCGCCAACAGCTCCTGAAAAAAAGAGCGATGCAACTGCTTCTTCGAGTTCATCAATCCCCTGTTCTTCTAAAAGCGATGTTGTAACAAGTTTGCCGTCTTTTGTTAACTCCCTAACACGATTCATATTAATTTTCGGCGGTAAATCCGTTTTATTTACAATCACAATGACATCCATGCCAGAAACTGCTTTAAATAAGTTTTCATCTTCTTCTGTCAGTTCATCCGAATAGTTTAACACAAGTAGAATTAAATCTGCTTCTTTCAAAACTTTTCTTGATCGTTCCACACCAATTCGCTCAACTATGTCTTCTGTCTCGCGGATGCCTGCTGTATCGACAAGACGAAGCGGCACGCCGCGTACATTTACATATTCTTCAATCACATCACGTGTCGTTCCGGGAATATCCGTGACGATCGCTTTATTTTCTTGGACGAGTGCGTTTAAAAGAGATGATTTTCCGACGTTCGGCCGGCCGACAATGACAGTCGACAATCCCTCACGTAAAATCTTGCCCTGTTCGGCTGTCCGAAGCAGTCTGTCAATTTCAGATTGCACAAACTGGGATTTTTCTAAAAGCACTCGATGTGTCATTTCTTCGACATCATCATATTCCGGATAGTCAATATTCACTTCTACCTGCGCAAGTGTTTCTAAAATCTCCTGACGCAACGTTCGAATGAGTTTAGACAACCGCCCTTCCACTTGATTGAGCGCTACGTTCATCGCCTTGTCTGTCTTTGCTCGAATTAAGTCCATGACGGCTTCTGCCTGCGACAAATCTATTCGTCCGTTTAAAAAAGCACGTTTTGTGAATTCTCCCGGTTCAGCAAGACGCGCTCCTTCATTTAAGACAATCTGCAGCACACGGTTTACCGCTGTAATCCCGCCGTGGCAGTTAATTTCTACAACATCCTCACGTGTAAAAGTTTTCGGTCCTTTCATTACGGATGCCATTACTTCTTCCGCCACCCGGTTTGTGGATGGATCAATTAAGTGTCCGTAATGAATTGTATGGCTCGCTGCTGTGGACAACGTTTTTTCCCCAGGAGCCCGAAACACTCTATCGGCAATCTCGATTGCCGCATCGCCGCTTAAACGAACGATCGCAATCGCTCCTTCACCAGGCGGCGTTGAAATCGCGGCTATTGTATCAAATTCCATCCATTTCACCTCTTTCCGATTAACTTTATCTATAGTAGCCAATTGCTTGATTTTCATTTCCTAAATAAATAGAATACCACAGCTGTGGATTGAAAAAAAGACAGAGAATCATCCACATGTTTATAACTTTTTAAAATCATTACACAAAGGAATAGTATTCCTTTTTCTACATAAAAAAAGACATTGTCTAACAGACAATGTCTTTTTTATTACATAATAGATGGATCCTGAACCTTGTTCGGACCATTAATCACAAGTGTTTGGACGATCATAAAGATACTGCCAACTACCCAGTATAATGATAAAGCAGCCGGAAGCGTAATTCCGAAGATAATAATCATAATCGGCATGAGCCATAGCATCATCGCCAGCTGCGGATTTTGATTTGCTGTTCCAGCCATCATCAATTTCTGCTGGAAGAACGTAAATACACCGGCAAGAATAGACAAAATAATGTCCGGTGAACCAAGATCAAACCATAGAAATGTATGCTCTTTAATTTCCGCTGTTCTCATGATTGCCTGATAAAGACCGATAATGATCGGCATTTGAACCAAAATTGGAAAACAGCCTGCAAGTGGATTAATGCCGTGTTTTTGGAACAGCGCCATTGTTTCCTGCTGCAGTTTTTGCTGTGTTTGTGCGTCTTTAGACTTGTATTTTTCTCTCAGCTTCTGCATTTCGGGCTGAACCATTTGCATCGCTTTGGCACTTTTCGTCTGCTTAATCATGAGCGGCAAAATGATAATTCGAATAATGATTGTTACAACTACAATCCCAAGTCCGTATCCACCTACTAAATTAGAAGTAGCTGTAATAAATTGTGAAAACGGATAAATGACGTATTCATTCCAAAACCCTTCACTATCCGCTGTAATTTCCTGATTGACTTCTGTACAGCCGGCAAGCAATACAGAAAAAAGAGCCAGAATCAGGAATGAAAGCGTTCTTTTACTCAAAGCGTTACGCCCCCTGTCATTGGCTTACTCTTTATTTTGTTTATTTGATTGTTTTCCTTTTAGCGCTTTGGCCAGTTTCAACACGTGAGTTAGACTGCTCTTCACTTCTATACATGACATGTCCGCAGCAGGCTTTCTTGCAATGATAATGAAATCATACCCAGGGCGGATATCCATTTTCAGTTCCGTAAAACTTTGTCTTATATATCGCTTAATTCGGTTTCGTACTACGGCATTGCCGATTTTTTTACTAACCGATAAACCGATCCGGAACGGTACATTTTGTTCTTTTTTATACATATAAACAACAAACTGGCGATTTGCGAACGATTTTCCTTTACTGAAGACCGTTTGGAAATCATCATTTTTTTTAATCCGAAATGATTTTCTCATTATGACACCTGCTGGTTCTTTCATTCGCACAGCAATACTTAGAAAAAAAGACCACTGAAATGGTCAGTGGTCTTATGCAGATAGTACTTTTCTGCCTTTTGCACGGCGGCTTGCTAACACACGGCGGCCGTTTTTAGAACTCATACGTGCACGGAAACCATGAACTTTGCTTCTTTTACGCTTGTTAGGCTGGTACGTTCTTTTCATATTTAAACACCTCCCTGAGGTTTTCAAATTCATATTTTCAAAACAGTCTTTGTTAATTATAAAGACGAGCATCCATCCTGTCAACTGAATTTTAGAAAAGGGATTTGATCCGTTTTTTTCACTGTCTTTTCTCTGCGGAATTCTATTATACAACCTGCGCATTTTATTTAGTAACTGACCATTGTGGACAGCATTCGACGGCACTTTTAGATTATCCACAACTACTCCATCCTGTTCTTCACAAGTCCTCACCCTGTGGACAATGTTTCTAACATTGTTTTTTACCTTGTGGATAATTCATTCCAGTCATTGCAACTGCTCGTTATTTCTGCTATTATTATTTTGTTTTCACTCTGGATAACTCGTACACAGAATAAAAATATCCACAATTGTGGATAGATTGTGGAAAAACTATATACACCCTGTTTTTAAGTTTATCCACACACTGTAGAATTTGTCGAAAAAACTAGTTTTATCTTATTATATATTTATTCACAATCATTGCCATGCATAATTATTAATTTCTTCTGTAATTACATTGTACAAATATTAAACACAGTACACAGGGAGCAAGAAAGAGGGTGCCATATGGAAAATATTGATGATCTCTGGAGCAAAGTGCTTGAGAATATTCAAACGAGAATTAGCAAACCAAGTTTTGATACGTGGGTAAAATCAACAACAGCTCATTCTCTTCATGGGGACGCTATTGTAGTTGCTGCTCCTAATTTTTTCAACCGTGATTGGCTGGAAGGGCACTATACGCACCTTATGTCGGAGATTATTGACGAGTTAACGGGAGAAAAATTAGATGTTTATTTTATTTCCCCGGACGTCCATGATTTCGACACATACGCACCGCCAAAACATAGGTCTGAACCTAAGAACGAAAAAACTAACGGACAGGATACCATTCAGAGCATGCTGAACCCAAAATATACATTTGACACATTCGTTATCGGTTCTGGGAACCGTTTTGCCCACGCCGCTTCACTCGCTGTTGCAGAAGCGCCAGCGAAAGCTTACAATCCACTGTTTATATACGGGGGTGTCGGTCTAGGAAAAACACATTTAATGCACGCGATTGGCCATTACGTACTTGAACATAATCCAGGAGCCAAGGTCGTCTACTTGTCATCAGAAAAATTCACAAATGAATTTATCAACTCGATCCGCGATAATAAGGCCGTTGAGTTTCGTAACAAATATCGGAATGTAGACGTGCTGCTCATTGACGATATTCAATTCTTGGCCGGCAAGGAACAGACGCAGGAAGAATTCTTTCACACTTTTAATACACTTCATGAGGAAAGCAAGCAAATTATCATTTCTAGTGACCGGCCTCCGAAAGAAATTCCCACGCTTGAAGATCGCCTTCGTTCGCGTTTTGAATGGGGATTGATTACGGACATCACACCGCCGGATCTAGAAACTAGAATCGCCATTCTTCGTAAAAAAGCGCGTGCTGAAAATCTGGATGTGCCGAATGAAGTAATGCTGTACATCGCCAATCAAATTGATACAAACATCCGTGAACTGGAAGGAGCTCTTATCCGCGTAGTTGCTTATTCTTCTTTAATCAATAAAGAAGTGAACGCAAACGTTGCTGCTGATGCGCTCAAAGACATTATTCCGGGATCAAGGCCAAAGGTCATTACCATTCCAGATATTCAGCGGGTCGTCGGCGAGCAATACAATATCCGTCTTGAGGATTTCACAGCAAAAAAACGAACGAAATCTGTTGCATTCCCTCGCCAAGTAGCTATGTACTTGTCACGAGAGCTGACCGATTTCTCGCTTCCTAAAATCGGTGAAGAGTTTGGGGGACGTGATCATACGACCGTCATTCATGCCCATGAAAAAATATCAAAGCTGTTCGACACAGATCCCGTTGTTCAGCAAAAAATAAAAGAAATCATTACCATTCTAAAAGCTTAATAACTTGTGAATAATAAAGGGCGCTCATCAACAGTCTGTCCACATGTGGATAGACTGTCTTTATTTCGTTTTTTCACGGTTATCCACAAATCAACAAGCCCTACTACTACTGCTATTATTTTTTTAATATAAAAATAAAAAACAAGTCTTTAAAATGAATGCTATTCAAATATAGTATCGGAGGGGTACATATGAAATTTTCCATACAAAAAGACCGCCTTGTTGGCAGCGTGCAGGATGTTTTAAAAGCGGTAAGTTCTAGAACAACAATTCCTATTTTGACGGGGATTAAAATTCATGCTTCTGACGATGGAATTACACTAACAGGAAGTGATTCTGATATTTCGATCGAATCATTTATCCCGAAAAATGAAGGTGAAAAAGAAATTGCTCTCGTAGAAGAAACGGGAGGTGTGGTATTAAATGCACGCTTTTTTAATGAAATTGTCCGCAAGCTGCCGGCATCCATTATTGAGTTTGAGACATCATCTTCATTCCAAACGATCATTCGTTCCGGACATGCTGAATTCAGTTTGAACGGGCAGGATGCAGATGAATATCCTCATTTGCCGCAAATTGATGATGAAAATGTATTTAAATTACCGGCTGATCTTGTTAAAACGTTAATTCGTCAAACCGTTTTTGCAGTATCAACTTCTGAAACACGTCCGATTTTGACTGGGGTCAACTGGAAAATCGAGAATGGATCACTAATCTGTACTGCAACGGACAGCCATCGTCTCGCTTTGCGGAAAACGACCGCTGAGGGACTGCCGGCAGGTGAGTACAATGTTGTGATTCCGGGGAAAAGCTTGACAGAACTGAGCAAAATATTGGATGACACAAACGAACCGGTGGAAATTGTGATGACAGATAATCAGGTGCTTTTCCGTTCAAAACATGTATTATTTTTCTCAAGGCTCCTTGAAGGGAATTATCCTGATACAAGTCGTTTGATTCCAGAAGAGTACAAAACGAAAATCGAATTGAACACGAAAGAATATTTACAGGCAGTCGATCGCGCGTCGCTTTTAGCACGTGAAGGACGTAACAACGTAGTCAAAATGAGCAGCGGAGAGTCTGGAACGATCGAAATTTCATCTAACTCCCCTGAAATCGGAAAAGTAACTGAGCAAGTAAACAGTATATCTTCAGAGGGTGAAGAACTGAAAATCTCGTTCAGTGCTAAATATATGATGGATGCATTGAAAGCAATTGAAGGGGCAGAAATTGATATTCAATTTACGGGAGCAATGCGCCCATTCGTTATTCGTCCGCTTCATGATGATTCAATATTGCAATTGATTTTGCCTGTTCGTACGTATTGATGTATCGAATAGCAAAGCGGAGCACGTGTGCTCCGCTTTTTTTGTATTTATGGCATATATTTAGTAAAATAAAGTATTGGGTTTTTTAACGGAGGAAAAGAAAATATGACGACAAAAAAAGTAGGTATTGATACGGATTTTATTACGCTTGGTCAATTTTTAAAGCTTGCAGGTGTTATTCAAACAGGAGGCATGGCAAAATGGTTTTTAAGTGAACACGAAGTCTTTATTAACGGGGAAGAAGATAATCGCAGAGGACGGAAGCTGCGGGAAGGTGACCGTGTGGAGATTTCGGGTGACGGTGTATATGAAGTTGTATTTGGATCTGAGGAAGAAACCGATTAACCGTCAGCGAAAGGTGTTATGCTTACATGCACATTGAACAACTAGCTCTTGAACATTACCGAAATTACGAATCGCTTCTCGTTGAATTCGACAATACCGTCAATGTCGTCATCGGTGAAAATGCGCAAGGGAAAACAAATGTAATCGAATCCATTTACGTATTGGCAATGGCTAAATCGCATCGGACATCCAATGATAAAGATTTAATTCGCTGGGAATCTGATTATGCTAAAATAAAAGGGAGGGTGCAGAAAAAGCACCAGTCGCTCCCGTTAGAACTACTGATTTCAAAAAAAGGAAAAAAAGCGAAAGTAAATCATCTAGAACAGACGCGTCTAAGCCGTTACATTGGCAATATGAACGTAGTGATGTTTGCGCCGGAAGATTTGACGCTGGTGAAGGGCAGTCCACAAGTAAGAAGGCGTTTTATTGATATGGAAATTGGGCAGGTTTCCCCTGTTTATTTACATGATTTAAGCTTATACCATAAAGTGCTGCAACAGCGGAACCATTATTTAAAACAGCTGCAAACGAAACGTGCATCTGATTACACCATGCTTGAAGTGCTTACGGAACAGTTGATTGAACTGGCTGTGAAAGTGATGAAAAAGCGATTTGAGTTTATTCGAATGCTTCAAAAATGGGCAGGGCCGCTGCATTCAGGGATTTCTCGTGGTATCGAATCGCTCGATATCTTATATGAACCAGCTGCCGGTATTCGTGAGGAGCAAAATGAAGAGCAGATGCAATCCGTTCTTGAAGAAATGTTTCAAAAAGGACGCACGAGAGAAGTGGACCGCGGTGTGACATTGACTGGACCGCATCGAGACGATCTTCTCTTTTATGTGAACGGAAAAAACATTCAGACTTTTGGATCGCAGGGACAGCAGCGAACAACTGCACTTGCGGTGAAACTTGCTGAAATTGAATTGATTCGGTCAGAAATAGGAGAATACCCGATTTTATTGCTCGATGATGTATTATCCGAGCTTGATGATTATCGCCAGTCACATTTATTGAATACGATTCACGGGAAAGTACAGACGTTTGTGACGACGACGAACACGGACGGAATTGAACACGATACATTAAATGCTGCTTCCGCATACAGCGTTACAAGCGGGGCAATTCAACAAATTAAATAACATTTTTACTGAAAGAGAAGGTGACTGGATTTGACAATGGAACAACACAATGTGACACCTTCCTATGATGCCAATCAAATACAGGTCCTCGAAGGGCTCGAAGCCGTTAGGAAACGTCCCGGTATGTATATTGGTTCGACAAGTGCAAGGGGTCTCCATCATCTCGTATGGGAAATCGTCGATAACAGTATTGACGAAGCACTTGCTGGCTTCTGTACGGAAATCAATGTCATCATTGAAGAAGATAACAGCATTACCGTCAAAGATAACGGACGCGGTATCCCGGTCGGTATTCATGAGAAGATGGGACGTCCTGCTGTTGAAGTCATTTTGACCGTTCTTCATGCTGGCGGGAAATTTGGCGGCGGCGGTTACAAGGTATCAGGCGGCCTTCATGGTGTCGGTGCTTCTGTCGTAAATGCGCTATCAACGATTCTTGAAGTATATGTACACCGTGACGGAAAAATTCATTACCAGGCATTTAAGCGCGGTGTTCCACAGGAAGACCTAAGGGTAATTGGTGAAACTGATATTACTGGCACTCACATTCATTTCAGCCCGGATGGAGAAATTTTTACTGAAACACTTGTATATGATTACGATACGCTTGCACAGCGTTTGCGTGAACTTGCATTCTTAAACCGGGGCATTAAAATCACGCTTGAAGATAAGCGTGGTGAAGGCAAACAAAATGAATATCATTACGAAGGCGGTATTAAGTCGTATGTTGAACATTTGAACCGTACGAAAGAAGTACTGCACGAAGAAGCGATCTTCATGGAAGGGGAACGAGAAGGGATTCATGTCGAAGTTGCCCTGCAGTACAACGACGGTTATGTCGGTAATATATATTCATTTGCGAACAATATTAGTACCCATGAAGGGGGAACGCATGAATCCGGCTTTAAGACGGCGCTGACGCGTGTCATTAATGACTATGCACGTAAAAACGGCCTTGTTAAAGAGGTCGATACGAATTTGTCAGGTGAAGATGTGCGCGAAGGATTGACAGCGATCATTTCTGTTAAGCATCCGGATCCCCAGTTTGAAGGACAGACGAAAACGAAGCTTGGGAACTCAGAAGCTCGTACGGTGACTGATTCTGTTTTTGCCGGCCGTTTTGAGACATTCATGCTGGAAAATCCGACAATAGCGCGAAAAATTGTTGAAAAAGGAATGATGGCAGCGCGGGCTCGTCTCGCCGCAAAGAAAGCACGTGAATTGACACGTCGAAAAAGTGCCCTTGAAGTATCAAGCCTTCCAGGGAAACTCGCGGATTGTTCATCTCGAGACCCAAAAATCAGCGAACTGTACATCGTAGAAGGAGACTCGGCGGGCGGATCAGCCAAACAGGGCCGTGACCGTCACTTTCAGGCGATTTTGCCGCTGCGCGGGAAAATTTTAAACGTTGAAAAAGCCCGCCTTGATAAAATTTTATCGAACAATGAAGTGCGTGCAATGATTACGGCACTAGGTACGGGTATTAGCGAAGAATTTGATCTATCAAAAGCACGCTATCATAAACTTGTTATTATGACGGATGC
Source organism: Domibacillus epiphyticus (assembly GCF_001975785.1). Lineage (GTDB taxonomy): Bacteria > Bacillota > Bacilli > Bacillales > Domibacillaceae > Domibacillus > Domibacillus epiphyticus. Next base: position 3,813 of record NZ_MSFI01000020.1, on the reverse strand, counting down.
CGATGTGGACGGTGCTCATATCCGGACACTCCTGTTAACGTTCTTTTTCCGTTACATGCGTCCGTTAATTGAAGCGGGTTATGTGTATATCGCTCAGCCACCGCTTTACAAAGTACAGCAAGGGAAACAAATTAGCTACGCATACAATGATCATGAACTCGATGAAGTGATGGCAACACTGCCTACCAATGCAAAACCGATTTTACAGCGTTATAAAGGCCTTGGTGAAATGAACCCGACCCAGTTATGGGAAACAACGATGGACCCTTCCACGCGTACCCTTTTGCAGGTCACATTGAAAGATGCGATGGAAGCGGATGAAACATTTGAAATATTAATGGGTGACAAAGTAGAACCCCGTCGTAAATTTATTCAAGATAATGCAAGATACGTTAAGAATCTTGATATATAAAATTTTCTCTTTATTTCAAGTAGGACTTTCAACGCTGAAATAAAGAGGGATTTATGTGAAAAGCGCCGCTTTATGCCGGCCTTTAATCAATCGTGTATTCACGGGCAGTTGATCCCCTGCTTCGCTTTTTCTGGGGTTTTACTGCCCGTTAATGCGGGAGAAATTGAAATGGCGCCCGTTCATGCGGGCGCTCCCACTTTTTTAAAAGGGAGGATTTTTTTCATGGCTGATACGCCAAGCTCCAATGTAAAAGAGATTAATATAAGCCAGGAAATGCGTTCTTCATTTTTAGATTATGCCATGAGCGTCATCGTTTCGAGGGCATTACCTGACGTGCGCGACGGATTAAAGCCTGTCCACCGCCGTATTCTATATGCAATGAATGACCTCGGAATGACAGCGGATAAAGCATATAAAAAATCCGCCCGTATTGTTGGGGACGTTATTGGTAAGTACCACCCGCATGGTGACTCCGCTGTGTACGAAACAATGGTACGGATGGCTCAGGATTTTAACTACCGGTACATGCTTGTCGATGGACACGGAAACTTTGGATCAGTTGACGGGGATGCGGCTGCAGCGATGCGTTACACAGAAGCCCGCATGTCTAAAATCGCTATGGAAATTACGCGCGATTTGAACAAGGATACGATTGATTATAAAGACAACTATGACGGATCCGAACGTGAACCAGTTGTTTTGCCGGCGCGTTTTCCGAACTTGCTTGTGAACGGCGCATCTGGTATTGCGGTCGGAATGGCGACAAACATTCCACCCCATCAGCTCGGCGAAGTGATTGATGCGCTTCTTGCTGTAAGTAAAAATCCCGATTTAACAGTGCTTGATCTGATGGAGTTCATACCTGGACCTGACTTTCCGACTGCGGGCATTTTAATGGGGCGCAGCGGGATCCGCCGTGCATACGAGACAGGCCGCGGTTCCATTATCCTAAGGGCCCGTACTGAAATTGAAGAAAAAGCGAATGGAAAAGAAACGATTATTGTTACGGAAATTCCGTATCAAGTGAATAAAGCAAAATTAATCGAACGAATTGCGGAGCTTGTCCGTGATAAAAAGATAGACGGCATTACTGATCTTCGCGATGAATCCGACCGTGAAGGCATGAGGATCGTCATGGAAATTCGCCGTGACGCAAATGCAAGTGTGGTATTGAATAATCTATATAAATACACGGCGATGCAAACAAGCTTTGGTATTAACATGCTGGCGCTTGTCGATGGACATCCGAAAGTACTGAGCTTAAAAGAATGCTTAACGCATTATCTCGCTCATCAGCAGGAGATCATCCGCCGCCGTACACAATTTGACTTAAATAAAGCAGAGGCGCGTGCTCATATTTTAGAAGGACTGCGTATTGCGCTTGATCATATCGACCGCATTATCGCTTTGATTCGCGGCTCTCAAACAACCGATATAGCCCGCGAAGGATTGATGGAACAGTTCGGTCTATCTGAAAAGCAGGCGCAAGCGATTCTAGATATGCGTCTTCAGCGTTTAACAGGCCTGGAACGTGAAAAAATTGAAGAAGAATACCAAAACCTGCTTGCGCTTATTGCCGAATTAAGAGCCATTTTAGCAGACGAAGAAAAAATTCTTCAAATCATCCGCGAAGAGCTGACTGAAATTAAAGAGCGGTTTAACGATAAACGCCGCACAGAAATTACAGACGGTGCTCCTGGTGACCTAATGGATGAAGACTTAATTCCAGTTGAAAAAATTATCGTTACCTTGACACACAAAGGCTATATTAAGCGTCAGCCCGTTTCAACATACCGTAGTCAGAGACGCGGCGGCCGTGGTATTCAAGGTATGGGTACAAACGAAAATGATTTTGTTGAGCAGCTGCTTACAACCTCGACCCATGATACAATTCTCTTTTTCACAAACAAAGGGAAAGTGTATCGGCTGAAAGGATATCAAATTCCAGAATTCAGCCGTACAGCAAAAGGAATTCCGCTCGTGAACTTACTTGGTGTTGAGCAGGATGAGTGGGTTAACTCCATGCTCTTTGTGGAAGAGTTCACCAATGATGCGTTTTTATTTTTTGCTACAAAGCAAGGAATCGTGAAGCGGACGCCACTTATGGATTATGCGAATATCCGGACAAATGGATTAATTGCGCTCAATATCCGAGACGAAGATGAACTTATTTCTGTTAAATTAACTGATGGGCAAAAACATATTGTCGTGGGAACGAAACAGGGGATGCTGATTCGTTTCCCGGAAGACAATGTCCGTTCAATGGGCAGATCCTCAACCGGTGTAAAAGGAATAACACTCTCAGAAGACGATCATGCAGTTGGAATGGAGCTCGTTGAAGAAAATGATTATATTTTAATCGTTACAGAAAATGGATATGGCAAGTTAACTCCTGAATCTGAATACCGTATTCAAACGCGCGGCGGTAAGGGATTAATAACATGCAACATTACTGAAAAGAACGGGGCAATGATCGCGGTGAAAACCGTTACCGGTGAAGAGGATCTCATGCTGATTACAATGGGAGGCGTGATGATCCGGATGGATATTGGTACCATCTCAATCACCGGACGTAATACACAAGGTGTCAAACTGATTCGTCTTGGTGAGAATGAAACGGTTGCTACTGTAGCAAAAGTGGAAAAAGAAGATGAAGAATTGATTGAGGAAGAAGCGGAAGAAGTCTATTCGGAAGAAGAAACAAAAGAATAAAGAGATCAAGCACAGAAATTACTATTTCTGTGCTTTTTTGTTTATTTATTATTGGTGTTTATTATAATTGGGTATAAAGACTATCAATAAGAGGTGACGGTTGTCCCAAGGTGCCAAGTCAACTTTTAAAGTTGTTGAAATCATTCAACAGGATTTATTGGGGAAATTCGATCTTTCCATCATGAATGCATTATTTTCACTCGTAATGGATTTGGCACCAGAAACAGTCGTTACATTGTCAGACGGTCGTGAAGCAAAAGTATTATTTGTTCAGCAAATGCATCGAACAAGACCACTTGTGCAATTGCATAATGGAGAAGTGATTGATCTTGTTAAAAGAAGAGATTTATCTATCGAGAACATTGCAAAACAGATAAAAATATAAAATGATGTCTTTTTTTAAAAAAGACTTGCTCTTTGTTTTCAGCCATGTTATATTATTTAAGTCGCCTGACAAAAGCGGCGAACAAGAAACAAATTGAACATTGAAAACTGAACAAAATCAATAAAAACGTCAACGTTTTGAATTAAACTTTCAATTGAAATGCCCGTCATTTCAATTGAAACAAATGAGCAATCGAACTACTTTTTGGAGAGTTTGATCCTGGCTCAGGACGAACGCTGGCGGCGTGCCTAATACATGCAAGTCGAGCGGACTTGACAGCGCTTGCTCTGTTCAAGTCCGCGGC
>NZ_MSFI01000002.1 GCF_001975785.1 Domibacillus epiphyticus | reverse complement strand
TTTCACGGCGGTAACACGGGTTCGAATCCCGTAGGGGTCACCAATTTGGAGGATTAGCTCAGCTGGGAGAGCATCTGCCTTACAAGCAGAGGGTCGGCGGTTCGATCCCGTCATCCTCCACCATTTATTAAGTGCCGGTGTAGCTCAACTGGTAGAGCAACTGACTTGTAATCAGTAGGTTGGGGGTTCAAGTCCTCTTGCCGGCACCATCTTTTTTATTTGATCTATTATATACAGCGGAGGGGTAGCGAAGTGGCTAAACGCGGCGGACTGTAAATCCGCTCCTTCGGGTTCGGCAGTTCGAATCTGCCCCCCTCCACCATTTACCTTAAAGGAACATCAACTTTTTGTTCTTTTTCTCATTTTTCAGGGCATATTAAATACATAAAAATCATTGGGCTATAGCCAAGCGGTAAGGCAACGGACTTTGACTCCGTCATGCGTTGGTTCGAATCCAACTAGCCCAGCCATTTATTGAGCCATTAGCTCAGTTGGTAGAGCATCTGACTTTTAATCAGAGGGTCGAAGGTTCGAGTCCTTCATGGCTCACTACAAAAAAGCTGAATTTTAAACCGAAAAAGGTTTTGAATTCAGCTTTTTTATTTTGTAAGACACTGCTGCATTGGTCAATAAAATTTATTTAAAAAACGATTTTTCCCCTTAAAAGTTCTATAGAATTTGTCCAGGTAAATTGAATTTTAGATGAAAAATAAAGTGTTAAAGTAACCGTAATCTTTATAGGCATCCAAAACTGTTATACTGAATATAAACTGGAAGTAATATCCGGTAAGGAAGCTGCTTTCTTTTTAAATTTTTATTTGTTTAAAATTTATACTTCTTACTATTCTTCACTCAAATTTGGATTCTCAAGAGGCAGCCAGTATAAAAGGTGAGTAAAAGACATTAGCATACCCCATCTCCATAAAACTTTCATACATAATCCTATTGTTTTTTTAAACGTTTTTTGAAACTTTTGTGCACTGCTTTCGTATAGACATATACCGCAGTGCGGAGGGAGAAAAAATGGATTTACTAGTACAGAGACGAATTAAACAAGTGTTAAAAGGTGATCAAAATGCGTTTGGTGAAATCGTCGAGCTATACAAAGACAAAGTATACCAAATATGTTTTCGCATGCTCTGGGACCGGCATGAAGCGGAGGATGCGGCCCAAGAAACGTTCTTAAAGGCGTTTTTAAACATACACACATACAATTTGGAAAAAAAGTTTTCGACATGGCTTTATCGTATTGCCACCAATTTATGCATTGATAAAATACGTAAAAAGAAGCCGGATTATCATCTTGACGCCGAGGTCGCAGGAACAGATGGACTAAATATGTACTCTCACGTTCCATCCAGCCATCCGCTTCCAGAAGAGGAAGTGGAAAGTTTAGAGGTGCAGGAAACGATTCATCAGGCGATATTGCTATTGCCAGAAAAGTATCGATCGATTATTGTATTGAAATATATAGAGGAGCTGCCGCTTCAAGAAATTGCGGATATACTGGATCTTCCACTCGGAACGGTGAAAACCCGTGTACACAGGGGCAGGGAAGCATTGAGAAAGCACTTGCGGCATTTGTAATGAAAGGGTGTGATGAACGATGACATCTTGTCCAAAACAGATTGTTCATTATATGCATGATTATCTGGATGGGGAAATTGACAATGAATCAAAAAAAGAATTGATATTTCACATTGAAACATGTGATGACTGCAAGCGGCATTATCTTGAATTGAAAAAAACGATTGCACTTGTTCAAAGCGCCTCTCATATAGAAGCACCGGTGGGTTTTACAGCTAAAGTGATGGCTTTGCTGCCAAGGGAAGGAAAGAAGGTTGGCATCGAACGCTGGTTTCGAAATCACCCGTTTTTTACAGCAGCAGCCCTATTTTTTCTTTTGATGGGGGGCGGTTTGTTTTCATTGCTGGAGCAAGGCGACGATCATTTTGCATTTACGAAGAATTCGGAACTGAAAGTGGAAAGTGAAACGGTTATTGTTCCGGAAGGTGTCGTTATTGAAGAGGATATTGTTGTGAAAAATGGAAACGTAAGAATTGAGGGAGCTGTTGATGGCGATGTAACCGTCATTAACGGGGAACGATATATGGCCTCAGCAGGAAAAGTAACGGGGGAAATTGAGGAAATTGACCGTTTATTTAGCCGGCTTTGGTTTGAAATAAAATCGCTGTTTAATTAAATGGGAGCGGACGGTAATCGTCTGCTTCTTTTTCAATTGTATGTTATAATGGACAGGTTAAGGAAGAAAGTGATTTCTTCACGGCTCTGTAATTCCAACCTGGAGGATGAAGTATGCCGTTCATTACTTATTTTGAAGACTTTACATTTATTGATTATTTATCGAATACGATTGATATATTGCTCGTATGGTATGTTGTTTATAAATTGTTAATGGTGATTCGCGGGACAAAAGCAGTTCAGCTTTTAAAAGGCATCTTTGTCATTGTCATCGTTCGGGCAATTGCGGGCTTACTTGGGCTGGATACGCTCAGCTGGATTATGCAGCAAGCGTTGACGTGGGGTTTTCTCGCTGTTATTATCATCTTTCAGCCCGAAGTTCGTCGTGCACTTGAGCAGCTTGGACGCGGCAGGATATTTTCTAGAAGCGCCATACAAGAAGATGAAGAACAGCGGAAAATTATTGAAGCGGTGCTTAAATCAGTCCGCTATATGGGGAAGCGGCGGATCGGGGCCCTTATTTCAATTGAAAAAGAAACCGGCATGAATGATTATATTGAGACGGGCATCCCAATGCGTTCCGTTATTACATCGGAACTGCTGATCAATATCTTCATTCCGAATACGCCGCTGCATGATGGAGCGGTCATTATTCAAAAGGATCAAATTGCTGCGGCTGCCTGTTATTTACCGCTTTCAGAAAATCCGTTCATTTCAAAAGAGCTTGGGACACGCCATCGGGCTGCCCTTGGCATTAGTGAGGTGACGGATAGCCTGACCGTTATCGTCTCTGAAGAAACCGGGGCCATTTCTGTTTCGAGAAATGGAGATCTATATCGTGATTTGTCAGAGGAAAACTTTCGAGAAATTTTAGAACATGAACTATTAAAAAATATTGAAAAAAGCGAGACTTCTAACCGCTGGACGTGGAAGGGGCGGAGAAGCAATGGATAAATTCAGCGAGAGTAAATGGTTTGTCCGTGTGATTGCCTTTTTACTTGCATTTTTACTGTATGTAATGGTCAACTTTGATGAATTGGAGTTAGCCCAGCGCGTGGATAATTCCGGACAGGGTACATCGGATGAATTGACGAATATACCCGTTCAGGCTTATTACGATACAGAAAATTTATACGTTTCCGGTCTGCCCGATCAGGTCCAAGTCGAATTGTCAGGACCAAAAAGTATTATCGAGTCAGCAAAGCGGCTTCGTGAGTTTAAGCTGTACGTGGATCTGACCGACTTGGAGATTGGCACCCACCGCGTGGCGATCGAACATGAAAATTTTTCAGACAAGTTGAATGTATCTATTCGGCCGGCGTATGTTACGGTTTCGATAGAAGAAAAAGTGACAGCTGTTCACTCAGTAACACCAGAATTTAATGATTCTGTACTCGCTGAAGGTTATCAAGTAGATAATGTGACAGTGGCACCACAGGAAGTGCGGGTGACTGGCGCAGAATCAGATATAGAAAAAATTGCCTTCGTGAAAGCAGCATTGACAAGTGGACAGGAGATTAATGAAGAAACGACTGCGACGGCAAATGTGCAAGTGCTTGATGGTGATTTGAATAAGCTCGATGTGAAGGTGGAGCCGGAAACGGTTCAAGTATCGATTTCAGTGAAAAATCCGAGCAAAAAAGTGGAACTCAATGCAGTTTCCAAAGGTGTTCCACCTTCGGGAATTAAAATTTCATCACTGGAACCGAATGTAGATGAAATTACGGTTTACGGGAAAGAATCAGCATTGGAAGAACTTAAAGAGTTCACATTGCCTGTAGACGTAAGCAAAGTAACAAAAGATACAACATTAACCGTGCCGGTCAATCTCGGGGATGAATATAATTTTTCTTCCCCTAAAGAGATAAAAGTCAAAGTAACGGTTGAAAAAACAACAGCCGAGTAGCGATTGATCAGCTTATATTAAAGGAGAGAAAATAATAGATGGGTAAGTATTTTGGTACAGATGGCGTTAGAGGTGTAGCAAATACCGAACTGACACCGGAACTTGCATTTAAGCTGGGACGTTTTGGTGGGTATGTATTGACGAAAAATGCGGAGCGTCCGAAAGTATTAATTGGGCGTGACACACGTATTTCCGGACCAATGCTTGAAGGCGCACTCGTCGCAGGTCTCTTGTCGATCGGAGCAGAAGTAATGCGTCTTGGTGTTATTTCGACACCGGGTGTAGCGTATTTGACAAAAGCGATGGATGCGCAAGCCGGTGTTATGATTTCAGCTTCTCACAACCCTGTCCAGGATAACGGAATTAAATTTTTCGGATCGGACGGCTTTAAGCTGTCCGATGAGCAGGAAGCTGAAATTGAAGCGCTTCTTGATCAGGAAGAAGATACGCTCCCTCGCCCTTTTGGCGGCGATCTCGGTTCGTTAAACGATTATTTTGAAGGCGGACAAAAGTACATTCAATATTTGAAGCAGACGGTTGAGGAAGACTTCGAGGGTATTCATGTGGCACTCGACTGTGCACACGGTGCTACATCCTCACTTGCTGCGCATTTATTTGCGGATTTGGAAGCAGACATCTCGACAATGGGCGCTTCGCCTAACGGTTTAAATATTAATGATGGTGTTGGTTCTACTCATCCGGAACAGCTTGCACAATTCGTTAAAGAAAAAGAAGCGGATTTAGGTCTTGCTTTTGACGGTGACGGTGACCGTTTAATTGCTGTAGATGAAAAAGGAAATATCGTCGACGGTGATCAAATTATGTTCATTTGCGCCCGTTATTTAAAAGAGCGGGGGAAATTGACGAATGATACGATTGTATCAACCGTGATGAGCAACCTTGGCTTTTATAAAGGCCTTGAAGAACACGGAATAAAGAGTGAACAGACGGCTGTCGGAGACCGTTATGTTGTCGAAGCAATGAAAAAATACAATTATAACCTTGGCGGAGAGCAGTCCGGCCATATTATATTCCTTGATTACAATACGACAGGCGATGGCTTGTTAAGCGGCCTTCAGCTAGTGAATATTATGAAAGCGACAAAAAAACCGTTATCAGAACTAGCGGCTGAAATGAAAAAATTTCCGCAGACGCTCGTAAACGTTCGTGTAACGGATAAACATCACGTGACCGCAAACGAGAAAGTAAAAGCGGAAATTGAGAAGGTGGAAGCAGAAATGGGCGGCAATGGACGTGTTCTAGTCCGTCCATCTGGCACAGAACCACTTGTGCGCGTCATGGTTGAAGCAGCGACAGAAGAGCAGTGCCGTTCCTATACAGAACGAATTGCCAAAATCGTAGAAGAAGAAATGGGTCTTAAATAATAGGAGGGGTGACCGGCAAGCCGTCATAATGGCCTGCCGGTCCTTTTTTCAATTTCTTTTCAGCATATCAAGCGCGGTTAACAATTCAATAATGACTTTTTCCTGTTCCTCCAGATAGGTTGTAAAATCTTCTGCATTACGATATTCAGAGGCCCAGCCGTTTTTCTCAAGCTCTGCTTTCCATTCTTCTGTTTCCGACAGTTCACCCAGTTTTTGATTCCAATAGTCAAATGCGTCATCAGACATATTTTTCGGTCCGAAAATGCCGCGCCAGATCGTAAATTCTGTATCAAGACCCTCATCTTTAAACGTCGGCACGTCACGTAATGCCCCTTCCAATTTCTCAGAAGAACTGACAGCTAGTACACGAACATCCCCGGATTTTACATATTCAGAAACGGTAGATGCATCTGTTGCAATGACGTCTGCGTTTCCTCCAAGCAGGGAAGCGATCGCTTCACCGCCTCCGTCATATGAGACATATTTTACTGATTTAGGATTAATGCCATATTCATATACCGGCAGGATCCCGATTAAATGATCCATTGAGCCTGGTGCTGATCCACCGGCAAATGTAATGTTAGATGGATCTTCTTTCACCGCATCAAGGAGGCTTTTTAATGAATCATATTCGGAATCCGCTCTCACTACGATCGCGCCGTAATCACGTGTCAGCTGTGCAAGCGGTTTTGTATCTTTATAGCCGTACGGGCTGTTACCTTCTTCTTTATGGTTGTTGATCAAAATGGGCGGTGATTTGACCATTAGCATGTAGTCGTTGTCCGCTTCCTGCGTTGCGTATTCAGCCATAAACACTGCCCCGCCCCCGCCTGGTTTATTTTCGACTGTCAGCGGCTGTTCCACTAATCCTGTATCGCCCATAATTCTTGAAATGGACCGCGCAGTTAAATCCCAGCCGCCCCCTGCCCCTGATGGAGCAACAACGGTTACAGCGCGCTCAGGATATGAACGATCAGAAGGTTTTTCACCCGTAGACGAAGAACAGGCTGACAGTCCAAGTGTCAGCACTCCAGCCGCCGCAAAAATCGACCATTGTTTAAACATGTAGAAATCCCCCTTTAACTAACGAATTCTTTGAACCTAAATGGGACAGTGCACTTTATCATCATCTTATTCATAAAATTGACAAGTAGAAGACAAGGCATTGGTTGTGACTATATCTATAGACAGAGAAGGTCATATGACACTGCTATTTTTCTAAAAGCCGTTCCGTTTTTCAACCGACTTGCATCTCCTAGTATTATGCACGAGATGTAGGGGCTATCCTGTGCGAGCCGTAAATGAATTACTTGCATTTTACGGAGTGATTTATTTACGCGGCTGGATTTTCGTTCCGATTTTTTACAGCGGAGGAAGTAAGTTTTTGGTTGACGGCAGGCTTGGAAAAAGGTATGATTATCGTGTTTTTCAGTATAAAAAAGAAAGGAGCGGAGCAGCGGTTTTATATGTTTTACTAAAAGCGCCTGAACTGAGCGGAACGACAACACGCTTAGTTGACGAGGAGGAGGTTTATCGACGATTCGGCGGATGCCTCCCGGTTGCGGTACACAACTGTCATGTTCATCCTTAAAACAGCGGGGCAACCCGATGGACAAAGGGAGTGAATTTGTACCAAATAAAAAAAGCAAGGGCGCGAGCAGGCAAAGAGCTTGAGATGCGCTTTGTTTGCCGCACCCTCTAAATCAGGAGGAAAAAGAATATGTGCGGAATAGTTGGATATATCGGCAGCGAAGATACGAAAGAAATTTTATTGAAAGGGCTTGAGAAGCTCGAATACCGCGGTTATGACTCTGCAGGTATTGCTGTGCGCAACGAAGAGGGTGTGCACATTTTCAAAGAAAAAGGACGTATCGCTGATTTGCGTGCGATTGTTGATGAAGACGTAAAATCAAACGCAGGAATCGGTCATACTCGCTGGGCGACACACGGCGTACCAAGCCGTTACAACGCGCATCCACATCAAAATGTAACAAACCGTTATACAATCGTTCATAACGGTGTGATTGAAAATGATGAGCAATTGAAACGCGAGTACTTGCTTGATATACCACTTCAAAGTGATACAGATACAGAAGTGATCGTGCAGTTAGTCGGTTTATTCTCGAAAGATGGATTGACAACAGAAGAGGCATTCCGCAAAACATTGACTTTGCTAAAAGGGTCATATGCACTTGCGCTTCTTGATAACGAAGATGAAAGCACGATTTACGTCGCGAAAAACAAAAGCCCGCTTCTTGTCGGTCTTGGCGAAGACTTTAACGTTGTCGCATCAGATGCGATGGCGATGCTTCAAATAACCGATCAATTTGTTGAATTGATGGATAAAGAAATGGTACTTGTAACAAAGAATGGTGTGACAATTAAAAATCCGGAAGGTGTCACAGTAGAACGTGCTCCTTACACGGCGGAACTTGATGCCGGCGATATTGAAAAGGGCACATACCCGCATTATATGTTAAAAGAAGTTGACGAGCAGCCGTTTGTTATCCGTAAAATTGCGCAGGCCTATCAAAATGATCAAGGCGAATTGCAAGTGGATGCGGACATCGTGAACGCAGTAAACGAAGCAGACCGCCTATACATCGTCGCATGCGGCACGAGCTACCATGCAGGTCTTGTTGGCAAGCAGTATTTGGAGCAAATGGCGAATATTCCAGTGGAAGTCCATGTCGCGAGCGAATTCGTTTACAACATGCCGCTTCTCTCGAAAAAACCGCTCTTTATCTTTATTTCACAAAGCGGCGAAACAGCGGACAGCCGTGCCGTGTTAGTAAAAATTAAAGAACTTGGCTACAAAGCGTTAACGATCACAAACGTACCGGGATCAACACTGTCACGTGAAGCTGATTTCACATTGCTTCTCCATGCAGGCCCTGAAATTGCCGTTGCATCTACGAAAGCATATACAGCGCAAATTGCTGTATTGTCTATTCTGGCAGATGCGGCAGCAAAATCAGCCGGTATTGACACAGGCTTTGACCTCGTACATGAGCTTGGCATTGTGGCGAACACAATGGAAGTCCTTTGTGACGGAAAAGAAGAATTCGAACAAATCGCGCGCGATTACCTGTCAACAACACGCAACTGCTTCTTTATCGGCCGTTCAGTCGATTATTATGTCGGCCTGGAAGGCGCGTTAAAGCTGAAAGAAATCTCTTACATTCAAGCGGAAGGTTTTGCCGGTGGAGAACTGAAACACGGTACAATCGCGCTGATTGAAGACGGTACACCGGTGATCGCGCTTGCGACACAGGAATCCGTTAACTTGAACATCCGCGGCAACGTGAAAGAAGTGGCTGCCCGTGGTGCTAATACATGCGTCATCTCCATGAAAGGCCTTGAGCAAGAAGGAGACCGCTTCGTATTGCCAGCCGTACACGAACTGCTCGCACCACTTGTCGCTGTCGTTCCATTGCAGCTCATCGCTTACTACGCAGCCCTACACCGCGACTGCGATGTAGATAAACCGCGTAACCTTGCGAAATCAGTAACGGTAGAATAAGTTGAACACCGCCTGACTTTACTGTTGTAATTTTGTAAAAAAAATTGATCATTTAAAACAAAGTTCGATTATTTAAAATAAAGATTGATCATTTATAATAAAGTTTGATTAAAAACAGCTTCTTCAGATATGATATCTGTAAGAAGCTGTTTTTTTAATTTTCAGAAAAAGGAGCTGGTATGATGAAGTTAGGATTTAGAGATTTTTATTATTTGGATGCAGATTATGTCGATAACCTTTTAGGTTATATTGAGGGGTTTATTGAAGAAGAAGTATCTAAACTGGAAAGAGAAGAGAGTACTGCGCAAGGTAAAGCAAAAGCAATGGGATTTGCTGAAGCAACGAAAGACTCTAGATCGGGCAAAGAATTTACTAGAAGAGGAAAAATAACGCCAGAGATAAAATTTAAGCGAGTCATTGACTATTTAATTGCTAATGATTTAGACCAAAGAGATACATTTGATGAAGAACTTTGGGAAATGATCGTTCAAGAGGAAGAGATATTAGAGGTAAGGGGAAGTCTTCGCTTTACACAAATATACGATTTAGTAAAAGACGCTAAATATATAGGAAGTGTTGGTAGTGGCTTGGGTGTAATTAGTGATGAGGAGGTCGAAACAGTTACTTCTATGTTAGACAAAGTGAAAGAGGTTCAAGAGAAAAATGGAATTTCGATTCGAATTAAAACACGTGATTCCTTTTATAATTTCGTGGCTTATTTAAATGAAAAACATTTAATGAAAGATCAAATTGAAATTGTAGGAAATGACTTCAAAATGCTTTGCAAGGTAGAACGTTTATTGCCCCAGGGTGAAGAAATGAAACTCTTTGATTTGGAAGAGATTGAGAAAAAATATTCAAATAGAGAGCAACGTCGAAAAAACAAATCAGCACAATTGCCTGCAGAATTTAATGAAAGTGTTGAAGGCCCTGCTGCTGTAGTATTACCAATCGCAATTTACCGTTAACCAATCAAAAGGAGAAGATACTAAGTGTCTAAACGCACTCGCTCATTATAAGCTGATAATGAGCTTAAGAACGGTCGTGGTCTAGGAATAGGCGTTGAGTATAAGCCATGGCTGATTATTCAGGATGTATCTTCGTTAAGGCGATCAACACGATTAAATGGAGTTAAAATTGCTAGGCAGTACGAGTTTCTTTCCAATTTGAAACAAAATTACTTTTGTTTATTAGGATATTCAGATTTGGTGGTTGATATTATAGAACAATATCCTTTGCTGCCAGTTGAGGAGACAATTGTTATTGCTGATGAACTGGGTCTTAAAAATCCGGCTGATCCTAGAACGGGAGAACCAATTGTGATGACAACAGATTTTTTAGTTACAGTTAGATCGAATTGCACATAGCGCGAACTGTGAAATACAAGGACGGGTTAATGAATAAGCGTGTTTTAGAGAAATTTGAAATTGAAAGGGTATATTGGGAGCGACAAGATATCGATTATGGGATTGTTACTGAACTTGAAGTTCCAAAATATATGGCTCATTATATTTCCTTTGTTCATAGCTATTCAGATCTTTGTTTTAGATTAGATACTAAAAATAAAATCTATATATTCAGACCTTCTTTATTGAGTTGTGTTGATAATGAATGGTTTTTAAATACAATTGAAGTAGACAAAAAAGCTTTAGAACGTGAAGGTATTTTATCAAATAAAAATAATATTTTAGAGATTTTATTTGAGCAAGTAATCCCTAAAATTACTAGAAAAACAGAACAGGGCTTAGACCAAGACAAAGCCAAAGACTTAAAAGCACGTTGTACACTTGCAAATAAGTCTAATGCAGATTTAGTTGTTTCTATTCATTTAAATGCTTTTAATAAAATGGCAAGTGGATATGAGACTTTAGTTCGACTAGCCAAGATCGGGTTCTTCATACAGAAATAGTTAAAACTCTATCTAAACATGGCATAATTAATCGTGGAATTAAAGTAAGAAAAGATTTATACATTCTAAGAAAAACATCATCAAAAGCTGTATTGCTTGAATGTCTATTTATTGACAACAAAAATGATATGAAAAAATTAAATAAAACAGCTTTTTTTCAAGAATTTTGTCAGTCTATTGTTCAAGGTATAGTAAAAGCTGTGAGCAATACTATTTGAAGTGTGGCGTTAAAACAAAGTTTGATAATTTATAAAAAAGATTGATCTTTTGTAATAAAGTTTGATTAAAATCCTGTATTAATTTACACAGGATTTTTCTTTTTGTGTTCTTGTCGTTGTTGTAAAACTCCAGTATGTTACTCCACTAAAGGGCCAGATTCTTGAATAATAAGATAGTATCCTTTTTGTATCGGGTAAGTTAGTAGGTGAAACCATTTTTGATGTAATTACGTAGTTAGTAAAAAAGTTCATAATTAAGGCGGGATATCCTTGGTAACATTCTTTGAACTGTTAGGTCTAGTTGGTGAGATTTTCTTTTGGTTCTTAAAGGAAGTAGACGAAGAAGAGATTGAAAAAAATATAAATTATTTAAAAAGGTATGAATGGTTCGATAATTATCTCAACAATGATACGTATAAAGAACTTATCAATAAAAATATAGAAGTTCGCTATGTAATTGGAAAATGTAATGTAGATAAAATGAATAAAAAAAACTATAATCGTTTAGTTGAAAAAAAAATCAAAAAAGTTTTATTAAATGAGTCACATACACTGGGGAAGTAAATAAATATACTTGCACTTTGGAGGCTTTATTTGAAGTTCTCTTTTGAAATTTAGTGACCTTTTGTAATATCATCGATCATCCGTTAAAGGGCGTATTAATAGAGGAAAGCCCACTGAAATGATCAAACTTTTTTATAAAAGAATATTTCAACTGAAAATATTAAGAGCGTGTTTTGATCAATCTTTTTTTCAAAACACGCTTTTTCTTTTTGTTCATCTATCAAGGTTATTAGCATCATTTTAATCAAACTTTATTTCAAAGCTACAAGTGTGTAAATTTAAAATAAAGTCGCACCGAAACACCCCTTAGATTATATTAATTTAAAGGGGTGTTTTTTATGTCTAAAAGAACTAGAACATTTCACCAGCTTCAGAGGACTCGTATTTTTAATAAGCACTAATGTTGGTGTTTTCAGCTTTATTTTTTATTACTTTAGCTTCAGCAGGAATCGGAAAGGATTTTACCGTTTTTGAAGAAACAAATCCTTTGTCTGCAACCAGATAGTGAAACAAACGATTTCAGTAATATAAAAAATAAAATATAATTTCTTCACTATTCATCTCCTTTCTACCATATTTTAAATTATTGATTAATGCACTTGAAAAAAATTTCATTTATGTAACAATATAGTTCTAACTTTAGTGTGAATTGTGTAGTGACATGTTGATCTGCTAAAACAATAATGCAACATAAAACAGACTTATGGGATGGAGCTAGCGGAATAAAGCAGTATAAAGTGGTCAGTCTAACAGGACAGGACGTTAATTCAACAAATTGTAAAAAGGCTGATCAATTTGAACCGTAGTCTACATCCACAAGCATCTTTACAAGTAGTGAATGGTATGGTTCTAAACGAACGATGCGACAATGGTATCATGCTGGCTGCGATTTAAGGGGTGCAAGGGAACCTGCAGTGTCAGGCTTTTTATTCGTAATTCCACGTGATATTCAATTAGATGCAAATACCCGCCTTCTTAAAGATTGGGGTACTGCTAGACCAGGAGTTATTTAATTTATCTTTTCTTATGAGAAAACAAAAATATTTTAAAGCTAGATGTTTTGCTTTAATTAAACAGGAGTGTACATGAAAAAAACCGTCATTTTAGCAGTACTTATCGTCTGTATACTCGGTTCGGTTTCTGCCTACTTGGCGGCCAAATCTTCTGAGCAGAAGAAACGAGTTGTTGTAAACGGGGTTGAGAATCTTGCTTTTATGAACGAGATTCCTGAAGATCACTACCTTTTATTTTATCCTTCTGATGTCAGAGCCTCACAGGAATTTGTGCTGGTTAAAGAAGTATCCGAAACGGGCGAAATCATAAAAGAATATGAGGTTCATGATGATGCCTTTAGAAGAATGAAGGTTCATCAAAAGCCAGCTAACCCTAACGAGCTTTATATTTCTTTTTTTGGAGAAGCGGTGATTGAGAACTGTTACTATACGTATGACACACAAAAGCGTACGTTTAAAAAAGTGGACCTTGCTTACTTTAAATATGACACAGGGGTCGACCATATTATGCACTACGGACCTGATGTGCTCCTGCAAAATCTCGTTTCTCATAAAACCGGAGACCAAAATCTAAATGAGGAAACAGGCAACTTTCAAATGTCTATTACAAACGACACCGAGCAAAAAAGCTACGAAACGGAATATGAACTTATACCTCTTTGGAGCCCGCTTTTAGAATTGGGAAATAAAATCATTTATGCTGGAATCGGAGAGGAAGACAATCAGGGAGTAGCAAAGGGTGCTATTGGCTTAATCGATCGCAAAACAGGTCAAACTATTTATATGGATTTCGGCCAAAAATCATCTCAATTTTACACAGTGTATGGGACGGAGAATCATGCCTATATTATCAGTAATGAAGGAAAAATGTTTGTTCTTAATCAAGATCTAACATTTAAAGAATACGATACCTTCAAAAGCGTACCTGCACAGGATTCGTATTTTACAGATTCTGGAGGAAATCTTCTTATAGATCAGGATAGAGCTCTTCATTTTGTATATAGTGAACAGAATGGACCCACTCTCGGTCTGTTAACATTTAAAGGAGAACCTGCCTTTTCTCCCATGAACAAATCGTACATCCAACCGGATATGAATTATCGCATTTTATATCAAGACACCGAACAGGGCGAGATTTATATGGTTGAATCAGACGGAGAGGAAAAAGGAAATCTGCTGGTCATTGATAGTAAAACATTTGATTTAGTTCACAAAATTTCGATCGAATATGATCACTTGCTGGATTTTGTAGTAAAAAGATAATCACTTATTTAAAAAGTTTTCCTTTCAACAATGGTGGATCCATTTGTCATTTTCAAGAATTTTTAAATTATTGATAAGTATTGACATAATTAACATTTTTATCTAAAGTGTCATTTGTATGGTTAGTCAGATAGAGGGTTCCATTCGCTTTTTTAGTTACGGTCAGGCTTTGAAACCAGTTGCCTCCGTCTAAATTGCTTGAAGTATATAATCGTACTTTTCGAAGTGGATTCTCTACACGCATAGCGATAGCTAGGCAGAGAATAACGATCACTATATCAATGCTCCCCTCCAAGTAGATAGTAGCGTTGCTTTCTTACAACTGTCTACTTAAAGGGGAGCATATCATGCGATTATTTTGCATTTTAAATGCCCGGATCTTTAGAGTCTGGAGCGTTTTTCGATTTGAGTGCAATTACGAGGAAATTTTTATAATGTGTCTTATTGAACTAATGAAGCAGGTTAGTTGTATTGTTATATACAGAATGGCATGCTAAAAATTAACATTTTTTTAGTGTTTATTAAGCCTGATTGGAGAGATCATTATGGGAAATACTGATAAGTTTGAAATGATAGCTAATAATTATGACACTCCTGAAAGAGTCGAAATTGCAAAGGTATCCTCAGATGCCTTCCGTAATTATTTAGTTGACGCTAAAAGTAAGAATGCGATTGATTTTGGGTGTGGAACTGGTCTTGTCGGAATGAATTTGTTAAACGAGTTTCATTCTATACTTTTTCTGGATACGTCACAAAATATGATTAATCAAATAAAGCAAAAAATAACTGATTTTAATATTCAGAATGCAGATACACTATGCTTTGATATTGAAAAGGAAAGACCTTCGGATTTACATGCCGACTATATTTTTATGGCTCAGGTTCTACTCCATATTCCTGATGTTGAACTCGTTTTATCAAGACTATTTGATGTTCTTAATGAAGGAGGACATCTATTAATAGTTGATTTTAATATAAATGAAAAAGTAGTTTCAGATATTGTTCATAACGGATTTAATCCAGAAGAGTTAACCAATATGATGACTAAAATCGGGTATAGGGACATTCAATTCAAAACTTTTTATACTGGAAATAAACTATTCATGGGACAAGATGCATCTATGTTTATTCTGGATTCAAAAAAGGGGCATCGGTAAAGAATGGACTTAAAACTTGCAGTTCCAAAAACACGGAGAACCGTAAGGAGTTTGTTGTTGAGCTAACGGGGCATTAGTTGAAAAAGTGAACCATAAAACTCGCTCAGGCTTCTAAGGCTTAACATTTAATTTTTTTTCATTTAATTTGGAGTTGTAGTGTTCCTGAATTCTTGAACGACCTTGTAGACCTAAATACGTATCGTGTAGGGTTTTTGAACTCGCCATATGAACAAGCATACTATATTCAAGCTAAATCTTACGGTGTACCTTTACAAAAGCAAGAATGAAAAAGCAAAGGGAATACAGCCTCATTAAAAAATCAACATTAACCTTTAACAGAGCCTGCCTTTCAATAATTTTGTAAAGCTTCCATGTCTCGCATGATTTCTGAAAGTTTGCTATAAATAGACGATCCGAAATACCTATCTTGCTAAAGAAGGGATTTCGGTTTTTTTAATTGCACAATCGAACCAGGGGAGTTTAACAAAAGGTATTCAAGCACGAATGAACCTTCCACGGCTGATTGTTGGTATAATAGGATACGTAAAATAATGGAGAAAAAGCGTTATTATTAAACATATATAGCTGAACGGCTGTTGATCCAGTAATTTGATAAAGATTTTACTTATTCTTATCATTTACCAGCGAGTGCTTAAATTCTATATGGATACGGCATATCGTTGGGACATGGATACACTTTTTCACATGCGTTTACGTTGAAGTAAAATGAAAAAAGGAGGAAACATGATGGGAAGAGCAGAAGTGATTGGCAGTAAAGCCGAACAAGAACAAAATCGTTACATATTTCTAGGCCGTTACTATGCGGATGATTTTGAAAGTGATAAATCAGGAGATTTCGTCTTTATACAGCGCCTTGAAGTAAAGGGGGTTAATGGTGAAATAAAAGGTTCAACCCCATTTAATGAATATTGGTCTAACTGTAAGAACAAAGAACAAGTCAAGCAAGTGATCAATAATTCGGTTGCTGAATTTATAAAAGCAAATAGTTTGAAATTAATGTTAGACAATTATAACGTAGCAGAAAGACTAGGGGAGATTTAAAAGTCTCTCCTTTTGTTAATTGTTCTACGAAGGATAATCCCAAAATAATTGTAAAAGAGAAGGCGTATTTTTCCCACTTTCTTTGTGTATAACGTATAATGATAATGTTTGATTAAGAGGAGGGTTTAAGTATGGCACATCATAAAATAACGGAAGAGGAAGAAAGTAATCTTCCTATGTTTAACAATCACCAAGAAGCGAGTGAATACTTCAAAACACAGTACGGCGATGATTTTATATTGAAAAGCTCTAAAGAAATAGATGGAGAAACCGTTTATGTCTACGTATTGGTAGTGGATAGAGAAGCTTATAAACGTGGTCAAGAAAAACTCGCACGATTTGAAATCGTTCAAGGAACAGAATTCACAGATAGCTTTCAATCGATTAACATAAGTGAGAACGGAGATATTTTTATTACTCATTGATTTTTAATGGCAGCATCAACAGTTTGATAAAAACGATCCCTTTGGAAATGTTTCCTTAGGGATCTTTTTTAATAGACAAATTAATGTCGTTTAAAAAAAAAACGATTATGATGCAAGATTTTCTCTCCTCTAAACTAAATGTACATTGTTTTTGTTAAGGTTCATCATTATGGTGATATGCTAAATAGGTGCATTTAAATTTTCTTATTATTATGATAAAGAGATGGCTGCATTAGTTGGTGGTAACTGTGAACAATGGAGTAATGGGAAAAGCAATTGTATCAATTTTGAGTCAGGATGTAGATCAGATTTATTGCTGTTATGGAATAAGTTTAAAGACTTGTAAACGAATATCATCTGCCGGAAAGTATAAATCGTATATATGGACTTAAAAAAGGGGCGAGAAAAGCGGCTCCTTTTTTGCTTCTTTCTCTTTGTTTTTATGGAGAAACTTCGTATTTTGACAATCCCCGTCTAAATCCCCGTCACTTCGGGTATACCACTAGTACGATTATGACCGAGGAGGAAAGGACATGCGATGGCAGGGGAGAAGAAGGAGTTCAAACGTTGAAGACCGGAGAGGGATGGGCAGCAAAGGATTGATAGGCGGTGGAATTGGCGGAGTCGGCTTGATTTTCGTTCTGCTTTTTACGCTGTTAGGCGGCAATCCGGAAGAACTGCTTGGAGGTATTTCCGGCACGGACAGCGGCACTCCTTATGAAGAAACGGACCAGGAACGGGAACTGTCGGAATTTGTGTCTGTCGTTTTGGCCGATACGGAGGAAGTATGGACAGAGATTTTTCTTAAAGAAGGGCTGGAATATGAGAAACCGGCGCTTGTGCTGTACTCTGGCAGTGTTCAGTCTGCCTGCGGGGCAGCCGGCTCCTCAGTGGGACCGTTTTATTGTCCGGGGGATCAGAAGCTATACATTGATCTAAGCTTTTATCAGGAGCTTCAACATCAATTTCAGGCACCTGGCGATTTTGCGATGGCGTACGTGATTGCCCATGAAGTGGGGCACCATGTGCAAACGCTGTTGGGAACGAGTCAGCGGGTGGCGGCCCTTCGTAATAAAGTGAGTCAGGAAGAGTATAATAGGCAATCCGTAAAACTTGAACTGCAGGCAGATTATTATGCGGGTGTCTGGGCGCATCATGCGCAAGGAATGAATTTGCTGGAGGAAGGGGATCTGGAGGAAGCGCTGACAGCGGCAAGCGCCGTCGGAGATGATACAATCCAAAAGAAGGCGCAAGGATATGCGGTGCCGGAAAGCTTCACTCATGGGACATCCGAGCAGCGGAAGAGCTGGTTTTATAAAGGCTTTAAGTCCGGCAGTTTAAAGGGCAGTGACCCCTTTAAAGCAAGCGGTCTGTAAAAGAGATGTGCCGGAATTCAATGAATAAGACAAATAGGCGCTAATTCAAACATAAATGTTGATTTCTTTTGGATTTCTCATTAAGATAAGCAATATTGGATGAAAGACATCCAGCCTGTTTTATGGAGGGATACAAATGGAAAAATTACAATCGAAAGAACAATTTGAACAGCTAAAAAAGGAAGAGCGGGTCGTTTTCATGTTTTCTGCGGACTGGTGCCCGGACTGCCGGGTGATTGAGCCGATTTTACCGGGAATTGAAGCGGATTACCCAGAATATGAATTTATCTATGTGGATCGTGACGAATTTATCGACTTGTGCGGCGAACTGGATGTATTCGGCATTCCAAGCTTTGTCGCGTATCACAATGGAGAAGAAGCGGGACGCTTTGTCAGCAAAGACCGCAAGACGCAAGAAGAAATCGAGGCTTTTTTAAATAGTCTCTCTGCGTAATCCTATATAGTTCACAAACACCGTCTGTTTTTAAGACGGTGTTTATTTTATTTTTCATGCATTGCAGAATGGTGCCCACAGTTACATAAAGCGGGAAACTTGGTCGTTTGGATGGAAAAGGATAGAATAAGGGAAGAAAATCTTGTTGAAATGGTGAAAAAAAGGGAGTGTCGACACGATGAAATGCAAAGTAAATCAAAAAGCGGCAAATGCATTGAAGAAAATGCTCGAAAGCGAGGGAGCAGAAGGAAAAATGATTCGGGTTGAGGTGACGGAGCTGCACGGGAATCATGCACATTATGGCATTAAATTGGATACGCAGAAAGAACATGATGTCGTTGTCAAAACGGACAAAGGCGTCGATATTCTTCTGGACAGCAGAGAAGAGTTTCTTGACGGAATTTTTGTTCAGTACTTCTTTGTCCCTAAAGAGGAGTTTGTGATTACCAATTCATCAAAAGGGAATCATCATCACCATTAAGCTTTAAGGATTCAGCCTGATTTCTTTATGTCACGGAAATCAGGCTGTTTTTGTTTTTGTATAGGACTTCTGACTTTATTCTAAATCCAGCTGTTCTGAAATTAACCGGCTGTACCTTTTCATTTCACTTAAATAAACGTTAATTTGTGAAGGGGAAAGAATTTTTTTCGGTCCTGTCACGCTTATGGCCGCAGCGATTTGACTGGTCATTTCATCAAACACGGGAACGGCCATTGCGCACATGCCCACTTTGAATTCTTCTTTTGAAAAGGCATATCCGTTTTTTCTAATCGTTTCTAGTTCAGACAGCAGCACGTCGGGTTCTGTTAACGTGTTTGGAGTGAATGATTTAAAGCCAATGGAACATAATCGACTGATTTCTTTTTCATTTTGATAGGCCAACAAAACCTTTCCAGCGGCTGTAGCATTGGCGGGGACCCGTTTTCCCATTCGATTGAAGGTTCTTGTCTCTCTTTTTTCCGGAAGTGTAAGCAGGTGAATTACAGTGCCCCTATCGTAAACGACTAGCTGGATGACAACCGGCACTTTCAAATGCATTTTTTGCAATAACGGAAGAGCCACCTGGCAAACTTGAATATCATTATATACGACGCAGCCAATTTCAAAGGCGGTCAATCCAAGGTGGTATTTTTTTGTTTCAGGATTTTGTTGAATGATATGTTCAGCACACAATGTTTGCAAGACACGGTAAATAGAGCTTTTCGATATGCCCAGCCGTTCGTTTAACTCTGTAATCCCAAGCTCGGGTTCATCTAAAGAAAATTGACGCATCACTCTGATCGCATTTTGTACGGAAGAAAGCAGTTCTGGTCCCGCCATCTAATTAACCCCCTCTTTTACAAAAAAATTTTTCTCTCTTTTCGCTATACGGAAAACCGATCTTTTCGTTCTCTATTAAGTTAACGTACAATTCGTAATATATTGAAAAAACAGAATTTTTTCAATGATGTTTTATTCCCTATTTTAAAAAGGAGGAATGTGGTTGGCGTCATCCAGTAAGCCGATTATTGCGATTACAGTTGGAGATGTTTCAGGAATTGGACCGGAAATTGCGTTAAAATCGCTGTTAAGCCC
The DNA here is from genome assembly GCF_001975785.1 of Domibacillus epiphyticus. Classification (GTDB taxonomy): domain Bacteria; phylum Bacillota; class Bacilli; order Bacillales; family Domibacillaceae; genus Domibacillus; species Domibacillus epiphyticus. Next base: position 112,716 of record NZ_MSFI01000002.1, on the reverse strand, counting down.
GGCTACTTACAATCATTGCCATCCGTTGCTTATCGGCGATGCGAATGTTCTGATGCATTATATTTCAACCTTTCAAATGCCTCTGCGGCTAAACATCATTGAACAGGTAAGCGATGCAGCGTTTTCCCATGGTTTGGTTGACGTAATCGATCTGGCTATCATTAATATGGACAATTTCTCTTTTGGAAATGGGAATGCCATGACCGGTTCAGCCATGATCGAATACACGAAAAAGGCCATTGCGCTAGCCTTGAATGGGGAAGTGCAGGCAGTCATTGGCGGTCCACACACAAAATCCTCCGTGGAAAAGGCAGGAATAACATTTGATGGTTACCCCGGACTCGTCGCCAAACTGACGGGTACAAAAGAGGAAGAGACATTTCTCATGTTAGTTTCCGGGAATTTACGTGTTGTGAATACAACATTGCATGTGTCGCTAAAACGTGCATTACAGCTAGTCAATCAACCACTCATTGAAAAAGCAATTCGTGCAGCTGATTCAGCTGGCAGACAGATTGGATTGCCTTCTCCAGCCATCGCAGTAGCTGGATTAAATCCACATGCGGGAGAAGGTGGATTATTCGGAGAGGAAGAACAGAACGAGATCATTCCGGCAATAAAACGTGTTCAAAAAGACGGCATTCATGCAGCCGGGCCTTTTCCGAGTGATACACTGTTTGCCGAATTTGGCAAATTTGATATTTACGTAGCGATGTACCATGATCAAGCTCATATTCCGATAAAAATGAAAGCGCTTAAAAATATTGTCGCTTTAACAGTTGGTACGCCTGTCCTGTTTGCATCTGTGGGACATGGAAGTGCACCTGATATTGCCGGGAAAAATATGGCCGAGCCCACAAGCATGATTCAAACTATCGAGCTTCTCCGTACCATTAACGTGAAAAACTCATTAATAAATAGCTGAAGAGAGGGGTTTTACCTATGAGTACAATGAAAAATGCAGAAGTGTTAACGTGGCCGGAAAAGGGAGAAAGCCGCATCCCTTACCAAGTGTATATGGATCCGGACATTTATGAAGGTGAAATGAAAAACATTTTTCGCGGTTCGACATGGAATTACTTAGGGTTAGAAGTAGAGATCCCTAACCCAGGGGATTATAAAACAACTTATATTGGCGATACACCCGTTGTTGTTACACGGGATGCGAAAGGGGAAATCAGGTCTTTCGTAAACCGGTGCGCTCATCGCGGTGCGACTGTCTGCATGGATCCGTGCGGCAACACAAAAACATTTACCTGTGTGTATCACGCCTGGGTGTACGATGCGCAGGGTGATTTAAAAGGGGTGCCTTTTAAAAAAGGGGTAAATGGACAAGGCGGTATGCCGGAAGGGTTCGACCAGAGCAAGCTTTCCCTTCAGAAAATCAAAGTGGAAACGTACTCAGGGATTATTTTCGGCTCATTTGATCATGGAATGGAGCCGTTGCAAGAATACTTGGGAGAAAAAATGTGCGGCTATTTGAACCGTATTTTCAATAAACCTGTGAAAGTGCTCGGCTATCAACGCCAGTTAATGAATAACAATTGGAAGTTGTATTTTGAAAATGTGAAAGATTCCTATCATGCCAGTTTGCTGCATTTATTCTTCTCTACTTTTGGGGTAAATCGCTTATCACAAAAAGGCGGGATTGATTTAGATGAGACAGGACGCCACCATGTAAGTTATACGTATGGCAGCTTGAATGAAGATCTAGAGGCATATAAGGAATCTGATTTAAGATCATATTCATCAAAATACACATTAGAGGATCCTTCTTTGCTGGTAGGCCGCAACGAATTCCCGGATGGAATCACACTAGCGATTCAATCATTATTTCCGGGTATGGTTGTGCAGCAAATTCACAATGCATTAGCGGTACGCCACTTAGTACCGAAAGGCGTTGATTCCTGCGAATTGATTTGGACGTACTTGGGCTTTGAGGAGGACGATGAAGAAATAACGAAGATTCGGCTAAAACAGTCCAATTTAGTTGGTCCGGCAGGATTTGTGTCATTGGAGGATGGTGGAATAGGAGAGCTAGTGCAAAAAGGGATTGTTGGAGCGCCGCAAGTGGAGTCCTTTGTAGAAATGGGCGGAACGGGGGTAGAAAGCCAGTCCTTCCGTGTTACAGAAACGTCCATTCGGGGTTTTTGGAAAGAGTATCGCCAACTAATGGGTTATTGATCAGAAAGATGGGGGGAATTTGAAATGGAATTGAAGCAAATCAATGATCTTAGAGAGATTCAGTTCAAGATCGAAGAACTTACTCATGCTTATGTACAGTGCATTGATGATAACCGTTTGGAAGAGTGGCCGGAATTTTTCACCGGCGACTGCCTATACCAAATCATTTCACGGGAAAACCATGAGAGGGACTTTCCGGCATCCATTATTTATTGTGACAGCAAAGGGATGCTGAAGGACCGTGTAACGGCTCATCGGCAAGCGAATATTTTTGAAGCGCATGTATACCGGCACATCGTCAGCAGCATCCGAATTGCCGGGTATGAAAATGACACGTACACGGTCCACTCTAATTACGCTGTCTTCCAAACGAGAGTAAACGGTTATTCGGAAGTGTACAATGTCGGGCAATACATCGACAAGATTATTTTTATAGAGGACGAGCCTAAATTTAAAGAGAAAAAAGTAGTTTACGATACATTGGTCATTCCAACATTGCTGGTTACGCCTATCTAATGACCAGCTTCAAAGTGAAAGAAAGGGTGAAAGGGAAATCGTTGATTTCCCTTTCTGATTAGGAGCGATGGAAACACTACGTCTCTTATCTAAAACAAAATCAATCGTTTACACTTCTTCTATTGGACTGTTTTTACTTTATCAGCTGGTTCCGTTTAAAGAAATGGGATTGATTCTGTCGATCTTTTCCATCGCTGCGATTGCACTTGCACTTCTGTCCTGCACATTTTTTACACGGTTAATGTCAATTCTCTTTTTACTCCTAGGCACAATAATGGCCATGAGAAAAGGAATCGATGTTTTACAGTATGTGCAGCTTTATGGGGACATGCTTTATTTGCTGGCTCTGTTTGCAATTGTTCCATTGCTTTCTATACCCATTCAGGCAGGCGGGTATAGGGAGGATTTCAAACAATTATTTCAGGGAAGGATCCATTCCTCTTCTCATTTATATCGAATTATTACGGGTTTATCTTATTTTCTTGGCAGCTTTTTAAATATGGCGGCGGTTCCGATCACACATGCAAGTGTAAAAAGTACAGTGGATTCATGGCCGATTGAAAAGCCTGAACGTTTTCTTGCCAGCAGCATTATTCAAGGATATTCTCTGCCTATTATGTGGACACCTCTATCTGGCATTTTAGGAGTCGTTCTTTATGTGACGAATGTGGAGTGGCTGTCTATTTTTCCGGCTCTTTTTTGCATTAGTGTCGTCACCCTTGGGTTTAATTGGCTGATTTTCAGTCTGATAGAACGATTTAGAAAATCAGGCAGTCATCAAAAAGAATCCAGTGAAGAAGAACAGGTGATGCGCAATTCCTCACCGCTCTTCTATCGCAAGATGTCCCAAATTATGATCGCGATCATTGTACTGTTATGTTTAATCGTCGCCGTTGATATGATTTTTTCGATGGGATTAGTGGTGACCGTTACACTGTTAACCGTGCCTTTTGCCTGGTTATGGTGCCGTATAATAAAAAACACTTCTGATTTTTGGCCGGGCGTAAAACACCACTTTACCCATAAAATAACGGAAATGAGTGAATCGTTTGCCATCTTTTTAAGTGCTGGTTTTTTTGTACAGGCTCTTCACTTTTCTGGAAATGACCGGCTCGTTAATGAATTATTTGTTCATTTTAATGAACTGGTGGGCGCTCATGTATTTTTGATCTCGCTTCCCTTTTTAACACTGTTATTCTCGTTTATCGGGATGCATCCGATCGTTGTTGTAAATTTATTGGCTCAATCATTAAAACCAGACGTTCTTGGCATCACGTCAGAACAAATGGCGGTCGCTTTTTTAGGAGGTGCCGTTTTGACATTTTACTTGGGACCCTTCAGCGGGACCCTTGGGCTTATGTCTTCCATTATAAATGTGCGGCCCATGCGCATTGCTGGATGGAGTCTTTTATATGCTGCAGCATTCTCACTGGTGGTCACAGTTTCTGTTTTTTTGTTGTAGTTTTTTAGAAGGGCGAAGGATATTAAAGGGGGTATTGAAGAATGATGAAGTTCAAACAGCTGGTCTTGTTAAGTGTCATGTGTATGGTAGGATTGGCGGGATGCGGGGATCAGGGAAGTCAAACGAATTCAAATGGAAGCAATGCTTCATCATCAAATGTACTCCGATTTTATGCGGCTCCTCAAACAGGATCTTGGTACCCTCTGGCTGTAGGTATTACAGAAAAGATGAAGAAGAACGATCCCAGCCTGGAACAAGTCAGTATTGAACCGGGTGGAGGGGTAGCGAATGTCGTTGCCATCAATGGCGGTCAAGGCGAAATTGGCTTTTCACAGGCCATGCCGACGGTTGATGGAGTCGCCGGAAATCCCCCATTTAAAGAAAAAACAGAAAATGTACAGTATGTGGCATCCCTTTTTCCTCATATCACTCAAATTGTTGTGTTAAAAGATTCCGGAATTAAATCGGTTGAAGATCTTAAAGGAAAAACGATTAACGTAGGCCAAAAAGGGCTTCTCACAGAAGAAGTCGCCCGGCGTATTCTTGAATCGTACGACATGAGCTACGATGATATGGGAAGTGTCCAAAATTTGTCATTTGCCGATGCCGTAGAGCAAATGAAAGATGGGCGCATCGATTTAATGTTCTGGACGGTTCCTCTTCCATTTTCTGTACTAACGGATCTTAGTCAAAGCAAAGACATGGAATTGCTCTCTCTTCCAGATGAAAAAATTGAAGAACTAACGAAACAAAACAAAGGTCTGGTGAAAACGACCATTCCAAAAGGTGTATATAAAGGAGTGGATCATGAAGTACAAACCATTCAATCCCCATTAGTGGTTATTGCAAATAAAAACACGCCGGAGGACCTTGTTTATGAGTTTACAAAAACGCTTCATGATAATCTGGAAGAATTCAAAAATATTGATCCGGCACTTGAAAGTGTAAATCAAGAAGATTTAACGGCAGATATAGGTGTTCCTTTTCATCCCGGTGCGGAAACGTTCTATAAAGAACAACAATTGTTGAAATAAGACGTTTAAATGGACGATACGCAAGGGAAAACTCGGATCTATCCAAGGAGGGGACAGAAAACAAATGGTGAAACTATGCAAGATTTTATTGTATGGACTGAGTTTGTTTCATTTATACACAGGCTTTTTCGGTAACTTTGAGACGTTTTTTCAACGGTTTGTCCATTTATCATTTGTCACTGTTTTAATCTTTTTGTTATACCCATATCGCTTTAAATCTAAAAAGATAAATGGGCTGTTAAATGGTGGCATGGTGGCATTAAGTGCTGCCAGTATGGGGTATCTTTATCTCCACTATGATTATATTATGACGGAACGTTTCGCGATGGTCAGTCCATTAACGCCGGCCGAAATGGTGTTAGGAACCATTTTTATCTTTCTGATCTTGGAAGCAACGCGAAAAGTTGCCGGGGCGGCTCTGTCCATTATCGCCCTCCTTTTCGTAGTCTACGGGCTCGCAGGTTCATTTTTGCCGGGCATGTTATCGCATGCCGGCTATAGCTGGGCCAGTGTCGTTGATTTAAATTACTTGGGCACAGAGGGCACCTTGGGAATCCCGCTTGGTGCAAGTGCTACCTATATTGCTTTATTTATCTTGTTTGGATCGTTTCTCGCAAAGTCTGGCGTTGGGGATCTCTTAATGGATATTGCGATGGGGATGGCCGGCCATGCCCGCGGGGGACCGGCCAAAGTGTCTATTATCGGCAGCGCTTTGCACGGAATGCTTTCGGGCAGTGCGGTAGCCAATGTCATGACAGTAGGAACATCTACAATACCATTGATGAAAAAAATCGGCTATAAAGCGAATTTTGCAGGGGGTGTTGAAGCTGCTGCATCGGCCGGAAGTCAGATTATGCCGCCAGTAATGGGGATCGTTGCCTTTATTATGGCTCAGTATACAGGTATTCCTTATATTCAGATTGCAGGTTACGCCCTGTTGCCAGCTCTTCTGTATTTCTGGGGAATTGGGGTCATGGTTCATTTAGAAGCGGTTAAACTAGGATTATCAGGTGTCCCGAGAAAGGACTTGCCTGACTGGAAGGGAAGTCTAAAGAAAAGATGGCATCTTTTATTGCCGATCATCGTATTAGTCGGTCTTCTTATGTTGGATTACAGCCCTTCTTACGCTGTTTCCTACTCCATTTTAAGCATTTTGCTTTTCTCATCCCTTCATAAGGAAACCCGCATGAGCTGGCGTTCCATGTTAGAAGCGTTAGAGGATGGGGCCAAAGGGATGCTGATGATTGGTGCAGCGACAGCGACAGCTGGTATTATTAGCGGAATGTTTGGATTGACCGGATTGGGCGTGAGATTTACGGCTTTATTGGGCGAGTTATCCGGCGGACATCTTATTCTTGCGCTTATTCTGACCGCTATCGCTTCCTTTATTTTAGGAATGGGTCTTCCGCCGTCCGCTTCCTATATTGTCCAAGTGGCGATTACGATCCCGGCGCTGATCGGAATGTTGGAAGCAGATTCTCCTGTTGTTGCCGAACATGCTGTATTGCTTGCCCATATGTTTGTGATGTATTTTGCTTCCATAGCCGTTATTACACCGCCGGATGCCCTGGCTTCTTTCGCGGCAGCGGCTATTGCGAAATCGAATCCAATGACCACTGCACTTACAGCGACTAAGCTTGCTTTTGTTGCCTATGTGATTCCATTTATGTTTGTCCTTAATCCAGCATACTTAATGATTGGGCCGACTTTGGACAAGGTCCTGGCCGTCATAAGCGGTTTCCTTGGCGTCATTGCTTTTGGCGTTGTATTTCAAGGTTTCCTGGAACGAAAATTAAATTGGTTTTTCCGTTCTTGGGCGCTAGTGGCGGGCGTTCTCATGTTAGTACCTCACCATTTATTAAATATGGTTGGAATTGCGGTGATCATTGCATTTTTTTGGGCGGCTAGAAAAAATCGTGTTACCCCGGTCACGAATTCGGATAAAACAAAGGCAGATCATGTGATGTAAGTGTCAGCATAAATAATAGAGGGTCATTCAGAAAGCGGGGTTCATTATGTTAGTAGTATGTGCGAATCATGTCAAAGATGGCTTAAAAAACTTTGATGTTCCTCATGTGAAAAAAGTGAAAAGTGATAAATCCCCCTGTTCTTTTTGTCATAAAAAAGCTGATATTAAAATTTTTGGCTCTATACCTTCTTTTAAAGAAAAAAGGAGAATAGAAAAATATGAAAGAAAAAAGCTTCAAATACAAGGCGTATAGATAAAAAGCAGCAAGAAAGGTGAACCAGATCCAAACGTACAGTACATCAAAAACAATTAATGTTGAAAACGATATCTTATTAAGCAGACCTTGTTACGCAAGGTCTGCTTATTTTGATTATTTATTAGTCGATTTTCAGGGTAGGAAGTTTTTTAGTTCAATCTTAGAATACGGTCGGTATAAAGAGTTAATCGGGAGAATAGGTTAAAGTGTAATGAGAATTCAGAAATATTGTTTAATCAGATTTTTTAGCAGAGGAATGATAAGTTTTAGTGAGGATAGGTTATCTCCAATTGATAGAAAAAATCTATTTTACAAATTAATGATATATAAGTTAACTTATAAGCGATTAAAAAGTCAAAATATTCAAAAAACATTTGGCTTTTTTAAAATAAAGTAAGCGCATACATCAAGAAAGAAAGCTCAGTTGTAGTAATCTCTAATCATTAAAAGCTAGAGGAGGAGAAGTTAATTTTGGTGAAAAAACAGTTTTTGTTTGTCGTAATGTTTATCTCCACATTAAGTTTGCTATTAAGCGCATGTGGGCCAAATGGTAACCAAAACTCCATAAAAAGTTCAGCTCAAACTTCTAATTCATCAGGTGAAATCGGTAAACAAACATCTGTTCGAATCGGAACGTCCAGTTCAGGAAGTCCTTTCTATACGGTCGGCGTGGGTTTGTCTAATATTATTTCCAAGCATGATCCCGGATATAATATGACCGTAGAACCTGTCGGAGGATCACACCCGAATGTCTTCGCTCTCGCTACGGACAGGGTGGATTTTGCTATCACGAATTCGCTTGCAGCCGAGGATGGATTCAAAGGAATTACACCTTTTGAATCGAAAGTGGATATCCGCCTTGTTGCACAAGGTCAAGCATCTGTAAGACAACTCATTGTTCGTAAAGACTCTGGCATTGACAGTCCGAGTAACTTAAAAGGAAAAACAATTATTGGTAAGCGTCCGGCAATGCCGGAGATTGAACAAATTATGGATGCGGTCTTAGATGAGTATGGTGTTGCAAAAGAAGATGTAAAAATTATCTCAACGACTGATTCGCCGGAAGTGATAGAAGCTTTAGAGCTAGGAACTGTTGACGGTGCATTTTTCCCTGCCAGTTTAAATGCGGCCACACTATCAGAACTACTTTCAGATGAAGAGTTTAAGCTTATTTCTTTCGAAGAAGAAAAAGTAGATTCTATTTTAGAAAAGCTGCCTAAAGCGGTCCATAAATTTGTGATTCCAGGCGGAACCTATTCAAATCAAAAAAAAGATGTAACAGCATTTGCACTTAACACATATTTAGTGGCAAAAAGAGAGCTGGAAGACGATGCAGTCTACCGTTTAACAAAAACAATGTTTAATAATTACGATGAATTTAGCGCACTTCACAGCTCCGCAAAAGACTGGACTGTCGAACATTCCTTAACAGACCCCGTTATCCCGTTTCATGCCGGGGCGATTAAGTATTATCAAGAAATCAAGGCTTGGCATCCGGAAATGGATGTTATCCAGCAGACATTAGAAACTCAGTAGTCAAGATCAAAAATTTAAAAGGGAAGGTGAAAAGATTGCTGCGATCTAAATTAATTTTATGGATTTCTACAATAATTGGTCTCTACCATATTATCATCGCCGGACAATTTTTACCTCAGCTTGGTTTTTTCATCCCTACACAAATCCATCTAGCCATCAGTTTGACTTGTGCATTGCTAATCATCTTCATTTTATTCCGTGCTGGAAAAAAAGAAAGTTCAAAAATTCCTTTTTATGATTATTTGTTAATCGGTTGTTCCTTTGTGAGCCTAGGATACGTAATCTTCTTCTATGAAAGGGTTCTTCAGTACAGCCAATTTGGGTTTCTTGATAAAACAGGAGTATTTTTAGCGGTTCTTCTCTGCATCCCATTATTGGAAGCGGTCAGGAGAAAAACAGGCTGGGTCTTTCCGATTCTAATTCTGTCGTTAGTCAGTATTACGATATTTCAAAAGTATCTCCCGGGTATTTTGTACGGGGAAGGATATCATATTGACCGATTATTATACAGTGCTTTTGTGGGAAGCAGTGGCATTTTTGGACTGCCCCTTAAAGTGGCCACATCGATCTTAATTGTTTTTCTGATATTTGGTGCATTGCTGGAACGGGCAGGTGCCGGTAAATGGTTTATGGACGTTGCCCTTTCTCTTACCGGTTGGTCAAAAGGCGGCCCAGCCAAGGCTGCGGTTTTATCAAGTGCTTTATTTGGATCTATTTCTGGTTCGCCATCGGGGAATGTTGCCACAACAGGAGTTTTTACAATCCCTCTCATGAAAAAAGTAGGCTATACACCGAAATTTGCCGGCGCCGTGGAGGCTACAGCGTCAACTGGAGGTCAATTTTTACCGCCTGTCATGGGCGCGATCGCCTTTGTCATGGCAGAATGGATCGGTGTACCGTATGCGCAAATTGCGATTGCCGCTTTAGTACCGGCCTTGCTTTATTTCTTAATTATCTTTGTTTCTGTTCATTTACAAGCGTACAAAGAAGGGATACCAGCATTGCCAAGGAAAGAATTGCCTAATTTCTGGAATGTTTTTTCGGCAGGGTGGTATTACTTAATTCCGATTATCGCTTTAGTCTACTTTCTGATTGTAAAGGGCTTCACGCCTGAAATATCAGGAATCTACTCACTTCCATTCTTAATAGGCTGCAGTTTCTTATCTAAAGACCGGGATAATTGGCTTCTTCCTAAAAATATTATGTTATCTTTTGAAACCGCTGTCAAAGGGTGGGTGTTGATTGCCGTTGTCACAGGCGCTGTAGGTATTATGGTTGGGGCATTAGAATTAAGTGGTGTTGGAATTAAATTTTCACAATTCATTATAGATGTATCAGGAGGAAACTTGCTTTTAACGCTACTTCTAGTGGGATTAGCCAGTTTAATTCTTGGAATGGGCTTAGATTCAATACCTGCCTATATTACGTTGGCTACATTAGTTGTACCGGCGTTAATTCAAATGGGGATTCCTGATATTAGCGCACATTTATTTGTGGTCTACTGGGGCTTATCCTCTTTTATTACACCGCCTGTGTGTATTGCGGTCTATGTGGCCTGCGGGCTTAGTGGAAGTAAAGTTTGGGAGACTGGTGGAGAGGCCGTACGTTTAGGCATAGCCGCCTACCTTATACCATTTGCTTTTATTTTCAGTCCAGGACTGTTACTTAAAGGGTCTGTGTCAGATATAGCCATTGCGGTTATTACCGCTATTGCAGGTTCTATTCTGCTTGCTTGCAGTATCCGGGGATATTTCATCAAAAACATGAATATAGTAGAACGAGTTGTAACGAGCATTGCCGGGTTACTATTAATAGGACCAGGTATTCTTTATCCACTCATCGGTTTTATTATAGGCATAGTGGTTTTACTGTGGCAAAAATTTACGAAAGTGAAAAGTAACACTGAACTGCCAGGTGAGCTGCCGAATTAACACAATTCGGCACTCCTTGTGCAATTTGTATCTACCTGTTCGATAGATATTTTCTATTTGTAAAATAGATAAAGCAAAAAATGAAAAAACATTCGATCCATAAGGACAGGTGAGATGAAATGGATTTAAAAAACGTGCACACATTTATAACAATCGCAAGAGAAATGAGTTTTGCCCAAGCTTCTCATATTCTACAGTTGAGCCAGCCATCCGTTACAGCGCGTATTCAGACGCTGGAGCAGGAATTGGGAAAATCATTGTTTGTCCGCAGCAAACGTGCTATTAAGCTGACAAAGGAGGGGGAAGCTTTTCTTCCTTACGCATTAAAATTGATGGAAATCGAAAGCGTTGTTAAAGAAAAGCTTTCCAGTTTAAATGAAAAGATGGAAGGAAAAGTAACTATTGGAGCCACTGCTTTATGGTCAGTCTACGTTCTCCCGGCTATTTTAGGTAATATTCTTAAAAACTATCCGGGAATTGAGTTAAAGATGATGACGGGCAATTCGGTTCAAATTACAGAAATGCTCTTGCAGGATCAAATAGATATTGGGCTGGTATCTTCTAAAGTAAAAAAACCTGAAGTGAAACAATATCATCTCTCGGCCTGTGAGTTAAGCGTGGTGTGCAGCCCCGAGCACTCTTTTGCGGATAGAGAAGTGGATATGGCGGAACTGATTAAAGCGCCAATGGTGACCTATCAGCAAAAGTCAGACGCATGGGCTCAGATCAGGAAAATTTTTTCTGAGTTTAATGTAACGCCAAATATTGCAATGGAGCTAAACCAGATTGAAGCTGCCAAGCAAATGGTTAGTTATTCCCCGTTTATTTGTATATTACCAACGATCAGCATAGAAGAAGAGTTAGATAAGGGACTGCTGAAAAAAGTGGAGATAAGAAATCTCCCGCCTATTATAGAGAACTTATCCATGATCTCATTAGAGCGTAAAGAATCCTATCAAGTTGTGGCGCTCATAATGAATTTTTTGAAGAGGAAAATTGGAAATCAAGAATATTTATAAAGAACTCAATAAAGAAATGGAGGAGAAGACATGTTATCAAAAGAAAATAACGAAACGTTAACGAGAACTGGTCCGGATACACCTATGGGAAAACTATTTAGAAGATATTGGATCCCGGCAATGATTTCTACCGAATTGCCGAAGCCGAATTGTACACCAGTAAGAACTAAATTACTGGGAGAAGAGCTGCTGGCATTTCGCGATTCAGAGGGCAAGGTTGGTCTAATTGATGAGTTCTGTCCGCATCGTAAAGTGTCACTATACTTTGCTCGAAATGAAGAATGCGGTATTCGATGCGTTTATCACGGATGGAAGTTCGATGTAAATGGAGACTGTGTAGATATGCCATCTGAACCGCCTTCCAGCAATTTTAAACATAAGGTAAAAATCAAATCTTACCCTTGCAGGGAACGTGGAGGGGTCATATGGACATACATGGGACCGGAAGAATTAATGCCTGAATTACCTGAACTTGAGTGGAATTTAGTGCCCGATAGCCATCGCTATATGACCAGAAAAATTCAATACAACAATTATTTTCAGGCGATAGAGGGCGGATTAGATTCGAGTCATATTTCATTCCTTCACAGAGGTGCAGGCGGCCAAGGGTTTATGGGACTGAAAAAGAAAGCTGAAAGTCAAGTAGCAAACTACCTAACTCAAGATACTGCGCCAAAATTTGAAGTGGAAAAAATGGATTATGGAATGCTGGTGGGAGCCAACCGTCATGCCGAAAAAGGGAGTCTTTATTGGCGGATTACACAATTTTTAATGCCATGGTATACGATGATTCCGCCTTATGAAGATACGCCAAGGGGTGCGCATGCATGGGTGCCGATGGATGATGAGAATGTGTACACATGGAATATCAATTGGAATCCAGCACGGCCTTTGACAGATCATGAAATGAAAGTTTTGAAGAGCGGCAGAGGGATTCACATGGAATTGATCCCAGGCACGTTAAGAGCCAAGCAAAATAAAGAAAATGACTATTTAATTGATCGGGAGCTCCAGGCAAGCGGACAGTCTTTCACCGGTATACATGGAATTCAGGCTCAAGACAGCGCGGTACAGGAAACACAAGGACGGATTGCAGACCGGACACAGGAACGTCTCGGGTCAAGTGATGCAGCGATTATTGCGGCTCGCAGAATGATGCTGAAAGCAGCACATGACCTTGAAGAAGGTAAAACTCCCCCGGCGCTAAGTCCCGAGACACATCGTGTTCGATCTGCATCTGTTGTTTTGCCGGAGGGTGTCCCATTTCAAATAGGGGCTAAAGAAGTTTTAGCCTTAACAGAGGAAGATTATGTTCGCGAGGCAGAGTTAGACAAAGAAACCGTTCAAACAGACTCGATGCAGAATGCAAAATAATTATTTTGAATAATCAAAATATTAAAAATAATATTGAGGGAGGAATTACTTTTGAAAGAAAAAGTATTAGCTGCTGTTCAGTCAGGTGAAAAACAAACAGTTGTGAAAACATTTGACATTCCGGAGATTCCAGACGATGCAGGTTTATTAAAAGTAGAGGTGTCGGGTGTTTGCGGTAGTGATTGGCCAGACTACAAGAAATATATTGGGGATCGAATTTTAGGTCATGAAGTCGTCGGCTATATAGAGAAGGTTGGAAAATTTGCTGCGGAACGATGGGGAGTGAAAGAAGGAGATCGTGTCGCACTGGAGGAATATCTCCCGTGCGGACACTGTCCTCGCTGCCGTTCTGGAGAATTTCGTTTGTGCGCAGCAACCGACAAATGGAACGGCGGTATTCGGTTTGGATACACAACCGTTAATGAAACCCCATCTTTATGGGGCGGTTACAGTCAATTTCTATATTTGCATCCGAACTCTGTCTTTCACAAAGTGCCAGAGCATGTTCCCGCCAGAGAGGCCGCATTGGCTTTGCCATTAGGGAATGGGATTGAATGGGCTGTAAATGAAGGAGAGGCTGGCCCTGGAAAAACAGTACTAATACAGGGGCCAGGCCAACAGGGGCTGGGCTGTGTCCTTGCCGCAAAACAGGCTGGATCGGATTGTATTATCGTGAGCGGGATGACGGCAGACAAAGAAAGGCTGGAATTAGCAAGAAAGTTTGGTGCAGATTTTACAATCGATGTTCAGAAAGAAGATATATATGAACGGGTGAAAGAGATAACGGGTGACGCAATGGCTGATATCGTCATCGATGTTGCCTCGGGCGGTCCAAGTACTGTTACGTTGGCAGTCGAGTTAGTGAAAATAAGGGGCACAATTATTATTGCGGGGAAAAAACATCAAGAGATCCCTAGTTTTTACAGTGACAAATTGATGTCAAAATGCATCACAATGAAGGGTGTTCGAGGTCATAGCTATGGTTCTGTTGAACGGGCAATACAATTGATTGCTTCTGGCAAATATCCTTTAGGCGAGATGTGCACACATGATTTTGGACTAAATGAAGTGGATCAAGCATTGAAAACAGTCGGTGGAGAGGGAGAAAAAGGGGCTATTCACGTTACCGTAAACCCTTGGAACTGATAGTCAAAAAAGGTGCATGGTGAAAAAGAAACAGGCGTATTGATTGTACATCATATATTCCCGGTTCAAACTTGATCGGCGGTGTTAGGGACTAACTATAGGAGGAAGTTGCTTATGATAAAGCAGCGTGATTCAGAGGATTTAATTCATTTATATTTTCGTAATAAGACGGTTGCCATCATAGGATACGATGAACAAGGCTATCAACATGCCAAAAAGTTACGGGAAATGAATGCAGAAGTACTTGTTGTGTTAAGAGAAGGGACGGAAGATGTCCATTGGAAAAAAGAAGGGTTTGAAGTAATATCAGTTTGGGAAGCGGTTGACAGAGCTCATATACTGCAAGTTTGGTGAGAATTGTTTCATAGTTATAAGCACGGTATAGACCGCATATATTAAAAACTAGCAAGATGAAGTGAAATAAAAGGCGTACCGATCGTGCAGAGTGGTACTCCCTGCCCCATTTTCTTATGAATCTAAATAAGTTATCAGAGAGTGTTCTTACGACAAAATTAATTATTGAATAGGTGGAGAAATCAGATGAATTTATTACAAACTGTCTCCTTCTCAGATCGGTTGGCAGTAGCTGAAGAAAATGCGAATGCAGTGAAACCATTAACTGAACGGCATCCTGATATTTCGGTGAGAGAAGCGTATATGATTCAATTAAAAACAATTGAAAGAAAGGTAGAAGCCGGCGCTAGCATCGTCGGGAAAAAAATCGGTTTAACTTCGCTAGCTATGCAAAAACTGCTCGGTGTAGATCAACCAGACTATGGGCATCTATTGAACCGCATGGAAGTGGAAGACGGCGGAAAAGTCTCCTTAGGCAGGTTGATTCAACCAAAAGTGGAGGCTGAAATCGCATTTAAATTGAACCAGGACCTCGTCGGACCAAGAGTGACATCAACTGAAGTATTGCTTGCCACAGAGTATATACAGCCAGCGCTCGAAATTGTGGACAGCAGAATTGAGGACTGGCAAATTAAACTGCAGGATACGATTGCTGATAATGCTTCCTCTGGTATGTACGTATTGGGCGGCCAACCAGTAAGTGTCGATAAAGTGGATCTATCCCATCTTGGTATGGCTTTCTATAAAAACAACAAATTGGTTAATACAGGTGTTGGTGCAGCAGCGCTAGGCGGCCCTGCTAATGCGATTGCATGGCTCGCCAATAAATTATTTGAATTCGGCATTTACTTAGAAGCGGGGGAAATCATTCTGTCTGGAGCGCTGTCAGCTGCTGTTCAAGCAGAAGCTGGAGACGTTTTCACTGCTCGAATGGCTCATATTGGAGAAGTCAGCGTAACGTTTACAGATTGATTTTACACGATCAGAACTTTTTAGATGAAGATTAGAAGAGCTGCAGGCTTGACGGGAGGGATTAATATGGAAAGTAAAACCATCAAAAAAACAGCTGTTTTTTTAATCGATGCGGAAAACGAAAAGAGGGAAGTGCCCCGAATCACGGATGAATATCCGGATCTTAGTGTCGATGAAGCGTACGCCATCCAAGAAGAACTTGTCAATATAAGACTTGGTCAGGGGTACCGTATGGTTGGTTCGAAAATGGGACTGACTAGTCACGCAAAAAAGAAACAAATGAATATAGATAAACCGATATATGGTTATATTTTCGACTATATGGTGACAGATGCGAATGTACTACATGTGAATGAACTCATCCATCCAAAAGTGGAGGCGGAAATTGCGTTTATCCTTAGCAGAGATCTTGAAGGCCCGGATGTGACCACCGAAGACGTTTTAGCCTCAACGGAGTACGTCGTCCCGGCTTTGGAAGTGATCGACAGCAGATTTCAGAATTTTCAATTTACATCACCTGACGTCATTGCCGATAATGCTTCTTCTTCACGTGTGTTTTTCGGCTCAGTCATGAGGAAGCCGGATGAAATGGAACTCGATTTAGTCGGTGTCACGCTTTCTATTAATGGTGAATTGAGAGATTTAGGTGCCAGTGCCGCTGTATTGGGTCATCCCGCAAATTCGGTGGCCATGCTGGCGAATATGCTGTCCCGCCAAGGAAAAAAATTAAAAGCCGGACAGATCATTCTAACTGGTGGTATAACAGGAGCGCAATTATTATCACTGGGAGATATCGTATCCGCTAAATGGGACGGATTAGGGACGGTTGAATTTAAAGTAGAACAGTAAGAGAAAGAATGAGGAGTTTTTCGGCATGGGACTGCTGATCATTTAAAAGAATAGGAGGATTTACGATGATTCGCTATAAAAAACTTGGTTATATCGCACTGAATGTTACAGATGTTGAACGGAGTACCCATTTTTATCGGGATATGGTTTGCCTCGACCAGGTTGGAGAAATTAAAGAGGACGTCGCATTTTTATCATCAAGTTCGGATTATCACAATTTGATGTTAAATAAGTCTGATAAACCTGGATTAAAGAGAATCGGCTTTGAAATGGAAAGCACAAAAGAGTGGGAAAAGGCTTTTGAACTGTTAAAAAAAGAAGGCTATGCCCCTGTTGAGGTAGACAAGGAAGAGAGGGCGCTTCTTAAAATTGACAAGGCATTTCGATTCCGTGATCCAAATGGCGTCACTTTTGAGTTTTATAATAAAATGATGCAAAGAGCTAAACCGTATGAACCAAGTCCGGTAAGAGTATTAAAATTGGATCATGTTGTGCTGCGGGTGCCTAATCTTCAGGACACCGTCCGTTTTTTTAATGAAGTATTGAACTTTAAAATATCGGATACCCGTCATAAACCGGACGGTGAAATGTATTTTGCGTTTATGCGTTGTTTTCCTAATCCGTTTCATCACTCTTTCGGCATCTCCCAAGGAGACGATCTGCGCATGTTTCACATAGCATATAAAGTGGAGGATATAAACGATATAGGAATCGCTCGCAACCGCCTAATTAACTTAGATGTGCCGGTGATTTTCGGACCGGGGCGCCACCTTGCTTCAGGCAGTATCTTTATGTATTTCCTTGATCCTGACGGTTTAACCCTTGAATATACACAAGATATGGAGGAATTTCCGGAAGAAAACCCGCGCGAGCCGAGAATGCTGGATCATACGCTGCGCACAACAGATTTATGGGAAGGTGCTTCCGATCCGCGAATCGGAAAAGTCGGGCATGTAGAAGTTTAATGAAAAGGAGCAGGTGAAATGTCTAAACAAACGATAAAAATTGGCAGTACGATGAACTTGCAAACCCTTGCTTTGCTTTCCCATTCTATTGAAACCGAGCAATTTGATTATATAGCAGAAACAGTCAAAAATATCGATGAGTGCACATTGAAAATGATGAAGAAGGAATTTGATATTGGCGAAATGTCACTGGCGACATTTTTAAAAGTTCAGGAAACAGATTCTGGTTTAAAGGCTCTGCCGATCTTTTCCCGGAAAATTCCCCAGGTTTATGCTTTTTGTGCGGAACATTCCGACCTTCACAGTTATCAAGATTTAAGTGGTAAAAAAGTAGCGGTGTTTCAAAACTGGGTTACTGCCTCCATTTGGCATAGATGGCTACTGGAAAATCAGTACGGTGTTGATCCAGCAAGCATTATTTGGTGCCCGCTGCGAAAAGACCGGATGGAGGACATGCCGTATCCGGAAAACTATCAATTCAATTGGGATTATATCAATGGGGATCCCGCGGAACTGCTTAGAAGCGGTGGGATAGATTGCTTTTTTTACGCAAGAAAGCCGGATCATTTCGAAGGGCTGCGCTGGTTATTCCCTCCTTCTCTGGAGGAACAAGCACAAGCCATACGAGATGGCGGGATAATTCCCATTACGCATGTAATGGCGATAAGAGAAGACCTGCTACAAAACAATCCAGACATCGTTCTTGGCATCATGGAGCTGTTTGAGAAATCAAAAGAGAGGGGCTATCGGGAAGTCGGACACATGAGCGGTCTCTATTTGCCGTTTGCGGATTGGCATCTTCATGAGACGGAATCCAGTTTCCTGCAGGAAGGGTGGAACGACAACGGCTGGGCCAAAAACAAAAAGATTTTGGAAACCTTTTATGAAGCATGCATCAATCAGGGCTTTATTGAAAAACCGTATGATTTGTCCGACTGTTTCGTTCAGCTCGATTATGAAAAGAAAATTATTGATATTGTCCGGTAGTTAGGGACAATCTAAAAAAGGAAAGAAATAGAGTTATCGTCTAATTCCACCTGCAGACAAAGCCTTCATTTAAAAGGAATGTCTCCAGGTTTTCAAAAGAAATAAAAGTGCGTATGTATACTGAGTGCTTTAGCCATACTATTCCTCAGGGCAGCCAAGTGAAAATAGAATCTTGGCTGTCTTCCTTATCACATTCAAAGCGGGGTTGTTTATTATGTTAATAGTATGTACAAGTCATGTGAAAGATGGTCTTCAAAACTTCGAAGTGCCTCATGTACAAAAAGTGAAAAGGGATCATCTTCCTTGTTCTTTTTGTCAAAAAGAAGCCGAAATAAAAATATTTTGTTCTCTTCCTTCCCGAAAAACTAATGTTTAAAAGACGATAAGGGAAAAAAGTTAAAGCCATGACATTTATTTGTTAAACTGTTTTTACCTAGTTAGGGTCTTTCTGTTTAGGCAATTCGTTCTTCCTTATGGTTGTTGATTTTAATGTTGAGGTCTGTAAGATATCAAGGATGACAGCAGCAATATGGGACAATACAGAAACTTGACTCCAATTAAGACTCTTTTCAAAGAAATGAAGTTCTCGAAGACTTCCACCATAAAAACACTTGGGGTTGAAATAGTAATACTGGAGCATTTCCGTTTGCACTATGAGTCCCGATTTCGTTTTACATAAACAAATCTCTCCTGCAATGGGTAAAACCATGAATCAAGCTTGCTCTGTCGTATCGGATCCTCCCTGTTTTTCATGTTGTCGGCAACTTCATTCAATATTTCCCCGGTTATACTGGAGGCTGCCATGTCCATTCCCTGATTGATCAGTATTATAATTTCTGGTAATGAGGGACTTGCGGTTTGGAAAGAGGCTTGTTTCTGGCTAAAATCCTGTGGGATGATGAGTGCCGCATAATATTGTCTAATCCGTCCCCTGGCAATTTCCTCGTTTTTTACTTCTATCCAATTAATAGCAGAATCTTTATCTGCCTGATTTCATGATGGTGATTTTAGATGCAGAAGGCGACCCGTCTTTTCAAATGAAATTGTAAGAAATAATGAGAAACAACATGTTTCAAAATATAGTAGAACATTATAAAGAAGATATCTTACTTCCTATGTCACTATCGCTCATCGGGGTGTTACACAGCAATGGCTTGAGAATGGAATGAAAGAATCCCTCCCGGAAATTTCTTCTATATTATCAAAGCATGGCATATTTAAGTCTTAAATATGCGACGAGGATTGTATAGGAATAGTTAACTACGAACCTTTTAAATAAGCGCACTATCGATTACAATAAATGTAATTGAAGGCGCTTTTTTCTTTTGTTTTAATCAAGGGACGTTCATTCCCTTGATTAAACGACAACTGTTGAAATGTGGAGGTATGAAATGATTGCATTTGTTTTAGTCGTATTAACATTATTCCTTATACCAGGGCCTGCTGTGATGCTTACGCTGGCTCAAAGTATAAGTGGAGGGAGACGGAATGGTATTTTTACGGGCCTTGGCATCGCCGTCGGTGATTTGATTCACACAATGGCTTTAGTACTTGGCCTGTCTGCTGTTTTAATGACGTCAGCGCATGCTTTTGAGGTCATAAAATATTTGGGTGCAGCTTATTTATTTTATCTTGGAATACGTGCTTTTCTAGAAAAATCATCGAGGTTCACTGTGCCGTCGGTTGAGCGTGTGAGTGTCCGCCGTTCCTTTAATCAGGCGGTTTTGACTGAAGTGCTCAATCCAAAAACATCCTTGTTTTTTCTAGCTTTCCTTCCTCAATTTGTCCGTCCGGCTGACGGTACAGTGGTGTTGCAGCTGCTCACCCTTGGTTTAACATTTGTTGCATTAAGTATTGCGTATACAACACTTATCGCATTGCTTGCAGGTTCAGTAAGCCAATGGCTCTCAAAAAACAAAATGCTTGCCGATTGGCAGGGGAAAGTTGTCGGATTTGTCTACTTCGGCTTAGGTATACATCTGGCTTTACAGCATCAAAAATAAATTATTTCAATCCAAAAAACTTTTTAGTTCGCAGAGGTTTGGATCATTTTGCCAACAGGGAATACATATACTATTACGTACATAAGTAAATCGACTGGAGGCTGTGATATGCTGAAAACGCGTACTGCTTTATTGACGAAAGAAGATATGAATTCTGGGAAGGATCTGCCTCAATGGCTTAAAAATGAATATGCGACATTTCATCAAACGGTGACGGATCCGACTTTCCCCTGTTATTTTGGAATGAACGGGGAAAAAAAGGGTGAACTTCGCTATGCCTATATTACACAAGAAGATTGGTCTAATTTGCCGGAAGCGGTGGGGGCATTTCTCAAGCTTTTTCATGAGCCTCCTTTTGTTAGACACGGATTATTTGTTTTTGTTGAACCATTTGAAGAAGAAGGAACGCTTGATCAGTATCGAGACCAGTTTTGGGCAATTCTTCAATATTTACATCAGCAAGACAAGGTAGAATGGCCTCTTGAGAGTTCAAAGGATCCGGATCATTTTTTGTGGGATTTTCATTTTCATGGTGAACCGATTTTTGTTTTTGGAAATGCACCTGCCTATAAGCAGCGGAAAACCCGTCACCTCGGAAATGCAATGGTTCTCGGATTTCAGCCCAGAAAAATCTTTGAAGGATTAAAAGGGACAGAAAAAGGCGGTATTATGTCGCGTGAAAAAGTACGAGAGCGTGTTGAAAAATGGGACAAGCTTCCAAAACATCCTGACATCAGTCATTATGGCGATCCTGACCATAACGAATGGAAGCAATTTTTTATCGGCGATGACATCGAGCCGATTACAGGGAAATGTCCATTTCATCATAAAGATCAACCTTAAAAAGCAACACCGTCTGCGAATTGCGGCGGTGTTGCTTTTTAGTGAACGCTTGCATTCTTAGCATTTGTTTTTCAGATAAAACCACCCTGATAAAGCAGCTATTACAAACCAAATAAATAATAAAAAAATGATAAAGCTCGGTAATAAAGATAGTTCGAAAACGGTTTTTCCTAAAGCCGTTTGAATGCCGATTAATAGAATTGAAAGAATCCAGGAAATACTCCCGGCATGGAGAAGCAATCGGGCTGTTTTTTCATTTACTTTTGCTTTTTCTAAAAGCCATCCGGTCAATAACAGTGTTTGCAATGCATGGAACCCAAGACCATGCAATGTCATTACATTTCCTGAATCTCCAGTATATCGACTTTGGAGAGTGGACATCCATATTCCGGCAGCCATTGCGATCATGACAGAAAGAAGCGCATAGCGAATTCCCATCAAAAGCAATGGACGTTCGGTGTGAATTTTTTTAAAAAAATGGATGGTCAGCCATAAAGACAAAGTGACCAGTATTATTGACACAACACCAAAAGAAATGCCGGCGATGATATCGGCAGCAGAGCCTTTGGTTGAAAATCGCGGATTGAATCCTCGAAAATGCTGTACCGTTTCAATCGTATACGAATAAAAAGACGAGCCTATTAATAATTTCCGGAATCGCTTTCTGCGAC
Source organism: Domibacillus epiphyticus (assembly GCF_001975785.1). Taxonomy (GTDB): domain Bacteria; phylum Bacillota; class Bacilli; order Bacillales; family Domibacillaceae; genus Domibacillus; species Domibacillus epiphyticus. Next base: position 90,645 of record NZ_MSFI01000002.1, on the reverse strand, counting down.
GATTATTTAATGTTGAAAATGGCAAAATAGCTGCTATGGACAAAATATAAATGCCTACCGCTGCATTGAATGAAAAAGCATGCTTTAAGTTGCCTTCGGGTGAAACAGCTGCCCCATTAAAAGAAATAAAAACGGCGATTATTGCGGCTAAGAAAAGCCCGATTAAACCAGTAAAAACAAGAGATTTTTCCTCTTCAAATAACTTCTTCGTTCCTTCTTTGACACCATCCTGGCCAGAATAAATTGGAATAGTCATTTTACTATCTCCTTCCTGCATATTAATCTAATCAAGGTCTTTCAAAATTTATTTATTAATCAATAAATAAACATATAAAAAAAGAAAGCCCGTTACTTTCTTTTTTTACTGATACAATTCCGGTAAATTTAATACGGGTAATAAGCAGCTTTATAGTACCCTAGTTCGGCAAATACACTTACAGAGCCATCAATTATTTGTTCTTTTCGATCTTCTCGGTTAACCATTTAATTTATTTATTGATAAATAAAAAATAAATAGAATGGTTTTTTTGTAAATAGATACTTATCTAAAAAAGAAAAAAGTACCAAATTCTATCATACCGATGTTTTCCGGTCCTTGCAATATTCATTAGTTATTCACTTTTGTTTCATTTTTTGGATGATTTTTACTGTATGCTGAAAGAAAGCGTTTTATATTGGAGGGATGAAATGGTCTACCGTCAAACAAGATACGCACATTTGGCTATGGGATGTTTGCTTCTTGTACTTGCTGCAAATTTTATGCTTTATCAGCCGGCCATTCAAAATTTGTTATCGATCCAAATGGAAAGTGAAGTGGCAATCGGTTCACTTCTTGACCTTGCAATTGTTGCCCCGCTTTTAGCGTATGCCGCATTTAAATTAACTATAAAACAGACAATCGGGCTTATGGCGCTCGGGCTTGTCTTTGCCCGTTTTCTCATTCCATCCGAACTGTTTTCTCCTTATAGAGGGATTTTATATGCGGGAATTGCAGTAGAAGGGTTGTTTCTTTTAGTGGAACTGGCACTGATAATCCATGTTTTGCGAAAGATTCCGCATATGGACATGAAAGGAATTCCAGCTATTTATTCACTTTTGCCCGCTGTAGAAAAGACGGCGGCTAAAAATAAGATCGTTTCGATCATTGTATCTGAGTTTATGATGTTTTATTATGCGTTTTTTACATGGCGAAAAAAAGCGCCGTCACATGATGGGGTAGTGACCATGCATGTAAAAACGAGTGCTGTCGCTATGAACATCATGGTGATTCATGCGGTTGTTATTGAAACAATTGGTTTGCATTGGTGGCTGCATGAGAAATCGATGATTGTTTCATTCATTTTACTTGTTTTTAATATTTATTCGGTTATCTTCTTTCTGGCAGAGATACAAGTAATTCGTCTGCACCCGCTGGAAATAAAAGATGGAAAGCTTTATGCAGCACAAGGATTAACCAAGCGAATCATTGTCTCAATAGACATGATCAAAGAAGTAAAATGGGGAGCTGAACCAAGTCAGAAAGCACTCCAATTTATGTTGAGAGATTTTGAACCGGTAGAAGCACAGGTTGTGGTCATGCTCAGTGAACCGGTAGAAGCGACCATGTTTATGGGGCGCAAAAAATCAGTGACAGAACTGGCTTTTCGGGTGGATGAACCGGAAAAATTGAAACAGCTGCTATCATTTGATTAGCTTTACACAGCACCACACCGTTCGAAACTTCGAACGGTGTGGTGTGTGCAGACATTAAAATGTACCGTCTTCTTCTAAATGACCAGAACGGGCAATTTTTGTCTTTAAATAATTCTCGTTAAATTCCGATATGTCTCCCCATAAAGGCAATCTTCCAGAGATATACATTCCGGACTGTTTTAATGCCTCTAATTTTTTAGGGTTATTGGTAATGAGCGTGACAGATTTTGACCGTAATGATTTTAATACTTCAATGGCATCGTCATAGTTTCTGGAGTCATCTACAAAACCAAGGCTTTCATTTGCTTCCACTGTATCGTATCCATTTTCTTGAAGGACATATGCCATTGCTTTGCTAAATAACCCTATCCCTCTGCCCTCATGGTTTGCCAAATAAAATAAAGCACCTGTTCCGTTTTCTGCAATCATTTTCATTGACTGTTTTAGTTGGAAGCCGCAATCACATCTCTTGCTCCCAAATATATCTCCTGTATGACAGATGGAATGCATTCTAATCAAAGCGTCATCAGCATGTTGGAAATCACCATAAACGAGTACACTTGACTGCTGGGATTCGGCTAAATTTACCGAAGACAGCTTATCAATAATCCGTTGATAATCATCTGTTACTTCGCTGCATTGTAACCATGAATACCATTGAAAAACGACTGTTTCTCCATATAAATTAACCGGAAGCCGGATAGGCCCCACTAAATAGATGGCACCTTCTGCCGTATTGATTAATTGAATTTTATCTTTTAAAACAGTCAATGCTTTCGATTCTAGTTTCATTTGTGACATAAGATCCTTCCTTTCTGTTTCCCTTGCTTCCCACTATTGAAGATGATTGTATAAGTGAAAATGTTAACATCTGTAATATATATATTTCCAAAATCGGAGGTTGTGATTCTTGTTTAGTTACGTTATTGTGCCTCTATATTTTCTTTTCCCACCCACGATTGAGACCAATTTTCGATTTCCTTCATGATTGGTTCAAATGAAGCTCCTTTTTCCGTTAAGGAATATTCAATGCGGACCGGCGTTTCGGGAATGACTTCGCGTTTTACAATTCCCTCACTTTCAAGAACCTTCAATCGCTCGGATAGCACTCTCCCGCTAATGCCCAGTGCGTCTCTGATGGAACAAAATCGTTGGGATCCGGAGATCAATTGATAGATGATCAGAGCTGTCCAGCGCTGGCTTAAGATAGCGATTGCTTTCTCGAATCGTGGACATAGAATGGATTGGTCCATGTTGTCATCACCTCTTTATATTAATATACCATATTGCAATATGGAATTAAATTATAAAAAATAAAAAAGTTACATAAAGTAACTATATGTTTGTATTATGGGGTTTTCAAAATAAAGGATAAACCGCATTTTTTTAAGGGATAAAATTAGATGTCTTTCATCATGTCGACTCTGTTGACTTTTTATATTGATGATCTGCTGAATTGTTCATCTCCGAAAAAATGAACGGCAGAATGAAGCAGAACGTTTCACTGTACGGTTTCGTGATAGATATGTTATTTTAATAGTAGGAAAAACGAGTCGAATGGAGGGGAATGCAAATTGGGAAGGCGTTATTGCGTATTGGGCAGGTGGCGGAATTAAGCGGATTATCTTCGCGGACCATTGATTACTATACACAACATGGATTGCTGGAATATGAACGATCGTCATCGAACTATCGTCTATATCCCGAGAGTGTTCTTCAAACGTTAGAACGGATCAAACTTCTAAAAAAACAGCGAATGTCGATTGCTGAGATTAAAGCAGCGATTACAGTTCCGGATAAAGATACAATAGAGCCTATCATTGTCGAAGTACAAGAAGAAATCACTTGTCTTCAGCAAAAGCTGACAACACTAGAAGAAAAAATGAAAGATGCTACGCATGAAGAGAAAAAACTTGTGTATCAAAGGCTTGAAAACAAATTGACGGATGTCATGAGGCTATTAACATTGTTTTAACCATAATATGGAGGTGAATCCCTCTTTTGAGGGAAATAATTGGATATAATTTTAATCACGAACCTTTTTTTATTAGTACTTCTTATTGGACTAACAGCATTCTTTGTTGGTTCAGAATTTGCAGTTGTAAAAATACGAATGTCACGAATTGATCAATTAATAGCAGAAGGAAATAAAAAGGCGGTCCTAGCGAAAAAAGTCGCAACCGATCTGGATTATTACCTATCAGCCTGCCAGCTCGGAATTACAGTAACGGCACTCGGACTTGGCTGGTTGGGAAAACCGACTGTTGAACGGCTATTATATCCTTTGTTCGATCGACTGGGCGTACCTGAATCAATTGCTGCGGTTGTTTCATTTGTCGTAGCTTTTTCACTCGTTACGTTTCTTCACGTCGTTGTTGGGGAAATGGCGCCGAAAACATTGGCCATTCAGTTTGCGGAAAAAATGACATTATTGTTAGCACCGCCGCTTTATTGGTTCGGAAAAATTATGTATCCCTTCATCTGGGCATTAAATGGTTCAGCACGCGTATTGCTTCGGACTTTTGGTGTGCAGCCGGCAGGACATGATCAGGCTCACTCGGAAGAAGAGTTAAAAATTATCATGACCCAGAGCTTTCAAGGCGGGGAAATTAACCAGACTGAGCTCGCTTATATGGAAAACATTTTCGCATTTGACGAACGGGTTGCCAAGGACATTATGGTGCCGCGAACTCAAATTGTTACACTCGAAAAGTCAATGAGGCATGATGAAATCGTTGCTGTGCTTGATGAATATAACTATACGCGTTACCCTGTCACAGAAGATGGGGACAAGGACCATATTGTTGGATTCGTCAACGTCAAAAAGATGCTGACACATATTGCGGCTGGACGTGACCGGCAGCTAAAAGAATTTGTTCGTGAAATTCCACTTATTCATGAGGTCACTCGACTGCAGGATGTACTTTTAAAAATGCAAAAAGCTCGTGTTCATATGGCATTAATTATTGATGAATATGGCGGTACGGCTGGGATTATCACCATGGAAGATATTTTGGAAGAAATCGTTGGTGAAATCCGTGATGAGTTTGATGCCGATGAAGTACCAGATATTCAAGAGAAGGGTGAGGCGCTGTATCATATAAACGGGCGCGTATTGCTGTCTGATCTGGAACAGAGATTCGGTTTCACATTTGAGGATAGTGAAGATGTCGATACGATCGGCGGCTGGATTCAATTTCAAAAGACGGACACGGTTCAGGAAGGCGATACAGCGGAGCTTGGAAATCATGTTTGGACCGTCCTGGAAATGGATAATTATCAGATTATCAAGGTGGCGCTGCAGCTGCGGGCTTTATCTGAAGAATAACGCGGAACAGACAGGATTTACGATAAATAGTACCTTTACTCATATTTTTTTGGAGGTGAATCCCTCGATTGAGGGAAATAATTGGACGGTATATTACTATTAAATTTGTTCTTAGTGGCGCTTCTCATTGTACTGACGGCTTTTTTCGTCGGTTCTGAGTTTGCCGTCTTAAAAGTACGGATGTCTCGAATTGATCAATTAATTGCAGAAGGCAACAAAAAAGCGGTAATGGCAAAAAGAGTGGCGAATGACCTGGATTACTACCTTTCAGCCTGTCAGCTTGGTATCACCATTACCGCGCTCGGCCTTGGGTGGCTGGGTGAGCCAACTGTTGAAAAGATTTTACATCCTTTGTTTGATAGTTTAGGAATACCTTCTTCTCTATCGGCAGTTATTTCGTTTGCAGTAGCCTTCTCCACTGTGACGTTTCTTCACGTAGTGATTGGGGAGCTTGCACCCAAGACGCTTGCTATTCAGTTTGCGGAAAAAATGACATTAATGCTGGCGCCTCCTTTATTTTGGTTTGGTAAAATTATGTACCCATTCATTTGGATTTTAAATGGGTCAGCACGAGTGCTTCTCCGTATGTTTGGTGTTGAGCCAGCGGGTCATGAACAAGCTCACTCGGAGGAAGAACTGCAAATTATCATGACAGAAAGTTACCAAAGTGGAGAGATTAACCAGACGGAACTTTCCTACATGAAAAACATTTTTGCATTTGATGAGCGACTCGTAAAAGATATCATGGTCCCGCGTACACAGCTTGTTACTTTGGAAAAATCGATGAACCGCTCAGAAATTATTGCTGTTCTCGATGAATATGATTACACAAGGTACCCGGTGACAGAAGATGGTCATAAAGATAATATTATCGGATTTATCAACACGAAAGAAATGTTGACGAATATTGCTGCTGGGCGCGAGCGTAAATTAGAAGACTTCGTTCATGATCTGCTTCGAATCCATGAAGCAACGCCTTTAAAAGACGTTCTCTTGAAAATGCAGCATAAGCGTGTTCACATGGCACTTGCTGTTGATGAATATGGAGGAACAGCAGGCGTTATTACGATGGAAGATATTCTAGAAGAAATCGTCGGTGAAATCCGCGATGAATATGACGTTGATGAAGTGCCGGATATTCAACAAAAGAGAGAAGATCTGTACCATATAAATGGTCGTGTGCTGCTTTCGGATCTTGAAGAAAAATTTAACATTGTCCTTGAAAACAGCGAAGATATAGACACGATCGGAGGCTGGATTCTGGTACAGCACATTGATACTGTTCATGAAGGCGATACAATTAGGCAAGGTGAACATCAGTGGACCGTGCTGGAAATGGATAATCATCAAATTATGCAGGTCGCTTTACAGCTGAGGGCCTTTTCAGAGGAAGCGGAAGAAGGATAAATAAACAGTATCATTCACCCCGAATTTGTTAACGATAACAAAGAAGGGAGGTGTGATACGATGGCGAAAGACGTACTTTGTGAAGTGAATAACTGTAAATACTGGGCTTCTGGAAACAAATGCAATGCTGAGTCTATATATGTCGTAAGCCATAAAGGAAAACAAGCAGATAAAAGTGAAGAAACAGACTGCAAAACATTTGTTCCAGAATTGTAATTTTATTTTGAAAGTAACTCATGAAAGAAGGGACCGTTCTTAGGCGGTCCCTTTTAGTGTTCAAACATTTTAGCACCCATCGATTCCACAAGACATGCCATCCATCAGCAAAGAAATTTTTTGCTTCTTCTTTTCATCCTCGATTACCTGTTCTAATGTTTCTTTTGAGCGCATTCCAGTAAGTTTTGTACTTCCTATTATAAATGTAGGAACCGCTGTAATCGCCTCATTGAAGGTCTCTTTCAAAGCTTTTTGATGGGCTTCTTTATACGTTCTTTTTTCAAGAGCCGCCCGGTATTCTGTTTCATCCAGCCCAATTTCTCCGGCAAGTTTTGTTAAAACATCCACATCGCCAATATTTTGTTCTTCCTGGAAAAAGGCACGCAGCATGCGGTCATTATATTCATTTCCTTTTCCTTGTTCTTTCGCATACTGGTATCCCTCAAATGCAAGATGAGTGTGCGGCTGAGGAGAAACATTTGGAAGCGTAATGGGGATGCCCATCTGCTCTGCCATCGGATATACGGAATGCTTCCATGTGTTTTGCAAATAGTCTTCTTCTGGGCGAAGTGTCTCATTTGGATACGGGCGCAGTTCAAACGGCATCCACTCCACTTCTATATCATTTTGCCCTTTAATTGCTTCTTCAAGTGGTTTTTCAGCTAAAAAACAAAACGGGCAAACATAATCGGAGTAAACCTTGATCTTTAAAGACAATATCGGCATCCTCTCTTTCATCATTTCTTGAAATTGATTATATAGCGGCAGGCACAATCCGTCTAACCATTTGTTTTTTTACTTTGGAATATTAGTTTTCCTTTCCATTGGAACATGCGCCTTATATATGTTTTTGACAGGTTACATATCTTCCCGTTTCACGTGGAACAAACAGAGCGTTCGATAAATTTCGCGCTCTTTTGCATATGAAAAAAGGTGCTGCGCGCACCTTTTTTTCATTTATTCTGCTGTGTTTTTCATCTGATTTCTTCTGCGTTCCTCTTCTTCTGCAATAATTTCGTTATCTTCTGCATTGTCCCGTGTGACTTTTTGAGTCAAGATCGCTCCGACAGCGACTAAAATCATGACGGCGATATAGTAGCCTTTTTCATTCAACTGCAGGTTATCCGCGTTATAAAGACCAATTGAAAACAAAAAGACGCCTGCAATAAATGTGAAGTATGCCAAAAACGTAAAAGCAGGTGTGTTTCTTCTTCTATACCTTTGCATGGTATCCCTCCTCATTTATTTTATGTTTAGCAAAGGTCTTTTATAATAAAAGTCATTATTTAATACCATAAGTTACACTTAAAGAATATTTATGTATATTGGCGGGGTATGTTTTTCAAAGACAATTACATGGAAATTAAAACTGTTTATAGGGTTCCCGGTAGATGATGAAGCTCATTTATGCTAAAATATTCGTACATAGTTTGAGAGTTGAAACTATTGCTCATAACGAGCTTATATAACTCCAAAGGGTATCTGACACAGTCGTCGATCACCGGCTTAGCTGGCAACATTTACGCTGTTTGTGAGACCTTTGCCAAAGTGGTAAAGGTTCTTTGTCTATAAAATAGAAATGGAGCGTGTTTCGAATTTAATATTCAGGTGATGATCCAATAATGAATATTATTTTGAAGGGAAGAACACATTTAGTTGGACATAGATATACGAAAGAAAGTGTTATTGCTTATTACGTTTATTTTAACAGCAAAACTTTACGCATCGGCGATTATCACATTAGATCCGCTAAACCCGCCGCGTAATCTGGTCATTAGTGAACCACAGAAGGTTTTCATTGAAAGATGGCCGTAAAAATATGACAAAAGCCGACACATTCATTTGTGTCGGCTTTTTTACGATATACACAAAGTACGTCACAAATTGGTAGATTACAGTATAATAAAGGTTCAAAATAACTACAAAAAAACAATTTTCTTGAAGGGAATATTTGGGCAATGAAAGGTGTGGAATCTTGGGGAGAGTATGGATTGCGGGCTTGATATCATTAAGCCTGCTAATATATGCAGCACCGTCTGCAAAAGCAGTTGAAGAGCATCAGACAGGTGAAAAAGAGGTAGTTATCGTCTATAAAAATAGCCAGGGGAAAAAGGCCGTTTTACAAAATAACAGTGAGGTAGCCTATCAATTTAAAACAGTTCCAGCTGTAGCAGTTACAGCAACAAAAAAAGACTTGCATCGTTTAGAGAATAATCCCCATATTGAATCAATAGAAGAGAATATTACGTTTTCGGCAGATGGGAGTAAACCTGATGCAGCCTATCGTGCAGCTAGTTTTCAAACGGAATATGAGCAGTGGAATGTACAGGCTGTCAATGCATCACAAGCTTGGACGGATGGTTTTACAGGAGCAGGCGTAAAAATTGCTGTGGTGGATACAGGAATCGCTTCACATGCTGATTTATCCATTGCAGGCGGCATGTCGACAGTGGACTACACAAGTTCTTGGACAGATGATAACGGGCATGGCACACATGTAGCCGGGATTATTGGAGCGAGGAAAAACGGCATCGGAACAGTAGGCGTCGCACCTGAAGCCCAATTATTTGCAGTGAAAGCATTGGGATCAGACGGTGAAGGGAAATTGATTGATATACTGGAAGCAGTTGACTGGGCAATCGCCAATAAGATGGATATTATTAATCTAAGCCTTGGGACAGACGGGGATTCACAACTATTAAATGAGATGCTTGATAACGCCTATGAACAGGGGATACTGATTGTGGGATCAGCAGGTAATAATGGGACAGAAGACGGCGCTGGGGAAACAACAACCTATCCCGCTAAATATGACTCTGTTATTGCAGTCTCCGCTGTTAATGTATACAAGCAGCGTGCTGCCTTTTCCAGCACAGGAAAAGAAGTAGAGTTTACTGCACCGGGTGAAGCTGTCATCAGTACATATGTTAATGAACAGTACGCATCAATCAATGGCACCTCACAAGCAGCGCCTCACGTATCCGGATTATTCGCTTTATTAAAGCAAAAGTATCCAAGTAAGACAAACGTAGAACTGCGTCATGAAATGAAACGATATGCGGAAGATTTGGGCGCGGTGGATCGTGATCCATGGTTCGGCTATGGATTAACAAGCTATATGCAAACACATCCAGCTGACAATAGGTCTAATATAAATGAAGAAACGTTTAATCATATCGAGCAGGCAGTTGAATCCATTGCACTGGCAGATAAAACAAGAAAGCTATGGGATTATGATACCGCCAGAAACGTGATTGGGAAATTACCGGACGGCACAGATAAAGAAACGCTGCAGCAGGATTTAATAACATTACAGAAAAATCTTGAACTCGTCGAGTTTACATCACTTATTGACGTTCAGCCAAATAAAACAATGCGTATTGCCTTTAATACACCGATTGAGCCTCAGAGTGTGAATGATCAAAGTGTGTTTGTCCGCAATGATGGAACAGCTGTAAATGACGTGGAATTATCGTTGAGTGAAGAAAGTAAAGTGATTTTGGTAAAGCCCCCGGCAGATGGATATGTGTCCAGAAAGACATATTTTTTATATGTCGACCGGACGATAACATCTGTAAAAGGGAAGCCTATAAAGTTTCCTGTTATCGTGATGTTTACTGTGAAGTAAACTACGGGATCCTGCACTTATAGCGGCAGGATCTTTTTCAGGAAATTAAAGCGAACAGCCTGGTAATCGTTTTGTTATTCCGCTAATTTATCCGCATATGCTTTTGCATATGGCGGCAGGTCTGGCGGGCGGCGGCTTGAGAGGCCGTCTGTCATAACCGCTTTATTAAGCCAGGCCGCTACCCGCATTCGTCATATGATCTTTAATGCCGGGTGTACTCCAACGTTTAGCCCGTTTAAAAAATTTGCTGAAATGAGCACCCAGCCGGCGTGGCAAGTTTGCACGATCGGTTTTTTGCTTCGTTCATGCTTGTTTTTAACTGGATGTACTAACCCAGAGTATAAAGAAAATATGAAAAAGGGAAATGAGGCGCTGGGGAAAAAGATCACGTAACAGCCGAAAAGGCATTCTCTGCTGCTATAAAAGCAGAACCAGATGATAACTAGAAGAGATAACGTTTCCTATACTACAGCTAAATTCTGGCCTGACGTTATGGCTGGTGGCTGCCATCGTACAAAGCCGTATGCAGGTGGTTGGTCTCCTACCTCTCTAGCCAGAGATTTCACAAAATACGTAGCTGCATATAATTGCCATAGAAGATATAATGGTGCATATCACAGGTAGTTTTTGCAACTGCTGGCAACAAATCAGGGGCCAACAATAATTTTCTTTCTAGCCATTTAATTTATGTCACTTAAATTTTAAAAGATTAAACAGTTAATTTAATACATACAACAAAACAATAGCTACTACCGGAGAAAAAGCTAATATTTTTTTGAGAACTGCAGAATTTACGAATGTTTTAATGAGATAAAAAAGGATTGAGCCTACAGTAGTTAGAACAGTGGCGGTTGTTAAAAAGTACGAGAATTCATCAAAAGGGAGATAGAATAAAGATAAGCCGGCACCTACTGCTATCCCTATAAACAGATAAAAAACTAATCCTGCCCTTTTTTTATGCTTAAATGAAACGGCCTTAAATAAAAGAATCTCAAGTCCATATGCGGCCATACATATCAAGGTTACTAAAGCAGTTACAACAAGCGTGCTGAATACATAGCCGTACAAACTGTATCCATTACCATTCCAGCTATCGGTTGTAAATCCCCCTAAGAAAAATCCATGTGCATAGATTAATGCAAAAACTAATGTAGCTCCAAGTGCTGAAATCAAATTTAGAGTTCTAGTCATTTTTCCACTCCATCTTCTTTTAACTGCTTTATTAGAATATCATTTATACAATTTGATGCCAACATAATTTTCCTTTTTTTGAAAAATTAACAACCGAACTTGCTGCCCGAAGCATCGGCTGGGTCTGCAACATTGAATGCAACGTCTCCAGCTCAGACGAAAAAGTTTTATCACATGCCGGATCAGCAGTTTTAAGACCGTACCGAACGTTAGTGAGGAGAACATGTTAATTGGAAGTTCTGTCCCTAAGGTTGGACTTTTTATTGCGATAGTATTCTGTGGTTTCATAATGAAGAAAAAGCAGTCCGGTGTCTGAACCGGACTGCTTTGTTTTATCCATATGTTTTTTCAAGTTTGTGCAGTTTTTTGTCTAAGATAAAGTTGCCGAATGGGATGAAGGCGACAGCGACAGAAAGAAGCGGCCAGATTAAGTTCCACCGTGTTTTGATCGTCACATAAGCAATGACAATACAATATGTAATAAACAATGCCCCGTGAATGGCTCCGACAATACTGACGGCTTGTGGGATATTAAACCAGTACTTCAACGGCATCGCAATAAAAAGAAGGACAAGAAGCGAGATGCCTTCGAAATACCCCATAAAACGCAGTTTGCCAATCGTAGTTTTAAGCATATTTTCCTCCCGAAGAACAAAGTGTTGTTCTTTTAAACATAACTGAATTGAGGGGGAAATTCATCTTTTTCCTGCCGCGTTCACGAGATTGTCAGAAGATAATACCAGGCAAAAACCCTTTCCTGGGACAGGAAAGGGTGCTAATCGTCTTTATAAAAATCGTTTACGGACATCAGGCGAGGGCAGCATGCAATGGTCCTCCTTCTTTCCGAACCACTTGTAGCGGTTTCGTGCAATAAAGTCATACAATAGGTTGCGGATTGGGCTCGGGACAACCATTAAGGCATAAAATAACTTCCATCCGCCGGCTAAATGTCTGGAAATACGCAATGCAGCCGCTGATTTAAAATACGCCTTCCCATTTTCGACCAGCATAATGCTATCCACGTCTTCAGACACGTTATATTCTTTTATCAGCTTCCGCCCAACATCGCTCTGCAATGAGGCAAAGTGAAAATATCCCTTGGAATCGCGTTTTATAATAAATTGCACACTGGAATCACAAAAGTTGCATTCACCGTCAAATAATACAATCGAACTCATTTTTTTTGCCTCCTAAATAAAGAGTGTTGTCTTATTAAAGTAGCCTTTTTTACAAGGTTTAAAACAAGACTTTAAGAAAGTGTCACGTCGCATCCGTTTTTAAAAAGTAATGAATTGTTACAAAAATGGCCGCGGAGATAAGAATAAGTCCTGTCAAAAGAAAGCCGCCGGATGCGGACAGCGCGAGCAGTCCGGTGACGCCCGAACCTGCGACAACACCGAGAGAGAAGAAGGCGTAAAAGTACCCGTATGCTTTGCCGCGCTGTCCCGGTTCAACGGCGCCGACCAGCAATGAATTGATGGACGGGAATAAAAAAGCGAATCCAACCCCATACAGTCCCATCAAGAAATAAAGTGCTCCGGGGCTCGCTGCTTGCCCGAGTAAAATGAGGCTTGATCCCATCATCGCAATCCCGAATGAAAAAGTATGAACGGGTTTTAAAACATCAAACAGGCGGTTTGTCGGCAGTAAAAAGACGAGAATGGCGACGATGCCGAATGTGCTTAAAAGCAGCCCGCTTGTTTTTGTATCATAGCCGAGGTGAATGACTTTAAGAGGAAGCATATACGCCATTACACCTTGCGAAAACATAAGCAGAAAAGCGCCGGTAAAAGCTTTTAATACATCAGGATGGCGAAATATTCCCGCTGGTGCATCCTTTTGACGTGGGGCTGCCTCGATATTGGCGCGCAGAAAATAAACGGCCAGCACCCCGAGCAATAGCATAATAACTGCGTTTACCGTCAAAACAGTTGTCTCACTTGTCCGGCTGGCGATAATACCGCTGAATGCCGGCCCAATAATAGCTGCAAGACCGACGAATGCACCGGAAATCGCCGCCCCTTTTCCTTTTTTCTCATTTGCTGTGGCATTGGCGAGATACGTGAAAGCCGCCGGTGTGATGAAACCAGCCATTAAACCGTGAACAAAACGGATGACCAAAAGCACCCATGCATTGTCAGCGGCATTATACAGGAACAAGGAGATGCTGGCAGCGAACAAACCTGAGACAAGAACAATAAAAGGTCCTTTTCTATCGGTTATAAAACCGGATAGGATGTTTCCTATCGTATTGGAAAACGAGTACATGCCGACGATGAAACCGGTCAGAAACGGCGCTGCGCCAAGTGATTCAGCGAAGGGGCTCATAATCGGCAGCTGTGTAAATAAATCAAAAAATGAAAAAAAGACAATGATATAGATGAATTTGCGCATGAACGTAGCACCCTTTAAACGAATTGGATAATTCCATCATCTGTTACAGACTGTACAGGTGTCAACTTTGATGAACCCGGGCAATATTAGTTTGAATTTGTAAAGCTATGCTATACACTATGAAAAATGCTGGATACGAAAGAAGGATTATTGATGATTCAATCACTAAAAACATTTATTCATACAGCACAGCATCCTGAGGAAGCGGATATCATTATACAAAATGGATTGATTGTTGATGTGTTTTCGCTTGAAACGTACGAAGCAGATGTTGCGGTTAAAGATGGATACATCATTGGGATTGGTACATATAAAGAAGGGAAAACGATTATTAATGCAGCAGGCAAATATGTGATGCCAGGTTTTATTGATGGCCACATTCATATTGAATCGACGATGGTCACGCCGGCTGAATTCTCAAGGGCGCTCTTAAAACACGGCGTGACAACTGTGATAACGGACCCTCATGAAATTGCCAATATTGCGGGAGCGGAAGGCATTCAATATATGCTGCAAGATTCCAAGTATGCGGAAATTGATATAATGATGAAGATGCCTTCTTGTGTACCGGCGACGCCATTTGAACAAAATGGAGCTGCATTGAAGGCAGATGACTTGCGCCCGTTTCTTTCACATCAAAACGTCATTGGTCTCGCTGAAGTGATGGATTATCCTTCTGTACTTCAAGCAGATAATGAAATGCTGGAAAAAATCTCGATGACCATTGAACATGGCTTGACGGTGGATGGACATGCTGCCGGGCTGTCAACTGATGCATTAAACGTTTACAGTGCGGCGTTGATCCGGAACGATCATGAAGCGGTGACAGCAAATGAAGCAAAAGACCGTGTTCGCCGGGGCATCCACGTCCTTGTTAGAGAGGGTTCGGCTGCTAAAGATTTGCTGGCGATTTTGCCCGCCATTACTGAGCGGAACAGCACACGGTTTTCGTTTTGCACGGATGATAAGCACTTGGACGAGCTGGCGGAAGAAGGAACAGTAAATTATGCAGCACGTCTAGCTATTAAAAACGGGCTTGATCCTCTAATCGCTATTCAAATGGCAACCCTTAATAATGCAGTGTGCCATCAGCTGAAGGATAAAGGGGCAATTGCACCGGGATATTCAGCTGATGTATTAATTGTGGAAAATTTAAATGAGCTGCGTCCTTCGACAATTGTGAAAAACGGAAAAGTGGTTGATTTGAACACTCTGCAAGCGAAACATGCTGAGATTCCTGCGCTTGTGAAAGAATCGGTCAAGATGAAGAAAGTAGACAAACGATCATTAGAAATTCCCCTGCAAGACGGTCAAAAAGCAATGATTATAGAAGTATTGCCCGGGAAATTAATAACAAATAAATTGATTGAAGACGTGAAGATAAACGAAGGTTTTTTTGAAGCAGATGTAGTGCGAGATCAGCTGAAAATCGCGGTATGTGAAAGGCATCATGCGACGGGCAGTGTAGGAGTCGGGATTGTAAAAGGCTTGAAGTTGAAAAGCGGTGCTATCGCGTCAACTGTTGCACATGATTCCCATAATCTTGTCGTTGCCGGAACAAACGATGAAGATATGCTCGTGGCGATAGAAGCGATTGAACAGATGCAGGGCGGATTAGTGATTGCAGACAAAGGGCAGGTGCTCGCGTCTGTTCCGCTCCGTGTCGGCGGCATTATGTCGGAAAAGCCATATGAAGAAGTGGTGAAAGAGCTGCATCAGTTGCATGAGAAGCTTTCTAGTTTATCAGAGGAGACGCAAAACATTTTTATGATTTTATCTTTTTTATGCCTGCCGGTTATCCCGAGCTTAAAGCTGACTGATCAAGGATTATTTGATGTTGACTCATTTCAGCATATTGGAGTTGGTTTAAAAGCATAAAGCCTATATAGCGGGTTCAGCTGATAGACATAAAAAGCCGGACATGGCAGACTTGAACAATTGTGATAATTGTTTCATCTTAATAAAGTAGAAAAAGAGGCACACGATCAATTACAATAAATGTAATAGATCGTGTGTCTCTTTTTTACAAAGGAGTGAAACTGTGAAGAAATTGATCGTGTTTTTGCTTATTTATGTTCTGGTATTTGGAAGCTCGGTCTATTTAAGTCAGCTTTCACATTCCCGGCCAGTTGTCGAGGATGCAGGGCGGTTATTACCGGCTGCTGTGAAAAGGATTGAACCGGCGGACGGGAAAGAATCATTGAAAAAGATTGTGACAAAAGCGAAAGAAACAAACGACAAGCTGACGATTGCAGGTATGCAGCACAGCCAGGGTGGACATACGTATTATCCGGATGCTGTCATGATTGATATGAAGCCATACAATAAAATTATTGCATTTGATCCTAACAAAAAGAAAATAACCGTACAAAGCGGCGCGACATGGGATGACATTCAACGGCATGTGAATCCATACGGGCTGGCCGTAAAAGTGATGCAGTCGCAAAATATTTTTACAATTGGCGGATCGTTGAGTGTAAATGTGCATGGGCGGGATATTCGAAATGATTCACTTATTGACACAGTGGAATCGTTTCGATTGCTGACTCCTGACGGTGAGATTATCAATGTCAGCAGACAGGAGAATGAGGATCTTTTTCCTTACGTTATTGGTGGATATGGTCTGTTCGGAGTTATTTTAGATGTCACACTTCACCTAACGGATGACGAACTATATAAAAAGAAAACCAGCACAATGGATTATAACAAGTATAGCGCTTATTTCGAAAAAGAAGTAAAAGAAAACCCGGATGTTAAAATGCATTTGGCCCGTATCTCAGTAGCACCGGAAACGTTTTTGCGAGAAATGTACGTGACTGATTATGTACATGCTGACAATCAGCAGGACCTGTTGAAGTACAATACATTAAAAGAAGACAGCTTTGTTGCAATCCCCAAATTTTTTCTTGGCTTGTCCCGATACAGTGATTGGGGGAAAAACATATTTTGGGACGTGCAAAAAAAATATATGGAACGTGATAAAGGAGCATTCGAGACAAGAAATAATGTCATGCGGTCCGATACTGATTTTATGGATTATGAAAGCGGCGGGCGGACAGAAGTACTGCAGGAATACTTTGTTCCAGTCGATGAGTTCTCCAGCTATATAGACGGTCTCAGGGACATGCTTGAAAAAGAAGATGATTTTAATTTGTTGAATATTACAATCCGATATGTAGAAAAAAGCGATAGCGATCAAGCCGTATTATCATATGCGAAAGAAGACATGTTTGCGCTCGTTCTTCTCATTAATCAAGGCCGTTCAGAACTGGAAATAAAGAAAAATGCAGCCGTTGTCCAAAATATGATTGATGTTACGCTGGAACATAACGGAAGCTATTATCTGCCTTATTTCCCCTATCCAACAAAAGAGCAGCTGAAGGAAGCATACCCGCTTGTGAATACTTTTTTTGAAAAGAAAGAAGCATACGATCCGAATAAAAGGTTCACCAACTATTTTTATGAGGAGTACGGTCGATGAGTTATCAACAATTTGTTTTTTCGCAGAGCATTATTTTCATGGCAAGCAGCATGATTTTTCCGTTTTATATTTTGCTGCTGCGCAATGTTGGGGACAGCTATTCACAGTTTGGCTGGGCTTACGGACTGTTTACCTTAACGGCGGCTGTCACCTACCCGCTTATTGGGAAAGTTTCAGATCAGATCGGAGACTGGAGCCTCCTGTTGTTTTATTCCTGGTCAATGGCCATTATCCTCCTTTTCTTTCCACTTGTTATGGAAGTGTGGCAAGTGTATATATTACAAGTGATTATGGGCATTCTAGGAGCTGTTCAAAAAAATACGGAGAAAACCGCACTCGCCCGTAATGTCGAGAAAAAAGCAGCAGGAGCAGAAATCGGCCGGTATCATTTCTGGACATCCGTGGGCGCTGCAGCATCGATTATATTAACAGGCTATCTGGTTGACTTTTTGACGATTCATATCATCTTTTATATTGCTTCATTGATGTACATGTGGAGTGGAATTATTTTGTGGAAGAAGAAAAAATCAATCAATAAGGAAAAATGAAAAGCATATGGCAGCGGCAGTGGCCATGTGCTTTTCAGTCTTTAAGATAATTGACAGTTTTCCATTTTTTCACTATAATGCAGTCGATGAAAGCAGGTGATAAAGATGAAAGTATCGTTAACAGACTATATAAGTATCACGATCCATCAAACAGATTTAAAGCTGACGAGCTGGGTAAAGGAAAAGCTTGCTCCTTTTAACCTTGCACCTGAGCAAAATTTAATCATGATGCTTCTCTGGGAAAAAGACGGACTGACGCAAAATGAAATTGCGGAGAAGCTTGATAAAGATAAAACGAATGTAACGCGCATGCTGGGAAGTCTTGAACAAAAAGGATTTATTAAACGGACGATGTCTCCATCCGATCGCCGGTCACTGCATGTGTGCTTAACGAATAAAGGCAAAAAACTGGAGTGTGAAATCATTCCGATTACGGAAGAGTTTCATCGTATGGTTACGAAAGATATTACGGAAGAGGAACTAAGGGAAATGAGCCGTATTTTGCTGAAAATGCGTCAAAATGTACAATGAGGTATTTTTAATTCATATAGTTGCTATAACAACTAAATATGTGATAAACTACTATTGTTTTATAAAAAGTAAATGGAGGAATTATAATGGCAAACGTATTATTTGTTAAAGCAAATTCGCGACCGATCGAACAGGCGG
Source organism: Domibacillus epiphyticus (assembly GCF_001975785.1). Classification (GTDB taxonomy): domain Bacteria; phylum Bacillota; class Bacilli; order Bacillales; family Domibacillaceae; genus Domibacillus; species Domibacillus epiphyticus. The sequence goes on along the minus strand of NZ_MSFI01000002.1, from coordinate 72,091 downwards.
TCAGCGTTCAATTATATCAAGCATTTTTAGACAGCTATAAAAAAGAAAATCCATCCGATACAATTACGGAGTTGGATCTTTTTGCAGAAAACCTGCCTTATTACGATACAGACAAAATCAATGGCATGTTCAAACTGTCAAAAGGAATGGAATTGACTGAAGGCGAGAAAGCAGCTACAGATCTTGTGAACAAATATTTGAATCAATTTTTGGCAGCAGATAAAGTAGTTATTGCATTCCCGCTTTGGAACTTCACGATTCCAGCTGTTCTTCATACGTACCTGGATTATTTAAATCAGGCTGGCAAAACGTTCAGCTACACAGCTGAAGGACCGGTTGGCCTTTTGAAGGATAAAAAGGTAATTTTGTTAAATGCACGCGGTGGCGTTTATTCAGAAGGTCCTATGCAATCACTTGAAATGGCTGTCAATTACGTAAAAGCGGTCCTTTCTTTCTGGGGTATTCAAGAAGTACAAACAGTGGTTGTGGAAGGACACAACCAGTTCCCTGATCGTTCAAAAGAAATTATTGATGCGGGTATTAAAACTGCAGAAGAAGCTGTATTAAACTTTTAATTATTGGGCTGTCTCACTTGATGAGACAGCTTTTTTTATATGCGGCAAAAAAACACATGCTGTTGAGATAAATCTGGACGTTTTTTTTGATAGGTCATGCTTCGGAAAATTTTGTATAATAGATCAAAGGGGAGCACGTCTTTTGGGGGATGCCTGATGAATAAATATATTTATGCGCTATTAGTTGTTGTCACAACTGCTTTAATGGGATCGTCGTTTGCAGTCGGGAAAATAGGGCTCTCTTATTTTTCTCCTCTTCTGCTAATAGCATTCCGGTTTACGATTGCCGGGATCGTGATGGCCGCGGCAGTTAAGTTAATGAAACGTCCGCATCCGAAAACGGTAAAACAATGGGTGCACATGGCGACTATCGGTTTTTTTCAAACAGCGGCAGTCATGGGCTGTATTTTCTTAAGTTTGAGGACGATTACATCAGGGGAGTCAGCGATTTTAACGTTTACAAATCCATTGCTCGTCGTTGTATTCGGAACGTTGATTTTTCGGACACGATATCGGCTGCTGCAGTGGATCGGTGTGTTACTTGGTCTGATAGGGGTCTTTATTACAATGGGCGGACGCCTGGACGTCGAAATCGGTACGTTGCTTGGATTTATGTCGGCTGTTTCCTGGGCTATTGCAACGCTGCTCATTAAAACATGGGGAGCACCTCGTCTTGATACGTGGGTGCTTACAGCATATCAAATGTTATTTGGGGGATTATTTTTGTTTGCGGGCAGTTTCTTGCTTGAAGATCCATTTGTTGAAGTGAATGGAGCTTCGATGTTTATTTTACTATGGCTGGCATTTATGGCGTCCATTGTGCAATTTGCAGGGTGGTTTTACTTGCTGCAGACAGGTGACCCGGGTAAAACAAGCGCTTTTTTGTTTCTCGCTCCATTCTTTGGTGTGTTGACAGGCTGGCTTTTGCTCGATGAGCAGCTGCATTTATACGTGTTAACAGGGGGAGCGCTTATATTTATTGGAATATTCCTTGTGAACTGGCAAAGTCGAGCGGTAAAAACTGAAAAATGAAAACATTTTCTTTTTAAGCTTGCTTAATGTGCATATTACTGTTACAATGAAAAAGAATTATTTTTGTTCGAGAAGTACAAGTGCTGTAAAGCTTATTGTCTTGATATTGCTTTGAGCAGGAATAGTATTATTTTGTGCAATCGCACAACGGGAGGCAACATAACATGGAACAAGGTAAAGTAAAATGGTTTAATGCAGAAAAAGGATTCGGTTTTATCGAGCGCGAAGCTGGAGACGACGTATTCGTTCACTTCTCAGCAATTCAAGGCGATGGCTACAAAACTCTTGATGAAGGTCAAGAAGTTACGTTCGAAGTTGAACAAGGCCAACGCGGTCCACAAGCAACTAACGTACAAAAAGCATAATCCATATATACATCGTAAAAATGCAATCTCACTTGAGATTGCATTTTTTGTTTGGAAAAGGTTTATTTGTCGAAAAAATTTTCTGTGTAATACGGCTGTGATTCTTCGTTAAATGCGACACCTACGCCTAAAAAGCGAAAATCATCCTGTAATATATTCTTCCGGTGACCTGCTGAATTCATCAATCCTTCATGTGCGAAAATACTGCTATATTGCCCGTACGCCAAATTTTCACCGGCAGCCATAAATTGAATGCCGTCGTCTTCCATACGGTCAAAAGGAGATTCACCTTGTAAATTTGTATGGTCAAAATATTTATTTTTCGCCATATCAAGACTGTGATCGCGTGCCGTTTCTCTCACTTGATCATCCCATGTTAATACCGGGAGCCCATGAAGAAGGCGGGTTGCATTTGTAACATCAAACAGTTGATATTCAAATCCTTCTTTTAAAGAAGCACTTGCGGCTGCATACATTCCTTTTCTGTCCTTTTCCAAATCTTCATCTATAATTTGAATAGCGGTAACCGTATTCTGTTCGTGCACATCATAAAAAATAGCCACATAATTACCATTGAGATGGTAATAATCATGCTCCTCTGATTCGTTCAAAATGTAATACGTCATTCCTTTTCGAATCTTATCCACCGGTTCACCAAGGTTTGCCCGAACCGTTTCCTTTGGGGTGTTGAGCGCAATGCCTTCTGTAGATGAAATTAAATCATGGCTCGTATAAAGCCCGTTCACCCGATTATTTTCATCGTACGACACCATTAAAAAGTTATGATAATTTTCATGGTACGCATACCAGTCGACACCATATTCATTTTGAGAACGACGTTTTGGGGTGCCAATCTCCTGCTCTACATCTGTCTTAGCGTCGCCTATCTGCACATTGTAAACGGAAAACATTTGAGAGTCAGGAGTGGCAAGAGCCGGTTTTTCTACCTGTACCGTGGACTGGTTGGATTCAATGCCAGACCAGCTTTCAATTTTGTTTGTTACTGTATCAACGGCATCAATGACAACCGGGTTTTTTCTTGCTTCTTTCACCTGTTCCCCGATGGCATCCATAAACGACAAATCGACATAAGGCTCTGCATATTCCTCCCATAGAGGCCGTGTATTATAAACAATTAGCAACAGCAGTAAAAATGAGAGTAACTTTTTCAATCATTCACGCTCCATTCTGCTTTTATTTTACCGAAAATGAATTGAATTTTCACGTGAAGCGATATTGGGATGCATAAAGGATTATTTGGAAATCAAACGCATTCGGGATATTCCTATTTAATCCGGAATGTTGTTGATTGTTCAAGAGGAGCCGATTCTTCATGAAGATTATGTACTTTCGCAAACAAATTTCCTTTTTTAAGCAGCCTAATAAACCGCTCTAAATTTTCCGGTGAACCTTCTGCATGAATGGCAACAGTTCCATTGTCCAAGTTTTGCGCCCAGCCGGTAATGTCATGTTCGACAGCTGTCATTTGGGCAAAATATCTAAACCCGACGCCCTGCACGTTTCCGGAAACATTCAATCGCTTTGCTTCTTTCACGAAAACCGCTTCCTTTCTATTTTCTTTTCTATATTCTACAATAGAAGAAAGGGGTGAGCGATGATGAAATCAATCGATCCAAATCAATTGCCAGAACGAGAAAATTATAAATTTTTAACGGGCAGCATTATTCCCCGTCCGGTTGCGTTTGTGACGACGCTGTCGGAAAAAGGTGTATTAAATGCAGCGCCGTTCAGTTACTTTAATATTGTGACGGCCAACCCTCCAATGATTTCCATATCGGTACAGCGAAATAACGGCGAGATAAAAGACACCGCGCGCAATGCCTCGGTGAAAAAAGAGTTTGTTGTTCATATTTCGGATGAAGAATACATTCACGAAATTAATAAAACAGCGAAATTTCTTCCGCCGGATGAAAGTGAAATGGACTTGACGAATTTAACACCAATTGAGAGTGAAAAAGTAGGTGTACCCGCTGTGAAAGAGGCGAAGATCCGTATGGAATGTGTACTCGAGAAAGTCGTTGCTCTCGGAGAAGGCCCTGCCTGTGACTTGTTAATTGGGCGCGTCATTCAATATCATATACGGGAAGATTTGTACGAAAAAGGGAGAATACATGCTGAAAAACTCGCACCGGTAAGCCGTCTTGCGGGAAATTATTACGCGAAACTGGGCGAAACGTTTGAAATCGTCCGCCCGAAATAGAAAAGAGGAAATGACCATGAACGGACAAAAAAGAAACGATATAAAACCGGGGATTGAAGTGAATATTGTGCTGAAAAAAGATCAGCGCACCGGAGCAAAAACAAGGGGCGTTGTGAAAGATATTTTAACGAATTCGAGCTTTCATCCGCACGGGATTAAAGTGCGCTTGCAGGACGGACAAGTCGGCCGTGTGTGTGATATTTTATAAAAATAAAAAAGATAAAGCATGTTAAAAACGGAGTAACGCGGTCAGAAACTGCGTTACTCCGTTTTGTAATCGTTTAGTCGTCATCGCCTCCAATAAAATCGAACAAACCGGCAAGTCCGCCTTCGCCTTTAGAACCTCCATTTTGAGGCATTGCCGCGAATACACGGCTTGCAAGACGGCTGAATGGAAGAGACTGGACCCATACGGTTCCTGGACCGCGCAGCGTTGCTAAAAACAATCCTTCACCGCCAAACAGAGCTGTTTTTACACCGCGCACCATTTCGATATCGTAATCGACCTCACCTGTCATCGCGACAAGACAGCCTGTATCAAGACGGATCATTTCGCCTGGTGCAAGGGTTTTTTTGTAGATGGTTCCACCGGCATGTACAAACGCCATTCCGTCACCTTCTAATTTTTGCATAATAAAACCTTCGCCGCCGAAAAATCCCGTGCCGAGTTTACGCTGCAATTCAATGCCTACTGATACACCTTTCGCGGCTGCGAGAAACGAATCTTTTTGACAAATGATTTTGCCGTTCAGTTCACTTAAATCCATTGGAATAATTTTCCCTGGATAAGGAGAGGCGAATGAGACGTGTTTTTTTCCGTGCACTTCATTTGTAAACGTCGTCATAAATAAACTTTCACCTGTCAGCACCCGTTTGCCGGCACCAATCAGTTTGCCCATTAATCCTCCGCTTTGATTAGATGAGGCATCTCCGAACACGGTCTCCATTTTGATGCCGTCATCCATCATCATTAAGCTCCCTGCTTCGGCAATTACCGTTTCCTTTGGATCCAGTTCCACCTGCACAAACTGCATGTCGTCCCCAAAAATCTCATAATCAATTTCGTGATTGTTCATTTGTAATCCTCCTTAAATGTCATATAAGAATACGATTCAACTTGTAATAAGTTTCAAAATGATCATACTTTACTTGCTGCTGCATAGTATAGTCTTACAACTCATATTCCCGGCTGGTGCCGTCCAGAATGACATTGGCAGCATCGGCCGGCTTTTTTGCGTTTATGTCTTCTTTCCCTAACGGCATCAAACCGTTCCCGGCATATTCCGGCTTTTTCTCCGGCACGCCTCAATGTTTTAGTATATATAAAGATTGACATTTTATAGTTTACCCCCTAAACTAACTATATAAAGTTTAGGGGGTAAACTATTAGTGGGAAATAAGCTTCGGGAAGCAGTGGAATTATTTGAAGAGGTGATGATTTACGGAACAGAGCGCGTGTTGAAATCGGTTGATGATCCAATATGGCGTGAGTATTCGCCCGAACAAATTCAAGTGATGAAAATTATCGGAAAACATGGTCCGATTTCGTCTGGAAATCTTGCAATCATGCAAGGTGTACATAAAAGTGCTATATCAAATAGATTGAAGAAGCTGCAGGAGAAAGAACTTGTGCAGGCTGCCAAATCAGGTGTTGATCAGCGCACGAAACTCATAGAATTAACGAAAAAAGGCGAGACGGTCGTCCATCAGTCCAATGAAGTGTTATACGGCTATATTGAACATCTATTGGAAGAACACGTGGAAGAAGGGGAAGTTGAGCAGTTTGTAAAAACCTTCCGTAAGCTGAAAGAAATTTTGAAATTAGGTGAAGAAGACAAATGAGACAAATTATAAAATGGCGCTGGCTTGTTATGATAGGCATCATTGTTTTGACGGCCGCATTGTTTATTCTTTCTCCAAATCTCACGGAGCAGGCGGAAAAAGCAGGGACGTTCCAGCTCCCGGACAATGCAGCATCACAAAAAGCATCTAAAATTCTAGAAGATGCTGGAGCAGACGAAGAAGCGATATCGCTCGTTTTTTCACTCGATAATAAATTAAATGAAACGACGCGCAAAACGATTGTACAGGCAATTGAAAAATCAAACGAGCTTGGTGAGCCGGTAACCGGTGTAATCAGCCCATTTGAAAGCGAAGAATTGGAAAAACAACTTGTATCGGAAGATCAAAAAACAGTGCTGGTTCCTGTGACAGTGGATGGAACGGAAGATGAAATTAACGAGCTCGCAGAAAGAATACGAGCGGACATTTTGCCTGACGATATAACAGCATATGTAACTGGTGAAGCGATTATAAATCATGATGTGAACTCGAGCTCTCAGGAAGGGCTGAAAAAGACGGAGATTATCACAGTCGCCTTAATTTTCGCGTTGCTCCTTGCGGTATTCCGGTCTGTGATTACACCACTGATACCACTTGCCGCGGTCGGTGTGACGTATTTATTAAGCCAGTCGCTTGTCGCCTTTTTTATAGAATGGTTCGGGTTTCCGGTATCAAACTACACGCAAATTTTCTTAGTTGCTGTTTTATTCGGAATAGGGACGGATTACTGTATATTACTGCTTAGCCGGTATAAAGAAGAATTGCATAACGGTCATTCAGTAGAGGATGCGATTGTTAATACGTATAAAACAGCCGGACGGGCACTGATCATTAGTGGTCTCGCTGTATTTATCGGATTTTCTGCAATTGGATTTGCCGACTTCCCAATCTTTAAATCAGCCGTCGGGGTCGCTGTCGGAATAGCGGTGCTTATAATGGTTCTGTTTACAGTCGTGCCGTTTTTCATGGCTGTATTAAAAGAAAAACTGTTCTGGCCGTCGAAAAAATCAGTTTCTCACAACGACAGCAAATTGTGGGCGTGGTTTAGCAAGCTATCTGTTAAACGACCGCTTCTCTCGATTCTTGTTGTCGCTGTTATCACGGTTCCACTTTTACTTATGTATGACGGTGAACTATCGTATAATACGGTTGATGAGATCAGCAGTGACTATGAATCGGTTAAAGGGCTTCATGCGATTCAGGAAGGATTCGGAAAAGGAGACTCCTTTCCGGTCAACGTGATCGTGAAAGGCAATGAAGACATCGTGTCAGAATCAACGGTGCCATATATAGAAGAACTGAGCAGAGAAATAGAGAAAGTAGATGGTGTGGAAGCAGTTCGAACGATTACCCGGCCAACCGGGGAAGTAATTGACGATTTGTTTGTTGACCATCAGCTTGGATTATTGTCAAAGGGGCTGTCTGACGCACGTGATGGTCTTGGTGACGTTCAATCCGGGCTGACAGAAGTACAAAACGGATTGTCGAGCATTGAAAGTCAGCTTCCATCAGGCGCATCGTCCGGTGCATCCGAACTTAGCGAAGCGGCGGAAGGACTCGGACAAATTACGGCTCAGCTCGGCCTTGTGTCGCAAGGACTGCAGCATTCAGGCAATGTAGAACAAACTGTTCAGCAGCTCGGCGCAATCCAGCAGCAGCTCGGTCAAATCAGCAAGGGAATCGGCACGGCTGCTGGTGAACTTGAAGGAGCATCAGGACAGGCAAGCAAACTTGGCGGCGGAGTTTCACAGCTTGCGAATGGAGTTGGTGAAGCCAATAAAGGGCTTGGTGAAATAGAAAAAGGTTTAGAAGATGCCGCAGCAATGATGGCGGATATGAGTAAATCAGACAGTGTGCGTAATACCGGCATGTACATACCGGAAGGCACGCTTGAAAAGAATGACTTTAAAAAAGTGATTGACCGCTATACGATCGGTGAGCAGAGAGGAATTAAGCTTGAGGTTGTTTTATCAGAAGATCCGTATTCACCGGAAGCAATCCACATTGTGGAACAAGTGAAAGCAGCCGCGGCGAATGCGGTTATCAATACGCCGCTTGAAGATGCCGAATTTGCGTACAGTGGCATTTCAAGCATGAACAGTGACTTGCAAAAAATCTCGTCCGAAGACTTTACACAGACGGTCACGATTATGTTAGTCAGTTTGTTCGTCGTTTTAGCAGTGTTATTCCGATCGGTCATTATGCCGCTTTACATGATCGGCTCGTTATTGTTGACGTATTACACGTCTGTTTCCGTCGCGGAACTGATTTTCGTGAACGGACTTGGATACGACGGCATCAGCTGGGCGGTTCCATTTTTCGGCTTCGTCATGCTTGTTGCACTTGGTGTTGACTATTCGATCTTCCTTCTTGATCGGTTTCGAGAAGAAGCAATCGATGGCGTAGGCATTCAGCAGGCAATGATGACATCGATGGCGAAAATGGGAACAGTCATTATTACGGCAGCCGTCATTCTTGCGGGAACTTTCGGTGCGATGATGCCATCGGGCGTTCTAAGCCTCGTCCAGATCGCGACCATCGTGATCACGGGTCTTTTATTGTATGGAGTCATTGTGCTGCCGCTTTTAATTCCAGCCATTACAGTTTCATTTGATAAAGGCGTCTGGTGGCCTTTTGGACGAAAATAATTTGGAATAGAATTGAGCTGTCTCTTTGAGACAGCTCTTTTTTCATGACAATAAGAGTATACTTTTTGACACTATATGATAAAAAAGTGCGTAAATATATTGCATCCCCAAAACATTGAACGAAATTTTAATAAATAACCCTTTGTAAATGAAAAAACAACCGGCTCAAAAGACCGGTTGTTTTTTCATGCTTGAGTAAAGAAGTTCATAATAAAATTACTTTTTCACTCCAACAACCCGAATCCGGCAATAATCCGCCGTCCAATGGTCACCGTGAAAGAAGGTTTCTTTCAACTCTTTCTCCGCACCGCCAATAATTCGCTCTTTGTCGATCTCTGACTGCTCACCCATCACAACATCGCCAAACATCGTAATCCAATTGCGCATACCGCTTTCGCCATCTAACCGTGTCGGCCGTTCGAAATGTTCAGCAAATGTGACATGGAAACCGGCTTGTTCCATCAACGCTGTATATTCGCCGATGGATGGGAAATACCATGGGAATGATTCTGCATTATAGTTTTTAATTTGATTGATGATTGCCCTGGAAATAAACGCAACGTTGCCTTTTCCGCCAAACTCTGCGACGAACCTTCCACCAGGCTTCAAACTGCTGTATATACTGCTTAACACTTTATTTGGCGGCTTAATCCAATGAATCGCAGCGTTGGAAAAAACGGCGTCAAATTCATTTTTATAGCCTAAATCGCGCGCATCACGGACCGTAAAAGGGATGTGCGGATATTTATGAGCCGCTTTTTCAATCATTGATGGGGACTGATCCACACCAACGGCTTCAATTCCTTTTTCTGAAAGGGTGTTGGCAAGGTCACCTGTGCCGCAGCCGACATCGAGAATTCGCTCACCAGCTGTTGGTGCAAGCAAGGTCACCACATCCTGTCCATATTCAGATACAAATCGGTGTTTTCCATCATAAAGCTGTGCGTTCCAGTCCATTCTTCATCGCCCCTTTTATAAGTATTGATTGAATTGTATCTTATTTACCATATAATGAATATTAACAAATTACAGTGAAATCAATAACAAATTGTTATAAGGGGATGAATAAATGGATATTAAATGGCTTCAAACATTTATAAAAGCAGCAGAACTGGAAAACTTCAGAATGGCCTCGGAAGAATTATATGTAACACAACCGGCTGTGACGAAACACATTCAGAGGCTTGAAGACTATTTAAACATTCAATTGTTTGAACGGATAGGGAAATCAATAAAACTTACACCGGCTGGACATAAATTTCTGCCGCTAGCAAAAGAAATAACCGCTTCTTTTGAACGGAATATGAACGCATTTGATTTATGGAAGCAGGGCTACAATAAAAAGCTGAATATCGCCTGTGCACCGCAAATTGCGTCCTCGTTTTTACCGGACCTGTTAAGCCAATTTATTAGCACTTATCCACATATTGAAGTCGACATAGATATTTTAAAATCATATGAAATCGCAGAAAAAGTAAGTACAGGTGCAGTTGACCTTGGCCTCGCACGCATGCCATCCGTTCATACGAATGTTATGTGCAGCACTATCCATGAAGAAAGTGTTGTACTTGCTGGCCCCATCACCGACACAGCAGAAGAATCATCTCTTCTAACCAAATACCGAGTTTTTACGAATAACCATCCGGGCTACTGGAAAGCTTTATTGAAAGAGTTGAAGGGGTCAAATCCGTACATAAAGACAATGGCTGTCAGTCAAATTGAAGTTACGAAGAGGTTTATCGAGACGGGACTTGGCATCTCCTATTTACCGGAGTCGATGGTAAAAGAAGAGATAGCGGCAAAAAAACTAAAAATCTATCCATCCAGCATCGCAGCAAGTCTACGGTCCGTCACGTACTTGATTGAGAAAATTGAAACGGAAGAGACTATGTTGTTTAAAGAGTTTGTAATGGTTTATAAAAAGCGTTCTTGAGAGATGAGAAAGGAAGTGAATATCGATGAGGCATAACTGCCATTGCTTTTTGGTGAAAACAAACCGTGTCGATATAACGCGTATGTTAGGAAATCGTGCCGTTAGTAATGCTTTATTAAGAATATGATAAGTTAGAATATCTTCCTCATCCTGTAAAGAATGCAGAAGAGGAAATAACAAGTGTGGGCGCGCTCAACACTTGTTGGATGGGCAAATGACGCAGTACACTCTCCTTTTTCCTGCATATAATTACAGAGACTTTTTAAACAGGAGGAGAAGAGGGAATGAATAAAGAAATACTGAGTTCTTTAGTTGGAAAAGCAGTGAAGGTAAACCGTGGAGGCCATGATTCCAGAGTTGGACAGTTGTTGGCAGTAGAAGAGGATTATTTTGTACTGCTCACTAAAGAAGACGGTGTTCTTTATTATAAAGGTCACCACGTAAAAAGTTTAACGGACAATACAAAAAAAGGACTTAACTTAGGCCTTGTCATACCGGAAGATTTTGAGTATATAAATGGCCATTGTTTTCAAGATGTATTGCACGACTTGAAATATCACTGGGTGACCGTTAATCGTGGCGGGCACGAAAAATATCAAGGTGTGTTGGATGATATAAATGATGACTATATTACGATCGTTTATAACGAAGAAGTCATTCGCGTGGCGATGTTCCACATACGAAATATCAGCTACGATAAGAAATTGGAGGATCCAAACGAGAAAGAAAAAGAAGAGAAGGATCAACATAATGATGAGGACAAAAAGGAAGACGCAGGAGAGTAATCATTTATCGTTATAAAGAGAAATTGACATCAGCCGCTTTTGAATTCAGGAATACAAACGAATTTGTTTCGTGTTCTGAGATTTAAAAGTGGCTCTTGTCGTTAAAAATGGGGATCAACACGTAGGGGGGGTTAGAAATGTCGGGCCCTTATTTTTCAGAGACACTTACATCACTGATTGGGTATTCAATCGGTATTTTTTCGGATGATGGCAATATCATCAAAGGGAGCCTGGTAGATGTAAAGCAGGATTATCTTATTTTGCAAAATGAAAAAGAAGAATATTTTTATCATCATCTTGACCAAATAAAATCTGTTTCAAAAAATGCAAAAGACCTGCACTCAACCACTTTCCAATTGGATTATTTACAGGCTGAAAACCTTCATGAGCTTTTAGATCAATGCAAGCAAAGCTGGGTAACGATCAACTGCCATAATGATCAAATGTTGACAGGGTTTCTGAGCAGAGTGTTTGAAGACCACCTCATTTTAATTAGCGGCGAAGAAAAGATTATCATTCAAAATTCCTATATCGCCAATGTATTTCCTGGATTTTATGAAAAAGATGTTTCAGCTGAAGACGTGCCGGAGGAAAATATGGAAATTGCAGAAAAAGAGACAGAAACATTAAACAATTTAAATGAAAAGAAAAAAATTAAGCGTGATCAACAGTTGCCCCCTTTGGAAGAACAAAAAGAAAAGGGTAAGGAACAGAAGGAATCTGATATCACATGTTCAGAAGCAGTAGAAAATACAGCAGATAAAAAGGAAACATTCGCTGCTGATATTTCTTCACAAACAAACCAATCGACTGAACGGCTAGAAAGAAAAAAATATTTTGAGAAAAGCGACAGCTCCTTGTCCGACCGAATGCTGCGATTGAATCTGACCCCACGAAAAAAAGGCGAGTTCGCTTCCAAAAAGGAATCTGATAAAAAAAACCAAAGCGAATCAGCTGACGCATCTTCATTCAAGAGGGTGTATTTTCAAAAAATTCGAGCTGATAAAAAAATTATTATGAATAAAAAAGGGAAAAAGCTGCAAGCACAAAATCACCAAAAACCTGAGCGCAAATCAATGCCACTGATAGAAGAAAATCACACATTTACACAACCCGTAATAACACAGGAGGAAAAAGAAAAAATCCTCGAATCACAATATTACTCCCTCATGAAGCAGGCAGAAAGGGATTACATGAATTTAAGAAGAAAAAGAATGAACAGGCAAAAAATGAAACAGTCGTTTTCTTGAAATGATGGAGCATTCTTAAAATTCTCCATCATTTTAAGATATTTACGGCTTTTTTAAGAGAAGGAGGTTATTTCATGAAAAAGATTAAGGGGTATGCCGGAAAACCTATTCATCTCGATCTAATCGGGAAGAAAGAGCTGGAGGGTGTTTTAATCGACTATGGCAGTGATGTACTGGTCCTTTATAAGCAAGATGACTATTTATATATCCCGCTATTTCATATTCGTGAGGTGCGGCTTTTAACAAAAGAGGAAGCAAGTCAATTCAGCCAGCCAGAAATGGAAAATGAACCTATTTCTGAAAAATTGTCACTTCCGGACATACTCCGGGCAGCAGCCAAAGGAAGCTTTGTTGAATTAAATGTGACGGCTCTTCAGTCTGTTCCCGGTTACATCACCCAAGTGAAGGATAATTATATTGTCTTTTTTTCTCCCGTTTATCAAACAATCCTTGTTCCATTTCAACATATAAAATGGCTAATACCGTACCCGGATTCTGCCCGGCCTTATGGATTTAAAAACCCGATGAATTCACTATCATCTTCCACCGCCAAAACGTTTGCTCAAACTTTTGAAAATCAAATAGAAAATTTAAACGATACATTTATTACTTGCAATATTGGGGAAAAGGAAAGCATAAGCGGCAAACTGCTTCATAAAGAGAGCCATTTCATTAATTTGCTTACTGAGAAAGAACAACAAATTCACGTGAATATTCACCACGTGAAAACAGTAGCCTATACGTAAAAAGCTGGGCATCAATCCCCGCATGGAAATTGACTTCTTATGCTCGATGATCTCCGTCAAAATCAATGTTTCTAATGATGAATATAAAAGAAAATTACGAAACGAATAGGTGGGACGTCAAATGCAAAAAAAATGGTGGAAAGAAGCGATTGCGTACCAAATTTATCCTCGTAGTTTTATGGACTCAAACGGCGATGGAATAGGGGATATTCAGGGGATTATTTTAAAACTGGATTATTTAAAAGATCTCGGGATAGATGTCATCTGGGTATGCCCGATGTTCGAATCGCCAAATGATGACAATGGGTATGATATAAGTGATTATAAGGAGATCATGGCGGAATTCGGCACGATGAAAGATTTTGATGAGCTGCTTAAGGAAGTGCACAAGCGTGGGATGAAACTGATACTTGATTTGGTCATCAACCATACGAGTGATGACCATCCATGGTTTATTGAATCACGTTCGTCGAAAGACAGCCCAAAGCGCGATTGGTACATATGGCGCGATGGGAAAAACGGGGAGGAGCCAAATAACTGGGAAAGTATTTTTGGTAATTCTGCATGGGAATATGACCAAACGACAGATCAGTATTATCTTCATCTCTTTTCAAAAAGACAGCCTGATTTAAACTGGGAAAACGCCGAGGTTCGCAAGGCGCTGTATGAAATGGTGAATTGGTGGCTTGATAAAGGGATCGATGGTTTTCGTGTGGATGCGATCAGCCACATTAAAAAAGAAGAGGGCCTTCCTGATATGCCGAATCCGAATGACCAGAAATATGTACGGTCATTTGATAAACACATGAATGTGGAAGGCATTCAATTATTTTTGCAAGAGCTGAAAGAGGAGACGTTCGCGAAATACGATATTATGACAGTTGGTGAAGCAAACGGTGTCACTGTGCGTGATATTGAAGATTGGGTTCATGAAGAAGGCGGCAAATTTAATATGGTGTTTCAGTTCGAACATTTGGAACTTTGGAATGCAAAATCCAAAACCGGTTTGGATATACAGGGATATAAAGAAATTATGACGCGCTGGCAAAAAGTGCTTGAAGGAAAAGGGTGGAATGCCTTATTCATTGAAAATCATGACAAAGCCCGTATTGTGTCAACTTGGGGAAATGATAAAGAGTACTGGCGTGAAAGCGCGACGGCATTTGCTGCAGTATATTTTCTTATGCAAGGCACCCCTTTTATTTATCAAGGACAGGAAATCGGCATGACAAATGTTCAATATGACTCAATTGATGACTACAATGATATTCGAACAAAAAATATGTACCGTCTTGGTACCGCCGCAGGGATTCATCATGATGAAATGATGGAGATTATCTGGGCTTCAAGCCGTGACAATTCAAGGACACCCATGCACTGGTCAGCAGGAGAAAATGGCGGATTCACGACAGGGACACCTTGGATAAAAGTAAATGAAAATTACAAAAACATTAATGTCGAATCACAGCTGCTGGATGAAAATTCGATTTTGCATTTTTATAAAAAAATGATTCAAATGAAGAAAAAAAATGATGTTTTCACATACGGAACCTACCAGTTATTACTGGAAGAGGATACTCGCGTATACGCCTATACGAGAACGCTGAACGAAGAAAAAGCAATCGTAATTGCCAATCTGACGGATCGGCCGGTGCCGGTTCGGAAAATGGAAGGGATCACCTTTCATTATAAGCATTTGATGTTAAACAATTATCCAGTGCCGGAAGAAAATCCCCCCGGCGGACTTATATTGAGTCCATATGAAACAAGAGTGTACAAGTTGAGTTGAAAAAGCTGCCGTGTTGGCAGCTTTTTTTGTTTAGACGTCAAAGAATGTATTTATTCATATTAGAGTAAACTTTGGAAAAAAAGTAAAATATATGGGTTTATCTTTATTAATAACTAGAATTTTTCCACGATGAGAAAGTTGGGGTGGCTATGCAATACCAGCAAAATGAACATTTGACATTTATGAATCAATGGGTGCACCAAATGAAAACATCGATCTCGGTAATCTTAATTGACAATGCAAAATCTGGATGAGCCGTAATTGCAAGCGCTCGGGAAGAAACTGAACAGATGCGTGCCGGGGTAAATACCATTCTTTACATCGCGCGGTTTCGGACATTTGTGTGATTTTTTTGTAAAATAGCTCAATTTGTCAGACGTGATTTCGTATACTTTTTTATCGTCCGCTACTTTTACACGAAGCAAATTTTATCTTAAAAACAGAAGGACTGCACAACGAGGGGAGCAGTCCTTTTTGTTTATGGTTTTAAAACGAATTTAATACACTCATCTTCATGATCATTAAACGTTTTATATGCTTCACTCGCTTGGTCGAGCGGCACTTTATGTGTAACGATTTCAGTCGGATCAAATTCTCCGGCTGTGATTTTATTGAACAGCTCAGGCATGTAGTGAATAACAGGTGCCTGTCCCATTTTCAGCGTGATATTCCGCTCAAAAAAGCTGCCGAGCGGGAACATGTTATACATTGAACCGTATACACCAGTCAGCTGTACAGTACCAAATTTACGGACGGCTTTTGTCGCAATTTGAATTGCGCTAAGTGTTCCGCCCTGCAATTTCAGTTTTTGCTCAATTGCTTCAATAGCGGACTTTTTGCCATCCATTCCTACACAATCAATGACCACATCTGCACCGCCATTTGTGATTTCTTTTAAATGACTGCCCATATCTTTATATTCCGCAAAATTAAACGTTTCAACATTATTCATTCTCTTTGCGTGCTGCAAACGGTATGGCAAGTGATCAACGGCTATGACACGTTTTGCCCCTTTCATCCACGCAAACTTTTGTGTCATTAATCCGATTGGACCGGAACCGAGGACAATGACAGTATCTCCCGCTTTGACCCCGGAATTTTCGATACTCCAGTAAGCAGTCGGCAGAACATCTGACAAAAACAGGAGTGATTCATCTTCTAATTCGCATGACTCCGGAATGACAAACGGCATAAAGTTTCCATATGGAACCCGCAAAAATTCAGCCTGTCCCCCCGGAAAATTTCCGTACCGTTCTGTAAACCCGAAGTAACCGCCGGTATCTAAATGAGGATTTGCATTCGAATTGTCGCACTGACTCTCAAGATCGTGCTGACAGTAAAAGCAGTGGCCGCAAGAAACATTAAAAGGGAGCACAACGCGATCGCCTTTTTTTACTTTTGTGACCTCTGAACCAACTTCTTCCACAATGCCCATAGGCTCGTGTCCGATCACATAATCTTCTTCTGCTGGCGGCAAAGCGCCTTGATAAATATGAAGGTCAGAGCCGCAGATGGCAGTTGAAGTAATACGGACGATAATATCTTCCTTCTTCTGTATGATCGGGTCAGCTACATTTTTCACCTGAATATTTTTCGCACCTTGATACGTAACGGCTTTCATGTGCACTCTCCTTATTTTTGGGATATTTTGCTTTTCCCTAATGGGAGGGTAATTATTCAAAAAAAGACAGGTCTTTCTGATCATTTTTGCTAAATTTCTAATAAAGGCGAATAATAGAAACAATGAATAGCACATTAATGGAGATTGTCATGCATATGGTGAATCACTGTACATCTCATTAGGGAAATATGGCGGTTATATGAGAAGCAGGGCCTGATATGCTGTCCGATTTTATTTTTTTTATGGAAATAAATAATACGTTCCAAATAAAAAAAGCACAGCTGCCATACCGGCAGCCGTGCTTTTTTTATTTGCGGCGCTTCAGGTTTTTAAGCACCGTATAAGCGAATAGTACGATAACGATTCCGGCAATGATCAATAAAAGACCTCTCATCTGTATACATCCTTTCAAACACACAAGTACAGATTATATAGCCACTCGGTTGCCGTTTGAAACATGGTCCTATTCTAAATTCGCATGCCGTCCGTACATTTTGCCTGAATCCATGCCTTTTTTTTCCATAAAACGCAAAATGACTGAGTCATAAAAAAGCAATAAGCTTTGTTCAAATAATGAACCCATTGGCTGAATGGTTTTGTTTCCTGTATCTTCACCGGACTTTGTCTGCGCGGGAATTTCCACGACAATATCAGCAATTTTTCCGATTGTAGACGCAGGGACAATGGTCACAGCAGCCACAACCGCACCGATGGATTTCGCTTTTTCCGCCATTGCGATAAGACTTTTTGTTTCACCGGAACCGGAGCCGATGATAAAAATATCGCCTGCCTCTAAATTCGGTGTGACAGTCTCCCCGACAACGTAAGGATCGAGCCCGACATGCATCATGCGCATGGCGAATGATTTAGCCATAAAACCGGACCGGCCGGCACCTGCAACGAACACTTTTTTTGCTTCAAGAATGCCGTTTACAAGCTGTTCGGCATTTTCATCGCGGATGAGCGAAGCCGTTGTTTGAAGCTCTTGTAAAATGCGTTCCATATATTGTGTCATTATGCTTTTGCTGCTTCTTTGATCATTTTTTGCATTTCAGCTGCCGCCGCTTTTTTGTCGTCTTTGCTCGTGATGCCGCCTCCGACAATAACGAGGTCTGGCTGTTCTTTAATCACCTCAGGCAGTGTCTCAAGTTTAATGCCGCCAGCGATGGCTGTCTTCGCATTTTTTACGACGCTTTTGATTGTGTGCAAATCTTCAAATGAGTTTTGGCCCACTGCTTGTAAGTCGTAGCCAGTGTGAACGCAAATGTAATCAACGCCAAGCGCATCAAGCTCTTGTGCGCGTGTTTTAATGTCTTTTACCGCAATCATATCAACAAGGATTTGCTTGCCTTGTTTTTTCGCTTCTTCTACTGCCCCTTTAATTGACGCATCTTCTGCAGCGCCGAGAATGGTGATAATATCGGCACCTGCTTCCGATGCTTTCATCACTTCGTAGCCAGCAGCGTCCATAATTTTCAAGTCGGCAAGTACTGTCAAGTCCGGGAATGCTTCTTTCATTTCTTTTACGGCGCGAAGGCCTTCATTAATGACAACAGGTGTGCCAATTTCAACAACATCGATGTGCTCCTGTACTTCTTTCACAAGCTCGATGCCTTCTGGAATGTTTACTAAATCAAGTGCTAATTGTAATTTCATTTTTTTCTCTCCCTTTTCTTTGTAGTAAGTTGAGTCTAACGCCTGGAGTACAAAAAAAGAAGTACGCACTTTAAACTCATATAGTGCTAAAAAGTATACTGTGGGAGAAAAAAGGTGTCGATTATTTATTTGTCATTGCCGACCTTGCAGGCAGCAGGGTCTTCAAACTGCTCATCAATAAATACCTTATAATTTTTCCCCCAGTCGTACATTGATTCAAGGATCGGCATTAATGTTTTACCCTGTTCCGTTAAAGTATATTCCACTTTCGGCGGCACAACCGGATACACTTTACGGTGTACAATGAAATCCGATTCAAGCTCACGCAGCTGATTGACAAGCATGCGTTGTGTAATGCCAGGCATCAGTGATTTCAGCTCGTTAAACCGCTTTGTCCCTTCTTTTCCTAAATACCATAGTATTAACATTTTCCACTTGCCGCCGATAACGGCTAGCGTTAATTCTTTTTCGCAGTTAAAATCCCGTGCACAGATACGTCCCATAGTGTTCAACCTCCTGTATTTTTTCTACAGTATACATTTTGTATGTATAAATGCAAAAAGAACTGCTTTTGCTTTTCACTAACCGTCAATAGTGGTAAATTGAATGAAAAGTTTACCGCAATAGCGGCAGTATGTTGTTCACTTTTATAAAGAGAGGAATCATCACATGAACTTAGCGACAATTGGAACGAGTACCATTACAGAACGGTTTGTGGATGCAGTGAAAAAAAGCGGCAAGCTGACATTCGCGGCTGCGTATTCACGTTCAGCGGAAAAAGCGGAAAAACTTGGAGCGCCCCAAGTATTTACCGATCTGGAGGAGCTGGCAAAAAGCAAAGAAATTGACGTCGTATACATCGCGTCACCGAATTCTCTTCATTTTGAACAGGCTCTTTTATTAATGAAAAATAAAAAACACATTATATGTGAAAAGCCGATGTTTTCAACGTCCAAAGAGCTTGCCGAAGCGTTTAATGCGGCAGATGAAAATGGCGTGTTTTTGTTCGAAGCATTCCGAAATTTGTACACACCAAACCATGATCGTTTAAAAAGATCTGTGGAGAAAGCAGGGAAGGTGCGCCATTCCTTTTTCCAGTATATGAAATATTCATCACGCTACGATAATGTGCTGGCAGGGGAAGAACCAAATATTTTTTCAGCAAAATTTTCCGGCGGCGCACTTGTTGATTTAGGCGTCTACCCGATCAGTCTGGCCGTGTCGTTATTCGGCAAGCCGAACCGAGTTTCCTGTCACGTTGCCATGCTGCCGACCGGCGTAGATGGAAGCGGATCGGTCATTCTCGATTACGGAACGCATACGTGCACGGCAATGTTTTCTAAAATAACCGATTCCTGCTTGCCGGGAGAAATCAGCGGGGAGGACGGTACGATTGTTATTGATCATGTGGCGCCGATATCAAATATTGAATTTACGAATCGACGTACCAGTGAGAAGGAACAGCTTGCCGTCTTGGAGGAGGAAAACGACATGGTGTATGAAGCCGAAGCCATCGCTGAAGCCATCGCATCCAATGATCAGAAAACATATCAACGCTTCCGCAGCATAAGTGAGACAGTTATTCAGATTACAGAAGAAGCCCGTAGACAAAACGGTATTCTTTTCGATGTAGAGAAGTAAAAAAAATGTGTTTATCTTGTCTTTTTTAAAGGCCAGATAAACACATTTTTATTTCCTGAAAAGTGAAGAATGGGTTTGCTTTTGAAATAATATCTGGGCAAGAAAGAAGCCATCGTATTGTCATGAAATGTGGCTTCTGCCTTGGTGATTCTCCAGCGGTCGTGATGTATGTCCCCGCGAAAAAGGGCACTGTCTTTTATGGTCCATAAACAATAACGCTCAAGCAGCCAGTATTCAAGGCTGTCCTCAGCGGGCAAGTAAATACTGGATGACTGCTTATAACTCACGTGAAAGGATTCTTTCGGACTGTCTGGATGTTTTCGCCGGCTTTTGTAATGTACCACCGGATCCTTAACCCGTATGCCCATATGAGCATGTTTATACGGAAGAGAAGTCCCCATTTTTGCCCCTAAAACCACCGGCCACTTGTTTGCATCCATACTAAAGAAATACACACCTGGGATGCCTTTGTGGGTAACGTATGTGCGGACGTTTAACTCCAGATAAGAATGGTATAGCGGGAATGGCGGCATTCCACGCAGTTTTGTGTGATGTGCATGGAAAGGAATGACACCGAGCCAAGCCGTGCCATCGAATGTATCAATATCAAGCGTCCCGGGAATGTACGCCTTTAAAAAATGAGCCGGAACCGGCCAATGGGCAAACAGCATATTATCCCACGTTTGCGTCATAACCCAGGGGGTGGAAGGCAACGGAAATGGACGCTGTTCCACTTCAACAAAGTCTACCGTCAACGCTAACAGTCCTTTCAATTGCCTGTTTATTTCCTGGAAAATGATGAACCAGACTATTCCCATGAATTACGGGAGCAGTCTGTATGCAAAATCAATTATCTATACCGTTCTCATCCCTTTTCGGCGTTTCTGCCTTTTTTAGGAATTCAGTTAGTTTTGCGTTTGTTTCATCAATAAGACTGGATATTTTTTCAGCGTCAGGCTGTTCCTTTTTTGTTTCATTTATGAGCGGGTAAAGGCTCTCTTCAATCGTTGTATAATCGTCCGGATATTGTTCTTCTACCTGGCCTTCAATGGTGTCCCAATGCTCCTCAAGACTTTTGCCTGTTGCGTGTATTTGCTCAATATTTTCCGGATCTTCTATATTTGCTTTCAACTCAGTCAGAGTGCCGGTTACATTATCAAGTTCGCTCGCCATGTCCTTCCATTCTTCATTGGTTGTATCGGTTTCATTGTTTTTAACAGACTGTTCGCTTTCGTCCTGACCGCAGCCTGCTGCCAGCAGCATCATAAGAAGAAATGACGCTAACACAATTTGGAATTTCTTCATCAGCTTCTCCTCCTATACCGTTTATTTCTACTATTTACTAAAAAAAGAGATAGTAAACGTATTTTAATCAGTTAGAATCCGTTTCGTTGTTTTGTGTGGCGTTTTCACGGGTAGAAATAGCGAAAAAAGGGAATGAAGATCATGACTTTTAACTACTCCATTGATTTTGATACGATTGATTTTCGAAAAAATCCAGATAAGTACCAGGTAGGCAGGGGAGAACAGGGGGTATTACTGGTCGAACCGTATAAAAGTGAAATACTTCCGCATTGGAGATTCAAAACACCCGATATAGCGGCTGAATCGTCAGAGAAAATTTATGACATGTTTCTTGAATACAAAAAGAATGATGACTTTGTTGGAATGGATATGGCTCGGAAATTTTTGCAGATGGGGTATACGAGAGCACGCCGCTATACGAATTATAAAGGAGGTAGAAAGTACGATGAGGACGGCAAGCTGAAAGAGCGCCAAAAAGATGAAGTAAAAGCAAAGTCGGCAGCCATTTTCCAAGAAAAGTGGAAAATGGCACGCGAAGATAAACAATATCTAATACTGAAAAAAGCCCATCAGAAGAAGTATGGTTAATCGTCGTTTTTAAACCATCCCTTTCGACGGAAAAATGCAAACATTGTGAGTGCAATGCCGGCCATTAAGCCAAGGGCCATAAAATAACCGTAGCGCCACGTTAACTCAGGCATGTATTCAAAGTTCATGCCATAAATACCTGCGATGAATGTGAGCGGCATAAAAATCGTTGTAATAACCGTCAGTGTCATCATAATGCTGTTCATCCGGTTCGAGTTGACGGACAAGTAGCTGTCGCGCATGTCTTTCGTCAGTTCACGGTTCGACTCAACGATCTCCGTCAGCATTAACAAATGGTCATAAATATCTTTGAAATACACTTTGTTTTTCTTCGACATATGGATGCGCTCTGAATTCAGTATGCGGTACAAAAGCTCTCGCATCGGAAAAATAATGCGGCGCAGCTTTAATAATTCTTTTCGAATCTCAAAAAGGTCATTCGTTTTATCATGATCTGTTTCATCAGCCTCTAAGTGGATGAGGCTGTCTTCGATTTGATAAACACTCGGAAAAAATTGATCGACGACTTTATCGACGAGATGATACAACACTTGAACGGGATTTAAGTTTTTATTTTTTTTTGAATCAAGTAAACGCTCCCAAACGGTATCCACCTCAACCGATGATTTCCGATGGAACGTCACAATGTAATCCGAACACCAGAAGATATCAAGTTCTTCCGGCGACAGTGTTTTTTGATTTACCATTTGAATGATCAAAAAGTTGTGATCATCGTAATAATCAAGCTTTGGTCGCTGAATAAAATGAAGGCAGTCTTCAATGGCGAGCGGGTGAAAAGCAAAAAAGTCATGCAGCACATGCGTTTCTTCCTCAGTCGGCACGTTGAAATCAACCCAATACCATAAAATATTCTCACTGCGCAGCTCCTCAAGCGGAACATCTTGCAAAATTCTCTGATCAATCGTCATCGCAGCTGTTCTAATCATGAAATCACCTTCTTTGTTTTCAAACCTTTTCCTATTATAAACAAGATGGTTAGGAAACGTTAATGAAAAAGATAATAAAAGGTAAATAATTCTTGATTTAATTAGAAATGATACGTTATTCAGTTATTCGACTAACTTAAAGGAATGATCCGTATTCACGTATCCTACTACGGCTTTCCTAAAACTACTAACTGAAATAAGAAGCCTTGAGTGATTATAATGGTCATTCAAGGCTTTTTTGAGTATGACAATTGTCCGCTTTTCCGACAATTAACCAAATCCATGCATGAAAATTACGTGTGAACCCTAACGATTACAAATTTAAAAATAGTGTATTTGATCTGACGATTGTACCAGACAAAATGGCATATTCACTTACCTGTGATGCTAGCCGTCCCATATAAGCGGTCTGCAAAGGGTCAATCACAGAAAAAAATGAAGAATAAACAAAAAAATTATAAAAAAAGTAGAAGATTCATATATACTGAATGTTAGTAAAGTGGAATATTTCCCGAATGGAGGAAAAACAGTGAAGAGGATTTTGATAGCGGCTCTAGCATTTCTTATGATTGTTTCTCTATTTAGTATAAATACAAAGACCCATGCTGCGGGCTTCGTTGACGTACCTTCGCGTGCCTTAAAGGAAGTTAACTATTTAGTAGAAGGGCAAGTCGTAAGCGGCTCTACCCCGACGACATTTACTCCTTATAAAACGATTACCCGGTCAGAGGCAGCCGTTTTTATCGGACGCGCTCTTCAGCTGAATGGGAAACAGCGTGCTACGAGTTTTAAAGATGTTGGTTCTGGCAGCTTTGCATCCGGATATATACAATCGGCAGCAGACAAAGGGATTATGTCTGGATATGGGAGCAGTTTTCGTCCATATAAAGTTGTAACACGCGGCGAAATGGCGGTTATGATCGCAAAAGCATTTGGTTATTCATCCAGTGCAGGTGCTGAAAAAGCATTGATGAATTTAGGCATCGCCAGTGGTTTATCCAATGGCACATTTGGTTCCAATCAGACCATTACCCGCGCAGACTTTGCTGTGTTCTTGGCAAGAGCCATTAATCCTGAATTTCGTTTAAAGCAGTCCGCAAAATTTATGAAAAATCTAGTTTCTACAACTGGAAACTTAAACATCCGCTCAGGTCCGTCCACTTCATACCGGTCGGTAGGAAAGATTGCAGCAAACACGCCGGTAACAGGGGCCCATTCCATTGGGGGATGGACGTATGTAAAAACAGAGGGTAAAGTCGGCTACATTAGCACGTATTATTTACGCACTGCATCAACAGGGAATACTGTGCCGCCTACTTTGACAGAAAACAATGATTCAAAACTTTCCAGTCAAACGATTATTCTTGATCCAGGTCATGGAGGCAAGGATTCAGGGGCTGTCGGAAATGGACTAAAAGAAAAAGAAGTCGTGCTTAAGACGGGACTTCAAGTGAACAACTTGTTGAAACAAACGCCGTTTAATGTAAAAATGACGCGTTCGAATGATACGTTTATTGAATTAAAAGACAGGTCTGCTTTTGCAAAAAACAATGACGGGGATATTTTCGTCAGCATCCATGCGAACGCTGCCACACCAAGTGCGACTGGTACGGAAACGTATTATTATTCAGCTGGAAATCCACATGTAGCTGACAGTAAATTGCTGGCGTCCAAAATTCAAGCACGAATGCTTACAGCATGGAATCTTAGGGATCGAGGCGTGAAGAATGGCAATTTCTCCGTTCTTCGTGAGAATAATATGCCGGCTGCACTCTTGGAGCTTGGCTTTATATCAAATGCAGGTGACGCATCAAAAATGGCATCGGATTATTGGATGAATACTATGTCAAAAGCAATTTACAATGGCATTCTCGATTACTACAAAGCGAAAGGGTACAATGTAAATTCGCTTTATAAATAAGTTTTATGAAAATTGTCTCCTTTTTATAGGAGACGATTTTTTTTGCATTAAATATGTATTGCTGTATTGTCACACTGCATGAAAAGGAATCACCTGTATAAGGGCGAGAGCAAAGAAAATAATAAAAAATAAAACGCATCGCTTTACATACATTAGGGGGGTATGGTAAATTAATGTTGAGGGAGGCGTCGGATTGGATAATCTTGAATGTCTAACCAGTGAAGATCCATACTGTGCAAATGAATCTGGCCGTAAAAGCCACCATTCTGAAAAAACAAAAAAGAATTTGGTGACAAGATTAAACAGGGTTGAAGGTCAGATCCGGGGAATTAAAGGGCTGATCGAAAGGGATGTTTACTGTGATGATGTCATTACACAAATTGCCGCAACCCAGGCAGCGCTTAACAGCGTAGCGAAAATTCTTCTTGAAGGGCACATGAAAAGCTGTGTGTTAGAACGTATTCAAGAGGGAGACGCTGATGTAGTAGATGAACTGCTCGTTACGATTCAAAAATTAATGAAAAAATAATTTTGCTTATTGAAGGGAGTAAGGAAATATGGAACAAACAACATTACAAGTACAAGGAATGTCATGCGGACACTGCGTTAAAGCAATCGAAGGCAGTGTGGGCAAGCTGGAAGGTGTTCATTCTGTACAGGTTGATTTACAAGCAAACAAAGTCGATGTTGAATATGACACGAATCAAGTTTCTATTGAGAAAATTAAAGAAACGATCGACGATCAAGGATATGACGTAGTTTAAATAGTAAAGAAACGTGCTAACCACTAGCACGTTCTTTTCGGAATAAAATATACCCCAAGTGGGTATAAGGAGTGAGCAGCCTTGAACGAGACTACAAAAGAAACAAGCTTGCACATTTCGGGGATGACCTGTGCGGCCTGCGCAGTACGAATCGAAAAGGGGTTAAACAAACTTGATGGGGTAGAAGATGCATCGGTTAACTTAGCATTGGAAAAATCCAAGGTTAAATACGATCCTGTAATAACGAACGAGAAAGCCATCCAAAAGAAAATAGAGGATTTAGGATATGGCGTCGTCATGGAAAAGAAAGAGTTCAATATTACAGGGATGACGTGTGCCGCCTGTGCCACACGGATTCAGAAAGGGTTAAATAAACTCGAAGGCGTGACAAGCGCTAACGTAAATTTAGCACTTGAACGGGCGAGTGTTGAATATAACCCTTCGGCACTTTCTCAAGCTGAAGTAATAAAAAAAGTTGAATCGCTTGGGTATGGAGCTGCTGTAAAGGATCAGGATGGTGGACAGGATAGCATTGACCACCGGCAAAAAGAAATTGAGCGGCAGACTGGAAAGTTTATCTTTTCAGCCATTCTCTCACTGCCGCTGTTATGGGCAATGGTCGGTCACTTTGAGTTCACATCTGGACTGTATGTACCACATATGTTCATGAATCCATGGGTTCAGTTGGCTTTGGCAACTCCAGTCCAGTTTATTATTGGCAAGCAGTTTTACGCAGGCGCCTATAAAGCGTTGAAAAATAAAAGCGCCAATATGGATGTGCTAGTTGCTCTAGGTACATCTGCCGCATATTTTTACAGCGTGTACTTGTCTATTGAATCGATCGGACAACCAGGCCATATGGTCGGGCTCTACTTTGAAACAAGCGCGATCCTAATTACGTTGATTATTTTAGGGAAACTGTTTGAAGCTAAAGCAAAAGGACGTTCTTCTGAAGCCATTAAAAAACTAATGGGTCTGCAAGCGAAAACCGCCATCGTCGAAAGAGACGGACAGGAAATGGAAATCTCCCTTGAAGAAGTGCTGGTGGGTGATATCCTTCATGTTAAACCAGGCGAAAAGGTGCCTGTTGACGGCGTGATTGTAGAAGGGCGATCTGCTATTGACGAATCGATGCTGACTGGAGAAAGTGTTCCTGTGGATAAACAGTCCGGGGATGACGTGATCGGTGCCACCATGAACAAAAACGGATTTTTGAAAATCAAAGCAACAAAAGTCGGCAAAAATACGGCACTGGCACAAATTATTAAAGTGGTGGAAGAAGCGCAGGGGTCAAAAGCACCTATTCAGCGTTTAGCCGATCAAATATCGGGTATTTTTGTCCCTATTGTGATAGGGATTGCAGTGGTTACGTTTCTCGTCTGGTTTATCTGGGCGGATCCAGGAAACTTTGGGGGCGCGTTAGAAAAACTGATTGCTGTTTTAGTTATCGCCTGCCCATGTGCGCTCGGACTTGCAACACCAACATCTATCATGGCGGGGTCAGGGAGAGCAGCAGAGTACGGCGTTCTGTTTAAAGGCGGAGAACATCTTGAAACCACTCATCGGATTACAACTGTTGTCCTTGATAAAACAGGAACGATCACAAACGGTACACCTGTATTGACGGATGTGTTGGTGCAAGGATCCATTCATGAAGAAGAATTTCTTGCTTTGGTTGGATCAGCGGAAAGACAATCGGAGCACCCGCTGGCTACGGCTATTGTGCAGGGGATTAAAGAAAAAGGGATTTCTTTAAAAGAAACAGATCAATTTGAAGCCATTCCTGGTTTTGGGATTAAAGCAGAGGTAGAAGGAAAAGAGCTGCTCATTGGAACACGTAAACTGATGATGCAGCATAACGTATCGATTTCGGACGCTAACGGCCAAATGGAGTCAATGGAGAAAGAAGGGAAAACGGCTATGCTGGTTGCAATTGATGGCCAGTATGCGGGGATCATTGCGGTTGCCGACACCATTAAAGAAACATCAAAAGCGGCGATAGCGCGCTTGAAAGAGATGGGTCTTGAAATCATTATGATGACAGGTGACAACAAGCAGACTGCAGTATCCATTGCCGGACAGGTCGGCATCGATCATGTTATTGCGGAAGTTCTCCCGGAAGGAAAAGCGGATGAGGTAAAGAAACTTCAGGAGAAGGGGAAAAAAGTCGCTATGGTTGGTGACGGCATCAATGATGCGCCTGCACTTGCAACGGCGGATATTGGAATGGCGATCGGGACAGGAACAGATGTCGCGCTGGAAGCTGCGGATATCACGTTAATTCGTGGAGATCTCAACAGTATTGCGGATGCGATCTTTATGAGTAAGGCGACGATCCGCAATGTAAAACAAAACTTGTTCTGGGCGTTCGGTTATAACACATTAGGCATTCCCATTGCTGCGTTAGGATTCCTGGCACCGTGGCTGGCAGGAGCTGCTATGGCATTCAGCTCGGTTTCGGTTGTGATTAACGCGCTTCGACTGCAAAAAGTGAAATTATAAGGGTGTGGTTGCATGAAAAATTGGGCGTTTGCGGCTGTTGCTTATTTACTCGTTGTTATAGCGGTTTACAATAGTTTCACTTAACAGAATCATCCTCAAATGTTAACAGGGCATGGTGGCTAAAATCATCATGCCTTTATTTATCCTAATTACTGTGTTTCGTTTTTTCTGTACTCCATAAAGTCTGCATATTTTCTCTTTATAATGAAAATAGATATTTTGTCGATTAAAAAAGGAAGGGTCATATGATGAAAAAAACGAAAAAAGGGAAGATCATCGTTTCTGCCGTACTAATGATTTTTGTGATAAGTGCAGCGGCTATGGTTTTCAATAATAAAAATGAGCGTGTAAATGAAAACGCCAATGAGGGCACACCAAAACGTACAAGTGAGCACAAACACGTAACGACAAACATTTCCTTCGACCATATTCATGGGTTGGGATACACAAATGATGGGAACCGTCTTATTGTTCCTGCACATGACGGTTTAAGAATTTTTGAGGATGAGAGATGGAAAAAATCCGAAAACGCCCAGCATGACTATATGGGGTTTTCCATAACGGATGAAGGATTTTTCAGCAGTGGACATCCCGCCCCGGATAGTGATTTGAAAAATCCGCTTGGTATTGTAAAAAGTGATGAACTTGGTGCAGAGATCCAAACGCTGACGTTGTATGGGGAAGTTGATTTTCATGGCATGGCTGCTGGTTATTATTCAAATGCCATTTATGTTATGAATCCGCAGCCTAATTCCATTATGGATCGGCCCGGTCTCTTTTTTTCAACAGATGAAGCGGCGAACTGGACCAATAGCAGCGCGAAAAATGTAGATGGACAAGCAGCCTCTTTAGCTGTTCATCCGAAAAATGAAAAATCGGCGGCAATAGGTACTGACAAAGGAGCCTTTCTTTCTATAGACAATGGGAATCAATTTGAACAAGTTTTATCAGACGCGCCTGTTTCAGCACTTTCCTACACATTCGATGAGAAATTGCTCGTCGGTTCAATGCGCGGGACAGCTGAATTAAGCATATTGGATTTAGAATCTCTTGAAGTGAAAGAGGTAGAGATCCCTTCGATAAATGAAGAGGAATTTATAACATATATTGCGGCGAATCCGAAAAACAAAGATGTCATTGCTTATTCAACAAGTGAAAATAACATTTACGTGAGCAATGATTCTGGGGAAAGCTGGGATCCTATTGCGGTGAAAGGAAAAGGTGTAGAAAATAAATAATTTCTGGACTAAAACGGACTCTTTTCAAAAAACACACGGTCGATTATACTTACTAGTAATCGAACGTGTGTTTTTTATTTAGAAAGGAGGAACAAAAATGCAGGCAATTGTTGCGGAAAAAGCGCTGCAGGCTCAGGCGCTGGCAGCTCCATTTCGTCATGTGAAAAAAGGATCGCATATAGAAATCAAGCCATGTGAAATGTTTCGAAACGGTGCTCTTTTAACATGGTGCAGCGGCCATTTGTTTGAAATCGCACCGCCGCATGAAATGAATCCAGCGCTCAAAAAGTGGCAGATGGATACGCTCCCAATGATTCCGGAATCGTTTAAATATAAAATCATTCCGTCAAAGGCAAGCCGTTTTAAAGCGGTGAAAGACATATTGACAAATCCAAATGTGACAGAAATTATCGCTGCAGGAGACCCGGCACGTGAAGGTGAGCTTATTGTCCAGCTCGTCGTCCGCATGTCAGGCGTCAATAAGCCGATGAAGAGGCTGTGGGTGAGCAGTTTAACACCAAACGCAGTAGAGCATGCTTTTTCGAATTTACTTGATATTGAGCAGACGAAGCCGCTTTATCATGAAGCGATGGCGCGCAGCTATGCGGATTGGCTGATTGGCATGAATGCAAGCCGTGCGTATACCCTGCTCATTCAGTCAAAGGGCGCCGGGAGGTCTGTTTTTTCAGTAGGACGCGTGCAAACCCCGACACTTGCGCTTGTTGTAAAGCGTGAACGTGAAATCTTACAGTTTGTTTCAAAACCATTTTTTGAAGTGATTGCACAGTTTAATATAGACGGATCTGTTTATGAAGGGAAATATTCAATGGAAACTGGCACCCGCTTTGAGAAAAAAGAAGAAGCGGAAGCCATTCAAAAACAGTGTCAGGGGAAAGAAGCAATCGTTCAAAAAGTAAAAACAGAGAGAAAGAGCGTCCCGCCCCCTGCTTTGCACAGTTTGTCGACTTTACAGGCACTGGCGAATAAGCGGTTTCGCTTTTCACCGAAAAAAACGTTGGAATTGACGCAGTCATTATATGAAAAATCATTTGTAACGTATCCACGAACGGACAGCAACCACGTGACAAAAGAAGAAGCAGCAGCATTTCCAAATATTTTGAATAAGTTATCGTCGCTGGAACCCTATAAGACGCTGACGGCTAATACGACACGAAATATCCTATCGGACAAGCGATACGTGAACGAGAAAATGGTCAGCGACCACTATGCGATCATCCCGACTGAAAACGTGCCGTCACTGAATTCATTAAGCGGCGATGAAAAGAAAATCTATGATATGATCGCCCGTTCGCTTATTGCCGCTCACTATGATCCGGCGGTTTTTGCCCATTCCAGCATTCAGACCAGCATTGAATCGCACGTGTTCATAACGAACGGAAAACAGCTCCTTTTTCCTGGCTGGCGTCCGGTGTTGTTTGAATCCGAGAAAGAGGATGTGATTCTTCCATCTGTGAAAGAAGGGCAGCAAGGCGAGGCAGAAGAGGTGAAAGTAACAGAAGGGAAGACGGTGCCTCCGAAACGGTATACAGAGGGCGAATTGATCACGGCTATGAAAAATGTTGGACAGTCCGTTGACGATAAGGAGCTCGGACAAGTACTGAAGTCGGTATCAGGTCTGGGCGAGGAAAGTACGCGCTCGAATATTATTGAACGGCTAAAGCAGCTCGAATATATGGAGATTGAACAGCACCGTTTAGCTCCTACGCAAAAAGCATTTATCTTAATGGATGCTGTTGAACATACACTTCTTGCCTCCCCTGAACTAACAGGGCGATGGGAAAAACGTTTAAAAGAGATTGGAAAAGGCGAAGCGCCGGCAAATGTGTTTATCGATCAGTCAAAAAAATTGGCACAGAAAATTGTGCATGATGCAATTAACCATTCCTCATCATGGCAATTTGAGTCCCAAGTACAGAAGAAGAGTGAAGAAAAACATCTAGGCGGCTGTCCAAAATGCGGAGCGGCAGTGGTTGATAAAGGAAAGCTATATGGCTGCACAATGTATTCAACGACGAAGTGCAGCTTTATGATCAGTAAAAAAATGCTCGGCAAAACGATCAGTGCAGCGAATATAAAAAAGCTGCTTGAAAAAGGAAAAACAAATTTGATTAAAGGTTTTAAAGGGAAAAGCCCGTTTGATGCATATATTGTGTGGAAAGACAGAAATGATGGAAGCGTTCAGTTTGAATTTAAAAATAAAAAATAAACTGGAAAATAGAAAAAAGACTCTTTCACCATTTATTTTCATTGTACCACGAGCCGAATAGATGCCGTTTTTAAATGGACTTTGATAAGATAAAGAAAAAAGCTTGTGAGGGCCTCGATGAAAACAATTATAAACGTGAAAGTGAATAAAAAAGCTGCGGTAAAACTAAAAAATGGTTTTCCTCTTATTGAAAAAGATGCGGTGGAAAACAGTAAAATGTTGAAAGAAGAAGGAACCATAATCCGTGTTCTGGATGATAAGAAAAATTACATTGGAACGGGCTATTACGGGGTACAAAACAAAGGGCTGGGCTGGATCATTACCTGTGAACCGGAAGTAAGCATTGATAAAGATTTCTTTGTGAAAAAAATTAAAACCGCATTACACCTGCGCAAGGCTCTATTTGATGATCCGAACACAACGGCATTTAGGGTCTTTAATGGTGAAGGGGACGGTGTTGGCGGACTGATTATAGATTATTACGACGGCTTTTACGTCATACACTGGTACAGTCTCGGTATCTATGCGTTTCGCGATGATATATTGGCGGCTATGAAAGAAAAAGTGGATTACAAAGGCATTTATGAAAAAAAACGCTTTGACTTAAAAGGGCAGTATATAGAAGATGATGATTTTGTGGCGGGTGAACGCGGTGAGTTTCCGATTGTGGTGAAAGAAAATGGCGTAAATTTTGCTGTTGACTTAAATGACGGTGCCATGACCGGAGTTTTTCTGGATCAGCGGAACGTACGGAAAGCGATTCGTGAACGGTACTCAAAAGATGCGGATATGTTGAATATGTTCTCCTACACCGGCGCATTTTCTGTTTGTTCGGCTCTCGGGGGAGCGAAGAAGACAACAAGTGTCGATGTAGCGAACAGAAGTCGGGCAAAAACCATTCAGCAATTTGAAGTGAATGGAATGGATGCCGCTCAGCATGAGATTGTGGTGGACGATGTATTTCAATACTTTAAATACGCAGCACGGAAAGGACGGACGTTTGATCTTGTCGTTGTCGACCCGCCAAGCTTTGCGAAAACAAAAAAGCGGACCTTTAGTGCAGCGAAAGATTACACGACTCTGATGAAAGAAACGATTGATTTAACAAATGACAATGGTGTCATTGTTGCTTCCACGAACAGCAGTGCATTTGATTTGAAAAAATTTAAAAGCTTTATTAAGACAGCCTGTAAGGAAAAGAATGTGTCGTATACGATTTTAGAGCAGTATACGCTGCCGGATGATTTCAGAACCTTAAAGGAGTTTCCAGAAGGGGATTACTTAAAAGTACTCTTTATTAAGATAAGTAAATGAATAGCAGCTTTGAAAAGCGGAAAGTCGTTGCTTAAAGCTGTTTTCATTTTAAGTATGTAAGTACATTTCGATGGTTCGTACGGCATGGATCGCTTTTCGCACTGATCATACGTGAGTGCATATTATTTCAAAAAGGAGGGGACGAAATGACTCAGCATCCTGTTATTTTTGCTCATCGAGGCGCAAGTGGGACACATCCGGAGAATACGATGGCAGCGTTTGAAGCGGCAGCAAAGCTAGGTGCGGGCGGGATAGAACTTGATGTACAAGTAACGAAAGATGGAGAGATTGTCATTATTCACGATGAAACGGTGAATAGGACGACGAACGGACAAGGATTCATTCAAAGGATGACATACAAAGAAGTGGCCGGCCTTGACGCGGGAAGCTGGTTCGATACAACGTTTGCAGGAGAAAAAGTTCCGACACTGGATGAATTTTTCACCTGGGCATCGGGAAACGAACTGCAGATTAATATTGAACTTAAAACGAATAAAGTGCCGTATCACGGCATAGAACAAAAAGTGCTGGAACTCATTGAGGATTATAGAATGAGAGGGAGAGTGATCATCTCCTCCTTTAATTTGGACAGTGTACGGCGTGTGATCGAGCTTGACCCGTATATCGCAGTGGCTGGACTTGTATGGCGCATCCCAAGGGAAGCAGTTATGAATGCAAAGAAGTTAGGCCTGACTGCATTGCACACACAAGTTTCGTTTGCGCTCAGTGAATACGGGAAAGCAGCGGTAAATAGCGGAATTTTGCTTCGTCTTTATACGATTAATGAGAAGAGAGAATGGATGCGCGTAAAAGAAAGCGGCATGCCGATTGAAGCAATTATCACTGATTTTCCAGAACGATTTTTATGAATATCATTCAAATTCCTTTCTATTTCAGTACTTTTGAACTATAATTAAGATACACAAATAGGTGTTTGTATCTAATTTACATTTATGGTAATAGGAGTTGGTTTGGATGGAATTTGAAGAGTTAGTTAGGAAAATTAATAAACATGTTGAAGAACTAGACTATTTTTCAGCCAGAAAATACATTGAACAAAACATAGATGATCTTCAACAAAATAAACACTTATTAAACAGCAATGCGAGAGAAATTTTAATGTTTTTAGTTGATCAAATAAATTCGGGTCATGCTGCGATGACGAGACAGGAACTTTCCGCAATCAATGCAATTAATGAATATTCATATAAGTTTGATTTAAGAGGAATTAAAATGCTCCTGAAAAACCGAGCAGCGCTGTTTATGCGTGAAGATATTGATGGCTATTTGAATAAAGATGCCAAGGAAATTTTAACGGGAATGGGCGCAATAAAGAAATGATTATTTTTTTGATCGCGTAACAGTTGTAAATTTAATGCCACACCCACAAATGGTGCTGTGCTTTAATTTTTTGAGTGTTGTCCGGCAATCCGGGCAAATACTTTTACTATTACTCATGTTGCATTCTCCTTTTATGAGATAAAAGAGGTATCCGGCTGCCGCCGGATACCTCTTTATTTATTTTAGTTTTGTACTGGTACAGCAAGACCAAGACCTTCCGCAATGCGTGTTCCGTATTCAGGATCTGCTTTGTAGAAGTGGCCGATTTGACGAAGTTTAATGTCGTCTCTTTCGACTGGTTTCATAGCACCAACGATGTTGTTCACAAGGCGTGTACGCTCGTCTTCTGACAACAAACGGTACAAGTCGCCAGCTTGTGTGTAATGATCATCGTGGCTGTAAGAATGTTCACCGACTTGTCCAGAAACCTCATACGGTGTTACTTTGTGTTCTGGAGATTCTGTCGGGCCGTTAAAGCTGTTTGGCTCATAGTATACGGAGCCGCCGCCATTGCCGTCAAAGCGCATTTGACCGTCGCGCTGATGGTTATTTACTTCCACTTTCGGACGATTGATTGGCAAGTGTTGGTGGTTCGCTCCAACGCGGTAACGAGCTGCATCAGAGTATGCGAACAAACGGCCTTGCAGCATTTTGTCCGGAGATGGCTCAATGCCTGGTACGAGTGTGCCAGGTGAGAACGTTGCCTGCTCTACTTCAGCAAAGTAGTTTTCAGGATTGCGGTCAAGCACCATGCGGCCAACTTCGATTAGCGGATAATCTTTTTGCGACCATACTTTTGTCACATCAAACGGATCCCATTTATACGTATTGGCATCTTCAAGAGGCATGATTTGGACGCACAATTTCCATGCAGGGAAGTCGCCGTTTTCAATGGCATTGAATAAATCTTCTGTATGATAATCTGGATTTTCACCAGCAAGTTTCGCTGCTAAATCAACATCAAGGTTTTTAATGCCTTGCTCTGTTTTAAAGTGGTATTTCACCCAAACGCCTTCGCCTTTATCGTTCACCCATTTGAAAGTGTGGCTTCCAAATCCATGCTGGTGGCGAAGCGTTGCTGGAATACCACGGTCAGACATCAAAATTGTTACTTGGTGAAGTGATTCAGGTGATAAAGACCAGAAATCCCATACTGCAGTCGGATTTTTTAAGTGTGTCTTCGGATCACGTTTTTGTGTATGAATGAAGTCTGGGAATTTAATCGCATCGCGAATAAAGAACACAGGCGTGTTGTTTCCAACTAAATCATAGTTGCCTTCTTCTGTGTAAAATTTCACAGCGAAACCGCGTGGGTCACGTACTGTATCAGAAGAGCCAAGTTCACCGGCTACAGTTGAGAAACGAATAAACATTGGCGTGCGTTTTCCTACTTCAGATAAGAAGTCTGCTTTTGTGTATTGAGAAAGATCATTCGTTACTTCAAAGTACCCGTGAGCACCTGCCCCCTTTGCATGTACGACACGCTCAGGTACACGTTCGCGGTTAAAGTGTGCTAGTTTTTCAAGTAAATGAACGTCTTGGATTAATGCAGGGCCGCGCTGTCCGGCAGTTTGAGAGTTTTGGTTATCACCAACCGGGGCACCCCAGCCAGTTGTCAAACGGTTGTTTTTTTCGCTCAAATCAATCACCTCATAATTTAATATTTTAGTTGATAATGTAATGATAACACTTCTCAAGCAAAAGTCAATATTTATTTATAATTATTATTAACAAATATGGTTTATTACATAAAATCCATTTTCTCATCAATTTTTAATCAATTTCACAGGGAATATTAGTTTTTTGGGGGTAATTTGATCATAACAACGAGAAGTCAGGAGGAGAAAATATGAAGGTTGTTATGATCCCATCCGGTTTTAAGGAATGCCTCGATGCTGATGAAGTTGTCGCTGCTATGACAGCGGGAGCAAAACGATACGATCCATTTATCCAGACAGAGCAGGTGCCAATGATTGACGGCGGAGAAGGGTTTGCAAAAGCGATCGTCAAAATTAAAAAAGGCGAATTGATTTATAAAAAAATTACAGGACCGACAGGAAAAAAAATCATCAGCCACTATGGGTTGTACGTGGAAGGAGATAAACGGACCGCAGTGATCGAAATGGCAGCTGCGGCCGGTTTAAAGTTAGTGCCGAGAGATGCGAGAAATCCGTTAAAGACAACTACTTATGGTGTTGGTGAGTTAATACGCGACGCTCTTCATTTAGGTGTTGACCAAATGATCATTGGCTGCGGAGATTCAGGGACGTCTGATGGAGGTGCCGGGATGGCTCAAGCGCTCGGTGTTCGTTTTTTAAATGAACGAAAAGAAGAAATACATATAGCGGGTGGAGAGGATTTGCTGCGGGTGCATTCCATTGACCTCACTCACCTTGATCCGAGACTCAAAGATATACCGATTGATGTAGCGTGTAATTGGAATAACGTTTTATGCGGTGAAAATGGAGTTGCAAAGGTGTTCGGACCGCAAAAGGGAGCAACACCTGACCAGGTACAATCGTTATCTGCTGCTCTTCAACACTATGCGGGACTAATTCAAAAGATGACTGGAATGGATGTGCGCTGCTTGCCAGGGAGTGGAGCGTCAGGAGGACTGGGTGCAGGGTTAATCGCGTTTGCAAATGCGACATTGCATCCACGCTTTGATTTGATTATGAAGTTTATTCAAATGGAGAAAAAAATAGCCGGTGCGGATCTCGTCATTACGGCAGAGGGGAGCATTGATTTTCAAACGCCGCAAGGGAAGATTCCATGTGAAGTCGCAAGAATTGCAAAAAAATACGGGATCCCGGTTGTTGCGATTACAGGTACGATTGGGCAGGGAGCTGAACTGAACTATGCTGCGGGAATTGATGCCTACTCTAGTATTATTCAAAAGCCCGCAACGCTTGAAAAAGCGATATATAAAGCACCGCAGTGGATAGAAGAAAGTGTAGAGTGCATTTTACGTCAAGTGACGATCGGGTTGAAAATTGCGCATAAACAAATAGGAGCAAGAAAGGGGGCTTCGTGATGATCTGGAAACCTGCGGTCCTGAAAACAGCGTGGACTGACATTCTCGAATTCATTCAAACGTGTCAGACCCGGAACCTTCTCATCATGGCGATTCATGTTATCTTTGCTTTTCTCCTGTTGAAAATAGACTCGCTTGACTATTCAGGAAAACTAACAATGTTTGCTTTTTTGTCCGCGATGACATTGTGGATTTTAACGAAAGTGCCGGCAGGGCTCGTTGCGATGTGTATGCTCCTAGTGGTCATCCTGCTGAAAGCCGGAGAGCCGGACATTTTGTATCATTCCCTTTCAGAAGAAGTCGTCTGGCTGATGATCGGCTCTTTTATAATAGGAGAAGCGATTAAACAATCAGGACTCGCCGACCGGATAAGCCAAATGATTGTACAGCGAACACAGCGAAAAAGCAGCATTTTATCAATGCTGACGTTTGTTCTGTTTTTATCCTCTTTTTTTATTCCATCTACGTCCGGGCGAGCCGCTTTGTCGATGCCGGTTATGAAGCAATTAAGCAAGTTATTTTCAAAACCGGAAAATGAAGTGCTGGCAATGATCGTTCCGGTGATGATTTTAATGAGCACGTCTGCAACGCTCATCGGTGCCGGTTCTCATTTAATAGGCATTGGGATATTAAAAACGACCACGGGACAGTCCATTTCCTTTATGCAATGGCTGTTCTGGAGCGTCCCTTTTACACTGGTGGTGACGTTTCTTTCGCTTTATGTCATGAAGTGGAGGCTCTGGCCAAAACGAAGTAATCAAAGGACGGAACTCGTCGAGATAGAAAAAACAGAGAAAGTGCCGATGAGAAAAAAAGAAAAGAAAACCGCTTTTCTTATTCTGGCGGTGGCACTAGGTTGGGTAACGGAAAGTATTCATGGATACGATTTAGCCTTCGTAACAGTGTTCGGTGCGCTTTTGTTTGTCCTTCCAGAATTCGGTGTGATGAGCTGGAAACAAGGTATTCACTCTGTATCGTGGAATTTGATTTTATTTGTTGCGGCAGCGTCGGCTCTTGGGGAACAGCTTGTTGAATCTGGAGTGGTTCAGTGGATTGAGGAAGAAATGTTCAGTTTTTTATATTTTTTTACAGATACGCCCGAATGGTTTATCGTATTCATCATTTTATTCGTTGCCGTCACAAGCCATTTATATATAACATCACATACGACGCGAGCTGTTGTATTAATACCAACTTTTATTGTATTTGGACAGACGATCGGGGCGGATTCAGCTGGAATCGTTTTTTTGAGTTTAATCGGTATGAATTATTGTGTGACGCTGCCTGTCAGTTCGAAAGCCCTTCTACTTTTTTATGAAGAGGGCAATATGACCTATGATGCAAAAAAACTTCTTCATATTAGTATATATTTAATGCCTCTTTACGTCCTTGTCATGTTCCTGTTTTATTTTACATACTGGAAATGGACGGGTTTGTCTATTTAAACGAGGTGGGAAAATGAGCGATCACATACTAATTATTGAAGATGATGAACATATTGCCCGGGTAATACAGCTCGAGCTTGAGTATGAAGGCTTTAAAACAAGTGTGGTCCATAGCGGTAGAGAGGGGCTGGCTCTTTTAAAGAAAGAACCGGTTCAGCTTGTCATTCTCGATGTCATGATTCCGGAATTAAACGGGATGGAAGTTTTGCGTCGCATCCGGTCAATGAATGAAGAGACGATCGTCATTATGCTGACGGCGAGAAACTCTGTTTACGATAAAGTCAGCGGTCTCGATTTGGGTGCAAATGATTATATGACTAAACCATTTGAAATCGAGGAACTCTTGGCCAGGATTCGGACTCATTTACGTTTTCATCCCCGAAAACGGGATGAACCTGATGACTCAATTTCGATCCGCCATTTAATGATCCGGTCTGATGCCCGTGAGGTTTACGTGAACGGTTCGATAGTAGACTTAACACCAAGAGAATATGATCTTTTAATGTATTTGGCAGAAAATAAAAACCGCGCTTTGGAACGAGGGCAAATAGTAAATCAAGTGTGGGGATATGACTACTTCGGGGATACAAATGTTGTCGATGTGTATATCCGGTATTTGCGAAAAAAACTGCAGCCCACGGATGAGGAACCTTTTATTCAAACAGTACGCGGTGTCGGCTATATGATTAAGGATTAAGCGGGATGAGGCTTAGTACGCGCATACAATTGTCGATTACAGTGCTGTTAATTTGTCTTTTGATCATTGCAAACACGGCTATTTACGTATTATTTAAATGTACAATCATTGAGTCCGAACAACAGCGGCTTTTAAATACAGCAAATACTATTTTAAAAGAGCTGAATACAAACAGTGAATCGTCAACAGAGCAGGTACTGAGGGCTTATTTAATCAATAATGGCATGATTAAAGTTGTGGGCAGTGACCATCATCCGGTACATGAATTCGTGACAGATAAACGCTACAGGTCTATTGTGACTTCATTTAAAGATGATCAATACGAACAGGTCCTGTCATTTAAGCAGTCCCAATTTGCGGTTGTGTCTATTCCGATGATTAACAGCGAAGGCGAAGTTATGAATTTGCAAATCGTCGAAAACATAGACAGCTTGATGGAGAATGTAACGGACTTGAAATGGGTGCTCGTCTTTACATCCATTGTTGTCATCACGCTTTTATTTATTGCGAGCTGGATTCTGGGTAATATTATTTCCAGGCCTATTCAGCGGCTTATTTATACAATGAAAACAATTGAAGAAAAAGAATCGTATGAGCAGATTGAGATATCCGGAAAAAACAATGACGAATTAAATGAACTGGCTGCCACCTTTAACCGGATGATTGCTAAGCTGGAAAACAGCTATATGAAACAGGAGCAGTTTGTGTCGGATGCGTCCCATGAATTAAAAACACCGCTTACGGTCATTTCAAGCTATATGAAGTTGCTTCGCCGCTGGGGAACGACTCGTGCGGATGTAATGGAAGAAGCGATGACAGCAATTGAATCTGAGTCATCGCGTATGAAATATTTGACGGAACAGCTTTTGCAGCTGGCAGTATCAGAAGAGTTAATTGAAAATGACCGGGAACGGATGAACATTGTACCGGTTGTTCATAAAACGATAGAGCGGTTGCAAATGACGGATGCACAGGAGATTCACTTTTCTCCGGATTCCCGATCGTTATACGCAGATGTGCACGAACAAAGCTTTATTCAACTTCTCGTCATATTACTGGATAACGCCCGGAAATACAGCAATGACGCCATCCATGTCGCCCTTGAAGAAGAAAATAACTGGATAAAGCTTTCGGTGGAAGATCGTGGAATCGGCATACCGGAGGATGCTCAGCCATACGTATTTGATCGTCTATACCGGGTAGATCAAGTAAGAAGCCGAAAAACGGGCGGGGCAGGATTAGGATTATCGATTGCGAAAAGAATCAGTGAACAGCACGGCGGCAGTATTTCAATGAAAAGTGTGGAAGGTGCAGGCTCTGTTTTTACCGTGATTCTGCCAAAATCGGAGGCGTAAGATGAAAATAAAGATATTTCTTATAGCTGTTATCGTGATTGGACTGGGATTCGTCTTATACGAAGGACTGTTCAACAATCGGCCGGCAATAATTTCACAGAAACAGGCAGAAAAGATTGTGACTGACATGTATGGCGGTAACATTGTATCAGTAAAATGGGATCAGCCCAAATACGATTATTACATGGTGATCAAAAACGAGAAAGGGACGTACAGTCTTTCAGTAGATGGGAAAACGAAAAAGATTAATAATGTTAAGATGATGGAAAAAGAGGAAGCGTTGTTAACGCTTGAAGAAGCAAAAGAGAAAATAATTGCGGAATCAAATGGGCGGGTCACAGAGATTAAGGCTATGCGCGAACAAGGGAAACAGTATGCGGAAGCGATTGTGTCAAAAGAAGAGAAGCAATTTCGGGTTATCTATGATCTGATAAACGAAAAGACGGTTTCTTCAAAGGAAATAAAAGACTCCCCAGCAGAAAAAGCAGAGAATGTTATTTCAGAACAGCGTGCGAGGGAAATTGCGTTGAAGACTGTAAACGGCAGTGTCACCAATGTATCAAAAATAAACTCGAAAACGGGTCCCTTGTATAAAGTGACGGTAGAGAACAGCAAAGACGGTGCGCATGTATACATACAAGAAACAACAGCAAAATTATCATCTATTTACTGGTTTAAAAAGGTTCAAAAAGAATCACCAAAAACAAAAACGAATACGCCGCCAGTTGAATCAGATGATGATGACGTGGATGATGAAGATACTGACACGGATTCAGATGATCAAGTAGATGACGACTAAAAAAGGAACGTCCCGCCGATTGCGGGACATTCCTTTTTTATATAAAGCCTATTAATGCACCGCCGACAGCACCTGTCAGTACAACAATCCATGGCGGAAGCTTCCAATAAACAAGCATGCTGAACAAAATCGCAGCAAATGCAAAATCGATTGGTGCCAGAATAGAGCTTATCCAAATTGGCGTATAGAAAGCGGATATCAAAATGCCGACAACTGCTGCATTCACGCCCATAAGCGCACCTTGAATCTTTGGGTTATGACGAACCATATCCCAGAATGGAAGGGCGCCAAGAATAAGTAAAAATGCAGGTAAGAAAATCGCAAATGTAGCCAGCAATCCGCCCTGCCAGCCATTAATGACCGCACCAATATAAGCAGCGAATGTGAATAATGGTCCCGGGACCGCCTGTGCAGCACCATATCCAGCTAAAAATTGTTCTTCATTTAACCAGCCATTCGGCACAAATTCACGTTCAAGCAGAGGAAGGACAACATGACCGCCGCCAAAAACGAGTGCACCTCCGCGATAAAAGCTGTCAAACATGGCAACCCAGTTGAGTGAAGTCACTTCACGCAGGATTGGAAGTGCGATAAGTAATACAAAAAAGAGCGTGAGACAAATCGCACCGAAACGACGTGAAAGTGGGAAAGAGAAAGGTTCGGATTTATCCTGTGCATATTCTTTATACAGAAGAAACCCGATGAAACCGGATAAAAGAATGACACCAACTTGCGTGAAGGCTGTCTGCCAGAGCAATGTAATGGTCAATGCGGCTAGCGCGATTGCCTTTCGCTTTAAATCCGGCGTTAATTTTTGAGCCATTCCAAGTATCGCATGCGCAACGACAGCAACGGCAACGATTTTTAACCCATGAATCCAGCCGGCATCTCCAATATCAAATCCTTGAAGAAGAAGGGCGAATAGAATCAAAGCAAGAACGGAAGGCATTGTAAAGCCAATAAAAGCAAGAACACCGCCAATTACCCCGCCACGAATAACCCCTACACCAATCCCGACCTGGCTGCTTGCCGGTCCAGGCAAAAACTGACAGAGTGCTACTAAATCAGCGTAGTTTTTTTCATCCATCCATTTTCGTCTGCGAACGTATTCTTCATGAAAATATCCTAAATGAGCAACCGGTCCACCAAATGAAGTTAAACCAAGCCGAGTTGACACAAGTAAAATTTCCATCCACGTTCTAACATTAATTTTTCGCATAATCGTCCCCTCACTCTTTTATTTCCTTGAAAAGTTCAGACGCTTTTTTTCGTGCCTCTTGTAATATCTTCTTTCCTTTATCTGTCGTCGTGTAATATTTTCGGATTTTCCCGGCCACGTTCCGGTCTTCGCGCGTCAGCAGGCCGTCTTTTTCCATCGTATGGAGGATCGGATACAACGTTCCAGGGCTTATCTCATAGCCATGTTCCCGCAATTCTTCGAGCATCCATGCACCAAATATGGGATATTCTTTAGCGTGGTGTAAAATGTGAATATGAATAAATCCAAGAAACAGCTTTCGCAGAACCTTATCTTCCAACGAATTACCTCCCCTTGTATCGAAAATCAATATCGATATTCGTAATTGATTTTACATTCTTTTCTACCTCAAATCAACCAACATAAGCATAGTTTGTTTCACGAGGAACAGTTCAGAAGTTTGTAATATTTAAAGAGGCTTTTCCTGTTATGATAAGGAAAAGGATTTAAATTGGATGGTTAAAATGTTATTAAATTGGATGGTTCTTTTTTAACAATATTTTTTATGATAAAAGGATGGGGGTGGAGCCATGAAGTGGATGGTGATGGCACTCCAAGCGGGTGTTCTTTACGTAATTAGTTTAGTTGGAAATCAGATAGCGGATTGGCTTAATTTATCGATACCCGGTAGTTTAATTGGGATGATCCTGCTGTTTATCTTGCTCACAACGGGTATTTTACCGTCAAAATGGGTTGAGATGGGAGCGTTGAAACTTGTTGCATTTATGCCGCTCTTTTTAATCCCGGCGACAACAGGAGTGATCGATTATGGGGCATTCTTTTTGCAAGAGGGAATCGGACTGGTTGTAGTGATTATCGGCAGCACACTAATGACACTTGCTGTTTCCGCCTTTGTTAGTGATAGGCTTGCCAGAAAAGAGGAACAACAATGGGATGGATCGTAATCACTGTTTTTGTTTACTTTCTGGCTGTGAAAATAAATGAAAAGGCTTCATCTCCTTTTACGCTGCCGGTTTTAACAACAACTGCCTTTTTTGTTGTGTTATTTTCCCTGACTGGTACGTCCCACAAAGAATATGTGGGGAGCGGAGCAAAATGGCTGTCACTATTTTTAAATGCATCTATTGTGGCGCTTGCTATTCCGCTTTATAATCAGCGGCGTCTTTTAAAAACACATTTTTTTTCTATTTTGTTAGGTTCATGTCTCGGTATTTTGTTAACTGTGCTTATTGCTGTTCTGGCTGGAAAATCGATCGGACTCAGTAATTCGATTATTGCATCGATCATTCCGCAGTTAACGACGATGCCAATTGCCCTTGCATTATCCGGAAAAATAGAGGGGATTCCAGCGATTACTGCAGCATTTGTGGTCATTGCGGGGATAACCGGTGCTATTGCAGGACCGATTATCATGCGGATCCTTCGCGTGAAAAGCACAATTGGCAGAGGAGTTGGAATGGGATGTGCTTCACATATAATCGGGGTAAGCCAGTTATTAAAAAATGAAAAGGAAGCAGCCGCCATCGGTTCCGTCACAATGATTGCGACCGGGATCACCGCAAGTTTTATCATTCCGTATATAATTGGCTATTTTTTATAAAAGAAAGGGGGAATTCAAAAATGAAAATTGCTATAGCATTAATCATTATTATTTTGTTCATTTCACTTATCGGCACTTTGTTCGTAACAAAAAACGAGGATGCGAAATACGGGGAGTCCACGAAGAGGAATACGATTAACTTATCCATTATATATGTCCTTTTG
Organism: Domibacillus epiphyticus; assembly: GCF_001975785.1. Classification (GTDB taxonomy): domain Bacteria; phylum Bacillota; class Bacilli; order Bacillales; family Domibacillaceae; genus Domibacillus; species Domibacillus epiphyticus. The sequence goes on along the minus strand of NZ_MSFI01000002.1, from coordinate 27,527 downwards.
TTTGTCGGGCTGACAATTGGTGTCGTCTGGTATATTGTGAGCGTGATATAAGCAGGAAGGTGATAACATGGAGTGGAGGCCGGACCGGACCGCGAAAAAAGCGGTGTATAAACAAATTGCCGATTATATTGAACAGGGAATTTCCACCGGTCTTTATTCGTCGGAAAGCGCGCTTCCATCGGAACGTCTTCTGGCTAAAGAGCTTGGTGTAAACAGAAGTACCGTTGTAGCGGCATATGAAGAGCTGAAGTCGCTGGGCATTGTCGAACGAAAAAAAGGGAGCGGCACCCGAATCAGCACAGATATTTGGGGGATTTCCCATAAGCGCATTCCTAATTGGGGCCGTTACATGGAAGATGGCTCCTTTTTGCCGAATCTGCCCCTCGTCCAGCGCATTCGCACAGAAAATCAAAAGAGAAACATCATCAATTTATCCAGCGGCGAATTGTCTCCAGGACTTCTTCCTCGTGAACAATTCAAAACAATTATGGCAGAAAACCCGTTTCTCGACCATCTTGGCTACGATCACCCGCAAGGAAATGCGGCATTGCGGGAAACGATTGCGCATCATGTGAAAGAGTATAAAAAGATACACACGCTTCCGGCTTCTATTTTAATCACATCCGGTGCACAGCAGGCACTTCATTTAATTATTCAATGCCTGTTGAAACCTGGCGATTCCATTGCGATTGAGGATCCATCATACTGTTATTCGCTGCCTATTTTTCAGTCAGCAGGCATAAATACGTTTCTCTTGCCTGTTGACCAGCATGGGATTAATCCAGATGATGTAATCGCTCTTCATAGAAAACATCGTATTCGAATGCTTTTTTTAAATCCAGATTTTCAAAACCCGACCGGTTTAAAGATGAGCCCGGCTCGACGAAAACGAATTCTTGAAATTTCTTCTGAATTGGGCATCCCGATTATTGAAGACGATCCGTATTCACTGACGTCTTTTAACAGCGAAGTAAGTGATACACTAAAATCGATGGATGGGAACGGCAATGTGCTTTATATCAGTTCATTATCAAAAATCGTGGCTTCCGGCCTGCGGATTGGATGGGTGATTGGACCGGAAAATGTAATTGAGCGGCTCGCAGACGCAAAACAGCAGGTTGATTTTGGCCACAGTATATTTCCCCAGTGGGCCGCAAATGAATTTCTGAAATCACCGTCTTTCGATAAACATATTCATATGATTCGAAGTGAATTAAAGATACGCCGGGATGAGATTGTTGTCAGCTTGGATCAATACGTAAAAAAAGAAGTAGACTATTTTATTCCAGAAGGCGGCATTCATATATGGTGCCGGTTGAAACATGCCGTCAATGAACAGCAGCTTCTCGAGGAATCGATGAAGAGGGGTCTGTCGTTCGTGCCCGGCAGTGTTTTTGGCTCGCAAAAAAGGTATGTCCGCTTTACATTTGGAAGAGAAGAAACGGATGTGATTGGGGAAGGGATTGCGCGGTTTGCGGAAGCGTTGAGTGTTTGTGTAAAAACGTAGAGCGGTTTCGTTTTATTTTCCCCCTTTTACAAATAGATTCATCCTATATAACGCAACCGGAGATCAATATGATCTCCGGTTTTTAATAAGCTGGAAGGTGTAATATCATTCATACATGTTCTAGTATAATAGTGAAAAACGACATTTCAATTCGTACGAGAGGTGGATCTCATGAAAATTGTCATTGCACCGGATTCGTTTAAAGAAAGTTTAAGTGCTCGGCAGGTAGCTGAAGCAGTGGAAAAAGGAATGCGGACGGTCTTGCCCGATATAGATTATGTTAAAGTCCCAATGGCAGACGGGGGGGAAGGAACAGTTCAGTCACTAGTGGATGCGACAGGAGGAAGGATAATTGAAAAAACGGTAACCGGACCTTTAGGAGAGCCTGTTGACGCTTTTTTCGGATTAACTGGCACCGGAAAAACCGCCGTAATTGAAATGGCGGCAGCTTCCGGACTTCATCTCGTTCCTTTAGAAAAAAGAAATCCGCTTTTCACAACCACACGCGGAACGGGAGAACTCATTCTCGCCGCAATGGATTGTGGAGTCGATCATATAATCATCGGCATTGGCGGAAGTGCGACGAACGATGGCGGGGCGGGCATGGTCAAAGCACTTGGCGCATCGCTAGTAAATGCGGAAGGATTTGAAATCGGGGAAGGCGGTGGAGTACTTCATACGCTTGATTCTATTGATATATCCAATCTTGACCCGCGTCTTGATCATATAAAAATTGACGTAGCTTGTGATGTCGATAATCCATTAACAGGGGGCAAAGGCGCATCTGCTATATTTGGACCTCAAAAAGGTGCAACGCCGGATATGGTGAAGGAACTGGATAAAAGTCTGGCCCATTATGCGACAATTATTGAGCGTGATTTACAAAAAAAAATCAGAAATGTCCCGGGTGCGGGTGCAGCCGGGGGACTTGGAGGCGGACTGCTTGCTTTTTTACATGCGGAATTAAAAAGTGGTGTGGACATCGTCATTGAGGCAGCTGGACTGGCGGAAAAGATAAAGGGCGCAACGCTTGTGATTACCGGTGAAGGCAAGATTGACAGTCAGACGATATACGGAAAAACGCCGATTGGCGTGGCGAAAATAGCCAAAAAATCAGGTGTTCCCGTTATTGCGATTGCGGGAAATGTTACGCCTGACAGCGATGTTGTTTATGATTATGGAATTGATGCTGTTTTCAGCATTGTCCCTGGGGCTGTTCCACTATCTGAAGCATTGGAATATGCGATGAATAATGTGGAAAGAACAGCAAGAAACGTGGCAGCTGCATTTAAGATAGGAAGAACCAGTTGAAATGGAAAACCAACTCTTTGAAACGAAGAGATGGTTTTTTTGTGAGGAAAAAAGAAAAATAGAAAAAAGAGAAAACAAGGAAGGGTATAAAGAATACCCGGTATGATCGTGAAAAATCCCCGCTAAAGTTAGTGTCAGCGGGGTTTTCGCATTATCATTCATTTGCTTGTTTTTCTGGACGTTTTCTCTTGTTTATTCCACCTTATTTTCAGGACGAGTCGAAGCATCGCTGGTACTGCAAAAAAAATAAACATCATACGAAAAAGCTGGTAGCTTGTTACAGTGGAAACGTCGGCATTCACTTCATGCGCGACAATACTCATTTGATCCATGCCGCCAGGAGCTAAGCTTAAAAAACTAGTCAGTGAAGACAAATCATATTGTTTGGAAAGCAGGACACTAAAAGCGAATGACGCACAAATGAGAAGAAGTCCGCTGATAATAGAGAGAGAGATCATTTTCGTTTTATCCTTTAATTGCTCGGGCTTTAATAATAATCCGATGTAGCCGCCGATCATAAATTGAGAAACGTCGAGAAGAGAAGGCGGCAAGAGCGGGCCATGAACACCAGAGATTGTCAAAGAAGAAGCCGCTATAACAGGTCCTAAAAAATAAGGTGCCGGTAATTTTATTTTTTCTCCAAGTTTTGCAGCCAGATAACAAACGAGTCCAAATGCTACAATGCTTGGGAATAAATCCCCCCATTGCGGGACGGTATCAGTCAGCATTGCGAATGAGGATATGGAGCTATCTGGTGTAAATAAAGGACTGAAAACGAGAAACGGTACAAAAAACACGACCATTAGCACGCGAATTACGTGGAAAAAGGCGACCGTTGTAATGTCAATATCCTTCATTTCTTCTGCGAAAATAATTATTTGAGACAAGCCCCCGGGAATACTTGCTGTTAATGCAGTAGGGTAATCGATGCCAGAAATCTTTGAAATAAATAAAGCGATAAGCGCGCAAAAAACAACAATCAGGCATGTATAGAGCATCATGGCAGAGAGTTGATCGGTTATTTGGAAAAGAGACTCTTTCGTGAACGACATTCCAATGGAGTATCCTGCGATAATTAATCCTGTATCTCGAATCTTTGCAGACCAGGCAAGGTGTATTCTTTTGAAACGCGATGCTAGTAAAAGCGCAGTCATAGGACCGAGAAGCCACGGAATAGGCGTCTGGATCGCCCAAAAAATACCCCCGCCCATAAAGGCAATGACAGCTGCAGCAGCTATTTGGGTTGATGCGCTTTGTTCAGTTACATGCCACTTTTTCATCTTAAACCCTTCTTTTTAAGTACTCTTCATTTTCGATTGTTGTAAAAAGTTAATGAATGCTTTCACATGAACCAATTCTAACGTAACATCCCGATAGAAAATCCACGTGTTTCGAAGTAAATATTGATGATCCGGCAAAACGATCGGGATCATCTGCAAAGGATCTTCTTTTTTGACGCATATTTCAGGCAAGATTGCGTAGCCAAGCCCATTTAATACGAGTTGTTTGCACGTATCGATCCGGTCAACTTCCATCGAAATCAACGGTGGTACCGTATATGTTTCCTGCCACCATTGTTCAATAACATGCTGTAAAGACTGGTCCGTTTTATAATTAATTCTTGGGAGCGACGGAAGGTCTTTGAAGTCTACTTTAGTACTGGATGCAAGACATATTTTTTCGGAATGAAACAGCACTTTTTTATCATGCCAATGATAGTCTCCTCTTATAATGCCGACGTGAGCCTCTTCTTTTTGAAGCATTTGACTAATGTCAGCACTCCAGCCGGTTTTTAAGTTAATCTCGACGTCAGGATATTGAGATAGGAAATCTTTTAAAAGTGTTGGGAGCTCGTACCGGGCAAACATACCTGAGGCACCTAAACGAAGTGCCCCTTTTACCGTGTTATCCATATTTAAAAGGTGTTCCTTTGTCTTTCTTAATTGCATCTGCATCTCTTTTGCATATTGGACAAGATAGTCCCCTTTTACTGTGAATTCGACCCCTTTCTTTCCTCTGGAGACGATTTTTGTGTCAAACTCTTTTTCTAGTTGCTGAATGCGATAGGTTAAAGCCGGCTGCGAAATATAAAGCCGGTGCGCTGCTTTTGTTATGTTTCTTTCTTCGTATAGTGTGACTAAGATGGACCAGTCTTTTTCATCCATTCAATAGTCCTCCTATCATCATAAATAATCATTATGGATAATGTGAGAAAGCTTATATTTTGTTGATTGATACGTATAATACAACTCATTTCAAATAAAATCCAGTCTAATTTTCTATCTATAAAAGTATTTTATGAACTTGCATAGAAAAACAATATTATTTTTATTGCGAACGCTCTATTACGATTACGTTATAACGAATTACGCAGGAGGGATTGGAATGAGTCGTTCTACTAGTTATGATGTCGTTGTTGTTGGTGCAGGAAATGCGGCTTTATGTGCTGCAATTGCAGCAAAAGAAGGTGGGGCGAATGTTCTAGTGTTAGAAAAGGGCCCAGTTGAAAAGCGAGGAGGGAATTCATTTTTTACAGATGGTGCCATCCGCGTCGCATACGAGGATTTACAATCAATCCGTCAAGTGGTAACGGATTTGACAGACGAACAGGCGGAGCATATTGTCATGCCGGAATATAAAGAAAGCGATTACTATGAAGATTTAATGCGGGTGACAGCTGGTAAAAGCGATCCATCATTAGCAAAGCAGCTCGTTTCAAAATCGTATGAAACGCTTGTATGGATGAAGGATCAAGGCATTACATTTGAATTGAATTATGATAACCAATCGTTTGAACAGGAGGGGAAGCGCCATTTTTGGGGTGGTCTTCCAGTGAAAACAGTAGATAAAGGTGTTGGTTTAATGAAGCAGCTTTTCGACCGGGTAAATAAGCTGGGCATTGATATCTGGTATAGTTCACGTGCGGTAAAGCTCGTAACAGAGAATGAAGGAGTTACAGGGATTGTTGTCGAAAAAGAAAACGGTGCCGTCACTGTGAATGCGCATAGCGTTATTCTCGCTTGCGGGGGGTTTGAAGCAAATAAGGAAATGAGAAGTGAATTCATCGGTGAAGAATGGGAAGCAGCGATTGTGAGAGGAACTGAATTTAATACAGGAGATGGCATCTCTATGGCGCTGGCTGTCGGTGCACAGAAATATGGACAGTGGTCTGGCTGCCATTCAATCGGCACAGATTACAACGCACCAAAAGTGGGCGATTTCACAAAGCCGGGAGATATTTTCAAAAAGCATTCATATCCTTATAGTGTGATGATTAATAAAGATGGGCATCGATTTGTAGATGAAGGGGCCGACTTTCGGAATTACACATATGCAAAATATGGTCGTGAAATATTAAAACAGCCTGACCATATAGCGTATCAAATTTACGATGCACAAGTACGCCATATGCTTCGCAAAGAGTATGACCTGGAAGAAGCAACATGTTATCAGGCAAACACACTGGGGGAACTAGTGAATTTACTGCCTGATGTGAATAAGGAGCAATTCCTGAAAACGATAGAAGAGTATAACGCCGCGGTGCAGGAAGGGGACTATAACCCGACTGAAAAAGATGGAAAAGGGACAAATGGACTCGCGCTGCCAAAATCGAACTGGGCGCTTCGAATTGAGAAAGGCCCCTTTTACGCGTTCCCGGTCACATGTGGAATCACGTTTTCTTTTGGAGGGCTGCTTGTGAATAAAGAAGGACAAGTGCTTGATAAAGAGCAGCAGCCTATAAGAGGACTTTTTGCAGCAGGGGAGATGGTTGGGGGGATTTTTTACGAAAACTACCCGGGCGGCTCTGGTTTAATGTCAGGAGCTGTGTATGGAAAATTAGCTGGTACATCAGCTGTGCAATTCGCTTCTATGAATGGTGCGGAGACCGCTGCAAATTAAATGATGAATGGATCACAGACGGTGAATGTTCGGTAAGTCTGTGATCTTTGTCCACAACCGTTGCCTAACAGAAGACCTATTTTTGTATCCGCTTTCAAAAATGTTGTTATATTATCGAAGGGTCTAGTGAAAAAACAAAGGGGTGTAATGTCAATGCAAAAGACGGCAAAATGGAAAGCTTTTTTACTGGGCAGTGTGATAGCAGTCGGGCTGGCAGGGTGCAGCGGTTCCGGGAGCAGTTCAGTAAACGGTGAAAGTAAAAGCACATACCCTGATAAACCAATTACCATCGTAGCACCATCAGGAGCAGGAGGGGGATGGGATCGGACAGCACGGACTTTTTCAAAGGTAATGACCGATTCACAATTGATAGATGAAACGATAACAGTCGAAAACAAGCCGGGCGGGGGAGGAACCGTTTTTATAGCAGATTATGTGGCGCAGGATTCTGCCAATGATTATAAACTGTTTACAGGTTCGCCGCCTGTCCTCATTAACAATTTAAAAAAAGAAGGGAACAGTCCTTTTGGATATAAGGATACGACGCCGTTAGCGCAGTTGACCAAAGATTATGGTTCAATCGTTGTCCGTGCTGATTCAGAATATAACGATCTTCAATCCTTAGTGGACGCGTTGAAAAAGGATCCTGCGAAGATAACATTTGCGGGGGGATCAGGCCCGGGTTCGATGTATCATCTCGTTTCCATTTTGCCTGCTTATGAATCAGGGGCAGATCATAAAGCGATCAAATATGTATCATATGATGGCACGGGCGAAGCGATGGCAGCTTTGCTTGGAGGGAATGCGGGTGCGATTGCGACGGATGCATCATCAGTACTTGAATATGTGAAAGCGGGTCAGGTGAAAGTACTGGCGGTAGCATCGCCGGAGCGGTTAGGCGGAGAGCTTGAGAATGTTCCAACGATGAAGGAATTAGGAATTGATGCGGAGTTTATGATCTGGCGCGGTATATTCGGACCGAAAGAAATGAGTGAAGGGGCACTGAGCTTCTGGAATGAAAAAATTGCGGCTATGGTTGAAACAGAAGAGTGGAAGACAGCAATGAAAACAAACGGATGGGAAAGTGATTATAAAAATTCAGAAGACTTTACAGCCTTTTTAGACAAACAGAATGAGCAAATTGCTGAACTGCTTAAAGCACTTGATATGGCAAAATAGACAGATTCATAAGAGGAAAGGGACGCTCTCTTTCCTCTCATTCATTTCGGGGGTGAACAAACACATGGCCTTCAGCTTTGACCGATATGCGGCAATAATTTTTATCGTTATTGGAGCATGCTTCATTTTCGAGAGCCGCAAAATTTCTGAAACGGCTTATGGAAGCAACGTAGGTCCGGATATTTTTCCGATGGGTCTTGGTATCCTATTAATTTTGCTTAGTTTGCGTCTCTTGTTCGAAACGAGAGGAACGTCTCAAGATAAAGCGGCCACAGGGGCGCTGGACTACAAAAAATTCATCATTATTTTTGCTGCAGCGATTTTATATGCGCTGTTCCTTGAAAAACTCGGATATGTTATTACGACGTTTGTCTTTTTAACAATCGGGTTTCAAGTGATGGAAAAAGGAAAATGGTTGAAATCACTTGTAATCGCAGGCGGATTTTCATTTGGAATATATTATGTATTTGTAAAAGTGCTAGATGGGACATTACCAGGTTTTCCTGTATTTTTTTAACTGGAGGTGAGCGGATTGGAAGCACTTCATTTTCTCGGAGATGGATTTTCTATTGCTCTTCAATGGCATAATATCGCATTTGCTTTTTTTGGTGTTTTGATTGGAACGGCTGTGGGTGTGCTTCCTGGTATTGGACCAATGAGTGGGGTCGCTTTGCTTATTCCGGTGACCGCAACAATTACGAGCGGGCTTGATCCGCAATCCGCAGCGGCAAGTTCCATTATATTGCTTGCGGGGGTATACTACGGTGCGATGTACGGCGGATCAACCACGTCCATTTTGTTAAATACGCCCGGTGAATCCTCATCAGTGGTGACCGTGCTGGATGGTTATCAGATGGCGAAAAAAGGGCGGGCGGGCGCTGCCTTATCGATTGCCGCGATCGGATCTTTTGTGGCAGGCATTGTTTCGTTAATCGGGCTCGTATTGCTCGCGGAGCCGTTGTCTAATATTGCGCTTGAATTCGGTCCGGCGGAATATTTTTCATTAATGCTATTAGGACTATGCGCGGTCAGCGGGCTGGCCGGTAGTTCGATGACGAAAGCGCTCATGATGACTGTTGTAGGTTTATTGATGGCGACAATTGGAATCGACAGTGTGTCAGGAGTCAGCCGGTTTACGTACGATAATCCTAACCTATATTCAGGTCTGGAATTTTTAACGATAGCGGTCGGTTTGTTTGCGCTTGGTGAAGTGTTTAAAACCATTTTGGAAAAAGACAATGGTGATGGTGATATCATTAAGGTAAAGAAAATTTTGCCGACAAAACAGGACCTTAAAGACAGCGCTGCCCCCATTACGAGAGGATCATTGTTAGGATTCTTTATCGGTGTTTTACCCGGTGCAGGGGCGACATTAGCTTCTTTCTTTTCTTATATCATGGAGAAAAAAATTAGCAAAGATCCGAAGAAATTTGGTCAAGGAGCCATTGAAGGGGTGGCCGCGCCTGAATCTGCAAATAACGCTGCCTCAGGAGGAGCCTTGATTCCATTGCTTACGCTTGGTATACCGGGTTCCGGTACAACGGCTATTTTAATGGGTGCATTAATTATGTATGATGTGCAGCCGGGTCCACTGTTGTTTGACGACCATCCGGAAGTGGCATGGGGTCTTATTGCGAGTATGTTTATCGGCAACGTTATGCTGCTTGTCCTAAATATGCCGCTCGTAAAAGTATTTTCAAAAATTATTGAAACACCGAAAAAATATTTGCTGCCAATTATTATCGCCATCTCCATCTTTGGCGTATATGCAGTGCAGAATACGATGTTTGACTTACTCCTGCTTCTTGCATGCGGCGCTGCCGGTTATTTTCTGGCAAAACACGATTTTCCACTTGCTCCACTTGTACTTGGACTCGTTTTAGGACCCATGATTGAAAATAATATGCGGCGCGCACTTACGGGATCAGATGGGGATTTCATGATCTTCTTACAAAGCCCAATATCACTTATCTTTCTTATTTTTGCGCTATTATGGATACTAATCCCTGTTGTCTTAAAAATGAGAGGGAAAAATGTGATTACAAATGAAGAAGGATAAAATAGACGGGAAAGAGAAGCTCCTGACTAGAAATCAGGAGCTTAGCCACTAGAACATCGTGTTTCTGTCATTTAGTGATCTCTTGAAAAATAGATAGATGTGGCTAAAAATCCGATACAATGAGCTATATAAAGCGCTGTCATTAAAAAGAATGAAAAAGATATACCGTCAACGATAATAACGACAGCCCAGGCGATAAGCAGGACAGCGAATGTGATATTCCAAGAGGCGGCGCGTGCCAGTGTGCTGACCTGCTTATAACGTTCGTCAAACCACCGCTTTTTCGTCCCGATTTTTCGATTAATCAAAAAAACGAGTGAGGCAATCACCAATCCTCCGATCAGACCAGATAAAGCAATTACATTATTCATCAATGTTCTCATCCCCTTCAAAAATAAATAAATCCTCAATCGTACAGCTGAAAATCTGTGCAAGCTTATGCGCCAGAACAAGTGACGGTTTGTATTTCCCTTTTTCAAGAGAGATAATCGTCTGCCTGGATACATTCAGTTTTTGCGAAAGTTCTTCTTGGGTAATATGTAGAGAGGTGCGTTTTTCTTTAATGATGTTTTGCATTCGATTCAGTCCTTTTGTAAAGCCAGCTTTACGTAAAGACTTTACATACAAGCGATTGTCAAGTTTCCTTTAAAGAAAAGGACACTAAAAACCCCGTAAATTGGTTACGGGGCTTTGATCATGTCTTCAATTTGTTTTTTTGATGGCAATGATGAAATAGCGCCTTTGCCAGTTGTTGTGATGGCACCGGCTGCGTTGGCGAATGAAAGTATCGACTGACCGTCTCGTTCCAGCACAGTCTTTAACTCATGTTGATCCGCACCTGCATCTAACAACCGATAAAGTAAAGCACCGATAAAGGCATCTCCGGCACCTGTTGTATCCTGCACATCGACAGAAAAACCGCCTGCGTCAACGGACAGGTTATTTAGATAAAGAGTTGCACCGCCAGCGCCTTTTGTGAAAATAACTGCTTGCACATCACCAACAAAGAGAGAGTCAATTGCGTCATCTTCATTTTGAATGCCGGTTACAAACGCAAGTTCTTCATCTGAAATTTTCACGATGTGCGCGGTTGGAATAAAGTCAAGAATGGTTTCGCGGCACGCCTCTGGGCTGTCCCAAAGTGGAAGGCGCACATTCGGGTCAAAGCTGATTAATGCACCGCGTTCTTTCGCCGACTGAATGGCTTTTACATGTGCCTGTTTCATCGGACTGTCGACTAAATCGACTGAGCAAAAATGCAGGATATCGCCTGACTCAAAAAGCGACTCATTCACTTCATCCTCTGTCAGCAACAAGTCCGCAGAAGGATTCCGGTAAAAGGAAAAATCACGTTCGCCGTCTTCACGAAGAGAGACAAATGCAAGCCCGGTATTTGCTTCTTTTGTTCGAATGACATACCGTGTTTCCACACCGGCTTCTTCTAGCTTTTCTAATAAAAAATCTCCAAACGCATCAGCACCGAGCTTCGTTATCATGGCAGAACGACCGCCGAGTTTGGCGACAGCTGCCGCCACATTGGCAGGTGCACCGCCTGGAGCCCGTTCGAATGAGACAACATCTTTTAATGCCCGTCCTTTTTGAAGCGGAATGAAGTCAATCAATACTTCACCAATCGAATATAAAATACCCACTATTTATCCTCCAATTGTCCATTTTACAGCTTTGCATGATGCCTGCCCGCTGTGTGCGAAAAATCGTATGCCAATGCTTTCTTTGTCAGGAAAAATCCGGCTCGTGAATACTTCTTCACCGTCATTTACAAAAATTTCAACCGATGATGTATCCACAAATAAATGAAATTTCAACTTTGTAGCATCAAGGATACACTGACGGCTCGTTCCAAACGCTGTGCCGACAGGAGCCCCGGAATTTGACCGGTCCAGAACGACTTTTTTCTGGGCAGCATCGTACAGAAGCACTGTTTTTTCCTGTTCGCTCACACGAAATTCAATCCCGAATGAATCTGCATCTGCATTGATAAATTCGGCGATGAGTTCAAATGATGATCCATAAAAACCATCAAACGACTTACTTTCATTTTTTAACACATCTTCTGCTTCCACTTTTGTGCCGCGTTTTAATTCAAGTTCACGAACTGGACGCTGCATTAGTTTCCCCTTTTCAATTGAGATCTCACGTGGAAGAGTCAAACAGTGGGCCCAGCCATGTTTGTCTGTTGGATAGTCCACTTCAGGAAGGCCCATCCATCCGACCATAATTCGGCGTCCATCAGGCGCTTCCATCGACTGAGGTGCATAAAAATCAAACCCTCGGTCTAATTCAATGAACTCGCTATGTGTCATCGTTTTTGTCTTTACATCAAGGTTGCCGAGACAATAGCCAGACTGGTAAATATTATGATATTTATCTCCATCCGGAGCGAGGCCCTGTGGTGAAAAGACAAGTATACCCTGTCCGTTAATCGTGAAATAATCCGGGCACTCCCACATGTAGCCAAACGTTTCCATGTTCGTATTTACTTCGCCTTCAAATGTCCAGTCTTTCATGTTTGGGGAGCTGTATAACACAATACATCCTGTTTCATCTGTTCGCTGCGCGCCAATGACTGCGTAGAAGGTGTCCTGTTCTTTCCAAACTTTTGGATCACGGAAATGGTCGGTATAGCCGGACGGAACATGATTGATGACTGGGTTAGCCCACTTGGTGATTGCACCGTCCGCGTCCATAACAGCCATATTTTGATATGGGTGGCGCACCCAATTTTCATCGCGTGTATTGCCAGTGTACATTAAGTATAGTTCATTATTATATTCAATTGCACTGCCGGAATACGCGCCGTGGCTATCGATCTCATCGTTTGGCCGAATGGCAATTCCGACATTTTCCCAGCTGGTGAGATTTTTGGACTTTGTGTGGTACCAATACTTTATTCCGTGTACCGGACCGAGAGGAAACCATTGATAAAATAAATGATATTCCCCGTTATAAAAAGAGAAGCCGTTCGGATCGTTTAACAGACCGGTAACAGGCTGTATATGAAAGGTCTGCCGCCAAGGGCTTTCGTTGACCTGATTTTCCAGCGCCTGCAATTCTTGAGGCGTCACCTCTTCAATCCGTGTATAACGCTGCTTTGTTGTCCATTCCAAGTCGATCGCTCCTTTAAAGAAAAATAGATGGAGGGTCCTATTAAAGGAACCGCTCCACCATTGACTGTTTTTTAAGCTGCTTCTTGAACGCCTTTTTTTGCGTCTCGTTTTGCGAGTACAATTGTAACCACAAAGGCGATTGCAAAGGAAATAACCATCCCGATGATGTACTGTAAAATGGAACTGTGGTGAATGGAAATGATACCAGGTAATCCAGCAGCCCCGAGTGCAATTGCTTTAACTTTAAAGAATGTGACAAACGCTGTCGCAATAGCGGAACCGATAATGGCGCCAATAAACGGATAGCGAAGTTTTAAGTTCACACCGAACATCGCAGGCTCAGTTATCCCGAGCAGGGCAGAAATGCCGGCAGCAGAAGCGGTACCTTTCAACTTGTTGTTTTTTGTCATCATGAAGACGGCAAGTGTTGCGGCACCTTGAGCCACGTTGGACATCGTCGCCACAACGAAAATGAATGAACCGCCTGTTTTGGCCATATCCGCAAGCAGCTGTGTTTCAACCGCGATAAAACTGTGATGCATACCAGTAATAACGATTGGTGCATAGAGAAGTCCGAAAATCGCACCTCCAATAAAGCCTGTTGTATCGTATAACCAAATCATTCCATCAGACAAGAGGTTGCCGGCTGCACGTGTAAACGGTCCGACAAGTGTAAATGTCAAAATGCCTGTGATGAAAATCGTTAAAAGTGGTGTCAATAAGTTATCGAGTGCAGAAGGAACAACTTTCCGCAAGGATGTTTCAATTTTCGCAAGAATAAATGAAGCGGCTAAAACCGGCAAAACGGTTCCTTGGTAACCCACTTTTTCAATTTCAAATCCGAAAATGGACCAGTATGGAATTTCGCCGCTGACAAGTGCGCCGCCGTAACCCCAGCCGTTAAGTAAATCAGGGTGAACCATTAACATACCAAGTGTTGCACCAAGATACGGGTTACCGCCAAACCGCTGCGTGGCAGAAAACCCAATTAAGATTGGCAGGAAAACGAAAGCGGCATTTGCGAACGTATTAATGAGTGCGGCAAGATCAGCCATGTCTGGATACGCTTCGACAAGAGACTTGCCATCAATGAACAATCCCTGAGCCGTTAATAGGTTGTTGATCCCCATTAATAAACCACCGGCAACGATCGCTGGGATAATCGGAACGAAAATATCCGACAGCATTTTCACAAAGCGCTGGAGGGGATTCATTTTTTTGGCGCCGGCACTGTTTACATCCGCTGTAGACATTCCGTTTGTACCGGTCATGTCCGTAAATTCTTTAAATACTTTGTTGACTGTACCGGAGCCAAAGATTATTTGGTACTGGCCCCCGGTAGAGAATGTCCCTTTTACGGCATCCATTCCGTCCAGTTTGGCTTGATCGACAATTGATTCATCATGCAAGGCAAGGCGAAGACGCGTCGCACAGTGGGCGGCAGCTGCAATATTTTCCTTCCCGCCAATTGCCTCCAATGTCTCCTGGGCAATTTCTTTGTAATTCATTGATTATCCTCCTTTTTAATAAAGCTATGACCATAAAACAACATATCTAAAACAGGAACCGGTTCCACCAGAAAGTAAATAAAAACCCGGCAATAAAAGGAACCGGTTCCAATAAAGGTCAAAAAATGAAAACGGTTTTTGGGAACCGGTTTCACATTGATTATATTCGACGATCTGATCGATTGTCAACGCTTTCCCGCAAAATGATTTCAAAATTTGAATAGGTCAGCGTTGGCACATTTTCCCCCTGTACCAGTTTGACTATATGACCGGCTGCCGTTCGTCCGGCATCAACAAAATGGATTTGGACGGTTGTTAATGATGGGTGCATCATGGCGGTCACTTCATAGCCGCCAAACCCGGTTATTGATATGTCTTTGGGAACATGTAAATGTTTTTGATGGGCGGCTTTAACCGCTCCGATGGCAATGTTGTCCGTTGCGCAAATGAGAGCGGAAGGAGAAAATTCATCAAATATCGATTGTGCTTTAACCGCTGCGTCGCTCATATTAAACGTTGTTTCAAAATAGCGTGCATCAATATCGTGGTGATCCGCAACCGCTTGACTGAATCCTTTTTTCCGATTTACGCCAACGGCAATGTCATGTTCACCGACACCGAGAAAAGCAATGGATTTGTGGCCTCTCTGAATAATATATTTTCCTATCGCATAACCGGCTGTCTCATCATCATGAACGAGGCTGTATACATCATCGTGCTGCTGACCGACTAATAAAACAGGGATATTAATTTGTTTAAATGCTTTCAGGTGGTCATCGGTAATTTGTGTTGCAAGCAAAATAATGCCGGCTACCTTTTGTTTGGCCAGCGTATAAATGTTTTCGATTTCCCGATTTAAATCCTGGTTTGTATTTGAGACAAGCATATGGTAATTCATTTCACGAAGCTTTTCGTCTATGCCGAGCAATGTTCTCGCTGTCGCATAGGAATCGAGGCGGGGAACGATTGTGCCGATTATATTCGTCTTTTTCGCTTTTAAGCTTTGCGCAAACGCGTTCGGCGCATAACCGGTTTTTTCAATCACTATTTCGATCTTTTTCTTTGTTTCTTCACTCACCGAGCCGCCGTTCAAGTAACGGGATACCGTACTTTTCGCTACACCGGCAAGTCTAGCAATATCCGCAATCGTCTGCATACTGTCATCTCCGTTTACTTTATATCATTTTAAATTATACAATAATATGAGTGAAAATAGCTTTCTATAATAAATCGGAACGGAAAGTTTAGTGGGAGCGTAAGAAAAAGTATACAACCTTTACGTCTTGATAAATGGTTTTAAATACATTATACTTCAAATCGTAATAATTACGATTTGAAAAAGGAGACACAACTATTGTACGAATGGGTCATTATTGGCGGCGGCATTCATGGCTGCACAATCGCAAACTTCTTAGTGAAAAGCGGGAAATCTGTGATCGATGATATTCGGATCATTGATCCTCACTCTGAACCGATGGCGAGATGGAAACGGAACACAAACCGGATCGGCATGGAATACTTGCGTTCACCTGTCGTGCATCATATTGACGTTCATCCGCTCAGCCTGAAACAATACAGCACATCTGGTGACAGTAAAGATTTTTACGGCTACTATAAACGCCCGCAGGTGGAGTTATTTAACGAGCACTCGGACAATGTACTGCGTCAGATTCATATACAAAAAGCTTGGCATCAAGGGACGGTCGTCCATGTTGAGCGATCGCATGAAAAGTGGTTGGTTGCCTTGCAATCAGAAGAAGTGATGCAGGCTAGAAATATTGTCATTGCGATCAGTGTCAACGAACAGCCGATTAAACCGGAATGGGCAAATAAGCGGGTTTATCATATTTTTGATGAAGCTTTTCCTGATTTTCAACAATTAAAAGGTCCTGCTGTTGTCATTGGCGGCGGGATTACAGCTGCACACACCGCGATCAAGTTAAGTACAATATTTCCAGGGAAAACAACAATGGTGAAACGTCATCCGTTTCGTGTGCACCTCTTTGATAGCGATCCAGGATGGCTGGGACCGAAAAATTTAAACGGTTTTGTAAAGTTGAAGGACTATAAAAAGAGACGTGAACTCATAAAAGAAGCCCGCCATAAAGGATCCATTACACAGGAGTTATTTCATAAGCTGCTGCGCCTTCAGAAAAAGGAGGAGCTTCAAATAGTAGATGGAGAACCGGTTTTCCTGAAAAACAACACGATTGGATTGAAGGAAGGCTCTAAGATTGAAGCAAATACAGTGATTTTAGCAACAGGGTTTCAGCCGGCAAGACCAAATCAGCCATGGATTGAAAGATTGATAATGGAACAAAAACTACTTTGTTCGACATGCGGTTATCCAATTGTCAGCGAATCACTGGAATGGTGCCCTCATTTATTTGTGTCAGGACCACTCGCGGAGCTTGAGGTAGGGCCAATAGCGCGAAATATTTCGGGTGCAAGGCACGCGGCTGAAAAGATTATTGCCAGTTTATAATCGTAATGATACTGATTTTCAAAAAGGAGAATGAATAATGAATCAAATACCAGTAACTGTTTTAAGCGGGTACTTAGGATCCGGAAAAACGACGCTTTTAAATCACATTTTAGCAAATGAAGAAAACAAACGAATTGCTGTCATCGTCAACGATATGAGTGAAATCAATATTGACGGAGCGCTTATAAAGCAGGGCGGGTTTTCTCGGACAGAAGAAAAATTGGTTGAAATGCAAAACGGGTGCATTTGCTGTACGCTTCGGGATGATTTAATGAAAGAAGTCGACAAGCTCGTCAAAAAAGGAGATATTGACTACATCGTGATCGAATCGACAGGAATATCGGAACCGATTCCTGTGGCACAAACATTTATGTACGTAGACGAAGAACTAGGTATCAATTTATCGCAATACTGCCGTTTGGACACAATGGTAACCGTTGTGGACGGAAATCGTTTCTGGCATGATTTTGCTTCGGGTGATACATTGATCGACCGGAAAGAAGCTAATGATGAAACCGATACGCGTGAAGTCGTAGATTTATTAATTGATCAAATTGAATTTGCTAATGTGATTTTATTGAATAAAACGGATCTTTTGGAAGAAGATGATATTGAGGAGTTGTATGGAGTGCTCCTCAAATTAAATCCGGACGCGCAGATCATGAAAAGTTCTTTCAGTAACGTTCCGCTTGATCGTGTACTCGATACTCACTTATTTGATTTTGATAAGGCGAGCGAGGGTGCGGGCTGGATAAAAGAGTTAAACGAAGAGCACGTTCCAGAAACAGATGAATATGGTATTTCATCGTTCGTATACCGCCGCCATCGTCCGTTTCATGCAGAAAGGTTGATGGAATGGTTGAAAGAATGGCCGGTGGAAGTTGTCCGGGCAAAAGGATTCTTTTGGCTGTCGACTCGAAACGATATGGCTGGTATGATTTCACAGGCAGGTCCGTCGATCATGATTCAAGGTGCCGGTGAATGGATCGCTGCTTACCCTGAGAATAAACGGGCGCAGATGCTGCAAGATGAGCCGGAATTATTAGATAGATGGAACGATACATACGGCGACCGAATAACTGAAATTGTCATGATTGGTCTTGAAATGGACAGGGAGACAATCGAAACGTCCCTTGACGAATGTTTATTAACAGACGAAGAAATGAGCATGGACTGGTCAACATTTAAAGACCCGCTTCCGCCGTTTTTAGTCGCGGAACCCGCCTCCTGAGCAATCAAAAGCGTTATATCATCACTTGCATCTTTGTTTTTGTTTCGACGTAGGAGGCGCTGGGGACAAAATTTTTGGCAGGAATTTTTGAACATAGGCCGGTTTTTTTAAATTGGGCCGAAATCTCAATGTTTAAGCCGGATTTTCAATGGATTAGGCCATCTATAAATTAATTTGACCGATATCGGTCAAAATCCGGCCGTTCATCATCTGCCAGCAACCACGCCTGGATGGATCAGTTTTCTTTTAAAACTATCATGGAGATTCAGAGAAAAGTGATGGATGAACCAGGAAATTTGTCATTTGAAAATTGAATAGAACAATAAAGAAACGGACAATTCAGTATTGAAAAGCTGAATTGTCCGTTTTTTTGTAGGAGAAAGGTAGCGAATAATCTTGAAATTATTAAGAATTCAGAATATAATAATTTTTATAACGTATTCATGTTATTTTATATTACATGAAAAGGGATGGTGGAGAAATGGGGTTTTTTGGTTGGCTTAATGTAAGGGAGGGATTGCCTCTCTGGTGGTCATACCGGTTAAATCGTCATATGACCGATTCTGTTGCGGAAATATTTGAAGGTATTGCTCGAACAAGAACGACCTTGCTGTCAGAATGGGCACATGAACAATGGGTTTTTTTAGGTAAAATTGCGCAGGAACTTTCCTTTATTCCGGATCATGACACAAATGATTACTTAAAGAAGAAAATGCAAAAAAATCGTTACTTTACGGAGTTATTTGTGATTAGTCCGGAACTACTATTTACGAATTCTACATATGGTAAACAGATAGGTGAAGCTGGAAATCAAGATGTTAAAAAAGCTGCTGTTTATGTATTTGACAATAAAGAACGATTATTGTATGGGCCATATATCGATGAAGTAACGGAAGAAATTGATCCCCGCTCATCGTCTTTTCACGATGAGGTGACTCTTTTATTTTTACAGCCTGTAATTGAGCGCGGTCAAGTTGTGTCGATCGCAGCCGGCAGAATACCGAATGATGTACTAGGGGATTTGATTCAAAGGGAAGCGGGCCATATATACCCGGATTCCGGAGACAATTACTTATTTATGGCAAAGTCTAATATGGATTCATCCATTTCGCCGGGAACGGCATTGTCTCGAAGCCGTTTTGAAGATCGTACGTTTACATTCGGTGAAAATTTAAAAGATGGTGTTCATACAAAGCATTGGGGTACGGTGAAAATTCAGAAGCATACCGAATTTGAAATTCGCTTTACTGATCCGGCGACAAATGAGCTCCATCCTGGTGTGGAGAACACGATTCAAAACGGGAGCAACTTGTTTGTAGAATTTCCCGGCTATTCAGATTATCGGCATATTCCGGTTATTGGGAAAGGGGTCACGTTTCAAATGCCTGGATCTCCGGATATTTGGGGCATGATGTGTGAAGGGGACCTGGAAGAGGTGTACCGGGTTCGATCGATCAGCTGGAGACTTCAAAAGCAATTTGTCTTTTTTCTATTAATAAGTATTATTCTACAGCAGGCCACCACCTGGATACCGGCAATTCCAAATTGGACTGGGCTAATTATTGGCCTTGTTTATGGTGCTATAGCAGCTGTTGCGTTTTACAGAAAAGGACTGAACCCGATTGTGGAAAGGCTCCGGAAAATGACGGATATAACCAGGGAAATAGCTGAAGGGGGCGGTGATTTAACGAATCGTCTCGATTCTCAGCTATTATTTCACGATGAAACAGGTGCGCTTGGCCGGTGGGTGAATAATCTGATTGATAGCCAGGATGAGTTAATGAGCAAAGTGAAATCGGCAGCGCTCGATGTAGAAGAAACAAACCAGTCTCTTCGTGAAAAAACCATGCTCGCCGAACATGACTCGGTTGAGGTCATTGAGCAAATGAGTGAAATGCTTGAAGCTATCCAGCTTCAGCTAAAAGATGTACAGCAGGCGATGGGGCAGGTTGATCAAGTCGGACATACACTGACAGGTCTGGAGAAGATGTCCCAGGAACAAATCGAGCACGCTCAAAAAGAAGTCGCCGGAATTGATGCGAAAATGAATGGCATCGTAAATAAAGTCAATGAAGCATTGAAGCTGACTGACAATTTTAAAGAACTGTCAAATAATATCGGTACAATTGTAGAAACGATTAATGCGATTGCTTATCAAACTAATTTGCTTGCGTTAAACGCAGCGATTGAAGCGGCTAGAGCGGGTGAATACGGAAAAGGGTTCGGTGTCGTGGCACTCGAAATTCGAAAACTGGCTGATCAGACAACGCTCGCGACGAAAGAAATTAGTGACACGCTTGATCAAATTGAAAGTAGTTCGACCCTTGTTCGAACAGCGATTCAAGAAAGTAGTGGAGAAGTAAAAAGCGGTGTGGAAGTTGTCCGCAGTGTCCAGGATGTCCTTGTATCAATGGCAAAAACATCTGATTCGCAGCCGGATATTACGGATCAGATGAAAGACATTATCGGCAATATTGCCGTTATTAATGAACAAAATGCCCGGACTGTGGAAAGTGTGGATCGATCAACCGGAGAAATGGCCGGTCTTATAAAAGAAGTTCGATTTGATTCGGAACAAAGCTCGCTGGTCGCTGCTGCACTTAGAAGGACGGTTGATAAATTTAAACTTTCAAGAGTTTAAGAAGACGAGTCAGTAAATAGTTGCGTAACCCGTGGAATCCTTTCTGCGGGTTCGTTTGTTTTCCTCAGAATTCATATCTTGGCTACGTGCGGTTTGGTTTTAGACTCCCTCATTATCGTACGGTAAGATAGAGGAAAGAATATTTAGATAAGGTGCGGTGGGGCATGTATAAAGATTATTTAGCATTTGCAATTGAACTTGGAAAAGAAGCGGGTGAATTTTTATTGCCGCGTGCCGGAAACGCAGGTGGGCAGACGTTGAAAGCGGCGAAGGATTTTGTAACGGAAATGGATCTGAAAGTGGAATCACTGATTATCGAGAGAATTCAAGCAAAATACCCAGACCACTGTATTTTCAGTGAAGAAGCAGGAACGATTGAAAAAGACAGTGATTTTGAATGGGTCATCGATCCGATTGATGGCACGATTAACTATAGTATTGGGGTTCCTCAGTACGGTGTATCCATCGCGCTGACATTTAAAAATGATCCGGTTGTCGGGGTTATTGCATTGCCTGGTTTAAAAGAAACATACTGGGCATCAAAAGGCGGCGGGGCGTTCAAAGATGGGGAGCCTATTCATGTCCGTGATGTAAGTCTTGCGGAATCATTCGTATCGCACAGTGATTTTGCAAAAGACGGGAACAAAGAGGCGAACTTGCAGCGCCTTGCACTGCTTGGGAAAATTGTGAACGATGTATATAGAGTGCGTATTATCGGGACTGCGGCAGTTACACTCGCGTATATTGCTGCAGGACGCTGGGATGCTGCTTTGTATTTGAGTCCTGCTTTTTATGACATTGCGGCAGGGCAATTACTTGTAACAGAAGCAGGAGGGGTTATGTCTGAAGCTGGCCCATATACAATGTTCGGGCAAAAACAGGCAGCTGCAGGGCTGAAACAATTACTGGGAGGTTAAGAATGAAATTAATCGCCATTGATATGGATGGGACTCTTTTGAATAGCAGAAATGAAATCAGCCGGGAAAATATAGAAGCGGTAAAGAGAGCGCAATCAAAAGGAATTGAAGTCGTCATTGCGACAGGAAGAGCCTATTTTGATGCCTTTCAACATATGAAAGAGGCCGGTTTATCGACGTGGATCATTGGCGCAAATGGCTCAACCATTCATGACAAAGACGGAACGCGGCTTCAGTCGATTTCTGTTCGAAAGGGGGATGCCGAGGAGATCCTAAAGTATTTCACAGAGAATGGTTTTTACTATGAAGTATTTTCGGAGCACAAGCTGTATTCACCGCAAAACGGACGGGAGCTTTTGAACATTGAACTGGACCGAGTGAAAACAGCGAACCCGGATGCAGACCTTGTGGAAATGAATGAAGCAGCCGAGCGTCAATTCAGCCAGGAGCCTTTTGAATTTGTCACTTCTTATAAAGAAATTTTAGAGGAAACGGACAAATATTATAATTTGCTTGCTTTTTCATTTGATGATAAAAAGCTGAAAGAAGCATGGGACCGGTATGCGGATCG
Organism: Domibacillus epiphyticus; assembly: GCF_001975785.1. Taxonomy (GTDB): domain Bacteria; phylum Bacillota; class Bacilli; order Bacillales; family Domibacillaceae; genus Domibacillus; species Domibacillus epiphyticus. The sequence continues at coordinate 5,090 of NZ_MSFI01000002.1, read as the reverse complement.
CGATGACTTAACGCTGACGGCTTCTGCCAGTCACGTATTTGATATTATGCACCGGGATGTATCAAAAGGGAACGCTGTAATGAAATTGGCAGAGAAATTTGGCGTTGGACGGAAGGATATTATGGCAATCGGTGATAATTTTAACGATGTGTCAATGTTCAACATTGCGGGTGTGAGTGTTGCTATGGAAAATGCGCCTGATGGAGTAAAAGAACAGGCGAAGTTCGTCACTTTAAAAAATAACGAACACGGTGTCGCGCATATTATCGCAAAAATGATCAAATAAATAAATAAATAAAGCCTTATCAAAAGTCCAAGACTTCTGGTAAGGCATTTTTCATTTTGGATGTCAAAAGAGCGGAGTGATTATTTGAGATAGCCTCAGACATTATAGTTGTTTCAACAATTGCACCATATGATCCCCTACTTCACTTGTTGAAGCCGTTCCGCCGAGATCCGGTGTTAATACGGTTTTGTCGACGAGCATTTTTTCGATGAGGCTTAATACTTTTTCAGCCCATTCATTCTGCCCGAAAAACTCAAGCATCTGGCTTGCGGACCATAATGTCGCCAGAGGATTTGCGATTTGTTTTCCGGCGATGTCCGGCGCGGAACCGTGAATCGGTTCAAACATGGAAGGGAAGTCACGTTCCGGATTTAAGTTTGCGCCAGCCGCAAGCCCCATGCCGCCAGTAATACCAGCGCCTAAATCGGTAATAATATCTCCGAATAAATTAGACGTAACGACGACTTCGAACCGCTTTGGATCCATGACAAAGAACATGCTCGCCGCATCGACAAGATATGAATGCGTTTCCACGTCAGGGTAATCTTTGCTCACCTCTTCAAATACTTCATCCCAAAAAACCATTGAATAGTTTAGTGCATTCGCTTTGCTGATGCTAGTGAGTGACCGCTTTTCTTTTTGGGCAATATCAAATGCGTAACGGATAATCCGTTCTGTTCCTTTGCGAGAAAATACACCGGTCTGAAGCGCAACTTCATGCGGTTTACCTTGAAAAAGACGGTCGCCTGCTCCGGCATATTCCCCTTCACTGTTTTCGCGGATGACAAGCATATTAATATCTTCTGGTGTCACATCTTTCAGCACAGTTGGCGCACCGTTCAGCAGTTTGATTGGCCGAACATTCACATACTGGTCAAATGATTTACGAATACGGAGCAGCAAATCCCATAAAGAAATATGGTCAGGTACACCCGGATAACCGACCGCGCCTAAATAAATCGCATCAAATTGCTTAAGGCGCTCAATTCCATCGTCATCCATCATTTTTCCGTGCTCAACGTAATACTCGCAGCCCCACGGGAAATATTCGAACTCAAATGAAACAGATTCATCGACACTTTGAATATACTTTAATACTTTGACTCCTTCTGCAATAACTTCCGGACCAATGCCGTCACCTGGAATGACGGCGATTTTGAATGGATTGACCATGATTTTTTCCTCCGCCTGCTTATGTATTGTAAACAGTAAACAGTTTACCGCTCTATTTTACCATTTTTTATTCAAGATAGATATTGGCAGAGAAAATGAACAGATTTGTTTGATAAACGGAAAACGTAATTGTCTCTTAGGGATATGATGTCTCGCTACTGTTATTAATTCTAGCCTGTGTCTGACTAATTTTGATATTTGTCAGTAATTAGGGCTGGCTTACAGGTGAGAGGCTGCATCTTGTTCATTTCTCTTAAAATCATGTGAATTCAGTGGATGGTATCCGTTTTTTTTTTGCACCTGAAAAATGGTTTCTTCTTATTTGCTTCTATAATTATAATTTGAAATAATAAAGGAAATAAAATGGAAAGAGGTGCTTTATGAAAGTGCTGGTTGTTGGTGCAAACGGACAAATCGGACAAAAACTAATTGAGCTGCTGCAAAATAGTTCTAAACATGAAGTACGTGCCATGGTAAGAAAAGAAGAACAGGCGGCCGCTTTTAAAGAAAAAGACGTTGATGCTGTGATCGCGGACCTTGAAGGCGGTGTGAATCAGCTGAAAGATGCGCTGTATGGATGCGATGCCGTTGTGTTTACAGCTGGATCAGGAGGACATACCGGAGCGGACAAAACATTGCTTATTGATCTGGATGGAGCTGTAAAAACGGTAGAAGCAGCCGAGCAGGTTGGTGTAAAGAGGTTTATCATGGTTAGTGCTTTACAGGCTAATAACCGTGAAAACTGGAATAATTCCATCCGGCCTTATTACGCAGCGAAACATTACGCCGACCGTGCAGTTGAGCAAAGTTCACTTATTTATACGATTATTCGGCCAGGTGGGTTGTTAAATGATGCGGGTACAGGAAAAATAGAAGCGGGTGAAAAACTAGAACGAGGAACAATCCCGCGTGAGGATGTGGCTGCTGTCATTTACGAGTCACTTGATACAGCACGTGCATTTCACCGTTCGTTTGATTTGATTACAGGCGAGAAATCAATTAGCGAAGCATTAAACGCTATTTAATAATGAAACGAGATGTCCGGAAATCACGGTCATCTCGTCTTTTTATCTTATTCTTTTTGGCTTAATGAATTGCATCCAGGTCGACGCGTTCAATAAACTCAACAAACGCACGCACGATGTTGAGCTGAAGCGATTCTTCATGATAAAACATCCAGCTTTTTCGTATGATCGGTTCCCCGTCGCTTGTATTTAGATCAATTTTGTGCAGATTTTCGAGGTCGTCCAAAATCATGCTGGGTAAAATCGCATAGCCTAGTCCATTAGCGACCATATTTTTACACGTTCCGGCTTTATCTACATCGATGCTGATAAGCGGCGGTTTGGTATAGTGTGCAGCCCACCAATTATCAACGAGCATCTTCAAGTTTTGATCAGTCCGATAATCAATGCGCGGCAAGTCTGGTAAGTGATCCAGGTCGATCTCTTCTTTTGACGCGATGCAAATTGTTTCCTCAAATAATAGCCGCTTTTGATCTTTCCAGCCGTAATCGCCCTTCACAAATCCTACGTGGACATCTTGATTATGAATTAAGTGGGCGATATGGCTGCTCCAATCCGTTATGACTTTAAACTCAATATTTGGATACTCATCTTTAAATAATTTCAGCAGTCCGGGAAGCTTATAGTCGGTGAAAAAAGTAGATACGCCGAGACGTAATGTACCGGTCATTTTGTACTCCATATTATGCACGTTTTCCTTAATAGATTGCATGCGTTGAATCATTTCGTTTGCACATTTGGCCAAATATTCACCTTGAGGTGTAAACTGTACACCGCGTCTGCCGCGATTGACAATCTTTACTCCAAACACTTTCTCGATTTGTTTTAATCGGTTTGTCAAAGCAGGTTGTGAAATATATAGTGTTTTCGCCGCATTTGTAATGTTCTTTTCTTTATATAGTGTCTGTAAAACGAGCCAATCGCGTTCATCCATCAAAACACCTCCATTTAGACATAACATTTGTTTATGATTGATAATAGTAAACGAGTATTTTATTTATTCCTTTATGTATATTATAGTAAGTTATACAAGGGACAGAAAGAAGGATTGGTCAATTGAAAGAAAATAAATGGTTGTTTATTGCACTAAGCGGTGTGGGCGGGTGGTTATTGTCGTTGACAGGATTATCGATCGGCTGGATGCTCGGAACACTGCTAATGGCTGCACTTATTTCTTTCGCTAAGCCAAATTTTATTGGGGAAAAGGGTACACCGAAATACTGGCTTTCTATCGGGCAATGTATTTTAGGCATCGAACTTGGTCAAAAAATAAACTTATCTGTTTTATCCATCTTTCATAAGCAATGGGCGGTCATTATGATTATGCTACTATTGTCGGTTTTGTTTTCGCTGCTGTCGGGACTAGTTCTATGGAAATTCAGCCGGACGGATTTGATGACGAGCTTTTTTGGCACAGCACCGGGAGGCTTGTCGGCGATGCCAGGGATGGCGGAAGATGTCGGTGCTAATACGGCAGTCGTTAGTATCATTCAAACGATGCGGGTATTCCTTGTCATTTTCATTATCCCAATCGTCGTTTCGGTGCTCGGGTTTCATCCATCCGGTCAGCTGGCAATAAAATCTACTCCGCCGCCATCATTTGAATGGAACCAGTTATTATGGACAGGAATCCTGATCGTCTGTGCGTATGGAGGATATCATATAGGGAAAAAGTTAAAATTCCCGGCCCCGTGGCTGCTAGGGAGCATGGTGTCTGTCGCGATCGTCCAATCGCTCAGCTCGGCATATGTGGGGCGCGATTTGGCTGCGATTTGGCCTTATAGTGTCATGGTCGTCTCGCAAATTTTAATCGCCGCTTTCATCGGATCGCGCTTCCGTAAAGAAATGTTTGCGGGATTGAGGAAGACAGTTTTGGTTGCTTTTATTAGCACACTCTTTTTAATCGCTGCCATGTTTGCATGTGCTTATCTTGTTTCAACTATCACTGGCATCGCTTTTATGACAGCCGCACTTGCTTTTGCACCGGGAGGCATCGCTGAAATGGCCGCGACAGCTGTTGTGATAGATGCCGACGCGACATTTGTTGTTGCTGTGCAGGTATTGCGGATTATCTCTGTCTGCCTCATCCTGCCGCCAATTTTTAAACAGATTCATAAATGGGAAATGCGGAAAGAGATTCATTCACATGCATCTGCTTAACATTCCAGTTCTTCTTAACGATCAACCACTTATTATAGAAGAAACACAAACAGAGCATTTGCTTAAGCAGCAGATTCTCTGTTTTTAAATGGATCTTAGATTATAAAAAAATTGACTTTTTGTTTGATCTTATGATATATTAACATTCGTCGCTTGTTATTAAGGCGGCATTTAAAAAGAAGATCGGAATAAAAAAGTCGATAAACGTTATTGATGAATAATTATTTGTTCTGCTCTTATTGACTTTATTTTAATTTAATGTTATATTAGTATTCTGCTGAATAACAGCTGCTTGAGAAGGGCTAACACCCTTTGATTGCGAAATATTTTTTCGAGAAACTATATTGACTTTATTCTTGAAAAATGATAATATTTTATAGCTGTCTTAATAGCGATTGATCCTTGAAAACTGAACAAAATCAATAAAAACGTCAACGTTTTGAATT
>NZ_MSFI01000019.1 GCF_001975785.1 Domibacillus epiphyticus | reverse complement strand
CTCCAATTGTCAGATGGTGTCTAACAATTGGGGTGCAGTTCATTCAGCGGGTTTTTTCTATAGGTTCTTTTTCGTTCCACTTTTGACAAAGTTCAAAAGAGGTTTGTAATCATTGCTGATCAAGCCGACACTTTCAACAAACAATTCAATCGCAATCGTAATGACGGCAATCAATATGATCGCGCCCCATACTTTTGCCATCGAGAAAATAACAGCCGCAAGACCAAACATCATTGCAATGGCATAAATAATTAAAACGGTCTGTTTATGAGTATACCCCGTGCGGAGCAGACAGTGATGTAAATGAGATTTATCTGGCGCAGATATTGGCTGATTGTTCAGCTTCCTGCGGATAATCGCAAAGATCGTATCAGAAATCGGCACCCCAAGAATGATGATCGGAATAATCAATGAGACCACCGTAACATTTTTAAAGCCTAAAAGTGAAAGAACACCAATAATAAAGCCAAGAAACAGCGCTCCTGTGTCCCCCATGAAAATTTTCGCTGGGTGAAAATTATATTTTAAAAAGCCGATAGCACTTGCTGCGACAATTAATGCCACACTCATTACATACATATCGCCTTTCATATAGGCCATTAAGCTAATTGTTAACAGTGCAATGGTGGAAACGCCTGCTGCGAGACCATCAAGACCATCAATTAAATTAATCGCATTTGTAATCGCGACAATCCATAAAATAGTTAGCGGAATGCTCAAGAAACCAAATTCAATCGCTCCACCAAATGGCAAATTAACAAAATTGATTTGAACACCACCGTACACGACGACGACAAGAGCAGCCATAATTTGGCCGGCTAATTTCACTTTAGCGGAAAGTTCAAACCGATCATCCAGCACGCCCGTTAAAATAATAACAAAGCTTCCAATGATGATGGCAGGGGTAAGCAGCGGCTGTTCATAAGAGTCAGGCCGCAGAACGATCATGCCGATTAAAAAGCTAATGAAAATAGCAAGTCCGCCCATACGAGGCATAATCCGCTGATGTACCTTTCGATAATTTGGCTTGTCAACAGCTCCAATGGCAAAGGCAAACTTCTTCACGAACGGCGTGATGGCAATCGAAGCCAGCACACAAATGATAAAAGCAAGTAAAACCATGTTGTCCTCCCTCAGTTAAATCAGAAGCATGTTTTTTATCTATATTGCAAATCGTATTTTTTACAAATTCTTATCAACTTCCATATTATAAAGGCAAAATCGTTTTATATCCACAAAAAACCGTGAAGAACGTTATATTTTCTTTCAGCCCGTCTTTTGATAAGATAAGATGATGGAAGTATTCCGGGGAGTGAAAAAAAGATGGTCTCTTTATTTCGTAAAAAAGATGCCGGTGATCGGCACATTAAAGAATACAAAAAAATAGTAGATGTTATTAACGGACTGGAAGCTGGCATCGAAGCATTAACAGATGATCAGCTGCGCGGGAAAACAGCTGAGTTTAAAGAAAGGCTGTCCAACGGGGAAACCATTGACGACATTAAACCTGAAGCTTTTGCGGTCGTCCGTGAAGCTGCAAAGCGTGTCCTAGGCATGCGCCATTACGATGTCCAGCTCATTGGCGGACTTGTCCTGACAGATGCAAATATTTCGGAGATGGCAACAGGTGAAGGTAAAACACTCGTTGCTTCATTGCCTAGTTATTTACGCGCACTTGAAGGAAAAGGGGTTCACGTGATTACCGTGAATGAATATTTGGCAAAGCGTGACCGCAATACGATTGGACCGCTTCATGAATTCCTCGGATTAACGGTCGGATTGAACTTGCCGATGATGGATCCCGAAGAAAAACAGAAAGCGTACCGTGCAGATATTACATATGGTGTCGGTACAGAATTCGGTTTCGATTATCTGCGTGACAACATGGCATGGGTTCCATCACAGCGCGTCCAGCGTCCCTATCACTTCGCCATCATTGATGAAGTGGACAGCGTATTAATCGACGAAGCGAAAACACCGCTTATTATCGCTGGAAAAATGCCGCCGGCGGCTGATCTTCATTATATCGGAGCACGCGTCGCAAAACGATTTGTCCGCGATGAAGATTACCAGCTCGATGACGAAACGAAAGCCGTCAGTTTAACAGAACAAGGGATTGAAAAAGTGGAAAAAGCGTTCGGTGTTGATAATTTGTACGAAATTGAACATCAGACACTTTATCATTACATGATTCAGGCAGTTCGCGCGCATGTCATGTTTGAGCGGGATGTGGATTACATTATTAAAGACGGAGCGATTTTACTTGTCGATATGTTTACCGGCCGTACGATGGAAGGACGCAACTTGAGTGACGGGCTTCACCAGGCGATTGAAGCGAAAGAAAACCTCGAAATTACGGATGAAAATAAAACACAAGCATCGATCACCATCCAAAATTACTTCCGTATGTATCCGTTTTTATCCGGAATGACCGGAACGGCAAAAACAGAAGAAAAAGAATTGCTCGAAGTTTACAATATGAAGGTGCTTAAAGTACCGGCCAACCGCCCTGTTCAACGAGTTGATATGCCTGACCGAATTTATCGGACCAAAAAAGAGAAATACGAAGCCGTGACAGCAGAAGTGGTTTCACGTCATGATAAAGGACAGCCTGTTCTCGTTGGGACTACATCCATTCTGCAGTCGGAAAAGATTGCTGAATACTTTAAAGAAGCGGGTCTTTCATTTGAAATTTTAAATGCGAAAAGTGTTGAACAAGAGGTAGAACTTATTTCCCGCTCCGGACAGCGTGGCCACATTACGATTGCTACGAATATGGCCGGACGCGGCACCGATATATTACTCGGTGAAGGGGTGCCGGAACTAGGCGGGCTCCATGTGCTTGGGACAGAGAGACATGAAAGCCGCCGTATCGACAATCAGTTGAAAGGCCGTGCCGGACGACAGGGTGATCCTGGGTCAAGCCAATTTATGATTTCACTTGAAGACGACATGTTCCGCCGGTTTGCAAAAGACGACCTTGAAAAGCTAGAGAAAAAATTGGTCACCGATGAAAACGGACAAGTGCAAAACAAAAAAATGCATGAATTTGTTGATCGTGTGCAGCGCATTGTCGAAGGCGCCAACTTTGCCATGCGTGAGTACAATTTGAAACTTGACGACGTTATTAATGAACAGCGCGGTGTTATTTTCGGTCTGCGAAACGCCATTATTGAGGATGATTCACAGCAGGAGCGTCTGATTGACATGATCAAACGGGCGGCACGCGAGGAGATTGACTTTTATTGCAACGAAGAAATGCCGGCTGAAGAATGGCAAATTGATGTTTTATCGGGTCATCTGCAAGCCATGTTTGGCGGGCGGGAAGTAGAGCTTCCAGACGAACCATCGAATCTAAAAGACATTATCGCCCCCATTGAGACGGTTATCATGCCATATATTAAATGGATCGAGGAACAGTACGGTCCCGAATGGGATGATTACGTGAAACGCATTATGATCAGCGATATCGACAAAGTCTGGGTGGATCACCTGGAACAAATGACACGTCTGAAAGAAGGAATTGGCCTCCGCCATTATCAGCAGGAAGACCCAATGCGTATATACGCACGTGAAGGCCTGCAGCTGTTCCAAAATATGTACCGTGACCTGCTGCGTGATATTTCTATAAAAACGGCTGCGCTTATAAACGAATTAACCAAGAAGGAGAATTAACGCATATGTTGTCTTTTTTTAAACGAAAAGGAAAGTCCGATACAGAGTTGAAAAGTGATGGACGGGAAAGCACTGTATCCGCTGGTGATATAACAGGTGATACAGCTTCGTCAAGCGATGAAGAAGTGACCACTTCCCTTTCCCTTCACCCGTCGCTTACTGTGCCTAAGGAACAAATGTATGTGCTCCGATTTTTAAATAATGAATTACCGCCATTGAAACGCAATCAGCTTTCTTTGTCCGGCATTGAATGGAATGAACATTCGGAGGGACTTGCCGTATCGGCTTTTGTCCGTAATACGGTAGAGCGCGAGATGTCACTTGGCGAAGTTCCTTTGCTTTTAATGAACGAAAAAAACGAGCTGAAGGCGCGCCATACGTTTCAGTTAAATGAACTCGGCGAAATTCCAGCCGATTCAAGCAGGCCGTGGACATTTATTTTCCCTGATTCTACTATCAATGATCATGTCGAACTCGGTAAAGAAAACTGGTCGATTGCTTTTGATGTAACCTCGCACACCCATATGCTGGAGCTTGATCCAAAGTGGGAAAAGTCACTCCCTGAAGAGGAAAAAGAAAAGCTTGAAAAAATTGTTGAACAACTAGGCGCTCCACAAAAGGATGAACTAAATTTTACCGGTTTAAGCGCCACTATGCTTGAAAACGGCAATCTTACAGTCGCTCTGTTTATCCGCAACGGTTACAAACGCAATGTCAACATTGAGCAGTTGCCTCTTCAGCTCATCGATGCATCTGGTGATACGGTCGCAGAAGGTCAATTTCATGTTGGCCAGCTTGAAATCCGTGCGAATACAACCAAGCCATGGACGTTTGTTTTTCCCGCTTCTCTCATCCTGAAAGAAAATCCGGATCTTACAAAGTGGAGCGTCCGTCTTGCACAATAATAAAAAAACTGGCGAGTGATACCCGCCAGTTTTTTTGTATAAGAAAAAGCATCCGTCATATGGACAGATGCTCACAGCTTTTTTACCAACCACGTTCATAAAACGAGTTATTTATATCCAAAACGGAAACTATATGTACATTTTATCATATCTTTCCTTACTTACAACTGTTATTTTCCTTATAATATCGATCACCTATGCAGCAATGCCAAAACAACGAATAAAAGTTGCTATTTTCTTTAGCTGCGTGATAAACCGTTTCTATTTAAATTGGAATCTATGTATAGAAAAACAGCCCAACCAAGGGCTGTTTTTATTAATAAAATCGTTTAAAGCTGTCGAATTTCGAAGCGAAATATAAATTATCCAAACTTGAAACTGTAATCCCGTTCGAGGAGCTTGCATGAATAAATTGATTTCCCCCAATGTATATACCCATGTGAGAAATTCCTTTTTTATATGTGTTGCTGAAGAAAACGAGATCGCCTGCTTTTGGACTTGAAATCTCATAGGAGCGATGATAAAACCCTTCTGTATTCGTCCTGCTTATACTTTTCCCCGCCATTTTATGAGCATAATAAATAAATCCGCTGCAGTCAAAACCAGCCGGTGATGAACCGCCCCAAACATATGGAATGCCCAGCAGCGAATTAGCGATGCTAAGCAAGCTGGAGCTAGAATAAGAACCAGAAGATGGATTGTTCACTTTCACCGGTGTGGATGGCATTGTCCCGCCTTTTGATCCAGCTCCAACTTTTAATTTTTGGCCGACGAAAATAGTATCTGACGTTAAATTATTTATTTGCTTTAATGATGCAGCTGTTATGCCGTATCGGGAAGCAATTGAGCTGAGTGAGTCGCCGCTTTTAACAATATATGTTCCGCTCGTCGTGGTTGTCGCTGGTCTCTTTGCCGTTGGCGCTTCTTTCCCACTAACTTTAAGCTTTTGACCAACATAGATCACGTCCGATTGTAACCCGTTCATTTGTTTTAATGACGCAACCGTTGTTTTATAGCGGGAAGCGATTGCTCCCAGAGAGTCTCCGCTTTTCACAGTATAAGTGCCGGGTGTCGTTAACGCCGGTTTACTTGTCGTTGGAGCAGCTGTCGTTGCTGGCGCTTTTCCGCTCACTTTTAACTTTTGACCGACATAAATAACATCTGACGTCAAACCGTTCATTTGTTTTAACGACGCAACCGTTGTTTTATAACGGGAAGCGATTGTGCCTAGTGAATCCCCACTCTTCACAGTGTATGTGGAAACTGTGGCAGATGATAAAATGGCAGTCTCACCTTCCTGTTTTTTTTCAGGAGCTGTCTTTATTGCCTCAGTTTCTAGTTTAACATGATCTTCTATTGATACTATGAGTTCGTCATGAATGGAAAGACGATCAGACTGTAAATCATTCATATCCATTAGTTGCACGACGCTAATTTTGTACCTATTGGCGATACTGAATAAGGTATCTCCTTCTTTTACTGTATACAGTTCCGAAGCATCCGCAGCGGCTGCCGCTCCTGTTGAAATGAAGGCTGCAGCTGTTAGCGAAACAACCATTTTATTCATTCAATCGCTCCCCTCTTTATTAACCATTTCTTTAACAATTATCGACATGATTTCGTTTTTATTCAGGAAAATGCTTTTAATTTAACGAAATCAGGAAAATAGTTATATATATTATCCTTTATTTTCTATTATTTATACCCTTTCCATTTTAAAAAGAAATTACCGGTTTTTTCGACAGCCAATTTACTCCCGCCCTGTTTCTCAGCATCTTCTACCAGTAAAGCGATGATGAAATCTGGCTGATTGGCGTTATAAGCGACAAATAGTCCATTTTCTTTCCCTGTTGTTCCCTGTTCGGCTTTGATTTCGGCAGTACCGGTCTTCCCTGAAATTTTCATACCTTCTACATTTGCGGCTTTCGCAGTCCCTTTTTCGACAACACCGCGCAGCCCTTTTTGTATAATCGCCGCTTGCTCTTCCGTTACAAGTTCTTTTTTCCAGACAGAAGGCTTCTCGTTTAACAAAAGGATCGGTTTCATCATATTTCCTTCATTTAAAAACGCTCCATACGCAGAAGCAAGATGGGTCATGCTTGTTAATACTTCGCCCTGGCCGTACCCTGTGTCAGCAAGCAAAATATCACTTTCTAATTGACCGCTGTTTGACAGCTGCGGTGCACGTAATGGATAGGTGAATGGGAATTTTTCACCAAATCCGAATGATTCTAACCCTTTTTTCATCTGCTCAGCACCTGTATCAAGTGCGGACATCGCAAAATAAATATTATCTGATGCTACAAATGCGGACTCAAGTGTGACTGGATCCCTGCTTGGAGTGACACGTGTAACACTGTAATTCCCCCACGACGCATCTTTTTTCCACTTTGTTCCTTCAATCTCTTTACCAGCTGCTGGGTCGAGCTTCCCTGTTTTCATTGCGACCGCTGCGGTAATCGGTTTAATTGTTGAACCTGGTGAATACGCGGCTGCAAATCGATTTAAAAGCGGCTGGAGCGGGTTGTCCTGCAGCTGTGCATACCTCTCTCCAGTCATCCCAAGCGTAAACTCATTCGGATTAAACGATGGGGATGACAGTGCGGCAAGTACTTCACCGGTTTTCGGATTAACAGCCGACGCTGTTCCTGCCTTTCCTTTCATTTCTCCATATAGTAACTTTTGCAATTCCGCATTGATTGTCACTTGTACATCCTGGCCATTTTTCGGGTTGGTCTTCGCGATAATAACAGGCTCCTGCTTTTCTTTATCAATAAAAATTTGCACGCCGTCTTTTTCTTTCAGCTTTTTTTCAAATAACTGTTCAAGACCGCGCTTGCCAATTTGATCGCCTTCTTTATACCCTTTGTTTTCTTTTAATTCTTCAGCGTTTATATCTCCGACGTACCCTGTTAAATGCGCGGCAGATTCTCCGTATGGATACACGCGCACCGCTTTAGAAGAAGCCGCAGCTCCTGGAATCGCCGTTGCTTTTTTAACAAGTGCTTCTTCAGTGGAAGCCACCGTTTTAAGTGGCACGAAGTAACCCTCCTGCACCCAGCTTTGCGACAATTGTTTATTTACTTCTTCCATAGACAAGTCAAGAACTTCAGCGACCTGCTGTTTCCCCTTATCATCTATTTCACCGGCTTTGGCGCCAATCTGAACCGCTGTTCCATTCATGGCAAGCGAGTTGCCATCACGGTCAAAAATACGCCCTCGCTCTCCTTCCAGCGTTTGAATGCGCACCTTATCTCCTTCTTCAAGCTCGGGTAAAAAATAAGACGGGTCCCAGTCAATATACCACTCGTTTCCATCCTCCGTTTCTTCGAGCTTCATGACCGCTTCTTTTTCAAACGAAATATCGCCGGCAAGTGTACTCATTTTCACTGAAAATGGGAGCCTTGCTGTTTTTTCATTATCATTTTGAACGTCGCCTTCTTCTGGCAATTCAATACTTGATGGATCCATCTGCAGGTCGTTCATCAATTTTTCATAGCGTTCAACGAATGTCTTTCGATCCATGTTCTGCTTCGTTTCTTTTGTAAAATATGTGTACATTTCCTCAACATCCCCTTTGCTCCATGCATTTGCATAGGCAGCAAAACGGTCTTCCGGTGCTTCCGGCCCTCCACAGCTACTGAGCAGCATCACTGAAAATAATATAAAAATAATAGGCAATTGTTTCATTGTATCCACCCTCCCTGTCATGACAATTATATCAGAAAAAAAATTTTGATTATTTTGTCGGGATTGTGATCCTGCTGACTGGCTCTTTTTCGAATTGAACAATGTCCAAAATTGTTCGTGCTGATAGAAATTTCATACTGTTTCCCTTTCGAATAAAAAATTGATTGGCGATAGAAGAGACTGTTATGGCAGATAAATAAGACGGTGAAAGAGCGGTTAAGCGAATGTACCCTTCTTTTAAACAATAGTCGATCAGCATCTCTTTCCACGCTCCACTTTCAACAGCTGTGATCTTAATTGTGCCTTTTTCACCGAGTACCCACTCTTCATCCATAATAGGAGATTGCTTCATAAATTCCGCATCGACAATGAGATCCTCCTGATACATCGTCATCATACGAATCGAGCATTCTGCATTTCGTTCGACTAAAAAAACAAGCGAGCCGTTTATGCGCCTTTTTGACCCTTCCATTTCCAGCCCCCTATTTCCATTTTATTCATAACACTTAATCATTTCGACAATTTCTTCCATTTTCCTTTCATTCACCTATCCCATTTAGGAATATTTATTTTTATCTTAATTTAGAATATAATGGTATAAACACAAATAAATTTTAGGAGTTTCCTATGAAACTGAATGAATTGCTGAGGAGTTATCGAAAAAATGTGCTGAATATTTCCCAACAGGAAATGGCCAAACGGCTAAATATTTCACAGTCGAGCATTTCCAAATACGAGCAGGATAGTTCCGGTATTGAGAGCAGTATGCTTGTAAGAATGATGAATGCATATCAAATTCCACAATCCCTATTTATTCAAACGCTGTTCGAAAAAAACAGCTGCGATAGCATATCTATTCGTGAGCATAAACGATCCATTCTCGAAGAAGATTTACTTTTTTTTGAAGAGCTTTTTTGTGAGTATCCAAAATTAAAAAAGGAATTATACCGCTTGTCCTATATGAATAAAAAAGACCGCGGCCAACATGCGAAAGCTATTACAGAGATGATTAAAGCTCTCTTATCTATAAACGAAAACAGCTCTGTCTAACGCGGCCAGAGCTGTTTATTCCCTCGAATCGAGTACTTTTTCGCTATAATGGTTAGATTACAACAGACAAAGGAAGATATGATGATTTATAAAGCTCAATTCTGGCTTTCCATTACGTTTTTTTCTTTTTACTTCTCTTGGGGCATCTTTATGCCTTACTGGAATGCATGGCTCATTTCAGAAAAAGACATGACCGTTGAAGCTGCGTCTTCCATAATTGCAGCCGGTCTTTTTGTTCGGTCAGCTTCAACTTTGTTCGCCTATCCGATACTAAGCGCAAAGTATCCTGCTGGTACATTGTTGAAATGGTTTACTGTTATCACTGCCCTGATGGCGTTGTTGTTCATTCCTGCTTCCGGTTATACGGCGCTGTTTGTCGTCATGATTTTATTTAACTTCATTTATCCGATTATTATGCCGATGGGAGACAGCATGGGTGCATTGTTAATGAAAACCGACCGGATTCATTACGGAAAAAGCCGGTCGTGGGGATCAATTGGATATACTGTATCTGTTCTGTTCATTGGTGTGGCAACGTCGATCTTTTCAGATGCAGCGATTTTATACGTTTTTATTGCAAGTACTTTGTTTATGATCGCAGCGGCCTTTTATCATACACCTTCTGCTCTTCGTGAACCCCGTGACTTGCATCGTGTCCCTTTCTCTCAGTTATTTCGATCGAAACGATTTGTTACCGCGCTCATTATTTGTGTCTTCATTCAAGGCGCCCATGCTGCTTATTACAATTATGGTGTCCTTTATTTGCAGTACCTCGGTGTAAGCAGTGTATGGATCGGCGTCATTTTAAATATTGCTGTTGCTGCGGAAATACTCTTTTTCGTTGTGGCAGACCGTTTTTTGTCTCATACGAATGTTCCGGTCATGTTCTTATGCGCCTCCATTGCAGCGGTTGTACGGTGGACTCTTATGTTTTTATTTCCATCTGTAGGTGTGTATATGTTCGCACAACTGTTTCATGCCTTGACGTTCGGGCTCGCCCATTACGCATTTATCCGTCTTTTATATGAAGAATTTGATTCCTCTGAAATTCCTGCGGCACAGGGTATATATTCTTCACTTGGAATGGGGCTAAGTACAGCAGTGTTGACATTCGGAGCTGGTTATTTATATGAAATGTCGCCTGAACTTTCGTTTTTAGGAATGGGGTTCGTAGCTTTACCAGCGTTATTTATTTGTTTTTGCTTGTTAAAGGAGAAATGATAAGAATTTTCAGTCATTTTCCAACCCAAACAAGTTGTTTTCGCTTATACTATATAGAAAGAACTATCGGGGAGGGCTTGCCAATGGCTCAAACGGAAACAACATTTGAAAATAGACTTCTTGAGATTTTCGAACATTTGCATGCACATCCAGAGTTAAGCTGGAAAGAAACTGAAACGACGGCGTATATTTTACGTCTTTTGCAAAGTGAAGGAGTCCGAACATTCACATTCGATGACTGTACCGGTTTAATTGCCGAAATCGGAACCGGATCACCGGTTGTGGCGGTTCGCGCTGACATTGATGCGCTATGGCAGCAGGTAAACGGCACATTCCAGGCTAATCATTCGTGCGGGCACGATGCCCACATGTCAATCGTCATCGGAGCTCTTTTGAAATTGAAGGATGAAGTAACAAATGGTACTGTCCGTTTTATTTTTCAACCGGCAGAAGAGACAGGCACCGGTGCATTAAAAATGGTTGATAAAGGCATCGTCGATGATGTCGATTACTTATTCGGCATCCATCTTCGCCCAATTGAAGAGTTGCCTTTCGGAAAAATAACCCCGTCCGTCCATCATGGAGCCGTTGCGTTCTTAAACGGGAAAGTAATTGGAGATGACGCACATGGGGCACGTCCTCATCAAGCGGTGAATGCCATTGAAGTGTTGTCATCATTAAGCAGACAGTTGAATACGATTTGTTTTTCCCCTTTTGAACCATATTCAGCAAAAATGACCCGTCTTGAAGCAGGCGGACAAAGCTTAAATATAATTCCTGGTTCAGGTACATTCGGGCTCGATGTAAGGGCTCAAAGAAATAAAGTACTACTAGAACTTCAAAAAGCAGTTGAGCATAAAATAGAGCAGATCAGTATGCTGTATGAAGTGAAAATTGATTACGAATGGATGGATTTCACACCGGCAGCGGAAGTATCAAAAGATGCAGAAGCATTTCTTAAAAAAGGAATTATCGAAACAGTTGGTGAAAATGGACTCGCTGAACCACTCATTACACCAGGGAGTGATGATTTTCATTTTTACACGATTAAACGGCCTCATATAAAAGCAGCAATGATGGGACTTGGCTCTGATCTTGCCCCGGGGCTGCACCATCCAAATATGACATTTGACCGGCGAATTATCAAAATTGGCACTGATGCTTTGACAGCCAGTGTCAAATATGCACTTGCCGAAGTAAATAGCCATAATGAAGACCCGCAGTGACACACTCGTCTCTGCGGGTTTTTACGGATGCTCTGTGACCCCGTTTGCTTTCCGCCGGTAGATAGGCAGCAGCTTTTTCTTATACATTACGCCGATCATATTAAGCAGCCGCTTCGGAATACGTTTTGGAAAAAAACGTTTGGTATAGAACTGTGTATACGCTGTTTTTAAGTCTTCCCAATTCATGCAGTCTTTCGTCTGCCGGAACCTTGCCACGTCAATCAGTACGATTCTTCCTTTGTCTGATATCATGATATTCCGCAAGTGTACGTCAGATGGATTTAAGCCTCTTTTACGCGCTGCAGCCAATGCCCGGTCTGCTTCATCTACAAGTTCACCAGGGATGTCTATTCCTTCTTCAAGACATTCAAACAATGTTTTTCCATTAATCCAGTCAATCACAATATATGTGCCTCCAGATTCGTGAAGCGATGGAAAACTCGGAATACCGGACAACTGTTTATATATATCTGCCTCTTCTTTAGCTATGTGTACTTTATCGGGATAAAAGACTTTTAACGCTTTATCTGTTCCTTGAATGCGATAAACAACGGCACTCCGCCCTTCACCTCCAAAGATAAGGCGTTCATCGTGAGCAACCGGTTTCCATATGCCAAGTTCTCTTCGAAATCGGACGCTTTCTGCTAATGTTTTATATCGTTTCAACATCATTCCTCTTTTCTTCTTTCTACTATTATATACAGCCCACTCAATAAAATCGATGAATTTGCATGACAAAAAACGCCTTCCCATAGAGGGAAGACGGTGTTTTTCCATATGTTAGTTCAAAATTGTTACGTTAACTGTACGTACACCCCAGCTGTACGCTGCATCTGTTGATGGAACATGAAGGTCAATTTTGTTTCCTTTAATAGCACCGCCTGTATCACCCGCAATAGCTTCACCGTATCCTTCAACGTATACACGTGAACCTAGCGGAATAACGTTCGGGTCAACTGCGATTACCTTCTTGCTGCGGTCATTGCGAAGGTCGATGCCTGTCGCTGTAACTCCTGAGCATCCTGCACAGTCAGCTGTATACGCTGTCGCTGTCATTGTCAATGTTTTCCCTTGTGGTGCTGATGTTGTTTGAGCAGGCTCAACAGATTGAGCCGCTGGTGCCGCAGAAGCTGTAGTTGCAGCTTTTGCACTTCCACTTGTTGAAAGCTTGTCTCCAGGATAGATCATATCTGATGAAAGACCGTTAATTGATTTCAATGATCCAACTGAAATGCCATGAGCTGTTGCAATTTTGAACAAAGTATCGCCTGCTTTAACTGTATATGTACCATTAGATGAGGCTGAAACTGTTTTACTTGATCCAGATGTAGAGATTGTTTCGCCTGCGTAGATCATATTTGATGAAAGACCGTTCGCTGCTTTTAATTGTTCAACAGTTGTACCACTTTTTTGTGAAATGCTCCAGAGTGTATCACCTGGTTGTACTGTATATGTTTGAGCTGATGCAGCAGTGCCGAATAAACCTCCGCCAATTACTGTCGTTGCTGCAAGTGCCATCATTTGTTTCTTCATAATAAGAAAACCTCCTGAATTATTCCCGCCGGCATGATCAACATGCGTACGCGGAAAGTGTTTGAAACTTCTCCGTGACTTTAGGGACGACTGCATATATATAAAAGCGCCCAACGCTTTCCTGCGTTTTCCGCTAACGAGATTTATTGTAACACGTCCAAGGGTGTAATCTTTTTAAATGGAGATTACGGTTATATGTGCCATTGTGTCATAAATGTTACAAAAAAGCGTTTATCTCGAATTCGTAATATAAATGAAATAAAATCGACCGAATACAACAAAAAAGGAGACTGTCTACCAGTCTCCTTACAGATTTCTTATTTTAAAATTTGTACTTTCACTGTGCGAACGCCCCAGTTTTTTGCTTTTTGTTTCGTCGGCATATGAACATCAATTTTGTTTCCTTTAATTGCGCCGCCTTTATCTCCGGCAATAGCTTCACCATATCCTTCCACATATACTTTCGTACCAAGTGGAATGACTTTCGGATCCACCGCGATCACTTTCGCATCCGGGTTTCTCTTTAGGTTAATGCCTGTTGCAGTAATGCCTGAGCATCCTTTGCAATATGCTGTATATGCTGTTGCTTTCACTGTAATTTCTTTTGAAACATTAGTTTCTCTGTCTTCTTTAGCAGAAGCCGGTTTGATTGAAGCTGCTGCTGTTCCGCCAATTTTTAGCTTTTGTCCTATTTTTATAGTGTTAGAAGATAAGTTGTTCCACTTCTTAACCTGATCAACTGATGTTTTGTATTGACGAGAGATTTTATAAAGCGTCTCTCCTTTTTGAACTGTGTGAGTAGCGGCCGCTGCTTGAGCCGCAGTAGCTGAAAAGATCATTAATGCAGCCAGAATAGACATTGCCATTTTTTTCACGAATAATAACCTCCTAGTGTTGTAACACGAGATTCATTGTAGCACTCTTCTATTTCAACATTATTACACTAGGATGTTCGTTATATTACATTCGTATTTCAGATGAATAATAATTCTGATAACTTTTAAATATACCTTTTTTAACAAAATATATTGGTTCATCTGTTCATAGTTGTATATAATGAAGAATGATATTTATTTATTTTATTTTGATGGGAGATTTTATGATGGCTTACCGGCTTCAGCTTTTTAAAGGGCTGTTTCGTTCCAATGATCAACTTTATCAGCTGTCCCAAGCCGAGAAAATCCGCGGCTTATGGACAAAGTTTTCACTGTTGCTGTTATGCAGTATTCTCTTGTCTTTGCTCGCCGGTTATCTTGGTATACAAGGTGAAAGCATTTCCACTTACATGTCAGAGTCCGATACATTTACATATGAATGGCTAAAAGTTCTTTTCACAGCAGGTTCTGCTATATGGGGGCTGTTGTTTCCATTGTTCTTTATTTTCATTCCGGCGTTGTTATTCTGGATATTTCTTGAAATTGACTTTAAAAAATTAATTGGTCTGCAATGTATCGTATTGACCATTTATTTAATTGAATTTGCGCTTTTAATTGCGTGGAATGTATTTTTCTCGATTCCCCGTGACTCGTCTCCTTTTTCACTTGGCGTTGTCGCACAGTATGCAACGGAGAATGTCATTGCGATCCGATTTTTTAGCTTTATTACGATTTTTCAAGTATGGATACTCTTCATCCAATATCGTTTTTTACGTACCTCTGAAGCAAAAGGAGCCCGGTTCGTTTTTCTAATGGTCTTCTTGGTTGGACTCGCATTCTGGATTCTATCAACACTATTTACATCGATTCATGTCGAGCGCTTGTTTTAATTAAAAGAGGTGAATACATTGAAACAAATAAAAAAACAAGTGTGGCTGGCGGCAAGTGCTGTCGTCATCGCTGGCAACTTGTATTTACTATTTAAAGAAGACAGCAAAGCAGACCGCACAGAGTGGCTGACAAATTGGGATCGATCCGCAACTGGCGATGTCATTCAGTCGTTTTCAACTGAGGGCGTCGTTGTCCCATCAGATGAATACCCAATTTACTTTGATTCTTCTAAAGGGTCCCTTAAACAAGTACTTGTCAATGAAGGCGATTCAATTCAGCCCGGAACAGCGCTATTTGAGTATTCATCTGAAAAAATCGATGATAAAATAGCTGATTTGACTGCTGAAAAAGAACAGACTGAACAGCAAATTTCACTAATTGATAATCAGTTAAGCCAGCTGCGTGTCTTACTGTCTCAGACAGAGAGAGAAGAAAGCAGCACACAAACGTCAATGGATAAAGACACAACAGTGATTCATTCAGGTGACGGCAGTACAACCATTGAAAATGAAATTTTGCAGCAGGAAACAGAAAAACAAAAGCTGCAGGAAGAAGTCAAAAAACACGATAAATTAATTGCCTCACAGGAAGCGAAAAAAGCCGATTTAACCGTAAAAAGCACAAACGAAGGATACGTGAAAAAAATTGACACGAGCCTTAACAATCCTCTTCTTATTGTCAATTCCTCTGTTCCTGCAGTTGAAGGTGTTTTTGACGAAAAACAAGTAGCACAAGCAGAAGCAGGGCAGCGCGTAGAAGTGTCCGTCGATACAACGCTGGAGCAATATGAAGGATCAATTGCCGTTGTCAGCCAGCATCCAGAAGGTGAGCCGTCAGTTAACAGAAAGAGTTTATATCCATTTTCCGCACAGCTGAGCGGTGTTGAATCAGCCGATCTTTACCCAGGATTGAAAGCAAACGTAAAGGTCGTTACAGATGAAGTTCCCGGAGCCGTTACGATACCAGGATCAGCTATCTTGAAGAAGAACAAAAAAGAATATGCCGTGATTATGAATACGAAGGGAATCCTTGAACGGCGTCCAATTGAAACTGGTTTGACTGTTGATGGTGTATATGTCGTAACCGATGGGATTGAAGCCGGTGAAGCAATTGTTATTAATCCGCATGATTTAATTATGAAGCGCGGACCATTTATAACGCCAATTGATGCCGAAAATGTTAAAAAGCGACCGTTTAATGAACTGTCCCGTTCAGAAAAAGTTAAATATATTTTAATGGGCGTTTTATCATGATCGACACGCATTCTGTTTTTTTACGACAGAATGCGTGTTTTTTAATTTCCTCACCACCCCTTTCTATTATTCTGGTAAAATAGTAATAAATATGCCGTTACTGGAGGATAATATGAAAAAGTGGACATTTTTGCTTATAAGTGCTGTGTTAATCGCAGCTTCCATCATGCCGCTTGCGGCCCGCTCAGCTACATACATGCTGACAACGGAAGAAACAAATATTTATTCACCGTCCTCAAGTGGACAGGAAGCTATATTAACGCCAATCCCTGCCAATACAAATGTCCGTGTCATCAGTGAGGAAGTTGACGGAATACGGGTAGAATGGCAAGGCGTAAACGGAATCATTGACCCTGAATTTTTAACAGGCGGTGCTGAAGGAAAAGAACCAGACGCGAACACATCTGATAGTGTTTCAGAAGCCTCTGTTGAAGCGCAGCCAGCCGGTGAATATTTTCAGCTGAATACGGATGCAGAGTTATTCGAAAAACAAAACGGCCGTTTCGTCAAAATCGGACGCCTTCTAACAGGTGAAGTGTGGAAAAAAAACGGCACTGAAAATGGCTATGTTTCTTTTAACTTTGGCAGTACAATCGGTTATGTGAAAGAGACAAATATCACATATTTAAGCTCAGCAAAACTAGCTGCCGGTGTGCAGCCAGGTGGAAAGTATAAAAACAGGGCGATCACTCGTAAAACAGCAGACTTGCTTTATTCAAAAAACGGGAAATTAACACCAATGGCCAGATTGCAATCCGGTGCAGCATTTGAAACGCGGGCTGCCTACCGCGATTACTATATTATCGATATCGGCGGGCGAACGGCTTATATTCGCAAAACAGATGTCACGATTTACAGTGGCAACTATGTGAACCCATTTAAAGCCATTACATACAGTCAAATGGTGAAAGATTTAAAAGAACTTGTTTTATGGCATCCCGATATTGCCTCATTGGAGACAATCGGTAAATCCGTCGATGGCCGTGATTTATATGCATTAAAGCTCGGAACAGGGAAAGAAGAAATTTTAATTAACGCTTCACACCATGCGCGTGAATATATTACAACAAATGTAGTCATGGAAATGGCTGATCAATATGCTCATTTGTATAAAACAAATGGGAAAATGAACGGCGCGGCTGTACAATCCATTTTGAAAAAAACGACTATTTATTTCGTACCAATGGTAAATCCGGATGGTGTATCACTTGTCCAACTTGGTGCGAACAGTGCAAAGAACAAAGCATCTGTCATTAAAATGAACGGCGGGAAAACAAACTTTTCCGCATGGAAATCAAATGTACGTGGAGTGGATCTAAACCGTCAATACCCGGCAAACTGGCCGAAAATTTGCTGTGATCCCGGGAAACCTTCACCGCAAAACTTTAAAGGACCAAAACCATTGAGTGAACCAGAAGCAAAAGCAATGTATAATTTTACTTTGAATCATTCCTTTAAAGCGAGTGCATCCTATCATAGCTCCGGACAGATTATTTTCTGGCATTTCCATCAATCCGGCGCCCGGAAAACAAGAGATTACAATGTTGCTAGAAAAATAAGCAGGAAAACAGGCTACAGTCTCGTCGCACCGAGATCAAATCCTAGTGGCGGCGGATTTACAGACTGGTTTATTCAATCTGAGAAAAAACCGGGATTGACCATTGAAGTATCACCATATGTCGGCAACCGTCCGGTCCCGATCATTTACTTCTCAACGATATGGAAACAAAACAACTCTGTTGGTCTTCTTCTCGCTAACGAAACAATTAAATGATCGAAAAAAAACCGCTGGTTCTAGGATCAGCGGTTTTCGTTTTATTTTTTTACAATTAATTCATACGGCATTGTCGAGGCTGTGCCGTTAGCCTCACTCAATTCAATGTAATACTTTCCTTTAGCAAGTTTTAAGGAAGCTAATTCTTCATCATTTTTGCCATAGCGATCTAATGAAGCGACAAGTTTTCCTTTTGCGTTGTAGACTTCCATCACACCATCCAAATTCTGTCCAGCATTAAATGTAAGGGATACCGTCCCAGTTTTTGTTACATTAAGCAAGAAATGGTCTGTATCGCCAAATGGGACACCGGCATTAAAGTAACCACGTGCTCCGTATTTACCGTTAACTGTTTTTAAACCATTCGGCTTCGCTGGAACATGATTGACGACTTTCCCATCACCATCAGCTAAATGGTTATGGGTTGCGCCCACCTTTAATTCATACGGCTGTAAACTTGGACCAGACGGCAATGTCGGCATTACATTGATGAAATAGCCGGTTTCTTCTTTTGCAGCAAAGGATGTGTGTAATTCCGATTCAACATTTGCAGAGAGTATGTCAATCAGGTCAGGCCCGAATGGAACAGAACGCTCCATCTCATCCGGATCAAGTACTTTATCTCCATTCGTATCTTCAATAATAGCACCGCTAAAAATATGCGGATAACGCAATTCAAACGGGATGCCCGCCTTTTGTGCAGATGTCATGACAGACGGCACAAGATCAAGCGTATGAATGCGGGATTTCCCGTTATTCATAAAGTAATAGAAATCACTATCACCGGCTTCAATGAAGTAATTTTTATAAGATTTTCCAGCTGTTATATCTAATCCTTCTTCCGGCAAGTTTTGATCATTATCTATTTCCGCTGGAAGACTTGCGACTTTTTTTGATGTTAACGTATAAGGATCAGCTGAAATCGCATAATTTTCATTACTAATCTGCATAACGTAGGTATTTCCTTTTTTTAGCGCGGCATGTAACCGGTCAGATTGTTCCGCTCCACCAAGAATGATTGATAATACATCCATCTCGCCGTTTCCAGCTATCGGAATGAGCATACCTTCCTCTTCATCATATTCCATTAAAGTCATCACAGGAAGCTGACTGCTGCCTTTTTCAACGTTAAATTTATAAATTCCATCCGCAGAAGCTGTAAAACGATAATAATCTTCATCTGCTTCTGTTTGGAAATATCCATTTTTATCCTTCCCTAGAGCATACGGGATTGCTTTTTGGAGGATGGTCGCATCATAAGCATTCTCCCCTTCTTCTTCGTCAATCAATGAATCTTCTTTCATCTGACCATATTCTTCAGAAGAAAGCTCCTCATTCACAAGTGCATCTTCGAGCGTTTCTTCTGTTGGAAGTCCATCTTCATCTGCTGGAATTTCACGTTCCTCAAACTTTATGTTATAAGGGTGTGAAGATGCACCAAAAGAGCTCTCTAGTAAGTCAATGGATAACAAGTCCATCGGAGAGTCCATAAACATATCTCCGCTGAACGGGTCATTCGTTACTTCTACTCGGTAGTCAATGCCTGGAACCGCCTGAAATGAGATGGTTTCACCTTCATTAATTCCATTGCTATTCCCATCGACAACCGTGTATTCATCCCCACTTTCATCCTTAACGAAAACGTTGACAGCGGAATTAACTCCTGGCAATGCAGAAAGGGATATGGACAATAATTTCGGCTCATTCACAGCAAATGAAAAATAATCCGTGTCCGGTGCTTCTTCTGCTGAAGCAAACAACGTGAAATCATTTTTCACAAACGGGAACGACGTAATGTTTACAGGATTGTCAATGGATGTTTCATCCGGTGTAATCGGTGCAACTTTTTCGGTCTCCAATGTAAATGTTGACGTGCCTGCTGCACTGTAATTGCCGTTCGTATCTTTGACACCAATTAAAAGCGTGCCCGCTTCCGCTGCTGTGTACAAGTACGCCTCCTGTTTACCGACAAGTGTCTGATCAACGTCACGCACGTATTCTGGTTCTCCGTCTTCCGTCACAAAGTACAATTCCATCGCATAATCGTATCTATCGCTTCCATTAAGGACGGTTTGAACGTGCTCACCTTCTGTAAGATCCGCTTTGTACCAGTTCATCTTCTCCGGGGATTTAAACGAACCGGTAAATGTATTTTTTCCTGCCTTTACTTCGACTGCCGTTTTCATTAGCCCTTCCCCTAATTCTTCAGGACGTTCCGGGAGTTTTTTCATATCGAATTTCAAAGCATTGAGCGGGTTAATTAACCCATTTCCATACGTTAAATCATAGCCTTTTTCACCAAGATCTGTTGCGGTCTGCTCTAAAATATATTCGATTTCAAAAGGGGTTAAATCCGGATATTTCGATTTAAGCAGACCTGCTGCTGCTGCAACCATCGGAGACGCCATCGATGTACCGGTTAACCGCTCATATTTTGAACCGCCTTCTGAATCGTAAGACGTGCTGTAAATATTTTCACCCGGAGCCGTTACATCCACCGAAGCGCCGTAGTTTGAACTATCCGATAGCCTTTTAGCATTATTAACATTCCCAACACTGATGACACCTGGATAGGAAGCCGGATATGAGTATTGATCCGATGCTTCGTTTCCTGCTGCTGACACAACAATGACGCCGGCATCATTTGCATACTGAATAGCCTCTTCCACAACCGGTGCAGGCATAAAACCACCCAGGCTTAAATTGATTACATCAGCTCCATGATCCACTGCGAATGTTATTCCTTCTGCTATAGAATAATCTGATGCGCCAAGCTCGCCATTAAAAACGTCGATCGGTAAAATTTTTGCATTGGGAAACACGCCATATCCACCGATTCCGTTATCTTTTACTGAGGCAATGATCCCGGCAACGTGTGTCCCATGTAAATCACGAACTGGATTTCTTGCTGGTTGTACCGCGTTGTATGGCGGAAGTATATTGGCTTTTAAGTCCGGATGCTTGTAATCAACACCTCCATCAACTACAGCTACTGTCACATCGTTTTTTCCAGCATACGCCAGCGCTTTATCTATATTCAAAAGGGACAGATGATCCATTTTGCTTTTTTTCGCATCCGGTGTCGCCGCAAACCGTTTATATTGAACGCTCGGTGTAATAGCGATAATTTCAGAACGCGTTTTATATACGCCGATCACGTCACTTCGTTTCTTCGACTTTGGAATTTGAATGACATCGTACCCCAACGAGGGAAGACGTTTCAAGACAGTCACACCCGCTTTTTTATGTACACTATGCGGCAGCGCTTTCGAATATTTAATAACAAGTATCTGTGAATCTGTCATTTGCTGTGCTTTCATTGCTGATTGATACTGTGTTTCTTTTTTCTCAGCAGGCGTTTCTGCAAGGGCTGCGCCCGGAATAACAATAGCTGCGCTTACAACGGTAGCCATGATCTTTTTCCAGTTTTTCACGTTACATCCTCCATTCGCTCTTTCTCCATCTATCATACATCAAAACAATGAAAGTAGTTTCAATTTTTTTGAAACATTCTCAATATTTTTCTTTTTGTATCCAAACAAAAAAGGTTCTGAAAGTGAATTCAGAACCTTTTTTTCATCAGATAATGCGGGCTAAAATAACATCAGGAATGCTGCTTAGTTTTTCTGTTAAACCAGGGATGACGTCTCCGTTAAATTGATTGTCAATATCAATCAATGTATAGGCATAGTCTCCTTTACTGCGATTTACCATATCCGCAATGTTCAAGCTGTACTCAGACAATGCTGCTGTAATTTGACCAACCATGTTCGGCACATTTTTATGCGCCACCGTCACACGGCGTTTACCTGTAAATGGAATTTCAACATTTCCAAAGTTCACCGAGTTTTTAATGTTGCCCGTTTCCAGGTATTCTTTCATTTGGCGTGCTGCCATCAACGCACAATTTTCTTCTGATTCTGACGTTGATGCGCCTAGGTGTGGAATTGGAATGACGTTTTTCATGCCAATGACATTTTCATTCGGGAAATCTGTTACATATTTTCCGATTTTGCCGTTTTCCAGCGCGGCACGCATATCTTCTTCATTCACGAGCTCACCGCGTGAGAAGTTCAAAATAACCGCACCATTTTTCATAACGGAAAACGCTTCTTTATTAAACATATTACGTGTATTGTCCGTCAGTGGCACGTGAACCGTAATATAGTCACTCGCTGCAAATAATTGCTCGATTGTCAGTGCACGCTGTACATTTCGTGACAAGTTCCATGCTGTATCAACTGAAATGAAAGGGTCAAAACCGATGACATCCATGTCAAGATCAAGGGCGTTGTTTGCCACAAGCGCACCAATGTGGCCAAGACCAATTACACCGAGTGTTTTTCCTTTTACTTCACGGCCGACAAACTGCTTTTTGCCTGCCTCAACAAGCTTCGGAATCATATCGCCTTGTCCTTTTAGTTCGTTCGTCCATTTAACACCCTCGAATAAATTACGGGATACAGCCATGATTGTTGTTAAAATTAATTCTTTCACTGCATTCGCATTCGCGCCAGGCGTGTTAAACACGACGATTCCGCGCTCTGTACAAGCTTGAACGGGAATGTTGTTGACACCAGCACCAGCACGTGCGATCGCTTTTACATTGCTGTCAAACTCTGTATCATGCAAGTTTGCACTGCGGAGGATAATGCCATCCGGGCTGACTGCTTCGTCGTTCACTTGAAAGTTTTCCGCGTTTTCAAATACATTTAAGCCAACAGCGGCAATATTGTTCATTGATTTAATCGTATACACGTTTTTACTTCCCTTCTCCTGTTGAATGAGTCTGTTCAAATTCTTTCATAAATGCAACTAGTGCTTTTACGCCATCCACCGGCATCGCATTGTACACACTTGCACGCATGCCGCCGACAGAACGGTGCCCCTTCAACGTCTCAAGACCAGCCGCTTTCGCTTCTTTTACAAATAACGCATCGAGTTCATCACTTGGTGATACAAATGGAATGTTCATCAATGAGCGGTCTTCTTTTTGGACAGGTGAACTGAACATTGAAGATTCTTCAAGGAAATCATAAAGAAGACCTGCTTTTTCACGGTTAATTTTTTCCATAGCAACGATTCCGCCTAGCTCCTTAAGCCATTCAAACACAAGCTTCGCCATGTAGATGCCAAATGTTGGCGGAGTATTATAAAGTGATCCGCTTTCTGAATGGGTTTTGTAGTCAAGCATTACCGGTACAGATTCTCCTGCTTTGCCAATTAAATCGTCCCGGATAATAACCAGTGTCAATCCAGCAGGACCAATGTTTTTTTGCGCTCCTGCATAAATAAGGCCAAATTTTGACACATCGAACTCTTCCGACAAAATGTTCGATGACATATCCGCAACAAGCGGCACATTTCCTGTATCCGGAATCTTGTTGAAAACCGTGCCTTCGATCGTATTGTTTGTCGTAATATGTACGTAGTCTGCTTCAGGATCAATCATATCTGCTGTGATTTCTGGAATATAGCTGAAGTTTTTATCTTCTGATGATGCAATCACACGCACTTCACCATATTTTTTCGCTTCTTTAATTGCTTTCTTTGACCAGGATCCTGTATTTACATAATCAGCTTTTTTGCTTCCGCCAAACAAATTCATCGGCACCATCGCGAACTGTTGTGATGCACCGCCTTGAATAAATAACACTTTGTAATTATCGGGAATGTTCATTAATTTTCGAAGAACCGCTTCCGCTGTTTCAATGATATCAGTAAACCATTTCGAACGATGGCTTAACTCCATCACCGACATGCCTGACCCTGCGTAATTTGTCAGTTCAGACTGTGCTTTTTCAAGCACTTCAAGAGGCAGCATGGATGGACCAGCTGAAAAATTATACACTCGTGTCATCATTTTCTCCTTTATTCGTGTTATTTTTGATAATCTGAAAATTTTTGCTTTAATCGATACCCGAATTATAAAATAACATGCCGTACATATCAAGAGCGGCAGACGTTTCTTTATAATGAAATCCTTATTGGAACCGCTTACAATAGCTATCCTGAAAGCTGTTTGCGTTTACGAACATTTTGTTACATTTCCTTTTTTTTATTCGTTTTTTTGTACCGCAATAACAATTTTAATAAAGGAAATGAAAAAAATACGGTATTGCCATTCCCCTTTATTGCATAATATTAGTTTTTGTTTCGTTATCAGTTAATTTGTCACCCCTTCCTTCAGGACAAATGATATATAATGATCATAACATAGATGTATTGGAGTGATCGTTTTGTATTGTTCAACATGCGGCACGAATTTAGGCAGAAGTTCCCGCTATTGTCCTGGATGCGGTTCAAAGCGCGGCAGACGTTTTTCGTACGTTAAATTAATTGCCTTTTTATGCATCGCTTCTGTTCTGGCTTTTGCCGGAACGATTTATTATTTGCTAAGCAACGACGAAAAGACACAAACGGCTTCACAAACAGCCATCAAAACACCGACAGAACAATCGGCCGACACACGCAAAACAGTCGCACCGCCTGAAGAGCTATCGGCCGAAGACCAGCAATCCTTGACGGAGATCATTGCTGCTGCGCAGCAAAATGTATATACCATTTTCACCGATTCCGGGCAAGGATCCGGCTTTCTGATTAATGACCGTGGAGACGTAGCGACCAATGCGCACGTTGTAGAAGGCAGTGTATCTGTCATTGTAAAAGACATTGACGGCGTTGAGCACGAAGGAACGGTCATTGGCTATTCCAACAAAACAGATGTGGCGCTTATTCGCGTGCCTGACTTTGCTGATTATTCGCCGCTGAATTTGGAAACAAATAAAAAAGCGCAGGTAGGGGATGAAGTCATTGCCCTTGGCAGTCCTCTTGCTCTAGAAAACACGGCGACATTTGGCTACATTACAGGTGTCGACCGCAGTTTTATTATTGAACCCCATTCATACGACAATATTTACCAAACATCAGCAGCCATTGCACCCGGCAGCAGCGGCGGACCGCTCGTTTCTAAAAATACGGGACGTGTAATCGCTATAAATTCCGCGAAGTTGACTGGTGAAGATGCAATTGGATTTAGTATTCCATACAAAGACGTGGACGACATGCTGAAAAAATGGAGCCGCTCCCCTCTTTCAGAAGAAGAGGTAAACGACTTATTTTACACAGAAGACGGTTCATTATTTTTTGAAGAATATTGGAATGAAGATGCGTATTTTGACGGTGGAGAATACAGTGATGACGCCTCTTATGACTTCTATGACATTCCGGCCGATTGGTGGTATGAAGAAGACACTTATGAGGATGAGTACATCGAAGAAGTGCCTGAAGAAGAAATTCCATCCACAGAGCCTGATGATTATGAAGAAGAGACAATAGAAGAAGAGCCTATTGAAGAGCTTCCCCTAATTGAAGAAGAACCAATGCCTGACACGGCTCCGGATCCTTACCTCGAAGATATAAACGGCGACGGCTTGATTGATGTGAACGATGTGACAGAAGATATAAATATGGACGGCGTCATCGACGAACTCGACCTCGATGAATTATTGATGATGCAATAACAAGGGACAGAACCTGTGACAGGTTCTGTCATATTAATGTGGTCAGATGACTTTTTTTGAAGTATAATGACTACAATTTGTGTGTTATTTTAGGAGGAATCATTTTGCGTACTTATCAAGTTGATGAACGGCCGCCGATACCGGCACTTATACCGCTCAGTCTTCAGCATTTATTCGCGATGTTCGGATCCACAGTCCTTGTACCGATTTTGTTCGGTGTAAACCCGGCGACAATTTTATTAATGAATGGGATCGGGACGCTTCTTTACATTTTTTTATGTAAAGGACAAATCCCGGCTTATCTTGGTTCAAGTTTTGCGTTCTTGTCACCGGTCTTTTTGGTTCTTGCCGATGGCAGTTACAGCCAGGCACTCGGAGGATTTATCGTTGTCGGTGTTATTTTTATCGTGGTGGCTGGCATTATAAAAGTGGCAGGCACAGGCTGGATTGATGTAGTATTTCCTCCTGCCGCGATGGGTGCCATTGTTGCGGTAATCGGTCTGGAACTCGTTCCGGTTGCTGCCCAAATGGCAGGCATCATTTCGGACGGGTCACCCGAATGGAAACCGGATCGGAACACCATTATTGTATCGATGCTGACTCTTGCTATTACGATTGTCGGCAACGTCATGTTCCGCGGCTTTTTAAAGATCATACCTATTCTAATCGGGATTGTAGCTGGTTATATCATTGCAGCTTTGTTTGGAATGGTTGACATGCAGCCCGTTCACGACGCAAAATGGTTCGCCCTTCCCGACTATTACCGGCCTGAGTTTGACTGGACGAGCATTGCCATTATTGCTCCTGCAGCACTTGTCGTGATCGCAGAACATATTGGCCATCTCGTTGTTACACAAAACATTGTTGACCGTGATTTAATGAAAAAACCAGGCCTTGGCATTTCATTATTTGGCAACGGGATTTCAACCGTTATTTCTGGATTTGTCGGTTCTACACCGAATACAACATACGGGGAAAATATAGGTGTACTTGCCTTGTCAAAAGTATACTCGGTCTGGGTGATCGGTGGAGCAGCCGTTATGGCGATTTTTCTATCATTTTTCGGAAAGCTGGCGGCTCTTATTTCGACTATTCCAACAGCCGTTATGGGAGGTATTTCATTGCTTCTGTTCGGTATCATTGCTGTTTCCGGTCTGCGGATGCTCGTTGAATCAAAAGTCGATTATTCGAAAACGACGAACATGATTTTAACAACCGTGGTTCTCGTCATCGGGTTATCTGGAGCCACATTCACATGGGGCTACCTACAGCTGAAAGGGATGGCGCTCGCCACTGTATTGGCTATCTTCTTAAGCCTGTTCTTCACGTTAATTGATAAATTAAAACTCTCAAATGATCATGAATAAAAAAATCCCCGCCAGCCTGGCGGGGATTTCCGTTTCTTCATTATTCTCCACTTTTTGGTTTTGAGCCGGCATATGTCCAGCCATCTTCCTGATAGGCTTTTCCTTCCTTCATTAATTTGCCGAGCGCCCGTTTAAACGCGCCTTTGCTCAAACCAAACCGCTTTTCAATTTCTTCAGGAAGACTTTTATCCGAATAGGGCATTTGTCCGCCCCGGGTCATTAAATAGTCATACACTTCTTCTGAGTCTTCCAGCTGGCGTTCGTGACGTCGTCCAAGCAGTGACACGTTCACTGACCCATCATCATGGACATCAATAATGCGGCCAGTTACCGTTTGTCCAACACGCGGTTCGTCTTCACGCTGCGTTGGATGCAAAAATGCACGGTATTGATCGTCTGTAATGATCCACGATCCTGCTTTTCCCGTCCGATACACAATACCAGAGAAACCCTTGTTTAAATCGGTTTTGTTCGCACGTTTTGCGATCTCCCAAATCTTTTCTTCTGTTGCCGGCTTTGCAAACAGACGCCCATTTTTATCTAGTTTCAACGTGCAATATAATTTATCGCCTTCAATCGGGCGTACTTCATATTTATACGGCAGGTCATCTTCCGATACGAGTGCGTCTTTTGAAATGCCAATGTCGACAAAAACGCCTAATTTTATTTCTTCGCCGACAACTTCTGTCCACGCATATTCTCCGAGCGTCACGAGCGGCTTATCCATCGTCGCTGCCAGCCGTCCAGAATGATCCTGATATAGAAAAACTTCAACCGGTTCATTCGGGTCAAAACCCTCTCTCACTTCACTTTTATGCAAAAGAACAGAATTCTCTTCTTCATCCATTAAGAACCATCCATATTCCTGTTCATTTTTCACGGTTAATGTTACAATTGTTCCTGCTTGCAATTCCATAACGCACGTCCTTTCAAAAAGTTCTCATTGCTCCTCATTATATCAGCTTTCCCGTGATCATGTTTAACATTCCAACGGTCCGGGTAAACTTCCACTATCATTATAAACTGAAGGGTGAGAATAGTATGGCACGTTCAGGCGGTTTAAAAAACCTTGTAAAACTAGGCATGAAGTATGGACCAGTTATTTACCCGTTCGTTATGAAATATTTGAAAAAACGAAAAGCATCTAAAGTGTATCGACCAAGATAAAAAACGCCGGAGGCTCCCGGCGTTTTTTTATTGTCTTATTTTGTTGGTTTTACGACTGTATGTTAATCACTGGCTGTAAAAGACCATACATCTGATCGTACTTTACCGCCATACGAATCATTCACTTGAACATACCAGGAGTGGCGCATATTTTTCTCTAAATTTACCCACTCTGCCGATGCAAATTCGTCATCTCCTACATCAGCTTTCGAGCCGATTTGCTCATCTGTGAAGACTTCCGCTTTAAATAAATCGGTTGCCACCACTTTTTCTTTCGGGGTTAAATCGAGTTCAAAAACAAATTCATCTTTACCCGGATAATCAACCGGATTGTAATAATTGTATTGATTTAGATAGGGTGAATACGTCTGCATGTAGATTTTATTTTCAATAGGATTCACTTTCATCAAGCGGAGAAATCCCTGTCCACCTTCCGGACCTCCTTGATAATCCGCAAGCATTTGATACACTTTTCGGTCTGTCCTTCCATCTCCATCATCGTCTATTTCATCAATGAGCGTTTCACTGTCATGATAATGGCCGGATAAAACAGCAATGACATTTTTATTCTTCTTGATCACTTCATGAAAGATTTTATCTCCGATCGGGCTTCGGTTCCCTGAAACGAGTAAATATTCATGGAAGCATAAGATTGCTTTTCTGTCTGGATGTTCCGCAAGCACGTTATTCATCCAGGCAATATCCTCCTCGTTTACACCCCAGCCCATGTACAGCATGATAAAATCATTTCCATTTGAACTGATGACATCATAGTGGCCTCTGTTATCTTTGTACGATGCCCCATAATGCTCTTTTCCAGCAAAACGATGTTCCCCAAAGTACTTGCTGAATTCTTTATAATCACCTGTTTTATGATCAACATCATGATTTCCGGCGAGTACACCGTATGGTATTTGTGCAATGTCGAGCGTTTCCATATACTGATCGGCACGTCCCCACTGAATGGGCTGGTCTGCTTCATCTACCAGGTCACCTGTATGAAATACATATTTTACATTCATCTCATCTTTTTGTTCGGCCGCCCATGTCGTCATTCGATCAAAGATATGCGGATAGCTTTCAGAATAATACTGTGTATCCGACATCCAGATAAATGAATAGTTAAACTCCGGTGTTGAGGCAATTTCATCTTGAATCATCACTTGGACTTTCCTGTTTTTTACGTAATCCTTTCCCTTTACTCGTCCGGTCAATGTAAAATTTTCACTATTTACGGCCACTTTCCATTCATGCCGCTCCCATTTGGTTAATGTATAATTCCATATATACATTGAAACCTTACGTCCAATCAGTGATTTCCCTTCCCAACTCAATACAATTTCATCAAGTTCATCTGTTTTTTCATCAATTGCTACTTCAAAGCGATGGTAGGGAAATCCATCAACTGATGACGTTTCAATATACTCTCCATCCGCTTTTGCCATTTTATCTTTCTCTTTCACGGCTTTTTCACCCGCTGGCAGCAATTCCTTTGGCGGTTCACGTCTGGCACTGTTTTCAAAGATCCTTATTTCCCGATCACTCGCCCTGTATTTATAACCACGGAAAAAAGTAACCTTAAGCCTGTCTTTTGTCGGGTCGGTCACTTTCACCTGAAGATTTGCCTTATTCGGATGTATGCCTTCGGCTCCATCTTCAGGCATTACCAGTTCCGGTGCGTATGGCTCCTCCTCGACTACCGTAAAGAGCACGGATTTTTTTGCCGAGTTCCCCGCACGGTCGACAGCGGTAAATTCAACTGCATGACCACCCGCCGCGATTTTTGCGGAAGACGTTTCAAACGGGAGCTTGATCTGTTCTCCATCCAGCTTTGCCGTTAAGCTCTTAATATCTGAAAAGTTGTCCTCCACTTCCGCTTCTATAGTAAAGTTTCCTTTATATTCTTTCCCTTCTTTAACTGAAGGTGTAATAACGGGTGCACTATTGTCCACAATGACATTTGCTTTCGCTTGTACAAGACCGTCTGCTTTAATCAAGTAATTTCCTTCTTCCGCCTGCAGAGTATCCCATGAATAGGCTTTTGCAGTGAAAGCTTTATCTGGAAGAGTGAAGCGAAAGTCTAGAACTGGCTCCGCACTGCTGGTATCACCGACCCTTATTTCCTGATCGGTGCCGCGGTAGAAAGGATCGTATAGTGTTGTACCGTCTTCCAGCACAAGCCGAATATTTTTTACATAAAAATCGTCGCGGTTTTCTTCTGAGTTCGTATCAAAAGGCGATACCTTCGTGCCTGCACGGATTGATATTTTTGTCTCTTTGTCCTTTGTAAATTGGCTGGGGTCAACAGGGACTGTCATCGTTGTATACGCATTGATCGTGTCATCAAACATGTGCAGTGTCTTGTCATCAATTGTCACACCGTTTTTAAAATACAAATTCACTTTTTTCACGTCAAAAGCAAAGTATGCCTGTGATGGGATCGACGGCTTCGTTTTTTCCGTTACGTCTTTCCCGTCAATTGAAAGCCGTGAGTCTGATCCAAACGATTTTATGACAGCCGTTTTGCTTAACAGCGAGCCATTTTCTACGTTCAATCCAGTTTTTTCTATGCTGTCGCTTAAAATGGAAATGCCTGTTTGGTCGGTTTCCACTTCATTTGTTCCATCAGACACTCTTACATAATATTGAAGATTCATTTTCCCGAGTAAATCAGGCGAAAACACGGTATGCGAATAAAGACCCGTCTCTTCCTGTTTCGTCAAATCAACGTACGTGAACAATTCCGCTTTATCTGTTTTATAAAATAAACGAACCGTTTTAACAGACTGATCATCTTTTACGTCAAATGACAATGATACATTTTGCCGGGCTGAAATCGGAGCCATTTTCGTCAAATCCGTTACAGTCGGTGCCTGCGCATCCACGATTGCTTTTCTTTTTATTGCAGGTACTTGCATGCTTGAGACAACACCAGGCGTTGCTTTTGCTTTCGTACTGCTATATTTTTTCATTTCATTGTTGCCCGATCCCCGGGGGAACGTGTACAAAATGGCTTTATTCTCTTCTGTATCATCCACATTCGGCTGATCGTGATAAAATGCAGTCGAAATATCTTCTCCGGTATTCGTTGCAATGGCAACACCGCGATGGCTTAAATTGGCCATTCCGTCTGAACGTAATTTAACGATCGCAGCATTTTCCTCTAGGGCGCTCCCGTACACCTTGTTAAAATCATCAATCGTTTTATCCTCGTTGCCCGCATTTATAATCCAGTACACCATCGTTTCTCCCGACGGCAAAATAAGATCTTTCTGATCCGATTTCCAGATCAAATCGGCTTCAGGACCTTCCATTGGATAGCGGTAACGGAGCGTATAGTCATTTAAATTAATATCTTGATCGGTGTTATTATACACTTCAATAAACTCATACCCGTCGAAACGGCCGACGTTTGCTGAGTCCGGAACTAGTTCTGTTACAAGAAGCTCTGGGACATCCTGCGGTTCATATTCCATTCCCTCAAGAACAACGGTATACTCTTCGGTTTTGGCTGTATTCTGGCCGTCAAACGCTTCTATTCTGTATGTTATTTGTCCGGATAAAAACTCAGATGCAGCAATCACTGCTTCAAAGAAACCTTCTTCATTTCCGGCTGCCATCTCTTTTTCAAGCCAGCTTCCATCTGCTGTCATTCTATAATAGATTTTTACACTATCAATCTTCGTTTCATCTTTGACAGCTGCTCGAATCGTCACATCAGTTCCAGATGACACCGATTCTACCGGTGTATGCGTGATAATCGGTGCTGCTGTATCTTCCGCCTTAACGATCAGAACAGAGAAAACAATGAAAAAGAAAAGCAAACCGCAGCCTGCTATAAGTGAATAAAATAATTTTCTGTACATAAAAAATAATTTTTCCTCCTCTATAGCCGCGTCCACAATGAAGAGTGTGTGAATGAGGAATAATGATTCTTTTGATCAAGTAAATTATACCCGATTTCCGTTTCCTTATTCGCCATCCTAAAATGAAAGAGGACAAAAAATAACCGGCTTCCACATTGGAAGCCGGTCCATTTTATTATAATTCGTCAAACCCATTATCCTGCACATTTACTTTTACATATTGACGTGAACGCTGTTCAAAAAAGTCCGTTTTGCCGAGGTCAACGTCTTCATATGCTTTAATCCATTTTAATGGATTTTTCCGGTAATCCGGGAAAGGGCGATCGTAACCAAGCTGCTGACAGCGTACGTTTGCGTAAAAGTAAATGTACGCCTCCAAATCTTCAACATCCAAGCCATCAATTTTATCCCCGATCACGTCACGCGCCCACTCCACTTCAAGAGCAGCTGCTTCACGGAATATCGCTTCCACTTCTGCTGCCCGTTCGGCTGTGTCAAGTTCAGGATATTCCGTTAAGAGTTCGCGATAAATTTTGACAAATAAATCGACATGCAGCTGCTCGTCGCGGTTAATGTAATTAATCATCGTGCTCGATGCGACCATTTTTTGGTGGCGTGCAAGATGATAAAAGAAGGCAAACCCTGAATAAAAGAACAGCCCTTCTAAAATGACGTCATACACAATGGACTGCAGCATATTTTCGACAGTGGGTTTTTCCGCGAACGACTCATAGCCCTTCATGACAAAATCATTCCGCTTCTCCAGCACCGGCTCACTGCGCCAGTAATCAAACACGCGATCCTGCTCATCTTTTGGGACTAAGCTTGACAATACATATGAGTAGCTGTGATTGTGAATCACTTCCTGCTGCGCAAGAATAATCATGAGCGCCTGCAAGCTTGAGTCGGTTAAGTAATCCGCCACTTTCCCCGCATAATCGGTTTGAATACTGTCTAAAAGCGCCAGCAGACCGATCGTTTTCAAAAATGCTTCCCGCTCTGCATCCGTCAAATTAGGAAACTGCTTTACGTCTGTCCCCATATTAATTTCAAACGGCGTCCAAAAATTGCCGAGCATCCGCTTATATTTTGGGTATGCCCAATCAAACTTCACATCATCCCAGTTCAGCACATTGGATGACCTCCCATTGACAATGGCCGTCGAACGGTTTGGCGCTTCTTTATCCATTAATTTACGCTTCTCAATAATTGTCATAATCCATCCTCCTTAACTAGAGCAAGATTCACATTCTAACAGTTCAACCGATGTGGAACGGACATAATATGTCGTCTTCAATCCGTTTTCCCACGCAGCTAAATGTAAATCGAGTAATTCTTTCGCTTTAATTGTGTTTTGAACGTATAAATTCAGTGATACACCTTGGTCAATATGACGCTGGCGTGCTGCGTTTTGACGAATCGTCCACTGCTGGTCGATAAAATACGCTGACTTATAGAACCATGTCGTCTCCGTATTCAAGTCAGGAACCGTCACTGGAATTTTGTAATCTTTCTTTTCTTCCGAGTAGCTCTTCTGGAAAATAGGATCGATACTTGCCGTACTGCCCGCGATAATAGATGTAGAAGAATTCGGTGCAACCGCCATTAAATAGCCGTTACGCATTCCATTTTCACGTACATTAGCACGAAGCTTGTCCCACTCAGAACCAACGTATCCGCGGTCGTCAAAATAGACGCCTGTTTCCCAGTCAGATCCGGCAAACAAAGGATAAGACCCTTTTTCTTTTGCGAGTTCCATAGATGCTTCAATTGTCAGGCGCGCAATGTTTTCATAAAGTGCGTCCGCATATTCAACCGCTTCATCAGCTTCCCAGCGGATGCCTTTCAAGGCGAGCAAATGATGCCAGCCGAATGTACCGAGTCCGATACCGCGGTAACGGCTATTCGTCCGCTCCGCTTGTGGAACTGGAATCATATTTAAATCAATCACGTTATCGAGCATACGCACTTGAATACGGATAAGACGGTCCAGTACATCTGCCGGTACTGCTTTTCCCAGGTTAATCGATGACAGGTTGCAAACAACAAAATCACCTGGTTTTTTGCGAGTTACAATGATGTCATCCTCAAGATGAACGGATTCAAATTCCGTCGCACTCATATTTTGAGCAATTTCGGTGCAAAGATTGCTCGAGTAAATCATGCCTTCATGTTTATTCGCATTGCGGCGGTTCACTTCATCACGGTAAAACATGAACGGCACGCCTGTTTCCAGCTGACTGCGCATAATGCGTTTCATAATATCAATCGCCGGTACTGTTTCACGCGTCAATCGATCATCGTTCACACATTGCTCATATTTTTCGCGGAATGAACCAGCGCCTCGTTTTTCATCGTAATAATCTTCAAGTGAAAAGCCCATAATCGTGCGCACTTCATGCGGGTCAAATAGATGCCAGTCGCCACGCGCATCAACCTGCTCCATAAACACATCCGGCAGGCACACACCTGTAAAAATATCATGCGCGCGAAGACGCTCGTCGCCGTTATTTAATTTCAAATCTAAAAACGCAAAAATATCTTTATGCCACACATCGAGATATACCGCAATTGCACCCTGGCGCTGGCCGAGCTGGTCGACGCTGACCGCTGTATTGTTCAGCTGTTTGATCCACGGCAATACACCGCTTGACGCTCCTTTAAATCCGCGAATGGATGAACCGCGGCTTCGCACTTTCCCCATATAAACACCAATTCCGCCGCCATATTTCGACAATGTCGCAACGTCTGTGTTGCTGTCGTAAATTCCCTGTAAACTATCGTCGACTGTGTCGATAAAGCAGCTCGACAGCTGACCATATGGTTTTCCGGCATTCGACAACGTCGGTGTTGCGACAGTCATATACAAATTGCTCATTGCCCAGTACGATTCGGCAATTTTCTCCAGACGGTTTCCGCTCTCATTTTGCATGAGTGTCATCGCAATAATGAGCCAGCGCTCTTGAGGAAGTTCAGCTGGTGTTTTGTCAAAATCCCGTGCAACGTAGCGGTCCATTAACATTTTCAAACCGATATATGTAAAGAGTTGATCCCGTTCCGGCTGGATCAGCTTCCCAATTTCATCAAGTTCAGATGGTGTATAAGAAGCCGTTAAACGCGGATCGTATAAGCCTTTTTCCGTTAGATTCTTAACATGGGTTGTAAAATGTCCGTATACTTCATCAACCGCAGTCTTCCGCTTTTCTGCCTGTTCGCGGTATGCTTCCCGAAGCTGAATGCGAGCGGCAACGAATGTCCAATAAGGCTCTTCTTCGTCCATAAAGCTGAGCGATTCGAGCACCATTGCTTTTGACCAGGCGGAGACGCCGCTTTCAGGATGCTTCTGAGTCCATCGTTCACTGACGCGGAGAAGAGGGCCGATTTTTTCCTGTCCAAATTCGTTTGTCAGGCTGTGAAGGATATGGTCGATTTCTGGAATAGTTGTGATTGTCATGTGATTTCCTCCTGTTATGTACAAAATAAAAGAGCGATAGGTGCAGCCTCTTCGGCTGAGCTATCGCTCTGAATGGGTAAAAATTGAGGAAACAAACGGAATCCGCCGCTTCCACCTCTCAACCCCCGAAGAAAGTGTCGCTTTCTGAAAAACGGGCAGGTCTCCTGGCTCGTGCGTCATCCTCCTGCCGCCTTCCCGTTTTCACAGTGGCGTGGCATTCGTCTGCACTTACAGTTGCGGGGACAGCTCCGGCATTCAACCGGATTCCCTATTAAACCATTGCTGGTACCTATTTTTCATCGCAATACTATATATTGTGTTTTTAATCCTTTTAAAGACTAACATATTGTATTCTTGATGTACAGCATTAAATCCGGAAGAACCATGTCTTGTTGACTGAACAATACTGATAAATAGACGCCCATTCAGCGGAAGAACTCCTCCAACTTTTGGATAAAACGACCTTCCACCACGCTTTGTCATTGGAAAAATTTTTAAAAGATGTGGTATACTATTCATAATGTTTTATTGAATGTCATGACGGGTATAGACAGTACGATGAAGAACTTTAGAACGGAGATGACGAGAATGAATTTAAAGAAGCTGATTAAGTACGGTGCTATTATCGCTCCAATCGTTTACCCGAAAGTAAAGGAACGCGTAAGTACACGCAATTTGCGTAAATCATACAGCGATTCACACAGAACGCGCATGTCCGGCAAAAGTATTCTCGATGAATTAAAAAACT
This sequence comes from Domibacillus epiphyticus, assembly GCF_001975785.1. Lineage (GTDB taxonomy): Bacteria > Bacillota > Bacilli > Bacillales > Domibacillaceae > Domibacillus > Domibacillus epiphyticus. The sequence continues at coordinate 188,543 of NZ_MSFI01000019.1, read as the reverse complement.
GATTTTTCATGTCCCTGATCAATATCAGGGACATTTTCTATTTTGCGGGTAAAAACCCCGCACATTCGCACGGGGTTTAGTCGTAATTATTGAAGAACAGCGCTTTTGCTGAAAAATTCTTCGTACAATTCACGTAAAACGTTGTCTGTATCTTTTTCTTGAATTCCGAAAACAAGGCTGACTTCTGATGATCCCTGATTGATCATTTCAATATTGGCACCCACACGGGAAATTGCTGCAGTTGCACGCGCAGAGAGCCCAAGTGTGTTGTGCATGCCTTCACCAACAAGCACGATCATCGCGAATCCGTGTTCAATATGGGCATTATCGACGTGCAGCTCTTCACGGCACCGCTCTAAAATGCGCTCTTCTTTTTCCGCTGTTAATTGATGACTGCGAACGATAACAGACAGATCATCAATGCCGGATGGGATATGCTCATATGACACTTCCTCTTCTTCCAGTATCTGCAGAAGACGGCGGCCGAAACCGAGTTCACGATTCATTAAATATTTGCTTACATAAAGCGCTGAGAATCCGGCATCTGCTGCGATACCGATGACTGGGCTTTTCGTATATTCGCGTTCTGCGACGATCATTGTACCCGGCGCTGACGGATTGTTTGTATTTTTAATGCAAACCGGAACGGAATGCTGGAATGCCGGCATTAATGCCTCATCATGAAATACAGAGAAACCTGCATAAGACAGTTCACGCATTTCACGGTACGTCATTCGTTTAATCTCAGCAGGGTTGTCCACAACATTTGGATTCGCTGCAAAGACAGAATCGACATCTGTAAAGTTTTCGTATAGCTCTGCTTTTAAAGAAGCGGCTAAGATGGAACCGGTAATATCGGAACCGCCGCGGGCAAACGTCATCATGACGCCTTCTTTTGTATAGCCAAAGAAGCCTGGGAATACAACGATTTTCCCGTTTTCACGAAGCTTCGACAAGTTTTCATATGCTTCTGGAAGAGCGCGTGCACGGCCTGGTTCATCGCTGACAACTAAACCTGCTTCTTTTGGATTCACGTATTCAGCATCAAGACCAATACTTGTAAAGTACGCTGCGATCAGTTTTGCATTATTATCTTCACCGCTTGCTTTCAGCTGATCCATAAATAATGGCGGATTGTCGCGGTTTTCTTGCAAACGTCCACGCAAGTCCTGTTCAATTACGTTGACAATTGTATCATCAAGACCTAGACCTTGCGCAATATCCTCATAACGATCAACAACGGCTTTCAATTCGTTTTCTGCGTCTTGATTACGCAATGAAGCGTGGGCAAGGGCAATTAATAAATCAGTTACTTTTATATCATCACCGAATCGCTTGCCAGGTGCCGATACGACAACCGCTTTCCGTTTCGGTTCATCTTTAACGATTGCAGCCACTTTTTTAATTTGTTCCGCGCTTGCAACCGATGTTCCACCAAATTTACATACGATCATGTTTGCCACTCCTTGCTTGTTTACATTCTAAGCTGAATGTTTGCGGAATTGCCGCTTTATCTGAAAAATTATACCACCGTTCACATAAAAAAAGAAGAAATAATCAGAATTAAGTTTGTTCAAATATTGGAGAATGAAGACATTTACCAAAGCTATCGTTAAATCGTTCAAATAGCTTTGCTCATTTCTCAGCAAAACAAATTTTTTCAGTATAGTTTCAATCAAAAAGGTTATTCATCCTACAAACAATAGTTTTTGAATATTATATAGTAAAAGATAAAATGAACGTTTGTACCAACGAAGGACATCGGTGGTCCGCGACTTACTTTCTTTCGATCCATGTAAATTCTTTTACCGAAGAGCAAACTCATGGTTAGGAAGATTTCATTCATACTAGTTTATCAAACTCATCCGTTACAGCAGCAAGACAAAATTGGACGAATCAGGAAATTTTGAAGGTTAATAACCTTGTAGATCGAGGAAAAAAGAAGGCAAACTTCCATGTGAAACGAATATGAGCGCAATTATAACGAAAAATGGATTATTAAGATTAAGAGCAACGCAGCAAGCAGATCCATCATAGTGGCCTAATATGCTGCACGCGGGCATGTAGAATTGGTAAAAGCATTTAAACTTAAAAAAAAGCAATAGTTGATGGTCGATAAAAAAAGGGGATTGTCAATGACAGTCACCTTTTCATGTTCAGTCTGCAAGACTGACAGGTTATTGAGTTAGCTGCATGAGATGGTCGGCCACTTTTTCGACATCCACTCTATTCCTGCCGGCGGCCATATCGTGGCGTGCTCTAATTTGCCGATTTGAATCCACGACAAACATCGTCGTTGAATGCGTGATAAACCCATCTTCACTTTTTTCGTAATACATTTGAAAATTCTTTGCGAATGCTTCCGTTTCTTCTTTAGATCCCCGCAGAAACAACCAATTGGAAGATGAAATGTCGAACGCCTGTTTATACTGTAAAATGTTTTCTCTTGTATCATTTTCTGGATCAAGAGTGACGGATAAAATTTGATATTGATCTTCTGTGACGTTTTTATCGTTTAACACCTTTTGCAGCTTTTTCAAATCCTGGAATGTAAACGGGCAAACATTCGGACATTCTGTATAAAAGAACGTAACGAGCATTGGCTTTCCCTCTATCGAAAGTTCTTTTCCGCTTACTTCTGCAAGCGATGGTTCCTTCACAGTTCCAAGCTTGGGCAATTCCAAAGCTGTGGACCAGAAGAAAAACAAAGCCATAATACATACACTCACCAAAGTACCGACGATAATGGCTTTCACCTGTCTTATCCCCTCTCCAAGAGTAAATCAGGAAGCCCCTGCTCCTCTTTATTTGAAACAAATGAGACCCTTTATTTAAAGGGTCTTAGCGTAGTGTTAAATTCTTAGATGCAGCAGTTTTTATCGTCTTTAGAATCATCCATTAGTACAAAGTCTTTGAACATGACGAGAGCTTCTGTACGAGGTGCTCCACCTGCCGGTTCCGGATCTCCCGGGTCTGCTGGATCGAGAATATCCTCTACTGGCAATTCCGCATCCGCATCCGCATCCGCATCCGCGTTACTGTAAGTAACCGCGTTAAATACAAATTTGGCATCATCGTCTTTCGTTATGATGGTGACACGCACTTCAAATGAAAGGGCTGGAGCGACACATGCAACTAAGTCCGCATGAAAATGTTGTGTTTTACAATCTGGAACTTTAAGTCGTTCTCCTGGTGCTACCATTACTCTCGTTTCCCCCATTGGCATAGGCAGTCCAGGAATAGCAGTTGGCGGCAAACCTGCAGAAATATTCGGATCACCCCAGTTAAACACTTCAACTTTTGCTGTAATCGGGTGCTCACTAAAGTTGGTAACCGCTACATATAAACTTTGAGCAGCTGGATCACCACCTAGATCGGTATTCGCAATAACACCGGATGTATAGACTCTTTTACGTTTTTTTGGTTTTTTGTGCTTGTCATCATCGTGCTTATCCCCCTTCCAGGAATGATAAGAATTGCAGCGTTTGCAGTTCTTCGTATTCTTGTCGTTGTCGTGCTTACAGTGGCTGCACTTCCAATTAGTCATACGGTATTTCCCCTTTTCTTAATAATTTCCAAGTCATAAAGTACTTGGTTATTACAAGGTATGATTTCACCATTTAAAGCGTATGGTTAGTTCGACTAGATTCGGAAAAACAATTTCAAATTATTACAAAAAATCACCTCATTAAGACGCTTGTGCTGTATCATTCGGCTACTCAATGAGACAACGTGAATATATCTATTTACGAATAATGAAATCTTTTCCGCGCATATATTGACCTGACGTTTTACATGAGGAGGAATCCGATGAAAACTCGAATGAGACTTGATGAGTATATTCCCGTTTTACTGGAAAAAAGGCGGAATGAAGACAAAAGCCAAAATGAAATTTTTGAAACGAGTGATGGAATCACCTCTCCAACAGGGGCCGGCCCTACTGAAGAAATAAGGATTTTTAACGAATATATGGAGCAGGCGAATCTTTTGAATATAACGAATGCGGCTCCTGAAAAACGAAAACCGTTAATGCTGAAAAGGTTTTTTAAAATGAAGCGGAACCAGCAAGTCATCATTTATTCCAAAAATGGGAACAGAACCATTCAGACGCTCGGCAAAGTAAGTGCGATTGGCCGTGATTTTGTCATGATTACCAACTTGAAAGAACGGATTTGGATTCCTTATCACGCCATTGAGTCAGCAAACATTCCAACAGGAGTACCGAATTTTTCAAATACTCACCAGCATTTTATTTATGACAACAATTTAAAACAAAAGCTGCTTTCTAACTTTGGTGAAACGGTATCAAAACGGGATACATTAATTCAGCTTTTTTATGAAGAACCTCTATTCACTAATTTACAATCATGGAAATCCCTCTGGTTAGAAGTCCAAACGGTTAAGGAAAACGTACACGGAAAAGTACATGGTGCAGACCCGCAAAAACTCCGTATTTCCTTCTTTAATGAAAAAATGGAAGTGAAAATAGAGAATATTACATCCATTCACAGCATACGTTTCCTTAGTCTGATCCCATTATTTTCAAGGAGGTTTCTTAAGCTGTTATTTAAATGAAATCACTTCTGCAGAAAAGGAGAGAGATGATGAAAAAACAGAAACAAGACAAGAAAGCAAAAGAGAACGAGAAACCAGTAGATGACAACAAACTAGATGGCGACGAAAAACACGAAATCGACGAGATATTAGATGAAAACGAAACACTAGAAAAAAACATTAAACCACATGAAACAGAAAAACAAAATGAAGATGAAGAAACTGAGAAACCGAATGACGGGGATGACGCGGGCATTGATGACACCGACGACAGAGGCGATGACGTTGGGGACAATGACGAGGACGACGAGGACGAGGATGACGAGAATGACGAGGACGAGGAGGACGAGGACGAGGACGAGGTTGATGATTTAGTTAGGGAATTAAACAGGCTTATGGGAGAAAATGTATTAGTTATAACCGAAGCGGCACAATTAAATTTGTTAGGGCAGACTTTTAGACCCATTTTTTGCGGACCCATTATCGAGGTGGACGCTGGCCATCTGACGATCTATCCAGTTACGATTAAAATTTTGAATGCTCCTTTTTTTCAATTCCCAACACCACTATCCATCCCATTAGAAAAAATTGCTCAGTTAACACCATGTTTCGATTGCAATACTAGATTTCCGCTCACTTAAAAACCCCGTAAGAAAGGAAGTTAAAGGATGATCCATAAATTTAGCAATTCGGATTCCTATAACACTATTCATGACCAGGCACTCGAAGATTATTTTCGGGCAGGGATCGGATATAAAGCACTTATCCTGACCCCATCTTATCCATTTCTTTTTATTGGTGAAATACTATCGCTCATTGAAGATCACATAGAGCTAATGGTCCAAACAACGCATTTTGCTCAATTAGAAAACCGAACGTGGCTGATCCACGTTCATAACATCGAAGTGTTTTATATAGAGTTTCCCGGTGAACCATGTATTCCCGAGTTAAATGATATAGCGTAACAAGGAGGGAATGTGATGATACGGCGTTTTCACGTTGTGGCCATTCCGATCCGGATTGTTGTCAACAATTTTGGCGACCACAATCCGGATGGAATGATGTATGTCCTAAAAGAAAACGAATCAAAAGTGAAAGAGCTTGTCCGTAAAAATCCGTTTACTCAAGTGGAACTCGTGCAGCCCCTCACTATCAGGGCAAATGAAGGTGATACTGTCGAAATCCTGTTTGAAAATCAGCTGCCGTTTGCGACAGGGATGCATTTTCAGGATCTTGATTATAACGTATTAACGTCAGATGGGACGAATGCAGGCTTTAATCCAAGTTCATTAGCGGAATGCGGTGAAACCATTCTTTATCGTGTAAATGCTACGCATGAAGGAATTTGTTTTTTTACCGATCTTGGCAATGTATCCAGTACGGAAGATGGTTCCAGCATTCAGGGTCTTTTCGGTACATTGCTCGTTGAAAAAAGAGGTTCCTGGTGGACGGACCCGGTAACAGGTGGACCGTTAAACAGCGGCGTTTTTGCTGATATTCATAACCCTTTCCTTCCTTCGTTCCGGGAATATGCATGGTTTTTTAGCGATGAGATGGAAGTGGACGACTTAACCGGCAACCGTCCGCTAAATCCATTGACCAATCAAGAAGCAGAGTCTTTTCACGGTGTTAATTATCGATATGAACCGCTTCACAATCGAATTAAATTAATTGAAGAAGGCGTAGTGGCTCCCGAGAGCGATGGCGAAGAAGTTCATCATGATTCGTGGGTGTTTGGCGATCCAGCCACCCCCATCATGTGCGGCTACCGGGACGATCCGGCCATTATCCGCCTGATTCACGCCGGTGTAAAAGAAACACATGTATTTCATTACCATGTTCATCAATGGCTGAGGGATTCAACTAACATGAACTCAGAAATTGTTGACGCGCAAGCGATCAGTCCCCAGTCTCACTATACTGTTCAACCTTTATACGGCCTCGGCAGCTTACATGGGGCCATTGGGGATGTCGTTGTACATTGCCATCTCTATCCACATTTTGAAGTCGGAATGTGGGGGATGAACCGCATATTTGATACGCTTCAAGATGGAAGCCAATGTTATCCAAACGGAAAGCCGATTGCTCCCCTTCAGCCGTTGCCGGACCGCCCTTGTCCACCGGAACCAACGAAAGCAAGACCAGGTTTCCCTAACTTTATCCCGGGAAAAGTTGGCTGCAAAGCGCCAAGGCCTCCGCTGGGCATTGTTGGCGGCAGGGAAATGACCGAACTCGAAAAAAATGCTGCAGTGCCAAATGCAAGACCCGGGGCTGTATTTGCTGATTCATGCCTCGGAAACCCGGTTGTTTTGGAATTTAACGTATCCGTCATTGAACTGCCGCTTGTTTATAATAAACAGGGCTGGAACGATCCGAAAGGAAGAATTTATGTTTTAGATGAGCACCTCGATGATGTGCTGTCTGGAAAAAAGGAGCCCGAACCGCTTGTCTTATACGCACCAGCCGGGTCATGCATTCGAATGAATTTTACAAATCGAATGCCTCATTTGCTCGACGGAGACGCTTTTCAGCTTGTTACGCGAACCTATGAAGTAGGCTTTCACGTCCATTTTGTCAAATTTGATGTTTTGGTTTCTGATGGAGCAAATGTGGGCTGGAATTATGACAGTTCCGTCTTGCCGGGCGAGACCATTCGATATGAGTGGTTTGCCGACACGGAATTAAAAGCTTTTTTCTTTCATGACCATTTATTTCCGGTTTCACATCAGCAGCATGGCATTTTTGGCTCCTGCGTTATCCAGCCCCGTTTTTCCGAATTTTACGATTCGAAAACCGGTGAAGAGGTAGATCACGGTACAGAAATAACCGTTGTCCATCCTATTATTCCTGATTATCGGGATTTTGCCTTGTTTGTCCAGGATTTTGCTTTGCTATTTGATAAAGACGGCTGTCCGATCCAGCCCCCTCCATTTCCAGGCTCACAGGATGATCCGGGTATTTTTGCGGTCAATTACAAGAATGAACCGCTGCAGTTTCGGCTTGGAAAAAACTGCGATCCCGCTTATTCTTTCAGCTCCTATGTCAATGGTGATCCGATCACCCCTATTTTACGGGCCTACAAAGGGGATCCGATCCGCATCCGTCTGCTGCAAGGAGCCCACGAAGAGTCGCACAGTTTTAATGTGCATGGGCTGAAATGGAAAGCAGAGCGTCCCAGCAACGATTCGCAACTCCGCTCGCAGCAGCATATCGGCATTTCAGAATCGTTTACACTGGAAATGGACATTCCGAGAGCGGGAGATTATTTATGGGCTTTTGGCGATGAAGAGGATGTATGGAATGGTACGTGGGGATTAATTCGCGCATTTGATCAAGAAGTGAATAATTTGATTCCGCTGCCTGACCGGCCGCTGCCTCCGCCAAGGACGAAGCCGCTGCCAAAAGCAACTGGAAAACCACCAGCGCCCGCCGATCCACAGTGCTCACTGCCGCCTGAAGTGGCGCATAACCCGCCGATCAGGAGGTATCGTGTTGTCGCGTTTCAAACACCAATTGTTTATAATTCCTTTGGTGATCACGACCCATTTGGCATTATTTTTGCCCTGGAAGAAGATGTGGAAGATATTCTTTGCGGCAAAAAGAATCCAGAGCCGCTCGTGTTAAGAGGGAATTCCGGTGATTTAGTCGAAGTAACCTTGACCAGCCGGCTGAAATTTGATTTGTTTCCGTTCCCAGACGGGATTCATCCGTATCCGCCGGTAAAGGAACAGGCAGTTTATCCGCCTTCCTTGCGTATCTCTCTGCACGTTAACATGCTTGACTATGATGTCACTACATCAAGCGGTGACACCGTCGGGTTTAATCCAGATCAGACTGTCGGACCTGGAGAAACAATTACGTACCGATGGCATGTCCAGGAGAATATAGGAACGTGTGCGATGTGGGATATGGCCGATTTGAGGAACCATCGTTCGTTCGGAACCTTCGGAGCGTTTATTGCAGAGCCGCGGTTTACGACTTACCTTGACCCAAGAACATTAAAGCCTGTCAAAACCGGTGCAAATGTCATTTTAAGACACCCGTTTAATGGTGATTTTAGAGAATTTGTCTTAATTATGCACGATGGGGTCCGGCTCGTGGATAAGCAAGACCAGTTAATTATCGATCCACTGGCGGGTGTGATTCCTGAAGCGGATCCGGACGATGAAGTGGATACGTACGATTTTGGCTCGCGCGGTTTCAACTACCGAACAGAAAGACTGATTAACCGCTACAGGAAACATCCTGTTTTAAGCGACTTATTTAGTTCAAAAGTATTCGGCGATCCAGCAACACCAGTTTTCGAAGCTTATCCGAGTGATCCTGTCGTTGTCCGCCTCACAAATCCATCAGAACGAAGAAGATCGCACACTTTCCACCTGCACGGACACAATTGGAAATTCGATCCTAGAGACATTGATTCAAGAATTGACTCTTATGTCGGTCATTTGGTGCCGGGCGTGACGGAAGATTTACTTTTGATCGGTGGTGCAGGTGGAATATTTAACATTCCAGGTGACTATATGTATCGATCCGGCAACATCCGCTGGGACATCGAGCAAGGCATGTGGGGAATCTTCCGGGTACACGATAAAGTAATGCCCCATTTACCGATTCTTGAACGTTAAGATTTGATTTTATTCCAATAAAAAAAACAAAGCGATGTTCTAGACTGAACATCGTTTTGTTTTGACGTTACACTTATTTCTCTATCATTTCCACCATTTTTATCTTATCGAATTGAATAATAAAAAATTTTTTTCTGCGCGGACAATTATTCTCTTTCGTTCTTTTTTCCAGAGCCATAATCTCTACAAACTCCGTACCAACGAAAGCAATTCTCCCCCGGATCGCCTGCCCTTCATCAAACGTCACTTTAACGTTGCATCCGAGCAATTGACGAAGGCGAAAAGCCATCCCGTTTCGTAATCCACCTAACCGGACACTGAAACGGTCATCGCACAAACACCGTTTCCCAAAATGAGAATTAAATCTATTATGAAAATGATTCGAACAAACATGATGGTTGTTTAGATGAAAAGAGTGGTGGTCGTTTCGCGGGAAATCATTGTCCCTAAAACCTTTACACCCGCATGATGGGTTGTGCTGCTGAAATTTGACTCCTTCAAATCCCTTGCATCCGCATGAATGATCATGGTGATGAAATTTAATGCCATCAGTCCCTTTGCATCCACACGTATGATCTTGGTGATGAGAATTATCGCCAAAACAATGACACTGGTGATGAATACTCATTCTCTTCCTCCTTTCTATTTAAATCCTGCCTATATCTGACTAATATAAAAATACTCTTCTGCAGCGAACCACGTAGAAAATTCCTTATTTTCCGTCAGCTTATAAGCCTACTACCATTTTATGTATGTTTTACTAATGTGGATAAGCCAAAGCCCCTTTTCAACATGAAAAACTTGGTTATAAACCTTTAGCTTTATAGTCTCACTTTAGAGAACCACCAGCGAGCCTGTCACATAAAATACTAATAGGTATCGCTTAAAATGAGAAAGGACGGAATAAAGAGTGAAGAAAAAACGCAAATCCGCTGATTTTTGTTGTCCAGAGTTTGTCCCTCCAGGTATAGCTGATGATTTTTGCTCCCCGGAAAATTGTTGTCCGAAACAGCTGGAAACCCAGAAATTCCCCTCTCCTTCTTCTTGTCTCCCAGAAGAAGCGCTTCAAGATCTTGAAGAAAAGATTGAAGCTGCGAATGTGCTTCTGCTGAATTTAGCTTTATCAAATGAGCGTCCCGCTGAAGGACGAGCAGAATCTTTTGAAGGTTTAATAAATCAATGGGTGGAAGTGTTCATAACATACAAAGACAAAGAGGCTGCTCAGTCAAAAATAAACGATAAAACGCTTTTTAACGACTCATATACTACTTCAGGGAGTTCAGAAAAAAAGAAAAGAAAAAGAAAGAAAAGATCAAATCGGCGAAAACTGGTATATAACAAGAGAATGAAGGCTAGGAATGTGCGTACTCCCCTTAAAAGCAGCAAACTAGTGATTAAAAAGAAGAAAGTTCAAAAAAGAAAATCCCTCACAGGACGTGTTCACATCGTTGGACGTGATTTTGTTCTTTTAAGAAAAAGAGAATTGGAAATTATTATTCCATTTTCAAAGGTCGCTTCCATTAAACTTCGCAGCCGTTTTGTCCAGCCTGTTAACGAACCAGAATTGATCGATATTGATCCCTGCCTCAGAAGATCACTTACATTTAACTTTGGGGAAACAGTGGCTTCTTCTCCCGAGCTGCTTCATATCTTCTTCAAAATGACGCTGTCTATTTTTTTCTTGGATCTATTAGATAAAAAAGTAAAGATCAAACTTCTAGACAATGTAGTCCAGGGTACTGTTGAAGAGGTTACGAAAGATTCACTGCTGCTTTGTATGCCAAACAAGAAGAAACTAACCATTCCTTTTGAATCAATCTATATCATCGTCATTTAATTAACTTCTCCATTGTTTCCGCAGCCTGCAATAAAATGGAGTGAATAGGACAAGTGCAATCATAGCACCAGCTACATCCAGCATTACATCGTTTATAAGCGGAGTCCGTCCGCCAGTCTGCCATTGATGATATTCATCAAAAGCTGCATAAAGAGCTGTCAAGATGAGCGCGATGAATGCCGCCGTGATAAAACGGAGCCGTGCCGTCGTGAGCAGGCATGTTAACGATACAGCCAGTACACCAAACAAGAAAAGGTGGGCAAACTTTCGAATAAGAAACTCCAGAAAATAATAATATCCTCTCGTTTCCACTGAGATCACCCGTCCCCAGTATGTAAGTTCCAAATTAGACAGGAGCTCTTTTAGCGGTTCACCTGGCAGCACAATGCGAAGAATAGGAATGATAGATTGCTGCTCATACGTTTGTGACGAGAAAATATAAATTATACCCGCAGCAAGCAAAACCAATAACACATGTTTCATTTTCTCCCTCCCCGGTTTTGTTTTATATATCATATGATTCTGAACCGGAATTAACGAAAATAAAAAAGTCAGCCTCTTCATCCTCACACGAAAAGGCTGACAGCTATTACGTTTCTTTTACTGCTGTTTTGTAATGCGTCCTTCCACTTTCGGTTCAGCACCCGGATTTGCTTTCACATAATCAGTGAATATTTCCCAGTCTGCAAAGCCTGGTTCACTTACACGGCCAGAGTCATACGCGGTTTTAAACATCGTGTACCCGTCTCCGCCTTTCGCTGTAAACGTATTTGTTGCAACAGCATATGTTTTCGCTGGATCCAGCGGAGCAAACGCGCCATTTTCATATACTTCCACAGCTGTTACACGGTCACCAGCTGGCTTGGATGAATCATAGGTAAATTTCAATCCCGATACTTGCATGAATCCGCCCGATGCCTCCGGTGCCATACTGACACTATGTTCAAGCGCTGCTTTAATTTCAGCACCCGTTAAATCCATAATCGCCAAAGCATTTCCAAATGGCATTACGGTCAATACTTCTTCCATCGTAATATCTCCTTGATCGATTGACGCGCGGATACCGCCCCCATTCTGCATGGCGATGACAGTGTCAGCATCAATTGACTTTGCCTTTGTAAGCATGCTATCTGTCATCAAGTTTCCGAGATTTGTTTCTCTCGTCCGTACATTGGCACGCTCACCATCAAGCGCAACAGACGTTGAACCGACAACTTGTGCTTTTATGCCTTTAATGGCCGGCGTGTATTTTTCTGCAAGAATCTTTTTCACCGAAGCATCTTCTTCATATACATAGCTCTTGTCTTCATTTTTCGCATCTACCTCGATTAATTCCCCGGCGTATTCGGTAACAGCACCTGTTTCATCAAATACAACTTCCAGTATACCGACGAATTTATTATACTCGTTTGCTTGTACAATAACGGTTGCTTCTCTACCCGTCTCGTCAATGTATGGATCCTTTAATTGGTCATGGGAGTGACCGCCGACAATCACATCAATTCCTTCTACTTCTTTTGCGAGCGTGACATCGTTGTCGCCGCCGCCATCTTGGAAACCGATATGGGTTAGGGCAATAATTTTATTTACACCTGCTGCTTGAAATGAGGAGACGGCTTTTTCTGCTTCCGCAACATAATCTTCAAACACGACTTGATCGCCCGGTGACGAAATCGTTTTGGTTTCCGCCGTTGTTAAACCGAAAATACCAACTTTTTCTCCTCCTGCTTCTTTAATGATTCCGTTATAGATCTTCCCCTCTGCCGGCTTGTCTGTGACGGTTTCATTCATTAGCGATGTTAAATTTTTATCCGCTGAAGCATTTATATTCGCCGAAACAAACGGAAATTTTGCGTTTTTAATAAACGATGCAAGGGATTCTGTACCGAGATCAAATTCATGATTTCCAAATGTCATCGCGTCATAGCCAAGCAAATTCATGAATTCCAGGTCGGCCTGTCCTTTATACTCATTGAAGTAAAGTGTACCGGAGAAAACATCCCCTGCATCGAGTAATAAAGAAGAGGGATGTTGCTCACGAAGTTCTTTGACAACTGTCGCTTTACGTGCCACGTTCTCAATGTGCGCATGCGTATCATTCGTGTGGATGACAGAAAGTTCAAATGTTGACGGAAGATGAGTACCACGATGTAAAAATAGTGCCCACTCCCCGCGGATTAACCTATCTGCAGCACCAAATTTGCCGTGTGTTTTCCCGTCTGTTAAACCAGCCTTCACAAGGGCATCGACGTATGGCGCCCACCGTTCATTTACATCTGTAAAAACGGTCTCTTTTACCTTTACATCCACAGGAAGTTCATACGCAGAAACAAGCCATTTGATTGCTTCCCCCCGTGTAATATAGTCATATGCACCAAAATAGTTATCCTTTTTTCCTTCTGTTACTTTTGCTGCAGCAAGCGCATTAACAGCCCACTGACCCCGTTTTGGAACATCAATAAAACCAGCATCTTTATATGTATCTTCAGGTTGAAGCCCAAGTGCTTTTGCAAGTTGAATCGCTGCATCTAGACGTGTAATTGGCATTGCCGTACCAAACGTGCCCGTTTTAACGCCAGAGGTAATTTGCTGGTCCACTAGGTACTGCACAGCGTCTGCATATTGAGCAGGTACATCTGTAAACGATGATGAAGCAGAAGCGGTTGCCGATAAAAAGCTTATTGCCGCTGTTGCAGCAGCTGCGATAAACTTAAACCAATTTTTTTTCATAAAAATTCCTCCTCCAGAAAAGTGGTTACACACCAAAAGCATATTCCAGATAAATGTAAAAAACAATAAAATGAACAAACTTTAAAATAACTCTTACAATAGCTTCATAAATAGAGAAAAAACACAAAAAACCGCCCTGCAATCTGCAGAGCGGCTTCAATTATTCTTTTATAATCCCTTCACGTACCATAAGCATTGCCATGACAACTGCCACGTAAATAGAGACAGCTGGTGCTGTTAAGACGTGGCCGGCTGTTGCTGCAATACCGATTCCGAGAATAAAGGATACACCGTACATGACATTGACTGGTGTAAACGTATCTTTAATATTACGAACGAAGTGAATAATGAATTTAACAACATAGTAAAGCGGAACAGATATCAAATAAAGAAACCCGACAATCCCAAGGGAGAAAAAGAGGTCAAAGAAGTCCATTTCGATCATTCGTGGACCTTTCCCAGGCTCCGGCTCTTCATAATTCCCGGCAAAACCCATCCCAAACAATTTCTGTTCGATTGGGGCATCCGCAAACTCATTTTTCATTTCTGCTAAATATTTTTCCCGGCTGCTAAAAACAAGGTTTTGAATCTGCTCATCCGTAATTTCAGAATCTTCATCCGCAGGGTTCACTTCTTCACCCGTTTCCGGATCGATCGTTTCATCTTCATTCGAAAAATCTATGTTCAACAAGCTTAAATGCGCGAACATATTGTGGAAAATAGGTGTGAATGGTGTCGCCACAGCCAGTACCGCTGTTAAAATAAGAGAAATGAGCATGTTTGAACGCATTTTTTCTGAGCGGTTTTTCGTGAAATACAGAATGAGCGTCGATAAAAAAGCTGCAATTAATACAACGACAACCCCGCCATAGCCCACTTTTGTTCCAAGAAACTGCATTGAAAACGCCAGAAGGATAAATGGAATCCAGTGTCGCCATTCCTTTAAACGCTCTGTACGTTCGATTGCATATACAGCCGTAATTGGCAAAATAATCGCCATAATGGCTCCGATTTCATTGCCGGCAAAAAACCATCCTGAAAATCCAATTTTGGTATGGGAATAGTTCGCCATGCTGGTTCCAGTTATGAATGACACGATGAAAACGGCACTAATAATGAGTGAGGAGTAAAGAAAATACGTGGTTGTTTTTTCTTTGTATGGTTCGTTTTCTCTTTTCAAATAAAGGTACAGCACGCTAAAACCGACAAACATAATTGGAAAATAGACGACTTTATTAAAATACTTTAATTCACTGGCTAAATAATATGGGTCCTTTATGTTCATATTTAAGGCCAAATTCACGATAATTAGGATCGCCAGACCGATTAAATACAAGGTGTATCTTCTTGCGAGACGGTTTCTGCGGGCCATCAGTAAAAGCATTACCACTAAAGCGGCCATAAACAGCACGCGGGCAATAACTCCGACTGTCAAGTTCACATTTAATAGAAGCAATGACGCGCTAGTGAGCACATCTATAACAGGCTGCCAAATGACAAAAGCCAGGGCAAGCAGCCAAAATGTCTTCTCGTTCTTCATGTTGAAAAGTCCTCTTTCCTTCCAAATTCGTAGATTTTATCATATCATATGAGTTTTCAATTGTCCGTTTTAAACGGAAAAGCACCTTTTCTATTATAGCGGAAAAATGAATAGAAAACAGAGAAAAAAAGACCATTACTCCAATAAAAAAGAACCCGAAAAAGGTTCTTCATTCTTACGTACTAGTCTGAAACGGGGCAGAAATTAAACTTTATTATTTTTCTAGTGTATACAACTTAATCTTTCTTTTCGACTATTTGCAGTACTTCTTTATTCGGTCCGGCGAACCTGATCGCCCGGCGGCCTCCTTCACCGATTGTTGGCTGATCCGCTAAAAAAGGAATGCCTTTCCGTTGCAGTTCAGCCATTGCTTGATCATAATCATCTACTGAGAAAGCCAGATGATTTACAATTCCCTGTTCTGCGTAGGAGTGTTTTGGGTCTAAATCGAGAAGCAGTTCAACTTCAAATCCAGGAAGTCGATCATGCGATAAAAAAGCAATTTCTTTTGTGGCCGTTTTTGATTTTACGCGAAGTGTAAAGCCCAATATTTCCTCATAAAAGGCGATGGATTCATCCATATTGCTTACCATTATTCCAGTATGTTCCGGTGTAAACATCATACCCCTCCACTTTCATTTTCTATTATAACAGGTAAATCCAGTAAATAAAGGAATTATTTAAAAGAAAAACAGCTCAAACACGGTTACGTTTGAGCTGTTTTTTCACTTTTTCAATCCATTTACAGTAAAAGAAACGCCGCCGCTATATTTCCATTTTAACACGAGCAATCGGCTGCTCTCTTCTGTTAAACCAGCTGGATTAAGGAGCTCCGCAATTTCACCCTCCCCTTTTATCTCTTTAAAAGGGATCGGCATGTCCTCCCATTCCGGTTCTTCTCCTTCTTCATTGAAAACAAAATCTATCAGCTCTTCTTTTTGTTCTTCTGTTTTTGCGGTGACAACAAAGGCTTTCTCTACATTTTTTACAGATGCAAATGATTCAGCGCCGGGGATGTAATCTCGAATAGCGCGAATGCTCTGTTCATCATCAAGACTCACATTTGCGGAAACGAATGTCATTCCTTGTTTGCCAAGCCAAATTTCAAGAGTGCTTGAATTATAGTAATATGGGCTGAACATATCGGCTTCTCTTGTGAGAGCGTCTTTTTCAAGAGCTGACATTAGCGCTGTAATCGTCTTTTTCTCCGCCACATTAGCCAACTGTATACCTGTAGTTCCATCATATCCGCTTATATACGTTATATTCTCAGGATCTGCAATTGAAAAAACTGGATTAGATGCTTTAATAAACTCTACATTTTTCCTAATCGGTTCTGTAATCTTTACTAGCTCTTCAAATGGGACATTGTATTGGCGCTGGATGCGATTTCCATCTTTAAGCTCGTACGTAATCGTGACTGTGTGGCTATCGTAATCCTTTTCCTTGCCTCTATCTATTAACTTGGAATGAATGTCCCGCACCTCTGCAATGGAATTGGCTCCTTTCATAAACCCGGCATCCACCTTTTTAAATTTAGCTGAACCCTCCCCATTAAAAACGTTCTCAAATGGCTCCGCAGTTTCACCAATGTACACTTTTTCAATCTCATTTGCTTCAGGTATCGCTTTTTCATATGAAGTGGCAATGAACGTTCCAGGAATAAGCATCAACAAAAGCAACAGTACATATACCGCAAATCCTTTCAACGGCCATATAAGACGTAAAGATCTCTGAACGATCATTTGCAGCAATGTATATCCTGCTAAGGCACCGATCACGTAACCCGCAATCATCCACGCCGTTGATCCGCTTAAAAATTGACCAAAATACTCCCCGCCGATCAGCATCGAAACGTATGTGAATACGAAAATAAATGCCCAGCGAAAGAATGGAAAGACAATCGTTTCGTCACCAGCTTCTGCCGGACGCACTTTGTACACATAAAACGAAACAGCCACAACAACTGCCGCAATGGCAAGGTAAGCACCCCATTCCATTCCACTGAACGGACGTGTTTCATATCCGCCAGCCCGGAATAAAAAGAACCCGTCTGCCATAATTTTCGACGTGTAGGTTTCAGCAGCTAGTCCATCAATAAAATAACGTGCATTTGCCAATGTCATCATCAATAATCCTGCCGGCAGCATGAGAATCCCATATACCATAATTCCCTTTAGCAGCGGAGGGCCAATAAATAAACCAATCATAACCGTCACAAAAAACATAAATAAGACGACAAAGAGTGATACACCTGCCCACTCGAACAATTGGAAAGCTGAATACGTGATCGGTTTCACGAATGGACGTATAATAAGCAAAATAACCACATTGATAAAAATCGGCAATACAAGTGCTGCCGTTCCTGCTAAATATACATGATATAGGAGCGTCGACCGTTTAAACGGCAAACTGTGAACAAAATCAGAAGAACCTTTTTTTGTTATATAACTTGTCAGGATTATTCCCGATAGAACAGGAAAAACAATGTACGATAAATATTGAATAGAATAAGAGATCGTGAATAAGATATTCCGCGGTTCCTCTTCGAATAAATATTGAAGGATCTGCCCATCTAGCAGCTTTATCAAAATCCCTAATGGCAGCAACAAAATCTGCGATAAAAGAAAGAACACACAAATCCACAAAATGGAGCGTGTATGCTGCATGAACAGCCCTTTATTAAACGATAAGATTCCGGATTTCATAGCCAACACTCCCCATTTCATACGTGAAAATCTCTTCCAGTGTAAGCGGCAGCACATCATAAATAGCTGGCTCATAGGAACGGACATAGCGGTCAATATCACCTTCTGTTCCGCGTACGATGCACGTCAGAACCCGGCCTCGTTTCTCGTGGTGGATTACATCCATCCCGGCAAGAAACGACTCATCCGGCAATTTTTTAAATGCCACCTGCAGCTTGCTGATGTCTGTCTTCAACTCTTCCAGTTCACGTTCATATAAAACACTTCCTTTATGCATGACACCAACCGCATCACAAAAATCTTCCATTTCCCGCAAGTTGTGTGAAGATACTATCACTGTCATCTCCCTGCTGCTCACATCTTGAATAATCAAGTTTTTCACCTGCTGACGCACGACTGGATCAAGCCCATCAAACGGCTCATCCAAAATAAGCACATCCGGCATTGCCGACAGCGTTAAAATAAAGGCGGCCTGCCGCTGCATCCCTTTAGACATCCGGCTTAATTTTGCATTTGGATCAAGCGCAAAATGTTCATATAATTGACGAAACCGCTCCGAATTCCACTGGTCATATACCGCTTCGTAAAATGAGGCCATTTGCAATAGCGACGTCTGGTGAAAAAAATATGGATGATCAGGTATGAATAATACCCGTTTTTTTACATCGGGCATTTCAAAGATGGATTCGCCTTCGATTTCCGGCACCCCTTGGTCAGCCTGAATAATACCTGATAATATCTTCAACAGTGTCGTTTTTCCGGCACCATTTGAACCGAGCAGTCCATAAATGGATCCTTTCTTCACATGAACATGAACCCCTTTCACCGCCTCATAGCGGCCGAATCGCTTTGATACATTTTCCGCTTTAATCATCGTCACCGCTCCTTTCCGGTTCCTCCATCGTTTCAATCAATTTAATGACTTCATCTTTCGGTACACCTAAAAACAAAATTTCCCCAACAATGCGTTCGAGCTCTTTTTTCAACATCTCCATTCGCTCCCTGTTTATTTCGTTTTTAACCGGTGAAACAAAGCTTCCCTTGCCTGGTATAGAGTAAATGTATCCTTCTCTCTCCAACTCCCGATACGCCTTTTGAATGGTATTCGGATTTATTGTTAAATCCTGCGCCAAAGACCTGACCGACGGCAGCTGTTCATCTTCTTTCATGACTTCCCGCACAATGAGTTCTTTTAGCTTCTCAGTCAGCTGCTCATAAATCGGCACCCGGCTTCTCGTATCAATTGTAAACATTGTTCCGCTTCCTTTCTGCGCAAACCGTACTAACTGTATTAGTATAAATAATACAGTTATCTTATGAAAAAATCCAGAAAAATTTTACTTTTTCCCTAACCCGATTCGGAACACATCGGCGGCACAGATTCGTACTAAAACATGTCAATGTCCAACGAATCATTGATCCTGGTTTAAAAAGCACCTCACCGGAGTACACAGATTATACTAACGCTTAAAAAAATGCAGGGCTGAGCGCAAACAAACACGAACATTTCAGATGACGCAAAATTAAAAAACAGGACCTGGCAGGCAGGTCCTATTTCCTATTGAATTCTTCTGTTTTTTTCAGCACACCATGCACGATAAACCGCTTTTCCGGTTCATCTGATTTATAACAAGTAACTAGAGTAATAACCGGTTCAACCGTATTTTCAAGAATATCGGTCCGGGATTCATGAACAACGTCTAATTTGGTCACTTCATATGTGTATGTATACGTTAAATCCGTTACTGTAATGAATGCACCTTTTTCCACACGCAATATCGGACTGAACAAAAGCGTATCCTTTTTCATATGATGCCCGGCAAGCGCATAGTTTCCGAGGCCCATCCACTGATCTTCCCTCATCGTCGTCGCCCCAACGAGCAAATTTTCGTTTGTTGTTCCTTTTAAAATTGGAAGACTGAGATTAACAGATGGAATGTCAATTTGCCCGACTATCGCAGACGTTTCCACTTCATTATCATTCATCACTGTATCCAATACAGAGGGCGGCTGAATGGCTTCCATTTCAAATTGTGCTGGTTTCTCACTGTTTTCTTTAATTTCTTCCGGCGACAGGCGCACCGCTGCATATTTTTCAGTGCTCGCTTCAAGCAGCTCATATTTTAAAAATGGTGCCGCAATCATTATGGCAGCTGCAATCATACAAATAACCGCTATCACTTTTCTTAGCATATTACCTGCGTATTACGCACTCTTCCTTTTTTTCATGAGCAGAAATCCCCCTGCTGCGAAAATCATGCCGCCAAACATATACAGCATCGATGATTCATCGCCTGTTCTTGGCAATGTACCTGATTTTGTTTTGGGCGTTGTTCCAGCTGGAGAGGATTTTGTATTTTTCAAAGCGAGATTCACTGTTTCACCACTTTGAATTGTCACGACAGTCTTTTCATTTGAACGAGTATAACCGTCAGGTGCTTTCGTTTCTTCGATTATATATCTCCCCGGCACCAAATTTTTAAATACCGCTATGCCTTTACCATCCGTCACTACTTTCGCAACAAGTTTCTGGTCGCCTGCATAGTGATAGAGAGAAAGCTCTGCTCCTTTAAGATCAGCACCTGACTTTTCATCCGTTTTCTTGATTGAGAGTGTGCCGTATTCATTGATTAATTGATTTTCAACTTTTTTCTCAACAGCAGTCTGCCGTCCGATGGCAATATCCCACGTTTCATTAGGCACCAAGTACTCTTCTGCTGTTTTCGTTTGTGTTAGTGTGTATTTTCCATATTCAAGACCCGTTAATACTGCTTTCCCTTTCGCATCCGTCACTACCGTCTTTACAAAAAGGCCATTGTCCGATTTCAACTCAAACTCCACCCCTTTGATCGGTGTCGTTGTTCCTTTTTCAACAACTGTAATGGCGAGGGATCCCGTTAAACCGGTCAATTTTGTATGCCCGACTTCTTTCGTCACAACGGCTGCATTTATATCGATTTTCCATGGGTCAACCGGAACTGCATAGCCTGTTGGCGCAGCCGTCTGAGTAACCGTATATGTCCCATATGCCAAATTTGACGCAATTGCTTCACCGGCACTGTTCGTTGTCAGTGAAGCAACGACTTTTCCTTCTTCGTTCACAACAGTAAATACCGAACCGGTCATTTTCGCTTTCGTCGATGCATCAATGGCTGCTATTTTCATCGAGCCTGTTCCAGCTGCATTCACCACCGTCACTTTTACGTCAACAGGTGGTGCCTGTCCAATGGTAAACGCAGCACCGTATGATCCCGCGGCTTTCACTTTCGTTTCATTAAAAAGGACAGGGATAAATATCGATCCCGACGTGCCCGCTTCCAATGAATCTGTATGACTTAATGAGACGTTTACGGTGCGTGTTTTCTTATCTACCTTTACTGCACCAGCATTTGTTCCGTCTTTCGTTGTTAACGTTTTTTGAATATCTTCGCTCACTTTAAATACATCCGGCAATGTAAATGCATCCGGCGGACTCCCTTTGTATGACCAGCCAAGTTCAATTATTAATTTTTCATTTTTCACAAACGGCTGATCGGTGCCGCCATCTGCATGCGTTACCTTCACTTTGTCATAAAACCCCGTTTCTCCCGCTGCCTGTACCGGTTGAAACAGACCAAAAACAAAAAGCACGGCGATTATTGACATGGCTGCTTTTTTCATATCCCGTATCTCCCTGAAATTTTTTGTACGTACATAAAGCTACAATCTTAGTTAATTTTACCATAAAAAGAATGAAAAACCACCTGCATTTTTAGGAAATCAAGGATATAGTTCTATAAAAAGGAAAAGCCTGGCGGATGCCATGCGTTTTCACATCACTTATCGGCCATGCTTTTCTTATATAAAAGAAATGTCAACACAACAGTGGCGGCCGCCCAGGCAGCAATAACCGCGATATTTTCAAAAACATGATGAAATGCCGCTCCTTCATACAACTTAATCGACATGACTGAAAGCTGTTCATTCGGCAAAAACGATAACACGTTTTTCACCGTTTTGTTCTCAATTATTTGCGTCAACATACTGCTTCCCAGAAAAAGAACGAGAACCGGCATTCCGACAATCCCGGTCTCTATAACATTTCGCGAAAGAAGACCAATCATTGTTCCGATGGAAATAAAGGCAATAAGTGAAAAGAAAATCCCAATAGAAAGCGGTGCAATTCCTTTTAATTGAACTTCGCTCAACAAAATAGACAAGAGGATAACAATGATTGTCACAACGCCCGTCAACACGCTTTTCCCTATAAAAATCTCAAGTGTCGAAGCCGGTGACAGTAATAATCCACGCAGTGTATTCTTCTCTTTCTCTTCCGCCACCATCGATGCCTGCACAAATGCAGCACTCATGATGAGCGCCATATTTACCGGGAGCAAGAACTGGCTTGAGTTTTCCATCCCCACCTGGCCTATAAACGCCGCAAACACAACCGGCATAAAAATCGTAAACAAAACGTATGAATTTCGCTTTAAATCTTTCCAGTCTTTTATAAAAATCGCTCCGACACGCTTCATTGATAGATTCATACTAAATCCCTCCCTGTTAATTGCACAAAGATGTCTCCCAGTGTCGGCTCATTTGAATGAATCGCCACTAATTCCCCGCTGGCAATGTACGCTTGAATTTGCTCCGCACCGGCTTCGTCACGTTCCACTACAACTGTTTTGTCCCCTTTTAAATGAAGTGAAATCGATTCATCTGAATAGTAAAGACGGAGAGCCTGTGGTGAATTCATCGCTTTTATTTCGCCGTCATTCAAAAATGCAATCCGGCTGCACAGCTCTTCGGCTTCCTGCATATCATGTGTTGTTAAGAAAATCGTAGTGCCGTCTGCACTTAACCGGCGCACACCGTGTGAATACGTGTCCGATTCACCGGATCAAGTGCCGATGTCGGCTCATCTAAAAACAACAAATCCGGCTTATGCAGTATCGCCCGGGCAAGCGTCACCCGCTGCTTCATCCCTTTTGACAGTTTTTTCACAACTGTCTTCTCTTCTCCTGCCAAATTCACTTCTTCTAGAACATCTAAAATCCGCGCCCGGTCCGTCCCATACAAATCGCAAAACAGTGCCAGGTTATCATAGATGGTCAGTCTTTCATACAGACCACTGTTATCTGTTAAAATACCGATTCGTTTCAAATCCGCTTTCGCCTGTCCGAAAACGCGCACTTCTCCACTTGATCCAATAAGCTGAGATGTTAAAACTTTAATCGTCGTCGTTTTCCCCGACCCGCTCGGTCCTAAAAATCCAAATGTCTCACCACGCTTCACATCAAAATCGAGACCTTTCAAGACACTTTTTACGCCAAATTGATGAACTAAATTCCGTACTTCAATTACGTTTTCCATATTCATTTGCTCCCTTCGCTGATCGTGTCTCCACTATATCCCCACCTTAAAAGAAAAGCAGCAATATCAAGGTGAAAAGCATCATATTCCCCACGAATGGAGCATTTTTTCAGCTGAATGGAGCAATTAAATGTCCAGTTTCTCTTTTAACTCCGAAAGCTTTCCTTTCGAAAGAGGGATCGAACTTTTTTCTGAATTCGTCAGGATGAGACTGTAACTGTTGCGCGTCCATGTCACCACTTCCCTGACCTTCGGCAAATGCACAATAAACGAGCGGTGGCATCGGAAAAATCCATAAGGTCGCAGTTTGTCCTCTAAGTCACTAAGACTAAGCGAACAAGGAAAAAACTCACCCTGCACATAAAGCTGCGCAGAACCTTCCACGCTCTCCACATAATCAATCTCATCTGGATGAAACAGCACTAACTTATCCTCAAGTTTTGATGGAATCTTCATTTGAATGGCATTTGGAAACATGACAGAGTCTTCTTTCCGCTCTATTGCTTCCTCTTCCATTTCCATCTCATTTTCTAACTGAATCTCCCTTTGTTTTAATCCGCTCTCATTTAAAACATAAATTTGGTCAGTAAGCGCCATGGCATTTTCCAGGTAACTTGCCAAAACTAGTACTACATTCCCGCGAGAGGCAAATGATTCTACAGCACGTTGAATGATATATTTGCTTTCAAGATCGATAGATTGAAATGGTTCCTCAAGTATAAGTAAGTCCGGATCATGGACGAGCGCTTTTGCCGTCAGAACCCGCACTTTTTCTGAATATGATAGTTTTTCAATTCGTACGTTCTTCTTCTTCATCAGTCCAAACGAATCGGTCAATTCGTTAAGATTTACTTTGCCATCATGCAGCTGCTGAAAAAAGCGTAAATATTCGATTACGGACAGCCGAGTATATAGCTCATCCTGCATGTAAACGTACCCAATTTGTTGAAACATCTTTTTTTGTCCTGGTGCGATTTTCGTTTCATTTATATATAATGCTCCCTCCGATACAATAGACAAACCGCTTAAAATGGCCATTAACTCATTACGAAATTCATGGTTGCATTGAATCGCTGCCACTTCTCCGTCAGATACAGATAAACTGAACGGGGGCAGCAGTACTTTATTCTCCTCACTTTTGCGTATATTCTTCAATTGAAGCATCCGAACACATTCCTTTATCCTTTTTTTTCTATTTTAACATAATCTTAGAATCATCCCGTTCCAATAAATTAGTTCTATTAAACAACATCTAAACATTTAGCAGAAAAACAGCATTTTTCACCCGTGGAAATAGAAAAGCCCTCTTGCCGGTGGCAAAGGGCTTATTGCTTATAGATTACTGATTCGTATTTGCAGCAGGGGCATCTTCAATTGGTATTTGAATCAACTGA
This sequence comes from Domibacillus epiphyticus, assembly GCF_001975785.1. Classification (GTDB taxonomy): domain Bacteria; phylum Bacillota; class Bacilli; order Bacillales; family Domibacillaceae; genus Domibacillus; species Domibacillus epiphyticus. The sequence goes on along the minus strand of NZ_MSFI01000019.1, from coordinate 163,800 downwards.
TTGGACCCCGTCGCCTTAGGCATTACACCATCCCATTTTTCGATCCACTTGTTTTGAATGACTTCCGGTGAAATCGATTCCTTTATAATCTGATTGTAATCAGCGATTCCCTGGGCCTCGATTTTCTTTTTCTGCGCTTCCGCTTCTGCTATCTTCAATTCAATTTGTTTTCGCTCAAGCTCCTGTGCAGCCTCCACCCGTTTATTAATGGCAGCCTGGGTTGATTTATCCGGCTTCGGTACACCGAGCGTCATATTATCTACAACGAAACCCAGCTCTTTAATGTCTTCAGAAAAAAGGGTTTGTACATCAACGGCGGCTTCGGATGATTTTTCGCCGTATGTATCAATTACCGAGTATTTCGCTATTCCTTTTCGTCCTGCATCCCACAGACGTGTACGCAAATAGGATTCTTCAATTTGCTCCACTTCAACCGGACCGAATTTATTAAACACATCGACGACTTTATCCGGTTGAATGCTGTAATTATAAGCAAAATCAACGGTTACGCTTTTTCCATCTGACGTCGCGACTTGAATATCTTTATAATTAACCGTCTGCATTCGCACTGGGTAAACTGTTACTTTGTCGAAGAGGCCGACAAGATGCCACCCTTGGCCAAGTGTCTCATCCTGCACCCCGCCGTTCGGACTGTACACAACCCCTACATAACCGTTTGGAATTTTTTCTATAAACATGGAGAAAAGAGCAATACAAATAATAAGAGCAAGTGCCACAAGCGAACCGCCAAGCATCTTTTTGTTCATTCCTTTATTTTTCTTCTTCACGGTTTCCATCATGATGACCCTCCTTTAAATTATCTTTCACTTTACTTGCTGTCTCCCCGACCTTTTTAAACGAAGGCGACAGCATGAGCCATATACCAGCTCCGATAAGCAATATAACAAGAATCGAACCGATAAAAACTTTCACCCGACCACCTCTCTTCACCAAATAGTACGACCAATCGTAAAGAAAGTTTCAAATATTTTCATAACTTAAACTTTTTTTAACAATATTCAAACAATTATCGTATAGAACCTTTACAAACATTTTCTAATATAGCTATTGGGCGTTTAATAAAATACATAAAGGGTGGGTCTAGTCATGTCTCAAGATTTAAACAGAAGAAAATTTTTAACGTATGTTGGAACAGGTGTAACTGCTTTAACGGTTGCCTCTGCAGGGCTCGGTTCATTCGCTCCAAAGACGCAGGCACAAGGAACTAAAGCGGCTTCACACTTATTTGGCATTAAGAAAAAAGTATCTGGATTAAATTTTAAACCGATTAAACCATCTGATAAAGATGACCTTGTTTTGCCAAGAGGCTATAAATATGATGTTGTTGCATCATATGGCGATGTCATTAATAAAGCCGGCGATACATTTGGCTACAATAATGATTTCACCATGTTTTTCCCAATTAACAACTCAAATCAGCGTGGACTTTTATGGGTGAATCATGAGTATACAAGTGATCTATGGGTAACAGGGCCAAAAACAAATGGTAAATATTCAGCGGCTCAAATTCAAAAGCTTCTTTACAATCAAGGTGGATCCATTATTGAAATTTACCAGGACGATGAAGGTGTTTGGAAAATGGATACAAATTCTCGTTATGCACGCCGCATTACAGGCCTTACACCATTCCGTTTGACAGGTCCGGCACGCGGGGCAAAGGCTGTAGGCAATGTCGACATTGTCCAGGGTACGTTCGCAAACTGCTCCGGTGGAAAAACGCTCTGGAATACGGTCTTGTCTGCAGAAGAAAACTATGAATCCACGTCAGCTGCTGCTTCTTTAAATCAAACACATTACGGCTGGATCGTAGAAGTGGATCCATTTGATAGCAATTTTGCGCCACGCAAGCATACAGCACTCGGACGTTTCCATCATGAAAACTCAGCGATGGGCTTAACGAACGACGGGCGCATTGCGGTGTATATGGGCGACGATAAAACAGATGCCTGTGTGTATAAATTCATCAGTAAAAACAAATATGTAAAATCCCGCAAACAAGCGAACTCAGAGCTGCTTGAAGAAGGTACATTGTACGCGGCGAATATGGCAAAAGGAACATGGGTCGCACTGACGATCGAAGCAGTTCGTGCAGCAGCGAAAGACAATAAAGAATTGCTCGCTAAATTCCAGACACAGGCAGATGTCCTTGTAAACGCACACGATGCTGCCGTTTTACTGGGTGCCACACCGACAGACCGTCCGGAAGATGTAGAAATCAGCCCGTTTGACAAGTCTGTATTTATTGCGCATACAAACAATGCGAAGCACGGCAATATGCATGGACACATTACACGCTTCCTTGAAGATAACGATGATCTCGGTTCACTCACATTCGATTTTGAAATTTTCGCTTGCGGCGGCCGTCAAAGCGGCTTCAGCGCACCGGACAATTTAACGTTCGACAGCGATGCGAATCTATGGACCGTAACGGACATTTCATCCAGCTCAGTCAACAAAGGCATTTTCTCAACGTTCAAAAATAACGGCGTATTCGTTATTCCAACAAGCGGCGATGCAATGGGCGAAGCGTACCAATTCGCATCCGCACCAGTTGAGGCGGAACTGACAGGTCCTTGTTTTACAGATGATGAAACTACTCTATTCCTCGCTGTACAGCATCCAGGCGAGGAAACAGAAGACAAGAATAATCCGACAAGCATGTGGCCGCACCGCAAAGGCGACAACCAGCCGCGTCCCTCTGTCGTTGCGATTACAGGTTTTAAATATTAAGGAGGACTTTTCATGCTGCAAAACATTGGTGTACCGGGCTTAATTTTAATTCTCGTTATTGCATTGATCATTTTCGGTCCTTCAAAACTGCCGGAAATCGGCCGCGCATTCGGATCGACGTTAAAAGAATTTAAAAAATCGACGCGTGATCTTGTGTCGGATGACGAAGAAGAAAAACCAAAGAAAAAAGAAAAAGAAAAAACACTTGCTTAATAGACATATGCAGGGGACGGACGAATAGTAAAGGGAAGGCTGACTCAGAAGCATTGTTTTCTGAGTCAGTCGTTTTTTAGGGAGGTATTCAAGTGGAAGATCAAAATATGAAGGCACTCGAACATTTTGAAGAAATGAGAAAACGGCTTATTATTACTGTTGCAGCCTTTATGCTTTTTTTCATTATTTCCTTCACATTTGTACAGGATATATACCATTACATCGTGAAAGATCTGCCTTTTAAACTCGCACTGCTCGGCCCTGGCGACATTATTATGGTTTATGTCATCATCGCTGCCGTCGTTGCAGGTGCCGCTGTGATTCCAGTGGCCGCGCATCAGCTCTGGCTCTTCATTAAGCCGGCACTTTCACCGGCTGAACGAAAAGTGACACTTACGTACATTCCGGCTCTTTTTTTCTTATTTCTTGCCGGTTTGTCATTCGGCTATTTTGTGCTTTTCCCAATCGTACTGTCATTTTTAATGTCACTCTCCGGAGATATGTTTGCGACGTTTTTTACGACTGAAAAATATTTTAAATTTTTGCTCCACATGACGCTTCCATTCGGAGTGTTGTTTGAAATGCCGGTAGTCATGATGTTTTTAACTAACCTTGGCATCCTGAATCCATACAATTTGCAAAAAATGCGCAAGTTCGCATACTTTGCGTTGATCGTCGTATCGATTTTAATTACACCGCCTGACTTTTTATCGGATGTCCTTGTCATCATTCCGCTTATTTTACTGTATGAAGTGAGTGTATCTCTGTCAAAAATGGTGTATAAACGAAAAATGGCTGCTGCCGCGAGCTGAGTTTCGCGGCAAACAGCTAATTTTCTTGCCAATATAGGTACGCAGCCTTATTGAATGATCTTTCTGTTATACATCTCTCTTTCCGCAAGTAAAGGAACTAGGTTATCAAATATATGGGTATCCTCTTTATATATTGAATAGCCGCCATAATACTCTGAGTCCTTTGTCTGAAATTTGGCCATCTCTTCAAACATTATTTTGGCCAGCTCTTTATCATTCAGTTCTAAACAATACAAAATGATCCATGCATAGATGGCAGGAGACTCGTATTCGACAATCGGCTGTCCCGTCGTTCTATCATACTGCCCATATATGACACCGTGCTTTTTAATTTCCCTCTTAACAAATTGATTAAAGGCTTTAGTCGAATAGCCGTTTTTTTCTCGGTAATAAGCCACAAGGGATTGATCCACCAGGTTAACGTTTTGATCGTACTGATATTCCTTTTTTTCCACGTTATACGACTTCGGGAAAAACGCGCCGCTAACTGGCGCATTTTTCAAAATACCGAACATGCTATTCATCAATTTTTTATCCATGACACCTTGTTTTTCCATCTGTTTTAATGAATCTGGTTCAATATAAGACAGCGTAATGACCTTGCTGCCATCCCCAATCTTTTTATCATAGAAATCGGTTAAACTCATTTCATATAAATTGTGTTTTACAATATACTTGCTTATCTTTTTTGCTGTTTGATCATAACGGTCATCCTTCCACTTTTCCCCTGCTTGAAAAAGAGCCCGGCTAATTCGCAAATCATCCACCAGTGCATTCGTAGAAACCTCTTTTTTTCCGCTTTCCGTCAACTTCCAATAAACAAATCCATTTTGATCTAAAAAATAACGCTTTAATTGTGTATACGCATCTTCAAAGAGTGCTTGATCTTCTTTTAAAAGAGAATACTCCATCCATAATCCTAACGTTTCTGATAAAGCTTCTCTCCCTTTTACTAAATCGTCATCTTCCAGCTCCCCATCCTGAATATACGTCGCAATCGTTCCATTATTGTTCTTTAGCCACTTTTCGATAAACCCTTCAACAGCAAAACGCTTCACGGATTCTTCTTTAAGAAAAAGATAGAACATCCCGAAACTGGCGATGAAAAAAGCAGTACTGATAAGAAGCATTTTTTTCCTCACTCCTTTCTCCTTCCTACGGCTTAGTTCTGGCTGCGCCTGAGAGTTTGGCTAATATCGATGCGTGTTTCGATGTAAACCGGTTCGAAAAATGTCATGTTTATTACAGCTCCCATAAATACTGAATATTCAGATTAATTTTGTTAAGCGGAATGATTTTCTTTTGTCGGTTGTTTAAAGCGCTGCGTTTTATACCACTTAGCTTCCTGCCGGAACAACATTCTCTTCCCTTCCAAAAAAGAAGAATACATTACAAGAAAGAGCCACATTTGAGAGTAGGTGAAATACATGAACAGGACTGACAGAAAATTTCTAAATGTTAATTGATCGTTTTCCATGCTTAATGCCAGGCATACTTCTGTTACGAAAAGCAGAAATCCGACTACTAATAAAACATAGGAAACGACACCAATCGAAAGCTCTAGATCCCGCACTAAATTGACAGCAAAAATTGAGTGCGAAAGGAGAATGCCTCCAAAAAACAGAACATACGTAAATAAGAAATAATAGATGTCGACCAACACTTTTTTATTTTTTAATTTGTGCATGCGAAACAAATATTTAAAAATGACATAGAGATTTCCCCTCGCCCATCTTGTCCTTTGGCGGAGCCACACCTTCAGGTTTTCAGGCTCCTGCTCCCATGTAATGGCTGCCGGGAAAAAACGAATATAGTAGCCCGCATTATAGACCCTGATACTTAACTCCGTATCTTCTGAAAGAGCTTTTTCATCCCATCCCCCAAGCTGCTCAAGAATGGAACGCCTGATGGCGAAATTTGTCCCAGGGATAGTTGACATTTTAAACCAGAACCAGCGTCCTGCCTGAGCCAGCCATTGAAACGTTAATGTTTCAATATTGATGAACCGGGTGAGTATATTTTTATTGGCATTTACGACACGGAATTTACCGACAATGGCCCCAGCTTTTGAATCATGCTTCAGTCCTAACGCCAAATAGTGGATGGCATCCGGTTCCGGTGTGTTATCCGCATCATAGACGACGATAATGTCTCCACTGGAATAGTTCAGCCCGTGATTTAAAGCCGCTGATTTTCCTTTTCCCGTGTGAGGCGGCTTTGTGTGGACTGCCCGAATAAATGCATATTTTTGTGCAAATCGGTCAATAATGGAGCCTGTATTGTCACTCGAATTGTCATTAATAATAATGACTTCTAGTTTATCTTTTGGATAGTTTAATTGAATCATTGACTGAATCGTATCTTCAATAACGACTTCTTCATTATGGGCCGGAATCAGAATGCTTACTTTTGGAAAGTCTTCAACAGGCGTTGCCAGTTTTTTCTCATATTCACGATATTTCAACGAATGCAGATAACCGCCGATCATGAGAAATGCGTGGTAAAACAGCATCATCCAAATGATGAATAGTGAAGTGTACAAAAGAAAATTCGCCAAGAACCATCATCCTTCCATTTTTGCTTTTCTGCTGTGAAGATGCACGGTAAACATAATAAACGAAATCACTGCCAATCCTCCAAGAATGGCTATTCCCCAAATGACCATATCGATGAATTCCTTAAGATGATATAATGGAAAATCAATTGACGATAAAAGCAGTGCTCCTTGTTTGACATCTGTTATAACTTCGCCATTTTTCGTGTATATGTCCACATTTTCCGTTTTAACCCAAACATCCATTTCTTTTAAATCAATCCATGATAAATTAGGAATCTTCTCCATTACCTTTAACACATCTTTCAATCCGTCTGCGCCAAGATATGGGTGGTAAAAAGCTCCTGCTACTCCATTATCAGTTATTTGAATCATTTCTGACTTTTGCTGTATTTCCTGAAGAGCATTGGGGTTACCTTCTTCCACAAACCCCATTGTTTCAGGTAAAAGCTGCATTCCTTTCAAAAAAGAAGGGGACGTAATATACGGTGTACTGTCCATGATCTTCCAATCTGAATCGCTCAGCTGCAGTTGGCCAACATAGGTGGAAAAGGACTCCGATAACACCTTGTATCCATTTTGAGACATCGTATAATGAGGTGCTTCAAAAGCAAGTGGATACAAGCCATAATTGACTAGTTCTTGAATGCCTCTCTTTACTTTTTTATGGATGTATTCATTTTCGAAATTTTCTAATTCTTTCATATATTCTTCATACTTCTCCCGTGTTTCAAAATCTCTTTCATGTTTTAACACGAATTCTTTACTGGCAGGTGCGTAAATGGGCGTATTTTTTTCTACATCCCAAAATTCAAACCCTTCCCCGGTTTCATTCAATTTATGCTGATGCGTATAGCCATGCAGAATGACACTCCCCCCGTCCTCCTGCATCTGCTTCAATACTTTCAGCAGCTCCGGGGAATCAGAAAAGAAATGTTCTTCTCCCGTTTCTGGATTGGTGTAAACCGGAATGACCGCGATCATATACGGTATATTTTTTTCTTTTAAGATACCAGCAATCTCTTTAAGAGGCTCCGGATTGACCATCGGGTGAACATCTTCGATCCGGATATACCCAGGACGGGAAGCATCCATATGTTTCTTTCCGAACATCTGATGAAGTGCTTCACCGAGAAAAATTGTTTCCCGTATAGCCATTCTGTCAACGGCGTAATAATAATGATTTTGATTTTTTACTAGAATGGGATAAGAAGCTGAATCATCGGCACGCGTTCCCTCGACCAATATCTCAGTTCCTTTATCAACTTCAATATTTATCGCTTTGCCATAAGAAGTATTCAACCTTTTTTCCTTTTTGTCCGTAAACGCCATTTGATTAATTTCGAATTCGTTCTTTTGATCAATAAAGTCAAAGTGTGTACCAAGCTGTTTCGTATTGTGCCCAATTGCTAGAATGGATCCAGTATAATCATTTAATAAAGTGTGAAAGGTGCTCGGAAGCCGATCCGGAAACTGTCCGTAATAGAATAAGTGGGTAACGCCGCTTAAGTCCTTTTTCTCTACTTCATTGCTGCTTATGAACTTCACGTCTGTCGTAAAATGGCTGATTAACATGTCGAATATTCGCTGATGTTCATCTATTTCACCATCGCTTGATGTATAAATCACCAATACATTTGAATAACCGTTTTTTTCCGCTCTGCTTTCCGGTGTATTGAAGAAGAAGGGAAAAAGGATAGAAATAACAAGGATAAGGATGAAGCTATTTTTGGTATTCCTCGACTTTTTTCTCATTTATTTATCCTCCAGTAACGAAATGTAATGGATTTCCTAACAATGTTCTAATGAAATTTGTTCTTTATAAAGAACATTTTAGCCAAAAAAAATTCCTTTCCTGTCGATAAGTGAATCAAAAAATCTAGCAACTCCCATCCCCTTGTTTCATCACCTTCCTCATTTATTATCAAGTGAAAGAACTAGTAGAGGATTATGATAAATCAGTATGTACCGATAGAACGATAGGGACAATTATATCCGCCTTTGTTCTTTAAAAGAAACAATAAATGGAGTATAACATAACCACTGTTCCTTTATAATAGGAAAATATCCCTATTTATTCTTAATAAAGAACAATATCCCGCTATTTTATGTGTATTTTTTTCCCTTAAATTTATTTTGGACTTTATATTGTATTATCTTGATGACGCAAAAAGATATAGCTGCAAAAACTCAGGGAAAGGAACAAATCAAAGAAAGAACCCCCCCGCCAAATTTCATTTTGTAGACATTGGGGTTCTTTCTTTTTCTTACTAACACATGGGAATATCTCATTAAAAGAGAGGGTTTTTAGGTGACTACTACAGATAACAAAAATGTTATCACGAGATATTGATGCTGGATTTATTTTCTTTTGGAACCATTTTAGGCATATCCATATTTCTCTTAAAGACAATCTTTTTCATTCTTTTAATAAGTGGTTTTTCAATAAACGAATGGGTAAAACAGCCAATAATCAACATTAAAATCATAAGAATCGTCATTGTCAACCACCCTCCTAATTCATCGTAAATCGTTAATCTACTATATAACTCGGTGGAAATATCTAAAACTACGTTATGAGATAAATAAATAGAAAAAGCCGCATTTCCTAAATAGTTGAAAACCTTTGGTATTTTTATATCTTTTTGAAGATCGATGGACGCCAACCCTAAAATAAGCAAAGCGGATGATAAACCAGTGCTAAAATCGAAGTCGATATGGATAAATTCATAAAAATAATTTAACCAAGTGAAAGGAAAACCTAAAAAGCCAATGACAGAAAGAGTGATCGACCATTTGAAATTTATCCGGTGACAAGTAATAAAATGGGCGCAAACAATCCCCGTTAAGAAAATAATATTATAAAAGTTAAATAAAAAACGGATGATATAATGATCTATATCAATTAATCCCGTGTAAAATACAATTGAAAGAACACCCCAAATAGACAGGATCCATTTTGAGATATTTATTTTGAAGAAAAATAAAAGTGAAAAGATAAAATAAAAAAAGACAGTGTGTACTAATGACCATGCGACAATAAGAAAAGGGTCCGTTTCACTTGAGTTGGGCAAAAGCAGGATTGAAGAGATGTAAGCTTCAATATTTGTGTCAACTCCTGACCAAAATTGATTTGGGAACAGAAGATATACAGTTAAAAACGCGATCGTCAGAATCCAATAAAGCGGATAAATTCGAATAAAACGATTAAGCAAAAAATACGTTAATTGATTCGCTTTCCCAATGCTTTCCCGGTATATGTAATACATCATAAAACCTGTTAAAGCAAAAAAATAATTGACACCGCCTGATATTGGCAGAAATGAAAGACCTAAAAAATTGTATTTAAAGTAACTGTACATACTCTCTGTTGTATGAAATAGCATCACGATTAAAGGAACGAATGCACGAGAAAATTGTATTAGAACCAGTTTTTTTCTTACTGACACTCTTATCTCCCCTTAGTAAACATTTTGGTTCTTAAAGGATATCACCTTTCTTGTTCTTAATAAAGAACATTGTGATAGTTTTAAAAAAATCCCTTATACCGCCAACAAAATAAATAGCACCACGGCAATATGTTGCGTGGTGCTAAAACAACATCTGTTTTTATGTTTCAAAGTAAAAGTGCTTATGCAGACTGCAGCCTGGATTAAATGACGTACTGCAGTTCGGGCACTTTGACTGGCAGTCTAAATATTCTTGAACGGTCAACTCATGTCCGCAGCCGCCGCACAGCACCGCTTTCTCATCAAACCTCTCTTTTGGCCACACTTTGGCACTTCCACAACCGTCTTCCTCATGACAGCTATGACATGGGTAATACGTTTGACAGCAATAAAATTTAATGGCGATGCGGTCGATCTCTTTGTGATAATGCGCACATCTCGTTTCGTCATCCAGCACACTTCCGCGCACATTTTGTCCTTTTATCATCATCTTTGTACTCTCCTTTTGCACGAAAAAGGAACCGGCTTTTCTGCCCGATTCCTTATTTTAACTGTAAATGGTCTTTAAATACATTTGATACACGGGATACTTCCTCATTGCTCACTACATAATAGTAAATGCCGTCCAGTCTCTCGTTGCTTCCGTCAATCGTCACCGTCTCTATATTATTGCGGGCGGAAGCGTAATTTTTTTGGATCGCTCTCATGTCCGTTAGCGATAAGTTTGTTTTTACGTTATTGCCGACTGCTTTCATGACATCGTTAAACTTAAAAATCATGTCCGGACTGGTTCCTTTGTCAAGAATGCCTTCTATGACTTGTCTCTGGCGGGCCTGTCTGCCGAAATCACCATTCGGATCTTCTTTTCGCATTCGCGTGTAGTTCAATGCTTCTGATCCGCTTAGTGTAATACGGCCTTGCGGAAAATCATCTCCTTCGTATGAAAAAGCAAAGGCATTGTCCACTTCTACACCGCCTACTGCATCCACAATTTCCTCAAGCCCCTCCATGTTCATTTCTACATAATAATCAACCGGTACGTCAAGAAAGTCTTCAACGGTTTCGGCCGCCATTGTGACACCGCCAAATGCGTACGCATGATTTATTTTATCCTTCGTGTCTTTGCCCGCAATCGTCACTCTTGTATCACGCGGAATGCTCAACATTTTCGCCGTGTTCTCTTCACCGTTCACGGACATGAACAGCATTGTATCCGAACGTCCAGTATCACCTTCACGTTCATCCACACCGAGCAATAAAACGGTAAACCCTTCTTTATCCTTGAGCGATAATTCATCTGTTCGTTTATCTGACTGAAAACTTTCTCCATCCAGCGCATTCTGCACCGCCTGGTACGCCATAAATGCAATCCCTGCACCAATCAGGAGGATAATGAAGAAACAGCCAACAAAAAATTTTCTTTTGCCACGCTTTTTTTTATGATGTTCCCGTCTTCCCATAATGAAAAGCTCCTTAAGCTATTTTATATAAAGAATACCATACATTGACATACAAAACGACTTTCATGAAAACCTTCCTGCACTCCCATTAAGAACTTTTAGTTATATTCGGCTATTTTGTCATCTTTGGTATGATTTCCACGAATTGTTTGATACTATTTAAATGATAGAATGGAATAAGGGTGATGAAAATGGCAATTGGTGAACGTATTCGAGAACTGCGAGTGGGGAAGGGATTATCCGTAACTGAGCTGGCCTCACGTGCCGGAGTGGCAAAATCATATATTTCTTCCGTCGAACGCGGAATACAGTTAAATCCATCCATTCAATTTTTACATAAAATAGCTTCCGTACTTGATGTTTCTGTAGAATCATTGATTACTCAAGAACCTTCTCCCAGCGAAACGATCGATTCAGAATGGCTCGAACTGGCGAAGGAAGCGATGAATTCAGGAATTAGCAAAGAACAGTTTAAAGAGTTTCTCGAGTTTCAAAAATGGCAAAAAACGAAAAAATAAAGCAGCGGTATTTTACATCCGCTGCTTGTTCATTCTGTCTTGTGGACCCGGTTGCTGTTCTTTTTTATAAATTCACGAACTTCTTGAAGAGAAAGCTGTAAATCCTTCGCTTCATTCAGTAAGGCAATCCATTCCATATCCGGTGCTTGATCCTCTTCCAAGAAAAATCCTCCCTATCGAGCAGTACAGCCATCTTAGCGAATTGCCATAGATCTGTTTTTGCATCTTTATCTTTTATTCATCCTGGACAAAAACATTTTGTACCCCAACCCTTTTACCTATCACCTCTTTATATTCTAATACGCTTACATTTTTTATGGAAAATATCCCGCACAACACCAGTCCCACATTCTATATATATGTCTGCTAGAATCATATTATTCTTGTTTTGATTCATTTTTATCATGAAAAAATGAGTGGGTTTTCAAACGAAATATAGTAATTAGATATTTTTATTCGTACTTTTCACTCACGCTGTATGATAGGAATGTCTTAGTGATGCAAGAACCTTAAAACATAATTTTTTGAATTAAGTAAAAAAACCCCCTAAATAATAGAAGGTTTTTTCGTTTTATTGAGGCTCTGCATCATAAATTGTATGCATGTAAAACTGGTTATCCTGCCAGGTTAGAAGATAGTATTCTGTAAATTCCTTCTCCTCCCAAGATCCATTTGCTTTCCCAATAACATACGTTACCCGCGCGTTAACACGGTAATAATTACCGCTGTTATGGAAGAATTTTTCTGCCCACAAGCTGACAAATTCTTCTCGTATTCCTTTGTCGTGAATGCTTCTGGCGTCTCTTTTAATCTCGTTATAGCTCTTGCCGCTTGCATCTACTACGTTTCGATAGTCAAAAAGATTTGTATTACCTGTATTAACGACATCGACATAGGTTTGTACATATTCACGTAAAAAAGCTTCAGCGTCCGCTTCTGTCGGAACGGCTTCTTCAACTGTATCTGCTTTTTCATCAATAGAGAAATCAACTTCCGGTTCTTCTTCTTCTGGAATGGTCACTTCGGGTTGAATCAACATCTCGTTTGATTCAGCACCAGCTAAATCAATCGTAATCGTTTCTTTTACATCCCCCACAACGATCTCCGCATCATACGAACCAGGTAAAAATGTGCCGATGGAAGCAGGTTTTTCCTCCTCTTTCAATGTCAGCTTTTTCCCTGACATTGAAACTGTCTGCTCTCCATAGACCGGTTCAACAATCACGTTAACAGCATTCAGCTTCAAGTCATACCCGCCGTACAAGCCTAATGTTTTCTTTACAGGCACCATTTCAGCCACTTTATTTCCGAATCGATCTGTTACTTCCTGATTTGCCCGGAGTGAAGAGAACATCGCATCCTTATCAACCTGTTCATCAAGATAAGCAAAGTACTCATTAATAATGTCGTCTGTCCTCGGTACGTCAGGCATTTTTTCTTTCAAAAATGATTTTAGCTGCGCCTTGTCTTTCGCAAGAACAGTCTTTTCAAATTGCTCAATTTGAGCTTCCGGTGAGTATTTTTGCTGCAGGAAAAAATGAACAGCCAGTAAAACAACCAAAACAGCCACTCCAACCCAAAGACCTTTTCGAACAGGTTTTTCCTGCCCCACTTTTTCACGCGGAGCATGCAGCGGTGCTCCGCATTTTATGCAGAAACGGCTGCCGTTTGGAGACACGTGCCCACATTTATCACAAGTCATCGTCAAAAATTCCCCTCTCTCATTAAGATGTTTCTAGACTCGCTTTTTATTTACCTGTTCCATCGTATTTTTCTAATTATGCAGGTAATTTTCAACGTTTATTATGCCATAAATCAGAAAAGGCATTTGTCGAATGCTGTCGAGATTGTATGTAGAAGACAGATTATTTATTTGAGAATGGCGGAAAGCAATTGAGTCAAGCTTTCAGCAAATTGCAGATCGTCTTCTTTTCTTCTCTTCTTTGGTCCTTTTAAACGGCCTCCCGCTTGACGAATTTTTTTTGCTGTATGACGGCTCAGCAGCAGCTGATCAATGTTGTCATGTGTATACTGCCGGCCATTTTGGTCGATGGCATATCCCTGTTTCGCCAGAACCATCGCTGCCAGTCCATAATCTTGCGTAACGACAACGTCTCCTTTTTGAACCCGGTTCACAAGGACAAAGTCGACTGCATCCATTCCTTTCGATACAATGATCGTTTCCGCGCCGGGACGCGACATTTCATGAGCTGTATCACAAATTAATAAAACGGGCATCCCGAATGTTCTGGCTGTGTCACATGCAATATCGACAACCGGACATCCATCCGCATCAATTAATAATGCTGGCATAGACAATCACCTCTTCTCTCTTAAATTTATATATTATTTTTTTAAATATTCATATATTGAAAGCATTCCTATGATATAGTAAAAGAAAAATAATGGAAAGGGACTTGTCAATGAAAAACAAAAATCGCCTTTTTTCGTCAATATTGCTTTTCCTTTGCATTCCCTTCATGTTCAACGCACCGGCAAATGCCGCTTCTTTTTCTGATACTCATCCGGGAGAAAAAGCATATACCGCAATTGAAGAAATGAAGGAAAAAGAAATGATTGCCGGATTTCCTGACGGAACGTTCAGACAGTATAAACCGGTCACAAGAGCACAGAGCGCTATCTTTGTCGCCCGCATGCTGCACATTTCACCAGATGCTTCCCTAACAACTACTTTTAAAGATATTTCACCGGGTCAAGCAGCTTATCCGTATATTGCTGAACTCACAAACAAAGGCGTTTTTTCCGCCAGTGATCGATTTCATCCAGACCGGTCATTAACCCGTGCAGAGATGGCCATTATTTTAGTAAGAGCGTTCAACCTGCAAGGAACGATTGATGCGCCGTTTTCGGATGTACATGACGGAATGAAAGCCGCACCATACATTCATGCTCTTGCTGCCACTCGCATCACAACAGGTACCGGTAACAACCGATACGATCCTTATGGTACGGTCACACGCGGACAAATGGCCATTTTTATGTCGAATATTGATAAATACCGATATACAAACGCTAATCCGGAAACCCAGCCTGAACCAACACCGGGAGATCCTGCGGAGATATCCTATGAGATCGATCCGAACTTTGCGCCAAACTCGATAGAACAGCAAATTTTCCTCCTTGTCAACCAGGAGCGAATGGAGGCCGGTGTTAACCCGCTCAAGCTTGCAAATGACCTCTCATTCGTCGCCCGTGTAAAATCAAAAGACATGCGGGATCAAAACTACTTTGATCATCAATCGCCTGTTTATGGATCCCCGTTTAACATGATGAACGATTTCGGACTTGACTACATGGCGGCAGGAGAAAATATCGCTGGCGGACAGGATTCCGCTGTTGCGGTCATGAACGCCTGGATGAACAGCACTGGTCACCGCAATAATATTTTAAACCCGGACTTCGCCGAAATTGGGATCGGTTATGTGGATGGCGGCAGCTATGGCTCCTATTTTACGCAAATGTTTATGACACGATAAAAAAGCTTTCACTTACGTGAAGAGCTTTTTTTCATGTTTCTGCTTATTAATCAACTTTAATGTTTCCGCTGTCCGGATCTACTATGACAAACCAGTAACCATATTCGTCATTTTTGTACCCTACTTTTGCACGGTACACGTCTCTCTCACTTTCATAGTAGATAAATTTCACTTCTGTATCGGGGTGTCCGTTATCTTTAATAATAAGCTGTTCAGCTTCTTCGATTGTTAGTCTGTCTGTAAATTTTAAATAGCTTGTCGCTACATATGCTGCTTTTCCTTTATAACGGATTTCCGACCAGCCGCCCGGTCTTGTCCCATTTACATATATAACAGTCCCTTTTTTAAGCGAACCCATTATTTTCGCTTTTGGACTCGGATTCGCCCTTACGTTCAAACTTGGAGAAGCGGTGACAGTTGCCTTTTTTCCATCGGTTATATTCGCGGCACCTTTCTCAACAAGATACCCAGATGCCACATATCCCGCTTTATTGTTGTACTTAATTTTAGACCAGCCGCCTGGTTCCGTATTGTAAACATACACGACTGCCCCGTTTTTAAGTGAACCGACAATTTTTGCTCTCGGACTTGGCTTTTCACGTACGTTTAATTTCGAGGTTTTTTCCTTTAAGCTGACGACCTGTTGTCCCGTATCACTCGCTTCCGCCTGCAAAGCCGGCATAACGCTGAAAAATAACAGGAAACCCGCAATCAATGCTAAAACGTTTTTCATAACCTTCCTCCTAATACCTTCTATTCATTACTTTTACAATATATACGATTCATGTAAATACGTAAATGTATTTCGAATGATACATGGGGGGTTTCTAACAATAAAAAAACACCCTGCCTCAATAAGCAGGGTGAGTAAGATTATTGATCAAAAATTGTTAAAAATGTTTCATTTTCATCGAGTTCTGCGGTAGATCTTAATGTATCCCCATACGTACTTTCCTTGTCTGGATCCGCACCATAATCCATGAGCAATTTTGCCATCTCGGTATTGCCGTAATCATATGCGATCCAGAGCGGCGTATTTCCAGATATATTTTCCACATTCGGATCAGCACCCGCTTCCAGCAGCTGTTCTGCCGTTTCAGTCTGTTCACTGTAAAGCGCATAATGAAGTGCCGAATCCCCTTCGCTATCCAGTTCATCAATTTCTGCACCGCTCTCAATCATCTGGGCGACTGTATCTGTATCACCGGATGAAGCAGCATCCATTAAATCTGTTACGTTCGTTAATTCGTCACCAACCGCATCTTCTTGAAGCATATAGTCATCCGGCATCAGCCCGGCAAAAAGACCGGATGATTCCATTTTCGCCAACACAAACGTGAACCCGGCTGCAATTCCCCCATATATAAGACCCACTGCAAGAAACAGCGCGACAACGCCGCCAATGATTTTCCCTTTGTCTGCTCGATACGTCGGCGTATCAGCCATTTTCATAAAGTGTCCGATATGCTGAATACGCTTTGGCAGGACAGGATGCGTGGACCACTTCTCACTGAGCCAGACAAATGGATTCGACTCCTGCTGAATTTGGTGTAAATATGCGTCTTCGTTCACTTCTCTATACAGCACTTTCCCGATGCCAAGAATCGTCAGCGCATTTTTTGCTGCCTGACCGTTGTTGATGTAGTATGCCGCATGGCGGTCACATGTATATTCCGCTGCACGTGAATATGCCTCACCGAGAAATGGAATCCACATTGATGGAAGTGTCAGCCAGTTTTTCCATACATGACGGCGTTTCACATGGGCCAATTCATGCGCGATAATAAACTCCAGTTCTTTCTCCCCTTGCTGCCTTGCAAGTTCAAACACTTCTGAGTAAAGCACGACGACATTGCGTCCGAAGAAACGCGTCGCAAAAGCATTAAGCGCCCCTTCTGACTGCAAAATGAATACATCCGGTACGCGGCGGAGACCCATATCAGCAGACAGTGCCTGAATTCGTTCGTACACGTCTGGAAACTGACGTTCACTTACCCGCACGCCATTTCCGCGAATCGAGCCGATCGATACCGCGTGGAGAAATAAAGACAGCAGAATAATCGCAATAATAAAAGGAAGAGCAATAATAGAGACAGCAGCTACTATATACAGTCCGATGCTGACGAGACAGCATAGAATAAAATAAATCGTTTCTTTCGAATATACTAAATTTCGATTTTCCAAAATTATTCTCCTTTGTAAACAGATTAGCAGATTACAATATACGACAGTTTTTTACAGTGGTCAAGGTTATTTCGACACAGTTAATGGAAAATAAGGATGTTACATGTTCCGCTATATGGTACAATAGTCTCGCAGCAAAATGGTTATTCGGAGGGATTTTTTGAACAGTTTACAATGGAGAAATATACGAATTGGATTGAAGTACTCTGTTATTTTCATCGTAATGGCAGTCACATTCCTAATGTCAATCTTTATTACGTATCATTATTTAACGAATTCCAGCAATCAAATGGAAGAGACGAAAACAAAAAATGATGTATCGATTTATGCGGGTGACCTCGTCACATCGTATGATGAAAAATACTTGCTTATTCCTGAATATATTTTGCTTTCGGACGAAGGGATGTTGACGAACTATCTCGAGGCAAGTAAAGAATTTGTCGAGACAGCAAAGAAAATGAAACCCCATTTAACGGAAGAACAGCTCCCTATTTTCAACAAAATGATTGAAAATAATGACGAACTCGATCAGTACTTTTTCAGCACAGTTGTGCCAAACGTACAAAACATTAACAAAAACGAGTTTCAAAAGCTTCAGCAATCTGCCGGCGAGTTAAAAAACGAAACGGTTCAGCTTGGCGAGCAGCTAAAGGAATCAGCAATTGGTTCAAGTAAACAGGCGATCGATTCGGTTCAGTCTGATCTTAAAAAGACGATGGTCATATTAGTAGCATCAACCGCCATCGCCATCCTTATTTCGTTTGTATTACTGATTGTCATCAGCCGTCCGATTAGTAAGAACTTGAAAAAAATTGTTTTGAAAAGTGAAGAGATTGCAAGCGGCCACTTAAACACCGAGCTGCTAGATTATGAAGGAAAAGACGAAATTGGCCAGCTTTCGACGTCTATTAACCATATGAGTCAAAGTTTACGGACAATGATTTCTGAAGTATCATCTCTTTCAGCTGAAGTCGATCATCAAAGTGCGATGCTTTTTTCTTCATCTGAAGAAGTGAAAATTGGGAGCGAGCAAGTGTCATCGACAATTGAAGATATGGCACAAGGAGCTTCTTCCCAAGCTGACAATGCCGCGGCCATCTCACAAAACACGAAAGAATTCAGTACGGATATCGTCAAAGCAGGCGGCCACAGCAAAGAGCTCGTTCTCTTTTCCGATCAAGTGCTCGAAGCGTCCATTAGCGGCCATAGTCAAATGACAGAATCAATGGCGCAAATGAACCGAATTCATACGGTAATGGACGCCTCCCTTTCGAAAATAAAAAGCCTGGAAGCAAAAACGCATTCGATTACCGACATCGTGGGTGTCATTAAATCGATCGCGGACCAGACGAATTTGCTGGCGCTCAACGCATCGATTGAATCGGCACGCGCCGGTGATGCCGGAAAAGGATTCGCCGTTGTCGCAGCGGAAGTGAAGAAGCTTTCCGAAGAAGTCGCGCGTTCAGTCGGAAACATTACCGACATCGTGTTTAGCATTAAAACGGAAACAGCAGAAATCTCCGGGGAATTGAACAACGGCTACACCGAAGTCAGCAAAGGCTCGGAAAATATGGAGCTGACCGGTCAAAACTTTGCCTCCATTAAAGAACGCGTTGAAGAAATGGCGGACAAGGTAAATGACATTTCGTCCGTTTTTGATACGATTGAACGTTCAAGCAAGGAAATTAACGAGTCAGTCGAACAAATTGCTGCCATTTCCGAGGAGTCCGCAGCCGGTTCTGAAGAAATTTCCGCAACGGTACTTGAACAAGCCCAATCGGTCGATACCATTTCACAGAGCGCGAAGAAATTGACCGGAATGGTTGAGCAAATGAATGCCATGATACAAAAATTTAAGCTGTAACGTTAGGAGTGTTTCCATTGAACTATCTGTTAAAATGCGGGCTGGCACTCGTCCTTTTCACAGGGCTTGCAGCTTGTTCTGCTCAAGAAGAGAAACCAAAAACAAGCGCGGAAGACGTGCGGCTTACGGCCGAAGATCAAGTGTATGTCGGGTTTGTTCTTGATACATTGAAGGATGAGCGCTGGTATAAGGATAAGGAACTATTTGAAGAAGCGGCAGAAAGCAAGGGTGCTCACGTTAAGACGCTTGCTGCGAATGGAAATGACGATGTTCAGTTAAAGCAGGCGGAACTTCTTATTGAAGAAGGTGTGGATGTTCTTGTTGTTGTGCCGCATGATGCAGCATTTTCTGCTGCGATTGTTGATATGGCGCATAAAGCAGGTGTAAAAGTCATTTCGTATGACCGCTTAATTACAAACTCAGAAGTTGACTACTACATTTCGTTTGATAACGTGAAAGTAGGCGAATTGCAGGCGTCCGAAGTGGTGAAACAGGCGTCAAATGGGAATTTTGCGTATATAGGCGGTGCCGAGTCCGATAACAACGCGGTTCTGTTTCGACAAGGAGCCATGAATGTACTGAAGCCGCTCATTGATAAAGGCTCGGTGAAATTGATTCACGATCAATATACAGACGGCTGGGATCCGATAACCGCCGAACAAAATATGAAAACAGCACTCGCGAAAAACGGAAACAACGTGGATGCTGTCATCGCAGCAAATGATGGGACAGCCGGCGGCGTGATTAACTCGCTTTCATCCGTTGGTCTGGCCGGCAGAATACCAGTCTCTGGACAGGATGCCGAGCTTGAAGGGGTCCGACGCGTTGTAAAAGGTACACAAACGATGACGGTATACAAGCCGATCACGCTCCTTGCTGAACAAGCAGCGGACATGGCCGTCAAAGTGGGTTCTGGGGAAGACGTTGCTGCAGACCAATCTGTCCACAACGGAAAAATAGACGTCCCCTCCTTGTTGCTTGAACCGGTTGCGGTAACGAAAGAAAACGTACGCGACACGGTCATCAAGGACGGGTATTTGACTGAAAAAGACGTATATCAATAAATAGAAACGAAGCCCTTGCAGGTTTACCTGGCTGCAAGGGACTCTTTATATATCATAAAAATAGTCAGGGCCCGGCCGGAAACATTTTTCTATGTGAGACAGGAACATTTTCTAAATTCCAGCGTATAAAAGTAAAGGAAAGGAGTTGGTATTCATCATGTACAGTCAATTAAGAGCAAAGGCCCGTGAATCTTTGAAAGGCAGCTGGCTGATTGCTGTCTTGTTGTTCATTGTCTCAACTGTCCTTTTTTTACTTCCCGACTACTTAATCAACTTCAGCACAAACCCGGCAGAATTTACAACAAGAGATATCATCAGCATGCTTATTTCTCTGCTCCTCATTCCTATAACGATTGGTCTTACGTGGGCATGGATCGATTTATCACGTGGAAAACGAATCGGATTCTGCCATTTATTCGAGCCTTATCAGAAGATTTTCATCAAGTCGATTGTCGCCTCTTTTTTACAATGTTTTTTTGTACTCTTATGGTCTCTTCTATTACTTGTTCCCGGCATTATTAAATCCTTTTCTTACATGATGACCTTTTACATTTTACGCGATCGTCCCGAATTATCCTCGCTTCAGGCGATCACAGAATCGCGCAAATTGATGGACGGACATAAAGGGGAAGCATTCGTCCTTTGTTTGACATTTATCGGATGGTTCCTGCTTTGCATAATCACATTCGGCATTGCCCTTTTATGGGTGGCTCCGTACATTAGCGTCACGTTCGCTCACTTTTACAATACAGTACAAGCAGAATACGAAGCAAAACAGCGATTATGAAGATCCCAAAAAACAGTCCGGCCGCAGCTGGACTGTTTGATACTTGCATAGTCGGAGTTTCTGTACTGAAACTAGCCGTTTTTCGCTTTTTACATATCTCGTTCCTTTTGGATGGCCGGATTTTCGCTGACAATGGCCGGATTATTGGTGAAATTGGCCGGATTATTCGGAATCCGGCCGTTCAACTGATAATCCGGCCCAACTAACATACAATTCGGCCTTCCGCTTCTGAATCCGGCCCAACTAACACAAAATCCGGCCCAATCGCGCGGAATCCGGCCTTGCAATCTGCATGTTCCCACTATGCTGAAAAAAGTACAGTTATCCACACCGAATACAGAGATTGATTCACTGGTTGAGGGAGAAACATTCATTCAAGAATACGGTGAAGCCGGCTCAAAGCATTAGGAATATGATAATTTTATTTATGCGGTGCTCTATCTTGAAGAATAGGGAGATATCATCTACACCATCCGCTATCTACACCTTTGACAGGTGACGACTTCATCAAGTCATGGGGCGAGCTGGATGAGCGTATTATCGATCCGAGAGCAATCAGTTTGCACCGAAAAAAATAATCAAATAAAAAAATACCTCCTTCAACCTTGAAGGAGATATTTTTTTATTTTTATTCCCAATTCTTTTAGTAATAGAATCCAGGAAGATCGTCTAAATATTCACCCATTGTGGAATCAGCAAGAACGCCGACAATGAGCGAAAATAAAATAAGTGATAAAACAATATAAATAAAATAGCCGTAAAGCGGATCAAGTGCGGCTGATTTTTTCGTTAACAGGGCACTTATTAAATAAAGCGGCATTAAAAGCAATGCGACTGTAAGCGATAAACTCATAAACAAACCGCTGTATACGTACGCTTTCAATAAAACAAGCAACAGTGAAACTGCCATCAATACAATGGATGGAATAAGATGAACACCATAAACACCCGTCATTTCTTTAAAGGAATATCCCGGTCCAAAAAAGCGGCTGATTAGAAACAAGACAAGAACCGCGCAGACAGAAAACAGGATGGTAAAAATAATGCCGCTAAACAAGATAGAGAAAAACCCCGGTCCCGAATAAAAATCACTTCCAAAAAAATCGCTCGTAATGCTTCGAGTCATTGCATACATTGTTAAACTGACGAAAAGGGCTAGCACCCCTATCGAAATCAGCCCGTTCACAAACTCCGATTCTCCGCGCCCGAACACAGCGGATGGTCTCTTAAGATACTGCAAAAAATAACCCCAGTATTGTTTTGAACGGTCTTTTACTTTTTCCACATGTACATTTGGTTCTTCACGATGTACCGGTTCACTCACAGGTGCTGTCTTTTCTATAGTTGCTTCCATTGGCGAACCGCAGCTGCCGCAAAACTTCCCGCTTTCCTGTTCATTTCCACATGCTTGACACTTCATGTTGTACCCTCCACTATCATCTTTTTTTCACAGATTTTTTAAAGTCTAAATACTGCGATTTATATTGATTGTACGTATCCCATGAATCAAACATGAGACCGACAATAATTTGTGAACCGTCTTTGTATAACGTCTGTTCAAATGTTTTAATATAGCTGCCATCATCTGCATCAATTCGATACCGAATCACCTGTCCAACGTCGCCGTAATCTTTTTCCTTCTCCGTTAACGTTTCAAACGATTCATTCACTATAAAATCATCCGGTGTATCATCTTCTGATCCAGAATAGACAAAAAAGTGAATATTCTCTCCAGGATCTACCGTCAGCATCCGGAAGCTTTCATCGTTGTATGAATAAGAAGGATACGCATCATATTCCTCTGGAAACTCGGCCGTAAAATCGCCGCCATTAAACAAGATATACCCCTCTGTTTCCGTTGAATAATCAGGTTTGTATTCTGAAATCGTTTCTCCTGTAAAAAAATCCCTCACTTCACCCGTAGAAGGATTGACGACGTAATATCCGAGTGTAAATGAATGACCTTCACCCGTCTCTTCATCCAAAATCGTCAAGCCATATGCATGAATAACATAATTACTGCCTTCATCCAGGTGATCGATTTCAACAAAATATTCGTCTTGATTCTCAATCGCGAGCAATGTGCGGATTCGTTGAACAGCTTCTTCTTCACTAACGGCATGCTGCGTTTTATCATCCGTTCCAGCTTCTTCAAGCCGAAGTGCCGCGTAACCATCCGGTTCGATGACATACTCCCCTTTTGAATTAATATAAGCGGCATTTGTTTCTCCAACGAACACTTGTGCAAGACCTGATTGAAAAAGTCCGGCATCCGCAAACTGTGCCGGAATAGCCATATTCCCCTTTTCATCGACAAATCCCCATAACCCCCCTGTATTCACAGCGCCAAGTCCTTCTGAAAATGCATAAGCGTCATCATAAACAGGCGCTTGAATCCACTTTCCTTTCCTGTCAATAATGCCCCAGAGGCCGTCCTGTTGAACAAATGCCGCATTTTCACCGAATTCACTGGCTTCCGTATATTCAAATGGGATTACTTCATTTCCATCACGGTCAATGTACCCCCATTTTTGTTCGCCATTATCCGTCTCCTTCATAGCAGGCGCTAGACCATTATGAAAGGAAGAAATTTCGTTATATATACCCCGGGAAATAATTTGTCCTTTTTCATCCAATAGATAGGCATGGGCATACTGATTTGGCATAATGACCGCTCTTCCTTCACTATATGGAAGCATATAGGTTGTGTTTCCGACACGAAGTCCTTCTATTTCTTTTGTCTCACCCGATTTGTTTAACAAATGAACGGTCCATCCGTCTTCATTCTCCGCATTATTTGCGAATAAGCCGAATGCTTTATTTTCTGAAAAAGAAGTCGCCGTGTAGTAAATGGGGTTAATCGTTATGCTGCCTTTTTTATTTATGTAGCCATAACGGGGAAATCCCTGATCATTTCCCGCGGTTACCTCAATCAAACCCCTCTCATCCGAAAACGGCTCGGCTAATTCATATTTTAAATCGAACTGTTTTTTCCCCTTTTCGTTTATCATATAGGAACCCTCTTCAGTGGATACACGGGCAAGACCCTCTGAAAAATAATCCGCCTCCTGAAACGGACCCTCTATGGCAACTTCGCCTTTATTGTTTATGTATTGGTACGCTTCACTTTCTTTCACAAGCACCGGGGCCGGCGTATATGTCCGTGTATCCGCTGCTTCCTGATTCTGCGGCATTTGGTCTTCCATTGACGCATCAAGGCCACAGCCTGTCAGGGCGAATACGAGCACCGGCAGCAATAAGAGTCGTTTCATCATAAGTTCTCCTGTCTTTCATTTCGTATGTGCATTTCTACCTGGACACATAGATTCATTCTATAATTAACAGGACCTATCAACCACCACTTCCGTTCGACATATATCGACATTATCCAAGAATGGAACAATCATCTTCTTTTAGTCTTGCCGTAAAAAATACAACAAAAAAAGCTGCCGAGGCAGCTTTTTTCAATTAATACCTATGACTTCAGGAATCAGTTCGTCTTCCGGTCCAGGCTGAGCCATTGCGATTCGATAAAGCAAAAGAGCAAATTCCCCGCGCTTAATAGCCTCGGCGGTTCCAAATGATGTCGGCGTCTTTCCATACGTGACTTCGTTCGCAAGCAGAGCTTCCACCGCTTGTCTATATCGACCCGGCACGTCTGTAAACCGATGTTGGGCCGTTCCGCTTAACTTGTATGCACGCACAAGAATGAGCGCCATTTCTCCGCGCGTTAACGTTTGATTCGCACCGAAAGAAGCGGCCGTCTTTCCGGATATAATGCCCGCTTCTTTCATCGCGTTCACTTCCTTTTGCGCCCGGGCAGGGACATCTGTGAATCCCGACTCGGGGGCGGTTTGCACGTTAAGTTTCAGTGCTTTTGCCAGCATCACCGCCGCGTCGACACGCTTGATCGACAGCTGAACACCAAACTGAGTGGAACTGATTCCACCGGAAAACCCATTATCCACCATATAATCAACCGGTGCTTTATACGGGGCTGGCACATCTGTAAATGACGCAGATGCTTCAGATGTCATGATAAGAAAAGAGGCAATCATCAACGTTAATGTTTTTCGAATGATCTTCAAGTCTTTCACTCCTTCCAATTCGCGGTTTTATCTTCTTCTATTACATCATACATTTTGCCTGCGCCGTTTTCTTTTTTGCAACACGTAGACCAATCCCCCCATTGTTAAGAACAGGAGCGGGAGAAGCGGCTGATTGTAGCGCGGGTACGCAAAAAAGATGTTGTTTAAGACAGAAAAGTAAATAAAGAATGAGCTTAACAGCAATCCTTCTTTCCACAAAGCGTATTTATAGGCGAATACTCCGATGAAAGAAACAAGGCCAGTCCAGAACAGGACAAGATACATGATACGCATCATCTCGCTGGAAATATGAAAGGCTTCAAACCAGTAAAACGGCGCTTCCCATTGAATTCGGAGCTTGATCCATGTGTACGTGTCGATAAACCAATCTCGATTATGGTTCCACATTACGGAAATTCTTTCTTTCGCGGCCTCCATTTGATATTGATTTTGCACATAGCGGGTCGCTTCCGGATGCGCTTCTTCCAATTCAAGAATAATGTCATCAGCCGGCGGTCCATATTTGTGCCCGTGTCCTTGGTAGGTTCCAAGCAGCATTGGATTTCCCGCACCTCCTGAAAGCGGAATAAATTCATCAAACGCCATATAATTACGAATCCACCACGGTCCAAGAACAACAAGCAGCAATATAAACGCCACAATAAATTGCTTAAGCGCCTTGCGCAGCGGATACTTTGTTAAGACAAAATACCCGAGCAAAAGGAAAGGCACGAGGGCAATCGTCGGCCTGAACATGAGCATAAATAAATATAACCCGATTACCCAGTAGAAATCTGCCTGGCGATGCGTATGGGCGAGCTTAATCGAAAAATAAATAAACCAGATAAATGCGGCTGTAAAGGGTGCTTCTGTCAATGTGAGGTTGTCTGTCACAATTTGCGGAATGTAAAGCGCCGTGAGCAACGCGGCTGCACTGCCTGCTGCCTTTGAAAATAGTATTTCACCAAGCTTATAGACACCGGCAATTACAAGACAGCCGAAAAAAATCATCACGATTTTTGCGACAAAAAGACCACCCGCACCTGATCCGAAAATAAAAAAGACAGACGCAAGTAAAAATGGCAGGCCAGGCATGATATGTACAGTCGGTTCATCTTCATGAACGTATATCAAGCGGCCTTCCTCCAGTAAAAAACGCGCACTTTTGAGATACCCTCTATCATCACTGTCAAGCGTGAATTCAGGTCCATAGACATACAAAAAAAGAAGCCGGACGGCCAATCCGATTCCGATAGGCGCCCACAGCCACCAATTTTGCTTTTTCAACATTTCTTTCATGTTATATTCTTCCTCCAGTAGTTATTGTCAATTATAAACGAATATTGACACATTCATAGCATTAAATTTAACATGACTTCTAACTTTGTATTCTTTATAATAAGTAAAACGAAAGAAAAAGGGAGTTTCCTCCATGAAGTCAAACATTCTCATCATTATTCCCGCTTTCAATGAAGAACAGGCCATCATTCATACTGTAAATCAGCTGAAAACGTTTGATGATTACGATTATATTGTCATTAATGACGGTTCTACAGATCAAACCGCTCACATATTACAACAGCATCATATTCCGCATATCTCTCTGCCCGTGAATCTTGGCATTGGAGGTGCCGTTCAGACCGGGTACCGCTATGCACAGCGAAATGGCTACGACTATGCCATTCAATTAGATGCAGATGGACAGCATAATCCGGACGACCTTTATCATCTCGTCTCCGAAATGAAAAGCAGAAATGTCGATATGCTAATCGGTTCGCGCTTTTTTGAAAAAACAAATTATAAAGGGAGTTTATCAAGGAGATTCGGGATCTTATACTTTAATTATTTACTCCGTCTTATTGCCCGCGTGAATATAACGGACCCGACTTCCGGATACCGCATCGTGAACCGCCGCGTCATCGAATGGTTTGCACAAGATTACCCCGTTGATTACCCTGAAGTAGAAGTCATTGCAAAACTAGCGCGCAAAGGCTATACAGTTGAAGAAACAAAAGTAGAGATGAATGCGCGTCAGGGTGGTGAATCGTCTATTACCGCCCTAAAATCAATCTACTACATGTTTAAAGTAACATTCTTTGCGCTTATTCGCTCCTATTTATAAAGAAAGGATTTTCGCCGCATGGATCACATACAATTCATCGTCATCATTGCAGCTTTCTCGTTTTTCATCCATGTTGTCTTTCTGACGTCGAAGAACAAATTAACCGATAAATATGCTTTTATGTGGCTGTCATTTTCAACCATTGGTGTTCTGATGGCAATCGCACTTCCTTTTTTAAATCAATTCGCAAACTGGATCGGTGTTGCCTACCTGCCATCGCTCATTTTTTTACTCGCCTTTCTCGTCGTCTTAACATTGCTCATTTACCATACACAGCTGTTATCCCGGCAGGAACAGCGGATTAAAACACTCATACAGGAAGTGGCTTTTTTACAAAAAGAAGTGCAGGAACAAAGAAAAGAGGAAGACCATTCATGACCCTTTTTCAACTTGGGCTCGTCGTGTTAAACACACTTATATTAGTAAGCGGACAATTTTTATGGAAAGCCGGCATGGAAAAGCATTCAGATGCTTTCACATCCGTTTTCTCCATTGTAAAACTATTTTTTACCCCATACATCTTTACCGGCCTTGCTATGTACGGACTTGCGACGGTGCTCTGGCTATTCATTTTGACAAAAGTGCCATTAAGTGTTGCGTATCCGCTCCAATCATCCGCATACATTATCGCCGTCATCGGCTCCTTTTTCATTTTTGGTGAATCCATTACCATCTGGAAAATCGCCGGCGTCTGCTTCATCATGCTTGGTGTATCCATGATCGGCTTGAGCGAAATGCGGTGAGTAAAATATGCAACAAACGAAAAAATCCGGCGAGCCTATTTAAGGACTCTCCGGTTTTTTTATTTCGACGGCCGGATTATCTGAATTTGAGCCGGATTTCTTAATCTTTAGGCCGGAATTCTGATAATTCGGCCTAATAAGTGTTTTTTCCGGCTTTCATTAAAATAATCCGGCTAAAGTGGTGTATTTTCCGGCTATGATTGATATATTCCGGCTAAAATGGTGCAGAATCCGGCCTTCCATCCATCATCAGTTCCTTTTCAATCGATTATTTCAGTGAAGACTTTAACCGTTTTTCATCAACAGAAATGATTGTCGTACCGAATTGATAAATAATAAAGGACGCGGCTAACCGCGTCCTTTAAATCAGAACAGAACATTGGTGAAGATGTTCTGTTTTTATATTGAGATGATTTCACCAATTATCTTTTGCTTTCTGTAAAGACTTTTACCGTCTTTCCGCCAACCGCCGCGACAATGTTCGTTCTGCCGTGT
This sequence comes from Domibacillus epiphyticus, assembly GCF_001975785.1. Lineage (GTDB taxonomy): Bacteria > Bacillota > Bacilli > Bacillales > Domibacillaceae > Domibacillus > Domibacillus epiphyticus. The sequence continues at coordinate 135,199 of NZ_MSFI01000019.1, read as the reverse complement.
TGATTCAATGTCACGAGTCCGTTTGCGACAGTGGCGACCCGGCCATTCTCCGTTTTCCACTCTGCTCCCGATGTGACATTGATTCTCTGTCCATTCGGAAGTGTCGCTGTTAATGTCAAGTTCACTTTATTGCCAGGTCTGCCGGACACTTTGCTTGTGCTTGCCGACAGAGTCCGAATGCTTGCATCAACCGGTACTCTAACGGTTCTGCCGCCAAAAGATGCAGAAATATTTGTGCTGCCGAATTGATTGATTGTCACGACTCCACTTGTGACGGACGCAACTTTCGTATTATCTGATTTCCATACTGCTTGATTGCTTACATCTATTTTTCTGCCATCCGCCAAGACAGCCGTCATTTTTACTGTTGCTTTATCCGCAGGTTTGCCGGAAACTCTGCTTGTGCTCGCTGTCAGGCTGCGAATAGTAGCATTAACTGCTACCCGAACCGTTCTGCCGCCAAAAGCAGCGGAAATGTTTGTGCTGCCGAGTTGATTGATTGTTACGACCCCATTTGTGACGGTCGCCACTCTCGTGTTATCGGATTTCCATACCGCCTGACTGCTCACATCCATTTTTTGACCATTCGCTAATACGGCAGTCAAATTGACGGTTGATTTATCTGCAGGAATGCCGGAGACTCTGCTTGTACTTGCTGTCAGGCTGCGAATATTGGCATCAACCGCTACTCGAACCGTTCTGCCGCCAAAAGTGGCGGAAATGTTTGTGCTGCCGAACTGATTGATGGTCACGACTCCATTTGTAACGGCCGCAACTTTCGTGTTGTCTGATCTCCATAATGCTTGATTGCTCACATCAACTTTTTGTCCGTTCGCCAACACAGCGGTCAATTTCACCGTTGCTTGGTCAGCCGGTTTACCGGATATTTTGTTCGTGCTCGCTGCAAGGCCGCGAATCGTTGAATCAATGGTGATCTTCACTGTTTTGCCAGCATAAGTTGCCACTATATTTGTTCTGCCGGATTGCTTTACTGTCACCTGGCCGCCGGTAACTGCTGCGATTCCATTATTTTCAGATTTCCACACTGCTTCTTTCGTACGATCTATTTTTTGACCGTCTTTATGCGTAGAGACAATACTTAACGCTTTCGTCTCTCCAGGCAAAGCTGAGACGCTTGGCGTGCTTGTCAGTAAACCTGTAACCGGGCTTGGAGCCGTTGCCGGGGCAGGAGCCGGATTTGGTTTTGAGCTGCCGGCAGGAGCCTGCGTTAAACCGAAACCATAAAACGGATCTCTTCCCGCTGTTCCTAAATCCTTACTTGTTTCTGTTAATTTTGAACGAAGTGCTGCATTTGTCATCGCTGGATTCGCCTGTTTCAAAAGCGCCAGCTGCCCTGCCACATAAGGAGCGGCCATGGATGTACCGCTCGATCTCGCGTAGCCGTTGTTTAAATATGGAGCAACGATCGATACGCCAGGCGCCGCGATTTCCACCATATTTCCAGTCGAAGAAAATGCCGCACGCTTATTTGAAGAATCTGTGGCAGCTACAGCGATCGCAGAATCATAACGCGCCGGAAAATCAACTGTATCTCCGCTTCCATCTGCTGTGCCATCATTTCCCGCTGCTGCCACGACAAGAACGCCGTTAGCATACGCTTTATCCACCATTGATTTGAATATCTCAGAATGGGTTTCTGTACCTAAGCTTAAATTGACAATATCCATTTTGTTAGTTATCGCCCAGTCGATTCCGGCTAGAATGCTGGATAAGTTGCCTGAACCATCTTTATTGAGCGCTTTAACGGCATAAATGTCGGCATCAGGCGCAACACCTTTTGTGCCAAAACTATTGTCCTCTGCACCGATGATTCCCGCTACATGTGTGCCGTGGCCATTGTCATCGTTATAAGAAGCGGTATAGTCGACGAACGATTTTCCGCCTGCAAGAACCAGGTCGTCATGCGGGGCAACGCCAGTATCTACAACTGCTACCTTAATCCCTTTTCCCGTTAGCCCCGCATTCCAGGCCGCCGGTGTATTTGTTGCTTGTATTCCCCAATCCAGTGTTTGTGCCGATGTCCGGACAACAATGTCTTTTTCAACCCGCTTGACACTTGGATCATTCTTCAACTCTTTTATTTCATCCGCTGGAACGGTGGCCGATGCGACTGGCACGTGTTTAAATGTATGATTAATTTCTCCTTCGGCGTCCCGAACAGCTGATTTATCTACTTTATCTTCAAACACAACAATTACCTTTTGCTCTTCAACAGGCGCTGCTGATACAACAAAAGGAACTGCTGAAATAACTAAACTACCCGCTAAAAATGCAGATAAAATCTTTTTCACTATTTTTCTCCCTTCGATAACTGGCTGGCATACCTGGAAGGCGTAGCCCCTATAGTTTTGCGTCTCTACATTTCTATAGATTTGCCTTTTCATTATGTTGGTTGTCCAAAAAATAGGAACATTTACCTTACATTCTATATATCGGGCGATTTAAAGTAAGTTTAATAGTTATTTCATTAAATATAAAAATATTTTTACGTAAATTTCCATAAAATAACACAAAAAAAGAGAGTTTTATTAACTCTCTGCTATTTTCATTATTTACGAAAACTTACTCTCTGTGACAGAGGCCGTCCCTGTCCATCTCATCAAGCACCCCAGTTACCTCTTCTCTGGAATGCCCTGTGACAAGGCCAATCACTTTTGATGCCCGATTTTCCCCTTCAAAATAGCCCGCATCCAATACACTTAACGGCACAAATTGTCGATCCATGACGTATTTCTCCAAAATAGGGACAAGGTCTTGAAAGTCATCCTGCCATTCAAGGTTACAAAGACGGACAATTTCTTTGCCTTCCTTTTTCTGAAGATCGTCATACAGCATAAGGCCGCTTGTGGACGCGTTAAACCGAATATTTAAATCAATGAAATAAAACCGGTCGCCGCGAATCAACACATCAAACCCCGCCATGCCGACATATCCTTTCTCGGCGATTTTTTTCATGACACGGTAACCCGCTTCAATAATATGAGACATGTTGTCTTCGTCTTTGCTGATCCAGCTTCCCCGGAAGCAGCTATCTTCATTGATGATCTGTTCAGACTTCCCTAGAAAGCGGATCTCCCCTGTTTTATCCGCTACATAATGAAACCCGAAATTTTGGTCATAAGGGATATACTCTTCAACGATGATGTTCGATAAATCACCAAAGCTCTCGCCGATCTCATACAGCTGCTCCTCTTTTTCAATGAGCAGCACCCCGCACCCGCCTGAAGTGGGACGCCCGTCTCCTGTTTTTAAGATAATTGGCAGTGCCGGTTTTTCTTTCAAAATTTGATCAAGACTCATCATTTTGCGATCGGGCACATTTTCGGGAGGGACAAGCTCCGGAATATTTCGTTTATCACTTACATACGCGAGAACATCCGGCTCAACCCAATACTGGTCGCTCGGAACTTCTTCCACCGGATGCGGATATTGAAAAATGATCTTTTTATTTTGTTTCCGCAGTTTATGAAGCAACTGAATGTATTCGAGGTCATTCCGATACGTATAACGAACTGACGGCACTTGGAGCCCCGCTTTTTGGAAAAGATCTAAAGCTGCTTCCGTCACAGCCGCTTCATGGCAGACGATGGGCATATTCCCGAGGACGCTCAATTCTCTTCCGGTCAGCGCTTCTAAACTTAACCAGTCATCCGCAAAATGCTGATAATCACGCGCATACAGCTTAGGGTTGTAAACAAAATCCTTTCCGTAAATGTCCTGAACAGACTGTGAAGGACGAATAGCCATACCCCGCTGTTCAACATAAGAAGCATACGGCAGTGCTCTTTCTCCCATATTTAACGCCTCCTTAGAAGTTGTACGATAGTAATTTACATATAGCCATTCGACGGCGCTTTCAAACAACTTCAGAGTCATTTTGTGTCACTCCATTAAAAAAAGCCGCCTTTTTTCCACTATGGGCAGGCAGCCTTTCAACAGCACAATTCGATGAATACATCCATAAAAACAAAAATTTTACATTTACTTAACAATCCTCTCTTTTTTCACAAATGGAAGCGTTAACAAATGAGCGAAATGAAAATGACTTTTATCATTATATCAAATAAGAGATTCATAACCTTGTGAATAGATAAAAATAAAATATTTTTAACAAATATGGTAATAAGTATATAATATTCAATCTATTTACATTAATATCCTTCATCTTATATATTCGTAGTAACCCGGGAATACCCGGCTGTCGCGCTAGTCAGATTGGATGTCAACAATGCAATTTGAACAAATCGCGCAGCAATACAATCCTATGATTCACCGCATCTTGAACAAGCTGCATATCTACAAAAACAAGGAAGACTATCATCAGGTAGGCTTGATCGCCCTATGGGAAGCATACACAAAATTCGACAGTTCAAAAGGAGAATTTCCGCCTTTTGCGTACGCGTATATTAAAGGGCGCGTCATGAACGCCCTGACGAAAGACGCCGCTTTCAGTGACAAAACGGTCTTGACAGGCGAACCTGTCCTATTTGAAGGCATTGATCCCGGTCCTGCGCCTGAAACAACCGCACTCACAAATGCAGCAGCCGATCACTTAACCGGGCGGGCAAAACGGTGGTTTGATTTGTCGATTCTACAAGGTCTCAGCAATCCAGACATCGCACGCCGTGAAAACGTCACACCCGCCGCCGTCCGAAAGTGGCAGCAATCCGCCATTAAGCAGCTAAGAGAACAATTCGGCGACATAAAATAAGCAGCCTGGCTCATAAACCAGTTTCCGGACGCCCTAATCGACGAGGGGCCGGCGTCCGGATTCACGCGGATGGTGCCGAATAGGCATTCATCTACCAGTAACAAACAGGGGCTGTCCTGCAAGTGATACTACTTGCTGGGCAGCCCCTTTGTTTATTTATCGCGCCGATCCAATTACATTCCGGCCTTTTGAAAACAGGCATCTTTCTTCTTCTTTAGGCCTATTGTTAGATTCAACGTTCTGTTCCGGTCAAAACATCTGTTAAAAAAACAGAGAGCCTATAAGACTCTCTGGCTTCACCACATAACTATGGGGAGTGGGGGACTGACCATAGTTATTATTTAAAATCTGGTGCAATGCGATGCTCAGTGCCTTCTTGATAAGCGTATGCCAGTTTGATTAATGTTTCTTCATTAAATTCTTCTCCAAGTAATTCCATTCCAATCGGAAGGTCATTATCACTAAATCCAGCAGGCACTGAGATTGCAGGGTATCCTAAGAACGGACTTAATTTGTTATTCAGTCCAGTGTCCTGCGTTTCACCAATAACCGCCGGCAATTTTGTTGAAGTCGGGTACATGAGCGCATCGAAATTCTCTTTCTCAAATACTTCCATCACACTTCCAGTCGCTAATTGTGTGCGATTTTCAATAATCTTTTTGTATTCTTCATCTTCAAGTGTTTCTCGTGCATTTCTTTGGAGCAGCCTCTCTTCAATGCCAGGGTGATATTGACCGCTTTCAATCACTTCTGTTAACGACTTAACCGGTGCATTCGGTCCTAAAGAAGCTAGGTATTCATTAAATTGAAACTTGAATTCATAATTACTTAGACTTGGGTATGCCAGGATTTCATCAAGCCTTGGAATAGTCACCTCGACCACTTCCGCTCCGAGTTTCTCAAGATCGACAATCGCTTGCTCCATCGCCTTATTCACTTGCTCATCTTCACCGAAAAGCTCTCTGACAATGCCAATTCGCGCTCCTTCTAATCCATTCGCGTCTAAAGAGTCTGAATAGCTTTCAGGAATTTTACCGTTGCCGCTTGCTGTTACTGGATCAGCTGCGTCATATCCAGCAATCGCATCCATCATAATCGCCGCATCCTCTACTGTACGAGTCATTGGACCACCAGTGTCTTGTGTCAACGCGAGCGGAATAATGCCGTCGCGGCTAGCAAGCCCCATTGTTGGACGAATCCCTACTAAACTGTTAAAAGAAGACGGAACACGAATTGAACCGCCTGTATCTGTTCCAAGCCCAGCTGCCGCAAAGTTAGCAGCAACAGCGGCGCCAGTCCCTCCGCTTGATCCACCTGGATAGCGTGTTACATCATATGGATTTAATGTCTGTCCGCCTAATGAGCTAAACGTATTAAAACCAAAGGCAAATTCATGAAGATTTGACTTTCCTAAAATAATCGCGCCCTCTTCGCGCAGCTTTGCAACTTGAAACGCATCATCAGGCGCCATCGAGCCTTCAAGTGAAAGAGATCCGCCGGTCGTCGGCATATCAAACGTATCATAGTTATCTTTGACGATCACTGGTATACCATGAAGTGCTCCACGCAGTTCACCTGACTGACGCTCCTGATCAAGCTCCTTTGCAAGTTCAATCGCATCTTCATTAATCGCTAGCATTGATTGAAGACTTGGTCCTTGATCGTCAAACTTTTCAATACGATCCAGATAGAATGTCACTAGCTCCTCTGATGTTAATTCACCTTTCTCCATTGCCTTTTGCAGTTCTAAAATCGTGGCCTCCTCAATCTCAAAGACCTTAAATAACTCTTCTTCTAAGTAACGAAATAAGCGAATAATCGTTGCGGCAGATTGTTCTCGCGTAATCTCAGCCTTTGGTTTGAAGATGTCATTCGTATGACCATTCATCAGGCTGGCACCTTGTGCTGCTCCTATGTACCCAGCAAAAAAACCGTCATCCTCGACATCTGTATATGATTCTGAGATTTCCTCTAAATCTGCTGCTTCCGCCAGCATTTTTGCGGCCTGCTCTCGATTGACAGGCTCATTTGGGCGGAAGGTGCCATCTTCAAAACCATTAATCCAGCCTTGTTCAGCCGCTTTAAGGATATACTTGCCTAAAACCTGATTCGCTGAAACATCTTTAAATGCTGCAGCTGTATTTGCCGGCAATTCTTCTTTTGCCGCTAATTCGTATGTAGAAACTAACAATTTTGCAAACTCTGCTCTAGTTATCGCTTGTGCCGGCTTAAACTTTCCATCCGGATACCCGCTAACTAAACCAAGATTAAAAGCAGCTTCAACCTCTGATGATAATCCTCCTTTAACATCTGGAAAAACTGCTATTTTTTCAGCTTGGACAGGTGCAGACAAGATCGCTGCCCCCACCGTTACACTTGCAAGAACGCCCGACATCTTCTTCCACGACATTTTCATCTTCCATTCCTCCCTTTCATAATCAATTAATATAGCAATACAACACTCTTTTCCATAAAGTTGTCATATTATCTGACAAAGAAAGCGCACTAGTGGCCGCCTTTACCGGAGCGATGCCAGATGACGGAAGGAAGATCCCATTAAGAACTTGCTTGAGCGTAATTTTAGCAATCCGCAGTTAAACAATTGAGGGAAAGTTTGTGGACGAAGAATTGGTGTATTGAATCCATCTTGTTAACGAAAAAACCCGGTGAGAACCACCTTTCTCACCGGGTTTTTCTAAAAAACATATAGATCATACCGAATCGTTTGCTTTCTATTAATTCGTTGTTCCAGATAAAATGACAACGTTATCGGCTCTCACATTGTTCAATGTTACGATGCCGTTCGCCCCTGGATTGACGAATATCGTTCCGTTTACAACAAGGTTTCGCAAAGTAGCTTCTGTATTGACAAACAGAGAGCCATTTAATGTTGCTGTATCGCCTGTTGTTCCAGGACCATATGTGGCATTACTTGATACCTCATAAATTCCAGTATAGGTTCCAGCTGTATTTAAAGCAGCGGCATCAGCTGGCGTTACATTCACTGTTTCGCTATCGGCTGGGGAGAGATTTCCCGCGGCGTCCACATTCCAACCCGATGCAGCCGTTAGTTGATCGTTAGCAATGCCCGCCACACTAAATCCCGGCAGTGCTTCAATTGTTGACGCATCTGGCGAGCTTAACCGAATCGTCAGTGTGCTGTTATTATAAAAATAAGTCCCTGGCGTACTAAGACCTGTGATTGCCGTTGCGTTTGTATAGCCAGATGATAATGAAGCAGCTGCAGGTGTTGCTTCACCATCACTGTACGTTAATTTCGTTAGATCAAAGGAAGAGTCTACCTCCACATCCGTCAAACCGGTGATTGTTAATGTATCTGCACTCGCAACGTACGTGGCTGCCATAAACGCTGCATTGTTTACAGTGTCCGCAGTTCCACCTCCGCCACCACCAGCTCCACCTCCAGGAGAGGATGGCTCTATCGTATAGGCCCATCCGTTTTTCACGTCTCCAACTGAAATTTCAATCGTATAGGTTCCTGAGGCTAAACCGGAAAAATCAGCAGTTATTTTTCCATCAACGACTTTCACTGTTTTGGAAGCAGCAGGCGTTGATGTATTGCCGCTTGCAAAAATGTCGACTTTTGCGTCGGCATTCGCTGGAGCGTTCGCGACTTGCGCCGTCACCGTTGTCGTGCCATTTATGGTCGATGCATTGATATTTGTAATCGTCACCTTATCCAGTGTAAAGGCTGTCTCGGCGCTCTTTCCATTTACTGTGACTCTCGCTGTGTGCGAGCCTGCTGAAAGATTAAGACCCGTAAAGTCAGCTGTCACTTTCGTATCAACAACTTTTACTGTTTTCGTCGCAACGACTGTACCGCCAGATATAATTTCCACTTTTGCATCCGCACCGTCAGCACCCTGCACACTTGCCGTCACCGTCGCCGTACCGTCCGACTTCGCCGCAACAATTGGCGTACCGATCAGCAATGCCGGCTTCATTGTTCTTAATTTATGCAGAAAAACAGCAAATTCGCCCCGTTTCAGCAAATTGTCCGTGCCATAGGATCTTGCCGTTTTCCCTGTTGTAATGCCATTAGTGACGAGCCCCGCCACTGCGTCCATATACCGTGAGGCAACATCCGTAAACGCCACGTCCTGCCTGTTCCCCTTCAGTTCGTAAGCATTCGCAAGGAGCAGGGCAACTTCTCCACGTGTAATGTTTTGATGAGGTGCGAATGAATTTGCTGATTTCCCATTCACAATACCAGCTGCCTTTAGTGCATCTACATACGCTTTTGCCCGCTCCGGTACATCTGTAAAGCCCGAATCAGGTACATTGGCTATTTCAAGCTTCAATGCCTTTGCCAGCATCACTGCCGCATCCACTCGCTTAATCGACTCATGCGTACCGAATTTCGTGCTCGTCTTTCCTAATGTGATTTTTTCATTCACTAAATAATTGACAGATTCCTTATAATTGTCTGCCACATCCGTAAATGTTGCCGCAAACCCTGGTGCCACGGCCGTCGTCACAAGCGCCGTCGTCACACCTGTACTAACAAACTTCCGATAAGCCGATGAATTATTTCCCATGCACAATACCCCTCCAAATGATTAATGTATATCTAAACAGATTCTTTGATGGAGAAGGTTTCTTACTCAAAGAATCTGTTAGATTTAGAGATTGACTGACTATCTACTTAAATTTAAATGTGTCGAAAATATATCTGTAATTTAACTTTTCTGATAATTAATGATAGACAAATTTCGACATGCCTTCACTTTAATTACCCGTTTGCGTATTTGGATAAACATCAGGTTACTAACAAATAAGATTACATAAGAAAAAATGCATACAAAAGAAGCCAGCTAGTATGCACTAGCTGGCAAAAGAATCTACTCCTTTAACATTCCATTAATAAAATGAATTACACGATCTTGCTGCTCTATCGTCATATTCGATCCTGAAGGAAGGCAAATCCCATTCTCAAACAGTTCATTAGATACACTTCGGTTATCCGTATGCGCATAATACTTCGCTCCTTCAAACAGCGGCTGCAAGTGTAATGGCTTCCATACAGGGCGGGCTTCAATATTTTCCTCTGCCAGTCTATCAATTAATTCTAATGGCGTAAATCCCACTTTCTCACGGTCCAGCGTTAATGTTGTCAGCCAGCGGTTATGTAATGTTCCGTCAATCTCCGGCATAAAATCAATTCCATCTACGTGACCAAATGCTTCTACGTATCGATCAAAAACAGCACGTCTTGCGGCTACCCGCTCATCCAGCACTTCCAATTGCGCAAGGCCAACACCGGCTAAAATGTTGCTCATCCGGTAATTATGTCCTAATTCGCTATGCTGATAATGCTGTGCTGGGTCACGCGCCTGGGTTGCCAAAAACCGTGCCTTACGCAATGCTTCCTCGTCATTTGACACAAGCATTCCGCCTCCGGAAGTCGTAATAATCTTATTTCCATTAAACGAGAACACCGCGAATTTCCCGAATGAACCGCTCTTTTTGCCTTTGTACTCCGCTCCTAATGATTCAGCCGCATCCTCCACGACCGGCACACCATAGCGGTCACAAATCGCCACAATCTCATCCATCTTTGCACTCTGACCATACAAATTCACTACAATGACCGCTTTCGGCATCACCTCAGCTTCAGATAAAGCCCGTTCCAAAGCATACGGTGACATATTCCATGTCTCTGGCTCAGAGTCTATAAATACAGGCTCAGCCCCCTGGTATAGGATCGGATTTGCACTTGCAATAAACGTCAAACTCGAACAAAATACCGTATCGCCTGCCCGAACATCCAGTAAACGCAATGCCAGATGAATCGCTGCAGTTCCTGAACTCACAGCCGCTGCATCGCGAACACCTGTATATGCTGCGAGCTCTTGCTCAAACGAATCCACATTTGGACCCAAAGGCGCTATCCAATTCGTTTCAAACGCATCATGTATATATTGTTGTTCCTTCCCACTCATATGAGGAGAAGACAAGAAAATCCTCGGATGCTGTGACATTATGACACTCCTCTGCTCTCTGACTTATGTATATATAGTTATTATACACCTAACAAAAAAAGACGTAGACAAAATCTCAAAGATCCTCTCTCTACGCCTTTTTTCCTATCAATCTAGCAGGCACTCCAACAACCGTAACACCATCTGGAACTTCTTCAATTACAACTGCACCTGCTCCTACAATAGACCAATCTCCAATCGCCTGACCGGGAACCACGGTCGCGGATGCACCAATATGTGCGCCTTTCCCAACCTGTACATTCCCCGTCAATACTGCACCCGGCGATATATGAGCAAAATCGCCAATGTGATTATCATGCTCCACAACAGAACTTGAATTAATAATCACATGCTTCCCAATCACAGCATCTGCATTAATTACACTACCCGCCATTATTACCGTCCCTTCACCAATACAGGCAGAAGGACTAACTGAGGAAAAAGGATGAACAACTGCTTCGAACGCTGCCCCAAATTCAAGCAGCATCATCGCAATTTTCTCACGGATATGATTATTCCCAATTGCCACTACAAAAGCTGCATCTGTCTTTGCAGTCAGCTTTTCTGCATAGCTGATTGGTCCGAATAAAACGCCCTCCCGTTCGAATACATCAACATTTTTATCGTCCAATATGGCAATCACTTCATGACGACCCTCTGCTAAAATAACATCTTGTACTGCTTTACTGTGACCGCCTTCACCAATCACCACAATCGGCTTCATTTCTTTTCAGCGCCTTTCGTACCCGTAAACTTTTCCATCGTCACATGCCCCGTCTGACTAATCCCCTCAGAACGGAACACCTTCTGCACGGTCATGAACAAAATCTTCATATCCAGCCAGAAAGAGCGGTTATCAACGTACCATACATCCAGCTTAAATTTCTCTTCCCACGAAATCGCATTGCGTCCATTCACCTGCGCCCATCCTGTGATGCCTGGCCGTACTTCATGGCGACGAGCTTGCTCTGGTGTATAAAGATCCAAGTACTCCATTAAAAGCGGACGAGGTCCGATTACACTGATATCCCCTTTTAGAACGTTAAAAAGCTGAGGCAGCTCATCCAGACTTAACTTCCGGAGTAGCTGTCCAAATTTCGTTAACCGCACTGCGTCTGGCAGCATCGCCCCACTCGAATCCCTCTCATCCGTCATTGTTCGAAACTTATAGACAAAGAATGGTTTTCCATGCAAGCCTGGTCGCTGCTGTTTAAAGACGATCGGTGAACCAAGCTTGAAGCGGATCAGTATAGCACTCACAAGAATAACCGGTGATAGTATAATTAGACCGCTAAGCGAACAAACAATATCAAAAAAACGCTTCATTTCATATTCTCTCTTCCTATACTCGAGCAATCCCTTAGAGATAGGGAGCCGAAATTCTTTTTTCTTTTATACGATATCTATATAAAATTAAATTGCTCCGCGTCCTTTTTTATAAATTCATCTAAAACTAACGCCAACTTTTCCCATGAATAATGATCATTTACATATTCTTTTAAACTCTCACTGTCTTCTTGCTTTTTTATGTCGTGTGTCATATAATGTTCAATTTTTGATTTAATCTCATTTAAATTTCGCGACACAGTAACCCCTCTAATTTCTCCAAAATCTCCTGCTATTGAAGGGGTTGCGATCATTAAAATAGGAAGACCTGCAGCCATATAATCATATATTTTATTCATACTGAATCCCCATTTATAAAGGGGAGAATCTAGCATTGATATAATACTTAAATCCGCTTTTGCTAACAATGATGGTACTTTGTTTTTAGTAATAGCGTCTTTGAATGTGATATTAGATAATTGTTTTTTCTTAACTATCTGTTTCAATCTGTCTTTTTCATTTCCATTTCCAACCATTAACAAGTGAATATCAGAGCAACCGTTTAAGTTCTCAAACAAATCAATAACTGGATCTAAATGATTCGCAAGTCCGTGTGAACCTAGATAAATTACAACAAATTTATTTTCCAAACCATCAAACATTAAATCTATTTCCTCTAACTCTTTTTTCTGTTCATAATTTGACAAATCGACACCATTAGGTAAATAAATTATTTTTGATTTATCAATCCCTTTTGATACAACGTACTGTTTCGCTTTGTCAAACAATACAATAATTCGATTTGCTTTTTTATAAAAGAATTTCTCTAGTAAATACAGCAATTTTGCAAATGGATTTTTTTCAGAAATCTTTCCAAAATCCACGAATGTTTGCGGCCACAAATCCCTTTCTTCAAAATAAAATAAACATTTCTCATTTCTAGATACATAATAGCCCACAAGTGCGGCTAAAGGGTGTACACTAGAACCAATTATGAGATCAGGTTTATCAATTTTCGCATACTTAATTGCTTTGCTATAGCTTTTAATAGTATAGCTAAGTATATTAGTAACTCTTTGAAGAGAATTAGAATAGCCGGGTGTACGGATCCACATGAAATCCACACCATTTATTGATTCAAGTACGTAGTTCCCATCCTTATTACTGAAAATTGTTTCTTCACGTGTAAAATGGTTAAACGAAGATGCAAAAATCGTTACTTTGTGGCCTCTAGCTATTAATTGTTTTGACAAATCGTAATGTCGGGTTCCACCACTTGACCCCGGTCCAATCGCATAATGGTTAAAAATCCAAATATTCACTGTTAAACTTCACTCCTGATTTCTCAATAATTGATTTTCAGGAACATCTCTTAGTTTTTTCGCTGGTGAACCAACAACAAGTTCTTCTTTTTGCACGTCCCTAGTCACAACGCTTGCTGCTGCCACTGTTCCATCCTCATGAATTACTTTCCCTGGCAAAATTGTCGAATTTGCTCCCACTCTGCCGCCATCTTTAATCGTGACACCTTTAAACTTATCATAACGTTCTTTGCTTCTAGCCATGTAGTTATCATTTGTTGTTACTACGTATGGTGCAATAAAAACATGATCGCCAATTTCGGAATAAGCAGTAATATAGCAATTTGTCTCTAGTTTACATCGTTTTCCTACTGAACAGTCATTTTCAACTGCCACACCGCGTCCTACTATAGTTCGCTCTCCGATTGTAACCCGTTCTCGAATCGTTGCAAGATCCGCCACAAAAACTTCATCTGCAATCTTTGCATTCGCGTAAATAATGGCCGATGTTCCGATTGTGACGCCATTTCCAATTACTGTCGGCGGTAAATGTTTTGTTTCCGGCAAAATTGATGCTTTGGCACGAGTTGGCTGTTTTCCAATAACAACATTGTCTTGAATAATAACATTGCTGCCGATTATTGTTCCATCATAAATAACTACATTATTACCCATTGTTATATCTTTACCAAAAATTACATTTGGACCTATTACAACATTTTGTCCCTTCTCCACGACCATACCTCCTTAAAACCGCCTGCTAATTCAGACGGTTTTTTATTAATTGCTATAGAATTCGACTATTTTCTCTATAACAAAATCCTGATCCTTCCTCTTCAATTCAGGATACATTGGCAGTGAGATCGCTTCTTCAGCCGCTTTCTCTGTTTCCGGCAAATCGCCTTCTTTGTATCCTAACTCTTTAAACACAGGCTGTACATGAAGCGGCATTGGATAATACACCATTGTCGCAACACCCTGTACTTTTAAATAGTTTTGCAGCTCATCACGGTCTGGCACACGCAGCGTATACTGGTGGAACACATGGTGATTTCCTTCTTTTTCTACCGGGGTTTGAATCACATCACCCAATTTTTCATTCAGCTTTTCTGTGTAGTACGCAGCACGCTCACGTCTTGAATTAGACCATTTATCCAGATGTGGGAACTTTACATTCAAGATCGCAGCTTGCAGTTCATCCAGGCGGCTGTTATATCCTAGTACATGGTGATAGTATTTCGGCTTACTTCCGTGAACGCGTATAACGCTCGCTTTCTCGGCGAGATCCGAATCATCCGTTACGATCATTCCACCATCACCATAGGCACCTAAGTTTTTCGTCGGGAAAAAGCTGTATGTAGCAGCCGTTCCGAGTTCACCAACACTTTTACCTTTTTGTTTTGCACCAATTGCTTGAGCCGCATCTTCTATCACAACAAGATTATGTTTGTCAGCAATTGATTTGATGGCTTCCATATCCGCCATTTGACCATATAAATGGACCGAGATAATCGCTTTTGTCTTCTCGGTAATCGCCTCTTCAATTTTAGAAGGATTGATATTAAATGTTACTGGATCAATGTCAACATATACAGGTGTTGCACCCGCGCGTGCAATAGCTCCACCAGTTGCAAAGAATGTAAACGCCGTTGTGATTACTTCATCACCAGTTTCTACTCCTGCTGCCTGCAATGCAATATGTATTGCGTCACTGCCATTTCCCACACCAATTCCATGAGCGACATTGCTGTACTTTGCAACATCTGATTCAAGCTGTTTCACATTGCTTCCTAAAATAAACTGAGAAGAAGACATAACTTCATCAAGCTTTGCGATTACCTCATCTTTCATTGATAAATATTGTTCTGATAGGTCGAGCATTTGAATTTTCATATTGAACTCCTTAACTATATTAATTCTGTAAAAGGTTTTCATAAACATCGATTAATTTCTGACTTTCCGATTCCCAGTTAAACTTAGTTTCAACTGCAATACGACCATTTTTGCCCATACGTTCAGCTTCCTTAGGGTTTTCCATGAGAAAATTTATGGCATGTCCAATTTCTTTTGGTTTTAATGGATCGACACATACACCAGAGTCATTTTCTTCAATAATACTTTTCCATAAAGGAAAATTAGAAGCTATGACCGGAATACCAGCTGCCATATACTCAAACATCTTTACAGGCAGAGCATCTACATAATTAAGTGTTGGATGCAGCACCACCATGCCAGCTTTCGATTTTCTATATATATCTTTTACTTGTTCACGATTTAAAAAGCCAAGCTCTTTCACTTTTGACCAGCCATCTAGACTTTTTACTGCCTCTTTTTCTGTGTTGTACGTAAACTTCCCTGCTAATAACAGAGAAATATTTTCTGTATATGTGAGAGCCATTGTCATTTCATTAATTCCACGAGTAACAGAAATTCCTCCAACATAACATACAACATTTTCTTTCTCAGCCCATTTGCCGTCTTCAATTTTTAGTTCTTCTAACAATGGATAATTGTTGACATCTTGTACAGCGCACCCAAGCTTTAAAAATCGATCACGAATATATGGCGTAGCTGTGATAATTTTATCAAATTTTTTCACAGCTCGATTTTCGTATTGTTCGAAAGTCTTTGAAATTACTTTACGAAGATTCTTAGGCAGCCAATTCTTTGTCATTATTTGTTTTGGGACATCTTCATGTACATCATAAATGACCTTCTTACCTTGTTTTTTCAATTTCAGACCAACGGGAATAAGTTCCGGATCATGAAAATGATATACATCAGCATCTATTTCTAGTCCTATTTTTAATACTTGGTTAACCGTTTTTGTCATTCTTTTCAAACGACTGCCTTTTTCTTTTCTTAATCCATGTATTTGAACGCCGTCAATTATAGTATCTTGTACACCAGGAACCACAAAATGCACTTCATATCCCGCTTTTTTCAGTGAACGGCATTCTTTAAGAAAGATTCTTGTATCTGTATGGGAATGAACTGACGTTAAATGACATATTTTCATGTTTTATCCTTTCAATTAGTTTTCAAATTCACTCTACTAGAGTAGATTAGTTAACTATTTATAATATTTTCATCTTTTAAAATGCTTTCAGTTTTAGGCCTCTTAATTGAACTTAATACCGGCAATAAAATCAATATCGCCAAAAAAGCAAAAAAGAATTTGTCTCCATTTATGCTCCCTGAAATGTTGGAGTTAAAAAACCAAAAAATAGATACTAAAAATATCGGGGCATTGATATTATTTAAACCATTTTTTTTATAATCTTTGTACCCATTTCGAACCGATATTATATTTATAATTATAAACAGTATTAGTCCTATCATCCCTAGTTCTGATAAAAATTCTAGGTAAGTGTTATGTGGATAATCATCAATATCAAGTCCGTTATAATAAATAGGAAAACTTCCTATGCCTTTCCCTAGTAAAAAGCTTTCCTTAGCCATCGTTATAGCCACTGATATTCTATCTGTTCTCCCGTTTACAGATTCCCCCCCTCCGTCTTGATTAACAATGACCTCAAGTCTATATAATAGCGTTTCCGCATAACCTTGTTGTATAAGGTATAATACTGAAAATAAAAAAATTGTTAAAATTAAAACCATTGGCACTATTTTTTTACTAATTAAAACTTCTTGTTTTCTAAACTTAAACATAGAAAAAAACAAGATAGTCATAATTACAAAAAGAATTAATACAGGTCCTCTTGCTCCTGATTGGATTATAGGTATAGTAACGATGACCATCAAAGTAATAAGTAAGATTTTTATGACTTTTTCCTTTTTAGAGAAAATAAAAATACCTAAGAGTATTAATAATCCCATAGTGTTTATTTGTGCTAGAACGAGATAGGATGATCCTAAAGAACCTTTAAAATCTCCACTGGTGGTTGGCCCCGTGATTATATCAAATGCCATAACCAATGCTAACAAAATTAAAGCTAAGAGAAATTTTTTTATAGAATCATTATTTTTAAATAAAAAAAAGGGGCCTATAAAACACCAACTAGTTATAACTGAAAGTCTTAATATCTTATCTATTGCATATAAACCACTTGGACTATAATACATACTACATACTGCAATCATCACAAGAAACACGAAAACGAAAATCGGAACAATAGAAACTTTATAAAACTTAAAGTTTTTTGTTATTATCCTTTTAATAGCAATTAAAACCGTAATTAACAGTAATAACAAGGTAATATCAATAAAGTGAATAGGAATAACCGTTTTAAAAGTTCCAGCAGACAAAAACAATGCGAATAAAAATTCACCGCTTATTATCCATTTAAAATATTTCACAAATTCTGTAACCCCTTATATAGTATAAAAAATCCCATTCCGTATTAGTGCAAATTTAACGTATATACTGCTTTTCCCATATTGATATGTTATAGAGTTTCCACAACTCTTTTAGAGATAATGTTTCTAAGTTTGGAAGTGTACTATACATTTCCTTAAGAACTTTAGAGTTATTAATTTCGTCTTCGATAATTTTACTATGTGCTTTTAGCCACAAATCACTCGGTGCTTCAAAACCTATTTTGTTTTTTCTCCAAACAATATCATCTGGTAACTTCCTATCAATATATTTGCGCAAGCTATATTTCGTATATCCATTTTGAATTTTAGATTCTGTTGGAAGTTTTAAAGCTAGTTCTATTAGTTTGTGATCAACGAAGGGTACTCTAGCTTCAATGGAAGCAGCCATGGAGTTCCTATCTTCATTCTTCAAAAGGTTAGGCAAATTTGTTTTTGTTAACTCAGTTATTTGCATCGATTCCAAATTGTTACTACTGTAACCCAAATCGTCTAACTTATTTAAACCTTTTACCACATATTCTTGTCTAAGATCTGTATGACGTGATGATAGGTGTTTTTTTCTCACATTCAAGTTATTAAAATACAAATAGTATTTTAATAATGCAATAGAATCTAATTTAGAATTTCTGGTCATCAACGAATATTCTTTTAAACTCCTTAGGACATGACCCTTTTTTATCAAGCCACTTAAATAGAACGCATAGTATCGCTCATAGCCTAGAAATGCCTCATCTCCTCCCTGACCATCTAACATTACCTTTAAATTTAAATCTTTAGCTTTTTGCATTACACTATATTGCATAAACACCGATGGGCCCCCAACCGGCTCTTCTTGAATATACAGACACTTCTCTATATCCTCTTCGAAATTTTTATAAGTCGGTTTTATTTTATTTCCTTCTATTCCAAGATAATCCACAACCATCTTAGCGAATTGAGACTCATCGTTTTTAGAGGATTCAGATTGGGCAGTAACTGCTCTTATCGGATATTTATTGACCAATTTTGTTGATGAAGCTGTAACAATTGAAGAATCTAGCCCTCCTGATAAACATGTTCCTATTGGGACATCACTTCTAACATGTAATTGAAAAGATCTATCTAAAGTGTCTTGGAATTCCTCATACGACACTCTGTCGTGCTTATTACTTTCTTTTAATAAGTCATAGTATTTAATAATATCCATAGTCTTGGAATTGAGATCATATATAAAATAATTACCCGGCTCCAACTGGTAGATATCTCCAAAAAATGTTTCATTATCGGAATTAATTATATTGATCATTAAATAAGACGATAATGTAGAGAAATTCACATTGCTCTTTATCTTTGGTAATGATAACAATGGCTTTATTTCTGAGGAAAAAGCGAATATGTTATTATTATTTATAAAATAAAATGGTTTAATACCAAAGCGATCCCTAGACCCAAAGATTTCATTTTTTTCCGAATCATAAATTACAAATGACCACATTCCTCTAAAAAACGAGAGACATTTCCTCCCCCATTCTTCGTATGCGTGTAATATAACTTCGGTGTCTGTATTTGAATTGAACCGATGACCTTTTTCAACTAATTGATTTCTAATTTCAAGATAATTATAAATTTCACCATTGAAAATAATATTATATCCTTTATATTTCATAGGTTGATTACCCAAATGAGATAAATCTAAAATCGATAGTCTGGCATGTCCTAGAAAGACATTTTTTTCATTATAAGTATTCTGAAAATCCGGTCCTCTATGTTTTATTAAAGAAAGCATTTTGTTTAAATTTTCGACATTGTATTCATTTTTTAAAGCTACAAAACCTACTAACCCGCACATTCCCTATCCCCCATATCTTTCCCTATTTAACACTAATCCCTTAACAATATTGTAAAGTGATTAATAACATATCATTTCCTTAGAGCATAAAATATCATTATTAGATAAGCTAGATATAGTATGACCTCATTAATAGTAAAAGCTATTATAAAAATATCCATTCCTTTAGGTAAATAAAATAAACATACTGATAATGTAGCTAGAAAATAGATTATTTGCCAAATAGTACCGTATTTGACATTCCCGGGTATTAAAAAAACAACGCTTAATGGTGATACAATAAACCTAATCAAGAATGAAAACACTAAGATTTTTGCATATTGACCTGCAGTTCTCCACTCTTCTCCAAAAACAAAAGCAAAAATATTTTCAGCCTGAAAAAAGAACAGTGTAGCAACAACGCTTGATGTAGCGGTCAATCCAATTAATATTTTTATAGTTAAATTAAATGGTGACTGGTTACTATCTCTGTATTCAACAACTTTCTTAAAATAAACTTGAGAAATAGAGTATGAAATAATTGATAGTGGACCGGCGATTGTTCTTCTTATCAAATCAAAATACCCCACCTGTAATGAAGTATAAAAATTACTAAGAAAAATAGTCGGCATTTCCACGGAAAGTTTGTCAATAAATGCACTACCTGTTGAAAGTAAAGGGAATTCTTTATATGCTTTTATTGTTTCTTTGTAAGTATCAAAATCATACTTATGTTTATTTTCAAGAACTCTTTTTCTAGGTACAATATTCAATAAACCTAATAGAAAACCACTAAGAGTACCTATTATTAATCCAAATGAGCCTTTTGCAAAAAAACCAAAGATAAGTTGAATTAACGTCATGCTAAGGTTTTTATTTATTTTACTATAGGCAATGGATTTATATTTACCTTCTTTATTTGCAGTATAGGTATACAATTGAAATAAACCTACAAACAATACAAATAATGGTAAAATGAAAATATAATAATTTAAATCTTCTAGTTTAACTAAATTTACGATACTTTCATGAAACAAAATGGTAACCAAAAGAAGAAGGATTGAAAATAACAACGTAGTTACTAAACTAAGGTGTTTCAAAAGATATTCTTCTTTTTTATTTTTTGCAGACATTATAGCAGCATCAAATTTAAAATTTGCAAATACAGATAAAATAGAGCCTATAGATAAAAAAAGTGCTAGCACACCAAATTCATCAGGTGTATATAAACGAGTTAAAATAGGTGCACTAGCAATGGGTATCAATTGTGAAACAAAGGTACCTAACATTAAAATAGATACATTTCCAATAAAAGCCTTTTTTAAAAACCCCTTTATTGCCATTTTATAATTTATTATATCCTTTATTACTGATTGTCGTGTTTCGCGTATCAAAAATAGCTTTTGCATATTCTGAAATCATTTCATAATTAAATCCACTATGATTCGTTGCAATAACAGTCAAATCAGCGTTTTCAAGTAACTGTTCAGTTAACTCTTTCGTTGCATAAAATGAATTATCTAATCTAAATTCTTTCACATGTGGATCAACAGCAATCCAGTCGGCACCAAATTCTGTAAGTTTATTTAAGATAGGCAGTACAGGCGATTCACGATAGTCATCGATGTCTTTTTTATATGCCACACCAAGCACAAGAATCTTCGCACCTTTTAATGCTTTCCCTTGCTCGTTCAAAATCTCCATACATCGCTGCACGACAAAGTCCGGCATACTGTCGTTAATTTCACCGGCTGTTTCGATCAGTTTTGTATGGTAGTTGTATTCACGTGCTTTCCATGTGAGATACCACGGATCAATCGGAATGCAGTGGCCGCCGAGTCCTGGACCAGGATAAAACGGCATGAATCCGTATGGCTTTGTTGCTGCTGCGTCGATCACTTCCCAGACGTCGATCCCCATTTTGTTGCATAGAATCGCCATTTCATTGGCAAGGGCGATGTTGATATTGCGGAATGTGTTTTCAAGCAGTTTTTCCATTTCGGCGACAGCCGGGCTGGATACTTCATGAACGTCTCCTTCTAATACAGAGCGGTACATTGTTGCCGCAACTTTGGTACAGGCAGATGTCATACCGCCGACAACCTTTGGTGTATTCTTCGTATTGAAGTCTTTGTTTCCTGGATCAACCCGCTCTGGTGAATACGCAAGAAAGAAATCTTTCCCGCAGGTAAGTCCTGCTTCTTCAAGAATTGGCTTTATAAGTTCTTCTGTTGTGCCAGGATATGTTGTACTTTCTAATACAACAAGAGTGCCTTTAGTAAAGTTTTCAGCGATGGCTTTCGCAGAGCTTTCCACATACTTCATGTTCGGCTGCTTGTAAATGTCAAGTGGTGTTGGCACACAGATCGCCAGTGCATCTACTTCTTTAATGAATGAATAATCAGAAGTGGCTTTTAGCTTGCCGCTTTGAACGAGTTCTTCTAGATCAGCCGGAATGACATCTCCAATGTAGTTTTCACCGTTGTTCACTTTATTTACTTTCTCTTCCTGAACATCAAATCCAATAACGTTGTAACCGGCTTTTGCTTTTTCTACAGCAAGCGGAAGGCCTACATAGCCGAGACCGACAACACCAATTGTCGCTGTTTTCTTTTCAAGTTTTTGAATGAGTTCTTCAGCAAGACTGTTTAATTTCACTTCCATTGTCATACTGTTGCTCCTTTATCTAAACGAATCGATTTATTTTGTTCTGCAGATTCATAGAATGCGAGAACTAGCTCGAGAGATTTTTTTCCATCGTATCCTGTTACAGCCGGTTTTCTATTTAGCTTAATCGCTTCGATCATGTCTCGAATGATTTGTTGATGCCCCGGTGTTCCCCAAGGATCTGCTATTACTTTTTCTTTTAATATAACGGTTTCTTCTTCGCTCATTCCTTCTATCTGCAAATGCTCGAAGAAAAGTGCATTTGAGCCACCGATTTTTACCGTTCCTTTTTCACCAAAAATCGTAATCGATTCTTCATAGTTTTTCGGGTAAACAGTCGTGGATGCCTGAACGTTTGCAAGTGCACCTGATTCAAAGCGTATGACGCCAGTAGACACATCTTCTGCTTCGATGTCTCGTAATCTGGTTGCTTCCATACTGAACACTTCTTGCGCGTCTCCCATAAACAAAAGGAGAAGATCAAGGTTATGGATCGCTTGATTCATTAACACACCGCCATCGTGCTGTTTCGTACCACGCCACGGTGCCTGATCGTAATATTCCTGACCGCGGTTCCAGTTAACAATGCAGTTTGCGTGACTAATTTTCCCGAGTGCCCCACTATCCAGTATATTACGAAGCTCTTGAACGACCGGACGGAAACGGTTGGGATGAACAACAGCCAGCTTCACGCTATTCGTTTCTGCCGCTGTAATAATTCGGTTTGTTTCTTCTATTGTCATCGCAATTGGTTTTTCCAGTACAATATGTTTGTTGGCCGCTGCTACCTGTTCAGCAATAGCTGCATGCAGTCCGCTCGGTGTGCAAATGCAGACAATATCAATTGAATCATCTTGTAACAAGTCTGTAAGTTCTGTGTAAGCTATGGCACCATATTCATCTACATATGGTGCCATAGCTGCTTCTATTTTATCGCACACAGCGGCAAGTTTTGCACCTTCAATATTTTCAATCGCTGTTGCATGCTTCTTCGCTATAAACCCACAGCCTACGATGGCAAAATTCATTTTTATTTTCCTTCTTTCTTTAAGAACTGATCGACTGCTTCATAACTGCTTTTAGATTTTCTTTTGTATTGGCGATTTCAATCAATTGCCCTTTCATTACCGGTATTTCCTTTTCCAAAAGACTATCCACAAATTTCCAAAGAATTTCCCCCTCAACGACACCCGCTTTTCCGATGTGAATTTTTGGAAATATTTGTTCTGGATGTATTTCATTTTTGTTTAAAAGCTCTTCATACATTTTCTCACCGGGGCGCAATCCGGAAAATTTGATTTCGATTTCATCTTCGGTGTAACCGGAGAGATGAATCAAGTTTCGAGCGAGATCTACAATTTTAACCGGTTCGCCCATGTCTAAGACAAAGATCTCACCGCCTCTTGCCAGTGTGCTGGACTGGATTACAAGCCGGGATGCTTCCGGAATCGTCATAAAGTATCGCGTCATGTCTTTGTGAGTTACCGTAACTGGACCGCCTGCTTCAATCTGCTTTTTGAAAAGCGGGATAACCGAGCCGCGTGAGCCAAGTACGTTGCCGAATCGTACCGCTGTGAAGGTTGTATTCGATTCACGATCCAGCTGCTGGATGACCATTTCAGCAACGCGCTTTGTGGCTCCCATAATATTGGTTGGGTTGACCGCTTTATCAGTCGATACAAGTACAAACCGTTTTACACCAGAGGCTGCTGAAGCTTCAGCGGTGTTTTTTGTACCGAAAATATTATTTTTGACTGCTTCTTTCGGGTTGTATTCCATTAATGGAACATGTTTATGGGCCGCAGCATGATAGACAACGTCCGGGCGGTGTTTATCCATTATGGAAAACATCCTTGCCCGGTCTTGAACGTCTGCAATAACGGGAATAATCTCAATTAAACCTTGATGCCGGTTTCGCATTTCCATATCAATCTGATAAATACTGTTTTCACCATGTCCAACAAGAATTATTGTTTTTGGCTGAAATGCACTGATCTGTCGGCAAATCTCGGAACCAATCGATCCACCTGCTCCTGTAACTAGTACAGTACGTCCTGTGATTGTTTCAGAGATGGAATCAAGATCAAGATCAATTGGTTCACGTCCTAGCAAATCTTCTACAGCAACGTCCCTCAGCTGACTGACAGCCAGCTTCCCTGTCATGATGTCTTCAATAAGTGGCATAATCTGCACTTTTGATTCTGTTTTGGCACATTGTTCATATATATGTTTTATCTGATGCTGTTTTAAAGATGGAATGGCGATAATGATATTTTCAATGTCATGCTTTTCAACTAGAGCTGGAATGTCCGCTGTTTTTCCTTCGACATTTAAACCATGAATTTGCAGGCGAAGTTTTCTCGGATCATCATCAACGAATACAATTGGTTCGAGACCCGTTTCCCTCGACAGCAGCTGTTTAGCAACAACTGATCCCCCTTGTCCTGCACCGACAATTAAGGTGCGCTTCAGTCCACTGTGTTTTTTTAATAAGTAGCGTTCTTTGTACATTCTCCAGGAAAAGCGCGAGCCGCCAATCATTAAAATATGAAGCATCCATGTAATGAGCAATACACGCATATAAATATCATCAAACGTTAACAGCTGGACGATTGATGTTGCTCCCACTGAAAATGTGACTGCTTTAGCAATGGCAATCAATTCTCGTACACTCGCGTATTCCCACGCTTTATGGTACAGCTTATAAATCGCCGCAAAGATGTGGTGGCTTGCTAAAAGAGCCACTGAACTAAGAAGCAATGTGCTCGGCGCGTATATGTTCATATATGGGTGCAAAATAAAATAACCGATGTAAATTGAAAATAAAACGATTGCCGAATCAAGGCCGATTAAAAAAGAAATTCTTCGTTGATACGTCATATCGTTGTCACCTCTTTCTGAATTTAGAGATAAACCGTATAAAAAAACATCAAAACGTGCTGTGCACAGTACGCTTTGATGTTTTTTTATACTGGAGCATCTAGCATCTACCCCACCCTCACACCGCAGGATTGACGACAGGCGTCTAAGATCTACATCATCCACCGTGTAGCCGAATGCCTCCATAGTATGAGGAGACTTTACCGATCTTTCGACATTTCGACATTTCTCTACAATTATATCATTTATGTTATAGAAATAAACGCTAATACAACAGTTTTACAAATAATCTAACAATTTTTTGTAATAAAAAAAGCGAGCCATTTTTGACTCACTTCTTTTATTATGATGTTGATGATAATGGTTTTGAATTTTTCCAGTAGTGGCGTAAGAACACAAGACCTATGCCAAGCATCAATCCTACTACCAATGCAATTGCCATGTTAAGAATTGGCTTTGGAGAAATCGAATAATCATTTTCAATCGGTGCCGAAATCGTTAATACTTTATTGTCTACACGAAAGATTTCTGAAAATGCGCTCAGCTGGCGTTCCAAATTCGTATAATTGCGGTACACACCTGCTGTTGTTTTCACTTCGTTGCTCAATTCATTCAGAGAAATCAAACTTTCTTCCGAAATATCACTCATTCCTCTTAAACTTTCCTGATCCAAATTAATCATGTATTGATTATTATAGGAAATAACAGCATCCAGTAAGAGAGAATTTGGCAGATTAAGAGTTTCTGCCTGCTGACGATACTGTTTCAGAAGTGTTTCAAGGTTCTGCTTTTCTGCTTCCGCTTGAGTAGCATAATGTTCAATGTCTTCATTTATACGACCTTGAATTTCCGTTAACAGCGAGTCTTGCATCGTAATTAAGATTGCATCGAGCATTTTTTTTGATTCAGCAGCTGTTTTCCCTTTAAAGGTTAACGAAACGAGGTTCGTATTCGCTGTATTTTCTACGGTAAGATTGCTTTGAACGCCATCGACTGTATAATGCTTCAATCCACTTTTTCCAATCGCTTGTTCAATAACTTGTGGAGATTTCACTCGTTCAGTGTACGCTAAAGGTGTAATTACCTCATTATAGTACGCATCCGTTTCGGCTGGAGCTTTCCCTGGAACAAGGCCATTGTTGACTGATACTGTAGCCGTTGATGAATAAACCGGATCGATAATTAGAAAGCTAGCGATTGCGGCTATAAAAACAGCCGTTGCCGTGATGGCCGCAATTAACCATTTTCCTTTTAACACAATTGTTATTAATTCTCGCAACTCAATTGTCTCTTCCATTCACGTTCTCCTTATAAAGTAATGACAACATTACGCCAGCAATCGTAAACAGCGGCGCCGCAGTACCTGGCAACGTGTCGTTAAACATTGCTTGAATTAAAAAGGCAATCCAAGCGATGCCAAGTGCCACTGTCAAGCTCCGTGTTCGGTTAAAATGAAGAACCGATTGTAATGATTTCCATACAGTGATCGCAGCAATTCCTAGCAGGCCAATGATACCGATAATTCCCATTCCAAATAAAACTCCCATATACATGCTATGCGGCTTATCCACAATAACAGTTTCGCTTCCTAAACCTGCTCTCGAATCAATATTATTATGCGGAAAATGATACAGTAACGTATCAAGACCATACCCTAAAATCGGCCGGTCTTTTACTATTTCAAGGGTTTTCCCCCAAATATATGAACGACCTGAGCCTGATGAAACTCCTGATTCTGGTAGTTCAGGCAATGAAAACGCCTTATCTTCTGCATATACACGATTGTCGAATATATTCAAATTTGGGCTTGTTTCATTATTAGCAACCGGTTGCAGGTTAATGTATGGATTTGTCGAAATAAAAAAGCCGATTGACTCAGTCCAAACTCTTTCGTTTTTTGAAGCAATCATATGCAAAATCGGTGCAGACAAAAGATAAAAGGCGGCCAGCATGATAAGAGCCATTTTTTTATTTTTTGATTTCCATGCCAGCGTGACTAGTAACGGTGTAATCAAAAGAACGGTCAAAAATCCACTTGTTGAAATTGACATAAGCATAATAGCCGTCGATAACAGTGCAGCAATAAAATGAGCTGCTTTTATACTCTTACTTGATTCTACAATAGCCGCAGCTAGAAAAAGAACCGTCATGACCGCAAACATTCCACTCATATAGTTCCATTGGTTTAACGTTCCAAGTAAAACAGACCCTTCACTAAGTGATGCACCTTCTGGTAAAAAGATAGTCATTATTTTCTCAACTGGGCCATATGTCAATGCATCGTTTCCTGTGAAACTCATGGTTATTAACACAAGGTTGATTATGACAAAAGGATAAAAAGCATATAAAATATACTGTACTGCTTTTTTCGGGTAATCAATGTTCATCGCAATAAACATAAGTGTAATGTAACACATATACGAAAGGGCCCCATCAGTACGATTATACTGACCTAGCATGGCAATTGTTTTATATGGCGCGAAAATTGTCGATAATATAATCGCCATAACAAAAATCAAAAAGAACCATAAGATCGGGCGTTTTGGCAAACTATAATTTAAAAAGAAAAGTTTGTATAAAAATAAAACAACAGCAGACACTGTTAAAATCATTAACATTACAAACTTATAAAAAGTGAAAAGTTCCCCCTTCATCCCAGTCGAAAACAAATCTTGAGCGGCAATCAGTGGACTGACCACTTCCGACACATGGCCGCCTACAATCAGCGGTACGAAAGCTATAGCTGCCAGGAGGAGATAAAAAATTCGATTATCAATTCTTTTTCTTGCGGCAAGATCTTCTTCTGGATCACGGTATATTTGTTCTTTTTGATAAAATGAATCCTTCATTTAACGATATCTCTCCTTATGAACTTTTCGATACTTCAGCAAGAAGTAAATTTACTTTTTCTTGATAGTCAGGAATCCCAGAAGGTGCAGCAAGCTTCTGGCATTGCTCCAATACGATTTTTGCTTCTTTGTGTTTACCCGTAATAGAAAGTACTTCTCCAAACTGCAGCATAAATTCTGCATCTTCTATTTTATATGGATTTAGATCGACTACTTCTTGATATTTCGTAACCGCCTCTTCTACTTCTCCAGTATTTACGAGAGCCATTCCCAGATATTGCTTAATAGGTACCGAGTCTTGTTGTTCAGCCTCTACTTGTTTCAGTAGCGGAACTGCTTGTTTAAAATCCCCTTGCTGCATCAACGATATTGCATTTTGATATGTATTAAATTCTTGCACGTATTTTTCTTCTTCTTTCTTTCCTGCAATATTTACATAAATGAAGCCAATAACTACAGTTAAAATTAGAACAGCCACAATGTAGCGCATAGCAGTATCCGTTAATTTCATAGATGTAATCTACCTTCCTGACCATTTTTAAAATACTTATTTACATTATAATTGTAGGAATAGTAAAAGTCATGAGATGTTTTAATTAATAGAATAAATAATAAAATTTATATAAAAAAGCAGTAAAATTTACAACAATAACTGTGGTAGAAAAAGACCAGGAAGTTCATCCTTTCAACTTCTCTTACACCTATAATTAAATACTTAAAAAGTAGTCAAACCCATATTACGTTGATAAAAATAAATGAAAGAAAAAAGAAAAGACAGAGAGCAATATACTCTCTGTCTTTTTAAAAAATCTAAAGATTAAAATCTATATAATTATTGTTGAACCGTTACAGTAATACCTTTACTTACTGTATTAGAAGCAGCATCTTTAACGTCGATTGTATCAAGAGCTTTAAGTGACAAACCTTTCTCAAGGTCTGCAGCAGTTACATTAGCTTCCAATGTTACAACGAGTGTGTTAGCTCCAGTTAGTTGTGTAGCAACTACAGTTGAATCATTTGCTTCAACTTTCACACCACCGATAAGAAGTTCAAAGTCATTAGCATTAGCATCAGCATTTGTTACATCTTCTGAGAAAGTAAGAGTAACTTTATTTGTAGCTGTTAATTTAGCTGCAGTTATAGTAGGAACAACATTCTCAGCAAGTGATACAGTACTTGTGTATGGTGCCATCACTTTAGTAGAACCCTTAGCTTTTACGTTAGTGATTTCGATGTTGCGAGTACCAGTAAAAGTGTTTGAATTAGCTTTCAAGTTAAGAATTGCAACTTGAGTAGTTGAACCTGTTGTAGTAGTTGCTGGTAGTAATGATACTGATTCAACAACTGCTCCATCGACTTTGTAGTTAGCAACGTTAGTAGCAGAAGCTCCATCTACCTCTTGGTCAAAAGTAACAGCAACTTTATTGTTGTCAGTACCTTGAGCAACATTTGAAACAGCTACTACTGCAGTGCTGGCAGGAGTTCCATCTTCACCACGTGTAAATGTTGCTTTAGTGCCTTCAACAGCTACACCAGCTTCACTTTTTACGTTGTCAAATGCCAAGTCTAATGTGTAAGCAGCGTCTTTCACATCAAACGTAGTTCCTAGGAATGTATCTAATTCGACACGAATTACCTTTTTGTTAGTAGCTGATTTGAAGGTAACAGGTGTTGCATTTAGATCAGCAGTTCCAATAGCAGTCGTTACGAAATCTTTTACATATGAACCCACACCGTCAACAGTTGGAGTTGGAGTTGATCCAAGAACAACGTCTTTATCAAAAGTTACTTCAAGATATTCTTTTCTATTTGTATCGTCAACTACTACTTGACTTCCAACAATTTTTGGTGCCGCAGTATCTTTAACAAATTTAACAACGCGGCTAGTATTTGTTCCAGCTTCACCACTTAAATCAGTGAAAGATTCAATTGCTACAGTTGTTGCACCATCAAGAACTGCTGGCGCAGTAACAATGTATTGTGTTGTGTCATTTGTATCTTGTACAACACTAGCAGCATCAACTGTTGTACCATTTACTTTCACAACAGGTTTAGCTAGAATTTGCTCAGAAAACTTAACAGCAAATTTAGTAGCGCCTACTTGAGTGATAGATGATACTGTAGGAGCAACTCCATCAGCAGCACCTCTAACGAAAGATACATTTGCTGGATTTGGTGTTAATAAGTTTCCAGCTTGATCTTGAGCTCCAATAAATGTTGCAACGATTTCTTTATTAGCAGTTACTGAAGCCGGGTCCATTGTAAACACTGCTTCACTATCACCAGAGTTAGCAATGCCGCCAGTAACTCCACTTACAGTAGTACCATCAGCATATTTAAACGTAACTGAAGAGAAAGCTTTCATCGGTTCAGAGAACTTAACTTTCACTTGAGCTGCAGAGATTCTTTCCGTACCCAAGATTGTTGGAGCAGTTTTATCAGCAGCAATAGTAATCATTTCTTCATATTTAGCAACATCTTTAGCATCTGTAGTTTTTACGCCGTCAACAACAACATCATAACGTTTTGAAAGTACGTTTTGTGAAGTTACTGTTAAAGTTTTGCCGTCCGCGCTAAGTTTACCAGTCAATGTTCCTGCTGGCTGCCCATCTATTGAAGAAAGAGATACAGTGTTTGCTTTGAATGCACCATCTTTTTCATTAGTAAACAATGAAGCTGGGTTAACTGCTACGTTGAATTTAACTTCAACTTGTGTAGCGCTAATTCCACTAACTTTTACAACTGCTGGAGTTGCAGGAGTGTTTGTTTCAACACGGTGTAAGAAGATCGAGAAATCACCGCGAGTGATCGCTTCATTTGTACCAAAAGATGAAGGTGTCTTACCAGATGTGATTTTGTTGTCTACAAGTGCAGCAACAGCTGATGCGTAACGACTAGACACGTCAGTGAATTTAAGGTTATTCACATCACCAGTAAGTTTGTATGCGCGCTGAACGATGATTGCCATTTCACCACGAGTAATGTTTTGGTAAGCACCAAAAGATGTTTCTGTTTTACCGTTTAGGATGCCTGCTGCTTTAAGCGCATCAACGTATAATTTTGCACGTTCTGGAACGTCAGTGAAACCTGAATCAGGAGCACCTGCAATTTCGATATTCAATGCTTGAGCGATCATAACCGCTGCATCAACACGAGTAATTGTCTCATAAGTGCCGAATGTTGTTTCTGTTTTACCTTTTGCAATACCTTCGTTTACAAGGTAGTCAACAGCTGTTTTGTATTGTGGCGGTACATCCGAGAATGTTGCTGCTCCTTTAGTAGGTGCTGCCAATGCAGGTGTAACTGCAGATGCTACAAGTGTAGCTGTTGCTGCTGTAGCAACGAATTTACGATAAGACTTTGGTTGGTAAGCCATGTAGTAGTTCCTCCCGTTTTGTAAAGTGTCTTGAAAATATTTATGAAATCGGTCAGCGGAGCTGCCCGTTCCTTACAATATAATGTTCGAGTCTCGGCCTGTTTTTTCCCACGAATGAAGCATTATGTAAGACAGTGAGAATTTTACAGAATGACTCAAGTAATATTCTATCAAACAAGGGCTTTTTTTCAACCATTATTTATATATTTCCACAAATTATTAAAAACGTAATGTTTGTAATAAAAATGATAATATATTTAAATTACGTTGAGCAAATGAAGCCTTTGTTCCATAGCTAATTCATTATATACCATATGCTAGCTATAATTAAAGGTTTTTCCTAATAAAATTTGTCATATTTGTTTATAAACAAAATTTTTAAGATTACTTTCTGTTCCTTATGACAGCAATGATATTTTGAATCTATTAATATATCGGTGTCTTTGTTACAATGTTTAGTGCTTTTGTGAAATTTTTTTATATACGCTACTTCGCTTAGACTTTAACCAGTTTATTCAGTGAGCATCAATCTATTCGTAAATGATTAACACTTTTTGTATCAAGTGGTAAAAACTAAACAGAGCAACCGCACTTCGATTAATTTCAGCCAAATAATAACAAAAAATCGCGTCCCGGTTATCGGGACGCGATTTTTTTGTACACTTCTTTCGTTGTCTGGTGAAGCTGGTCTAATGAAAAGTTGCTAGATGCGTGTTCGTACAGTTTTTCCCCCATTCCTTTTACATCGGCCTGCATCGCTTCCTTAATTGCAGCGGCAAGCGCAGATGCATCGCCGGCCGGGATGATCCAGCCCGTCTCTTCCGGCGTGATAAGCTCCCCTACCCCGCCGACATCGGTTGAGATGAGCGGGATGCGTTCGTTTGCTGCTTCAAGCAGCGCGAGCGGAAAGCTTTCGCTGTATGAGGCGAGGAGTGCAACATCGGATGCGGCGTAAATGCCGGCAACATCTTTCCGGAAGCCTAAAAAGTGAACGTACTCACTTAAGTCCTTCGCTTTTTCACGGAGTTCATCTTCAATTGGACCGTCTCCGATTAATAGCACATGAGGTTTGACTTCACTTTGACGGAGCGCTTCAAATACGATTTCATGTCCTTTAATCGGATGAAGCCGGGCCACCATGGCAATGACAAAGGCTTGTTCGGGAACCGGGAGCGGAACGGCCGCAGCCGGTTCTTCCGTGAAGTGGACGCCGTTGTACACCGTCTGCACCTTCTCTGGGCGTATGCCAAGTGATACTAAATTTTGCTTAAAGCGGTCGGATACAGCGAAATAATGATCCATTTGCCGGATCGCGTACAAGCTCAATTTCGTGAAAATCGTTCCTTTTACCCCGCCTTTTACGAAATCGAGCGCCGGGTCGCTATGAACGGTCGTCACCCAGCGGATGCCGGTTTTTTTCTTCATATATATACCGAACAGGTTGGCGCGGGGGCCATGTGTATGCAAAATATCAAACTGTTCCGCTTGAATGAAAGCAGCAAGTCTCTTCAAGACGGACAGATCATAGCGTGATGTTTGGGCGAACAGCTCGGTGCGGATGCCGGCTGCGCGCGCCTCTTCGGCGAGGGCGCCTTCCTGGAACACAGCGAGCGTTACTTCTGATGGCTCAAATTGTTCAAGCAGCGTGATGACGTGCTTGCGCGAGCCGCCTGTTTCTCCGCCGCTGATAACGTGAAGCACCTTCATTTACGGTCCCCCCGTGATGTCATGACGGCAACGAGAAATTTCGGCAAAGCCATCTGGCGTTTAATGCGCTTCGGTTCTTTCATGAGCCTATACAGCCATTCCAGTCCTGCTTTCCGATACATTTCCGGGGCACGCTGTACGTTTCCGGAATAGACATCAAAGCTGCCTCCGACTCCCTGGAATACTTTCACGTCAGGCAGTTTCGGCATGTTTTCACGGATCCACAGCTCCTGGCGGGGGCTGCCGAGCGCAACAAAAATGATTTTCGCGCCGGACTGGCGAATTTTGTCGAGCAGTACGTCCTGATCCTTTACGTAGCCATTTTCGTATCCGGCTACGTGAAGTCCTGTGATTTTGGCTTCTAAGTTTTCTTTTGCTTTTTTCACCGTTTCTTCTTTCGCACCATAGAAGAATACGCCGAGGTTTTCGGCTGCTGCCATCTCCAAAATGCGCCCCATCATATCAACGCCGGTTACACGTTCCGTCAGCTCGCCTTTTTTTAGCTTGGAGGCGATAATCATGCCGACACCGTCCGCAATCTGGTAGGTTGAGTTGTTAATTAACTCTTTTACAAGCGGATCGCGCTGTGCCGTCATCACTTTTTCCGGGTTCACGGCAATGACCGTAGACTGCTCCCCTGCCTGGATGCGCGTTTTCATGTCATTGATGATTTGATCATACGTGAGCGGCGATACCGACACACCTAAATATTGTTCTTTTTTCACCGTTGCTCTCACCTTTGTTCTCTTTAAGATAATCCGCGGAGGTCGCCGATTTTGTGCACAGTCAGGCCGTTTGTGTTTTGCAGTCCTGTGCAGTTTTTCGTATCAAATACGACTGGACGCGCCATTTTCGACACGAGTGTATGTTGATCGAGCTGTTTAAATTCGTTATGGTCCGCAAGTATGACAATTAAATGTGCGTCTGCGACCGCTTCTTCAAAAGAAGACAGCGGGAAAGACACTTGTTCGTCACGGACGTGCGGGTCATGAACGCGCACATTAAAGCGCGGGTTCTCGATCATTTTTTCAACGATTTCAATCGCCGGGCTTTCACGGACGTCGTCGATGTTTCCTTTATACGTTAAACCGAACAGCGCCACAGTGGGTCTTTCAATGTCGCCTGTCATGCGGACGATTTGATCAACGACGTAATCCGGCATCGAGTTATTGATGTCACGTGACATTTTAATGATCTGCGCTTCTGCCGGTGCTTTTTCTACGATAAAATAAGGATCAACCGCGAGGCAGTGTCCGCCAACACCAGGTCCTGGCTGATGCAGGTTCACGCGTGGATGGCGGTTCGCCAGTTCAATGACTTTATGCGCGTCGACGCCAAGTACACCGCAAATTTTCGACAATTCGTTTGCAAGCGCGATGTTCACGTCGCGGAATGTATTTTCCATCAGCTTCGACATTTCGGCCGTCACCGCTTCCGTCACTAAAATATCTCCTGTTACAACTCGGCGGTAAACATCCGCTGCTTTTTCAGCCGCTTCAGGGGTCAATCCGCCGACGATACGGGCATTTTCGACAAGCTCAATCAAAATTCGCCCTGGCAGTACGCGTTCCGGGCAGTGGGCAAGATGAATATCTTTTTCCGGATCGAAGCCTGCTTCTTTGAAAATCGGTGCGACGACATCATCAATTGTGCGCGGCGGGATGGTCGATTCAACAATGACTACATCGCCTTTTTTCACGTGCGGCACAATTTTTTCAACAGCGCTCACGACGTAATCCACGTTTGCTGTATGGTCCGCGTGTACCGGTGTCGGAACCGCAACGATAAATGCATCCGCTGCTTCCGGCTCCAGCGAGGCGCGCAATTTGCCGGATTCCACCGCTTCTTTTACGACTTCCGGCAGTCCGTTTTCTTCTATTATGATTTCACCTTTATTTAACAGCTCGATTACTTTTTTGTTTACATCCACTCCGACTACATCATAGCCGGCGCGTGCAAAAACGGCCGCAGTTGGCAGTCCGATATATCCTAATCCAATAATACAAATTTTTTGCATCTCTAAGGACCCTCTCTTTTCTTTCGATAGCTTTCCATAGTATAACAAATTCGATTTGAATACGCCACGTTTCGATGATAAAATGAGGGTTAGTTTTGAAATACAAGCTAGGAGGATAACCCGCTTGAAAGTAGTAATTTCAGGTTTTTATGGACTTGGCAATACCGGGGATGAAGCCATCCTTGAGTCGATTGTCGATAATTTACGGTCAGAAGTTCCAAATATTGATATAACTGTGTTTTCCCTGTCGCCTGAACAGACGGCTCGCGAACACAATGTGAAAACAGTGTACCGCGCATGGCGGCGTGAAAACAAAGAAAAAATTAAAGCGCTCCGGAATGCGGATGTGTTAATCTCCGGCGGCGGCGGTCTGCTTCAGGATACATATCCGACAAAATTTTTATTCGGTCCGCTTCCCTACTATTTAATTATCTCCATGCTCGCCAAAGTGTGCGGCGCCCGCGTCATGTTCTTCTCGCAAGGCATTGGTCCGGTCACCTCTACATGGGGCAAATTTTTAATGAGACGTTTCGCGAACAAGGCGGATTTCATTACCGTTCGTGACCAATATTCGAAGGACTATTTGGAAAATCTCAAGGTGACTCGCCCTGAAACGGTTGTGACGGCTGATATCGTGTTTGCTTTTCAGAAAAAACATGATGATGCGTGTATGCAAAGTTTAAATTTGACCGGCGGAGAAAAGCTTCTTGCTGTGTCCGTCCGCCCTTGGTTTGAGCACAATGATTATGAAGATAAACTGGCATCCGCTCTTGATGAGCTGATTGAGAAAGATGACGTCACGCCTGTATTTGTTCCAATGGAAGGCCATCACGACGTGGACGCGTCAAAACGTGTTCTCGCGAAGATGGAAAATGCGGAAGCTTGTCATTTGCTGGCAGGCGATTTTACGCCGAATCAGTATTTGAATTTTATCGGAGCGTGTGACGTGACAGTCGGTCTTCGTTTGCACTCGTTAATTTTCTCTGCGCTGACAGGAGTGCCGCATATCGGGATCAGCTACGATAAAAAGGTCGAAAGTTTGTTGAAGCGGAGCGGGATGTGGGAGTATTCGTTCCGTCTGGAAGAGCTCGACCGGGACAAGCTGGTTCAACATACGCGGGATGTGTTGATGAACCGGGATGCGTTAAGTGAGAAAGTTGCTGAAAACGCGGCGGTTATGCGTAAAGACGCGCTTGAAAATATTGAATTGCTGAAAAAGCATTTCATGTAGGAGGTTGTCGGAATGAAAATTTTGCTTGCAACGGTGTACCATTATCCGCATACGGGCGGTCTGTCTGTGCACGTGGCGACACTGAAAGCCGGACTTGAAGCGCGCGGACATGAAGTGGATATTTTGTCGTTTACCGACATTCCCGAATTCCAACAAAAAGCGGCGGTGCGCGGACCGGGCTTTTTAATGAATAAAGTGTCAAAAGGAAAAGGATTTGTGTTCGGCTTGAAGCAGCGGAAAAAAATGCTTCAGAAGCTGATGGAAGCGCAAAAAGAAAAGAATTACGATATTGTAAACGCGCAGGAAGTGTATGCGACATTTGCAGCGCTTGATGCGGGGCTGCCTGTCGTGTCTACGGTTCACGGCTACTTGACGTATGAAGCATTGTCAGCCGGGAATATTTTAAAAGGCAGTGCGGAAGAGCAATTCCTGCTGCAGCAGGAAATTGAAGCATACCGGAAAACACGTGCGATTATTACGGTTGATACGCGCATTAAAAACTACGTGAAAAAAGAAGCCGGCATTGATGGCACAGCGATTCGTAATTTTATTAATGTAGATGATTTTAAACCAGATGCAGAAAATAAAGCGGCATATCGTGAAAAGCACGGTGTTCCAGCTGATGCACCCGTCTTCTTTGTACCCCGCCGTTTGACAAAGAAAAACGGCGTCATTTACCCGATTTTGTCCCTGCCGGCGGTTCTTGAAAAATATCCGAACGCCAAATTGATTTATGCTGGAACTGGCGAAGCGATGGATGAAATGAAAAAATTGATAGCAGAACGCGGCATTGCGGAAAATGTAGAGTTGTTGGGCGCGATTCCGCATAACGTCATTAAAGAATATTATGCTCTGGCGGATGTTGTGTTAGTGCCTAGTGTATATTCTGAAGGCGTAGAAGAAGCAACTTCGATTTCCGCTTTAGAAGCAATGGGATCAGGCTCTCCATTAATCGCCTGCGCGGTTGGTGGATTAAAAGAAATCGTGGAACACGGTGTTGATGGATTGCTCGTGGAAGAGAAAAATGTCGAGCAATTATCTGAAGCAATGATCGATTTATTGGACAATCCAGAAAAAGGCGCTCAGTTTGCAGCCGCTGCCCGGAAGAAAATTGAAGACGAGTACTCCCATTTAGCAGCAGCTGAAAAGTATGAGTCTATTTATAAAGCTTCCCTTTAAGGGAGCTTTTTTTTTGGCCGGAATATTTAGCGTTGGGCCGGATTATTTCCGTTTGGGCCGGTTTCTGCCGTGTGATGGCCGGAAAAAACTTTTTCCGGCCCTGGTGAACATTTTTCCGGCCTATTTTTTTAAAATCCGGCCGGCAAGACTGCGTTTTCGGCCCACTTTTTTATTTTCCGGCTCATTCCCATTTCCACTCTTCCGGAAGAATGTATACTCTCCCTTTTGTCTCTCCTGCTTTATCCACCGCCCACTTTCTGAGCAATTTTTTCACAGTGGATGCCGATTCGATTCCGGTGAATTCTCTTATTTGCCGATTGACCGCTCGTACGCCAAACAATCGGACGTAGTCTTTTAATGCAGGCAAGTGGGGATCTTTTAACACAGCCCTGCATTCGGAGCAAATCCATTTTCTTTTCACTCGTTTAACGGACCACATTTTGCATTGAGGACATTGAATACCATGCTTAAGCTGATCTGGACGAATTTGAAATAAGGTTGTCACATCGGGATCATATGGTCTGTGATAAGATTGGAATTTATTAGCTAGCAAATGGACTTCTTTTTCGGTTAGGATTGGCGTTTTTTGATGATGGAGCTCGTCCACTTTTGCAGGAATTTCTTGAACATACATAATGATGGATTGGTCAGGGGAATCTGGAGGAATCATTTCCATGCGGACATTTGAATGGGTAAGGGCGACAAGAGGAATGATGGGAACCGGCTTATCCAGCCAATGTTCAAGCCCTCTTTTGTGCCGATGCACTTGCGTAATTGGATCTTCAAACATTTTCTGTCCGCGGATCAGCTGTCTCGTATTTCGGTCAAAAATGAGATGGCCGGTAAAATGTTTCGCATCAATAACGATTAGCAGGGAACGGGTAATGACTATCGTATCGATCTGAAAGTGGGCGAAGCCATTTGGAAACGGAAGGCGGATATCATGGAGAATACGGACCGGGCCATTGATTTCTGATAAATAATATAAAAGCTTCCTTTCTCCCTCAAATCCAGCTGCACAGCGGGCTATTTCCTCTTTCACTTCTCTGGAAGGCTTTTTCAAGCGGCGGTCCAATGACTCCAATTTGGCGAATAAAATGGATTTTTTCAATTCATTTTCTCCTTTCTTCAGGATCAACTGAATTATACAAAAAATTCCTTGAAAATGAAATAAACCGGCCGGAATAT
Source organism: Domibacillus epiphyticus (assembly GCF_001975785.1). Taxonomy (GTDB): domain Bacteria; phylum Bacillota; class Bacilli; order Bacillales; family Domibacillaceae; genus Domibacillus; species Domibacillus epiphyticus. The sequence goes on along the minus strand of NZ_MSFI01000019.1, from coordinate 96,596 downwards.
TTCATTTTGGGCCGGATTCCACAGCTAATTGGCCGAAAAAAATTTTTTCCGGCCCTGAGTCACATTTTTCCGGCCTTCACCTCAAAAATCCGGCCTACAGGACATCGAATCCGGCCATAACCTAAACAAAACCCCCCGCATGCGGCGGGGGGTTTTAGCGAATTATTTCATCCATTCAGTATGGAATGTACCTTCTTTATCAATGCGTTTGTACGTATGTGCACCGAAGTAGTCGCGCTGTGCTTGAATCAAGTTCGCAGGCAGTGTTTCTGTTCGGTAGCTGTCGAAGTATACAATCGCGCTTGAGAATGATGGCACCGGAATACCACGTTCTACAGCCATTGTTACAACACGGCGGAGAGCCGATTGATAGTTTTGCACGATGCCTTGGAAATACTCGTCAAGAAGCAGGTTCGCCAATTTCGGATCGCGGTCGAATGCCTCTTTAATTTTTTGAAGGAACTGCGCACGGATAATGCAGCCGCCGCGGAAAATCATCGCGATGTCGCCGTAGCGGAGATCCCATCCGTATTCTTCAGATGCAGCTTTCATTTGTGCGAATCCTTGTGCGTATGAACAGATTTTGCTCATGTAAAGCGCCTGGCGGACCGCTTCAATCATTTCTTTTTTGTCGCCTTCAAACGGCTTCACTTCAGGACCTGTCAATTGCTTGCTTGCTTGTACACGCTCGTCTTTCAATGCGGAAATGAAGCGGGCAAATACAGATTCCGTAATGATGGAAAGCGGCACACCAAGGTCAAGCGCATTTTGGCTCGTCCATTTGCCTGTTCCTTTTTGGCCGGCAGCATCCAAGATCACGTCGACCAAAGGCTTGCCTGTTTCATCATCTTGCTTTTTGAAAATATCGGCCGTAATTTCGATTAAGTAGCTGTCGAGTTCGCCTTTATTCCATTCTGCAAATACTTCATGAAGCTCGTCAGTAGACAATCCGAGCATATGCTTCATGATGAAGTATGCTTCTGAAATTAACTGCATGTCGCCGTACTCGATGCCGTTGTGCACCATTTTTACGTAATGGCCGGCACCATCTGGACCGATGTACGTTGTGCATGCTTCACCGTCCACTTTAGCAGCGATCGCTTCAAAAATCGGGCGGACTAGTTCAAATGCTTCGCGCTGGCCGCCTGGCATAATGGAAGGCCCTTTCAATGCCCCTTCTTCCCCGCCGGATACACCCGTACCGACGAAATGAAGGCCAAGACCGGCAAGTTCCTTATTGCGGCGAACCGTATCCTCGAAGAATGTGTTTCCTCCGTCGATTAAAATGTCGCCTTTATCAAGATGTGGCTTTAATGCATCGATTGTTGCATCTGTCGCAGCACCCGCTTTGACCATTAGCAAAATTTTGCGCGGTTTTTCAAGTGAGTTTACGAATTCTTCTACACTGTACGTGCCTTTGAAATTTTTCCCTTTTGCTTCTTCCTGCAAAAATGAAGTCGTTTTATCGGCCGAACGGTTGTATACAGAAACGGAATAGCCTCTGCTTTCGATGTTAAGCGCAAGGTTTTTGCCCATTACGGCAAGACCGACAACGCCAATTTGTTGAGTTGACATATAGATGTTCCTTCCTTTCTTTGTTCCCCTTAATAAAGCATTATATCGGAACTTATTTTGATTTTAAATACTGTTCTTTACTTTCAATTAATTTTTGAAGAATAGGACTCGGTTTTCCGCCTATTGATTTCCATTTCTTTTCGTGAGCTTTTAAATCATTAAGCGTTAGCCGTTCATAGTCATTCCCATCAAATGTACCGTCACGGTTAATCTGATACCAGAGATCTCCGTTTGGTCTGATCCAGTCCGTTCCGATTGATTCTATTCCGGCACGTATATCCGTTGCAGCGTGTAAATATTTTTTCTCTTTCGTTTGATTGTACACATCTATGAACATATTCGCTTCACCGAGCGCGTGGTTCAATGACGCATGAATGTACTGCCGCCCTTGCTGCGGGGAATAATAATCAGCTGGCAAATAGCCTTTATCTGCATGGATCACGTTTTCAATACTGATTAAATTCAACAAATAGTCGCTGTATTCAGGCAGTGTGGCTTCCAATTGTGACACACCGAACTCTCTGCCCAGCCTATTTAAATTCAGCACAATTAATTCATTATAACGCGTGTCAACGTACGGTGCCGTAATGTCATACTTTTGTTTAAGCCAGTTGCTCGTATATTCCGTTTTCCAGACCGTATCTGATTTAGCCTCACGGTATGCCCATAAGTTCGCGGCAGTTTGCACCGTCAAATTATAAAAGTACCGGTCTTTATATTTAAAATACCGGTCTAGCGCCTCTTTTTCCATCATAATGCCCAGCAAGCGGCCATACCCGTCTTTCGTAAAAGGTTCAATCGACCATGGGAGTTTTTTTAACGAGCCATCGACTGTAAACCAGTTGTTGACTTCTTTATAGTTCGTCTGCTGAAAGGTAATCCATTCGTTTAAGTGATCCGTATCATGAAATAAAGGTTCCCTGGCGAGTAAAAACCATTGCTCTGTTATTTCATCACGTTCGGCTGTCATCGTAAATTCAATGCCTTTTTTTGAATGACGGAGTGTATTTTTTTCCGACACCAGTTCGCGCAGCATGCTTTCCCTGCCGCTTCCGTATAATTTATTTCGTTCACGCGATGTGAATGTGTGGCTCATGACCACTTCATTCACAAATTCATGGTCGTTTGTATAGCGGAACAACCCAGCAGGCGGCTTTGTTTTATCGGCGCCGATGACGTCGTCGTGTTCTCGTTTTGGAATATTTTTCGTCCAATCGACGAAATAATAATCATTAGCAGATGGAATTTCTAGTGTGCCTGTTAAAGTGCCTTTGCCTTTCAGCTGCAGCATGACAAATTGGTCGCCATTTTTAATGTCACGGACTTTCACTGTTACTTTTGCATTCCCGCCGGTTTTGTAATGATAGTCCGTATCTTGATACATCGCATCTAGTCCCTCTGGGTTCGATTCTTTTTTAGCGTGCAGCGTTTCTGACTCTAGAACAAGAGACCGGTCTCCGATTTTGATTTCATGTGATTCGCTGACCGGCTCCGCTTCCTCATTCATTCCGCATCCGGCAAGAATCAGCACCATGAGGATAAACATTTTTTTCACGACAGGCTGCTCCGGTTTCGCTTCACGATGCTGAGTAATTTACGGAATCCCTCTTTATAGAAGAAAAACAAGCCGGCGATGTATAGAAGAACACCGATTGGCACTAAAATAGCGAGCTGCCACAAGGAATACAAGTCTTCGAAAAATGGACGAATAAAATAAAGCGGAATTGCCATAAAGGCCGTTACAATGGCCGTGCGTATGAGGAGGCCAATCAAACGGGCCGGCTCGGATTTATCAAAATCTTTATAGACGAATATGGTGCACGCTGTTAAATAGTACAGCGATACGAGTGAGCTGGTAAGAGCGAGACCCGGGTAGCCGAGCGGACCGACGAAAAGCCAGTTTAGCAGGGCATTGAGGGCAATCGTAAACACACTGACCCGGAAGACAATTTTCGTTTTTCCCTGGGCATACATCGCTTTTGCAACGATATACTGCATCCCCTGCGTCACAATGATCGGCAAGTAAAAAACGAGCGCAATATATGTGTTATGTGTATCTTCTGATGTGAATTTTCCCCGCTCGTAAATAAACGAGAGCGCCTGCTCCCCAACAACGTAAAGACCGGCCGCAATCGGGGCTAGCGTCAATAATGAAATTTGCATGCCGCTGAAAAATGTATTTTGAAATCTTTTTCGATCATCGACTTGTTCCGACAAAAGCGTAAAAATAATAACTGCAATGGTCGTCGCATATATCGTATGCGGAATGGATGACAGGAGCTGCGCATAATTTAAATACGATACCGGACCTTCTCCTATTCCTGATGCAAAGGCTTTATTGACGAATACATTAATCTGCCCGACGACTGAGCTGAGCAATGCCGGGGCCAGCAGTGTGATAAACGACTGCTGAAACTCTTTATCGACCGACAGAACCGGCTGCCACCGGTAATTTTTTTTAAACAAGTAAAAAAATTGAACGAGTATGCCGAGAATCGTTCCAGCGATGAAACCATAGGCGAGACTGGCAATACCCCACTGCTCCGAAAATAGAAGAGCAAATGAGACACCGACGATCGTTTGAAGCAATTTGGCAATTTGGGATGGGACAAAAATGCGTCTTCCCTGTAAATAAGAATCCAAAATGCTAGTCAACGCGATGAATGACATAAAAGCGAAGAAAAACCGGGTGATCGACACAGCCGTTTCTTCTGTCGCCTGCGTCATACTTCCATAAATAATCGGCACGAACAACGGTGCGAGAAAATAGCCAATAATCGAAATCCCGATAAACAAAAGGAATGTCATATTCATGATGCCATTCGCACTGCGGTCTGTCTGCTCTGGACTTTCTTTTCGTTTTTTTACGTACATAGGTAAAAACACATTGTTGAAACCGCCTGCGATCATGGCGATGACTAGTGTAATAAATGAAAACGCAAGCAAGTAGGCATCTGTGTCACTGCTGACGCCAAATTCATAGGCAATAATACTTTCGCGCACAAAGCCCGATAATTTGACCACAAGTGCCAGGAGCCCAAGCCAAAGCGCTGTTTTTTTCAATGACATAGTTGATGTACACCCCGATATCTATAAAATTCCTATTTATTTTACCTTATTTCAATTCATCAAGCGAGGGACGGATGAAATGGCGCATGTTAATACAAAAGTGGTGTTCATGCTATCCATGGGCAAAAAATAAAATCCCGCCACAGCACAAAGCCTGGCGGGATCAAGTCATTATTTACCTGCTACCGGTAAAAGATTAATATAGTCGCTATGAATATAGCCATCTGGACGAGCCGGGATATCCGATATGACTCTTGTCCAAGTACCGCTTTGTCCAAGCACGGTTACCGGCATTCTATTTAATGGATAGGTAAATAGTAAACTTCCATTCGCACTTACACGAACATTTAAGTCGGCCGCACTCGTGAAGCCTAATGTATATTTGCCAAAGTCTTTTGAACCAAGCGCTTGGTCAATCCTTCTCATATGGCCGGCCACTTTAGCACCCCAGAATGGATCAGAAGCGTATTTCACATTGATTCCATTTGATTTTGTACCCGGTGCCCCTCCGAACGCGCGCCAGTCGCCAGGTGTCAGGTATCCGCCGCGCCAGTCGCCATCCGCACCAGCGAAATATTCATCAGCAAGATGGTTAAGCCCTTCTTCAGGCGTCGCGAAACTCTTTCCTTTTTCCGGATTGTTATCATACACTTGAATGCCAAATAGATTGTTATTGTTGTAGGCATGAGGGCTTGTCCCATAATCACTTTCATGGATCGCCATCGCAAGTACAAGCAGAGCATTAACCTTTTTTTCTTCCTCTACTTTTTTCAACGCTGTGCCAAGACCAAGAATCTTGCTCTTTGTTGATGCATCTTTATATCTTGCTTGTCCTGTTTTCTCGCGGTCCGCTACGGCTTTTTTAATATAATCATCTAGTTGTGCTGCAGTATAGCTAGTCGCCGTACGGGCAGATAAAAATTGGAAGTATTGATACTGGCGTCCCGCTGCATGACCCGCTGCATTATAGAAGCTGAAGTTATCCCAGCTGTAATATTTTTGTCCGGCTTGCATAAATGAAGGCGCAACCCCTGCATTATATGAAGCGTAATTGTTATTTTCAATAGAATAGATGTAGTGAACGAGTGAGCCGTTTACATTTTGATAGTAGCTTCGGCCTTTTGCTCCTTCAAATGGAACGAGAAGTGCATCAGATGGCTTGATAAAATAGTTTTCCCCACCAATGTATACTTCAACGTATTGATCGGTTGATGTTACGTATTTCATTTCTGTCGTTGTGTACGGAAATTTTGTCGCACTTTGCGGGTTTGCCGTTACATACGTTTTTGCATTCTTTAATGCTGCATCTGTGTATAAATTGATCGTCGCTCCACTCGGCGGCTTTGCAAATACCATCCCCGCATTGTCTTTCATGTGGATAACTTTGCCGTCTTTCGTAATCAATTCAGCGCCGCTTGATGTCATCGCCTGTTTCGCAAGATTAAATGACTCATAGGAAACAGATGACCGGGTAATGTTGCCCGAAGAATCAATATTGGCCGTTTGATAGTCTTTTACCGGAACTTCTGGCAATTTGCCGTCGAGCAGCCGGTAAATAAACGCTGCTGCCTGATCACGCTGGGCATTTGCATCCGGACGGAATGTATTATCCGTATAACCGGAAATAATTCCTAAATTCACACTTTTCCCTATCGCAATTTTATGCGTTGAACTTAAGCCGTCAAGGTCCGTAAAAGCAGGCGCCGTGTAGCTTGCCGTTTTGTTTAAATGGTTGAGCGCATTGCTTATCATGAGCGCCATGTCTTTTCGTAAAATGGTTGATTTCGGATTAAATCGTCCATCTGATCCGCCGTTTACAATACCGGCTGCTGCCGCTGCATTAACGTACGCCCCCAGTTTGCTGGATGGAGATACATCCTTAAATACCGGCGGACCTGCTGGCAGTTCAAGTGCACGCGCTAGAAAAGTCGCAAATTCCTCGCGGGTTACTGAATTGCCCGGTCGGAATGTACCGTCTTCATAGCCGCCCATCACACCGGCTTTAATCATCGCCCGAAGTTCTGCCTCTAATTTAATGCCGGCTACATCATCGGCCTGGACTTTCGTGTCTGAGACGGGCAGAAGAGGGAAAAACAAAACAAATGCCATCAAAAATGAGATTGCTTTTTTCATTGGTAAAGTCTATCTCCTTTCATATTAAAAATCTATTCGCACTTCTCTTATTATATGAAAAAAACAGCCTCGGTGTAAGGTCCGGGACTGTTTTAAATTTACTATTTTGCATTCATAGCATTATAAATTGCTACCGCGAACTGTTCGCGTGTTGCTTTATGTCCACCGTAAAAACGATCTGTCTTAAAAAGACCTGTTTTGTCAAGTGATGCGATTGATACAATACCTTCATAAGCCCAGTGGCTTGAGTTTACATCGTCAAATGCTACACTTGCTGCAGCCGTTTGAGAAACTTTAAGATCAAATGCACGTTGAATGAGCGCCGCCATTTCGTTACGTGTCATTTCCGCTTCTGGTTTAAAAAGCTTGCCTTCGTATCCGTTCATGATGTTTGCTTCACGCATTGCCGCAATATCATAAGCGAAGCGGTTTGATTTTGGTACATCTTTGAAGTGGCTCATTACACTTGGTTTTAAGCCAAGAACACGGTTAATGATGGCCGCTGCCTGTCCGCGTGTTACCTTTACTTCCGGGCGGAATGTGTAGTCGCCATAACCTGTAATGATTTCCTTATCCGTTAACGTTTTAATAGCAGAAACTGTCGAACCCGATTTAGGTAGATCTGTAAACCAATCCGGCTCATTTACGATGCGTTTCGCGCCCGCGTATTTCGGTCCCCAGTAGGAGTCGTTCATGGAGACAAGCGCTATACCCTTGCTCGATGTCGCATTCAACACCATATTTCCTCCGGCGTACACACCGACGTGTGAAATGCCCGGCTTATACGTATTTGCGTAGAAAATAAGGTCGCCTGGCTGTAAATTACTTTTCGAAACAGACGTTCCAACTTTGTACTGCTGTTCTGCTGTACGCGGCAATGAAATATCTGCAGCATTTCTATATATATATTGTGTAAATCCGGAACAATCAAATCCTCTTGGCGTTGTTCCACCAAAGACATAAGGGACACCCATGAATTTTTTACCATAGGCCACGATCGATTCTCCGACAGACGCTGCTTCTGTTTTAAAAGTTGTCAGCGGGGACAGAGTAAAAAGCATGATTGCGGCAAGTAAAGCGGTAACTGCTTTCTTCCAACTGATCACCATAAACCTCCCAGTTTCTTCTTTCGTTCTCTATTTTTCTCACTGATGTAATTGTAGCAAAATTAAACATTAAATAGTTTTACGTTTCTATTACATTAAAATATCTTTTTATTACGTTGATTTGACAATGTTTTCACCTTTTATTCTATTAAAAATACTATATTTTTTGGTATAAAATGATTATTTCGACATGATTATGCACATTCCTGTAACATTGAAACATTGTTGAAATAAAACTGAAAATTAAAATAAAAAAAGAATCGACTCGTTCAATTTCACGAGTCGATTCTTGTCTATTAGCGCATCTGATCACTTATTGCTCTGGAAAGGAATGCAGCAAAAGCAGCACGATCCAGATACGTATATGGTCTAAATGTATTGTCCGAATAACCTTCCGCTATACCAGCAGCCATCAAGCCGTTAATATATTGATAGCCTGTAATTTTATTCGTTATATCTTTTACGGTGCTTTGTTCGACAGGGGCGAGCTGATATGCACGTGAAATTATAATCGCCATTTCAGCACGTGTTATCTTTCTTGCAGGCTGGAATGTGCCGTCTGGAAGTCCTGTAATCACACCTGCCTCATACAAACTTTGCACATAGCCAGATGAGACAGATTTTGACGTTACATCTTTAAAGGACGTGCTGCGCATTGTACCGTCATAGCCCAGCGACCGCCCGATTAAAATAGCCGCTTCCCCGCGCGTAATCAGTGATGTCGGACGCGCCGTACCATCTTTAAATCCAGCGAACACACCTTCATGATGCAAGTAAGTAACATAACGATCATACCATTGAGAAGCCTTTAAATCCGGAAATGCAAGTTCAGACATCGTTAACTTTAACGAAGTGAAAGAGACTTCATCTTCTTTTCCGTTTACAACGGGATGAAAATAATACGTAACCGTACCGTTGGACACATAGTCAATCCATTCGTTTCCGGTTTCATTCACGCCAACCTTTTTTTCGCCGCGGTATACATTAAATGAACCAAAACGTGCGGCAAGGCCTGATGTATCAATCACTACTTTCCCTTTCCCATCCGTTGTATAAGGCAATTTAATGCCGTGGTTAATTGGGTTTTTATCCACTTGCGCAAGACCATACCCAAAATACGCATCGCGGCCGGCTGCTCCTAAATCAACAGCATTTTTTTGCAAAAGTGAACGGATTTGGACGTTTGTCATTTCAGGGTATTTTTCCATATAAAGAGCAGCAAGTCCTGATACGTATGGTGCTGCCATCGAGGTTCCGCTTAAATAGTCATAGGTTGAACCAGGGTATGTACTGTAAATTTTCACACCCGGGGCTGTCAATTCTACTTCTTTTCCAAGCGATGAAAGCGGGTCAATCTTTTTATATTGATCTATAGATGATACCGCAATGACACTTTCAAATTTCGCCGGATATTCGACAGATGATGTCGATCCGCTGACAGGAGGTCCCGTATTGCCCGCTGCTCCGACTATTAACATGCCTGAATTGTAGGCTTTTTGCATAATTTCCTGCATCGCAGTTTCATGAACAGGTGTCGTAATACTAACATTTAAAATATCGACTTTTTGTTTCATTGCCCATTCGACACCGGCAATCATTGTGCTTGTTGTACCAAATCCATATTCATCCAGCACTTTTATCGCATATAGAGTGGCGGAAGGCGCCACACCAACCGTCCCAAAGGTATTGTTGTTCGCAGCAATAATGCCTGCCACGTGCGTCCCATGTCCTGAGTTGTCATTATAAGAGTCCGGACAGCCGTCTTTATCCACAATGGTCATCATGCAGGCCCCGCCGGCAATCCGCTTTTGTAAATCAGGGTGATTTGACTGAATGCCCGAATCCAGGACACCAATTTTCACACCAGCTCCCGTTAATGTGGAAGGAACCTGGTTTGGCGCACCTACCATCTTGTATCCATATGGTACTGTCTGTGCCATTGATTTTACCGGCATGTCATACGCAATAGATTCGACACCAGGCGCCATTTCAAGTGCTCTTTTTTGCACATCGGTAATGCTGATGGATGCCGCCGGAATTTCTTGGAATATGTAGTCGACCGATTCCGAATATTGCTCAAGCAGCTCATTGTCCACTTTCTCGTCAAACATAATTACCGCCTGTTTGCTGTCAATCGCGCCTGCTTCAAACACTGCAGGTATATTGAAGAAGAAAAGAATGGCGAAAAGCAGCGCAAGGAGGTGTTTGGTAGTACTCATGTCGATCACCTCTTTCTTCTGATAAAAAAATAAAGAGAGGCAGGTGCCCCTCTATATTGTAACGTTTATATGCAATAGATTCTATTTATATATTTACCTATTTTGCAACATTATAAAGGGAATTTACGTCGTATCCTTTCGCTTTATAATAGTCCAAAATACCGAGATAGATTGCTTTCGACATAGAATTTAGCCAGTAATCAGACTTAAGCTTATTGTTGTCGCCTTTGTTTGTAATAAAACCAAGCTCAAGTAATGTTGCAGGCACCGTGTTTTGTCGAAGAACAGCATAGTTTCCGCGTTTCACGCCGCGGTCTCTCAGGCCCCAGGCTGCAATCATGCGGTCCTGAATTTTTGAAGCGAGCAATTTGCTGTCTGCTACATGCGGATTTGCTGCAGAATAATAGAATGATTCTGTTCCTGTGGCACTGGCTGAAGCCGCATTGGCATGAATACTGACGAAAATATTTCCATTGTTCTTTTTCGCAAAAGCGGCACGATTGTTAAGAGAGATAAAAGTGTCGGTAGAACGTGTCATTTTCACCTTAAAAGGCGTCTTTTTAAACAAGTTGTTTACTTTAAGCCCTGTTTTTAACACAACATCCTTTTCTCTTAAGCCAAATGCACTAGCACCCGGATCGCTGCCGCCATGCCCGGGATCAAGAATGATCGTCTGATTGGAAAGGCGCGGGTCAGCTCCTGTTACCGGCGGTTTGGTCGCACTTTTTGCTTCTGTGTCTCTCAAGTAGCCTGCACTCACAAAACCAGCAGTGCTGCCAGATTTTACATAGGTCCATCCTGCAATGGTAAATGAACCTGTTACTTTAACATCCTCTGCAAGTTTCCCTTTAGATGAGTATTTTGTCGACGGACCTGTACGGATATTTAAATCTCCTGTATTTGTCCATAATGTTTTTGAAAAGCTCGAAAAACCTTTCGTCCGAAATTCTGGATTAATTGCCCGGGCAAGGAAAACGGCGAAATCCGCTCGCTTTACAATTTGATCAGCGCCAAATGATCCGTTTGAAAGCCCATCTGCAATACCTCGCGATTTCAATGCATTCGCCGCTCCGGAAAGTGTTCCGCCGTAGCTGTAGCCAAATGCTTTCGAAATCATAACCGCCAATTCACCGCGTGTTACTTCTTTATATGGTAAAAAACGGCCTCCGCCATATCCAGAGAGAATCCCTATACTAACTGCTGATTGAATGTACCCGGATGCGAAGTTGCCTGATCCAACGTCTTTGAAGTTTGTCGCGCGTTTTGTTCCGTCAAGCTGGAGCGCACGGCCGATAAATGCGGCGGCTTCCATGCGGCTGACTGTTTTTTGCGCACCAAAATATGTCGCAGATGATCCTTTTGCTATTCCTCCTTCCGCCAGATAGTTGACTTCTTTCTCTGCACGTTTAGGTACATCGACAAAGCCTGCAGCTTCTGCATTCTGCCCATAACCAAGTAGAGGAACCATCAAGAAACACGCCATTACGACATAGAAAAAACTTCTTTTCACCATTCTGCCTCCTTTCTTAAAATTTACCACCTAAGTCTAGCACAGAACGATGAATCTCAACACCGCTCTTTTTTAATATTTAGCGAAAAAACAGCTATTTTGCTAGTTTCTCCCTAAAAATGTAATGACCTTGTAACAAATGTCACTTCAACGAAACAAAGAACAGGCGTTCTTTTTTGTTGCGTATGCAGGTCTATTTCATGCTATAATGAAGGAATCTTACAGATCGAAAGGGTGCCATTAACTTTGACGAAGGCGAAAACGTTTCTTCCAGATCAATCATCTCTTACTCGGGCGGATCTTTTTTCCATTCCAGGTGTTATGCGTGCATCTGATTTGCGCCGTGTCCAAGGAATCGGACATTCACCTGAACAATGGAAGGAAACCATTACAGCCGCGGTTTACAACAAGCTTCCCATCCAACAGATTGAAGAACATCCGTACAATACGGAATACGCCGCAAAAGATGTTTATCAACAATTACTTAAAAAAGCACCGTCTGATCGAGAATGGGCGGTCTTATTTCGCATGTTCGCGGCTTTTTATACGTTTTCTTCCCTTTCAGAGCGTCTAGACGAAGCGAATTTGGCAGCTGAAACTGCAGAGCGGGCCGGATATGATGTACTCTTTTATCTGGCTGATGAAACATTTGATGCCATCAAAATGACGGGTGGTGTGATGCCATTTGCCTTTGAACCCTACATTGATCTTTTAAAAGACGATACTGGACGGCTTCTCTCTTTTCCATTCGAACACTTTCCCAATGCACGACTTGACCTGTACCGCCTTCTTTGGGATTCCTTATTTACGAAAACAGACTGGCGGCGGGAAGAGCTGCAAAGAACACTTCCTGGCAGCGGCAGCAGTACGATACAGACCGCGGCACATATGCACCAGCTATATTTGCTAGGGGAGATGGACAAATTCACCGAAACGGCGGCAGCAGCGCCTGCAGATGTGTTTTTGCATTTCCTCCACTGGCTTCAGGATGCGAAACGGTCCGATCGTTTTATTCCCGTACTGCGAGCGGCGGCAGCACTGGCAGGTGACGGCATTTTATTCATTCAAGACGAATACAGCCGCCGTTTGTTCGTACGCCAGCTCATTCGCCTTCTTGATGAAGACGATTTGTCTGTACGTGCACCTTTGGTCGTGAAGGAGCTGTATACAGCCCTTTTGCCATTTAGTTACGTGTCACTCAGCTATTTCTTAATTGGACGGGGCGATTATGCCGAGTGGGTTGATTTACAGCTTCTCATGAACGCCGATCTTCCTGACCTTGACCGTGCCGGTTTAAAGACCGCGATAAAAGAAGCACCGGGAGTGACTCTGCCCCTGCTCCATCAAGGCATCGCTGCGCTTATCGCCCAGCGAAACAGGAATTCATATCGACAGGCAGTGAAGTTCAGCAAGCGCATGCGGACTATCTATAAAAAATTGAAGCGAAACGATGAATTTGAACGATGGCTGGACTGGGTTGCAAATGATACGAAGCGGCTCAGGGCGTTTCAGGAAGAATGCAAAAAAGGCGGACTTTTACATGATTAGACTTGGTACGATCTATTTAAAAACACAATATGAAAATGAATCCTTTTATTTGCGGGCATTGGATTCAGGCGGCAAATCTCTGCCGCCTGAATCCTGGACCCGTCTTTTATTTGGCGGACACCTTGAAAGCTTTTACGGTACAAAACTCACGTACGGAAAGATCGACGGAGAAAAAGCTGTTAAGTTGACGCCATTTGAATGGGTGTCTTTGTTTAAAGCGGAGCATTTTAACCGGTTCACTCGTTTTGAATGGGATGAAGCGGGTCATTTTAGCTTAGCATGTGCCCCCGTCATATTTGAAGCCGTCTTTGACGCGATGCCTGAGTTTACAGAAGAAGGGATTGCCTGGCCTGTACCGGAAGAAGTTCACGATGAGTTTGCCAACTCATTCTGGGAAGAACCGATTTTCGATGAAAACCGGCGTACATTTATTGGCCGCGTTTTCCCAATGATTGCAGCGTCCGCCCACCCAGGCATGACGGCACTTGCGGAATCATTTGGAGATCAGCTTACTGCTGATGAGCTGAATCGTTATTTTGATCCTGATCGGCTCCGTTCTTTTCTTTCAGATGGCGAACCCGCTGCGTATGAACCGGGACTGCGCTTATCTGAACCGCAAGCTGATGATGCATTATGGAAACTGGAAGCCGTTTTAATTCGGAATAAACCGTCAGAAAAGGTATATTCTATTAAAAAAAAGCTGCCGAAATCAGCAGAGCCTTTTGAAGGAGAAGCTCTTAATGAATTGGAGCGGTGGCTGCGCCTTTTTCCTGATCTTAATGAAAACGGTGCATTGAAGGAGTCGTTATCTGAAGCGGAAGCCATAGGCTTTTTAACTGGAAGCGGAGAAAAGTTAACCGCACTCGGCATCCCGGTGCTGCTCCCACCGTGGTGGGAATCTGTACGGTCTGCAGCGATATCGGTTGCAGCAGATGTGCGCGAATCCAATAAGCAGTCGTTTGTCGGGATGAATGCCATTTTAGAGTTTGACTTTAAAGTTGCACTCGGCGGCGTGGAAATGAGCGAAGAAGAATTTATGCAGCTTGCGAGCGGTGAGCGTCGTCTCATTAAATCAAATGGCCGCTGGGTCCATCTCGATCCAGCTGTGATAGGTAAAATTAAAGCGTTAATGGAAAAGGCAAAACAAGAAGGTGTTACGGTAATCGATGTGCTGAACCAGGAATTTTCCGATACGGAGGATGCTGCCCGGATTCACATACGATTAAATCGATCCCTTCAATCCATCATTGACCGATTGAAAAATGAATCAGACATTCCGCTTCTTCCGGCACCTGCTGCACTTCACGGTGAGCTGCGTCCGTATCAGCAAATCGGCATGAGCTGGCTGTACTTTTTAAGAGAATGCGGTTTCGGGGCTTGTCTTGCGGATGATATGGGGCTTGGGAAAACGGTGCAGCTCATTTCTTATTTGCTTCATGTCGAAAAAAAAGAACGGCCCGAAACACCGGCACTAATTATCTGCCCGACGTCTGTGCTTGGGAACTGGCAGCGGGAACTGGCGTCATTTGCCCCAGAGTTGTCCGTCATGCTTTATTATGGCAAAGACCGGCCGCGCAGCGAAGCATTTTTAAAAGAAATTTCTGATGCCGATGTTGTTTTGACGACATACGGCCTTGTCCACTCCGATTTTGAGACGCTTGAAAAAGTGGAGTGGAGTACAACGGCACTTGATGAAGCTCAAAACATTAAAAATGCCGGAACGAAACAGTCACGTGCTGTCCGAAAATTAAACGGCAGGCATTCAATTGCTTTGACAGGAACGCCAATGGAAAACCGGCTGTCCGAACTATGGACGATTTTTGATTTCACAAATCGCGGCTGGCTTGGATCCCTTGCTCAATTTCAAAAATCGTATATGGTGCCTATCGAAAAAGATCATGACTCAGACCGTGTTGCCGCATTGCAATCAAAAATCCGGCCATTTTTATTGCGCCGCACGAAAACTGATCCAGAAGCAGCGCTCGGTCTTCCTGACAAAGTCGAACAAAAAGAATATTGCCCGCTCTCGAAAGAACAGGCGGTGCTGTATGAGCGGACTGTACGGGACACGATGGAACAGATCGGACAGCTTTCTGCCTTCGAGCGGCGCGGCATGATTCTGCGGCTTTTAAATGAACTAAAACAATTGTGCAGCCATCCTGCTCTTTTCTTAAAAGAAGATACACCAGATAATGTACGCGCACGTTCAGCAAAAATGGAAAAATTAATGGAACTTACGGCCAATATTTATGAACAGGGAGAGGCCTGTTTGATTTTCACCCAATATATCGGCATGGGTGAAATGATACAGCGCGAAATTGCCGATGAATACGGGATTGATGTTCCATTTTTAAATGGTTCAACATCCAAGCAAGAACGCGACAATCTAGTTGTGCGTTTTCAAAACGGCGAATTTCCATTCTTTTTGTTATCCCTTAAAGCTGGTGGCACCGGGTTGAACTTAACAGCAGCCAATCACGTCATTCATTACGACCGCTGGTGGAATCCCGCAGTGGAAAACCAGGCCACCGACCGGGCATACCGGATTGGGCAGAGCCGGTTTGTTCATGTTCATAAAATGATTACGACCGGGACGATTGAGGAAAAAATTGATGCGATGATTGAATCCAAACAGGCGGCAAGCAGCGAAATTATTCAAAGCGGGGCGTTTATTGCCAATCTTGACGATCATGCACTTCATGAGCTGTTTAAACTTGATTGATAAAAAAGCCCCGTCTACCTGCCAGGGGGGCATAGACGGAGCTGGGGCTGGCGCCATTTCGCTGGGCATGGGGGTCTTGAATCAGTAACCGGCTGCCCGACCGGTTACTGTGGCTGCTTTGCCTTTCTCACCTTTTCAAGTGATCATGCAGCTAAAAGTGGTTCGCCGTTTATCAAGCTGATCAAGACACAATCGGTCCGCTCATCATGCCTTCAATTCACTTAAATAAGCGGAACAGTCTGGATCATCTCTGCATGTTCATGCGTTTCCGGCTGCTTTTTCCCGAGAAAACGAACTGTATGAACGAGCACTTCTGTCACGTATACCGTTTTCTCACTGTTATCTTTGTAATTTCTCGTCTGAATCGTACCAAGCACGGCGATCAGTGAGCCTTTCTCACAATATTTCGCTGTGTTTTCCGCGGTTCGGTTCCAAATTGTACAGTAAATAAAGTCCGTATCTGTTTCACCCTTGGCATTTCGGTACGGTCTGCTGACTGCAATGGTCGTTTGAACGAGCGGACGTCCATCGGCTGTATGCTTTAATTCAGGATTTTTTGTCAGTCTGCCAACGAGTGTCACTTGATTAATCAGCTTGATCCCCCCTTTCGTTTTTGGTGCTTTTATCATAAAAAAAATATGGTAAAAATGACAAACAGCTGTTTTTTAATTTCTTCCCACTGATTAGGAGATTCTCTTAGTCGAAATCAAATGAATTTTAGTATTTATTGTAGGTATCTGTCGAAAATACTCCTCGTCATTGTAAAAAAAATGATAAATTGCATTTTTATGTTACACTAACTGTATAAAAGCGCTTCCATGAAGGGAGAACCATTGAAATGAAAACATTCAAGGTCGCTGAAGTTTTTTTAAAGAAGGATAAGAATGTAATAAAAATTCCTTTAAAGGACGGTCTGATTATCAATCGAGAAGATGAAAAAGGAACATGGCTGATTGAATTATTTTTAGATGTAAAAGATGAAAGGCTCATTCAAAGCTTTAAATATGAAACGGAAATAACCGCTCATGTGGCGATTACCCATCGCGATAATGATCCAGCGATTTTTTCCGTCTCCGTGAGCACGATTCAAAAGCTGGATCACGGAATCAGCGTACTTTTTGATGCAAAGCTGGACCAGATCCGAAATGAGTATGCAAAAAAATAAAAAGAAGCACTTCCCCTGTTTAAGAAGGATAGCGCCGTCTTTTTACATTAATGAACCACACTTGACTGCAAACCGTCATGACCGGTTTGGATTGCGTGCTGCAACAATTGAATAATATAGTGAATGTCCTGCTTCGTGTACGGCTGAGGGGGCAAGTCCGCATCATATACCTGATAGTACAGCAGTGAAGCCAATGCAAGCTCCCGTTCATCAGCAGGGCTTAGCTGTTCGGCTTTTTTTTTAAAGCATCTTTTAAAAAGTCGATATAAAAACGGGCTTCTGCTTTACAGGAAAAATCATAATCAGTGCCGAGCTCTTTTTGAAGGGAATTGATCGTCTTGATCTGATCTTCCGTCGGTTCTTCAGAAAAGATTTTTTCGACAACTTCATTGATTTTTTGAGCCAGTTCTTCATGAAAACGGGGATCTATTTTCATTTCGTCTGGAACTTGGCTGTACCAAGAAGCGTTATGCTGAATATAGTATTGCCACTCTTTCATAAAGTCCTGTGGGTGATAACTTTCTTCATCCCACATAATTTTGGCCATATATTGTTCAAAAGCAGTTGTGATCGACCTGGTAATGCTGATTTTCACACCGTGTGATAAGCTGTTTAACATTGACATTGCCAATATAGGTACCTCCTGGAAATATCCTCATTGACTCCTCGAAAATAATAACTCTTATACTTTATCATACTTTTGAACCGGTGACAAAATTTTTTCGGATTTTAAAAAAGCACCTGCCGATTCATTTCCGGCGCGATGCTTTTGATATTAGCTGTCTTGATTGTCATTGTCTTGCATATCGTTTTGATCTTCCATTACATCTTCTTCCGGTGTGTTTTCATCCGTCGCTGGATCCATGTCATCACCAGTGTTTGTATCTTCTGTTTCTTCGTTTTCATCCGTTACGGCATCATCTTCAGTCTGTCCATCTTCTTCAACTGCCGGATCCTCATCCGCTGGTTCCTCGTTTCCTGCGCCACAGCCTGCAAGCAGCATAGCTGCAACGACAGAACCGCCTGCCAATTTCAGTAATTTTGAGTTCATTTTGTACTAGTCCCCTTTCTACTATTACAATTTTATTGCTACCGTTGTATTCTTTCCCGGTTCTGGAAAAAATAATCGTAAATTTTGTAAAAAGATTGTTAAGTTGCTATAAATTTTATGGATATAGTTGTAATTGATGTAAATTAATCTTTAGATTTACAAACTTAATCATTTCATGTCGATTGCTTGATGTATAAAAACATGAAAAAAACTGCCCCCTTTTGGAGGCAGTTCATACTCTATTCTAGGGCAAACATTAAATCCGCTTCGCAGACAAGCTCGCCATCTACCGTTGCAGAAGCTCTTGCTTTGCCGATTGAGCCGCGCAGACGTGTCATTTCGACTTCAAGACGCATTTGGTCACCCGGAACGACCTGGCGCTTAAAGCGGCAGTTGTCAATACCTGCGAAAAATGCGAGACGTCCCTTGTTTTCTTCCTTTTTCAACATTGCGACAGCCCCGACCTGTGCGAGCGCTTCAACGATTAACACACCAGGCATCACTGGATAGTCCGGAAAGTGTCCGTTAAAAAATTCTTCGTTCGCTGTTACATTTTTTATCCCAACCGCTTTCTTTCCTTCTTCTACTTCGACAATACGGTCTACAAGAAGAAATGGATAGCGATGTGGAATTGTTTCTTTTATTTCACGAATATCCATTGAAACACCCACCTTTTGCTTTAAAAGAGACTTTTCACTACTACATCAAATAAATGAATCCATGTATCCGGCAAAAATACGTCGATCGGGTTGCCGGTGCCAATAAGGCTGTAACCAATCAGCGCACCCGTTAGTGCTGTAATGACGATAAAAAACCATGTTAACATGAATCTGCCGAGGGGGGTGAGGCGGGTTTCTTTTCTCCGCTTCCGTTGTTCAGTCACTAGTCATCCTTCCCCTCTATCTTACCCCGTTAATTAAGCCAAGCATCTGGTCCGCTATTGAAATCGCTTTTGATTGAAATTGATACGAGCGCTGTGTGATCATAAGGTCACTCATTTCTTTTGCGAAATCAACGTTAGATTGTTCAAGAGAACCTCTTTGGATACCTGCTTGTTCCCTTTCTGTTGCGTTGAGTTCACGCAAAATCTGCCCTTCTGCCACCGCTGGATCTTCTGGAAGCACAAGCAGATTATTTGAAGCTCTCTCTAAGAACTGCGGTTTATCCACTTGTACAACGCCTACTAATCCGCCAGCCTGCTCCGCCATTTCTTCCGGCGTCATGACGATCGGATTATTTGCCTCATCCAAAACAGGATTCCCTTCAGACGTTACAAGCATAACGTTATCTCCGCCAGCCGGTGTGATGGAAAATGAGCCGTCACGCGTATAATGGACACGTCCTGTTCCGTCTTCATTTTGAACAAGCACTTTGAAAAATTGATTTGGCTTCGTTAAAGCAAAATCGAGCGCTCTTCCCGTTTGTTGGAGTGCTCCCTGTGCACCCACCATCTGTGCCTGTGCCATCATCGCTCCGACGCCGAGACGAATTCCTGATGGGGTTAACCGTCCTATATCTTCATTTTGACGGTACATATTTGTTGTCTGCTGATGAACGAGATCCGCGAATGTAGCATCGCTTCGTTTATACCCGATTGTATTTATATTCGCCACGTTGTTGCTTGTGACGTCCATTTTTTTCTGAAGCTGTGATAATGTGTTAACGGAATTGATCATTGTTCTGTTCATGCTATGCGCTCCTTTATGTCACTCTTCCGATTTCGTTCGCGGCTTTTTCCATACTTCTATCATAAGCTGTCAGCACTTTCTGGTTTGCTTCAAATGCCCGATAGGCCGTTAACATATCGGTCATTGTGCGTGCTGCATCTGTTGTTGAACCTTCAAGAAATGATTGATGGATGGCAAAAGCTGCACCTTCCGCACCGAACGCTTGTGGAAGTGCTGCACCCTCTATACGATACAGACCGTCCCCTTCTTTTATGAGTGCATTCGGATCTTCTGCATAGGCAACGCCAATTTGGGCCACCTCTGCACCATTTTCAGTAACACGTCCCTGGCTGTCTACTGTGAACTGGTCAGAAGTAAGCTGGATGCGCTCTCCTTCTGTATCTTGAACATAAAGACCGGATGCTGTTGTTAAATAGCCTTCGAGATCAATTGTAAAGTTTCCATTCCGCGTGTAGCGCGTTTCCCCGGCTTCGTTTTGAACGGTAAAAAAGACGGATTCTCCTTGTAATGCAAGGTCCGTGGACAAACCGGTTTCACGAAGGTCGCCCTGACGAAAGTTTGGCATGGTTTCCTGTAAATATACGCCGGTATTTAATGATCCAACAAATGGCTCGAATGGTAAATTTAATTTATTTTCAACCGGGATCGACGTTTCATCAATCCGTCTTAACAGCATTTCTGGAAAAGCCCTCATGCTAGTCTGGTCTGCTTTGTAGCCTGGTGTATTCACGTTTGACATGTTATTGGTTAAAATTTCAGTACGCCGCTGTTGTGCAATCATGCCTGAAGCAGCTGTGTAAAAACCTCTAAACAAATTATTCACCTCATTTTTAAGCAGTAAACGCTGTTTACATTATACAAAGAAAAAGCGGTAATTAACAGAAAATAATACAGAATGAGACAAATTAAAAGAGACCGCCTCATTGACGATCCCGTTCCGTTTCATCATCTTCTTTTTATTTTTGGGAAAAGACGGTCCATATTGTCCATCATAAGACCTGTTCCTACTGCAACACAGTTCATCGGATTTTCTGCAACAAACACAGGCACTTTCAATTCATTTGTCAAAAGCTGATCCATTCCATGCAGCAATGCACCGCCTCCTGTTAGCATGATGCCACGATCAATGATGTCTGCTGAGAGTTCCGGCGGAGTTTGTTCAAGTACCTTTTTCGAAGCCTGGACAATTTGCAGTACAGATTCCCGTAATGCGACTTCAATTTCAGATGATTTAATGACTAAAATGCTGGGAAGTCCAGTCATAATGTCACGACCACGAATTTCCATTTCTTCATTTCGGGCATCCGGATAGACTGTTCCAACATGGATTTTAATGGCTTCAGCCGTTCTTTCACCGATCAAAAGCTTATACTCTTTTTTGACGTAATTCATAATTTCTGCATCAAACGTATCACCGGCTACTTTAATCGAATCAGCTGTGACAATAGCACCGAGTGATAAAACTGCGATATCCGTCGTTCCACCGCCGATATCAATCACCATATTGCCGCTTGGTTCATAAATATCCATGCCAGCTCCAACTGCCGCAACTTTAGGCTCTTCTTCAAGATAGACTGTTTTACCGCCACTTTTTTCAGCAGCTGTACGGATTGCTTTCTGCTCAACTGCTGTAATTTGTGTCGGGCAGCAAATTAAAATGCGGGGCTTTGATAAAAAGCCTTTCACATTCAACTTGTTAATAAAATGCTTCAACATCGATTCTGTTACATCAAAGTCAGCAATAACACCATCACGAAGCGGACGAATGGCCACAATGTTACCCGGCGTCCGGCCTACCATCTTATACGCTTCTTCCCCGACAGCAAGTACTTTATTTGTATTGCGATCCATTGCGACGACAGACGGCTCATTCAAGACGATACCCTGTCCTTTTACATGAATGAGCACGTTGGCTGTCCCGAGGTCAATCCCGATATCTTTAGATAACATTTTCATATTTCCCCCTACGCGTTTGTCTATCTATGTTCATATATTTTAGAATTTATGCTTCAAATACCTATATTACCATAAATATACGGAAGAATCGACAAAATGTACCATGATTATTCGGGAAAATGCGGATTTTTCACGAAAGAACACTATTTTTTACTAATTAACACAACCCTTTAGGGTGTAAATTGAATGTTTACCGTTCTTCTCTACCAAAAGTCTATACTTTATATTTAGTAAAAAGGTCACAAAAATGCGCCATTTTACTCAATGGCGCATTTCACGATCGTTAGTTGGCTGATTTCCATTTTTCCTTTGTTGCTTCTCCACCTCGAAGGTGCCGGATTGATTTGTGGTAGTGTAAAATATGTTCGACGCGTGCTGAAAGCTCCGGACTCAGACCCGGCAGCCGCTCTGTTAAGTCTTTATGAACGGTGCTTTTTGAAATCCCAAATTCTTTTGCAATATCCCGCACCGTTTTGTTTGTTTCAACGATATACTCTCCGATTTTAAGCGCTCTTTCTTTGATGTAATCGCGCACGTGCACGCCTCCTTCACCGGAACCGGGACGGGCGAAATGAGACTTTTCTTCTGTTATTTCCAGCAAGTGCGCATCGTTATTCATTGTTTCGGGGCAGTCTCATTCCAGGAGCCCCTCTCCTTTTTACTACCATATGATCATTTCCCAGGAAATATGATTGTCTATTTCCATTCTGATACCGTTTTTCCATACAATGAATTTGGATCTAGCATTTTACCGTCTTTCTCCACTTCAAAGTGAACGTGTACGCCAGCTGACTCATTCATCAAACTCCGGCCAGCTTCCCCGATTTTTTCACCCTGGCTTACTTTATCGCCCTTTTTCACTTGTATGTCCGCTACAGATTGGAATGTTGTTACAACGTTGTTTCCATGATCAATTTCAATATGATTTCCTAAAAATGCATCTTCACGGACATCAATCACAGTTCCTGACAAAGGTGCAGTAATACTAAACGTTTTCCCACTTTCTAATACGTAGTCGACGCCTGCGCTTTCATAATAAGTGTCATTATAGACGACAAGCGCTTTTTGCTGCTCGGCTGTGGCTGCTTTTTCATCATAAAATGATGTTTTCACGATGACTTCTGCTTCAGCCGGCTTGCTCATTTGTTCTGGATTCGCATTCACACTGATCGTAGAATCGTCAAATTCGTTCGATGCAGGCGCTGGATCAGATACGGCTGTTTTGTCTTCATCACGATCCATCACTTGATACATCATGAGACTGGAAATAAGTAAGATGGCGCAAGCGAGATAGATTGCCGGCAGTGCTCTTTTTTTCATAAAAAAATCCTTCAGTTTTGGGGGGAGTGATTTTTTACCGCCCTCATTCATGTTCATCACCTCATCAGGCATTCTGAACAGAAGAAGGACTTTTTATACATGTGTGGAATAATATTCCTAGAATAGTTAAAAAAACGCCACAAACAGCCGCAACGATAAGGCTTAAAGGTGGTAAAATCAATATAAGATGTCGTGAGTGAGGTGTGGAAGTGAAAAAGATGATTCGTTTCTTGTCGATTGCAGCGCCCGTTGTTTACATGATTGCCATTTGGATCATGTCTAGTCTTCCGCACGACACGATTGTGGATTTACCTAACAATTCAATTGACCGATTTTTAAAAGAATCGCTGCATCTTGTTGAGTTTGCCATATTATATGGATTGATTGTAAATGCATTTTTATTGAATGGAAAACTAACGCCGCTCATTAGTCTTACAGCAGCCTTATTCGCTTCTTTTTATGGGCTGGTCGATGAAATTCACCAGGCATTTGTGCCGTACCGTTCAGCTACATTTATTGATGCAATTAAAGACGTTACAGGTGTTTTTATTGCCTTTACAATTGTTAGATATATGTATTTTGAAAAAAAATCACACATTGGCCGCATAATGGCTGCATTTAGTGAATGGGCACGCCCGCAATAAAAAGCGGACGTGTTTTTTTACTTTAAAAAGGCACCGGCAGATTCTATCGATGCTCCGGGATAATAATGTTCTGTTATCTCTGTGTATTTTTTCCCTTCTTTTGCCATTCCGTTCGCTCCATACTGGCTCATCCCTACACCATGTCCATACCCTTTTGTCGTAATAATCACTTCGCCTCCTGCTGATTTTAAATGAAAATCTGCAGATGGGAGTCCCAATTTTTCTCTTATCTCACGACCGGTGAATGTTTTCCCATCGATTACTATTTCAGCGACCCGTCCGCCAGATGTCCGTTCTTTTACAGTCCCTGCTTCGCCTGAATCCGGCAGTGTAACATCTAGTGTTTCTTCTACCTGTGCACGCGGAATGACCATCTCCTGTTCAAAATTTGGTGCTGATTCATCCCACGGACTATCGACGCTGATTAAGTAGGGAAGCGGAGATTGCCAGTAGTCTTCGGCATTTTCTGTTTTCCCGTTACCGGATGAAAAAAAAGCAGCTGTAATCGGTTCTCCATTATAAACAAGGACCTCTCCTTCCGTTTCTTTCGCGGCATCCTCGATCTTTTCTTTATTTTTTTCGTATGCATCGCCCCATGTTTGTTTTAACTCTTCCTTATCCTTGAATACTTGATCATCGACCGTATCGGTCACTTCCATTCCAGCAAGTGTCTGCGTTAATATAAACGTTCTGGCGGCGACAGCCTGCGCTTTTAATGCCTCTTTTTCAAAAGATGCCGGCATTTCAGCTGCAACAACACCGGTCACGTACTCTTCAAGAGGAACCGATTCAGTTTTTTGTGAGTCTGATCGGACAATATCCACAGATGGTTCTTCTTTTTTTGGTATAACTTCTTCTTCTTCTTTTTCTGTTAAAATAAGCCCGACAGCTGGAATGGCAATTGCGGCGATTAGAATGAACAATAAAAGATAGAACGGTTTTTTCAAAACAAAATCCCTCCCTGCTGTATAAAAAGAGATATGCCCGACTATACTAATTATGACAAAAGACGAAAAAACCGCCTGCGTAAACAGACGGTTTTTCCAAAAGTATAATAAACAAATAAATTCAGCTTTTGACTGTGATCGGCTTATCTGATGTTTCTGTAACACGTTCGATATCAGCGCCCAGTGCAGCAAGTTTCCCATGGAAATTCACATAGCCACGGTCAAGGTGCTTCAATTCTGTCACGCGTGTGTATCCGTCCGCAACAAGTCCGGCAACGATTAATGCAGCAGCGGCGCGTAGATCTGTCGCAGCAACTTCTGCTCCCTGCAAATCAGACGGACCGTCAATAATAACCGAACGCCCTTCAATTTTTGCGTTCGCATTCATGCGGCGAAATTCTTCAACATGCATAAAACGATTCTCAAAAACAGTTTCTGTAATAACGCCAGTTCCTTCTGCTTTTAGCATAAGGGCCATCATTTGAGATTGCATATCCGTTGGAAAACCGGGATGCGGCATTGTTTTAATGTCTACAGAAGTTAATTTTTCCGGACCGATGACCCGAATGCCATTATCTTCTTCTATAATCTCAACGCCCATTTCGCGCATCTTTGCGATCAAGGAGGACATGTGCTCGGCAACTGCCCCTTCAATCAGCACGTTTCCGCCTGTGATAGCCGCAGCTGTCATAAATGTGCCTGCTTCAATCCGGTCTGGAATAATGGCATGATCCGCTCCTTGAAGTGTATCAACACCCTCAATGCGAATCGTCTCTGTACCAGCGCCAATTACTTTGCCGCCCATTTTATTGATAAGGTTGGCAAGGTCAACGATTTCCGGCTCTTTCGCCGCATTTTCAAGAATCGTTGTACCTTCTGCAAGAGCAGCAGCTGTCATAATGTTCTCTGTTGCACCTACGCTTGGGAAGTCAAAATAAATTTTTGCCCCTTTTAGGCGGCCATCTGTTTCCGCTTCGATAAAACCGTTTTCCACTCGGACTTTTGCACCCATTGCTTCAAACCCTTTTAAATGCTGGTCAATGGGGCGTGATCCAATGGCACATCCACCCGGTAAAGCGACACGTGCTTTTCCGTTACGCGCAAGCAGCGCACCCATTACGAGGACAGACGCACGCATTTTGCGAACATATTCAAAGGGTGCTTCAATTAAAAGTTGTTTCGTTGCATCAATCGTTACTATATTATTTTCAAACGTTACTTCACAATTTAAGTGGCGCAGTACTTCATTAATCGTATATACATCGGATAAAGTCGGTACGTCACGAATGACACATCTACCTTCTCCAGCTAATAACGTTGCCGCAAGTACCGGCAGCACCGAATTTTTTGCACCTTCAACTTTGACGGTACCGTTCAATTGACGGCCGCCGCGGACGATAATTTTGTCCAAACTGTTCCCCTCCGCGTCCTTTTCTATTATACATATTCAAATCAGTGGACTGACGTGCCAGCCCTTTCCAATGTCTATTTCATACTTCGACAAAACTTCTTAAAGTTTACCATCATATTCCCGTTTCTAACAAGTGAAAATAAGCACATATTGTAGAGAATTTGTGAAACTACTCAGGAAAAAGGGAGTTTTGTTTTTCCATATAAATGAATAAAAAAACATTATGATTACTTTTTCACAAGATATCCCTATCCAATTTATATTATTTTTCAAAAAAAGGCAAGTACGTCAACACACTGATTTTATTATGGCAAAAGCATTGGAAGCTGTCTGGACCATAGCATGTAGTCAAGAAAAAAATTGCTGACGGCGGAACCAATGGCGGTTGATAGCAAAACATATAGGAGACGTGCTCTTACTACTTGGTTTTTCCGCAGTAATTTTTCAAAACGGATTGCCTGCAGCGCCCAGAACGATAATCCAATGAATAGTAAGCTCATCAGCATGCTGACAAGCGCTTCTTGGCCGAATGACTCAATCATATTGAATGCTCCTTATTTTAAATGGTGACCTTCTTTCAAGCTCACTAGAAAAAAGCTGTCCCATCGTTTAAGAACGATGGACAGCTTTCTATTTTTCTTATAGTTTGCCTTCGTACACACTGACACGGTTAATAGCCCGTTTCAATGCTAGTTCGGCGCGTTTGAAATCAACGTTATCCTGCTTATTATCCTGCAAACGGCGTTCTGCACGCATTTGCGCTTCTTTTGCACGGGCAACGTCGATGTTTTCCGCTTTTTCAGCAGCTTGCGCTAATATCGTTACCTGATCAGGACGAACTTCGAGAAAGCCACCGCTGATAGCGACCAATTCGGATTTGTTTCCGTCCGAAACAAGACGGACAGCACCGATTTGTAAGGGAGCGACCATCGGCACGTGGCCGGCCATGATGCCGAGCTCGCCGCTTTGCGCTTTGGCACTAACGAGTTCCACGTTCGTATCCACTACCGGGCCGTCAGGAGTGACGATATTGACGTTAAATGTCTTCATAGCTAAACCTCCTGATCCCTATATTAAACTTGTGCACCCATCTCTTGTGCTTTTGCCACAACTTCTTCAATGCCGCCCACAAGACGGAACGCATCTTCAGGAAGATTATCGTATTTGCCATCTAAAATTTCCTTGAATCCACGAACTGTATCTTTAACAGCCACGTAAGATCCTTTTTGGCCTGTAAACTGCTCGGCTACGTGGAAGTTTTGAGAAAGGAAGAATTGAATGCGGCGGGCGCGCGCAACTGTCAATTTATCATCCTCTGACAACTCATCCATGCCAAGAATCGCGATAATATCCTGCAATTCTTTATAACGCTGCAATGTTTGCTGAACCGAACGTGCAACATTGTAATGCTCTTCGCCTACGATTTCCGGTGAAAGGGCACGAGATGTAGATGCGAGCGGATCAACCGCAGGATAAATACCCATCTCAGAAAGTTTACGCTCAAGGTTTGTTGTCGCATCCAAATGGGCGAATGTTGTCGCCGGAGCCGGATCCGTGTAGTCATCGGCAGGTACATAAATAGCCTGGATAGATGTAACGGAACCAACGTTAGTAGATGTGATACGCTCTTGAAGCTGACCCATTTCAGTTGCAAGAGTCGGCTGATAACCTACCGCAGATGGCAGACGGCCAAGTAGGGCAGATACTTCCGAACCTGCTTGCGTGAAACGGAAAATATTATCGATGAAGAACAGTACGTCCTGTCCTTGATCATCACGGAAATATTCAGCCATTGTAAGACCCGTCAAGGCAACGCGCATACGCGCACCAGGAGGCTCGTTCATTTGTCCGAATACCATTGCTGTTTTTGAAATAACACCAGAATCGCTCATTTCGTGGAAAAGGTCATTTCCTTCACGAGTACGCTCACCAACACCGGCGAATACGGAAATACCACCGTGCTCCTGTGCGATGTTGTTGATCAATTCTTGGATAAGTACAGTTTTACCTACACCGGCACCGCCGAAGAGACCGATTTTACCACCTTTAATATAAGGAGCAAGAAGGTCAACTACTTTAATGCCTGTTTCCAAAATTTCAACTTCTGTTGAAAGCTGTTCAAATGATGGTGCAGCGCGGTGAATCCCATCACGGCGTGCTCCTTCCTCGATTGGCTTTTCATCGATTGGCTCTCCAAGAACGTTGAATACACGGCCAAGCGTTACATCTCCGACTGGAACGGAAATCGCTTTTCCTGTATCAAGTACTTCCTGGTTACGCTGAAGGCCGTCTGTAGATGCCATCGCAATGGTGCGGACAGAGTCATCACCAAGGTGTGTAGCGACTTCGAGTGTCAGTTCAGTGCCAGATGTACCGATCTGAACTTTTAAAGCGTTATAAATGGCAGGAAGCTGACCGTTTTCAAACTTAACGTCAACGACCGGACCCATAACTTGAAGAACGCGTCCTTTGTTCATCTTTTTCCCTCCTGTTTTGGTCAATTGCATAGTCGATTATGAAAGCGGGACAAAGAACCCCCACTGGTTGTTACGATTCGAGTGCGGCTGCTCCGCCGACAATTTCCGTAATTTCCTGGGTAATTGCCGCCTGGCGTGCACGATTGTATTGCAATGTAAGTGTGCGAATGAGCTCTTTCGCGTTGTCGGTTGCATTTTGCATTGCCGTCATACGCGCCGCATGCTCACTTGCTTTTCCATCGAGAAGTGCTCCGTAAATTAAGCTTTCTGCATACTGAGGAAGCAAAACTTCGAGAATTTCTTCTGGGGATGGTTCAAACTCATATGATGAAAGACGGCCGCCTGATGTTTCAATATCAGTCAAAGGCAATACTTTCTTCTCCGTCACGTCCTGTTGAATAGCGTTGACGAAGTGACTGTAGTACATATAAAGCTCATCATATGTACCTTCTGAAAATAGATCGACCGTTTTACGAACGATCTCTTTCACGTCTGCAAAAGATGGCTGATCAGGAAGACCCGTAATGCTTTCGATCGCCTCTATTCCGCGCATACGGAAGAAATCCCGTCCAACACGGCCGACAGCGATGACAACATACTCATCGTTTGACTTATGACGTTCTTGAATTTGCTTATATACATAGCGCAAAATGCTGCTGTTATAGGCTCCCGCCAAACCGCGGTCCGATGTGATGACAAGGTACCCGGTTTTTTTAACGGGGCGGGAGACGAGCATCGGATGTGTTACATCTTTGCTGCCGAGTGCGATTGACGCCACCACTTCTTGAATTTTCTCCATGTATGGAACAAAGCTTTTCGCATTTGTTTCCGCACGATTCAATTTAGAAGCAGATACCATTTGCATAGCTTTTGTAATCTGACTCGTCTTTTTTGTCGATGTAATACGTGTTTGTATGTCGCGTAACGATGCCACTTTCTCTCACCACCCTTTTTATGTTAGATCACGCAGACATGGGCGGACGTCCGGTAGACGGTACCGCCCTTAATCTGCCATTATTCGGATTTCACAAACGACTTTTTAAACTCGTTGATCGCTGACTTCAATTCATCATCAGACGGAAGTTCTTTCGTTGTGCGAATATGATCGTACACATTTGTGTGGTTTTTATCGAGCCAGTGTAACAGTTCATCTTCGAAACGAGTAATATCAGAAACCGGAATATCATCAAGGTGGCCACGTGTCAATGCATAAAGAATAACAACCTGGCGCTCAACTTTAAGCGGTTTATTCAAATCCTGTTTCAACACTTCAACTGTACGTGCACCACGATTCAATTTTGCTTGCGTGATCGCGTCAAGATCCGAACCGAACTGCGCGAATGCCTCAAGCTCACGGTAGGCAGCAAGGTCTAGACGAAGTGTACCTGCTACTTTTTTCATCGCTTTAATTTGCGCTGAACCACCAACACGTGATACAGAAAGACCCGCATTAATCGCCGGACGTACGCCAGAGAAGAACAAGTCAGATTGAAGGAAGATCTGTCCATCTGTGATGGAAATAACGTTTGTTGGAATGTAAGCAGAGATATCGCCTGCTTGCGTTTCAACGAATGGAAGAGCTGTAATTGAACCCGCTCCAAGTGTATCGTTCAACTTCGCTGCACGCTCTAACAAACGAGAATGCAAGTAGAATACGTCACCAGGGTATGCTTCACGACCTGGAGGACGGCGAAGAAGAAGGGAAAGTTCACGGTAAGCGGCAGCTTGTTTAGATAAATCATCATATACGATGAGAACATGCTTGCCGTTAAACATGAAGTCTTCTGCCATTGAAACGCCTGTGTATGGTGCAAGGAACAACATTGGCGCCGGTTGTGATGCAGAAGCCGTCACAACGATTGTATAATCAAGTGCACCGTGTTTACGAAGGGTTTCAACTGCGTTACGTACTGTTGATTCTTTTTGACCAATCGCAACATAAATACATACCATATCTTGGTCGCGCTGGTTCAAGATTGTATCGATCGCAACAGTTGTTTTACCTGTCTGACGGTCACCGATGATCAATTCACGCTGTCCGCGGCCGATTGGCACAAGAGCGTCAATCGCTTTAATCCCTGTTTGCAATGGCTCATGAACTGATTTACGATCCATTACACCTGTTGCAGGGCTTTCGATAGGACGTGTTTTCGTTGTATTAATTGGACCAAGACCATCGACTGGCTGACCAAGAGAGTTTACAACGCGGCCGATTAGCTCTTCGCCAACCGGAACTTCCATGATGCGGCCTGTGCGGCGCACTTCATCGCCTTCCTTGATATCCTTATAAGGACCAAGAATGATAATACCAACGTTGTTTTCTTCCAGGTTTTGAGCCATACCCATGACGCCGTTTGAGAACTCAAGAAGCTCTCCCGCCATGACGTTGTCGAGGCCATGAGCACGTGCGATACCGTCCCCAACCTGGATGACAGTACCGACGTCGCTAACTGTAATATCGGACTGGAAGTTTTCAATTTGCTTTTTTATCAGCGCACTGATTTCTTCAGCTTTGATGCTCATGCATGTCACCCCTCAGTTTCTTCAAGAAGCAATAAAGCTCCTGTCTAGTTTATTAATTCGTCGTTAATTGTTTTTCAAGACGGTTCAGCTTGCCGCGCAAACTGCCGTCAAAAATGCGGTTTCCAATGCGGACTTTTAAGCCGCCCAGCAATTGGGAATCCACAATATTTTCGATGTTAAGTGTCTGCTTTCCAACTTTCCGGGAAAACGCAGATGATACTGCTGTTTCTTCAGCCGGTGTCAAAGGACGTACTGAATATACAAGTGCATCCGCTGTACTGCGATCTTCATTCGCCAGTTCAATATATGCGTCACATACAGCTTGAACTTCATTTGTACGATGGCGCTGAACAAGCAGTTTAAGCGTGTTGACAACAGGAGCTGAAGCTGTTGAAAAAGCGTTTTGAATCAATGCCTGTTTGTTCGCAATTGAAAGCTTCGGTGATTTAAGAATGGTTAACAGTTCTTTATTTTCACTGAAAACTTGTTTCACAACGCGCAGTTCCTGTTCTATCTCAGCGAGTTTGTTCTGTTCTTTTGCCAGTTCAAAAAGCGCGATCGCGTAGCGTTTTGCCGCTCCGGATTTACTCATCGCTCTTCGCCTGCCTCTTTAATGTACTCATTAATTAACTGTTCTTGATCCGCAGCTGAAAGTTCTTTTTCAATCACTTTCGATGCAATCATTACAGACAATGCAGCAACTTGCTCACGCAAGGCAGCCATCGCCTGGTCTTTTTCCTGCGCAATTTCAAGTTTTGCAGATTCTTTCAAACGCTCAGATTCAGCACGGGCAGCCGCGACAATCTCAGCTTTTTGTTCTTCGCCAAGTTTTTTGGCATTTTCAATTGTCGTTTGCGCTTCAAGACGAGCTGCTTTTAGCTCGGCACGCGTTTCTTCCAATAATTGATTCGCTTCGACACGGCTTTTTTCTGCCGCTTCGATTTCTGATGCGATGTGCTCTTCACGCTGTTGCATGATGCCCATAAGCGGACCCCAGGCATACTTCTTCAGCAATGCAAGCAAGATGATGAACATAGCAAGCTGGAACAAGATATCGCCGCCGTTAAAACCAGCACCGGCTCCAAGTACGTATGCGTTTGTCGTCACGATCATTTCACTCCCTTCAAGAGGTTCCCACTCTTCCCCCGCAGGGAAAGAAATTCATTCATAAATAAGCATTTCTGCGGTTTAAACATAAAGGAATGGCGAAGGTTCGCATTGGAATGTGATCTTCGCCATAAAATGGTTCTATGTCTAGTTCCGGGCGTTAGAGGCTCGCGTCATAAGTCAGCCAGGCTGCATAGCACAAAACGCCATTCCGCCTGTCCGTCTTATGCACTTCACCTCTGTACGAACGCCCTCCACTTTTCTTTCTTATTGACCTTGTACCATGAACGCGATAACTACGGCGATGATAGGAATCGCCTCAACTAGTGCTACCCCGATGAACATTGTTGTTTGAAGCATACCACGTGCTTCTGGCTGACGAGCCATACCTTCGACAGTTTTAGATACGATCAAACCGTTACCTACACCGGCACCAACGGCCGCTAAACCAATTGCAATTGCTGCTGCTAAAAGACCCATGTTAATTTTTCCTCCTTATTTTGAAAAGCATGATTTACTAACAAAAATGTTTGTCCAGAGACTGAACAGGTAAATATATTAATGGTCGCTGCTCACTTTGTGGGCAATGTAAACCATCGTTAACATTGTGAAAATGAATGCCTGAATGGCACCAATAAAAACTGAGAATCCCATCCATGCAAGCGTTGGAATAATCGCTGCAAGATGTCCGCCAACTCCTGTTGCCAGTGACCCAGCAAGGAGGGTAAGCAGGATTTCACCTGCGAAGATGTTACCGTAAAGCCGCAGACCGAGTGTCAGCGTATTTGCAAACTCCTCAATCAACTTTAGCGGGAACATAAACCACATTGGACGGAAGTAGTCTTTTCCGTATTCGGAAAAACCTTTCATGCGGATGCCATAATAATGAGACAATCCTACAACCATCACTGCTAGCGTCAACGTAATGACCGGATCGGCTGTTGGTGATTTCCACCATAGTTCGTTATCGTAAACAACTGCGAACGGAAGACCCAGCATGTTCGATACGAAAATGTACATAATTAATGTGATGCCAAGAATGTGAAAGCGACCACCGGTTTTCCAGTCCATGTTGCTTTTAACAATTCCTTTAACAAAGTCCATGACCCATTCAAATAAGTTTTGCATACCTGTCGGTTTCATTGCCAAATTACGTGTTGCTGCTATCGCAATTAAAAAGACAATTAAACTTGCAACGGTAATCATTAAAATGTTGGACAGGTTGAACGTCAGTGTGACCCCGAAAAGATCAACGTGACGTAACGGAGACTCGTGACCCAAATTATTTCACCTCTCTTTCCCGTTCGTACGTTTTATAAAATGTTGGATTCCAAAATCTATCATAATGACTACATATGCAGTCATTAATCCACAAACTGTGCTGACCAAATTGAATTGATCTGGGTATTGGAGAGCGATCATCGCTGCAAGCGCTGCTGACCCCATTCGCAAAATCGTTCCAAGAGAAGGTATCTTTCGTCCTTCTTCGACTGCTTTACGGAAACGTTCAATTCGTCTTGAAATGATCCAGTGATTGTAAAGACTAAGTGTCGTCCCTAGAATAAGACCTGCATAAATGGATTGTGCTGATGTGAATCCCCAGCCGAGTACAAAGATGGCAAGTAGATAAATCAAATATTTCCGCTGTCGTTTAATGGAATGCTGGAGTTCGGGCATAGAGTGCTAATCTCCTGAATTGAAATGTTGAATTGTACGCAGCATTGCGTAAACTCCTGCCGAGAGTCCTCCCAGCAGTCCGATGATTAAAAAAAGGGGCACTGTATTCAACCATTTGTCAAGCGCCAGGCCTGCAAAAATACCGGCGATCATGGAGCCGGCGAGCTGGGCTAAAACAGTGCTATATAGCGCCATGGCCCTAAAAGGTCGGTTTTCTTGATCCCGGTTCATCACACACCTCCCAAGAGGCAAAAGCTCATCACGGCGTCCTGCCGCAACGCTTCTGTGACCTACATCCTGTAGACCCTTCAGCATGCTTGAATATGATAAATAGCAGTGGAAAAAAACGGTTACACTATGTATAAAATCTCTTCGCCTTACCCTTTGTTAGCATACAATAGCCCTTTTTTAATGTCAATGTGTTGTGCGAGAAAACCTCAAGAGGCAACAGAATTATTCACAAAATGCTCAAATTTTCTTCTGTTTTCCCGAACATTTTTTCAATATTATAGAAGGTCGTCCGTAAGTAACAGACGACCATGCTTTATTATCCTTTAAAACGCTCCGGTGCATCGACCGCATCTTTAAAGTAATAGCGGATCGCATCACAAATTCTGCGCGATGCTTGACCGTCGCCATACGGATTGGACGCTTTCGCCATTTTCTCATAGGCCGCAGCATCTGTTAATAATTCTGAAGCAAGCGAATAAATGGTTTCTTCCTCCGTACCAGCAAGTTTCAATGTTCCTGCCTCAATTCCTTCTGGACGTTCAGTTGTATCACGCAAAACAAGAACGGGCACGCCAAGTGATGGTGCTTCTTCTTGTACGCCGCCGGAATCTGTCAAGATAAGATGCGCACGATCAGCAAAGTTATGGAAGTCGATTACATCAAGCGGTTCAATTAAATGAATGCGCGGGTCATTCCCGAGAATGGAATCCGCTGTTTCTCGAACGGCCGGGTTTAAATGCACAGGATAAACAACTTGTATATCATCGTGATCGGTAACGAGACGTTTAATCGCACGGAACATATTTTTCATCGGTTCGCCAAGATTTTCACGGCGGTGAGCCGTCATAAGTACAAGGCGGTCTGTTCCAAGACGTTCCAGCACATCATGTGAGTAGTCTTCTTTCACCGTTGTTTTTAGCGCATCGATTGCTGTATTGCCGGTTACGAAAATTGACCGTTCGTCTTTATTTTCATTAAGTAAATTTTGTTCAGATTGTTCTGTCGGTGAAAAATGAAGGTCCGCCATGACACCTGTAAGCTGGCGGTTCATCTCTTCTGGGAATGGAGAATATTTATTCCATGTACGAAGCCCCGCTTCTACGTGGCCGATTGCAATCTGGTTATAAAACGCGGCAAGACCTGCAACAAAGGTTGTCGTTGTGTCACCATGAACAAGCACGATATCCGGCTTTACTTCTTTCATGATATCATCAAGCCCCTCTAACCCGCGTGTTGTTACATCGATAAGTGTTTGGCGGTCCTTCATAATGTTCAAGTCATAATCCGGTGTAATATTGAAAATGTCGAGCACCTGGTCAAGCATTTGACGGTGCTGCGCAGTTACAGTCACAATGGCTTCAAATTCCGGACGGCTTTTAAGTTCCAGAACGAGCGGGGCCATTTTAATCGCTTCCGGCCGTGTGCCGAAAATCGTCATTACTTTAATCGGGCGATCCATTATCTCTCCACCTGCTTTTCTTTATTTTGTTCCAAATAAACGGTCGCCAGCATCGCCAAGACCTGGAACGATGTAGCCTTTTTCGTTTAATTTTTCATCAAGAGCCGCAATGTAAATATCCACGTCCGGATGAGCTTCCTTAATCGCCTCGACGCCTTCAGGTGCCGCAATTAAACACATGAATTTAATATTTTTTGCTCCGCGTTTTTTTAGCGAGTTGATTGCTTCAACTGCAGATCCGCCCGTTGCAAGCATTGGATCGACAACAATAAAATCGCGTTCTTCTACATCTGTAGGCAGCTTTACGTAATATTCAACCGGCTGTAATGTTTCCGGATCACGATATAAACCAACATGTCCCACTTTCGCAGCGGGAATCAGTTTTAATACACCGTCAACCATCCCAATGCCTGCACGTAAAATTGGCACAATGCCAAGCTTTTTACCGGCAAGCACCTTCGCTTTTGCATCACATACAGGAGTTTGAACCGTTACTTCTTCAAGCGGCAGATCGCGTGTAATTTCAAACGCCATCAATGTCGCTACTTCATCTGTTAATTCACGGAACTCTTTCGTTCCTGTTTCTTTATCACGGATCATCGTCAGCTTATGCTGAATTAACGGATGATCAAACACATATACTTTTCCCATTACTTCACTCCTCAATGTTACATTCACAAATAGCTTGTCAAAGTTCTTTCCTATTTTACTTGAAAAGAGTGGGGCGGGCAACAATACACAAAAAACTGCCGGCATAATGCCGGCAGTCCTATTCTAATTTATGATTATTGATAAAGATCATATTTAGAAGTCAATGCTGCTACGCGCTCAGCTGATTCTTTTAATACGTCTGTATCTTCATGGTTTTTCAATGTTTTTGCAATAATTGAAGCTACTTCATCCATTGCCGCTCCATCGAACCCGCGTGATGTAACAGCCGCTGTACCGATACGGATGCCGCTAGTAACAAAAGGGCTTTCCGGATCGAATGGAATCGTATTTTTGTTTACTGTAATACCGACTTCATCAAGAACGGCTTCTGCTACTTTACCAGTCAGGCTGAGTGAACGAAGATCGATCAACAATAGATGGTTGTCTGTTCCGCCAGAAACGATATCAATCCCCTCTTTTGAAAGGCCGGCAGCTAATCTGCTTGCATTATCGATGACGTTTTGTGCATACGTTTTGAAATCTTCCTGAAGAACTTCTCCAAATGCGACTGCTTTAGCCGCGATAACGTGCATAAGCGGACCGCCCTGAATGCCAGGGAAGATAGATTTATCGAGCTTTTTACCGAACTCTTCGCTAGATAAGATCATACCGCCGCGTGGACCGCGCAATGTTTTATGTGTCGTTGTTGTAACGAAATGAGCGTAAGGAACTGGATTTTGGTGAAGGCCTGCTGCCACAAGACCAGCAATGTGTGCCATATCAACCATCAAATAAGCCCCTACTTCGTCCGCGATTTCACGGAATTTGGCAAAGTCAATTGCACGAGGATACGCACTTGCTCCTGCAACAATTAATTTAGGTTTATGCTCAAGCGCTTTTTGGCGAACATCTTCATAATCGATCACTTGCTCATCTTTTG
Organism: Domibacillus epiphyticus; assembly: GCF_001975785.1. Lineage (GTDB taxonomy): Bacteria > Bacillota > Bacilli > Bacillales > Domibacillaceae > Domibacillus > Domibacillus epiphyticus. The sequence goes on along the minus strand of NZ_MSFI01000019.1, from coordinate 59,467 downwards.
TGACCCCATATTCGATGAAGTTGTACTGCACACCGCTAAAGTTAACCGGGCTTCCGTGCGTTAAGTGACCGCCATGAGATAAATTCATACCAAGAACCGTATCGCCAGTTTCCAAAATTGTGAAGTAAACAGCCATGTTCGCCTGTGCACCTGAATGCGGCTGAACATTTACATATTCTGCACCGAAAATTTCTTTTGCGCGGTCGCGCGCCAAGTCTTCTACGACGTCAACGTGCTCACATCCGCCGTAGTAGCGTTTGCCCGGGTAGCCTTCTGCATACTTATTCGTTAGGACAGACCCTTGCGCTTCCATTACTGCTTCAGATACAAAGTTTTCGGAAGCAATCAGTTCAATTTTCGTTTGCTGGCGTTTCAATTCATCCTTAATCGCTGCAAATACAGCCGGATCTTGCGTTTGAATTTTACTCATCGTTGTTCCCCTTTCCAATCTATTAAATCAAAATAGTATTAACCGATACCCATTAAAAAATTCTCTTTCATTCTAACATGTTTTTCGAATCTTTCAACTGGATTTTATGGTTTTTACGTCTTTTTTTAATAAAAAATAGCTGTCTTTCACGAAAAAGACAGCAAATCCTTAACATTCATCATCACCCGAATCGCTTACATTCGTTTTTTCATAAACAGCACGCGGACCGCCAATCAGCTTCGGCCTCGTTTTTGCCATTGTGACATGCGCCGATCCAACCGAATTTCTTGACGCACGGACCGGAACGGCAACGTGCTTCAAATGCATTCCAATAAACGTGTCCCCAATGTCAATGCCGCCATCTGCTTTTACAAACTCGACCAGCACACAATCTTTTTGCTTATAAGCGTAAGATGCCATTGCACCGCCTGCTGTTCGTACTGGTACTGCCGCTACTTCATCATATCCATATTGCTCCGCCACTCTCCGCTCCATCACAATGGCCCGGTTTAAATGCTCGCAGCATTGAAATGCAAGGTGAACTCCTGTCTCACATGCAAACGAATCCACCGCTTCATATAGAGCTGCAGCCGTTTCATCCGTTCCCGCTGTCCCAATCCGGCCGCCAGCCACTTCTGATGTTGAACAGCCTACGACAAACAGTTGACCCGCTTTAAACTGCGCCTGTTCTTGGAGTTCGTTCAAAAGGACAAAAAGCTCCTCTTTCCACTTAGCGGCCACTTCCATTATTGCCCGCTCTTTTCATACTCGGTAATTTTTTCGACCCGATTTGCATGACGCCCCGCTTCATATTCAGTCGTCAGCCACGTTTTAGCAATTTCACGGGCAAGACCTGCCCCGATTACACGTTCACCCATCGCGAGCATATTACTGTCGTTATGCTGGCGAGTCGCTTTTGCACTAAATACATCATGGACAAGTGCACATCGGATTCCGTTTACTTTATTTGCTGCAATCGACATACCAATTCCTGTTCCGCACACAAGAATTCCGCGGTCAAATTCACCTGCTGCCACTTTTTTTGCGACCGGAAGAGCATAGTCCGGATAATCGACAGAAACTCCGCATTCACAGCCGAAGTCTTCATATTCAATCCCAATTTCTTCGAGCAGGTTTTTTAATTCTTCCCGGATATTCACGCCGCCGTGATCTGATGCAATTGCTACTTTCATGTGTACCGCTCCTTTCAACTTCCTTATTATTTTCTCATATTCTCATTTATAATTACAATTTAAAACGCGTAATAACCGATTTCAATTCAGCCGCCTGCTCCTGTAAATTCTTGCTGACATCGCCAATTTCACCGATGACATCAGACTGATCAGCCGCTGACCGTGTCACTTCATTCGCACCGGCAGATGTTTCTTCTGCAATCGCCGCTACTTCTTGAGACTGCAATGTCGTTTGCTCAATTTTTTCCATCTGCCTGTCAACGAGGCCAGAAATTTCTTCAACGGCTTGGGCCATGTCAGTTATTTTACTGCTCATTTGTCCTACAGCTTCCTTCGCAGAGGCTCCCTTTTCGACACCTTCACTGGCCGCTTCTGCCTGAATGGTAATTTTGTGTACAACATGGTCCACTTCCTGCTGAATTTGTTTTACAAGGTCTGAGATACTTTGAACAGCTTCTGCACTTTCATCAGCCAGCTTTCTTACTTCTTCCGCTACTACAGCAAACCCTTTGCCATGTTCACCAGCGCGTGCCGCTTCAATTGATGCATTTAATGCCAGCAAATTCGTCTGTGCAGCGATATCACCGACAAGTCCAATTACTTTGCCGACTTTTCGTGCATTTTCTTCCAATGAACGAACGGCCTCAAGCGATTCCGTATTATCTGCCGCAAGGGTGTCCATGCCAGTAATTAATAACTCGAATGCTTGTCTGCTCAAATCAAGGTCATGTACCATTCCTTCTGCCTGGCGGGCTGAGTCTTTCGCTTTCCGTTGTACGTTCCCTGCAATACCAGCTACTTCTTCCATCGCTTCTACCGCTGCCTGAACCGCAAGTGCAGAACTTTCGGCGCCTGTTGAAATATCAGCTGCCGTCCGGGTCATTTCAGCCGCTTTCTTGGCTGCTTGTCCACTTATGCCAGCAATGTGGCCAACACTTTCATTTGTCGCGGTAAAATTGCTTTCGATACTGCTGACCATCGTCCTCAAATTCGAAAGCATCTCGTTAAACGCAAGTGCGAGAGCACGAATTTCATCATCACCTTTAGGCAATTCAACTTCTTTGTCAATATAACCATTTGCCGCTTCCCTCGACGCTGCTTCCAGCCGGACAATCGGGTTCACAAAATAAGACGCAGCAAAATAAGATAGAATTCCTGACCAGAGAATACCCAGCACAAGTGTTAAAAACGTAAACAATGTTTCGTTCATATGTGAAAAATAGAGCGGATACAAGTAATAAATAAAGAAAGCAGTAACGGTGTATGTAATAATCGCCAATAAAGTAACAAGCATGACCACTTTTTTACGGATGCCAAATGAATACGACTTCTTTTCTCTCATCGTCTGCTTCCTTTCTCGCTTTGAAGCCACTTTTCAATAAAAAAGATCAGTTCATCATATGTCTTGCGGTACACATCGACAGGGCCGCCAAATGGATCACTTACATCTCCATGAGACCCTTTTAACGTAAACGTCTTTTCCTTTACATGCGGAAAATGAATATCAATTGTCTGTTTATGAGATGCCGTCATCGTCAAGATAATATCTGCCCACTCTGCCAGTTCTTCCGACAATTGAACAGAAGAATGCTGCAGGTTTATTCCTTTTTCTTCCAAAACACTCATCGTTCCAGATGACGCTTGCTCACCCGGATTGGCAAACAACCCCGCTGACTGTACATTCCACTCCGGTTTCTTTTTCCGCAATATTGCCGCTGCCATTGGACTGCGGCATGTGTTACCCGTGCAGACAAACAATATATTCATGAACAACCACCTTTTATGACGTTTCTTTCATTATAATGCATCTACAAACAGTAAAATAGTCCTTTTCATCCAGAAAAGGACTATTCATAACGAAAGAAGCCATTTTATCCCAATAAACATTAGGACAGCACCGCCTGCCGCTTCACCTGCTTTTCCGGCTAAAGCACCAATACGGCGGCTTAACATCAAACCGGTCATCGTAAAAATGGCGGACGACAAACCGAAACATAAGACGGCTGCCATCTGGTCAACCCCGATAACACCAAGGGAAAGACCTGTAGAAAAACTATCCATGCTCACCCCCAATGAGAAAAATACAATACCAATTCCCGCCGGCTGTTTCACGTTCGATTCATCTTTTAAAAGTGACAGCACCATTTGAAGCCCCGTCAGCACTAAAATCACACCGCCTGCCGAAAACAGTGCCCGGCCGAATATTTCTTGCAATTCGTTCCCAGCCGTCATGCTGATGAGCGGCATGATGACATGCATCAGCCCGACAGTAAAACTTATGACAATGATCTTCCACAAACCAATTCTGCGCATTCCAAGCGCAAGTGCCGCCCCAAAAGCATCTGCCGACAATGCCAGAGAAAGTATAAGGATGTCCATGCCTATCTATATTCTTTAACCGGCTTATTTATCCACAAAAAAGCCGAGTGACCAAATGATCACTCGGCTTCTATCCATCGGTGGCCGGCTGCTTTTTCCAGCCTATTCATAATCGCCGCCCCCACTCCTTCTGACGGGAACGTTTCTGCTAGAATCATATCCACTGGCTGCTCATCAAACGAACGCAATGTCCCATACAATCTTTTGGCGACCGATTCTAGATTCCTGCGTTGTCCGCATGAGAGAACAGCATCGGCCTCGTAAAACCGCTCGCTTTCTTCAGTTGTCAGCAACCCAATCTTTTTGCCTTCCGCTCGCAGCTGATTAATTTTATGTTGAATTTGTCCATTCGTTCCTTCTATTAAATAAAGAGGTGCTTTTGGCGCATAATGTGTATATTTCATTCCTGGAGATTTAGGCGGTTCTTTCAGATCATTGTGAGCAGCGTTCATCTCCACTTTTCCCGATACCGCTTCTATATCCAGCTGGGTTACACCGCCTGGACGGAGTATAACCGGAAATGTCCCCGTACAATCCACAACTGTGGATTCCAATCCGACACCCGTTTCACCTCCATCCACAACACCGGCAATCCGGCCGCTGAGATCTTCAAGCACATGGGCAGCTGTTGTCGGGCTCGGTTTTCCAGAGCGGTTGGCACTCGGTGCAGCGACTGGAATGCCCGCCGCTTTAATAATTTCGAGCGCCGCAGGATGGTCAGGCATCCGGATCGCTACCGTGTTAAGACCGGCTGTCACAAGTTCTGAAAGCACACCTTCTTTTTTCGGCACAATAATCGTTAGCGGACCCGGCCAAAATGCATCCATCAGTTTTTGTGCATATTCCGGTACCTTTTGCGCCAGTTTATCCACATCTGAACGTTCTGCAATATGAACAATGAGCGGATTATCCGATGGACGGCCTTTCGCCTGAAATATTTTTTGTACAGCACTATCCATTTTTACATTTCCACCGAGACCGTAAACCGTTTCAGTCGGAAATGCGACGACTTCACCGTCCTGAATTAAGAGAGCCGCTTCTTTAATTTGTGGATAGTGTTGATGAGTTATACCGGACTTATCCACAATCCAGTGTTTTGTCTCCATTTTCGTCACCTTTGCTTCTTTATTTACAAAACTACTACACTATAACTGATTTCTATACATAAATCGACTTTCGATCTTTCTTTTACACACATCTATCCACAATATGTGTATAACTTTCCCCGTTTTGTGAATAACTTAGTGGATGAATGTGAATATTATCTTTAAAATGGCATCATTTTTGCATTTGTCCCCATAAATCGACAACAGCCCATTTTACTTCTTCATCTTCTAAAGGCTGCTCTTCCGGAAAACATTGTGCCGGGTACAGCAAACACCACCAGTTGTCCCCATTTCCATCACCAATTGTGACGACTAGCGATTCGTATGTACCAGGTGGATAAATGAAACGGCCGTACTGTTTTGCTGGAAATTCCTCTTGTCCAAATGTTACGTGAACATCATGTTCAGTTCCAGCTTCTGAATCGGCGATTTCCTCAATCGCTTCCAAATGTTCCTCAATCATCACCCTTGATTCTTCTGCTGAATCAGCTTTCTGTGCCCAATTACTAATTTCCTCTGCAACCGCCCGGTGTACATTATCCTTCCGTTCTTGCTCCTCCATGCTGTCATCATGTGCCACAACTCGGATTCGAATTGATTCATCTGGAATGCCGCCTGCTGCTTCATCTGCAGGAGCAAAATACACCATAAAAGCAGCAGCTGCCGAAAGCCCATATAAATATAGAATCATTGTCTTTGTTTTCACTGAAAATCCCTCCCGGCAATCAGTATCGCCGGTACGGGTTTCTTTTATACGTGCAAAAATACCATTCTATCTTTCCCATTAATATCATACATGGTTTGGACGCTTCCTTCCGGGTATGCCTTTTGAAAAAGAGCAGCAACCGCTTCAGTCTGTCCGGCACCTGTCTCAACGCCAGCGATCCCGCCTTCTTTTAAGACAAACGGCAGCTGTTCAGTTAATGAACGATATAAATCAAGGCCATCTTTGCCGCCGAAAAGAGCCATATGCGGTTCATGATCCACAACAATTGTGGATAACTTTTCTTTTTCGTGGATCGGAATGTAAGGGGGATTCGATAATAAGAGATCTACTTTTATATGACGTTTAATCAGCGGTTCAAGTAAATCACCGTGAAAAAACTGAACTGCCGCACCGAGCTTTTCAGCATTTTGCCTAGCTGTATGGAGTGCTGCTTTTGATAGATCAACAGCATATACATCTGCATCCGGGCGTTCACTTTTCATTGACACAGCGATTGCCCCGCTTCCCGTACCGATATCCGCAATCGCCGGCGATTCCAATCCTTCGATTTTTTCAAGCGCATAATGAACAAGCTCCTCCGTTTCCGGACGTGGAATGAGGACATCTTTATTGACTATAAATGTGCGGCCATAAAATTCTTCCATACCAGTGATATGCTGTACAGGCACACCGTCCGCATGAATATTGACAAATCTCTCAAATTTCGCCGCCTGTTCATCAGTCATCCTATCATGAAGACGGGCAAGCATTTGCGCACGTTCGGCTTGTAATACGTGTAACATGATGTATTCTCCGGCATTTTCGTCGCGGTCATGCTGTTTCAAAAACGAAGAAGCCCAATTTAGGGCTTCGTATATTTTTTTTCCCACAAGTTAATCCTCCAAATTTTCAAGACGGCTCGATTGATCTTCTACGATAAGTGCATCAATGACTTCGCCGACTTTTCCTTCGAGAATTTGATCGAGCTTTTGAATTGTCAATCCAATCCGGTGATCGGTCACGCGGTTTTGAGGGAAATTGTACGTACGAATCCGTTCAGAACGATCACCCGTTCCAACTGCAGATTTACGCACAGCATCGTACTCAGCCTGTGCTTCTTTTTGAAATTTATCATAAATGCGGGCACGGAGTACTTTCATCGCTTTTTCTTTATTTTTAATTTGGGATTTTTCATCCTGGCAGGATACGACAATTCCTGTTGGCAAATGCGTCAGCCGGACAGCAGACATCGTCGTATTAACCGATTGACCGCCTGGACCGCTTGATGCAAATGTATCAACACGTATATCCTTTTCATGTACTTCCACTTCAACCTCTTCCGTTTCAGGCAAAACCGCAACGGTTGCTGTTGATGTGTGAATACGTCCGCCCGATTCCGTTTCCGGCACGCGCTGTACACGGTGAGCGCCATTTTCATATTTCAATTTCGAATACGCTCCACGGCCGTTAATCATAAAGATGATTTCTTTATATCCGCCCAGTCCCGTAGCGTTCGCTTCAATCAGATCGATTTTCCAGCTGTTTGCTTCTGCAAAGCGTGAATACATACGGTACAGGTCCCCTGCAAACAAGGCGGCTTCATCTCCACCGGCTGCCCCGCGAATTTCTATAATGACGTTTTTATCATCATTTGGATCTTTCGGGATCAATAAAATTTTCAAGCGCGCTTCAAGATCAGCAAGGCTCGACTCCAGTTCATTCAGCTCTTCTTTTACCATTTCGCGCATATCATCGTCCAGTTTATCATCAAGCATCACTTTTGCATCAGCGTACTGCTCTTTCGCTTCTTTATATTCACGGTACACTTCCACTGTCTCTTGAATATCGGACTGTTCCTTTGAATAGTCGCGCAGCCGTTTTGGATTGTTCACCACATCTGGATCACTCAACAGTTCATTTAATTTATCATAGCGGTCTTCCACCGCCTGCAATCGGTCAAACATATTTAATCACCTCGATTTTTTATCATGAAAGCGGCGGGTTTTGATGACATTTGCGGCAGACCGGATAATAGGAATCATTGCCGCCAATTTGAATTTGCTCGCCAGTGTATACTGGTTTTCCCGCTTCATCCACACGTAAATTCATTATTGCTTTGCGTTCGCAAAACCAGCAGATTGTTTTCATTTCTTCTACTTTGTCTGCATAAATCAACATATACTTACTGCCTTCAAATAATTCATTTTGAAAATCGTTTTTCAGTCCGAACCCCATCACTGGAATGTTCAATTCATCTACTATTTGAGCAAGCTGCAAAACATGTTTCTTCGATAAAAATTGCACTTCATCAACTAAAATGCAGGATGGTTTCGAATGGTCATCGCGTACCTCTTCATATACGTTTGTCTCGCTAAAAACGGGTTTTGCCTGGCGGCGCAGGCCGATTCTACTTGAAATATAGCCGACTTCATCACGTGTATCAAGTCCAGATGTAAAAAGCAGCACCGATTTATTTTGTTCTTCGTAGTTATGGGCTACTTTTAAAATCTCGATCGATTTGCCGCTATTCATTGCACCATATTTAAAAAATAACTGGGCCATTTTGGTTATTCCTCCGTTTTTATGTACAAAAAAACAGGCAAGCAGTGTAGCACTCCTCGCCTGTTTTCGTCTATCATTATCTTGCTTGATCTTTAAGGCCGTATTTTTTGTTGAAGCGATCCACACGTCCGCCTGCGTCAGCAAACTTCTGACGTCCAGTATAGAATGGATGGCATTCAGAGCAAACCTCTACGCGGATTTCTTCTTTTACGGAACCAGTTTCGAACTCGTTACCGCATGCGCATTTAACGATTGCTGTTTTGTAGTTAGGATGAATTCCTGCTTGCATGTCTTATCTCTCCTTCCGCCCTGAGTCATTCCGAAACAGAGTTGTTATATGAACAAGCACAAGTTTCTTGTGCCTTTCTTTAAATCACACAAAACATATTATATCAGGGTATTGTCTTTTTCGCAAATTATTTCATAGCATTTTTTTCGAAGCACCATTCTTTTTCAGTTCTGCCTGAAGCTGTGCAATGAACTCCTCATTGCTCTTCGTTTGACGAAGACGCCGAAGCACTTTTTCTGCAAGATCCGGTGTATCTGACATCGTTTTACGGATTGCCCAGACCATTTCAAGCTGTTCTTTCCCAATAAGCAGCTCTTCTTTTCGCGTGCCGGAGCGGCGTATGTCGATTGCCGGGAAAATACGGCGTTCTGCAAGTGAACGGTCCAAATGAAGCTCCATGTTGCCCGTTCCTTTAAACTCTTCATAAATGACATCATCCATACGAGATCCAGTGTCAACGAGCGCGGTTGCGAGAATGGTCAGGCTGCCGCCTTCTTCAATATTCCGTGCTGCCCCGAAAAACCGTTTTGGACGGTGGAATGCTGCCGGATCAATCCCTCCGGAAAGTGTTCGCCCACTTGGCGGGATAACAAGGTTATAAGCGCGGGCAAGCCGGGTAATAGAGTCCATTAAAATAATAACATCGCGTTTATGCTCAACAAGCCGCATTGCCCGCTCCAGCACAAGCTCCGCCACTTTAATATGATTTTCAGGCACCTCATCAAATGTGGAGCTGACAACTTCCGCCTGTACCGAACGTTCAATGTCAGTTACTTCTTCTGGACGTTCATCGATTAAAAGGACGATCAGTTCCGCGTCGGGATGATTCGTTGAAATCGAATTGGCGATCTCTTTTAAAAGGATCGTTTTCCCCGCTTTGGGCGGTGCGACAATAAGTCCACGCTGGCCGAAGCCGACCGGCGAAACGAGATCCATGATGCGTGTCGATAAATTTTTCGACTCTGTTTCCAGGTTTACTTGACGATCCGGATAAAGCGGTGTCAATGCCGGAAAATGGACACGCTCTTTCGCTGTTTCCGGATCGTCGCCATTGACTGCTTCAACGTGAAGCAGACCGTAATATCGTTCATTTTCTTTTGGCGGGCGCACTTTTCCTGATACTTTATCTCCGTTGCGCAAATCAAATCGGCGGATTTGTGAAGCCGAAATGTAAATGTCTTCAGAACTCGCTGAATAGTTAATCGGACGGAGGAACCCGAATCCTTCCGATTGAATGATTTCAAGAACACCTTCCATAAAGAAGTAGCCCTGCTGTTCAGCACGCGCTTTTAAAATAGCAAAAATGAGTTCTTTTTTTGTTAGTTTGCTGTAATATGAGATTTTATAAGTTTTCGCAAGCTCATATAATTCTTTCAGTTTTAAGTTTTCAAGATGGTTAATCGTTAATTCTTCCATTATGGCACCACGCTTTATTAGATTGATTATATAAGGGAGGGGCGGCACTCTTCGTCTGCCTGTCTTTGAAGCAATTGGTCAGTGGTTTTCAAATCAAACAAAACAGCGGAGAACCGGACCGGCTGCACCGCTGTTGGTTAATTAGAAGAAAATCCTTTTATGGTTTAATCACGAGATTAGGTTTTTTGTTCAAGCTGTGACGGCCGTCAACGAAGCGGACTGTTCCTGATTTTGCACGCATTACGACCGATTGCGTTTCCGCATATGTTCCTTTGAATTGAACACCTCGCAACAGTTCACCGTCTGTTACGCCTGTCGCTGCAAATATGGCATCGTCGCCACGGACAAGATCTTCCATGCGGAGAACCTTTTCCACATCGATACCCATTTTTTTACAACGTTCAAGCTCTGCTTCATTTTGCGGCAGCAGACGACCTTGAATTTCACCGCCGAGCGCTTTTAAAGCAACCGCTGAGATTACGCCCTCTGGTGCACCACCCGAGCCGAATAAAATGTCAACGCCTGTCATATCAAATGCTGTATTGATCGCGCCTGCAACGTCACCATCATTAATAAGCTTAATACGTGCACCTGCTGCGCGCAATTCCGCAATAATATGCTCGTGGCGTTCGCGATTCAAAATCGTCGCGACAACGTCTTCTATATCTTTATTTTTCGCCCGTGCAACCGCTCTTAAATTGTCCGTTACAGAAGCGTTAATATCGATTTGCCCGACAGCTTCTGGTCCAACAGCAATTTTATCCATGTACATGTCAGGCGCATTTAAAAGGTTTCCATCATCCGCTACTGCCAGAACTGCAAGTGCATTCCATCCGCCTGCTGCGACGATATTTGTGCCTTCAAGAGGATCAACCGCTACATCAACGCGAGGACCGTAGCCTGTTCCGAGCTTTTCGCCGATGTAAAGCATCGGGGCTTCATCCATCTCACCTTCACCGATGACAACCGTTCCTTTCATCGGAATTGTATCAAACACATCACGCATGGCGGATGTTGCTGCGCCGTCTGCTTCATCTTTTAAGCCTCGTCCCATCCAGCGCGCTGAAGCTTGTGCTGCCGCTTCTGTAACGCGAACAAGTTCCATCGATAAACTTCTCTCCATAGCTCTCTTTCCTCCCGTGTTACGAACAAATTCTGAATCTGTATAACCCATTTACAGATATATTGTAACACATTTAGCTCGTCTACCGAAAAAAACTTATCTTATGAGCTTTTTATCTCTTCAAATTCTTCTTCTGACATTTCTTCTCGCCATATATTTGCACCGAGCGCCGTCAGCTTTTCCGTTAAACGGCTGTAGCCCCGGTCGATATGTTCAAGGCCCGTAACTTCTGTTATGCCTTCTGCCATTAGTCCTGCTAGCACAAGTGCGGCTCCTGCCCGCAAATCACTTGCTTTCACTTTTGCCCCCTGCAGGACGACTGGCCCGTTCACAATCGCAGAACGGCCTTCCGTTTTCACGTTAGCCCCCATCCGGCGCAGTTCATCAATATGTTTAAATCGAGCTGGATAAATTGTATCTGTTACGATAGCAGAACCGTCCGCTTTCGTCAAAAGAGAGGTAAACGGCTGCTGCAGATCAGTCGGGAATCCTGGGTAAACCAATGTTTTAATATCTACCGTTTTGAGCAATTCGGCTTTGCCGACGAAAACGCTGTCTTCACCAATTTCAATCGGAACGTTCATTTCGCGGAGTTTTGCTGTTAATGATTCAAGATGGAGCGGGATGACGTTATCGATAACGACACCTTCACCAGCAGCTGCGGCCATAATCATAAATGTCCCTGCCTCAATGCGGTCCGGAATAATCGTATGGCGGCATCCATGTAATTGATCAACACCGTCAATGCGAATGACATCTGTTCCGGCACCTTTAATATTGGCACCCATGTTAGAAAGCAGTGTCGCCACATCAATAATTTCAGGTTCTTTTGCCGCATTTTCAATTATCGTCTGCCCTTTTGCCCGGACTGCCGCAAGCATAATATTGATCGTCGCGCCAACGCTGACAACGTCTAAGTAAATGCGCGCACCCCGTAATTCGTTCGCACGCAAATAAATGGCACCCTGTTCATTCGTCACTTCAGCTCCGAGCGCTTCAAACCCTTTAATATGCTGGTCTATTGGACGAGGGCCGAGATGGCATCCGCCCGGCAGACCGATTACCGCTTTATTAAAACGGCCAAGCAGCGCACCCATTAAATAATAAGAAGCGCGCAGCTTTTTTACTTTCCCGTTCGGAAGAGGCATCGCTGTCATCTGCGTCGGATCAATAATCATTTCACCATCTTCAAATGTCACGAAGCCGCCAATTTCCTCAAGCAGTCCTTTTAGCATGTGAATATCTGAAATATCCGGCAATCCTTCAATTGTAATCGGCGACTCCGCTAAAATAGCAGCCGGTACAAGGGCGACGGCACTATTTTTCGCACCGTCTACTTTAATCGTCCCTTTTAACGAATGACCGCCTTCAATTTTTAATTTTTCCATCATGTACTCCCTTCTTTCTGTGTGTAAACGGAAAGCGGGAAAGCTTTCTTGATAGTCGTAGTTTAACCCTATATCTTCAGTCTCATGTACAGGATTATTTCGCTTTGCGTTTTTCCCAGTCAGCAAGGAAGCCTTCTATGCCTTTATCCGTTAACGGATGCTTGAATAACTGCTGAAGTACTTTAAATGGCGTCGTAGATATATGAGCACCCTTCAATGCTGCTGCTGTTACATGTTGTGGATGGCGAATCGATGCCGCGATAATTTCTGTTTCGATTCCATGGATCGCAAAAATGTCGGCAATTGTTTCGATCAGCTCAAGTCCATCGTGACCAATATCATCAAGACGTCCAAGGAACGGCGATACGTAAGTAGCACCTGCGCGGGCAGCCATCAATGCCTGGTTTGCACTGAATATGAGGGTAACGTTCGTTTTAATGCCTTCTTTCGCAAACACCGCTACCGCTTTCAAACCTTCCGGAGTCATCGGTACTTTCACTGTAATATTTGGTGCAATTTTTGCAAGTTCACGTCCTTCTTCAATCATGCCTTCCGCATCAAGAGCAATTACTTCTGCGCTGACCGAGTCACTTACAAGATCTGTGATTTCACGAAGACGTTCATGGAAAGGAACCGTTTCTTTGGCAACAAGTGATGGGTTCGTTGTTACACCTGAAAGGATGCCCCATGAGTGTGCTTCGCGGATTTCGTCCATATTTGCTGTGTCAATAAAGAATTTCATTAAATATTCCCTCTTTTCAGTTCATTATATTAAATAAACAACAACCGCCTATTTGTTAAAAAGGCGGTTATTGTGTTTCGTTCAGTTATGGAGCAAATAAATTACGCTTTGCCTGAAGAACCAAATTCACGCATTTTGCCTTTAACTGTTTCTTTAATAGCGTCACGTGCAGGTCCAAGGTATTTACGTGGATCATACTCTTCCGGTTTTGCAGCAAGTGTTTCACGAACTGCTTTTGCAGAAGCGATTTGGTTTTCTGTGTTTACGTTGATTTTTGCTGTACCAAGAGAGATCGCTTTTTCGATATCTTTTGTCGGAATACCAGTACCACCGTGAAGCACAAGCGGCACCCCTGTCAATTCCATTACTTCTTTCATGCGGTCAAAACCAAGGTTCGGTTCACCTTTGTATGGACCGTGAACAGATCCAAGTGCAGGAGCGAAACAGTCAACGCCCGTTTCACGTACAAGCTGGTCGCACTCAGAAGGAATTGCGTACATTGCATCCGCATCATCAACGATTAAATCGTCTTCCTGGCCACCGATGCGGCCAAGTTCTGCTTCAACTGAAACACCGTGGAAGTGAGCAAGCTCAACCACTTTTTTCGTCAAAGCAATATTTTCTTCAAGCGGATGATGTGAGCCGTCGATCATGACAGATGTGAATCCTGCATGAATCGCTTTGGCGCAGCTTTCGAAGCTTGAACCGTGATCAAGGTGAATCGCAACAGGAACTGTTACGCCGTATTCGTCCATTAATTCTTTAACCATTGCAACAACTAATTTGAAGCCGCCCATATAACGCGCTGCTCCTTCAGAAACACCGAGGATTACCGGAGACTTTTCTTCTTCAGCCGCCTGTAAAATCGCTTGTGTGAATTCTAGGTTATTCAAGTTGAACTGACCAACAGCATACTTATTTTCTTTCGCTGTGTTTAACATTTCTGTCATAGATACTAATGGCATTATTACTTCCTCCTCAAGGGAATTTATTGCATCATGAAAAACCACATAAGTATCATATCAAATTCATCTTTTTATTACCAACAGAAAAATCCGTATTCTCTTAATGGATTAAATGTTCTTTCACTGTTTTCCGAATATCATCAATATCAAATGGTTTCGGAACGTGCATGATGGCACCGATGTTTTTCGCTTCCTGGATCATGTCCAGCTCCCCATACGCCGTCATGATAATAGCGCGGATACTCGGGTTATCCGCTTTCATTCGTTTCAAAATTTCAATCCCGTCCATTCCGGGAATTTTCATATCAAGCAGCACAAGATCAGGTTTATGTTCCTTCGCTAATTTTACGGCTTCTGGTCCGCTTGCCGCCTGCAAGGTATCATACCCTTCTTTTTTTAACACTTCATTCAGTAAAATACGGATGCCATATTGGTCATCAACAATTAATATGTTTGCTGTCACGTTTGTTGTCCTCCTATTCGTCCTCCTGCAATTTCCGCCTTCCCGCTCTCATTACCCCTTAACATTCTACATTCGCTGTTTTCCTCAAGATTCCTGCCTGCTTCCTTCATTTTGCTGAGCGTACTATAATAAAGAAAAAAGAAAGAGTGATACAGTTGTCGAAAATGTTTATGACACAGCTTAGCGGCTTGATAAAACGGATCAGCGAAAAAGAGGAATTTTCAATTGAAGATGCGGGACGTTTGCTTGCTCAAGGCTTGATCAGTGAAGGGACTATATATATGAAGGGTTTCGGTGAAATGGCGGTCATTGAAACGGAAGCAACAGAAGGTGCAGAAACCTTGCAAAACGTTCATCGATGGACACCTTCCGCCCGGTTGACGGAGGCTGACCGTGTATTGATCGCTTCCCGTTTTTCCGATGATCCGGGAGCATTGACGCTTGCGAAAAAATTAATAGATACAGGAATTCCATTTGCGGCGATTTCTTCGAAAAGAGAAGAAACCGGCATTGAAGAACTAGCCGATGCATTTATTGATCTGAGGCTGACACAAGGCATTTTGCCGGATGATGAGGGAGGACGAACCGGTTTCCCATCATCCATCGCCGGGTTATATGCTTATTTTTTATTAAAAATGACGATCGAGGAAATCGTAAACGAATACGACTAACACACTGACATAGATAGGGCCTTTAATACCCATAAAAAAACCAGCTGACAAATTTCAGCTGGCTTTTTCTCTCAATTATTTATTTTCGATTGCGGCCTCAACAAATTTTTTGAACAATGGCTGCGGACGTGTCGGGCGCGATGTAAATTCCGGATGGAACTGCGCTGCGACGAACCATGGATGGTTGGCTAGCTCTACAATTTCAACGAGACGGCCATCCGGGCTTGTTCCAGAGAAGATGAACCCTTTTTTCTCCATTTGTTCACGGAATTCGTTGTTGAATTCATAACGGTGACGATGGCGCTCATATACGATTTCTTCATTGTAAGCTTCGCGGGCACGTGTACCTTCTGTTAATTTACATGCATATAAACCAAGACGAAGTGTACCGCCAAGATCTTCAATGTCTTTTTGCTCAGGCAAAAGATCAATAATCGGATATGGCGTTTCCGGTACGATTTCTGCCGAGTGTGCACCTTCCAATTTCAATACGTTGCGCGCGTACTCAATAGACGCAAGCTGCATACCGAGACAAATACCAAAAAACGGAACGTTATTTTCTCGTGCATATTTAATTGCAGCAAGCTTTCCATCGATGCCCCGGTCACCAAATCCGCCCGGCACAAGAATACCGGCTGCGTCTTTCAATCGCTCCGCCGCGTTTTCTTCTGAGAGTTCTGCAGAATTTACCCAGTCAATTTCCACATCTGTATCAAACTGATAACCGGCATGTTTCAATGACTCCGCAACAGAAATATACGCATCTTGAAGTTCTACATATTTACCAACGAGCGCAATGCGCGTTTTGTTCGGCAAGTTGCGAACTTTATCAACGAGTGCTTTCCACTCGGTCATATCCGCATCGTGGCATTGCATTTTTAATAAACGGCACACAAGGTCGTCCATTTTTTGCTTCTGAAGCATAAGCGGTACCGCATAAAGTGTATCCGCATCTGTTGCTTCAATAACAGCTTCTTTCGCAATGTCACAGAACAAAGCAAGTTTGTCCTTCATATCCTGGGAAATTGGCATCTCCGTACGAACAACAATAATGTTCGGCTGTATACCGAGACTGCGAAGTTCTTTTACGCTATGCTGCGTCGGTTTTGTTTTCATTTCACCGGCTGCTTTTAAATAAGGGATAAGCGTACAATGAATGTATAATACATTATCCTGGCCGACATCACTTTTTATTTGACGAATCGCTTCAAGGAATGGAAGTGATTCGATGTCGCCAACTGTACCGCCAATTTCCGTTATAACAACATCTGCGCCTGATTCTTTACCCGCCCGGAAAACACGGTCTTTAATTTCATTCGTAATGTGCGGTATAACCTGAACCGTACCGCCCAAATATTCGCCGCGGCGCTCTTTCCGGAGTACGGTTGAATACACTTTACCTGTTGTAATGTTGCTTAGTTTCGTCAAGTTTATATCGATGAAACGTTCATAGTGACCGAGATCAAGATCCGTTTCCGCACCGTCATCAGTGACGAATACTTCCCCATGCTGATACGGACTCATTGTCCCCGGGTCCACGTTAATATATGGATCGAATTTTTGAATAAAAACTTTTAAGCCACGGTTCTTTAAAAGACGGCCGAGTGATGCAGCGGTAATTCCTTTTCCTAATGATGAAACAACCCCGCCTGTTACGAATATATATTTCGTCAAAGTGAAAATCCTCCTTCGATGCTTCTGTTTTTCTCCATAAAGTGAAACTCAATCCGCGGGATAAAATAACCCAAGCGATTGGTTTGTTGAACAAATCGGATCTTTAGGGGCAGTTATCCCCCTAAATTTCTTCTATATTCACACGTTTTGATTAGGTCGTAATGCCCCTTAAGGTGGGGGAAATACAAAAAACGCTCCGCTTACTTCTCAGTAAGAGGAGCGTCATAGACTAAAATAATTCGTCTCATAAAAGAGCCCAAATAAAATACTACAATTCGACGATAAATTAGTCAAGCGAAGATTATTAGTTATTTATCGTCGAGATCATACTCGTCTTCAGCGCCTTCTTCTTCTTCAAAATCGTCATCATTGTCATCAAGGTCGTCGTCGATTTCAACGTCGATTTCTTCTTCAATATCCTCATCGAGGTCGTCTTCGTCAACATTGATGTCATCCTCAATCTCATCAAAATCGTCTTCCTCAAAATCATCGAGATCATCTTCGTCTTCAATAATTTCTTCTTCAAAATCGTCGTCCACTGCTTTTTTCGTCTTTTTCTTGCGTGTTTTCACAGTGGCAGTTGTTGTTTCTTCTTCAAGCTTTTCAACCGGATACCATGCGCGCAGACCCCAGCGGTTATCACCTAAAGGCAGAAAGCTGCCATCGATGTTTAAGTCCGTATAAAATTGAACCATACGTGACTTTACTTCATCATCTGAAATTTCAAGATGCTTTTGTATTTGTGACAGCATCTCCTTAAATGATACCGGCTCCCGCTTTTCAGCAAGAATTAAATGCGCCAGCTCAAGGAATGACATTTCTTTTAACTCTTCTTTGGAATATTGTTGCAAACTCACCATCCGCACTTCCCTTCTCTATTAACAAAAAGCTCTAAAAGAGCAAAACGTTTTTAGCATATTCTCCATTATAAACAAAAAATATGGCTATATGCCATATTTATGTGATGATTTCTGCTTTTTTTCCAGCGGAAGGGGCGGAATGGTCTATTTGTGGTGTTCTATTCCTTTTTTTTGAACGACCGCTATATTCTTCATACGATTTATAAAAGAAAAAAAAGGAGATGAGAAGGAATGGAACAGCTCCAAATTGTTTTAAATAAAGCCAGTATGAAAAAATGGCAACAATAATCATAGCAGTATATTGAACAACCCGCTTCATACCTTCACATCCTTCCTGTCAACTCTCACAATCATTTTACTCTTTAAATGTTGATCGAACATCTTTTCATTGTAAATTTTTTATAAGTATTCCCTTCTTCCTTGATAATAATCGTAAAGGGGAAAAAAAGAAACTTTCGTACGACGTCTCTATCTTTTTAATCATTTTCAGAAAAAGTCGTTTTCCAATACATATGCCGGGTAGAGTGAAGAGCAGAACATGAATAAAATTTCAATGACAGAAGGAGTGTTTGCATCATGGAAAAGAAAAAATTTATTGGTGTATATCATAGTGAAACAGAATTAATCGCAAAAATTGATGAATTAAAAAGGCAAGGTTATACAGAAGGTGATATTTATGTCGTGGCAAAAAATCAGGAAGATATTTCAATGGTCCGCGGAAGAACCGACGCCGAGGTGCAGACAGCAGGAAGCTCATGGATGGATCGCTTTATTGCGTTTTTATCTGGCGAAGAACCGGTTCGAACAGCTTTCCGCCATATGGGTGTATCCGACGCGGAAGCAGATCGTTACTATACAGAAGTAGAAAATGGCGGAATTCTTTTATATGTCGATCATGAATACGGTCTCCTGTATGATGAAGAGCGTACGGGAGGAGTTGTTGATCCGAACTTAGGCGGCAATGCATACGCAGCAGATCAAGCAAACTTGGCTGGCGGCACATATGCGTCAACAGATGGACGCCTCGACCATGAGCTAACAGAAGAGGAAAAGCTTAGACTGCACGAAGAACGGATTCATGTAAATAAGGAACGTGTTCAAACGGGTGAAGTACATGTTGATAAAAAGGTAGTGGAAGAAGAAAAAGTCCTTGATGTGCCTGTCCAGCGAGAAGAAGTTGTCGTCGAACGGAGACCGGTCATAGATGATGCAATAATAGGGTCAGAAGATGAGCGGGACGCTGCGTTTAAAGAGGACAGTGAAACGATTCGTGTACCAATTACAGAAGAGCGCATAGACGTAACAAAGAAGCCGGTTGTGAAAGAAGAAATTATCATCAGTAAACGAAAAGTGAATGAAACAGAAACGGTTCGTGATACGGTTCTACGAGAAGAAGCAAACATAAACGAAGACTCGACGAAACGTAATATATAATTACAAAAGACAAGCCCCGCTCTTTTTCGTGAGCGGGCTTGTCTTTTTTGCACTGAACAAAACATCCCTTTATTTTTCGTACCCGTTCACACCAGAAAAAAGCAGATCGGTCTGCAACGTAATGTATTCATCCAGCGAGAACGATTTTTGCAGCATCCAGCGGCGAAACCCCCACATTTGACCTTGAATAAAAATATTTTGCGCCAATATATGCACCTTTTTTTGATCCATATCAAGGAGGCCGTGGTCCACGCAGCGTTGGATGAGTGTCTCTACCATTGCGACCATTTCCACTTCTTTTTTCAGCACGTATGGCAAAGCATCTTTTGAAAGCGACTTCGCTTCCTGGTACATGACAAGTACTTCATCCTGCATTTCATCCATCACTCGAAAATAATAAGCGATGCCAAGCTTTAAGCTTTCAAGCGTTCCCCGTTCGAAATCAATCTGCTGCAGCCGCTCCTTTACCTGATCATAAATGCTGTCACATACAAGATACAATACATCTTCTTTTGTACGGATATATTCATACATTGTACCGATACTGAATCCGGACGCTTTGGCAATTTCACGTGTTGTAGTCCGATGAAATCCTTTTTTCTTAAATAATTGAACGGCGCCGCGGATCATCTCCGAACGCCGTTTTTCAATAAGCTGTACGTCCTTCACCGTTGTGTGTACTTGCCGTTTTCGATCTGTCATTGTTTTCACCTTATTTCGTCAGCGTGCGTGAAATAACAAGCCGTTGAATTTCTTGCGTTCCCTCATAAATCTGGGTGATTTTCGCATCACGCATAAACCGTTCGACTGGATAGTCTTTTGTATAGCCATAGCCACCGAAAATTTGCACTGCTTCTGTCGTTACGTTCATCGCTGTGTCACCCGCCATCAGCTTCGACATGGCTGATGCTTTTCCGTACGGCAGTCCTTCTGATTCAAGCCACGCTGCCTGGTATGTCAACAGACGCGCTGCTTCTATCGAAGTTGCCATATCAGCTAGTTTAAACGAAATCCCTTGATTGGCTGCAATTGGTTTACCAAATTGCTGCCGTTCTTTTGCATATTCAATTGATGCATCCAGTGCTCCCTGAGCAATACCGACTGCCTGGGCTGCAATCCCGTTGCGTCCCCCGTCAAGCGTCATCATCGCCACTTTAAATCCTCCGCCAACTTCGCCAAGAACGTTTTCTTTCGGCACCCGGCAGTTATCAAAAATAATTTCTGTCGTCGGCGATGAACGGATGCCAAGTTTCTTTTCTTTTTTGCCGACAGAGAACCCTTCAACGTTTTTTTCGATTATAAACGCAGTTGTTCCTTCATCACCAGTTGCAAACACAACATATATATCAGCAATTCCGCCATTTGTAATAAAAATTTTCGACCCATTTAATATGTAATGATCACCATCTTTGCGGGCTGTCGTCTTCATCGCGCCTGCGTCTGAACCGGAGCCGGGTTCAGTCAATCCGTACGCACCAATCTTTTTCCCCAATGCCATCGGTTTTAAATAGGCTTGTTTTTGCTCCTCTGTACCAAATGTGTAGATTGGCCAGCCGGCAAGCGAGGTGTGAGCAGATAACGTGACTCCTGTTGATGCGCACACACGGGACAGCTCTTCTATCGCAATGCAGTATGCGAGATAATCACTGCCTATCCCGCCGTATTCTTCCGGCCACGGAATACCTGTCAAGCCGAGATCCGCCATTTTTTCAAAGATCTCCATATCAAACCGTTCTTCTTCATCACGTTCTGATGCTGTTGGTGCAACTTCATTCTTGGCAAAATCACGCACCATTTTGCGAATCATCTCATGCTCCTCTGATAATGTGAAATTCATTCTCCCATTCCCCCGCTCGTTATTTTAACAATTGTTTGCTGATCACAATGCGCTGAATCTCTGAGGTGCCTTCGTAAATTTGTGTCACTTTCGCGTCCCGAAAATATCGCTCAGCCGGATAGTCTTTTGTATAGCCATATCCGCCAAAAATCTGTACACATTCAATCGACGCATCAACGGCTGTCTGCGATGCAAACAATTTCGCCATTGCCGCTTCTTTTCCGCATGGGAGCCCCCTTGATCGCATATCTGCTGCTCGATACACAAGTAGACGTGCCGCTTCTATTCCTGTAGCTATATCGACCATTTTAAATGAAATATCCTGCTGAGCAGCAATCGGCTTGCCAAATTGGCACCGTTCTTGTGCGTATTTCACAGCACATTTATATGCCGCTTCCGCAATGCCGAGCGCCTGTGCCGCGATCCCAATTCTGCCCCCATCAAGATTGGCCATCGCAATGTTAAATCCTTTCCCTTCTTGACCAAGCATATTTTCAGCCGGGATCCTTGCATCCTCAAACGTCACTTGTACTGTGCTTGATCCGTGCAGCCCCATCTTCCGTTCTTCTTTGCCGATGACAAGGCCAGGTGTCCCTTTTTCGACGACAAAAGCAGAAATACCACGGTCTGTTTTAGCAAAAACAATAAACGTATTTGCGGCTCCACCGTTTGTAATAAACGCTTTTGTACCGTTTAATTCGTAATAAGCCCCTTTGTGTACAGCTGTCGTTTTCAACGAAGCCGCATCGGAACCGGATGACGGCTCCGTTAAACAAAATGCTCCCAGCCATTGGCCTGACGCGAGTTTCGTCACATATTTTTCTTTTTGGGATTCTGTGCCAAAATAAAGTATCGGATTCGTCCCGACAGAGGTGTGGACGGATAAAATTACTCCAACCGCCGCGCTTACTTTTGACAGTTCATGAATGGCGATTATATATGATGTGAAGTCCATATCACTTCCACCATAAGTAGAAGGAACCGTCATTCCCATCAACCCAAGTGACGACATTTTCTTCACAATGTCATGTGGAAATACTCCCGATTCCATTTGTTCCACAAACGGTGCAACTTCTTTTTCCGCAAAATTCCGGACCAATTGCCGAGTCAATTCCTGCTCATCGGTCAGACGAAATTCCATCCAAATCGCCTCCGTTTATTCGTACAAATAGAATCCGCGCCCCGCTTTTTTTCCGACCCAACCCGCTTTCACATACTTCCGGAGCAATGGACATGGCCTGTATTTATCGTCACCAAAACCTTCATGTAGAATTTCCATCGCCGACAAACATGTATCAAGCCCAATAAAATCCGCAAGTTCAAGCGGTCCCATCGGATGATTCATTCCAAGTTTCATTACTTGATCGATCGATTCCTTTGTTGCAACCCCTTCATACAGCGTGTAGATCGCCTCATTAATCATCGGCATCAAGATTCGGTTTGACACAAAACCAGGGAAATCATTTACTTCCACAGGTACTTTTCCAATCGTTTTCGTCAAGTCCTCAACCTTTTTATACACCTCATCCGCCGTTGCCAGTCCGCGGATAATTTCTACCAGTTTCATGACCGGCACCGGATTCATAAAATGCATCCCGATCACTTTTTCAGGCCGGTCCGTCGCCGCGGCAATTTCTGTTATTGGCATAGATGACGTATTTGATGCGAGAATAGTATGATCAGGCGTAATTTCATCAAGCTGAGCGAAAATGTTCCGTTTGATTTCCATGTTCTCCACAACCGCTTCAATGACAATGTCCACGCCCCCTGCGTCATTTATATCTATTGTTTTATGAATGCGTGCAAGAACAGCTGATTTTTCCGCCTCAGTCATTCGCTCTTTTTGAACGGAACGAAACAGATTTTTAGATATCTTGTCCATTCCGTGGTCAATTTGTTCCGGCTTAAGATCATAAAGAAACACATCATATCCGGCCTGTGCACAAACTTGTGCAATTCCTGATCCCATCTGGCCGGCACCGATCACCATTATCTTCTTTATCTTCAATGAATACCCTCCTGTTCTGAACGGGTAAAACGAGAAGCGGAATAATGCGCCTCGTTTCCTTATGCACTTTTTTCTTCTTCTTTTGCACCGTAAATTGATTTCTCAAGAAGTTCCGCAACATCATAGGTGGAAACCTGGTCGTCCACTTCTTTCGCTTTCGTTCCATCGCTCAGCATCGTCAGGCAGAACGGACAGCCGGAACTGATAACGGATGGATTCACATCGAGCGCCTGCTCTGTACGGGCAACATTAATACGGTGGCCGGTGTCTTCCTCCATCCACATAAGTCCTCCTCCAGCGCCGCAGCACATGCCCGTTTCCCGGCGCCGCGTCATTTCAACCAGCTTTACACCAGGAATGGATTTTAAAATTTCCCTTGGCGGATCGTATACATCATTGTACCGGCCGAGGTAACAGGAATCGTGGAACGTAATTGTTTCGTCGACGGCATACCGCGGCTTCAATCGTCCTTCTTTCACGAGAGCACCCAACAGTTCCGTATGATGATACACGTCAGCCGTAAAGCCGAAATCCGTATATTCATTTTTAAAAATATTGTATGCATGCGGATCGATCGTCACGATTTTTTTCACATCATTTTTTTCAAACTCCGCAATGTTCGCTGCAGCAAGCTCCTGGAACAAAAATTCATTGCCGAGACGGCGAGGCGTGTCGCCCGAGTTTTTTTCTTTATTGCCGAGAATCGCAAATGATACGCCTGCTTCATTCATCAGCTTCGCAAAAGCCAGTGCGATCTTTTGGCTGCGGCTGTCAAATGCGCCCATTGAACCGACCCAGAATAAATATTCCGGCTCTTCTCCTGCTTTTTTTGCTTCTTTTATCGTCGGAATATAAACATCATCGCGAATCTCACGCCATTTTTCTTTATCTTTCCGGTTCAGCCCCCACGGATTTCCCTGACGCTCAATGTTCTGCATTGCACGCTGCGCGTCCGGATTCATTTTTCCTTCTGTCAGCACAAGATAACGGCGTAAATCAATAATTTTATCGACATGTTCATTCATCACCGGGCACTGGTCTTCACAGTTACGGCAAGTGGTGCATGCCCAAATCTCTTCTTCCGTAATGACATCGCCAATCATCGACGGACTGTACGGATCAATACCCTTGGCGATTTTATTTCCCTGTGTATCTGCGAACGCGAACGCCGGCACCCACGGCTGCTGTGATGTCAATGCAGCACCTGTAAACGTGAGATGGTCGCGCAATTTCACGATCAAGTCCATTGGCGACAGCATTTTCCCTGTGCCGGTTGCCGGACACATATTGGTACAGCGTCCACATTCCACACACGCATAAAAATCGATCATTTGCGTGCGTGTGAAATCCTGTACTTTCCCCACACCAAAGGACTCCTGTGTTTCATCTTCAAAGTCAATTTTACGGAGCGTGCCCGCTCTATTTAACCGGTGGAAATATGTATTCACCGGACCGGCTATTAAATGTGCATGCTTAGACTGCGGCACGTACACAAGGAACGTGAGCAGCACGAATAAATGGATCCACCACATGACATAAAATAAGGCGATGACAATTTGCTGCGGCAGCCCGGCAAATATGACCGCAATTGCCGAAGCAACTGGTTCCACCCATGTAAAATGAATTGTTTCTTCATGCCAGATAAGATACATGCCATTTCCCGCTAAAACCGAAAGCATTAATGCCCCGATGAAAATAAGCACAAGCCCGCTTTTCCAACCCCGTTTCAGACGCACCAACTTTTCAATATACCGGCGGTAAAATGCCCAGACGACCGCAACGAGAATCATCAGTGTCACAATTTCCTGAAAAAAAGTAAATCCCCCATATAGTGGTCCGAGCGGTAAATGTGCACCAGGTACGATCCCTTTAATAATGAAATCGACCGCGCCGAGCTGCACAAGAATAAACCCGTAAAAAAACATGACGTGGATCGCACCGCTCTTTTTATCTTTTAATAATTTTTTCTGTCCAAAGACGTTCACCCAAATATTCCGGATTCGTTCGTCTTTACGCTGATCAAACTCTTCTTTTTTGCCAAGCTTAATAAATTCGTACCGTGTTTTCAGCAAATACACGAATAGCCAGCCTGCGTAAGCGATTACAAAAATGGCGGCAATTAAATTAAGCCAGAGTAGACCGTTCATAACCGTGCACTCCCTTCCCCCTAAAAATTCCCCTTTGATTACTTTTATCCTAATATATGAATGAGCATTCAGTCAACCGTCTTGCAAAGAAATTTTTAACTGTATTTCCATGTTTTTTGAAAAAATTTTACAAAAAAAAGCTGCCAGACAAGGTCTGACTGCTTTTTTCGATTACATTTTTTCCGGTGCGGATACACCGATTAGCGCTAGTGCATTTTTTAACGTAATTTGTACAGATTTTACGAGGGACAGGCGTGCATTAGACAATTCTTCATTGTCTTTATCAACGACTTTTTCCGCTCCGTAAAAGCTGTGGAAAGTGGAGGCAAGCTCCTGCACGTAGTTCGTTATGCGATGCGGAATTCGCTTTTCTGCTGCTTCTGCAACAACCTGCGGGAAATCGCCGACTTTTTTCAGTAAATCGATTTCTTTTTCAGCTGTTAAAAGAGACACATTTGCATCTTTAGAAACCGCCAGCCCCTGCTCGGCTGCCTGGCGCAAAATGCTGGAAATACGGGCATGTGCGTATTGCGCATAGTAAACCGGATTTTCATTTGACTCCGATACCGCAAGATCAAGGTCAAAATCCATATGCGTATCGCCGCTGCGCATCGCAAAGAAATAACGAACCGCATCAAGACCGACTTCTTCAACAAGTTCACGCATCGTCACTGCTTTCCCGGTCCGCTTGCTCATCTTCATTTTTTCCCCGTCTTTGTACAGCTGTACCATTTGAATAACTTCCACTTCAAGGTTATTCGGGCTGATACCCAGCGCTTCAACGGCCGCTTTCATACGGGGAATGTACCCGTGATGATCCGCTCCCCAAATATTGATTACTTTTTCGTGGCCACGCTCAAATTTGTCTTTATGGTACGCAATATCCGGTGTTAAATACGTGTATGTGCCATCTTGTTTACGAAGTACACGGTCTTTATCATCACCGAAAGCAGTCGAACGGAACCAAACGGCACCCTCTTCTTCAAACACGTGTCCATTTTGGCGAAGTGCTGCAAGTGCTTCATCAATTTTGCCGTTTTCGTACAATGATGTTTCTGAATACCAAACATCGAATTTCACACGGAAATCAGCAAGGTCTTTTTGTAATTTAGCCAGCTCATACTTAAGACCGTGTTCACGGAACGCTTTGTAGCGCTCTTCTTCCGACAAGTTTACGAATTTGTCGCCAAATTCTTCTGCTAGTTCTTTCCCAATGCCGATAATGTCTTTGCCATGGTAGCCGTCTTCGGGCATTACTTTATCATGGCCAAGTGCTTGAAAGTAGCGTGCTTCAACGGACAAAGCAAGGTTGTGAATCTGGTTTCCAGCATCGTTAATATAATATTCGCGCGTAACGTCATAACCGGCTTTTTCCAGCACATTACATAAGGAATCGCCAACAGATGCACCGCGGGCATGCCCAAGGTGAAGGTCGCCGGTCGGATTAGCCGAAACGAATTCGACCTGAATTTTTTGATTATTGCCGGCGTTCGATTCGCCATATTTTCCGCCTTCTTCAAGCACAGCTGGAACGAGATTGGTTAAGTAGCTGTTGTTCAAGTAAAAATTGATAAAACCGGGACCTGCGATATCAATTTTTTCAATTGAACCTTTTGACAGATCAATGTTCTGCTGAATGGCTTCGGCTATTTGACGGGGTGCTTTTTTCGCCACGCGTGCGAGCTGCATCGCCATATTTGTTGAATAATCGCCGTGCGCCTTTTCTTTTGGCGTTTCCAAAATAACCGCCGGGATTTCATTTTCTGCGGCAAGTCCCGCTTTCAGCACAGCTGCTTTAATTTCCTCTTTCAGCTGTGTCTGCATTTGTTCTGCAATGTTCACAATTGTTCCTCCAGTTCGTATTGAATGTTCATTGTATACGTGCCGACCGGGTCTCCCTGCATAAGCAGCCTGTATGTGAGCTGCGCATGTCCTGTGCCCGCGTCGTTCGTGTCGTGTTCGAAAGATGTCGTGTCTGTCGTGACTAAGAGGGTTCCGTACTGGCTTTCATATGAGCCGTTTAGCTGCTGCCCCTGTTCAAAAACCATCCGCATTTTCAGCGCACCGCTTCTCAAAATAAGTGCATTTTCCTTTGCGAGCTTCACGATCGTATGAACGACGCCCTCTTCCTGTACTTCGTCATATTTTAAAAACGTGGAACCATCTTTTTTGAACAGGCGCCCGAACAGTGACAATTCAAACGTCTCTTTCTCCCCTTCGTGCGCCACATCCGTCTTCACCCGGATTTTCACCGGCATCTGCTCATCTGCCACGCCGAATCACTTCCTTTTTCAATGTGTGTTTATTTTATCACAGAAAGTCGAGAGGCAGAAATCTTGTTTTTTCATTTGTAAACATGACGAAATGAGGTTTCCCAAAAACAAAAAGAGCGTCCGGTTCAGATCCAGACGCTCCATGACTATTTAAAAGAAACCAAGCAGCATTTCGCGAATAATCTTTGATGCTGTATTCGCTGTTTGTTCAGAGTTATCGTAAATCGGTGCAACTTCTACAAGGTCCGCACCAATTACGCTTACATCGGAACCTGCAATGGCATGAATCGATGCAAGCAATTCTTTTGAAGTAATGCCGCCGCAATCGACTGTTCCTGTACCCGGTGCATGAGCAGGATCCAGGACGTCGATATCGATCGTGACATAAACCGGACGTCCAGCAAGTGATGGGAGTACTTCTTTTAACGGCTCAAGCACCTCAAATTTTGAAATGTGCATGCCGTTTTCTTTCGCCCATTCGAATTCTTCTTTCATGCCGGAGCGAATGCCAAATGAATACACATTAGATGGACCGATATGTTCCGCTATTTTGCGAATTGGCGTTGAATGTGACAACGGCTCTCCTTCATATTCTGTACGCAAATCCGTATGCGCATCAAAGTGAATGATCGCTAGGTTCTCATACTTTTTCGCCGCCGCTTTCATAACCGGCCACGATACAAGGTGCTCGCCGCCCATACCGAGCGGTTTTTTGCCGGCATCCAACAAGCCGTCAATATATTCTTCAATGACGTCAAGGCTGCGCTGTGGATTTCCGAACGGGAGCGGAATGTCGCCCGCATCAAAATACGCAACTTCATGAAGCTCGCGGTCTAAATACGGGCTGTACTCCTCAAGACCAATCGACACTTCCCGGATGCGGGCCGGACCAAAACGGGAACCTGGGCGATAGCTGACCGTCCAATCCATTGGCATTCCATATAACACAACATCGCTGTCTTCATAAGACGTCTGTGTGCCGATGAATACATTTCCTGAATACGCTTCGTCAAATCTCATAATCAGGTCAAATCCTGCACGAATTTTGGCAGTGCAAATGATGCTTTGTGCAGTTCTTTCGTGTAATATTTTGTCTCAATTTCGTGGAAACGGCTGTCTTCCACTGAAAGCGGATCGTATTTTTTCGAACCGATTGTGAAGCACCAAAGACCACTTGGATACGTTGGAATGTTCGCTGTGTACAATCGTGTAATCGGGAAGATTTCTTTCACATCTGCCTGTACCTGGCGGATTAAGTCCGCTTTAAACCAAGGGTTGTCACATTGCGCAACGAAAATGCCGTCGTCTTTCAGCGCTTTTGAAATGCCGGCATAAAACCCTTTCGTAAACAAGTTGACAGCCGGTCCTACTGGCTCCGTGGAGTCAACCATGATCACATCATACTCGTTTTCAGATTCAGCGATGTGCATGAATCCATCACCTACTTTTACTTCAACACGCGGGTTTTCAAGTTCCCCCGCAATTTCTGGCAAATAGATTTTCGAGTATTCGATTACTTTTCCATCAATTTCAGCAAGTGTCGCTTTTTTCACGGATGGATGCTTTAGCACTTCACGGATGACACCGCCATCACCGCCGCCCACTACAAGCACGTTTTCTGGATTTGGGTGTGTGAAAAGCGGCACATGGGCGACCATTTCATGATAGACAAACTCATCACGCTGGCTCGTCATCACCATGCCGTCTAAAAACAGCATGTTGCCCCACTCTTCTGTCTCTACCATCTCTAAATATTGAAAATCGGTCTGTTCTGTATGCAAAGTACGTTTCACTTTCATTGTGATGCCGTAATTGTCAGTCTGCTTTTCGGTATACCATAATTCGCTCATGATTTTCATCCTCTCTTTCAAGACTTACGGAAAAAAGTATAGAACAATTTGACGAAAAAGCATAGTGATTTTATGTTAAGACGTTTAAAAAAGTGGAATTGTTTTCATACTGAACATAAATCATGAAGAAGGAGGCCGCTATTGCATGAAAAAATGGATCAAGTGGATTGGCGTTGTGGTAATTTTATTTATCGGTGCAGCTGCTCTGCTCATTTACGCATTGTACACCGCCGGACCGCCGGACACAACCGTTTCACGCTCGACCATTTTTTACGCGGCTGATGGAACGAAAGCGGCGGAATCCCATGCAGGCGAAAAAAGGTACTGGGTAAAGCTCGACGATATCTCCCCCCATGTAGTGAACGCAGTTATTGCAATAGAAGACAAAAAATTTTATCGACATTTCGGGTTTGATTTAAAACGCATTGCCGGGGCTATTGTTGCAGACGTGAAAGCTATGGCAAAGGTGCAGGGTGCGAGCACCATCACCCAGCAATATGCGCGAAATATCTTTTTAACGAATGACAAAACATGGAAAAGAAAAATAAAAGAGGCGTGGTATGCGGCTCGAATTGAACTTTTTTATTCCAAGGATGAAATTTTGGAAGGATATTTGAATAGCGTTTATTTCGGACACGGTGCATACGGTATTGAAGCAGCTTCCCGTTTTTATTTTGACAAATCGGCGGACTCCCTTACCATTTCAGAAGCTGCACTTTTAGCCGGCATCCCAAAAGGCCCTTCTATTTACTCACCGCTCGCTTCGCGGGAAAAAGCTGAAGAACGGCGCCGTCTTATTTTGTCCGAAATGAACCTGCCTGAGAAAGACTATGAGGAGGCAATAGGGGAAGTGCCTGACATTACTGGCTTCAGCCCCGAAAATCAAACAAATGCACCATATTTTATCGATGCGGTCCGTACCGAGCTGGAAGCGCTCGGCTTTCTTGAGCAAAGTGGGCTCAAGGTGTACACAACACTGAATCCCAAACATCAAAAAGCGGCAGACGAAGCATTAAAGAACGGGATCGATTCATCAGCTCGCATTGAAGCCGCCCTTGTCTCGATTAACCCGACTAATCACTTCGTTACCGCCTTGACTGGAGGGCGCGATTATCGTATCAGCCCATTTAACCGGGCGGTGCAGGCGGTCCGTCAGCCTGGATCGTTGCTAAAACCATTTTTATATTACGCAGCTCTTGAAAAAGGCTTTACACCTGTCACGATGCGTAAAAGCGAACCAACCACATTTAATGAAACGTATAAACCGAAAAACTTTAACAGTCAATACGCTGAGCGCAATGTAACGATGGCCGAGGCGCTTGCCGTATCGGATAATATTTATGCAGTAAAAACAAATATGCTCCTTGGACCGGAGACCCTCGCACAGACAGCAAAACAATTTGGGATCACATCGAAACTAGAAGCCGTTCCGTCACTCGCACTCGGAACATCCGGCGTTTCTGTTGTAGAAGTGGCGAATTCCTATGCCACAATTGCAGCAGGGGGGGTCTATGCTGACCCTGTATTTATTAAGAGAGTCGAAAGTACAGATGGCGCCATACTGTACGAGCATAAAAAACGGACAGAACAGCGGTTTGATAAGAAAAAAATGGCTGTTCTCACCCATATGATGACAGGAATGTTTGACGGGTCCATGAGTGATTATGCAACGCCTACAGGAGCCGTTCTTGCGGACAGGTTAACGAGGACATACGCAGGAAAATCGGGCTCGACACCGTTTGACTACTGGATGGCGGGATTCACGCCGTCTGCAGTTTCAGTGGTGTGGACTGGTTATGATGACGGGTCGGAAATTACAAAAACAGAAGATCGATCACGTGCGAAAGTGATTTGGGCAGACTATATGGAAGCAATTCATAAAGGAAAAAAACCTGCATTATTTAAGCAGCCGGCTGGTGTGACAGCAGCTGCAATTGATTTAAAGAGTGGGAAACTTGCATCAAGCGACTGTCCGGATGGACATACGATAGTATTTGAAAAAGGCACGGAGCCAGCTGAATCATGCCCTCCCGCTCCGAATAAATATGAAGATTTGGTTTTTCCGGAGCTTCCCGATTGGTTCCGATGACATGCAAAAGCCCGGGGGTGCTGTCCCCGGGCGATTTGCATGTCCTAGATTATGCAAGTTTATGCAATTTAAGTTTACTTTTTTTCACGAACTCCGGCAACAGGAGAACGCCGAAAACGAAAATGTTCACATTGTTGACACATTTAGCAGAAATTATCCGATCGTTAAACCGTCTTTCAGTTCATCAGATGATCGTTCCCACATTTCCGCGTTATGTGTCATGAGAAAATCACGTAAAATGTCTTTTGATTTATCGTCCATATCTGACACAATAATATGCCTCTTTAATGATTTATCCATCCGGTTCACGTGCTCAGGCAATGATTTGTATCCCCTGCGAATGTCACGGTTAACGGTCATTTCACAGGCTGTGACACCTGCGTAATAAGGTCCTGCTTCGTTTCGGTCGACTGTAACCCAGACAAGCCAGTACGGTTTTGCCCCTTGCACTTCTTCCTTGTTCGGCAAAAACTTAATTCCTTTTTCAACAGCACTGCGCGCATGCATCGCACCGATATCTATGTGGGCCGATCCATCTTCCACGTCAACGATGACGGGCGACACATTCTCTAAGCTTAGCGCACCTTTTCCAAATCCTTTATGGCCATCGGTTGGATCATTTTTAATGATATTGAAGCCGACTTTCTTTTTTTGTTCCATTGAAGTGATCCTCCTCTTTTATAAAAATATGCTGAAAATGGATTGAAAACCAGTCATGACAGCACGAGTCATAACAGATAAAAATGGATGTATGGAGTAATCTCCCAAAGGTGTAATGACTAAAATTAAAAAGAGCAGCACCCCGTACTGTTCATACTGTGTCATTTTCATCCTCGTGTGCGGCGGCGCCAGATCCTCAATAATACGGTAGCCATCAAGAGGTGGAAATGGCAGCAAGTTAAAGACAAACAGTAAAACATTCAGCCACACCATCATGTTTAAAAGCTCAATTGCAAACGATGGGGCGCTTCCAATAATAAAAAATAAAATCCCAAACGCGATAAAAGCAATAAGAAAGTTGCTGAGCGGCCCGGCAAGTGATACAAGTACGCCGGCAAGCTTCGGATTCGCGAAATTGCGCCGGTTCACAGGCACTGGACGCGCCCAGCCAAACCCTGCCAGTAAAATAAACAGTGTCCCAATTGGGTCAAGATGATGCACCGGGTTCAGCGTTAATCTTCCCTGGTCTTTCGCCGTATCATCTCCAAACTTGTATGCCGTATACGCATGAGCAAATTCATGAACTGTAAACGCGACCAGTAAAGATATAATAACAAACGGCATTTCTTCAAGTGAAAACGCTAGAAAGTTTACTGAAAAGTTTTCCAATAATTATATCTCCTTTTAATTGTAGTAGTCGTTGGTCTTAACAACAAACCGCGCCATTCTTATATGCAACAATATGAAAGAGACCGAACCTATTATGCTAACCGAAATAGTTATACAAGTATCGATGAAGTGAATATTCCTGTTAGGATAAATAATCCACCTCGACTTCATCAACTTTCACTTTCGGTAAATCTCCAAGATGCTTCTTATTTTCCGTTTCACTGACCGGCTGGATGATTCATCCCGCAGAATATCTACCGGAAAATACAATTTATGATCGGTGCGCCGTTTGCCTGTAATCGCATCAACAATTTCCGACTTGCCTGACAGCTCCTGAAGTGACTCATCTTTCATTTGCAAGTAAATCGGCTGACGCTCGGACTCTATGCCCGGACGGTAAAAGTCATATGGTAAATCGGAAGACGAATCATGTACAAGATAGTAATCCGGGTCAATGCCTGCTTTTCGGAACAACTCTTCTAATTCGGTGTATTTCTGCTTTTCTTCCTCGGGATCAAACTCTACATATTTAAATAAATTCCGGTCCATAAATCGGCTGCACAAATCACGTAAAATCGCATCCTCTTCATCTTGCCACACTTGGAAATAAAACATCACAACCGATTCATCAAGCTTCAAGTAATCTTTTAGTGTACAATCTCCTTCAAAAAGCGAATGAAAATGCACAGGTTCATATGTAAATGAATATCCTTCTTCATATAACACTTTCGCCCGGTGCAGCGTTTTCGACAGCAGCACTTCTGCACTGCGCGTCACCGGATGGAAATAAATTTGCCAGTACATTTGATAGCGGCTCATGATATAGTCCTCGACCGCATGCATGCCACTCTGCTTAAAAACAGCTTGTTCTTCCCTCGGACGAATAACTCGTAAAATGCGCTCCATATCAAAATGACCGTAACTAACCCCAGTATAATAAGCATCCCGCTGCAAATAATCCATTCGATCGGCATCGATTTGGCTTGAAATTAAACTGACTACGAGTTTATTTTCATACGATTTATTAATAACTGCCGCTACTTTTTCAGGAAAATCAGCACTTACCTTTGACAATACCCGGTTAATATCCGTATCCCCTAGTACAATGCGTTCTGTATATTCCTCGTGATCGAGTCCGAATACTTTTTCAAACGAATGCGAGAAAGGTCCGTGACCGACATCATGCAAAAGAGCTGCGCATAAGCTTAGGAGCCGTTCATCGGAGTTCCATTCCGGCCGTCCGCGAAACACATCATCTACCATTCGGCGTACAATCTCATACACGCCGAGCGAATGATTGAATCGACTATGTTCTGCCCCGTGAAACGTAAAATATGTCGTGCCGAGCTGGCGGATCCGGCGCAGCCGCTGAAACTCTTTTGTGCTAATCAAATCCCAGATGACTGTATCGCGCACGTGCACATAGCGATGAACTGGATCTTTGAACACTTTCTCTTCTTTCAACTTCTGCTTTGCGTAGCTCATAACCTACCTCCCGCCAGTCTTATTTTTGTCCATTATAACGGAAAAACGAATCTTTATGGGAAAATTCGCACTGTAACTCGCATATACTGTTTGCATAAATAGAAAAATCACCTATTTCAGAAGAAAAGGTGATTATCTTTATAACTTTAATTTTTTAACGATTTTTTCCATTAGCTCATCTTCTGTGAGTGCCGCAACCGGTCGATTATTCACAAAAGCAAACGTCTTTTTACGGCCCGGTCCGCAGTATGACTGACATTTAATATCAATCGTTGCTTCCGGATCGAGTTTTTCGAGCTTTGGAATCAATGTTTTAAGATCGACTGCCTGACAATCATCGCAAACGCGAAATTCATTTGCCATTTAAAACATTCCTTTCCCTTACATTCAACCGGTATTTTACATGGAAAGAAGGGTGTTTGCAAGCTTTCTAATCTTCTTTGTGCTGCCGGTATATAATTAGGCGATTCTGGCTATCCTATTTTTAAAGACTATTCCATAAAGGAGAGATGAATCAATGAAAATTCGTCAAGATGCCTGGTCAGAAGAAAATGACTTGCTGCTCGCAGAGACTGTTCTCCGCCACGTGCGTGAAGGCAGCACACAGTTAAATGCATTTGAAGAAGTCGGCGACGTACTAAACCGCACATCCGCTGCCTGTGGATTCCGATGGAACGCTGTTGTCCGCCAACAATATGAAAAAGCACTAAGCCTTGCAAAAAAACAGCGGAAGCAACGAAGCCGGTCTCTTGAGAAAAAAGTAATCTACACACCAAAGACGGAGGGAGTCACCATGACCGACGTAATTGGTTTTTTACAAAGCTTAGAATCCGTCGATATGTTAAAAGCCGAAAACGATAGACTTCGTGCTGAAAACGAAAAACTTCAACATAAACTTCAAAAAATTGAGCAGTCATCTGAAACGATGCAGGAAGACTATGAAACATTAATGAAAATAATGAATCGTGCCCGTAAATTTGTCGCACTCGACGATGAAGAATCGCCTTCCGTCACATTTAAAATGGAACGAAACGGCAACTTAGAAAAAATGGCGGAATGACCTATCCAAAAGCTCTTTCGTTTCGCTCAACCATTCGGTCTAAATATCCGTCAAATAAGTCGGCTTCAAACGGAGACGTTGCTCCGGCGTCCAGCGGTCCACCGATTTCTTTCAGAGAATGCAAGAACCGGACAATCACATCCTCGATGGTTAAATCGATCCCGATTAATTCAGCAAGCGATGCCATTACATCCGGCTGAATATCGGGATATACCCATTTCGTTTCTGCTCCTTGTTTTGCCGCTTCGTAAAACTCACGAATTTGCGCTGCCCGCTCGGCCCCGCTTCCAGTAACGCACAAATATATTTGAACCACAACCCCTTTTCGAAGACGCCGCTGTGAAATACCGGCAAATTTCTTCCCGCCAATGCTCAAGTCATAACTCCCCGGGCAGTACGATCCAACAATTTCATAAGCATCAATCATTTGATCAGGAAACATGCGGCGAACAAGCGCGTACATCGCTTCGTACCCCCGGTCGATATCTATGCCTTTTTCCGTATCCGGCATAATTAATGACAAATTCAGCACTCCTTCATCAAGCATAACCGCAAGACCGCCTGAATTGCGGACGATGACATGATAACCAAAGTCTTTCAGAACTTGGATCCCCTCTTTTAAGAATGGAAGCTTTGTATCTTGAATACCTAGAACGACGGTATCGTGATGTACCCACGTCCGTACCGTCGAGGGGCTTTTCCCTGCGCCAACCGCCGTGCAGAGGGCATCATCTGCTGCAAATGAATGAATAGGATTAAATCCAGGTCCGTAAGCAGATTGGTCGATAAAACGCCATACCGGGCGGCGAAGTAAGTCTTGTGATTGATCCATAAGGGTTTCTCCTTCTTGTTTTGCTTATCTTTACTGTAGCCTTATGATCCCAGTCATTCAAGTGTTTTATCCAGCTGCAGCTTTAACGAAAGGCAAATTTCTTCAAGGCTATTTGCTGGTGAATTGCCCGTTAAATTGGCTCCATGAAGCCGCTCATTATGGCAAGAAACCCTTCCGGTGAATGAAGATTTACTTTGTGGTATAGTGATGTTGAGACTAATTACATAGGAGTGAAGATCATGAGTGAAGCAGCAAAAACACTTGAAGGCTGGTATTGCCTGCATGATTTCCGGACAATTGATTGGACAACATGGAAAATGCTGTCAAGTGATGAACGCGAAGGCGCTATCAGCGAGTTTCGAAAATTTCTAGAAAAATTAGATTCTGCGCATGAACAGAAAACTGGAAGCCATTCGTTTTACAGTGTTGTTGGCCAAAAAGCTGATTTTATGCTAATGATTTTGCGCCCGACAATGGAAGAATTGAATGTGATTGAAAATGAATTTAACAAGCTAAAAATCGCTGAATATACGATTCCAGCCTATTCATACGTTTCGGTTGTCGAGCTTAGCAACTACCTTTCTTCTGACGAAGATCCGTATCAAAACCCGCAAATTCGTGCGCGTTTGTATCCGGAACTTCCAAAGACACAGTACGTTTGCTTCTATCCAATGGACAAGCGGCGTCAAGGTGAAGACAACTGGTACATGCTTCCGATGAAAGAGCGCGGAAATTTGATGCGCAGCCACGGCATGATCGGCCGCCAGTACGCAGGCCTTGTGAAGCAGATCATTACTGGGTCAGTCGGTTTCGACGACTACGAATGGGGCGTCACGCTTTACGCCGATGACGTACTGCAATTTAAAAAATTAATTTACGAAATGCGTTTTGATGAAGTAAGCGCACGCTATGGCGAATTTGGTTCATTCTTCGTTGGAAATTTATTGACAGACGAAAAATTCGCACAAATGAT
This sequence comes from Domibacillus epiphyticus, assembly GCF_001975785.1. Classification (GTDB taxonomy): domain Bacteria; phylum Bacillota; class Bacilli; order Bacillales; family Domibacillaceae; genus Domibacillus; species Domibacillus epiphyticus. The sequence goes on along the minus strand of NZ_MSFI01000019.1, from coordinate 22,183 downwards.
GCACGTTAATTAAATCGTTTTGCGGTAACCGTGTCCTTATAAGGGCACGGTTTTTTGATGATGTATTGCCTCTGCTGAATGACAGCGCAGAAAATTAATGACCGGCGTGAAATAGCGTCCTCAATAGCAGGTCACACGTCACGATCCTTCTGCATACATTACATAGGGAGGTGAAGTTGGGCAGCTGTTGTTATAGCCAAGATGAACTACGCTTCTTGTACGGATTATGCGGGCAGAAGCAGAAGATGACGAACCGCTCGGGATGCTGATGGTCGGTAAAGCAGGTGTCAACCGTACTTGCGCTGACTGTCTGGTTATCAATCAAATACGATCCATTCAAGATATGGTTTTTCAGCCACCCGGCGGTTTTGATGCCACTACTTTTACAGACCGCTTCCGTCCGATTGTCTGCGTGTATATTGAATAAGGGGGAATAATGAAGATGAATCCTTACGGTTACATGGCGATGCCTGTTCAGCAAGTACCCGCACCTAGTCCCGGACTAGTACCAGGCCCAGGAGCGCCTCCGGGCCAGCCTGTCGTCGAAGAGTCCTACATCGAAAATATTTTCCGGCTGAACCGCGGAAAAATGGTGACTGTTTACACAACATTCGAAAACAATAAAGAATGGAATGCAAAAGTATTCCGAGGACGTATTGAAGCTGCTGGACGCGACCATTTAATTTTAAGCGAACCATCTACTGGACGACGGTACTTAATCCCTCTTCTTTATTTGGATTACGCCACATTTGACGGCGAAATTGCGTACGAATATCCGTTCCATACAAGGTAAAAACACAAAAGGTGACCCCGTTAGCCGGGTTCACCTTTTCATTTACATATTTTTTACTGCCGCCGCAATTACTAACACCCAGGCAGCCAAAAAGGCAAGTCCTCCAAGCGGTGTAATAGCGCCAAGTTTACTGATTGCTGTTACCGCCAGTACAAACAAACTGCCCGAGAATAAAATGATTCCAGCAAGCATAAGCCAGCCGGACCAATTGAGGAGCGAACTTCCCGGAAACTGCCCCATTAAAAATCCGACAATCATTAGTCCGATCGCATGAAACATTTGATACTGTACCGCTGTTTTCCAGATTTCTAAATACTTTGGTTCGACTTTTCCTTCCAGTCCATGTGCGCCAAATGCACCGAGCGCAACAGCTAAAAAGGCGTTGATAGCACCTAAAATCATGAATAATTTCATTTTTATTCTCCTTTAAAAATCAAAAATAGAATCTCCATTTGACCCATCATCTGCCACTATCCGCTCTGTCTGCCGAATAGAAGACTGGGGCATTTGCGTCATCCCCGATAATTCTTGAACAGGAGGAGACACATAATCTTCCGACCCGATCAACAATTCACACATCGATTTAATCGCATACACATGCCGCTCAAAATCCGATGACGCAGCATTTCTCGCTGCGTTCATTTCCTGCTCCATTTTCAAGAGAACTTTTTCATGTGATACATTCATTTCTTCTCACCTGCTTTCGGAGAAAATTTGTAGCATGGATGTCCCGATGATCGCCGGACCACAATGGATGGCATCTGTTTCGTTTTGAAACCGTACGCCCCGCATCCTCTTGGCGATGCAGGTTCCCACGTCACGAAAAAATGCTGGCACTTCATACAATTTGGTTCAGTAGACAATCTCTTCTCTCCTTTATTGTAGCAAAAATCGACATGTTTCACGTGAAACTCTTACGATAACTCGTTCATACACCAATTAATTGGTTTCTCGCCCATCTCAGCAAGAAGTTTATTTGTCTTAGAAAACGGACCGCTTCCAAAGAAGCCTCTCGACGCAGACAGCGGACTTGGATGCGGAGATTGAATCACAAAATGTCTGCTTTCGTCGATCAAAGACTTCTTGCTTTGGGCAGGACGGCCCCAGAGTATAAATACAGCAGGTTTTTCCCGTTCGTTGATAAGAGTAATCACCCGGTCTGTAAATGTCTCCCACCCTTTGGCGCGATGTGAATGAGCTTGTCCAGCGCGGACGGTCAGAACCGTGTTTAATAAAAGCACCCCTTCATCCGCCCACTGTTTTAAATAACCGTGGGTTGGCACCATACAACCGAGATCCGTATGCAATTCTTTGTATATATTTCTTAAAGACGGCGGAACCGCCACACCAGGCTGAACGGAGAAACTAAGACCGTGAGCCTGTCCCGGTCCATGGTACGGGTCTTGCCCTAAAATGATTACTTTCACCTTTTCATATGGCGTATAATGAAGTGCATTGAATATGTCGTTCATCTGCGGATATATCGTATTGCTTTTATATTCTTCTTGTAAAAATGACTGGAGCTTTTTGTAATATGGAGCCTCAAATTCATTTTGAAGCAGCGGTCCCCAATCATTTTGTAAAATTTGATTCGTCATACGGTTCACCTCTCTATTCATTATAAAGGAATCAACAATTGTTTAAAAACAATGTGAATAAGAGAAGATGTTAGAGTATGATCGACAATTAAACTGCTTTTCAACCATCAATATGCTCATCCGCTTTAGGGTGTCGTGTTTAGGATAAGAAAAAACGGCCCGGAGGCCGTCTGTTTATCCGAAATACGTAATTTTCTGTTCAATGGGTGTGCGCGCTTTCGCTTTTGGCAATTCATCATAATATCCGAATTGAAGCATAGCTAAAATGCGCTCGCCCGGTTTTACATCAAGTGCCTGTCTAAATTTTGGCAACTCCATCCACGCTGGCGTTTTCCAGCATGTTCCAATCCCTTTTCCCCAGGCGAGCAGCTGTGCATTTTGAATGAGTGCACTTGCCGCAGAAAAATCTTCAAGTCTTTCCTTTTGACGCACATCCTCCGGAACGACGACAAACACAAACGCGCCAGGCAGTTTAAATCCTGCTGTCTTCTTTTCAATTTCTTCTTCTGGAAGCTGTCCCCAATTTGGAATGGTGCATTCTTTCATCGTATTCCGGATTGCATCAAGTCCATTCTCGGCCGCAACAATAAAACGCCACGGCTCACGGTTTCCGTGATTCGGCGCCCATGACGCCACATCCAAAATCTCCACTATGTCTGACTGTGAAACGGATCGTCCATTAAATTTTTTAATCGAGCGGCGTTCCGCAATAATTGCCTGTATTGATTGACTCATCCTCCACACCCCTATTCAAATAGTTTTCCACTACCATCATACGAAAAAAGCTAGATTTTCGCTATTGGGAATAATTTTTAGTACAATGAACAAATAACTGATTTTGACTGGAGGCTGGACGGCATGGAACCGATTTTACCGGATAAAGTGCAGGAACTCATTGACCGGTTTGCCGGCGAGGAAATTTATCTTCACCTTGAAACGACGAACGGCGCATACGCTTCTCACTTTAACGAAAAGTTTTTCTCTGCAGGTGCCTATATCCGTAACGCAAAACTTATCTATGAACACGGAAAAATTGTCGGAGACGGACCATATCGGGTTGGTTTAAAGCTCGAAATTGGCTGGGTGTATGCAGAAGGATTAACGCATTATGGTTTTGATGAAGATGGGCACTTGCTGATGGCAGGCCATGACTTTGACGGGAAACTGGCTGTTGCTTTGCAAATAGGCAAAACGCCGTTTAAATAAACGAAAGGGCTGAAGAAGATGAAAACGATGGAAGTCGAACAAGAGCGGCACGTTCTCGTTATTTTCCCTCATCCGGATGATGAAGCATTCGGTGTATCAGGGACAATCGCTATTCATACAGGGCGCGAAACACCGGTTACATATGCATGCTTGACGCTAGGTGAAATGGGACGCAATCTTGGAAATCCCCCCTTTGCAACACGTGAATCTCTTCCGGACATTCGCAAAGCTGAATTAAAAAAAGCTGCAGAAGCGATTGGTATTCAGGATTTGCGTATGATGGGGCTGCGCGATAAAACTCTAGAATTTGAGGATGATCAAAAAATGATGGATCTTGTGACTGATTTAATTCATGAACTTGACCCATCATTAATCATCACCTTTTATCCAGGCTATTCCGTTCACCCAGACCATGAAGCGACAGCACGTGCCGTAGTTCGTGCCGTTCGGGCTATTGAAGAAAACAAACGTCCGAAGCTTCATTGTGTAGCATTTGCGAATAATACACTTGAAGAAATCGGGCCAGCAGATATCCATTATGATATCCGCCACGTATATGATCAAAAAATGGATGCAATGAAGGCCCACATTTCACAAACAATCTGGATGCTGAAAGATCTTGAGTCCGGTGTAGCACAAGAAGGCAGTGAACTGCACGACCGTTTTAATTATGAGCACTTCTGGACATATACGTTTGATGAAAATGATAAAGTGAGCGAGATCAAATAAAAAAGCAGGCCCTTTGCCTGCTTTTTTACTTTATATTAATAAATTAAATAATAATGGATCATTGTTGATTTCCATGTAGGGGAAGCCATTTTCTTTCATTCGTTTCACAAGCGGCTCGTAATCTTCTTTATATTTCAGTTCAATTCCGACAAGTACCGGACCTTCATCCCGGTTAGTACGCTTCGTATACTCAAAACGTGTAATATCATCTTGCTCGCCAAGTACTTGATCCATAAATTTCCGGAGTGCCCCTGCCCGCTGCGGGAAAGTCACGATGAAGTAATGCTTAAGCCCTTCGTAAATCAGTGATCGTTCTTTTATTTCCTGCATGCGTTCGATGTCGTTATTCCCTCCGCTGACGACACATACGACGTTTTTCCCTTTAATTTCATCCTTGTAAAAGTCAAGTGCCGCAACGGATAATGCGCCGGCTGGTTCCGCAACAATTGCATTTTCATTATAAAGCTGTAAAATCGTTGTGCACACTTTGCCTTCTGGAATGATAGAAATACCATCCAAAACGTCCATACAAATCTCCATTGTTAAATCGCCGACCTGTTTCACCGCGGCGCCGTCAACGAATGGATCTATTGTACCAAGGCGTGTGACTTTCCCTTTATTTAAAGAAGCTTTCATGCCGGCTGCACCTTCTGGCTCCACGCCAATCAACTTTGTATTCGGGCTTATTCCTTTTATATAAGAACCGACACCGGCAGCTAATCCTCCGCCTCCGATTGAACAGAACATGTAATCAATTGGCGCCTGCATATCGTTCAAAATTTCCACGCCGACTGTGCCCTGTCCGGCAATTGTCCGGTAGTCGTCGAAAGGATGAACAAACATTTTTTCTTCTTCTGTGCAATATTCCATTGCCGCTGTATAAGAATCGTCAAATGTATCCCCTGTCAACACAACGGAGACTTTGTCGCCGCCGAACCGTTTTACCTGGGATACTTTTTGGCGCGGCGTTGTCGACGGCATAAAGATTTTTCCTTCAATCCCGAGCGCATAGCATGAATACGCCACACCTTGCGCGTGGTTGCCGGCACTTGCACAAACAACTCCTTTTGCCCGCTCTTCTTCCGTTAAGCTTCGGATAAAATTATAAGCGCCCCGGAGTTTAAAGGAGCGGACAATCTGCAAATCTTCCCGCTTTAAATACACATTACAGCCATAACGTGCGGATAATAGTTCATTTTTTTGCAGCGGCGTTTTTACGACTACATCTTTTAGCACTTGATTCGCCACTACAATTTCTTCAATTGATACTTTCGACAAGGTCATTCTCCTTCTTTATTCGAATTTTAAGAATAATTGTATCATTTGACCACACTTCGTTCCAGTGCATCTTCAATCGCTTTTGCTACGCCGCTGTCATTGTTAATGGCTGTTTCAAATCGGCATACTTTTTTTATATTTTCATCGGCATTGCCCATCGCATATGAATAGCCGACACGCTCAAGCATCGACAAATCATTGTAGTTGTCTCCAACCGCAAGGGCATCCTTCATTGAAAGGCCTTTTGACGACAAAAAAGCTTCAAGTGCGATCCCTTTTTGCGCCTGATCATTCGTCACTTCCAGGTTTTCACTTCCAGAGGAGCTGATAGCAACACCCTCTATCCCATCCAGACGGTCTGCCGCTTTTTGCAATAAATCATAATCGGTTGAAAACACAAAAAATTTATAAATGTGCTGATCCGTGTCCCGTATAATTTCTTCATAATCGTCCACCTGCTTCACAAGACCTTGATCCATCCGCAATTTAGCCCGCTCACGAATATCGTCAATGTTTGTCTCAGGATGTGCTGACAAAATGATGTCAATTAAAAGTTCAACCGCTTTCTCCGGATTATCCGTATATGTACCCTCATTTGTGTAAACTTCAAAGTATACGCCGACATCCTTTAAACGGCGATAAAGATCATAAGCAAGGTCGTCTTCAAGTGCCGTGAATTGAATGACTTTTCCCGCCGCATCGCGCACTTCCGCACCGTTTACCGCAATAATCGGGCACTCAATCCCGGTGCCTTCTAATGCAAAACGTGCTTCAGCGTAAGAACGACCTGTGGCGACAATCACTTCCACACCTAGTTCCTGCGCTTTTTTAATCGCTTTACGATTTGCTTCGCTCACTTCCATTTCCCCGTTCAGTAACGTGCCGTCCATATCCGTTGCGATGCTTGTAATCATTCTTTTCACCTTCTCGTTTATATTTAATCCCTTCTTATTTTAACATGAAAATACTTCGGAATACGGAAAAAAGCGTTGTTCTATAAGCACCAAGAGTTGTAAGCGGAACCATAAATCGGTTTTTATAAATGGATAATTTAAATAGATTTTCGGGAATAGATGAAACGTTGGGCTAAAAATTTATACAACTGTACCTGCTGAATGTTTCATTTATCAATGGGCTCTTAGTTGACCAAATGACGAAGTTTATGCACATAATTATTTTAATAAAGCGTAACTCTCTAAACTTTTTTTCGTATAATCGGGTTAACATGATATGTTATGCAACAGAAAGGGTGTGTCACTGTGACAAACAAACTCTGGTTCCAGACTGGAATCGGCATATTACTCACAATGCTTATTATTTTTATGTTCCAGGAAATCCGCGAAGTATTTAATCCTCTTGTCATTGTCGCGAAAACCATTTTCCTGCCTTTGCTTCTAGGCGGTGTTTTATTTTATTTAACCCGTCCGCTTATGAAGTCGCTCGAATCAAAAAAATTGCCGCGCTGGGCATCACTGACGACCGTGTTGATCATACTCGGGCTCGTTTTCTGGCTCATTTATGCCATTATTGGCCCTGTCGTTAATAGTCAGGTATCGTCACTCATTCACAACACTCCACAAATGGTCAAAGAAAGTGAAAAAGCGCTGGATTATGTACTGAATCAAAAGGACCGTCTTCCACCGGTTGCAGTTGAATCCCTTGAAAACGCAACAGGAAGGCTGAACGAGTTTGTAATGGGCTTTGGCACTTGGCTTATTGGTTTTATTCAAGGCCTCATACAAGGGCTGTTTTTAATCATTCTCGTGCCATTTTTCCTCGTATATATGCTAAAAGATCATGAGAAATTTGTACCGTTTGTGTCCGGTTTCTTCTCCGGAGAAAGAAAAACGTGGGTTAAAAAAACACTTCATGACCTCGACGTGACACTCCGTTCGTACATACAAGGACAGCTGCTAGTAAGCTTCCTCGTCGGAGTTATGCTCTTGATCGGATATTTAATTATCCGTCTTGATTATGCGTTGTTACTTGCGCTGTTCGGAATGGTCACGAATGTCATTCCGTTTCTTGGACCATATATCGCGGTCGTGCCAGCCATTCTCATTGCACTTCTTCAAGAACCGCAAATGGCCCTTTACGTAGCCATTATCATGCTCATCGCCCAGCAAATTGAAAGTAATTTTATTTCACCGAACGTCATGGGCAAGGCACTCCATATTCATCCGCTGACAGTTATTACGGTAATCTTAGCAGCCGGCAACATTGCGGGAATTTGGGGAATCATTCTCGCGATCCCGACCTATGCTGTGATTAAAACAATCTTGTCAAACCTGTATCAAAAACGCACGGAAATACGCAACGCTGCGGCGAAAGAAGTCGATTAAATATTTAGGTCTCTCCGGAAATACCGGTGAGGCTTTTTCTTTGTGAAAATTCTCATTTTATGTTGTTTTTCTTTACCATTTCTTGAACAAAAAGTGAAATGTTAATATATTGGTAATGAACTGGTATCTGTTACGAAAAGTTCCTGTTATACTATTAATTAGAAATAGCAAAAAGGGAGGGCGGCGATTCTACCGAAAACGTATTGTTTATTCAATTTGTTGTTTTCAGTACTATACATACAAATTTATTTACAAAAAGGAGATTGACAATGACTACAACAGAACAAAACAGCGTTCCAAAGCCTTCTATTTTCGGTCTTATAGCGAATCCAGGGGTGCAGTTTGAACGAATGAAATCCCGCCCTGTCATTTGGGGTCCACTTTTTATCACACTTATTTTATCTGTGTCCGCATTCGTATTAATGTCCCTTCTTCCGCAAACATTAAATATGATGGTCAACGATTTTGGCATGAGCTATGAAGAAGCTCGAACTACAACATTACTAACAAACAGTGTGGTCGGCCTCATTTCATTTCCCATTATTCTTTTAATAGCTGCTGGCATAACATACGTTGTCGTGAAAATTGCCGGCGGGCAAACGACATATAAACATATGATCAGTTTTACAATTTTCATTATGTTTATTACATTCATTGGGCAAATCCTTAACAACGGCATCGCTTTGCTGGCCGGTACAGACCCAAATGTCACAAGCATCAATGGTTTGATCGGTGTGGAAGGAAAAGTTGGCGGTCTGCTGAATACAATCGAAATTTTCACTATCTGGGCGACTGTTTTAACCGGTTACGGTTTACATATTGTCGGTTCTTTATCAAAACGTTCAGCAACGATTATCACCATTATTTTCTTTATTTTAATGCTTATATTTGGTTATTTAGGCGGGACGGTATCGTGAGGAAAAAGAAAATCATCATCCCCGTTGCCATTCTTGTTGCAGTACTGCTGATTGGGACCAGTATTTACCGCGCTAAAGGCCAGAATGAAGCTGTTGTCAGCGTAACAACATTAAAAGAACAGGAGTTACGAACAACAGTTATGATTCCCGGCACACTAGCACTCGCCAATGAACAGTCCATTTACTACGATATGGAAAAAGGCGATGTCGATACGATACACGTGAAAGAAGGCGATACAGTAAAGATCGGGACGCCCCTTGTCACCTATAAAAATGAAACTCTCTCTCTCGAAGAACAGCAAAGCGACCTTACGAGACAATCAAGCAACTTACAAATTGAATCGATTAACAAGCAGCTGAACCAGCTAAGCGACAAACAGGATGAATTGGAAAAAGAGATCGGCAAACAAGCAGCAAAAGAACAGGTAGCAGCGGAACGGAACCAGCTGAATCTTGAATTGGACACCGCGAAAATTGAACGAAAACGAAGTGATCTTGAGCGGGAGACCGTCCGGAAAAAGAAAGCCGGCTTATCGGTAGAAAGCGAAATAAATGGAACGGTATTAAACGTAAATAAAGAAGCAGATGTGAACACAGCAGATATACAGGAGCCGCTTGTTCATATCGGCAATACAACGTCCTTCACTGGTGAAGGTGTTCTATCGGAATACGATGCGCTTAATGTGAAAAAGGGACAGCCTGTCACGATTACATCTGATGTTATACCAGATAAAGAATGGACAGGCAGAGTAACAAAAGTGGACCTGCTGCCGCAGAAGCAAGCGGATCCAGCCGGAGATACAGCAAATCAATACCCTGTTGAAATCACGATTGCAGACAGCAGCATCTCTGATATAAAACCAGGATTTAAATTGTTAATGGAGATCGAGACAAGCAAAAAAACAGCATATGCAGTTCCGGCGGAAGCAGTTCGTCAAGATGAAAAAGAGGAATATGTATTTGTTGCCGAAAACGGGAAAGCTGTTAAAAAGACCGTGAAAACGGGTCAAAAAACGAATAAGCTCATTGAAATAACAAGCGGGATTAAAGGGAAAGACAAAGTCATTATCAATCCGCCTGAAGATCTCATCGATGGGATGGATGTGAAGGTAAAATGATTGATCTTGTAAACATCGAAAAAAGTTATACACTCGGAAAAGAAACGGTCCCCATTTTAAAAAATATTAATTTAACAATCAATAAAGGTGAATTTGTAGCAATTATGGGACCGTCCGGTTCAGGAAAATCGACGCTGATGAATATTATTGGCTGTCTTGATAAACCATCATCCGGTTCCTATTTCCTGAATGAACAGGAAATATCAACGTATACAGATGATGCACTTGCCCATGTACGGAATGCAGAAATCGGTTTTGTGTTTCAGCAATTTCAGTTGCTATCCCGGTTAAATGCACTTGAAAATGTGGAGCTGCCAATGGTGTATGCTGGTGTATCCAAAAAAGAACGAAAAGAGCGTGCGGCCTCCGCTCTTGATAAAGTCGGGCTGCGCGACCGGATGCATCATTTGCCGAATGAGCTATCCGGCGGTCAAAAGCAGCGGGTTGCGATCGCGCGCTCAATCGTCAACAATCCCGGACTTATTTTAGCGGATGAGCCGACTGGCGCACTTGATACGAAAACAAGCATATCAATTATGGAAGAATTAACGAAACTTCACGCAGACGGCGCGACAATTATCGTCATTACGCATGAAGCGGAGATCGCGGAATATGCAGCTAGAACCGTGACCGTAAGGGACGGATTGATTGTACCGGATGAGGTGAATAAACAATGAGTCTGCAGGAAAATATTCGTATGGCACTCTCATCTGTCATGGCCCATAAATTGCGGTCCATTTTAACGATGCTCGGTATTATTATCGGCGTCGCAGCGGTAATTACAGTTGTGGCTATCGGCCAGGGCGGCGAGCAAATGCTGAAGTCCCAGCTTACAGGTCCAGGGAATACAATCGACGTATATTATGAGCCGTCTGAAGAAGAATTGAAGTCGAATCCAAATATCTATGAACAGGCATTTTTTACTGAACAGGACATTGCTGAACTGCAAAAACTGCCGGATGTAAAAAATGTTGTTGCCTCCACAATGACGATGATGACGACCCGATTTAAGGAAGAAGAGCGTGAAACGACGGTGTATGGCATAAATGAAGCGTATTTAGACGTAAACCGTTTAGCCGTCGATAAAGGACGCATTTTCAATGAGACGGATTTTCTTTCCGGCAGCCGGGTCGGCATTATCAGTGATGAACTGAATAAAGAATTGTTTGCAGATGAGCAGGCACTTGGTGAAATTATATGGGTAAACGGCCAGCCTATCGAAATTGTCGGTGTCGCGGCCAAACCAACAGGGCTTTTCGCATTCGGTACAATGGACGTGTACATCCCGTCTAATACGTACCGGGCGGGCTTCGGGTCGATTGACTATACATCTGTTAGTGTACAGGCATCCGATGCAGACAGTTTGCAGGATGTCGGAAATGCAGCGACCGAACTGTTAAACTCGCTCCATGATACGGAAGATTCCTATCAAGTGATGAACATGGAAGAAATTGCAGAAGGTGTCGGGCAAGTCACCACCATTATGACGACTATTATCGGCTCCGTCGCAGGCATTTCGCTGTTAGTCGGCGGCATCGGGGTGATGAATATTATGCTCGTCTCCGTAACCGAACGGACACGTGAAATCGGCATTCGAAAAGCACTCGGTGCTACAAAAAAGCAAATTTTAACTCAGTTTTTAATCGAAGCACTCACGCTCACCTCGATAGGCGGCATTCTTGGTATTTTACTCGGCGCAGCCGGCGCATCGGCTGTCTCTTTTTTCGCCGGATGGCCGTCTCTCATTTCATGGCAAGTCGTGCTTGGCGCGCTCTTGTTTTCAATGGTGATTGGCATCATTTTCGGCATGCTGCCAGCAAATAAAGCTGCGCGCCTTGATCCGATACAGTCGCTGCGCCACGAATAAACGAAAGAATAAATGAATGGCTGTCCAAACTGAACAGCACCTCTAGTGGTTAGACAACTGGAGGTGCTGTTTTTCTATGCCAAATTTAAAAATGAAGAAAAAATACAAGCCTTGTTAAAGTATCAACCGGAAAAAAGAAAGTTTCCATTCTCTTATACGAATTAAGGCAAAACTAAAGGGCATGACCCCGGTTGAATACCGCTCTCATACCCTGAGTCTGAGTACTGCCTAACTGAGTAAAAGTGTCTAACTCTTTTTTGGGTTCAATTGAAACGAGGCAGCCTTTTTCTTTATTCACAGATTGGAAGCGTTACGGTCACAATCGTGCCTTCACCAAGCGCGGATTGAACGCATACGGTGCCGTCGTGCAGCTCCGCGATATTTTTGGCGGTGCTCATCCCGAGTCCTGCTCCTTCTGTCCGTTCCTCTGTATTCGTACCACGGTAGTAACGGTCAAATAATTGGTTAACAGTTTCTTCATTCATGCCGACACCATTATCTTCAATCATCACATGAACATGGGAAATGGACCGCCGGACACGCACCGTAATTTTCGTGCCGGATGGGTTGTGCTTAACCGCGTTAAAGACTAAATTATCGATCATCCGCTCAAACCATTTAATATCCGCTTCAATAAGCAATTGCTCATTGGATTGGTCAAAATGAAAACAATACTGGTTTAGAGTTCTGTCTTGTTCAAATTTTGATACGATTCCTTCCAGTAATTCATCCGGATTGACCACGTCTTTCGTCAGAACGAGTTCATTATTTTTTAATCGGAATGAAAGAGAAAAATCTTCAATTAAATGCAGCATGTAGTCTCCTTTTTCCCGAATGACCGCCCCCACTTCCTCAAGCTCCTCCGAGGTCCAGCTGTAATGCCCGCTTTCAAGCATATGTCCGTATCCTTGAATTGTCGAAAGAGGTGTTCTCAAGTCATGCGAAATGCCCGTCATCCATTCTTCCCGTGTCTGTTCCAGCTGAGCGCGCTCTTTCACTGACGCATTCATTTTTTCCACCATTGAATAAAACGCGTCGATTACTTCTTTATATAGTTTATAACGCATTTTCACTTTCCCTTTTTTTGTAAAGATCTTTTTCCGCTCTTTATCCGTCATCATATCCTGATAGCGTCCATGTTCCATCCGATCAAGCCACCCGGTAAAAATAAACAACGGGTATCCATAGCGATATCCGTTCCAAAACGCAATGGCAAGCGTCAGCACAAGCACAACTACACCAATTAACCCGAAACCAAGGATTACTTCTTCAAGTAATGACATTCGCTGATCTTTCTCTTTTTCTTTCGGTGTTTCGAGGATCCATGTATAATCCGAATCTGGATCTTGATAAATAGATGTTGCGGTAGAAAAAGTCCCCGGTTGTATTGTTTTTTTCGCCAATTCGAGCGGTTTATACCTTTTTCTATTTACAGAAGCCCCAGCAGACAGAATAATCTCCCCTTGCCGGTCAATAATAAGAAGAGATCCATCGATTGATTTCAGTTTCTCCTCAACTTCTGATTTCATTTCCATCAAACCATTCTTGCTGTACTGTCGAAAAAGGGCTTCAAGCATGGCCGCTTCCTTGTCCTCATAACCAAGCAAATATAGGTAAGGATCATCATACATGGTCTCCATTTCAGATAAGACCGTGAATTTCCCATATTTCCGTTCCTTTTCTATATGTAAAAGCTCACGAACTGAATACTGATTCGGCAATGATTCCGGTGTATTAACTGATTTCATGACGTCTCCGGATTCATCAATAATTTGCACCCAAAAACCCCGTTTCTCCAGCACGTCATTCCATTTTTGCCCAAGCTTTGCCTCGCCTTCTTCTATCGCCGTTTCAAGTGAGATCATTTGGAGTACACCTACCGGCGGGTTCAGTTTCGTCTCTTCATTCGCTATACGCTGGAGAAGGAAAAACAATAAAGCACCTAAAACGAGAATCATGGCTGCAGCCATTAAAATAAACTGAATTGAAAAATGGAAAATAAGTCTTCTTCTAAGCGGGTTCATCTTTTTACCTCAACTAATTTATACCCAAGGCCCCGTACAGTCTGCAAAAAAGCCGGCTGTCCCGGGTCTTCTTCAATCCGCTCCCTGATGCGGCGAATATGGACAGATACGGTGTTGTCATCTACGTAATCTGTAAACCCCCACACCGCTTCGAGCAATTCCTGCTTTGAAAAAACTTTATTTGGATGCTTGCATAAATAAAGCAGCAGCAAGTACACTTGTGTCGGACACGGAACAGGCTGTCCTGCTACAAACAGCTGCCCCTGCTCTTCATCGACAACAAACCGGCCAAAATCATATCTTGTTTGTTTTTTTACTGTCTCATTTGTCCCACCTGAAGCATGACGGCGAAAGTACGCTTTAATACGGGCCGCAATTTCGAGCGGATTAAACGGCTTTGTCACGTAATCATCTCCGCCGGTCGCGAATCCTGTCAACACATCAAGGTCGGACACTTTTGCAGTAACAAATAAAATGTATGCTTCTGACACCGCACGGATTTTTGGACATAAATCGAAACCGTTTCCGTCCGGCAGCATAACATCCAAAATAATTAAATCAATCGGGCGATTCTCCACGACCTCCATTGCTGCTTTCGCTGTATGCGCTGTATAAATATATTGAAATCCTTCTTTACGAAGTACCATTTCGACCATTTTCACAATTGCTTTTTCATCGTCCACAATTAAAATTGATTGTTCTTCCATTTATATACACCTCGCTTACTTTCATGATAGCACACGAACATTACCAAAAATTGAACAATACTGGAACAATTTATGAATCGGTAAACGGCAGGTTGTTTTGCTGAAAAGAAATTCTTGTAAAATACTAGTAACAATAAATGGAGGTAACAAGGTGGAAATAAAACGGATACAGCTGATTGATGGAATGAGGGGATTCAGCCTGTTAGGTATATTACTTGCGAACCTGCTCATTTTTCAATACGGCATATGGGGAAAAGATGAAATCCATATTTATTCACTGTCTGGTGTTGATTTAATGGCGTATAAATTTGTCAAAGTCGCCATTGAAGGAAGTGCTATGCCGATTTTTACGTTTTTATTCGGCTATTCAATGGTGAAAATGATGGAGAGTTTAAAAAGAAACGGTGTAAAGGCACGGCGTCATTTCGCCCGTCGATTTCTTTTATTACTCATACTTGGCTTGCTGCATTCTTTCCTTTTATGGGAAGGGGATATTCTTTCCTTTTACGGAGTGATGGGGTTTTTTCTTCTTTTATTCTTAAAACGATCTAAAAAGGCGCTGCTTATCTGGGGCACAATCTTGCTCGTGCTTTCCTTTGCACTCGGGTATGGTGTAGTGGAAGAAACCCCCGCCGAAAAAGAAAAGATGTCAAATTACGTCGAAGCGACAAAAACGATTTATGCAAATGGCACGTATACGGAAATTATGGAACAGCGAAACAACGAAGATCCGTTGATTATGCCGGACTACGTTTATCTTATCCTGCTTTTACTGTCGCCGTTTGTTACCGCATCGCTTTTTTTATATGGCATGTATGCAGCAAAATCAGGTTTATTTACTCAACCGGACAAAGAAAAAAGGATGTATCAAAAAGGCGTGCTGCTCGTGCCGCTTGGCCTTTTGCTAAAAAGCGCTGCGGTATTGATGCCTGAAACGGACTGGACTGGTGTATCAGGAATTATCGGTGCGAGCCTTCTTTCCGTCGGCTATATATTTGCCTTCTCTTTATTATATACTTGGCTCCCTGCATCGAAAATCACCACTTCTTTTGTGCAAGTCGGCAAGATGTCCCTGACGAATTATTTAATGCAAACCGTCATCTGTACGTTTGTGTTTTATGGTTACGGGTTGGGTCTATTCGGACAGTTAGGTGTACTCAACGCAATTGTATTCGGGATCGTTATCTTTCTATTGCAATGCATGTGCAGCAGTTGGTATATGAAACGATTCAGACGGGGACCAATCGAGCAAGTCCTGCGTATGTGGACGAACTGGTCATGGAACGGACAAATTCGAATGAAGGAGCCGGAGTCGTTTGACCGGGTCGAAGGATTATGATGACAGGACGACTTTTCATAAGCGTCGCATTTGCGCTTGCCGGTGTATGCATAACATTTTTCAGTCATCATTTCACAGGATCAGAAGAATGGATACGAAATGCTGGAACGCTCCTCGTCTTATCCGGAATTTTTATTGCACCCCAATGGAACCGAACGAAAAAGAAATGAACATTCCTAAAATTAGAAATAAGAGCGCTGCTTCATTGCAGGCTCTTATTTTTCCTCATCCGCACAATCAAAACAAAGTAATTTCCCGCCGTCCTTCACTCCATTTAAAAAGCCGTCCAGGCAATATACTTTTTTGCCGCACTTCATGCACTGCCCAACTAGTTCATTCACATGAATCCCCTGCCTTTCTCCCCATTATAAAACAATATGTATATTATTAATGCAATTACGTATAATGAAAGGTATTACTTATTGCCGGAGAGGAAGACAAGTCATGCGCAATATCAGCTTATTTTTATCGGCTGCTGCCCTTATTTATATGAGTTTTTTGATGCTTTCGAAAAGCGATCACGCTGTATCTGAAAATCAATATAATGAACCCGTTGTGTTTGTGCATGGCTTTAAAGGAACGGCCCGCTCGTTTAGTTCGATGATTGCTCGTTTTGAAGAGCGCGGCTGGGGGGCAAAGGCTTTGACGATGAACGTGACAAGAACGGGCCGCCTGCTCGTCCATGAAGGAACCCCCCTTCCAGGAAAACCGGCTTTTATTCAAGTATTATTCGAAAATAACCGTGCTTCATTTGACGATACATCACACGCCCTCTCATCCGTTATGCAGGTGCTTAAAAATGAATATGGAATTGAACGCATTAATATAGTCAGCCATTCTATGGGGGGCATTGTGACAGTGAAATTTTTGCAGGAGCTGTATGATCCAGCGCGGCACCCGGCAACAGATAAACTCGTCACAATCGGCAGCCCATTTGATGGCGTCGCCGGCGGCCGGTGGTTCACACAGAATACCGGCCCTGCCGTTTACGACTTAATGCCAGGATCCCCAGCTCTCTCCAAGATCGCTACAGGACACTCTCGATTTCCCGCCGAAACAAACGTACTGAATATTGCTGGAACCGGCGACCAGGTTACACCAATAGAAAGTGCACTCAGTTTAAAAGCAATCATTCCTGAAAAACAATACAGTGTTGATATTATCGATGACAGAACAATTGATCATAGCGGTCTGCATGAAACACCGATTGTCGATGAAAAGATCGGCGCCTTTTTTTCCTATAAATAATTACAGATCATTTCAGCCGTTCTTGAAGCAGCGGTGGACGAAGCGGTTCGAGCCGCTTCTTTTTCTTTGTGCGCTTCAAGCAAGTGCGCGGTCCCTTCTTCCATCAGTTCAGAATACCTTGAAGACAGGGCAGCAATTTCTTTAGAAAACAGTTCATCCGTCCCCGGTTCAACAAGTAATTCATACATATCAATGATTTCATCAACCGTGTTATTTCTTGGGAAATATTCATGCGGTTTAGTGCTGTCAAACAGTGCAAAGCCAAGTTCACGAACGATCACCATATCGATGCTCGCCGGATCAAATCCGCAATGATATATTTCAGCCGAATATCCATTTTGTTCCGCAGCAGCTGCAATCTTTTTCATGAATGTCGATTTACCTGTTCCGGCTCTTCCTTTAATCAAATATCTTTTTGTTAAGCCTTCTGTCAGCTCAGGAATGTAGTCGACCGATCCTGACGGTGTGGCTGCGCCTAAAAAACGATGGACGGTTCGTGATTGTTCAGTTGATTTACCAGGGAATAGTTTCTTGATCCATTGCGCTGCAAGAAGATCTGCTTTGTTTTTATTAAATCGATTAATGTAAATAGATTCCCATTCATCATGAATGATCAATGCCTCCCTAAAACAATCATACGCAATGTGAGCCGTTTTCCCTGCAGGCGGTGCTGAAAGCATATCCGGCCGTATCGCGGCATGACGGGCCGTTGCAGCACTCGGGAGACTTGGAGCCAGGCTTCCGCACCAAATGGCTTTATCACCGACAATCAGCCCTTCAGGCTGCAGCGCATTCCATGGACTGCGAACGGAATCAAATTCCTCACCAGCTGACTGAAGGCGCCGCTCGACTTCTTTCAAACACTCCATCTGCGCGCATTCCCCGCCGCCCCGCAGCAAAATAAATAACCGCACATCCTCTACATTTGATTCCGCCATCTGCACAAACCCTCTAGCTGTGTGACCCGACGTAAAATAAATCATTCGCTCACCCCCTTTTTGTATGCACACGGTCTACTATATGAAATGGGCAGGCTGCTTATGAATATATTTAAGTCTTAAGACCGCATTCATACAAAAAACCGGTTCTTTGTACAAGAACCGGTTTTTTCGTTTATTTATGATTTAAAAATATCTTTATGTGCTTCCCTGATAACGGCAAGTACATCGTCAACGCTTGTATATTCGCCGCCGATTTGATATTCACTAATTCTTGTGACTGAGGAAGCTTCACCTGTTGAGCGCAGGACTTTAATGCATTCCGCTGTTTCTTCTTCTGTTTCGTGTAATCCGCCTGCTTCGTAAAAAGCGTTTGATTTTACCATTTTTTCATATTGCACTACAAAATTTTCTTTTACTTCACCGGCGAAATAATTTTTCACGTCAAGAAGATTTTCAACGACCATCATGTTAGTGGGTCAACTCCTGTTTCTTTTGATGAGTACAGTATACGAAAAAACGAAGCAGAAAAGAACGGCTTTACGCGGATTCCATTCACTTTACACATTTCGTTAACATTTCATTCAAGATTTGTTCACAAGTTCACAAAAGGAAGCGTTTACTGCTTTTTTCAGATCATCCGGCGCCAGTTCGATTTGCATACCGATCTTGCCGGCACTGATAATCATCTTGTCCAAATTATGTGCACTTTTTTCAATAAAAGTTGGAAATAACTTCTTCATTCCTACAGGTGAACAGCCGCCGCGAATGTAGCCTGTATGTTTTTGAATGTCTTTCACTGGAATCATCTCTACTTTTTTCTCGCCCGCTGTTTGTGCTGCTTTTTTTAAATCAAGTTCTTCCGCAACGGGAATAACGAATACATACAATCCACCTGATCCTTGGGTAACGAGCGTTTTATACACCATCTCCACGTCTTTGCCGATTTTCTCTGCCGCTGCAACACCATCTATTTTCCCATCTTTGCTATTGTATTCATATATGTTATAGGCAATGCCCGCTGCATCTAGCAGACGCATCGCATTTGTTTTCCCTTTCGCCATCATGACTCACTCCATTTTTATGTTAAAATCATTGTACTACAATCATTAAAATGGGGTGATAAAATGGATCAAATGACTGTATCCGCGATGATGGAAGTAATGAAAGAATTTTTCCCTTCCAATACGTCAGTAGCTGTCTCTGACCATGAAAAATTTATCTATTATCAGCCAAGCCGGCTTGTAGATCTGCATATTCGGAATGGCGAGCCGATTAAAGAAGGAAGTGTGACACACCAGGCTTTAATGGAAAAACATCAAGTTTCGACTTATATTGACAGCGACGTGTACGGAATTCCTTATTTCGCAATGTCTGTACCGATTTTTGATAAAAGCGAAGTGACCGGAGCTATTACAACCATTTATCCTGCCAAACCGTCACCCATTTCACGCAATGTATTGACGATTAAAGCAGAAGACCGGTGGTATCCAATTCCATACAACGATGTGATTTATCTCGAGTCTGAAGGACGCAAAACGAAAGTTCAGGCGCATTCCGGAGTGGGCTTCCATAAATTAAATTTAACGGAGCTCGAATTTATGCTGCCAGAAGATTCATTTATCCGCGTCCACCGTTCTTATATCGTCAATGTTCATTATATTCAGGAGATACAGCCTGATTCGCATTCAACATTCTTGCTTATTATGAAAGATCGGACAAAAATACCCGTCACCCAGACGTACACAAGTGCGTTTCGAAAATCACTTAACTATTAATATATCTGCTTCAAGATGCGAAAATTCTCTTTCGCGTCTTTTTTTCGGCTTTTTATGCAGAATCGAATGAAAGCCTTTTCATAGATTGTTACACTTATCAAAAGGAAACGGGGAGGAAGTAGATCGTGGATAAACGTATGATTGAAAGACTTCGCAATAAGGATTTACAAACACGCATTGTAACAGCCGATGAGGCAGCTTCCTGGATTCAAGATGGCATGACACTCGGTCTAAGTGGTTTTACACGGGCAGGAGATGCAAAAGCGGTCCCGATGTCACTCGTTGAACGGGCAAAAACGGAAGCATTTAAAGTGAACATCTTCACCGGGGCATCACTCGGATTTGACCTTGATAAAATGATGGCAGAAGCCGGAATCATAAATAAACGTCTCCCATTCCAGGCAGACGCATCAATGCGAAAAAAAATTAATGATGGCGCACTTTATTTTGTCGACCAGCACCTTTCTCATACAGCGGAACTTATTCGGAGCCAGGTACTCGGATCGATCGACTATGCGATCATTGAAGCAGTCGCGATAACAGAAGATGGACTGATCATTCCGGCTACATCCGTCGGCAATTCATCTATCTTTATTGAGAAAGCAGAAAATGTCATCATCGAGCTAAACCTCGCGCAGCCTGGCGAGCTTGAAGGGCTGCACGATATTTACAGTGCAGAAGAACAAGGTATGCGTGGACCAATTCCACTTACATCCGTTGAGCAGCGGATCGGGATACCGGGAATAAGCGTAGATTTATCCAAAATTAAAGGCATTGTCGTAACGGAAGCGCTTGATTCTCCTTCTACGATTGTGCCGCCGGATGCTGAAACAGCACAAATGGCAGATCACCTTATCGACTTTTTCCGATCAGAGGTACAGGCAGGACGTCTCACGAACAGTCTGGCTCCCCTTCAATCTGGAATAGGTACAGTTGCCAATGCGGTGCTGCATGGGTTGATTGATTCGGAATTTGAGAATCTCGACATTTATTCGGAAGTTTTGCAAGATGCTGTTTTTGATTTATTTGATCATGGCAAAATCAGATTCGCTTCCGGATGCTCGATTACTTTATCAGATGAAAAAATGCAAGACGTGTATGCAAATTTGGACAAATATAGAGAAAAGCTTGTGCTGCGTCCGCAAGAAATTTCCAATCATCCGGAGATCATACGCCGTCTTGGACTCTTGTCCATTAACACGGCACTTGAAGCGGACATATACGGAAATATCAATTCTACTCACGTCTCCGGTACAAAAATGATGAACGGCATCGGCGGTTCAGGAGACTTTGCCCGCAATTGCCGGATTGCTATTTTCGTCACGAAATCAACGGCGAAAAACGGTGCCATCTCAAGCATTGTTCCATTCGCATCACATGTTGATCATACGGAGCATGATGTGGATGTTCTTGTTACGGAACAGGGATATGCGGACTTGCGCGGCCTTGCACCGCGTGAACGTGCACTTGTTATTATCGAAAAATGTGCGCATCCGAAGTATAAAAAGCAGCTTCTCGATTATTTTGAAGAAGCATCAGCCCGCGGTGGTCAGACACCGCATATTTTAGAAAAAGCGTTATCCTGGCACACACGCCTTGCCGAAACAGGTACGATGCTTGAAAAAGAGCAAGCTGTCATCGGCTAATAAACTTTTTAACGTCCGTTCGGCCGCTTTTGCTCTATGACCGATTCCAGCCCTGATCTCAAAAAATCGCAAAAAGCGGTCCGGCGTTACTAATAAATAAACTTTAACTAAAAAACGTTTATGAAAAAACAGCCCTTACCCGGCTGTTTTTTCTTTCCATTAAATGATTTTGTTATTTAGATCAAAAAATTTCTGCTTAATGTCTTTTTTATGGCATTTTGTGACGTTTATAATGAAAGCACTTTCAAAAACATTTAAAATAGTAAACAAGAAGCCGGTTTAAACGGCTCACATTACTAAAATACATTCCATACTCTCTCTGTATTACTGTCAGAAAAAAGCGGCCCCTGAAGGCCGTTTTTTTCACATTACTCCCGACTTTTTCCGGCAATAAATATATTATTTCCGCTATTTCCTTCACCGGGGCACCGGGCTGACAATTTTTTTCGCTTGTTTTTCCTTTTGGCGAATCACCGCGTGTGTAAAACTCCGTATTTATCATCAACCCGCAGTATGGGGTCACCAGCTTTATACATTTCGACTTTCATTCGCTGTTCGAGTTGACATTCATTCTGCATTTTTCGGAAATCAAAAAAACCCGAAGCCTATTCATGAACTGCACCCCAATTGTTAGACACCATCTGACAATTGGAGG